>NZ_CP069798.1:0-1452849 GCF_016894345.1 Paralysiella testudinis
CATCCCGCATCAGCCCAACCCCGCGGCCTTCACGCCGCACCCACACGAAACCTCCGCCACAGCATGACCATCGCAGAATTTTGGCCTTTATGCCTCCAGCACCTCAAGCAGCAGCTGTCTACCCAGCAATACAGCATGTGGATAGCACCGCTGACCGTGGGCGAAGAAAACGGCCAGTGGCTGGTGTACACCCCCAACAATTTTTTGTTCGGCCACGTGAAAAAACAATTCTGGCCGCACATTCAGGCAGCCAAAGCCGAGCTAGCACCTGCCGATGCGCCTGATTTAGCTTTAAAAATCGGCCAGGGCCTGCGCTTGGAAGCTGCCGGCAATGCCGCGCCCGCTGCGGTCAATACCACCGCCAAACAAGCACCCAGCGCCGAGCAAATCATCGGCAAACACCTGCAAGCCCAAAGCTCATCTGCCACGCCAGCCACACCGGCGCCCACAGCAATACCCGCACCCAACGCCGCAGTGCCAGACGACAACACCACCCCCGCCAAACGCGATGCCCAGCGCCTATCGCCCGAATTCACCTTCGACACCTTGGTGGTGGGCAAAGGCAATGAAGTGGCCGTGGCCGTGGCGCGCAGCATTTCCGAAAACCCCGGCGGCCATTACAACCCGTTTTTTCTCTACAGCAGCCCGGGCTTGGGCAAAACCCACTTGGTGCAGGCCATCGGCCACACCTTGCTGCAATTGCAGCCCAAGGCCAAAGTGGCCTATATCCACGGCCAAGATTATCTGCGCAGCGTGATGAACGCCGCACGCAACAACACTTTCGACGCACTCAAACAAAAATACAAGCAATACGACTTGCTGATTTTGGACGACGTGCAGTTTATTGCCGACAAAACCCGCACCATGGAAGAGTTTTTTTATCTCTTCAACCACTTTTACAACGAGCGAAAACAGATTATCCTCACCTCCGATGAGCTACCTGAAAACATCGACGGCATGGATGTGCGCCTGAAAACCCGTTTTTCACAAGGGCTTACCATGCGCCTAGAGCCGCCGGAATTTGAAATGCGGGTGGCTATTTTGCAGAAAAAAGCCCAACTGGCTGGCGTAAAACTGGAAGAAGACGCCGCCTTTTTTATCGCCAAACACATTCAAGGCAGCGTGCGCTATTTGGAAGGCGCCTTCAAGCGCGTGGAAGCCAGCAGCCGCTTCACCGGCAAGCCGATTAATATCGACCTGGCCACCCACGCCCTAAAAGACCTGGTGGCCAGCGCCTATAAAGTGATTACCACCGAAATGATTATGGAAGCCGTGGCCGGCTATTACAAAATCGGCATCGGCGACTTGACCGGCAAAAAACGCACCCGCAATATTGCGCGGCCGCGGCAAATGGCAATGATGCTCACCAAAGAGCTCACCAGCCTAAGCCTACCGGCCATCGGCAGCAGCTTTGGCGGACGCGACCACACCACCGTGATGCACGCCGTCAAAACCATTGCCGACTTGCGCAAAGAAAGCCCAGACACCGAGCGCGACTACCAAAAACTATTGATTTTAATTAAAAATTAACCATCCTCAGAGGGATACACCATGTTGATTTTACAAGCCGAACGCGACACATTGCTCAAGCCCCTGCAAGCCGTTACCGGCATTGTTGAGCGCCGCCACACCCTGCCGATTTTGTCCAACGTATTATTGGAAAACAGCGGCGGCCAAACCAACATCCTCGCCACCGATCTGGAAATCCAAATCAACACCGCCGGCCCGCAAAGCAGCGCCGACAACTTCCGCATCACCACCAACGCCAAAAAACTGCAAGATATCCTGCGCGCCCTTCCCGACGGCGCATTGGTGTCGCTGGATTGGGCGCAAAACCGCCTCACCTTAAAAGCCGGCAAAAGCCGCTTCAACCTGCAAACCCTGCCCGCCGAAGATTTCCCGTTGATGAGCGTGGGCGAAGACGTGAGCGCCGCCTTTTCCCTGCCGCAAGAAGCACTAAAAGAAATGCTGTCGCAAGTGCAATACGGCATGGCCGTGCAAGACATCCGCTATTATCTCAACGGCTTGCTGATGCAAACCGAAGGCGACCAACTGCGCCTGGTGGCCACCGACGGCCACCGCTTGGCTTTTTCCGCCACCACCATCAACGCCGATTTGCCGCGCGCCGAAGTGATTTTGCCGCGCAAAACCGTATTAGAGCTGTTTAAACTGCTCAACCACCCCGGCGAGCCGGTTACCGTAGAGCTGCTCAACAACCAAGTGCGCTTCCGCTGCCAAGACACCGTGATTGTGAGCAAAGTGGTGGACGGCAAATTCCCCGACTACAACCGCGTGATTCCGCTGGACAACGACAAGCTGTTTTTGGTGGGCCGCACCCAGCTTTTGGGCGCTCTGGAGCGCGCCGCCATTCTGGCCAACGAAAAATTCCGCGGCGCGCGCCTGCACATCAAACCGGGCGTGCTCAGCGTAACCTGTAGCAACAACGAACAGGAAGAAGCCCGTGAAGAGCTGGAAATCGCCTACCAAGGCGACGAATTGGAAGTGGGCTTTAACATCAACTACCTGATGGACGTGCTGCGCAACGTACACAGCGACGACCTGCAACTGGCCTTTGGCGACGTTAACCGCTCCACCCTGTTCACCATCCCCAATAATCCCAATTTCAAATACATCGTGATGCCGATGCGGATTTAAAACCAAAAATTGCGCCATGATTTGATAAAAGGCTGCCTGAAAACATTTTCAGGCAGCCTTTTTTATGCACCGGGTTTTAAAGATCCAAGGCTACCTGAAACCTTAAAACCCCGTCATTATTGCCGAATTTGATTCAGCAATCCACACCACCGCACCCGCCGCCGTGATTTTTAAAATTTATGAAGATGTCGCCAACTGGCACCGCTGGGATCCAGACACCAAAACGGCACAGCTTAATCCGGGCTTGGCGCTGGGTGCCACAGGTAGCCTCACCCCCAGCAAAGGCAAAACCGTGCCCATCGAAATTACCGCCTTTGCATTAAATCGCAGATTTACCGCCACCAGCAAAACCTTGCTTTTCCGCTTGGATTTTGAACATGAGCTTACCCCCACGAAAAATGGCACCCTGATTCTACACCGGGCACGCTTTGGCGGCCTGCTAAAACCTTTGCTCAGTAGATTGCTGGGGCCGCAAATGGATTAAAGGTCTGCCCATCACATTGCAGCAGCTGAAAGCACTTGCCGAAGCCACCCACGCCAGCAACACCTAAGCCCCCAGCACATCAATTAGGCTGCCTGAAAACAAATTGCAGATCGCCAATCTTTCAGGCAGCCCTATTCCACCTTCACTTCACCCCACCCAACTCAAGACAACGGCGCTTATCTGTACTGAAAACTAAGCCATTTTCTGATATAATGGCGTGTTTGTTTCAGGCAGTCGCCCTGTTTGGCGGCGCAACAGAAAAGACCCCTTTATGACACAGCAACAACCTGCCGATTACGGCGCCGACAGCATTAAAGTTCTCAAAGGTTTAGACGCGGTGCGCAAGCGTCCCGGTATGTATATTGGCGACACCCAAGACGGCACCGGCCTGCACCACATGGTGTTCGAAGTGCTCGACAACGCCATCGACGAAGCCTTGGCCGGGCATTGCAACACCATCACCGTGGCCATCAATTCCGACAACTCCATCACCATCGAAGACAACGGCCGCGGCATCCCCACCGACATCCACCCCGAAGAAGGGCGCTCGGCGGCCGAAGTGATCATGACCATCCTGCACGCCGGCGGCAAATTCGACAACAACAGCTACAAAATCTCCGGCGGCCTGCACGGCGTGGGCGTGTCGGTGGTGAATGCTTTATCCGACTGGCTGCGCCTCACCATCTACCGCGACGGCAAAGAGCATTTTGTTGAATTTGCCCGTGGCGACGTGGTGTCGCCGCTCAAAGTGGTCGGCCCCACCGATAAAAAAGGCACCCGCGTGCAATTTCTGGCCAGCACCGACACCTTCGGCCTGGTGGAATACCATTTCGACATCTTGGCCAAACGCATCCGCGAATTATCGTTTCTCAACAACGGCGTGGGCATCGAGCTTACCGACAAACGCGACGGTCGCCATGAAAACTTCGCCTTTTCCGGCGGCGTGGCCGGCTTTGTGCAATACATGAACCGCAGCAAAACCGCCCTGCACGAAAAAGTGTTTTACGCCAATGGCGAAAAAGACGGCTTGGGCGTGGAAGTTGCCATGCAGTGGAACGACAGCTACCAAGAAAGCGTGCAGTGCTTCACCAACAACATTCCCCAGCGCGATGGCGGCACCCACCTCACCGCCTTGCGCCAAGTGATGACGCGCACCATCAACGCTTATATCGAAGCCAATGAAGTGGCCAAAAAGGCCAAGGTCGACACCAGCGGCGACGACATGCGCGAAGGGCTCACCTGCGTGCTGTCGGTAAAGCTGCCCGACCCCAAATTCTCATCGCAAACCAAAGACAAACTGGTTTCCAGCGAAATCGGCCCGGTGATTAACGAAATCATCAGCCAGGCGCTCACCGAATTTTTGGAAGAAAACCCGGTGGAAGCCAAAATCATCACCGGCAAAATCGTCGACGCCGCCCGTGCGCGCGAAGCGGCACGCAAAGCGCGCGAAATTACCCGCCGCAAAGGCGTGATGGACGGCCTCGGCCTGCCCGGTAAATTGGCCGACTGCCAAGAAAAAGACCCGGCCTTGTCTGAACTGTATCTGGTGGAGGGCGACTCTGCCGGCGGCTCGGCCAAACAAGGGCGCGACCGCAAATTCCAAGCCATCTTACCGCTGAAGGGCAAAATTTTGAACGTGGAAAAAGCCCGTTTCGAAAAAATGCTCGCCAGCCAAGAAGTGGCCACCCTGATTACCGCACTGGGCGCGGGCATCGGCAAAGAAGAATTCAACCCCGATAAACTGCGCTACCACCGCATCATCATCATGACCGATGCCGACGTAGACGGCGCCCACATCCGCACCCTGCTGCTCACCTTTTTCTACCGCCAAATGCCCGAGCTGGTAGAGCGCGGCCACATCTACATCGCCCAGCCCCCCTTATTCAAAGCCCGCCACGGCAAACAGGAACGCTACCTGAAAGACGAATTTGAAAAAGACCAGTGGTTGCTGGGCTTGGCCTTGGACAAAGCGCAAATTGTTTCCGGCAACACCGTATTGGAAGGCAACGCCTTGGCCGAAATCGCCAAACAATACCTGCTGGCGCGCAGCGTGATTGAACGCGAAAGCCGCCTAATCGACCCAGTGGTGCTCAGCGCCCTGCTTGATGCCGATACCGATTTGGACTTGGGCAGCGACAGCAGCGTAGATGCCGCCATTGCCGCCATCAGCGCCCACATCCACAACCCCGATATCGCGCTGGAACGCGTGCGCACCGAGCATGGCCAATTGCTGATTAAAATCACCCGCAAGCTGCATGGCAATGTGGCGGTGAGCTATATCGACCAGAAATTTGCCGACGGCAAAGCGCACCAAATCCTGCGCCAAACCGCCCGTATGCTCAGCGGCTTAGTGGGCGACAATGCCGAGCTGGTAAAAGGCGAGCAGCGCACACCGATTAAACGCTTCGACCAAGCACTCAACCAGCTCTTGGCCGCCGCGCAAAAAGGCATGAGCATCCAGCGCTACAAAGGCTTGGGCGAGATGAATCCCGAGCAATTGTGGGAAACCACTATGGATCCGAAAGTGCGCCGCCTGCTGAAAGTGCGCATCGAAGACGCCATCGCCGCCGACGAAGTATTCGTTACCCTGATGGGCGACGAAGTCGAACCGCGCCGTGCCTTTATCGAAACCAATGCCCTAACGGCGCAAGTGGATATTTAAACCAATCACCGAGGCAACCCCAAGCAATTAAAATTAAAGGGAACATAAAATGGCTTTAAATACACATGCGCTGTCGGCTTTGGTGGGCGGCCTTTTGCTGAGCGCCGCCGCTCAAGCACAAACCACCTAATTGTTGAGCACATCCTCTACCAAAATCCGGCCAAAGTGGCCGACCGCATTGCCAACGAATGCACCGAGCTGGGCAGCCATTTCGCCAACACCATTGCCGCCGAAGCGAAAAAACGCAATCTGGCATTAATCAGCAGTGCCGATGCGGCCAGCCAGCCCAACCGCGTGGAAGTGATGATTACCGATGTGCGCAGCTATGGCAATGCCTTTACCGGCCACTATAAATCGGTGGACATTCAAGTTAACCGCTACACCAACGGCCAGCCCGATGGCGAAACCCACATCAGCCGCCGCTCCACCGGCGGCATTGGCGGCGCTTTCAAAAGCTCGTGCAGTGTACTTGACCGCACCACCAATACCTTGAGTAGCGACATCGTCAAATGGCTGCAAAGCCAAGCTACACCAGCCGCAACAACCGAAATCATCCCGGTACCGGCAACGCATTAAAGCAATCCAACGACAAACAGCAATTAAGGCTGCCTGAAAAAGTTTTCAGGCAGCCTTTTGTGTATTGAACAACGCCATCTTTAAACCATGCGCTGCAACACAATCTCCAACACAAATTTACTGCCGATATAAGCCAGCATCAGACAGGCAAACGCCACCAGCATCCATTGCGCCGCCTTCTTGCCGCGCCAAGCTTGGGTGTGGTGTTTAAACAGAATCACCGCATAAATCAGCCACGAAATCACGCCGAACACGGTTTTATGAGTGAATGCCGCTGGCTGGCCGAACACGGCTTCGGCAAAAAAAGTGCCGCTCACCACCGCCACCGTCAGCAACACAAAGCCCGCCCACAAGCCTTGAAACATCAGTTTTTCAATGCTCAGCAAGGGCGGCAGCGACACCATCATCGCCGACATTTTGCGCCGGTGCAGCTGGCGGTTGAGCACCAGCATCAACACCGCCAGCAAAGTGGTGATGCCAAACAAACCGTAAGCCAGCAAGGCCGCGCTGATGTGCAGCATAAACGGCAGATTGTGCACCGAATAGCCCATATGCTGCCCCGGCCACACCGCCGCCAACAGCATCGACAGCGCCGCACACGGATACAGCAGCAATTGCAGGCCTTTCAGCGGATAAAAAAAGCTGCCACACCAATACAGCAACACCATCAGCCATGCCACCACCGTGAGCGCATCGCCAAAACCAATCGCCAGCGTGCGCTCATGCAACACCGGCAGCCACACCACCGAAGTGTGCAGCAATAAAATCGGCACCAGCACCATCAATTCGGTGCGCAAGGGGTAATGCTCGGCAGCGTAGCGGCGCCAAAACCGCCACACACACACCGCCAACACCGCATACAACAAGGCCAGTACCAACAGCAAGGAATTCATAAATGCTTTTCCACAAGACACGCGTGCCGCAAACGGTTTGCGTAGTGTAAAATAAACGCCTTTGCGCTCGCTGCTGTTCAAAAACAGGCAGCCGCAAGCGCGGCAAGATTTCATTTTAACAAAAAGGCTGCCTGAAGTGGCGGCCTTGTTCAGGCAGCCTACACGCCCGTGTGCCTCGCCCTTATAACAGCCTTAAGGCGGACTTGATTATGCTCGACAATTTATCCAACCGTTTCAGCCAGATCAGCAAAAATCTGCGCGGCCAAGCGCGCCTAAGCGAAGACAATATTAAAGACGCCCTGCGCGAAGTGCGCATGGCCTTGCTTGAGGCCGATGTGGCGCTGCCGGTGGTGAAGCAATTTGTGGCCAATGTAAAAGAACGCGCCGTAGGCCAGGAAATCACCGACAGCCTCACCCCTGGCCAAGCCTTTATCGGCGTGGTAAACCAAGCGCTCACCGAGCTGATGGGCAAAGAAAACAGCAGCCTTAATCTGGCCGCAGTGCCGCCGGCGGTGATTTTAATGGCCGGTTTGCAAGGTGCCGGTAAAACCACCACCGTGGGCAAATTATCGCGCCTGCTCAAAGCCGAACACACCAAAAAGAAAATTCTGGTGGTGTCGGCCGACGTTTACCGCCCGGCGGCGATTGAGCAATTGAAACTGCTGGCCGGGCAAGTGGGGGTGGATTTTTTCCCGTCCGACATCAGCCAGCAGCCGGTGGCGATTGCCGCCGCCGCGCTGGACTACGCCAAAAAGCATTTTTACGATGTGCTGATGGTGGACACCGCCGGGCGTTTGGCGATTGATGAAATGATGATGGCCGAAATCAAGGCTGTACACGCCGCCATCAATCCGGTGGAAACCCTGTTTGTGGTCGACGCCATGCAAGGCCAAGATGCGGTGAATACCGCCCAAGCCTTTAACGAAGCGCTACCGCTCACCGGCGTGATTCTCACCAAAATGGACGGCGATTCGCGCGGCGGTGCCGCTTTGTCGGTGCGCCACATCACCGGCAAGCCGATTAAATTTATCGGCGTGGGCGAAAAAATCACCGGCTTGGAGCCGTTTCACCCCGACCGCTTGGCCAGCCGCATTCTGGGCATGGGCGATGTGCTGTCGCTGATTGAAGACGTGCAAAAAGGCATCGACGAAGAAACCGCCCAGCAAATGGCCAAAAAGCTGCATAAGGGCAAAGGCTTCGATTTAAACGATTTTAAAGCGCAAATCCAGCAAATGCGCAATATGGGCGGCATCGAATCGATTATGTCCAAACTGCCGGGCGACATGGGGCAAATGGCCAAACAAGTACCCGAAGGCACCGCCGAAAAAGCCATGGGCCAAGTGGAGGCCATCATCAACTCGATGACCGCCAAAGAGCGCGCCAACCCCGCCTTAATCAAAGCCAGCCGCAAACGCCGCATTGCCTTAGGCTCGGGCACCAGCGTGCAAGAAGTGAATAAAATGCTTAAGCAATTTGAGCAGTCGCAAAAAATGATGAAGTCGCTCACCAAAGGCGGCATGGGCAAACTGATGCGCATGGCCAAAGGCATGAAAGGGATGATGCCGCAGTAAAGCCGTTTGGTATGGGTAATATGCAAGGCTGCCTGAAAGCGGAAATGAACATACGGCACTTGGTGCCGCATCCGCAATGGTGTATCTTGAAAGCCTGTTTGTGCGTTATGGGCGGGAAACCGCATCACCCAACAGCATAAACAGGCGCTCTTGTCTTAGGCGCTCTTGTCTTACTTTTAAAACCCGCCAGGAGACCGCACATGACCATTAAAACCCTACTCCCCGTTTGCGCCCTGTTTGCCTCCGCCACCCTCTTCGCCCAATCCATGCCCGCCGGCGCCATACAAGCCGGCACACTGGCCAATGACAAATTGGTGAGCGACGTATTGCCGCAAATAGTGATATTGGCCAGCACCAAAGGCTGCCAAGAACCAAAAGATGCCCGGCCTTATCTCAAAGCACAGCCCAAAGGCAAAGTGGGCAACCGCATGTGGCAGGAAATCTGGCTGATTCAGTGCCGCAACGGCAACTATCCGGTTGAGGCGCGCTTCCAAGAAGACGCCACAGGTGCCAGTTTCCGATTGCGTTAAATTGCAATATCCCCACATCTGCACAAAGGCTGCCTGAAACCCTTTCAGGCAGCCTTTAAAGCTGATTTGCGCTATAATCCGCCTTTATTTTTCTGCATTTATCCACCATAAGTTCACCATGCAAAACAGCCAATACTCCCCCGCCGATATCGAAACCGCCCACTACCAACATTGGGAACAGCAAGGCTATTTCCAGCCGCACATGGATTTGGGCAAGCCCGCGTTTTCCATTCAGCTGCCACCGCCCAATGTCACCGGTACCCTGCACATGGGTCACGCCTTTAACCAAACGATTATGGACGGCCTAACCCGCTACCACCGCATGAAAGGCGAAAACGTGTGCTGGGTGCCCGGCTCCGATCACGCCGGTATTGCCACTCAAATCGTGGTGGAGCGCCAATTGGCCGAGCAAGGCGTGTCGCGCCACGATTTGGGGCGCGAAGCGTTTTTAAACAAAGTGTGGGAATGGAAAGCCGTGTCCGGCGGCACCATCACCGAGCAAATGCGCCGCGTGGGCTGCTCGGTAGATTGGACGCGCGAATACTTCACCATGGACGAGCGCCGCGCCGCCGTGGTGAACGAAGTGTTTGTGCGCCTGTTTGAACAAGGGCTGATTTACCGCGGCAAACGTTTGGTGAACTGGGATCCGGTGCTGGGCACGGCGGTGTCTGATTTGGAAGTGGAAAGCGTGGAAGAGCAAGGCCAAATGTGGCATATCCGCTATCCGCTGGCCAGCAACCCTGCCGAAGCCGTGATTGTGGCCACCACCCGCCCGGAAACCCTGCTTGGCGATGTGGCCGTGGCGGTGAACCCCGAAGACGAACGCTATGCCCATCTTATCGGCCAAGAATTGCTGCTGCCGCTCACCGGCCGCCGCATTCCCGTGATTGCCGACGAATATGTGGAAAAAGACTTTGGCACCGGCTGCGTCAAAATCACGCCCGCGCACGACTTTAACGACTACGAAGTGGGCAAACGCCACCGCACGCCTTTAATCAATGTTTTCGATTTAAGCGCCAAAGTATTGGCCGCAGCCGAAGTATTCAGCTTTAGCGGCGAAGCACAAAGCGGCTTTGCGCTGCCCCAAGCCTATGCCGGGCTGGACCGCTTTGCCGCACGCAAACAAATGCTGGCCGACCTCGAAGCGCAAGGCTTGCTGGCCGAAGTCAAACCCCACACCTTGATGACGCCCAAGGGCGATCGCACCGGCAGCGTGATTGAGCCCATGCTCACCAGCCAATGGTTTGTGGCCATGAATGCCGCCCCGTGCGACAGCGCCCATCCCGAGCCGGAAAGTGAATTTACCGGCATGAGCTTGGCGCAAAAAGCCAAACACGCGGTCGACAGCGGCCAAGTGCGTTTTATCCCCGAAAACTGGGTCAACACCTACAACCAATGGATGAACAACATCCAAGATTGGTGCATCTCGCGCCAATTGTGGTGGGGGCATCAAATTCCGGCCTGGTATGATGAAAACGGCCGTATTTATGTGGCACGCAACCACAACGAAGCACAAAAACAAGCCGGTGTCGGTGTTGTCCTCACCCGCGACGAAGACGTACTCGACACCTGGTTTTCATCCGCCTTGGTGCCGTTTTCTACGCTGGGATGGCCAAACGACACCGCTGAATTAAAAGCCTTTTTGCCCAGCAATGTGCTGGTTACCGGCTACGAAATCATCTTCTTCTGGGTGGCGCGCATGATTATGATGACCACCCACTTTACCGGCAAGGTGCCGTTTAAAGACGTGTACATCCACGGCATGGTGCGCGACCACGAAGGCAAAAAAATGTCCAAGTCCGAGGGCAATGTGATCGATCCGGTGGATTTGATCGACGGCATTGATTTGGAAAATCTGCTGGTTAAGCGCACCACCGGCCTGCGCCGCCCCGAGCGCGCCCCGCAAGTAAAAAAAGACACTGAAAAGCTGTTTCCTGCGGGCATTCCCGTGTTCGGTGCCGACGCCTTGCGCTTCACCATGGCCAGCTACGCCAGCTTAGGGCGCAGCATCAATTTCGACTTCAAACGCGCCGAAGGCTACCGCAACTTCTGCAATAAATTGTGGAACGCCAGCCGCTTTGTGCTGATGAATGTAGACGGCCACGATTGCGGCCAAGACGAAAGCGCCCCACTGGCCTACAGCTTTATCGACCAATGGATTATCTCGCGCCTGCAACAAGTGGAAAGCGCCGTCACCGAAGCGCTGGACACCTACCGCTTCGACATGGCCGCGCAAACGCTATACGAATTTGTGTGGAACGAATACTGCGATTGGTATTTGGAGCTGGCCAAAGTGCAATTGCAAGGCGGCTGTCCCACCACCCAGCGCACCACCCGCCGCACCTTGGTGCGCGTGCTGGAAGTGATTTTGCGCCTGCTGCACCCGATTATGCCGTTTATAACCGAAACCCTGTGGCAAACCATCGCCCCGCTGGCCAATGCCAAACACAGCAGCAGCATTATGCTGGCAGCGTGGCCGGTGGCAAATCCGGCGCGTTTTGTTCAGGCAGCCTTAGACAAAATGGCGCGTCTGCAAGACCTGATTGGTGCCGTGCGCAACCTGCGCGGCGAAATGGGCTTGGCACCCGGCATCAAAGCGCCTTTGTTTGTGGAAGGCGGCAGCGAATTGGCCGAACTGCTGCCCTATGTGCCGATGATGGCGCGCCTCACCGAAGCTTCACTGGTAGCAACACTGCCTGAAAGCGAAGATGCCCCGGTGGCCGTGTGCCAAGGCGCACGCCTGCTGCTGAAAGTGGAAGTAGACAAAGTCGCCGAAACCGCCCGCTTGAGCAAAGAAGCGGAAAAACTGCAAAAAGCGATGGATAAAATCAGCGCCAAGCTGGAAAAGCCGGGCTATACCGACAAAGCCCCGGCACATCTGGTCGCAAAAGACCGCGCCGAATTGGCCGAATTGCAGGATAAAATGGCCAAAATCAGCAGCCAGTTGCAGAAATACCGCAGCTAATGCTAACAAACCCATGCAAAAATGCATGGGTTTGTTTATGTATTGGCTTCAGCTTGCCGACTTACTATGATTTATTACTTGGCTTTGCCAAATGTATTACACCAATGAAATAGCCGTTTTGAATGAGTAGCTTGACTTTGCAATCTTACTTTATTCAAGTAAAAATAATGCGTTTGTCCTATTTAACCGCATTATTGACCCCATCTATTGGCAAAAACAACATCTTTCTGGTGTCGATTCAATTTTATTTGATGCCTATTATTCATTTTGAAAAGAAGCTTAGGTAAAATGCAAACTTCATGCATTCATGAAACAGAAATAACTCAAAAATAAATGACGCCTTAATGAAACATCGGATTCATTTTTTCAGTCATAGCACTTTGCTTGTTAATGATGGCAACACATTCTTACCAATGCTGCCATCCTATACCAACGCAAATACCTTGATTATAGTAAACGGCTTACTTCTCCCGTCCTGTTCTGGCCAACGTAAGTCATGATCACAGACAGCTTTTAAGCTGAATAAAGCTGCTCCGTTTCTACTGTTACAATCGACCAAAATTAAACAAAATATCTACTAAGGAAATAATGATGGTTACCACCTCCAAACATATGTCGCTCAATATTGTGCTGATCCAGGCTCGTGAAGCCTTGATGTCGCATTTCCGCCCCATGCTCAACGAAATCGGCATTACCGATCAGCAATGGCGCATCATCCGCCTGCTGGCCGAAAACGGCACCATGGATTTTCAAGACTTGGCCGCTCAAGCCTGTATTTTGCGCCCTAGCCTCACCGGCATCCTCACCCGGCTGGAAAAAATGGACTATGTGGTGCGGCTCAAACCCTCCAACGACCAGCGTCGGGTTTATTTGAAACTTACCAAAACCGGCGAATCTTTATACGAAAGCTTCTGTCCGCGTGTGGACGACCGCTATGATCTGCTGCAAGATCGTTTTAGCCAAGCCAAGCTGCAACAACTGGGGCAACTGCTGCAGGAGTTCACCAAAATTGCGGACGAACACACGGAAGCAGAAATAAAAGAATAAGGTAAATTGGTTTTAAATTTAATCCATTACAAAACACCGCCGCCCGGCTCACACCGCCAGCGCTGTTTTATGCTGTAGTACAGGTTTTGCCGTATGAAATCGGGCATTTATTCGCTATAATCGCCGCCATGTCCGATAATCTGCCCCTCCTCCTTGCCCAATCCTACCGCAACGCCATGGCCAATGTGGCCTCCGGCGTGCATGTAATCACCACCGGCGGTGCTGCCGGCAGCTACGGCATCACCATGACCGCCGTTACCAGCGTAACCGATGAACCGCCCACGCTGGTGCTGTGCATCAACCGCAAAGCGGCCATCCAGCCGATTTTACGTGCCAACGGCCATTTGTGCGTGAATGTGCTGTCGGCACAGCAGCAAGATGTAGCCGAGCACTTTGCCGGCATCACCAAGCTCACTCCGCAAGAGCGCTTCGAGCAACATGTTTGGACCGACGGCCCCAGCGGCCAGCCGCAAGTGGCCGATGCCTTGGCGCATTTGCATGGCCGCGTGCTGCAAGCGCACGATATGGGCAGCCACACGGTGTTTTATGTGGCGGTGGAGCATATCCATGTCAACAGCAACGCCGAGCCGGGTTTGCTGTATTTCCGCCGCCATTTCACCCACACCAGCACAGCTTGAGCGGAATAAACCCACTATAGTGAAATGCAGAATAAAGTGCTACGGCGTTAGCTCGCCTTGCCGTACGTGTGTACTGTCTACGGCTCAGCTCAAAGAGAACGATTTACTAAGGTGCTGAAGCACCAAGTAAATCAGCTCCGCCTTGTATCACTTTATTCTGCATTCCACTATATTTTTAAAAAAGGCTGCCTGAAAACATGCTTATCTGTTTTCAGGCAGCCTTTTTTACTGCTTTAAAATCAAGCCAAACGCCCGTGGCATTGTTTGTATTTTTTGCCACTGCCGCAAGGGCAAGGGTCGTTGCGGTGCACCACTTGGCCGCGTGCGGCCAGGGCTTCGGGGCTGTAGTCGGCATTGTCGGCCGGATTAAACGCTTGTCTGGCTAAGGCATCCGCCGGTTGTTGCACGCTGTCGGCCAGTGCCGGATTGGCGTGTTGCTCCAGCACATTGGTGGGCGCTTCGCCAATCTGCTCATGCGCCACGTCTTCGTTGCGCTCAATTTGCACCGAAATCAGCAGCGACGCCACGGTGTGCTTGATGCGTTGCCACAATTGCTCAAACATTTCAAACGCTTCGCGTTTGTATTCCTGTTTGGGGTTTTTCTGGGCATAGCCGCGCAAGTGGATGCCTTGGCGCAGATAGTCCATATCGGCCAGGTGTTCGCGCCATTTGCTGTCGATGATGTTGAGCAACACATTGCGCTCGAATTGCTGCATCGGCTCGGCACCCACCAGCGCCACTTTGTCGGCGTATTCCTGCTCCATTTGCGCCACCAGCCGCTCTTGGATGTCGTGTGTGTCCAGCGTATTGTCTTGCTTGAGCCACTCGGCTATCGAAACCTGCATATTGAAATCGGTGGCCAGCTGGCGCTCCAGCGCGGTCACGTCCCACTGCTCTTCCATGGTGTCCGGCGGGATGTGGGTGTCAACCAGTTCGGCAATCGCATCGCGGCGGATTTCGGCGGCTAGCTCGGCCACATTGGCATTTTCCAAAATATCGGCGCGCTGGTGGTAAATCACTTTGCGCTGGTCGTTGGCCACATCGTCGTATTCCAGCACTTGCTTGCGCATATCGAAGTTGCGGTTTTCCACTTTGCGCTGGGCGCCTTCGATTTGGCGGTTGAGCAAACCGGCTTCGATGGCCACGCCGCGCTCGGGTGCTAGGCGGTTGAGGATGGCGGCGGCGCGATCCAAAGCAAACAGGCGCAGCAAGGTGTCTTCAAACGAGAGGTAGAAACGGCTGGAGCCGGCATCGCCTTGGCGCCCGGCACGGCCGCGCAATTGGTTGTCGATGCGGCGGCTTTCATGGCGCTCGGTGCCGATGATGTGCAAGCCACCTGCGGCCAACACTTTTTCGTGTTCGCTTTGCCAGTTTTGTTGCAATGCCTCGATTTTGGCCTGTTTTTCGCTTTCAGGCAGCCCTTCATTAGCGCTGATGGCATCGATTTGCGGCTTGATGTTGCCGCCCAATACGATGTCGGTACCGCGCCCGGCCATATTGGTGGCCACGGTAATCATGCCCGGCTGCCCGGCCTGCGCCACAATATCGGCTTCACGCGCGTGCTCTTTGGCATTGAGCACGTTGTGGTAGAGGCCTTCTTTTTGCAGCAAAGACGACACCAGCTCGGAAGTTTCAATGCTGGTGGTGCCCACCAATACCGGCTGGCCGTTTTCATGGCGCGCTTTAATATCGGCCACCACGGCTTCGTATTTTTCTTCGGCGGTGCGGTAGATTTGGTCGTTTAAATCTTTGCGCACCATCGGGCGGTTGGTGGGGATAATCACCGTTTCCAGGCCGTAAATGCTTTGGAATTCAAATGCTTCGGTGTCGGCAGTGCCAGTCATGCCCGACAATTTTTCGTATAGGCGGAAATAGTTTTGGAAAGTGATGGACGCCAAGGTTTGATTTTCGCGCTTGATTTCCACGCCTTCTTTGGCTTCCACCGCTTGGTGCAAACCTTCGGACCAGCGGCGGCCCGACATCAAACGACCGGTGAATTCGTCTACAATCACGATTTCGCCTTCCTGAATCACATAGTGCTGATCCAGATGGAACAGGCTGTGCGCTCTCAAGGCGGCCATTAAGTGGTGCATCAGCATGATGTTGGCGGTGGAGTAGAGCGAATCGCCTTCTTTGAGCAGGCCTAGGCGGGTGAGAATGTCTTCGGCATGTTCGTGGCCGTCTTCGCTCAGCAGCACTTGGTTGGCTTTTTCGTCTACCCAATAATCGCCCGCACCGTCTTCGGTTTCTTGGCGTTGCAGCATCGGCGGCACTTGGTTAATCACTTGGTAGAGGCTGATGTTGTCATCGGCCTGGCCGGAAATAATCAGCGGGGTGCGCGCTTCGTCAATCAAAATGGAGTCGACTTCGTCCACCACGGCAAAATTAAGCTGGCGCTGCACTTTTTCGGCCACATCGCCCACCATATTGTCGCGCAGGTAGTCGAAACCGAATTCGTTGTTGGTGCCGTAGGTGATGTCAGACTGATAAGCGGCCTGTTTGTCCCACGGATCCATATTGCTCACAATCACGCCCACGCTTAAGCCCAGGTAGTTGTAGAGCGGCGCCATAATGCCGGCATCGCGGCTGGCCAAGTAGTCGTTTACCGTTACCACATGCACGCCCTTGCCCGCCAATGCATTGAGGTATACCGCCAAGGTGGCCACCAGTGTTTTGCCCTCGCCGGTGCGCATTTCGGCAATTTTGCCGTTGTGCAACACCATGCCGCCCACCAGCTGCACATCAAAGTGGCGCATCCCCAACACGCGGCGGCTGGCTTCGCGGCACACGGCAAAGGCTTCTTCCAGCAAGCTGTCTAAGCTGGCACCTTCGGCCAAGCGTTGTTTGAATTCGGCGGTTTTGGCTTGTAAATCGGCATCGCTCAAGGCTTGCAGATCGGCCTCGCGTGCATTGATTTTGGCCACTACTTTGCGGTATTGTTTCAACAGCCGGTCATTGCGGCTGCCGACGAGTTTTTTGGCTAATTTGGTCAGCATAGTTAATCAAGTCCTGCCCTATCGGGCATCTTTATCGTAAAGGCGTTCGGCACCGAAAGCGGCACCAAACGGCAAATTTTAGCATAAGCAGCGGCCGAATCTGCGATAAATTCAGCCGCATCACATACTGCCCTGTGCACAACCAAGCAAAAACAGCGCCAAGGCTGCCTGAAAGCGTGCACAAGCGTGCATCCACACAAGCACCGTGCAGCTGTATATAATGCTGCTTGACGCTTTTCCAAGCCCACGCACACAAATACCCTACACAAATACCTTCAGGAGCCGCCATGCAAATCGATCACCAAACCACCGCCCACGGCGGCCGCTTCAGCGCCCACGACGGCCAAACCGCGCTGGGGCATTTGGATTACCGCCGCAACGATGCGGTGCTGGATGCGCACCACACTTTTGTTGACCCGGAAGCCCGCGGGCGCGGCGTGGCCGAAGCGCTGCTGAATGCACTGGCAGCCTATGCCCAAACCGAACACGCCACCATCCGCCCCAGTTGCAGCTATGTGGCCAAAAAACTGCCGCAGCTGTATCCGCAACTAGTGGCCACAGAATGATATAGTGAATTAAATTTGAACCAATACTGCGTTGCCTCGCCTAGCCGTACTATCTGTACTGTCTGCGGCTCGTCGCCTTGTCTTGATTCAAATTTAACCCACTATAAAACAATTTCAGGCAGCCTTAGCGCTTGCTCACAAGGCTGCCTGAAAAAGAAGCTTCTATGAACCTCACCCGTTTCGGCAGTAAAAACCAAGGCTTAAACAGCCTCTTGCATCAATCGGCGCAATGGCGGCGTTTGGATGCCCACATCAAACGCCATCTGCCCGCCAATCTGCACAGCCATTTCCACACCGCCTGCGTGGATGGCGGCTGCTTGGTGGTGTTGGCCGCCAACAGCATGGCCGCTTCGCGCCTGCGCATGATGCTGCCCGCACTAGTGCCGCAGCTCCAATCTATTGATTCCGCTATTCAAACGGTTCGCGTTAAAATCCAACCGCAACAAACGCCGCCGCCCAAAGCCAAAGCAGCGCAGCTCAGCCCGACAGCCAAAGCCGCTTGTGCCGATGCCGCCGCACAGCTGGCACACCATCCGCAGCTGGCCGCCGCCTTAAACGCCCTGAGCCGCAAATCATAAGGCTGCCTGAAACGGCAATACTTCATTTTATTCCATATAAACTCCATAAAAACAACATCTATAAAGGACACCCATGACCACCACCCGCCTGCTGGCGCAACCCCTCCCCCTTCACGGCCACACCCTGCGCAACCGCGTGATTATGGGCTCCATGCACACCGCTTTTGAGGAACATGAAGAAGGCGCCAAACACTTGGCCGCCTTTTATGCCGAACGCGCCCGTGGCGGCGTGGCGCTGATTATCACCGGCGGCATCGGCCCCAACGAACAAGGCGCAGTGGTGGAAGGCGGTGCCAAGCTCACCACCGAGACCGAAGTGGCTTGGCACCGCACTGTTACCAGCGCCGTACACGAACACGGCGCCAAAATCTGTATGCAGATTCTGCATTCTGGCCGCTACGCCATGAGCCGCGAGCCGGTAGCACCCAGCGCCATCCAAACACCCATCAACCCGGCACGCCCGCGCGCCTTAAGCACCGAAGAAGTGCAGCAAACCGTGGCCGACTACATCCGCTGCGCCCAATTGGCGCAACAAGCCGGTTACGACGGCGTGGAAGTGATGGGCAGCGAAGGCTATCTTATCAACCAATTTCTCGCCCCCTGCACCAATCAGCGTGATGATGAATACGGCGGCAGCCTCGACAACCGCCAACGCTTTGCCGTGGACATTGTAAAAGGCATCCGTGCTGCCTGCGGCGATGATTTCATCATTATTTTCCGTTTGTCTTTGCTTGACTTGGTGGAAAACGGCTCCACTTGGGCGGAAAACGAAATCCTCGCCGCCAAGCTGGAAAGCGCCGGTGCCAGCATGTTCAACACCGGCATCGGCTGGCATGAAGCGCGTATTCCCACCATCGCCACCATGGTGCCGCGTGCCGCTTTTGCCGAATTCACCGGCAAATTAAAAGCCGTGTCCCGCATTCCGGTGGTGGCCACCAACCGCATCAATATGCCACACACCGCCGAAGAAATCTTGGCACAAGGTTTGGCCGATGCGGTGTGCCTAGCACGCCCATTCTTGGCCGATGCCCACTGGGTGGCCAAAGCCATCAACGGCGACGACAACGCCATTAACACCTGCATTGCCTGCAATCAGGCCTGCCTAGACCATATTTTTGCCGGCAAGCTCACTTCCTGCTTGGTCAACCCGTTTGCCTGCCACGAATTGCAGCTTATCCAAACCCCCGCCGCACAGCCGAAAAACATCGCCGTGGTGGGTGCAGGCCCCGCCGGCATGGCGTTTGCCAAAACCGCCGCCGAGCGCGGCCATGCCGTTACCCTGTTTGACGCTCAAAACCAAATCGGCGGCCAGCTCAATATTGCCAAGCAAATTCCCGGCAAGCCCGAGTTCAACGAAACCCTGCGCTATTTCCAGCATGAACTGAGCAAGCTTAATGTAAGCATGCAGCTGGGCAAAACCGTTCAGGCAGCCGATTTGGCCGCATTTGACGAAATCGTGGTGGCCACCGGCATCAGCCCGCGCACCCCGGCCATTCCCGGCATCGAGCACCCCAAAGTGCTCAGCTATCTGGACGTTTTGCGCGACAAAAAACCGGTGGGCAACTCGGTGGCGATTATCGGCGCGGGCGGCATCGGCTTTGACGTGGCCGAATACCTCAGCCACAGCGGTGCCGACAGCGCCCTTTCCCCGACACAATTCTTGCAGGAATGGCAAATCGACCCCACCATGCAGCAGCGCGGCGCCTTACAAAACCTTCAGGCAGCCTTGCCACCGTCGGCACGCCAAATTTGGCTGCTGCAACGCAAAGACGGCATGGTGGGGCGCAATCTGGGCAAAACCACCGGCTGGATTCACCGCACTACTTTGAAATACAAAGGTGTGCACATGCAAGGCGGCGTGCAATACCTGAAAATCGACGACGCCGGGCTGCACATCGAGCGCAACGGCCAAGCCGAAGTGCTGCCGGTAGACAATGTGATTGTGTGCGCCGGACAAGAGCCCAACCGCCAACTGTTTGACGCCCTGCAAAGCCTGGGCAAACCGGTACACCTGATTGGCGGCGCCGACGTAGCCGCCGAATTGGATGCCAAACGGGCGATTAAAGCCGGCACCGAATTGGCACTGGCGCTGTAACCCAATCCGGCCAAAAAGAAGGCTGCCTGAAAACCGTTTTGCTGATTTATGTCAACCAACTTTGACATAATACAAAGATAAAGGCCGTCATCAGGATTAAGATGTTAAATATCTGTACATACCTATTGGCCGCAAGCCAAGAAACAGACGAACGCTTAAGCTTGCCATAAATACACAGCAGCATCTTGTTTCACGTTGCCACCACTTAGCTGAATTTAACCAAGGAGTTCCATCTATGAAATATTATCTGTCTTTGATTGCCGCCGCGGCTCTGAGCTTGAGCGCTTGCTCACAAGAAGCGCCTGCACCGGCACCGGCCTCTGCTCCGGTGGCTTCCGCACCGGCCACTACTGCGGCACCAACCGCTTCTGAAGCCGCGCCCACTGCCGGTGCCCAAACCGCGGCCTGCGAAGTGGTAGTGGAAGGCAACGACCAAATGAAATTCAACACCGCCAATATCGACATCAGCAAGCAGTGTAAAGAATTCACCCTCACCCTGAAGCACGTGGGCACCATGCCCAAAGCCGCCATGGGTCACAATGTGGTGATTGCCAAAACCGCTGACATTGCTGCCGTGGTGGCCGATGGCGCCGGTGCCGGTGCCGACGGCGATTTTGTTAAAGCCGGTGACACCCGCATTGTTGCCCACACCAAGTTGATTGGCGGCGGCGAAGAAACCAAAGTTACCTTCGACCCGGCCAAACTGGCCGGCGGCGACTACAGCTTCTTCTGCTCCTTCCCCGGCCATGAAGGCCTGATGCACGGCACCGTAAAACTGGTGGACTAATCCGCGCAGCAGCAAACAAAACAGCCCGCATATGCGGGCTGTTTTGTTGCCGGTTATTCATACAGAAGTACCTAATAGTAATCCTAAAAAATAACCTTACAAAATAAAAGCAGTTCAACAGCACCATCCGCGTAGATACCATCTCTCGCATCAAGCCGCAATGGTTATTTTGGCCTGATATTCGCATTGGTGCTTCAACACACCAAAGCAAATCTGTACCAAGCGGCGCATCGCTGCGCCGATGGTCTGCATTTCCGTTTTGTTTCTGGCTTTCAGTCTGCGGTAATGCGCGTTAATATCCGGATTCCACGTTTTTGCAACCACCGCAGCCATATACAACTTAGCTCGTATGACCGAACTGCCCCGCTTGGAAAGCATGGCTTTGCCTTTGTGTTTGCCGGATTCCCGTTTTTTCGGCACCAATCCCAAATAGGCAGCCATTTGCGAGGCGGAGGTAAAATGTTTGCTATGATAGAGCGCAACCATGCGCAATGAAACCACTTCACCTACACCGGGTATGCTGCGCAGTAAAGCACGGTCTTTTTCAAATCAGGATGCCGGTCAATATGTTGTTCGATTTCCTGTGTGATGGTGCTAATCTGCTGCTTCAAATTGGTCTGCATGGTGCTGATGGACTGGCTGACCGCTTCGGGAACAGCGCTGAATCCGGCTTTCTCCATGCGGTTGTCTTCACGCTGCAGATCGCTTTGCAGCGCATCTAGACGGGCTAGTAGTGCGTTGAGCCGCTTGATGTGGGGTGCAGCAGGCTGCCATTGGCGTACTTTGTGGTGCATGAGGCGGTCAATACCGGCTCTGGCCAGTGACTGGCTATCAGCCTTATCGGTTTTGTGCAAGCTGTCGTATTTGGCATAATGGGCACTGTCGGCAGGATTAAGCAGATAAACGGCGATGCCTTTGTTATGCAGATACTCTGCCAATGCTTCATGGTAAACGCCGGTGGCTTCCATGAAAATTTTGAGTAGGCTTAAGTCTTCACCGATGTTTTTATACAGCCATTCTGTCAGTTGGTTAAAGCCTTGGAGGTGGTTTGGCAATGCTTTGGTTTTGATTTTACTGCTGCCAATGTCGCGGATAAGAGCACAATCTAATTTGTTTTTGCTGATGTCGATGCCCAATACTTGGAAGTTCATCATAATCTATCCTTATTTATGCAGTGTCTTGCGGGCGCTGCCGCGCACTTGGATACCATTCAGATTGTAGGATGAGGTGTATGGCAGTGTTATCTACATTTCAGTGTCGGGCACTTGGGTCGGATACAGTTTGCTGCCATACGGGGCGGGAATAATACGCGTTTTACTCACCGCTTGAGAGATACAAGGTCGGATTCTTGAATCCGACGTTTGACCATCGGCCAAAGCGATGTAAGTGCCTTGTTCTGCGAACCAGTGTTGGATTCAAGAATCCGACTTACGGGCTACAATCCATTCAGCCCTTGGCAATATCAAGCCGACACCAACACATCCACACCCCGCCCTTGCCGCAACCACTGCGCCAAAGGCAAGGCTGCATCCAGCAAATTCAGGCGTTCAAACATATCCAGCATGGCCAATAAGGCATCGTTCATAAAGCGTTTATCCAACATGGCGGCCACCACTTCTTCCAGTGTTAGCTGCATAAATTCGGCCACTTCACCATCCTGATTTTGCGGCAACACATCTTCAGGCAGCACCGCATCGAAGATATGCAACCATTCGCGGTGCAGCCCGCGCGATACGGCACGCAAGCTTTGTTGTACGCTTTGCGATTGCAATGGCGTTAACACCGCCTCAGACAGCCCGGCTTCTTCAAAGCCTTCGCGCAGCATAGCGGTATGCACGCTCTCGCCGCTGGCAATGCCGCCGCCCACCAGATTGTCTAGTTTATTGGGGTCCACCGCTTTAAACGGGCTGCGCCGCGCAATCCAAAAACGCCAACCGGCAGCCGTGTGTACCAAGCCGTTGATGTGTACCGCACGGCTGGCCAGCCCCAAAGGGCGGAATGCCGCACGCTCCAGCGCAAACAGGGTTTGCCCGGCCGGATTGCGCACATCAAACGGCTCATTGCGCCAGCCGCTGAGCAGGCCGAGCCGATGCCATTGTTGTGCCATATTTTGCAAGGCATCGGCCAGCGCCAGCTTGTCTGCGTGTTGCAAATCAATGCTGTCTGCCGTTTCCAGCAAAGGCAACGGCCAATCTTGCCGCAGATGGGCGCGCCAATGCGGGTTCAGGTAGCCTAAATGCACGCCGTTTAAGTGCAAACGCGTCCACGCGGTCAAATCAACCTGAAATATGGTTTGCACCAGCTGCCACAAAGCATTTTGTTGCTGCGGGCTGATGCGGGTAGAGAAACTCGGCATATCCGACATGGCGGCACCTGAATTCAAGATAATCGGCTATTTTAACCCATTTACAGGTGCCGCCAGCGGCAAATACACATCAAAGCGGGTGCTTTTGCCCTGATACTGAAACGCCGGTGCCGCGCCCGCCAGCACGGCACCGCCTTGCGGGCGCTTCACCACCACCCGCTTGGTAGCGTGGCGGCGCGCCGTTTGCAGCAGCAAAGCCTCATCGGCAGCCGTTGCCGCCCCCACCAATTCATGAAAATAGGCCATTTCTTTTTTGACTGCGGCCGATTTTTGCCGCTGCGGGTACATGGGATCCAGATACACCACTTCGGGTGCGGTGTGTGCGGGCAGCAGCGCCTGCATTTCACCGGGAAAAAAAGCAATGCGCTCGGCAATCGCCGCCACCGCCGCATCTTCGCGGGCGCGGCGCAAACCGTCGGCCAACAAGGCCGCCACCACCGGGTGCCGTTCCGACACCGTTACCGTCAAGCCCAGTGAAGCCAGCACAAACGCATCGCGGCCAAGGCCGCCGGTGCCGTCCCATACGCGTGGTTGACTGCGATGGTTTACCGCTTTGCCCAGCAGTTCGCCGCCGCCATAAAGCCGACGGTGCTGGGCGCTGCCGTGCACAAAATCCACCCGCACCACGCCTTTTTCACCCGCTTTGGCCAAAGCCAAGCCTTGTTCGTCGGCCAGCAGATACACGCCGCTTTCAGGCAGCCCTTCCATCACCTCAACGCCGCACTCAGCCAGATGCTGCCTGAAAACGGCTTGCGCTGTTGGGCTAAGCATTGGGTGGCAAACAAAATACATCGGGCAGGCCATCGGCACACCTTATTCAATCGACAGCCGTTCCATGCGGTAGCGCATGGAGCGAAAGCTGATGCCCAATAATTTGGCCGACTGGGTGCGGTTGTAGCGGGTTTGCTGCAAGGCCTGGGTTAAAATGGCGCGTTCGATGTCGTCCAAATAATCCTGAATCTGGGTGCGCCCCAATTGGAAATCGGCCACTGCCGCCACGCCGGTTTCGTTGCCGCCCCACACTTCTACCGGTTCGGCGGCCATGACGGCCTGATGGCTGTGGATTTGCAAATCGTCGACATCAATCACTTCATCCTGTGCCAAGGCCACTGCACGCTCGAGGATGTTTTCCAGCTCGCGGAAGTTGCCCGGATAGTTGTAGTGCAGCAGGGCTTTTTGCGCCTCTTTGCTGATGGCCAGCTTGCTCGTGCCTTGATGTTTGCGCAGCAACTGCCCCACCAACCGGGGCAGGTCTTCGCGCATTTCACGCAAGGGCGGCATCGCCAGCGACACCACATTCAAGCGGTAAAACAAGTCTTGGCGGAAGTTACCCGCCGCCACTTGAGCGGCCAAATCTTTGTGGGTGGCACAAATAATGCGCACGTCTACCGTTTTTTCGGTGGCTTCACCAATGCGACGCACGGCTTTTTCTTGAATTGCCCGCAGTAATTTCACCTGCATCGCCAGCGGCAAATCAGCCACTTCGTCCAAAAACAGCGTGCCGCCATCGGCATGTTGGAAAAAGCCCAACCGATCGGTATCGGCGCCGGTAAAACTGCCTTTTTTATAGCCGAAAAATTCGCTTTCCATCAGGTTTTCGGGAATAGCGCCGCAGTTCACCGCCACAAAAGGCTGTTCGCGCCGCACCGACAATTCATGAATGCTGCGTGCCGCCTGCTCTTTACCGCTACCCGATTCACCGGCGATGTACACCGGCACCATGGTTTTGGCCAGCTTGCGCACCATCTGGCGCACGTCTTCCATCAAGGCCGAAGTGCCGAGCAGGCGCGGGATTTCTGCGCTGGCACTGGCCGGTTTCGCGGCAGCGGGCGCTACGGGTTTGGCAGCGGTGGACGCTGCCGGTGCGTTGGCTGGTTTGCCAGGGGCTGCCTGCGGCTTTGGCGCTGGCACGGTGGGCGGCGGCTCACTCGCGGGCGACGGAGCTACCGCAACAGGCTCTTCGCCTTCGTTTATCTTAATCGCCGACTTCACTAGGCTGCGCAATTGTGCCAGCGTAATCGGCTTTTGCAGATAGTCAAAAGCACCGTTTTTCAGCGCCTGCACCGCTTGGTCGGCATTGCCGAAAGCGGTAATCACCGCCACCGGCACATCCAGCCCTTCGCTGTTGATAAAGTCCACCACATCGAGGCCGGAGCCGTCGGGCATGCGCATAT
This sequence comes from Paralysiella testudinis, assembly GCF_016894345.1. Taxonomy (GTDB): domain Bacteria; phylum Pseudomonadota; class Gammaproteobacteria; order Burkholderiales; family Neisseriaceae; genus Paralysiella; species Paralysiella testudinis. The sequence continues at coordinate 25,583 of NZ_CP069798.1, forward strand.
CGGTGAGCACCAACGAAAAGCGCCGCTCGGCCAGCTGTTGCTTGGCCGCCGCCACGCCTTGGGCGGTGTAGACCGACAAGCCCATTTTCATCAACGTCATTTCCATCAGGTCGCGGATATCGGCTTCGTCGTCCACCACCAATACCGGCCGTTTCAAGTCTGCATTACTCATTCAATACCCTTGGTAAAATCAGCTCAAACCCATTGGTCTGCGCCCGATAGTTAAGACTGCCCAAATTGGCCTGCGCCAGCTCGCGTGCCACATACAAACCTAAGCCCGTGCCTTCGGATGAGGTGGTAAAAAACGGCTCGAACAGGCGTTGCTGGTGCTCGGGTGACACACCGGTGCCGTTGTCCAACACCGCAATCGAAATTTCGGCTTCACCACGGGTGCGGAACACCACCTGAATGGCTTGGGCATTTTGTTGGCTGTGCCGCCAGGCATTGTTAAACAAATTCCACATAATTTGCTGTAAGTGCATGGGGTCGCACCATACCAACAGCTTACCGTCGGAAACCTTTAAAGTGATGCTGTTTTTTGCCTGCGGCTTGGTGAGCAAAAATTCCTGCTTGAAGGCGCGCCAGAACATCATTAAATCCACGGCTTGCTTTTGTGCACGATCGCTTTTGTTCAGCGCCCCCACATCTTCGAGCATTTTGTCGATGCGGGCAATATTGCTGTCAATCATATTGTTAAGACGGCTACGCAAAGGATCTTGTTCTTCCTCTTGCAATAGCCCATTGGCTTGGCGGATGGCCGATAAAGGATTGCGGATTTCGTGTGCCAGATTGGCGGTGAGCTGCCCCAGCGCCGCCAGTTTCAATGCCATCGCCTCTTGTGCCAAGTCTTGTTCCCAACGGATAAACAACATCAACAAGGGAATATCGCCATCGGCAAACGGGCGTGCACGTACACGCACAGCGTGCTCCTGGATGTGGGTATCCATTTCAAAAACTTGCCGCGGCCAGCGGCTCCAATGATGATGCTGCTGCCTGAACAGCTTGGTGACGGTGTCTTCGGCCAGCGAAGGAAAATAAAACCGCGCCTGCTGGTTGAGTAAGCGCACTTTGCCGCCTTCGTCGAGCACCACCACCGCTTCACGCACATGATTGAGCGCCAGATCGGTGAGGCCGCGAAAGCGGTCGAGCAAGCGTGCTTGCTGATTATATGCCAGCCGTGAACGTGCCAAATACGCCGCCGCAAAAGCGGTGAGTACCGCCACCAAATAACACCCGGCCACCAGCATAATGGCATTCAGCCACAGCTTGGCATCTTGCGCTTCTTGCCCACTATGGCTAGACCAATAAGCCAACAACACAATCAATAGTGAAGCATAGCTGGCATACAGCAATGAATAGCGCCCTTGGCTGAGCAAGCAGGCGGTGGTGATAAAGGGCAGCATCAAAATGCCAAAGCTACTGTCGATGCCGCCGGCCAGATACATCAGCCAAGCCATCATGGTGATGTCGGCCACCGCATTGGCATTGGGCATGGCCGTACCCTGGTTTTGCCATTGCGGCACCAGCAAAGTGGCCACAATCAGGCCGATGTACACCAATACCCAAGTATAAAACTGAGCACCCTGAAAAATGGGCAGGCTACTGCGAATGGCGCCGTTGTCCAACATCAGCTGGCTGAGCACATGGAAGGTGAGCAAAGACAACAACAGGCTGAAGCGGCCGATGTTAATCAGGCCGGGCAGTTTATCCAAGGCATTTTGCCAATGCAGCCGTGTTGTGGCTTCGGTCATATCAGTCTCCATCGGCCTCTGCCAAGCCGCTTAGGCTGCCTGAAAGGTTGAGCGGCTTGCCTTTGTGGCCGCGTTTATGGCGGATATCCTGCACGCGCAGGATGTCGCGGTATTCACCGCCACGCTTGCCTTGGCTGCTTACCACAAATCGTGCCGCCGCCGTTACCAGTACATGCGCCAAATGGCTGCCGTCGGCCAAATTCATCAATTGCAGGCCGCGGCCTTTGGCCATTACTTTCAATTCGCTCAAATCAAATGCCAACAAACGCTGCTCGCTGGAAGCCAGCAGCAAATGCACGCCACTGTCCGCGGCCAGCCATGCCGCGGCCAGCGGCACGGGCGGCAGCAATTGCTCGGCGGCGTTCAGCGTGACCACCACTTTACCCGCCTTCACCCGCCCCAGCATATCGGCCAGCCGCGCCACAAAGCCGTAGCCGCCGCTGTGGGCCAACAGATAATGTTGTTCAGGCAGCCCCGTCATCAAGGCCACGATTTTGGCGCCCACGGGCAATCCAATCAGCGACGCCACCGGCACACCGTCGCCACGGCCACCGGGGATTTCCGCCGCATCAATGGTGTAGGTGCGGCCATGCGAATCGAGCACCACCAGCGGCCACACCGTGCGTCCTTCCAGCACTTGCTGCTCGGCATCGCCTTCTTTATACGCAGTTTGGCTCAAATCCAGATTGTGTCCGGCGCGCGCGCGTAGCCAGCCTTGTTGCGACAAAATCAGCGTAATCGGCTCATCGGCAGTGGTTTGGGTGAGTGCGGCGCGCTCGGCTTCTTCAATCAAGGTGCGGCGCGCATCGCCGAATTGTTTGGCATCAGCCTGCATTTCTTTGATGATTTGGCGTTTTTTGGCGCCTTCATCTTGCAGCAAATGGTTGAGGCCGTCGCGCTCCTCTTGCAACTTATTCAGCTCGGTTTCCAGCTTAATCCACTCCAACCGCGCCAGCTGGCGTAAGCGGATTTCCAAAATATCTTCGGCCTGGGTTTCACTTAGGGCAAAAGCCGCCATCAATTCCGGCTTGGGCTCGTCCGACTCGCGGATCACCCGAATCACCTCATCGATATGTAAAAACGCCGTCATCCGCCCTGCTAAAATATGAATGCGCTTTTCTACTTGTGACAAACGGTGTTGCAAGCGGCGGGTAACGGTGTGCACGCGGAAGTCCAGCCATTCCTGCAAGATAGTGGCCAGATTTTTCTGCGCCGGGCGGTTGTCGCGCCCCATCATCACCAGATTGAGCGATACATTGCCTTCCAGCCCGGTTTGCGCCATCAGCGTATTCATAAATTCATCGGGGTCGATGCGGCTGGATTTGGGCTCGAACACCAGCCGCACCGGTGCTTCGCTGTCGGATTCGTCGCGCACACGCTCCAGCAGCGACAACATCAGCGCGCGGGTGTTTTGCTGCTCTTGGCTCAGGGTTTTCTTGCCCGCCTTGGGCTTGGGATTGGTTTGCTCTTCAATGCTGGCGAGGATTTTTTGCGCCGAAGTACCCGGCGGCAATTCACGCACCACCACCCGCCACTGCCCACGCGCCAGTTTTTCCACTTCATAACGTGCGCGCACCCGCACGCTGCCACGGCCGGCCGCATAAATCGCCAGCAAATCGGCGCGCGGGGTGATAATCTGGCCGCCGCCGGCAAAATCCGGCCCTTGGATGTATTCCATCAGCGCGGCGGTATCCAGCCCCGGCTTTTTCAGCAATGCAATCGCAGCGGCGGTGACTTCGGCCAAGTTGTGCGAGGGAATCTCAGTGGCCATGCCCACCGCAATGCCGGAAGCGCCGTTGAGCAACACCATCGGCAAACGGGCGGGCAGCACGGTGGGCTCTTCAAACGCACCGTCGTAATTGGGCACAAAATCCACCGTACCCATGTCGATTTCCGACAGCAGCAATTCGGCCAACGGGGTGAGCCGCGCTTCGGTATAGCGCATCGCCGCCGCGCCGTCGCCATCGCGCGAGCCGAAATTGCCCACGCCGTCGATTAAGGGGTAGCGCAGGGTAAAGTCTTGCGCCATGCGCACCATGGCATCGTAGGCGGAAGCATCGCCGTGAGGATGATATTTACCCAAAATTTCACCCACCACCCTCGCCGACTTCACCGGCTTGGCATTGGGGCTTAAGCCCATGTCTTTCATGGCATATAGGATGCGCCGCTGCACCGGCTTCTGGCCGTCGGCCACATCCGGCAAAGCACGGCCTTTCACCACGCTCATGGCGTATTCGAGATAGGCGCGCTCGGCATATTGGCCGAGCAATAAGTGGTCGTCGCCAAGCACGGCGAGGGTATCGGTGTGTTCGTTCATAACCATCAAAGTTGGGGTGTCAGAATTCAGGTGCCAGGCATCGGGAATCAGGCATGGCGATGAATTGCAGGCCTACGCCTGATTTCTGAAACCTGATTCCTGACACCTGAATAAGGCTGCCTGAAAACAAAAGACTATTGTAAAGGAATTTATAAACAAAATAACAGCAGACAACAAAAAACCTGCCCGGAGGCCGGGCAGGTTGATGAAGGCGCATTGGCTTAATCCGCTTGGCGGCGGATAACGGCCGGAATTTCAAAATCATCCAATACCGATTGATTGGCAAAATCAGACGCCGCCAAATTCAAACTACGGGCGCTGCGGCCGGAGCGAATCACGCTGTCGATATCGGGAAAGCCGCCATCGGTGCCGGTGGCCTGCTGGGTTTTCACCATGCGCAAATTGTGGTTTTGCGGCGCAGCTTTGTGCTGCTCATGCAAGCCGGTGGCGATAATGGTCACGCGGATGTCGCTCTCGTCCATGCTTTCGTCTTCGGCAGTGCCGTATTTGCGCTCGGCGTCCGGATGGGCATATTCGCCCACCACAGTCATGATTTCCTTGTATTCCGACATTTTCAGGCAGCCCGGTGCGGTGGTGATGTTCACCAGCACGCCGCGTGCGCCATCAAGCGTTACGTCATCAAGCAAGGGGCTGGCAATGGCGGCTTCGGTGGCGATACGGGCGCGGTCTACACCATGCGCACTGCCGGAGCCCATCATGGCCATGCCCATAATGCCCATCACATTGCGCACGTCGGCAAAGTCCAAGTTGATGATGCCGGGGCTGGTCACCACTTCGGAAATCCCGGCCACGGCATTGCGCAGCACATTGTCGGCCGCGCGGAAGGCTTCGCGTACAGTGACGTCTTCGCCCAGTGCTGTCATCAGCTTGTCGTTGGGAATCACAATCAGCGAATCAACAGCATTTTTCAATGCCTCCAAACCTTCTTTGGCAATCTGGATGCGTTTGCCTTCATGTTCAAACGGGCGGGTCACCACCGCCACGGTGAGAATACCCATATCGCGGGCGATTTCAGCCACTACGGGCGCTGCGCCGGTGCCGGTACCGCCGCCCATGCCGGTGGTGATAAACACCATATTGGCACCGCGCAAGGCATCGGTAATGGCTTCGCGGTCTTCCATCGCCGCATTGCGACCTACTTCCGGATTGGCGCCGGCGCCGAGGCCTTTGGTTAAATTGGTGCCCAATTGGATACGCTTGGGTGCTTGGTTGCCCTGCAAAGACTGTGCATCGGTGTTGGCGCTGATAAATTCAACCCCTTGCACTGCATTTAAAATCATATTGTTAATCGCATTACAGCCACCGCCGCCAATGCCGATCACTTTAATTACCGCAGGGCTTGCCGCTGCTTCCACCACATCATAAACCAATTGCATATATTCTCTCCTTAAAGCCATGTCTTTGCGGCCGGGCTGTGCTTTGTGTCTGCGGGGATTATAGGGCTTTCAGACAGCACTGGCAAAGGTTTACCTACCGTTTTCGCAATTAAATCAGAAATTGTTTTTAAACCATTCCTGCAATTTTTTCAGTACCGACGCTTTGGGTTCGGCCGCATGTACCGGCATGCCCGCCCGGCCATCATCGCCACGGGCGGCCTGTAACAAGCCGATGGCGGTGGCAAAGCGCGGATTGCGGATGCGCTCGGACACGCCGCCCATTTCCTGCGGCACGCCAATGCGTGCGGGCAGGTTGAAGACGTCTTCGGCCAAGTCCACCATGCCGGTGAGCAAGGAAGCGCCGCCGGTAAGCACCACGCCGGAGGTGAGCACTTCTTCAGGAAAGCCGGAGCGGCGCAATTCGTTTAATACCAATTCCAAAATTTCCTCTACCCGCGGGCCAATTACGCTGGCCAGTACACGGCGGGAAATTTGGCGCGGGCTGCGGTCGCCCACGCTGGGCACCTCAATCATGTCGTCCAAGCCGTCCATGGTGGCCAATGCCACGCCGTGGTGGATTTTGATGTATTCGGCGGCGCTGTGCGGGGTGCGCAGGGCTTGCGCCAAGTCTTTGGTAATCAAATCGCCGGCCACCGGAATCACGGCGGTGTGGCGGATGGCACCGTTGGTATACACCGCAATATCGGTGGTGCCGCCGCCGATGTCGATGACGCACACGCCCAATTCTTTTTCGTCTTCGGTGAGCACCGCTTGGCCGCTGGCCAAGGGCTGCAAAATCATGTGCTCGATGTGCAAGCCACAGCGGTTAACGCATTTTTGGATGTTTTGCATGGCGGTAACTGCGCCGGTGATGATGTGGATGCGCGTATCCAAGCGCATGCCGCTCATGCCGATGGGTTCTTTTACGCCGGGCTGGTTGTCGATAATAAATTCCTGCACCACGGTGTGCAAAATATCGTGATCCGGCGGAATGTTAACAGCCTTGGCGGTTTCCACCGCGCGGTCGATATCGGCCTGAGTAACTTCGCCGTCTTTAATCTTCACCACGCCTTGTGAGTTGAGGCTGCGGATATGGTTCCCGGCAATACCGGTAGTAACGCTGTCTACATGCGCGTCGGCCATCAGCTGCGCCTCGTCCATGGCCACTTTAATCGCTTGGGCGGTGGTTTCGATATTGGTGACCATCCCCGCTTTCAGCCCGCGCGAAGGGGTTTCGCCCAGGCCGATGATGTGGATGTCGTTGTCGTCTTGCACTTCGCCAATCAGGGCGATGACTTTAGAAGTGCCGATGTCTAATGCACTGATGTATTTTTTGTTTTTAACCATGATTTTTCCATTTAAGCCAGTATTTATTCTGTTGTTGCTGCGCCTGCCACTGCGGCCTCACCGCGGCGACGCAGCGCAAATCCATCTTTGTAGCGCATATCCACATAGCTGATGTCGGCAGCCTGTGCCTGCAGTACCTGCGGCCACGCCCACACAAAATGCTTGAGCCGTTCGGCTTCGTTTTCGCGCCCTAGGCGCACGGTGATGCCGTTGTCCAATTCCAGCGTCCACGCCGAGCGGGCGCTGTAATGCAGCTTGGCAATATGTAAGCCGGTGGGGCGCAAGGCTGCCTGAAAGCCGGACAACTTGGCCACCATCAATGGCGGCACGCGGGCGTGCACATCGGTGATTTCGGCCACAAATTGCGGCAAGGTTTCGCTGGTTTGGGCGCTAAAGAGTTCGCCGTTGCTGTCTACCAGCTGCTGATCATCCCAATGGGCCACCGGTACGCGCTCGGTGAGCGACACTTCCACGGTGTCCGGCCAGATGCGTTTTACCTGCGCCTTGCCCACCCACGGCAGCGCGGCCAAGGCCGTTTGCGCTGCATTCACATCGGCCTTAAAAATATTGCCGTGTAAATGCTGCTGCGCCACCGCCTGCACCTGCTGGGCAGAAACCCGCACCAAGGGCTGCGCCAACTGCACTTGCTTGATGGGGAAATAAGGCGAATTCACCAGCCACACCCCGCCCGCCGCCAATAGGCACAGTATCACACAAGCATACAGCCAGCGATACAGCCGCTTAAGCGCGGCGGCGTTATCCCACAGTCGCATGGCTTAAAATTTCCATGCATAAATCGGCAAAATCTAGCCCCACTTGTGCAGCGGCTTTGGGCACCAGGCTATGGCTGGTCATGCCCGGCACGGTATTCACTTCGAGCAAATAAAGCGCACCGTCTTCGCCGCGCAAGAAGTCTACCCGCCCCCAGCCCTTGCCGCCCACGGCTGCAAAAGCTTTGAGGGTTAAATCACGCATTTGCGCTTCTTGCTCGGCAGGTAAGTCCGACGGGCACAAATAAACCGTGTCATCACGGTGGTATTTGGCTTCGTAATCGTAAAATTCGGTGGCCGGAATAATGCGGATGCTGGGCAAGGCGCGATTGCCGAGCACGGCGCAGGTGTATTCGCCGCCATTAATGCTTTTTTCGGCCAGCACTTCGCCGTGGTATTGCTTTAATTCCTGATAGGCGGCCGCCAATTCGCCCGGCTGTTTGATTTTCTTCACCCCTACACTGCTGCCCTCGGCTGCGGGTTTGACAAACAAGGGCAAGCCCAGTTCGGCTTCTACCGCGGCAAAATCGGTATCTTCATGCAGCACCGCATACGGCACATTGGGCAGATTGAAACCGGCCCACACCAAGCGGGTGCGGAATTTGTCCATGCCGATGGCGCTGGCAAGTACGCCGCAGCCGGTGTAGGGGATGCCCAAGGCTTCCAGCGCGCCCTGCACCACGCCGTCTTCACCGTAGGTGCCGTGCAGGATATTAAAGGCTGCCTGAAAGCCTTCGGTTTTCAGGTTTTGCAAAGGTTGTTCTGCCGGGTCGAAGGCGTGGGCATCCACACCGCGGCTTTGCAGCGCCGCCAAAATCGCAGCGCCGCTGTTCAACGACACTGCACGCTCGGCGGAAAAACCGCCCATCAGCACCGCCACTTTACCGAAATTATTCATTGCTGTTTCCATTGTTTCATTTATTGCTGTTAGGTTAATCCGCTGTCGAATTCTTGAATCCGACCTACTTCCTCGGCAATCCATTTATGCATTTCAGGCAGCCTAAAGCCCATTTTTAAAACCGATACCAGCCCCAAGTGGGATCATAATCTGTCCGCACGTGGCTGTTGATTTGCCCGAATTCGGCCACGCTGGTTTGAGCCTGCGCTTCGCCCCAAGCGGCATCGCCGCAATAGGCATACACCGAACGCACGCCGCGGCTGAGGTTGACCACGCTCAACACCCCCACGCCTTGCTGGCCGATGGCCATGCGCTGGAAAAAAGCATCTTCCAGCTCGCGCGCGGCATCCACATCTTCTTGGCTGTCCAGCTCAGTGTCAATAATAATGCACCAGCCCATATCGGCCCGACCCAACACGCTGGCGGCGCTGCGGTTGCGGGTAAAAATCAACGCGTCTTGCTGTTCGCTTTCCTCGCATTGTGCCATTTCAAATTCGCATTCGTCTTCCGGCGGCGGATACAGGCCGCTGTGCGCCAATTCATCGCGCCACAGTGTATCCACCACGGCAGGCAAATCGCTGAGCGCAATGGCGTTTGCCGGAACGGCATCGGCAAAATCCACCGCCGCAATTTTGACCGCAAAATCCCATTCGCCCAAAATATGGTCGAGCATAATAAAGGCCATGTGCTGCGCCTGCTCGCGCTGTTCCTCGGCAAACGGCACTGTAAACGCCAGCACCAAATCAATGCGGAAATCGGCGGTGCCGGGCAGCACTTTCACATCGGCGGCATTCAATTCCAGCCCGTTCATACGGAAGCCGAACCGATCCATCGATTCGCGCGGCAAACGCTGCCTGAACGCGCTCACGGCATAACGCTCAGGGGTGGCAGTGTCCACCAGCGCCTGCACATGGGGAAAACCGGCCACAATGCCGTTGGCACTGAATATCAAGGTGGCTTTATCGGCATCGCCCTCCAGCTCCAGCACCACATCGTCGAGGTGTTTTCTCAGCAACTCATTGCCTTCTTCCACCAAGATTTGCGGGCTTTGTGCGGCCAGGCGGGCTTCTGCTGCCTGCCATTCCTGCCAAAATGCTTGGGCGCGGGTGCGGCTGTCGGCATGGATGGTGGCGCTCATGGGGTTCTCCTTTATTTTGGATATAAAGTAAAACAGGCTTTCAGGCAGCCTTATTCAAACCAAAGCCAACAACTGCTTGGGCACGGCGCTGATGCTGCCTGCACCCATGGTCAGCACCACGTCGCCGTCTTGCAGTATATTCAATAAGGTTTGCGGCAAAGCGGCCACGTCTTCCACATACAAAGGCTCCACTTTACCATGCACGCGCACCGCGCGGCTGAGTGCTTTGCTGTCGGCGGCCACAATCGGCGCTTCACCGGCGGCATACACTTCGGTGAGCACCAGCGCATCGGTTTGGTTGAGCACGGCCACAAAGTCTTCAAACAAATCTTTGGTGCGGCTGTAGCGGTGCGGCTGGAACGCCAATACCAGGCGGCGTTGCGGGTAAGCGCCACGGGTGGCGGCCAAGGTGGCGGCCATTTCCACCGGATGGTGGCCGTAGTCGTCAATCAGCAAGGCGCTGCCGCGGTTTTCAGGCAGCGTGATGTTGCCATAACTCTGAAAACGCCGCCCCACGCCGCTAAAGCCGCTTAAGCCCGCCTGAATGGCCGCCACCGGCACCGCGCATTCCAGCGCCACGCCAATCACCGCCAGCGCATTAAGCACATTGTGGCGGCCGGGCATGTTCACCAACACTTCAAACGGGGCAATGCCTTTTTTGCGCGTGTGTACGGTAAAGCGCATGGCCGCGCCCACCGCTTGCAAATCGGTGGCATAAAGATCCGCCTCGGCATCCAAGCCGTAGGTAACAAACGGTTTGTTGATTTTGGGCAAAATGGCGCGCACATGCTCGCTGTCGATGCACAAAAACGCTTTGCCGTAAAACGGCATGCGGTGCACAAAGTCCACAAACGCCTGATGCAGCTTGTCTACACTGTGGTCGTAGGTTTCCATGTGGTCGGTGTCGATATTGGTGACCACGGTAAACAAGGGCGTGAGGTAGAGAAAAGAAGCGTCCGACTCATCGGCTTCGGCCACAATATATTGGCCGGTGCCCAGTTTGGCATTGCTGCCCGCGGCGGTGAGTCGCCCGCCAATCACAAAAGTGGGATCCAAATCCGCCGCCGCCAGCACCGCAGCGGTGAGGCTGGTGGTGGTGGTTTTGCCGTGGGTGCCGGCAATGGCAATGCCGTTACCAAAACGCATGATTTCGGCCAGCATCATCGCACGCGGGATCACCGGGATTTTATGGATTTGTGCGGCGGCCACTTCGGGGTTGTCTTTTTTAACCGCGGTGGAAGTCACCACCACATCGGCACCGGCAATATGCTCTGCAGCATGGCCTTGGTACACCGCCACGCCGATGTCTTGCAAATGGCGGGTGGCGGCATTGGCCGACATATCGGAGCCGGAAATGCGGTAGCCTTGGTTGTGCAGCACTTCGGCAATGCCGCACATACCGGTGCCGCCGATGCCAACAAAATGAATGTGTTTGATGCGGTTTTTCATAATGGATTTGTCTTTGGTTTTTAATCTGTTTTTAGGCTGCCTGAAAGGGTTTTTCGGGTTTCAGGCAGCCTTTTAGGCATTGGATTTCAAGGCCGCAATGGCTATTTGCGCTACCCTATCGGCGCTGTCGGGCATGGCCAGAGTGCGGGCGTTTTCGGCCCACAGCAGGCATTGTTCGCGGCTAAGCCCGGCCAATACGGCGGCCAGTTTTTCGGCGCTCAACTCAGCCTGCGGCAGCAGCAGCCCGGCATCGGCTTTCACCATAAAGCGGGCATTGGCGGTTTGGTGGTCGTCTACCGCATGCGGGTAAGGCACCAGCAAAGCGCCGATACCGGCGGCGGTGAGCTCGGCAATGGTGAGCGCACCGGCGCGGCAAATCACCACATCGGCTGCGCGGTAGGCCGATACCATGTCGTCGATAAATTCCACACAATCGGCTGCTAAGCCACGGTCGGCATAGGCTGCCTGCAACGCCGCCAGCTTGTTGCGGCCGGATTGGTGGCTTATTTGTACTTGCCGGTTTGGCGGCAGCAAAGCCAAGGCCGCCGGTACGGTTTGGTTGAGCGCATCGGCGCCAAGGCTGCCGCCCACCACCAAGATATTCAGGCTGCCTGAACGTGCGCCAAAGCGCTCAGCAGGCGCAGGCAAGGCGGCAATATCGGCACGCACAGGGTTGCCCACCCAGCCGCTTTCATCGGCAAATACCTTGGGAAACGCATACAACACCCGCTGCGCCCAGCGCGACAATACTTTATTGGCCAAACCGGGCACCGCATTTTGCTCGTGAATCAGCAGCGGGATGCCCGCCAATTTGGCGGCCACACCGCCGGGAAAGGTCACAAAACCGCCAAAACCGATGACCGCCGCCACCCGCTGTTTTTTGATGATGGCGCGCGCGGCCTGAATGGTTTTGAGCAAGGTAAACGGCAAGGCCAGCTTGCGTTTGAGGCCGTTGCCGCGCACGCCTTTGATGGCCAGTGTTTCCAGATGGATGCCGTATTGCGGCACGATGCGCATTTCCATCGCGCCCTCACTGCCCAGCCACACCACATGGTGGCCGCGTGCCTGCAAAGCCTGCGCCACCGCCAGCGCCGGGAAAATATGGCCGCCGGTGCCGCCGGCCATCAGCATAAAGGTTTTACCGCTCATATTACCGCCTGTTGTGCTTGCGGCTGTCTTTCAGGCAGCCTTGAAGTGTCATAGTGGATTAAATTTGAATCAAGACAAGGCGACAAGCAGCAGACAGTACAGATAGTACGGCAAGGCGAGGCAACACAGTATTGGTTCAAATTTAATTCACTATAAAACAAACTAAACCTTAAACCCCCGCATCACGCGGCGGTTTTCATAATCCACCCGCATCAGCAAACCCATGCACAGCAGCATCACCATCACCGCCGAGCCACCGTAAGACATCAGCGGCAGGGTAAGCCCCTTGGTGGGCAGCAAGCCGATGTTCACGCCGATATTAAAAAAGCTCTGAATACCCAGCCACATGCCGATGCCTTTGGCCACAAACGCGCCAAAAAACAGCTCCAAATCACGCGCCTGCTTACCGATGGAAAACGCGCGCAACACCAGCCACACATAGCAAAAAATCAGCACCAACACGCCCACAAAACCGAATTCCTCGCCAATCACCGCCAAAATAAAATCGGTGTGCGCTTCAGGCAGGTAAAAGCGTTTTTCCAAGCTGGCACCCAAGCCCACACCCAGCCAGCCGCCGCGCCCCATCGCCATCAGCGAATGGGTGAGCTGATAGCCCTTGCCCAACGGGTCTTGCCACGGGTCTAAAAACGCGGTTACCCGCGCCACACGGTAAGGCTCAATCAACACCAGCAGCACCATAGCAGCCAAGCCGATGGCCACCACAGCAATAAACCAGCGAAACGGCAAGCCGGCCAAAAACAGCAAACTCACCGCCACCACCGACACCACCACAAACGAGCCGAAATCCGGCTCCAGCATGATTAAATACAAACCCGCACCCACCGGGATACCGACAAACCATACTTTTTTAAACTGCTTGAGTATCTCGGCACGGCGGGTAAAAAAGCTGGATAAATACAGAATCACCGCCAGCTTGAATATCTCGGTGGGCTGCAAGTTAATCGGCCCCACATGAATCCAGCGCTTGGCACCATTGATTTCCCGCCCCACAAACAGCACCGCCAGCAACAGCAGCAAGCTGCCAAACAAAATCAGCGGCGTGATTTTCTTCCAAAACGACAACGGCATTTTGGCCGCCAACCAAGCAAACAGCCCGCCCGCCGCGATAAACGATGCTTGGCGAGACAGGTAAAAATACTTGCTGCCGCCATCGTGCCCGGCATAGGCAATCGAAGCGGAATACACCATCATCAAACTAAAGGCCGCCATCAACACAATCATCCACAGCAGCGACACATCATAGGTGTGGCCACGGCGCAGCAGCTTGCGATCCAAGAGTTTCGATTCGCTAATCAGCATGGCGCTCCCCTGCCAAAGCCCGCACCGCCGCCACAAACACTTCGGCACGATGGGCATAACCACGGAACATATCAAAGCTGGCGCAAGCCGGGCTGAGCAGAACCATATCGCCCGGCTGCGCCAGTGCTGCTGCCCGTGCGGTGGCGGCTTCTAGGCTGGCGCAATGCTCTACCGGCACCGCCAAATCGCCCACCGCCGCCTCAATAAGTGCAGCATCCGCGCCAATCAACAATACCGCGCGGGCTTTGCCCTGCAAGGCGGCGCGCAGCGGCGTAAAATCCTGCCCCTTGCCCAAGCCCCCGGCAATCAGCACAATCGGTGCATCCAAGCCGGTAAGTGCGGCGCAAGTGGCACCCACATTAGTGCCTTTGGAGTCGTCGATATAGCTCACGCCATTGATTTCGGACACTTTTTGTACCCGATGCGGCAAGCCTTCAAATTGGCCGACATATTGCAGCAGCTCGGCGCGCGGCAGGCCGATGGCTTCGCACAAGGCCAGCGCCACCAGCACATTGGCGGCGTTGTGGCTGCCTTGCAAGGGCAAGGCGCTTTGGCTGATTAAGGGCGCATCACCGGCGCTGAGCACGCCGTTATTGAGCCAATAATCGGCAGGCTGTTGCAGTGAAAACCACTTTACCGGCCGCCCTGCACGCTGCATGGCGCGACAGAAAACATCGTCGGCATTGAGCACCTGCACCGCTTGGCCGCGGAAAATGCGGTCTTTGGCGTGAGCGTAGTCGAGTAAGTCGTCGTAGCGGTCTAGATGGTCTTCAGAAATATTCAGCACCGTGGCGGCACTGGCATTTAACCAAGGCGTGGTTTCGAGCTGGAAGCTGGACAGCTCCAGCACCCACACATGCGCCGGCTTGCCTTCGCGTGCCAGCCACGCTTCCAGCACCGGTGTGCCGATATTACCCGCCACCACGGTATCCAATCCGCAGCGCTGACACAAAAAGCCCACCAAACTGGTAACAGTGGTTTTGCCGTTGGCGCCGGTAATCGCAATCACCTTGCTGCCGCTGCCCGCAAGCAAATCGGCCAAAATCTGCACATCGCCCAGCACTTGCCCGCCCGCCGCTTTAAAGGCAGCGATTTCGGGCTGACGCACTGAGATGCCGGGGCTAACCGCCAGCACGTCAAAATCGGGGCTGATGACATCGGCTAGGCTACCTGAAAACACCGCCGCACCAAAACGCTGGCGCAAATCGGCAGCGCGCACCTCGTCTGCCTTGGCATCATAGGCGGCCACTTCGGCACCTGCCCGGCTTAAAAACGCCAGCAGCGACACACCTGTGCCGCCCAAGCCCACCACCAAAACGCGTTTGTTATGCCAATCCATAAACTGATGTTTCTCTCGTGCTTAATACCTATTTATTCAGGCGATTTCTTGCTGGGTGGTGCAATGGATGCTGCCGCCACCTGCAGCAATGCCGTCTACATTGAGCATGATGATTTCACGCCCCGGATAGGCTTGCTGCAACACCGCTTTGGCGGCTGCATCCGCTTTTTCGTCACCAAATTCCTGCGCAATCACCGCGCCGTTGCACACATAAAAACCGATATAGCCAGCGGCAAATTCATCGTTTAGATAGGCCGGGCGCAAATTGGTGGGTGCGGTTAAAGTTTCTACCTGCAAAGGCTGGCCTTGCAGATTGGTGGCCGCTTGCAACAGCTTCAGATGCTGGCGGGTGATGTCGTAATCGTATGAAGACGGGTCGTTGTCCAAACCGGCCAGCACGGTGTTTTTACCAGCAAAGCGGGCGTAAAAATCGATGTGGCCGTCGGTGATGTCGCGCCCTTTCACGCCGGGCAGCCAAATAATTTTTTCGATGCCGAGCAAAGGCTGTATAGCGGCGGCAAATTCGGCTTTACTGCGACCGGGGTTGCGGTTGTCGTTGAGGATGCAGCTTTCGGTCATCACCGCCAAGCCGTGGCCGTTCACTTCAATACAGCCGCCCTCCAACACCCAATCGGTGCTCAGCAAGGGCACACCGGCTTCTTTGGCCACCAAGGCCGCCACTTTGGCATCTTGCCGCGATGCCTGTTTACCGCCCCAACCGTTGAAATTAAAGTTCACGCCCGCCCGTTCGCCGGCGGCGTTTTTCACAAACACGCAGCTGGTGTCGCGCATCCATAAGTCGTCTAGCCCGGCCGGAATCAGGCGCACTTTGTCGCTCACCAGTTTGCGGGCAATGGCTTCTTCTTCCGCGCGCACCAACATGTGCACCGGCTCGAATTCGGCAATGGTGTTGGCAATCAAGGCCAGATTGCGACGCACTTCAGGCAGCAGCTTGCGTCCCCAAATCTTCTGCGAGGCGCCAAATGCCATCCAAGTGCGGATATGCGAGGCGTCTTCATCGGGCATCAACCAGCCGGAAGGCTTCGCTTGCGCACCGCCTGCACCAGATGCCGCGCCGGCGGCGGGCTGTGCCGAACACGCACCCGCACCCAACATTAGGCCGCCGCCCAACAGCATGCTTTGGCAGAGAAAACGGCGTCGATTGATATTCATGATAGGCATTTCTTTTAAATTAAGCTCAATGAAAGAGCGATTTCATGATTTAGGGTTCAGGCAGCCCAAAAATTCAGCGTGGCATCGATAAATACCCCCGCAAACGCCACGCACACGCCAAACATAAACACCCGCAGCGTACGCTGATAGTATTGCTCGCCCTGCTCGCGCGGATAATTCATCCGCAACACCCGATACAAAACACTAATCAGGCAGGTAATGCCCGTTATCATGCACAAACCAACAACATAGGCTAAAACATCACCCAACGGCACGTCCGACTTCACCCAAGACGACATAAAATTCAGGATAAAGCCCAACAAAATACCGGTAGCGGTAACCAAGGGCTGGCGGAAAGATTGTATTTTGTCTTCCATTAGATTTGCTCCAACAATCATTCAGGCTGCCTGAAACCTTAGCGGATTTTCAGCGAGGCCAGCCCAATCAGCACCAACACAATGGTGATAATCCAAAAACGCACCACCACCTGGGTTTCTTTCCAGCCTTTTTGCTCGAAATGGTGGTGGATGGGTGCCATCAGGAAAATGCGTTTTTTGCGTGTTTTGTAAGAGCCCACTTGCAGCATCACCGACAACGCCTCCACCACAAACAGGCCGCCCATAATAAACAGCACAATTTCTTGGCGCACAATCACCGCCACCGCGCCCAAGGCCGCGCCCAACGCCAGCGCACCCACATCGCCCATAAACACCTGCGCCGGATAGGCGTTGAACCACAAAAAGCCCAAACAAGCGCCGCACAAAGCCGCGCAAAACACCACCACTTCATTGGCACCCACCACATGCGGCAGTTGCAAATATTGGGCAAACTGAGCATGGCCGCTGGCGTAGGCAAAAATAGCCAAGCCGCCGGCCACCAGCACCACCGGAAACGCCGCCAAACCATCCAAGCCGTCGGTAAGGTTCACCGCATTAGATGTACCCACAATCACCAAATAGGTCAGAATCACAAAGCCGATGCCACCCAAGGGATAGGCGATTTGCTTGAAAAACGGCACGATAAATTCGGTGGCCGAAGGCAAGTGGGCGCTGTAAAACAAAAACACACCGGCCGCCAAGGCAATGGCCGACTGCCAAGCCATTTTGAAACGTGCCGACACGCCGTTGGGGTCTTTATAGACCACTTTTTTCCAGTCGTCGTAAAAGCCTAAGGCGCCGGTGCCCAACAACACGCCGAGCAAAATCCACACATAGGCATTGGCCAGATTGGCCCACAGCAGCGTAGACACAGTAATCGCCATCAAAATCAATGTGCCGCCCATGGTGGGGGTGCCGGTTTTGATTAAATGGGTTTGCGGGCCATCGTGGCGCACCGCCTGCCCTACTTTTAATTCAGTGAGTTTGCGGATGGTCCACGGCCCCAACAGCAGGCTGAACACCAGCGAAGTGAGTGCGGCCATCACCGCACGGAAAGTGGTGTACTGAAACAGATTAAAGCCGCTGATCCAGTGGTTGAAAAGTTCTGCTAACCATAACAGCATGGTTGTGGTTCCTTAAGGCGCGGCTTGGCCACGCTTGATTTGATTGTTTGGGGGTGATATCAATACCGCTTTCAGGCAGCCTGAGATGGATTAATTTTCTTCACACCGCCTTTCAGGCAGCCTGAAAACACAAAAAGGGCTTATTTTACCGATTTCTGTGGTGTTTGTGTTTATGCTTTGCTTATGTCCGGCGCAGATTGCAAGGCCGCCACCACCGTTTCCATCTGCATAAAGCGCGAGCCTTTCACCAAAAAGCTAGCCTGTGCTTGATCCAGCGCCTGCGCAGCGGCAGCCAGCGCGTCTTTTTGTTCAAAAAACGCCTGCGGTTGGCCATACGCCTCAGCGGCAAAACGCGCATCGGCACCCGTAAACAGCGCATGCTCAATACCACGGGCGCGCGCATACGCGCCCACTTCGGCATGTAATTGAGGCGCATCCGCACCCAATTCGCCAATCGCCCCCATCACCAATACGCGCGGTGCGGGCTGCGCCGCCAGCACGTCAATGGCGGCTTTAAACGAATCGGGGTTGGCGTTGTAGCTGTCGTCAATCAGCAAAGCACCGGCGGCGCTGCGCTTTTGCTGCAAACGCCCTTTGATATTGGCAAACCCGGCCAAGGCCTGCGCAATGGTATCGCCCGGCACTTCGGCGGCCAATGCCAGCGCGGCAGCGGCCACGGCATTGTGTACATTGTGGCGGCCCGGCACCGGCAGCTGCACCGGCTGCGCCACACCGGCGGCATGCAGCACAAAATCCACACCCAATGGCTTCAATACCATATCCGACGCATATACATCACCGCTACTCACGCCAAAGGTGCGCTGCTGTTTGCCCTGCAAGGCTGCCTGAAACACAGCAGCTTCGGCATCTTCACATGGAATAAAGCCGATGCCGTTTTCAGGCAGCCCTTGGTAAATTTCGCTTTTGGCACGGGCAATATCGGCCACGCCGTCAAAGCCACAGCCCACATGCGCGCGCAAAGCATTGTTTACCAGCGCCCAATCGGGGCGTGCCAAACGGGTGAGCAGCGCCAGCTCGCCAAAATGGTTCATGCCCATTTCAATCACCGCAAAGCGATGCTGCGGCTTTAGCTGCAACAGCGTGAGCGGCAGGCCGATGTGGTTGTTGAAATTGCCTGCGGTAGCCAGCACCGCGTCATCACCTGCATGCTGGCGCAACACCGCAGCCAGCATTTCCTTTACCGTGGTTTTACCGGAAGAGCCGGTAATGCCGAACACCCGCGGATTGATGTGCAAACGCCACGCCTGCGCCAACGTTTGCAGGGCGGCTAAGGTATCGGCCACGTTCAGACAGCCCGGAAGATGAGCGCAATCGGCACGCGACACCAGCGCATAAGCGCCCTGCTGCAATACCTGCACCACAAAATCATGGCCGTCGTGTTTCTCACCCGCCAGCGCCACAAACACATCGCCGGCAGTGGCGGCACGGCTGTCGGTGGTGATTTTGCCCACAGCGGCGTTGGCTGCTGGGGGCGGCAGGCCTAGGGTTTGGGTAATAAAAATTAAATCCAATATCGCCATGTGTTTCATCTTTTAGACAGTTCATTCTGTGTTTTTATGTGTCTATGTGTTGCAATTTGACCCATATTGTCTTTTTCGCTATCATTGGTGGCGATATGACCGCCGCCTCTGCACTATGTGTACGCGGCGGTTTTTATTTCTGCCACAAATCCCATTCATGCCAATTCGGCAACAATCCAAACCTGCTTAAACTCATTTTTCCACCATAACCATCACGTTCGGGGAACTCAGCCAGCAATGCCGAAAACCGCTCCGACCACCGCGATTGAGGACACAATACTTTCATCATCAGCTGCATTAGGCTGAAATAGAAAAACGGACGTGTATGATCCAATTGCTGCCAAAATACATCTTTCCTTATTGGCGCAGCCATACGGGATATATTGGCATTCCACAAACGGTCATGATGCGCAGAAATATTGCGTATTTCATTTAATCCTGCCAACCACTGCGCCAAAATATCGCCATTGCCCGCACCGTATTTCAAGGCAATTTGGTTTTTATCATCGTATTTCATGCCTTCATACAAGCGCGACATCGATCCAAAATCCCATAAACAACTCGCAGCCCACACAGGCAAACAGCCATACTTACTCAAATTATGAGCAACAAATTCCAATCGCCGCTTATGAGCTTTCTGTTCCAACACCTTATATCGCGCCAACCATGCCTGATGCTTGGTTTTACCATCCTTCTGAATTTTTTTGCTGAAATTACCATGCAAATATTCAGCCTTGGTATGCGCTAATGGATGATAGGCACCCAAAATGTGCACCATATCCACCCGTACCGCCATTTCAATACGCTCTAAAGCATCCAACGCCAACAAGCGCAATTTTTTGTCAAACAAATATAAAGACAATACCGTTTCAAAATCACTGCCTGCAACAAAGTTATCCAATAAAATTTGGCGCTCTTTATCCCATTGGCGCAAAACATGAAAATAACCACTTAAGCGATAATAACCAATGCGGCGCAAATACCACTGCGCCCGCTCTTCATCCTCCACCCACAGCCCGCGTTTTTGCAATAACGCCACTTGCGCAGGGAAATCCAACCATGGTTTTATAGCTTCCATTCTCCAAATCCATATTTTGGCGGCGATATGCCGCTTCAAACAATCCTGCCTGTATTCACCTGCTTCAGAATAGCCATTATCTTTCTGCCAGCGCCTTTTCAGCCACTTCAAAATCCGAAAAGTGTTGCTTTTGGCCGCCGATGTCTTGATAAGTTTCATGGCCTTTGCCGGCAATCAGAATCATATCGCTAGCAGCGGCATGGGCAATGGTGTAATCGATGGCGGCGGCGCGGTCGGCATTGACATAGGCCGCTTGCGGCACGGCGGGCAGGATGTCGTCGATAATGGCTTGCGGCTCTTCCATGCGCGGGTTGTCGCTGGTCACCACCACGCAATCGGCGCCGGCTTGTGCGGCCGCGCCCATTAAGGGGCGCTTGCCGCGGTCGCGGTTGCCGCCGCAGCCAAATACACACCACAGTTTGGCTCCGGCAGGTTTGATTTCCTGCAAGGTAGCCAGCGCTTTTTCCAGCGCATCGGGGGTGTGGGCGTAGTCCACCACCACCAAGGGTTGGTTGTTGCCCATAATGCAGTCCATGCGCCCGGTAGCGGGGCGAATTTGTGCCACCGCCGCCAGCACATCGGCCAAGGCATGGCCGTTGGCACACAGCACGCCCACGCAGGCGGCCAGATTTTGCGCGTTAAAACGCCCCAGCAAGCGGCTGTGTACACGGCCTTCGCCCCACGGTGTGTGCAAGCCCACATCCATGCCGCTGGCGGCTGCCTGAAAGGCGCCGATGCGGATATCGGCATCCACGCTAAAGCCGTAGCCGTATACCGCTAGCTCGGTGCGTTCGCGGCGCAGGCGGGCGGCCAGTTCGCGGCCGAAATCATCGTCGATATTGATGATGGCATGCTGCAAACCTTGCCAATCGAATAATTTGGCTTTGCTGCTGCCATAGCTGGCCATATCGCCGTGGTAATCCAGATGGTCACGGGTGAGGTTGGTGAACACGGCGCTGCGAAACGGCACGCCCACTACGCGGTGCTGATCCAAGCCGTGGCTCGATACTTCCATCGCCACCGCTCGCGCGCCGTCGTGGGCAAAGCGTTTGAGCCAGCCTTGCACCGACACCGCATCGGGCGTGGTGTGGGTGCTTTGCTGCAATTGCTGCCAATAGCCGTTGCCCACGGTGCCCATGATGGCGCATTTTTGCCCCAGCAAATCGGCAGCCTGCGCCAGCCATTGGCTGATGGAGGTTTTGCCGTTGGTGCCGGTGATGCCCCACAGCGCCATATGGTCGCCCGGATGCTGATAACAGGCCGCCGCCACCAGCCCGGCGCGGGTGCGCAAATCGGCCACGCCCGCATTGGGCACCACCCATTGCGACTGCCAGGCAAAATGGCCGTCGTCGTCCCAAAACACAAAGGCAGCCCCGTTGTCGATGGCTGCCGCAATGTAGTTGCGCCCGTCGGTGTATTCGCCTTGACAGGCCACGAACACATCGCCGGGCTTGACGCTGCGGCTGTCCACCTGCAAAACACGCCCGTGTACGGCGGCGGCCGTAGCGGGCGTTAGGGGGTAATCGGCCAATGTTTGCGATAAGGGAAACATGGTATTTGCTTTCTTAAAACCAAATGGGGTCGTTTTTATATACGGCGGTTTGCCTATCTTAAAGAGGCTGCCTGAAACCGAAAAATTCCGGTTTCAGGCAGCATTCGGTATGGTGCATAACAAGCAACACAAAACGAGGTTTAAGGCGCCGCCGTTGCCGTTGTTGCTTTCAGCGGCTTGGTGGGCATTACCCCCAACACATTCAGGCTGCCGGCCATGATGTTTTTAAACACCGGCCCGGCCACGGTGCCGCCGTAATAGCCGTTGGCCGAAGGCTCGTCCACATTCACCGCCACAATCACCCGCGGCTCATCCGCCGGGGCAAAGCCGATAAAGGTGGCCATGTGTTTGTTCTCGGCATATTGGCCGTTCACCAGCTTGCGGGCGGTGCCGGTTTTGGCGGCCACATCAAAGCCGTCCACCGCACCGGCAGTGCCGGTACCGCCTTTTTCGGTTACCGCCACCATCATATGGCGGATGGTTTTGGCGGTTTGCGGCTTCAGAATCGGCTGGCCTTGCGGCGGCAAATCCTGCTTCAAAAAGCTCACCGGCAGCAATTCGCCGTCGTTGGTGAAGATGGTGTAGCCGCGTGCCAATTGCAGCAGGCTCATTTGCAGGCCGTAGCCGAACGACATGGTGGCCTGCTCAATCGGCCGCCAAGTTTTCCAGTCGCGCACCAAACCGGCGCTTTCACCCGGAAAGCCCGAATGCAGGCGGCGGCCGAAACCCACGGCTTTATAGTAGTCGTACATTTCTTCGGGCTTGAACATGGCCGACAGGCGGCTGGTGCCCACATTCGACGATTTTTGCAAAATGCCGCGCACGTCCAGCGAGCCGTAATTATGAGTGTCGCGCACCGTGGCGCCACCAATTTGGTAGGGATTGGTGTTAAACCAGCTGTTGGCATTGATTTTGCCTGCGTCCAGCGCCTTGGCCACCGGGAAAGGCTTCATGGCGCTGCCCGGCTCAATCATATCGGTGACTGCGCGGTTGCGGCGGCTGTCGCTGTCGGCACCACCCGGATTGTTGGGGTCGTAGCTGGGGGCGTTCACCAGTGCCAAGATTTCGCCGGTTTTGGCGTTCAGCACCACTGCGCTGCCGGCCTTGGCCTGATGGTAAACCAGTGCTTTGTTCAGCTCTTCATAAGCAATCGACTGGATGCGCTGATCCAGCGACAACACCATATTCTGGCCGTCTTCCGGCGCTTTATTGCGCGGCGAATCCAAGCCGTCAACAATATTGCCTTTGTTGTCGCGCAACACCACTTTGGCACCGTCTTGCCCGTGCAGGCTGCTTTCGCGCGCCAGCTCCAAGCCTTCTTGCCCTTTGCCATCGATATTGGTAAAGCCGATTACATGGGCAAACAGATTGCCCATGGGGTAATGGCGCTTGCTTTCATGCTGAAAAGCCAAGCCTTTGATATTCAAGGCCGCCACTTGTTGGCTGATTTCCGGCGGCAATTGGCGTTTCAGATAGACAAAATCTTTGTTTTTGCGGCTCAGGCGCTCGGTGAGGGTTTCCACCGGCACATCAATCAAGGCCGACAATTGCGCCAATTGCTGCGGCGTGGGCAGCTCATCCATGCCAGAAGGCACGGCATAAAGCGAATCGGCGGGGGCGCTGATGGCCAAAGCGGCGCCGTTGCGGTCGGTGATGGTGCCGCGGGTGGCGGTGAGCGGCAGTGTGCGCACAAAGCGCTGGTCGCCTTCTTTTTTCAAAAACGCCTGCTGTTCGGTTTGCAAATACACACCACGACCCACCAAGGCCATAAACGCCACGCTCAGCCCGGCCAACACCAACACGATGCGGCCATTGGTGGTCACCGGTTTGTTGTGTTTGGGCTGCTTGGGCAGCATCTGCGGCTTGTAGTCGTTTTTGATTAACATGTTGTTACCTGTTTGCTTCTTTTATTTTTTGTGTTTGTTTGGCGGCTTTGTAGATGGGGGAGGCTTTCAGGCAGCCTCAATCCCTATTCACAACACCGTTTTTATTATTTTGTTTTCAATTTAAATACTTATTCAATTGGTTTTAGGCTGCCTGAAAACACCTGCGGCCAATGCACTCAGTGTGTTTGCGACTTGATTTCAATCATGCGGGTGTCGGCCAGTGTGGGCGGCTGTAATTGCTGCTGTACCGCCGCTTGCTGAATCAGCGTGTGGTTGGCCAGTTTGGCCTGCTCCAGCTTCAAGCGGCTGAAATCGTCGTTCAATTGCGTTTGCTGTTTTTGCGCATTGGTGAGCGCAATAAAGTATTCGCGCGATTGGTCTTGCACAGTAATCACCGCCATGCCCGAAGCCAATGCCAACAGCAGCAACACTACATTCAACTTATTCATGTGCAAACAATCCCGCTGTGCGCTCGGCCACCCGCAACACTGCCGAACGGGCGCGAGGGTTGGCGCTCACTTCGTCATTACCCGGTTTTTGCGCCTTGCCCACCAGCCGCAGCGGCGGCAATTCGCGGTCGACTTCTTTTACCGCCGCCCAGCGCGGCAAGGGCGCGGGCTTGCTGTGTTGGTTCATGAATTGCTTCACAATGCGGTCTTCCAAAGAATGAAATGCAATCACCGCCAAGCGCCCGCCCGGATGCAACATGGCCACCGCTTGCGGCAGCACCGCCGCTACTTCTTCCAGTTCGCGGTTAATGTAGATGCGAATGGCCTGGAAGGTGCGCGTGGCCGGGTCTTGCCCGCGCTCACGAGTACGGACGACTTGTGCCACGAGACGCGCCAGCTGGCCGGTTGTGGCAATTGGCTCAATTTCGCGTGCCGCAACAATGGCGCGCGCAATCGGGCGACTAAACCGCTCTTCACCATAATTCTTAATTACCTCGTGTAAATCTTGCTCCGCCGCCACCGCCAGCCATTGTGCGGCCGAGATGCCGCGCGTGGTGTCCATGCGCATGTCCAGCGGCGCATCAAAACGAAAGCTAAAACCGCGTGCCGCTTCATCAATCTGCGGCGAGGAAATGCCCAAATCAAACAAGGCGCCATCGATATGATGTATGCCCCGCTCACTCAAGGCTGCCTGTAAGGTGGCAAAGCCGTTGTGCACCACGCTTACCCGCGCATCGGTAGCTGCCAATGCTTCGGCGGTGGCAATTGCCGCCGGGTCTTTGTCGAACACCACCAAGCGCCCTGCTTCGCCCAATTGCGCCAAAATCCGGCGCGAGTGGCCACCGCGGCCAAAAGTGCCGTCCACATACACGCCATCAGGACGGACATTCAGCCCGGCCACGGCCTCTTGCAGCAATACGGTAATGTGCCGGTGCGGCGTTTGGTTTTCATTCATAGCTGCAACTGTGTTTTGCCAAGCTCGGCGGCCAGCATATCTTCGTCCATATCCAATGCGGCATTGTTTTGCTCTTCCCAACGCGCCCTACCCCACACTTCCAAACGGTTCGAGCGCCCCACCACATACACTTCTTTGTCAAACTCCACCAAGCGGCGCAAATTGGCGGGCAATAAAATCCGCCCCACGCCATCGAGCTCCATGGTATCGGCATTGTGCAGCAGCAGATTTTGGTAAGCCTGCAATACCTTGTTGCCTGCCACCGGTAAACCCAGCAGCTGGCTTTCCACCGTGCGCCATTGCGCTTCGGGATAAAGCAACAGGTGGCTACGCTTTTCCAGCGTACCCACCAAAAACGGGCTGTAATGGCGCGCCAACAGCTCGCGGAATTTGGCCGGAATCGCCAAACGCCCCTTGCTGTCTATGCTTAATTCGTATGCGCCACCAAACACCGTTTCTCTCCTCAATAGGGCGCCTTTTAGCAGAGAAATTCCACACTTCCCCACACTTTGCCCCACATGCGCACACTATAGGCAAAACAAATGCCTTGGTCAACGGAAACCCAAGGCAATTTTTCGGCTTTTACACAGAAAATTCAGCGAAGTGACAACAGCTTAATGTCCAAATAGCCAAATCGGTAAAAATAAACCATTGCCATTATTGATTTATATTGACAACGTCATTTTAATAGCTAAAAAAGCAGTCACATACGCACGCGCATCAATCCGGCTATAATGGGCGCCCATTTCGCCCATTTTTCAAATTTAAGTACCATGTCCACACATCTTCCCGCACCCGATGCCGATGCACTGGCCAGCAGCCAAGCACTGCGTCGCCTGATTGAAGCCAAAATCAGCCAAAACCACGGTTGGCTGCCGTTTTCACGCTTTATGGATTTGGCACTGTATGCCCCGCAATACGGCTATTACAGCGGCGGTGGCGCCAAATTCGGCGGTGCGGGTGATTTTATTACCGCCCCCACCCTAAGCCCCTTGTTCGGCCAAA
The DNA here is from genome assembly GCF_016894345.1 of Paralysiella testudinis. Classification (GTDB taxonomy): domain Bacteria; phylum Pseudomonadota; class Gammaproteobacteria; order Burkholderiales; family Neisseriaceae; genus Paralysiella; species Paralysiella testudinis. Next base: position 51,598 of record NZ_CP069798.1, read on the forward strand.
CCTTGGCGGTACAAATCAACGCCCTGCTGCCACAAACGGCCGGCGTGGTGTATGAATTCGGTGCAGGCAACGGCGCCTTGGCCGCCACCTTGCTGCAAGCGCTGGACAGCACTCAGCTAAACCAATATTACATAATTGAATTGTCGGCCGAACTGGCCGCACGCCAACGCCAATATTTGATAGAAAATGCGCCCGCATCCGCTCACAAAGTGGTGCATCTGAATAGGCTGCCTGAAACGCTGGACGGCATCATTATCGGCAATGAAGTGCTGGACGCCATGCCTGTGAGCGTGGTGCGTTGGCAGGAAAATGGCATAGAAGAAATGGGCGTGGTGCAGCAAGCATCGCAATTTGAATGGGCGGCACACCCGCTGACCGATCCGGCCTTACTGGCCATGGCTGCACCGTGGGCAGCACAGTTGCCGCCGGGCTACACCTCGGAGCTACATCCGCAGCAGCAGGCCTTTATCACCACCCTAGCGCAAAAACTCGTCCGTGGTGCCATCATCATGATTGATTACGGCTTTGACGCTGCCCAGTATTATCACCCGCAGCGCCACCAAGGCACCCTCATCGGCCACTACCGCCACCACAGCGTGCATGATGTATTTTTCCACCCCGGCCTCACCGACATCACCGCGCATGTCAACTTCACCGCCATTGCCGACGCGGGCGTGCGCAACGGCCTGGATTTGATTGGCTACACCACCCAAGCACATTTTTTACTGAATTTGGGCATTACCGAACAACTGGCTGCCGTGGCCACCCCCACCGACAACGCCTATATCCAAGCCGCCGCAGCCTGCCAAATGCTGCTGGCGCAACACGAAATGGGCGAACTTTTTAAAGTGATGGCATTCGGCAAAAATATAAACGTAGATTGGCAAGGCTTTGCCCGCGGTGATTTGTGCCACAAGCTGTAACAATACCAATCCTACAAAACAACCTAACTGCGTTGACTTGCCTACACGCCGCGCGAACGATTTTGTAAGATGCTAAAGCATTCCGTACTAGATATACCGTCTGCGGCTCAGCTCAAAGAGCACGATTTACTACGGCGCTGAGGCACCCAGTAAATCAGTTCCGCCTTGTTATCTTGTTTTATAAAATTGGCATCACAGCCATTAAATTAACCTTAAAAACAAACATCAAAACACCCAACCGCCGCCATAGGCAAAAAATAATTTGACACCCAAAACGCCTTTCAGTATAGTTTCGTCTTCATCAAACGGCGAATTAGCTCAGTCGGTTAGAGCAGAGGAATCATAATCCTTGTGTCCGGGGTTCGAATCCCTGATTCGCCACCAATCACAAGAAGCTAGGTTATTAAATAACCTAGCTTTTTTTATAAAATCTCATGTTCACTCCTTTAATTTGAAACCTCCGTGTGCCTTAATTGTGTCTCAAAGATCAATCTTAGAAACATGACTGAGTAAGTGCGTTGGTGCCAGATGGCCATACTTCTTCACCATCTCTATGGATTCCCATCCACCGAGTTCTTGTAAAATGTAAATATCCACTCCATTTTGAACCAACCAGCTTGCCCATGTATGCCTCAAGTCATGCCATCTAAAATCTTCAATATCTGACTTCTTTAAGGCGGCCTCCCAAACCTTTTGACTAATTCGCTTTAGCTTTAAAGGTTGGTTAAAGCGATCCGAGATAAACACACGTATTCAAAATACAGTTGAAAATGCCGGTACCCAACAACTCACGCATGGAATAAAACTGACCAGTGAAGGATGGGAAGCCAGAGGTTTAGATTGATTTAAGCATTAGGGTCTGTTCACAATTACTTGTCATAAAGGTAACCACATCACAATGCACCCCAATAAAACCGTACTGTGGAAGTTGCGTTTCAGCTTATCGTAACGGCTGGCAATCGCTCGGAAATGTTTCAAACGGCAAAAGCATTATCTACCAAATGCCTGATTTTATATAAATACCAGTCCATGTCTTTATTTTTCTCTTCCCTATTTCTTTTATAGGGAATATTGGCTTTCGCACCGCTTTGCTCTATTTGCTCCCTGAGCCGGTCTGAATCGTAACCTTTGTCCGCATTAACCAACTCAGTTTCGGTAAGGTTGATGTTGTCAAGCAGCTCCGGTGCAACGGTGACATCATGGATATTGCCCGCAGTACTGAGCGCTGAAGCGCAGTGTTGGTGGGCACGGATATAACTGCCGTCTATGGCTACCCACTCCAAGTCACTCTCTTGGCTGAGCTGTTTCAAGATTGCAGTAAAAATGCCTTTTTCTGACCAACGGTTATAAGCGGTATAAACAGTATGATACTTGCCGAAATACTCGGGTAAATCCCGCCACGGTATGCCGGTTCTTATTCTGTGAAGTATGCCTTCAAGAATTCTGCGCAAATTGGGTTTGCTATAAATACCCAAATCACGCAGAATAGGTAACAGCTTCGTCCAATGTTCATCTTTGAGTAGTGTACGGGGCATCGCAGGTGTATTGGGGGGGTGTGAGAACTTCCTTTTATGCCTGCGTTTCTTTTTTATTCAAGGGTATGACAAGTAATTGTGAACAGACCCTAGGAGTGATTAAAAAATCGGGAAAGAATTGTGGGCTTTCTCGATTTTTGTATTTTATTTGCAAACCATTGATAAACTATTGGCATTTTAAATAAATTTCAGATAACAGAATCCTACACTGACAAGCATACATTGAAATATGTACAGGTTTTACGTACAAAAAATCAATAAGAAATCATAAGGAAGATAACCGTGGATAAAGTAATCTCTTATACCAGCGTGCGCGAAAACTTGGCACAAGTTATGAACGATGTGTGCAATGACAAAATCATTACCCACATTACCCGCCGTAATGGCGAAAACTGTGTTTTGATGTCGGAAGAAGAATATATGTCTATGTGCGAAACACTGTACTTGTTCGGCAACCCGGCAAATGCACGCCATCTGGAAAAATCGCTTCAGGAAGCGGAAGAAGGCAAGTTTGTGCAGATTGACTTGTGAAAGGTGCAACCATGCAGCACCGTTTCACCGCATCGGCAGCCGAAGATTTCCAGTATTGGATGAAACATGATCAAAAGAAAGTTGAACGCATCAAAATACTGGTGGCCGACATCAAACAAAACCATCCGCGCGGCATTGGCAAACCGGAGCCGTTAAAACATCAAAAACAGGGCTTATGGTCGCAGCGGATAGACCGAGAACACCGCTTAGTGCATGCGATCGAGGATCGCATACTCACCATTTATGCCTGCCGTTTTCATTATGGCAAGTAACGCTACCGTTCTATAAAACAGTTACGGAATGCGAATCTTTCTTATATAAAGAAGCAATGCATATTCTTGATATGGTCATTGAACGCTATGACTATCAATATCCTCTTGAGATGAAGAAATGTTTGATATCCATGGAAATAGTATTAAAATGTGCGAAATAGCCATCCACCATCATATAGATTTCGGGCAATTCCCATATCATACAGATGCGTACTTGCTGACAGAACATCATGATTAGCTCACGTCAAAAATGGGAATTCGGTCTCATTGCAATCACAGCACTTTGGGGATGGTCGTTTGTCGCCATTCATGATGCCTTAGCGTTTTTAAGTGACTCCGCTTTTAATGCATACCGCTTTTTAAGTGCAGCCTCCATATTGGGTTTGATTCTTTTAATCAAGAAGCACGCCATCTCCCAGTATGACTGGTTTGCAGGTGGGGTTGCCGGGCTGGCGCTGTATGCCGCATTTTTATTTCAAACTAAAGGACTGGGGCTGACATCTCCATCTAATGCCAGCTTCATCACTGGTTTAGCCGTGGTGTTTACACCGCTGTTTATGTGGCTGCTATATAAAATTTTGCCAACCTGAAAACAAGCATTGGGCGCGACATTGGCCACTATCGGCTTAGCACTGTTAACCCTAAGGGGGCTGAGTGTACATTTGGGCAATATGCTGGTTTTGCTTTGCGCTGCTTCATTTGCATTGCATATTATTATTCTGTCCAAAGTCAGTAAATCGGGTGATGTTATTTCTTTGAGTTTTGTTCAAATTGCTGTTGTAGGCTTGTGCTCATTGATTCAGGCGCTGGTATTCGATGAGTTCTCTATCCCACATCAAAACAGTGTATGGACGGCTATTTTAATTATCGGCATTTTGGGCACTGCACTTGGGTTTTATGTACAAACACGTGCCCAAGTAGAATCCTCACCCAACAGAATAGCGCTGATTATTGTTCTTGAGCCTGTATTCGGCGACTTATTCGGCTATTTGCTCGCTCATGATAGGCTGACTCTGCAAAACTGGGTTGGTGCGGTATTGATTATTTTGGAAATGCTGGTGACGGAATGGCAAATTAAAAGGAAAAAACAAACTATTGATGTTGCGCATTAGAGTTGAAGCTTTTTATTTAAAAAATAATCATTTCATTCAAAAACTTATGTAACAATTATGCAGCCTTAAAATTTAAATAGTTATACCAATAAAAAAGCCCGCCACCGCACAATTTCCTGTACGGTGGCGGGCTTTTTCAGGCAGCCATTTGCATGGCCGAATCGGATTTGTAGTTGGCTTCGATGATGGCGCGCAACACCGGCGGCGATATGAACCGCCCCGAGATTCCGGGAGACACAACTCTCTGAGAGAATCTCATCATGAAAAGCAAATACGCACCCGAAGCAAAGCAACGCGCCATTCGACTGGTACAAGAGCAACGCAGCGAATATCCAACCAATGGGTGACCATTGTCGCCATCGCCACCAAAATAGGCTGAGACCTTTGCAAAACCAGATATCTGTCGCACCCGCGCAGGCGGGTGCCCAGTGCAAAGCAGCGCTTTGCTTATTTCGCACATTCCTGAAAATAACAAATTCTCTGTAAAATCAAATATTTGATTTTTTCTATTTTGATAGTGGCTACTTGCCCGATAACTGAAGCTGCGCTTCAGGCTGGGCTCCTGCCTGCGCAGGAGCGACGGAAATGACGTTTTGCAAAGGTCTCAGGCTGTTCACCCGAAACCCTGCGCAGCTGGATTAAACGACATGAAGCCGATATGGCCGATAACGGCCAAGCCGTTAACGATGCCCGGCGCATCAAGCAACTGGAAAAAGAGAATAAAGAATTACAGCGTGCCAATGTAACATCGCGCCGATTTTGTCATGCTTTTGCTTTATTTTTGTCATACCAAGTGACAAAAATAAAGCAAAAAATCACCGCCCCACAATTTTTTAAAGCCCTTTTGAACCCAAATTCAAAGGGCTTTAATTTTGCCATTTGATGCTGCTTACTCTGCCTGCAAAGCGGCACGATTGCTGGGCTCTTTTATTGATGTACGGCATTATGTGTCCATTGATAAACGGAATGCGGGAGCGTCAAAATGAACCTGAACCACGGATATCCAGCATCGTTTAAAGCCCGAAACATTGATATTACCTTTGCCTATAACATCGCACTGGCCGAAATTGCGGCAGCTTTGCACTTAGATAATGCCACCGTAACCGGCTGGCTGGGCAGCTATAATGGCCGCTTGTTTGGCAGTGAGGTAGCTTTCCATATTGCGGCCGAAAGCGATAACTTGGATGTGCATATTGCTGTTCGGCGTGTTATGCGGCGCTGGCTGCGCCGGCCTACATCGGCAGAGCAGCAATCATACCAATAAAAATAAATAAGCTATAATCACCCTATGCCTAAACTGACCCCAAAAAACCACCAGCTCACCGAGCATGATTTTCTCAAACTCGCCAAAACAGAATCCCACCCACGGGCACGGACACGGTTGTTTATATTGCACCAACTGCAACAAGGTCAAACACCCGAAGAAATCGCCCCACGGTTTGGACTCCATCCGCTAACCATACACATATTACGGCGCAAATATTGGGAATTCGGTATTGAACAGGCCATTTACGACAAACAGCGACCCGGCCGCAACAGCAAACTAAAGCCGCAAGACCATCAAGCCTTCAAACAACGCATCATCGAAGAACAAGAAAAACGCGAAGGCGGCAGGCTCACCGCCGAAGACATCCATACCATTGCCGCCCAAGAATTCAATGTCCACTACAAACACAGCAGCTGCCTATATCCTTTGTTGCACCGTATCGGCATGAGTTGGATCACCGCCCGCAGCCGCCATCCGCAGGCAGACCCACAAGCGCAAGACGCTTTTAAAAAAACTTTACCGACCGGGTAAAAGCGGTATTACCTGAACACATCAAACCCGAACACGTCGACATTTGGTTTCAAGACGAAAGCCGCATCGGACAACAAGGCAGCCTCACCCGTGTATGGCACGAAAAGGGAAAAAGACCACGCATTATCCGCCAACAGCAGTTTGAATACGCCTATATCTTTGGTGCAGTGTGCTTGAGAACCGGAACAACAGCGGCTTTGGTGATGCCTAGTGTGAACAAAGAGGCGATGCTGCTGCATTTACGGCAAATATCGAAAGAAACCCCGAAGGCCGGCATGCTGTGGTGGTGATGGACGGTGCGGGTTGGCATCAGGATGTCAGCGAACTGAAAAACATATCGATATTGAAACTGCCGCCGTATTCACCGGAATTAAACCCTATAGAACGGATATGGCGGCAGCTGAAGCAAACCTCTTTATCCAACCGTTGCTATAAGGGCTATGGGCAGATTGTAGAGGCCGGCTGTCCTGCGTGGAATGCGTTGGTTGCAGAAAAAGACAAGCTCTGTTCGCTGGTGGCTTGTGAATGGGCTTTATTATAGATTATTTATTTTAAATGGTATCACAAGGCGCTCCGGGTGATTCTTGTTATTTGATGGCATCGGTATTGCTGGCACAGGTTTAATACATAAAGCGGCGGCGGTTTTTACGCCGCCTTTTTTGCTTTTTAAAGCCCTTTTGAATCTATATTTAAAAGGGCTTTAAATTTGCCATCTGATGCTCATTATCTGCCTTACAAAGCGGCACGATTGCTGGGTGTTGTCGGCCACCAGAGTTATGATGGATACATCAAAACAAGGAGCCGCAGCATGTATAAAATGACCCGCAAAGCCATGTATGACATTTTTGGCGACATCGTAATGCATCAAGCTGTAACAGCCGCTTGGCACGGTGACGAATACACCCATCCGAAGCACGGCGTTTGCCGCGCGGTGTTTTACGGGGTTTGGCAGAACGAAATTGTTTGCCTGCTTAAGCCAGGCAGCACGCAGCCGGTGGCGTTTTATTTGATGCAAAGGCCGCAATACTAGGGTCTGTTCACAATTACTTGTCATACCCTTGAATAAAAAAGAAACGCAGGCATAAAAGGAAGTTCTCACCCCCCCCCAATACACCTGCGATGCCCCGTACACTACTCAAAGATGAACATTGGACGAAGCTGTTACCCTATTCTGCGTGATTTGGGTATTTATAGCAAACCCAATTTGCGCAGAATTCTTGAAGGCATACTTTACAGAATAAGAACCGGCATACCGTGGCGGGATTTGCCCGAGTATTTCGGCAAGTATCATACTGTTTATACCGCTTATAACCGTTGGTCAGAAAAAGGCATTTTTACTGCAATCTTGAAACAGCTCAGCCAAGAGAGTGACTTGGAGTGGGTAGCCATAGACGGCAGTTATATCCGTGCTCACCAACACTGCGCCGCAGCCTCAGCGCTCAGTGCGCAAGAGGATCACGCAATCGGTATGAGCTGAGGCGGCAGAACCAGCAAGATTCATCTGGCTGTAGATGCTGCAGGCAATCCGATTGAGGTTATCGTTACTGCGGGCAATATCCATGATGTCACCGTTGCACCGGAGCTGCTTGACAACATCAACCTTGCCGAAACTGAGTTGGTTAATGCGGACAAAGGTTACGATTCAGACCGGCTCAGGGAGCAAATAGAGCAAAGCGGTGCGAAAGCCAATATTCCCTATAAAAGAAATAGGGAAGAGAAAAATAAAGACATGGACTGGTATTTATATAAAATCAGGCATTTGGTAGAGAATGCCTTTTGCCGTTTGAAACATTTCCGAGCGATTGCCAGCCGTTACGATAAGCTGAAACGTAACTTCCACAGTACGGTTTTATTGGGGTGCATTGTGATGTGGTTACCTTTGTGACAAGTAATTGTGAACAGACCCTAGGGCTGATATTATTTTTAATACCGATTTTTCAAAAAATAATATGGCTGAATCTGATATTTCAGCTTACTTTATATGTGCATCAAAACTTCCTGTAGGCCATACTTGGGGAAATACACCTTTAAGATGGTGGGATGATGAAGGCTTTAAAAAACGCTATGGGACTTTTACTTACGAAATTCAATACAATCAAATAATAACCCAAAATTATGCACTTATTGAACAAAATAATCTGTTCTCTAAAACAGATCAAGATAACTGGAGCTATGGTCGGCCTGAATATTATGAACTTCCTTTTCTTCTATTCAGTAGCTCCAGTGAAAAAGTAGCAGCTAATCTGCCTGTACCTTTAAAGAAAAGTCAATATCAGAAAGGTTTATATCTATATCAGCAAAAAGGTAGAACCTTAATTCTGATTGATAATAATTTTGATGTGCGTAAAAAAAGTGAGCTTCCTATAAATATACGCGTGCCAAACATACCTAGTACTACATCCGCACTTGCCTGTGTATGGGAGGACGATTTTGTTATCCAAAGTGATTATAAAGATAAAAAATGATCAATAAATTAAATTATTAGTAATTTTTCTTGCTTCTATATTCATTCTTACGCAAATAATTACTACCACTCCCGCCACCGCACAATTTCCTGTACGGTGGCGGGCTTTTTCAGGCAGCCATTTGCATGGCCGAATCGGATTTGCAGTTGGCTTCGATGATGGCGCGCAACACCGACGGCGATACGCTATTAAATCGGTGATTGGCTGAGGTACAGATAGCGGTTCGGGAAACACTGAAGCCGCCTAATGGGCAGCCTCTTGAGGGTTTATTTCTGGCGAGTCTGCCCGAACCGGAATTTCTTTGTGTAGTTGGCTGCCATCCATTCGAGATTACGCTTGGTCTCTTGCCGCAGCCATTCAATCTCGGATGTGCTCAACATCCGGGGCTTTGCGGATGCGTCCGGCTTCGCCTTGAGTGAATTTGTTGATTCCATAACCAAATTCCTCTTTCCAGTAATCATCCATGCGGTCGCCATACTTCTGCTGGATGGCGTCCATCATAGAGGGTTTAATCACAATATTCAATGCGCCTTCGTGCGCAGTCATCACTGCCGCACCAATCACTTTGCCGCCTCGGTTTTCAATATGGCCTTTCAGCGTGGTAATGGTGCTGCCCACCGATAAGGTGTCACCCATAATCAGGTATTCACGCCCCGGCTTGACATCGCCGGTGAAGCCCGGCTGGAAAGCCAGCCGGTGGTCAATACCGGCACCGGTACGGCTGACTTTGAGCCTCCTCAGTCGGGCGGTTGGCCACCTTCACGCCAAGTTCCTTGCTGCCGAGCATTTTCATTTCGTTACCGATGATTTCATACGCAATACGTTCCATCCCGTCTTTACCGGTGTATTTACGGCTCTGAATGCGTCCGTCAATGTAAACCAAACCACCTTTGCGCAAATATTGCCCGGCGATTTCACCCAGCTTGCGGTACAACACAATGTTGTGCCACTCGGTGCGGGTTTGGCGGTTGCCGTCACGGTCTTTCCACTGTTCTTCAGTGGCAATGGAAAAATGGCATACGGCATCCCCGTTGGGCATATAGCGTACTTCCGGGTCGCGCCCGAGGCGGCCGATAAGTTGGACTTTGTTCACAGTCATGAGCGTGCTCCATGTTTGTTCAAGGCATAAAAAATGCAAACTTAAACACCCTTCGAAGGTGCTTAAATTTGCATTCTGGTGCTACCAATCATTCGAAATCTACGAAAATCGGTGTGCCATATTTGTGACTAATTGTAGGCGATTTATACTGTATATGGCTGTATGTGCAAGCATTACATATATTTAAAATCAATTGGTTATTTTGATAATGGAAGAATCATAATCCTTGTATTCGGGGTTCGAATCCCTAATCCGCCACCAAAATATCAAGAGCCTAGCTTGTTATACAAGCTAGGCTCTTAATTCATTTCGGCCAGCGCCGCACAAAATAATCCATCGGGCGCACCAACCCATTTTTTTGCCCACGACTAAACCTTATAGCCTTCTGCATCCATATAGGCTTAAGTAACTCAATTGTATATAAAAATCCAATCGTCACCACCAGCACCTTACCGCTTTCTCAGCCACAGTCATCTAAGAATTTATTAACAAAACCTTGCAGATTATTAACACTTGTGCTTGAATAAAGCCGATTTTGGCAGGAGCAGGCAATGCAATCCGTTTGCCTTTTTTGCCACGCAAGTGCCAAAATTTCCTAAATAGCACATTTTAAAACCAACCACAGCGGGGTTTTGGTCATATTCCGTCCGGCATCCCCGGCGCACACACAATCATTCAGGAGGCAGTATGGAAGGTTTAAAATCCTTGTTCGATACCCTAGGCAATCTGGTTTGGGGGCCGTATATGTTGGTGCTGTTGGTGGGCACCGGCGTTTATCTTACCGTACGCCTGTTGGGGCTGCAATTCACCCTGCTGCCCTATGCCTTAAAACAGGCTTTTATGCCGCACAAGAAAAAAGCCGATGGCAGCGACCATGAAGGCGATATTTCCCATTTTGGCGCTTTAATGACCGCCCTGTCGGCCACCATCGGCACCGGTAATATTGCCGGTGTGGCCACTGCGGTGGTACTGGGCGGCCCCGGTGCCGTGTTTTGGATGTGGATTACCGCTATTTTCGGTATGGCCACCAAATACGGCGAAGGCGTGCTGGCGGTGAAATACCGCGTGGTCAACAGCAAAGGCCAAATGTCCGGCGGTCCGATGTATTACATCGAGCGCGGTTTGGGCAAAAACTGGAAATGGATGGCTTATGCCTTTGCCTTCTTCGGCACTGTGGCCTCTTTCGGCATCGGCAGCTCAGTGCAGTCCAACTCGGTGGCGCAAGCGGTGCACACCAGCTTCGGCGTTGATGGCTGGATTACCGGCGTGGTGCTCACCGTGTTCACCGGCATTGTGGTGCTGGGCGGCATTAAAAGCATTGCCAAAGCCGCCTCCCTGATTGTGCCGGCCATGGCGGTGTTTTACGTATTGGGTGGCTTGGCCATTATTATCTACAACGCCCATTTGCTCGGCGATGCGGTTGGCCTGATTTTCAGCGATGCCTTTACCGGCCAAGCCGTGGCCGGTGGTGCCATCGGCGCCGTGATCCGCTACGGTGTGGCACGCGGCGTATTCTCCAACGAAGCCGGCATGGGCTCAGCACCCATTGCCGCTGCCGCCGCCAAAACTGACCACCCCGTGCGCCAAGCATTGGTATCCATGACTGGTACTTTTATCGACACCATTGTGGTGTGCTCGATTACCGGCATCGTATTGGTGATGGGCTTAATCAGCACCGGCCATTTTGTGAAACCGGAGCTCACCGGCGCCGCCCTTACCACCAGCACCTTCAACCAGCTTTTGCCAGGCCCTGGTGGTTGGGTGGTATCCATCGGCTTGATTTTCTTTGCCTACTCCACCATTCTGGGCTGGAGCTACTACGGTGAAAAATGTGCCGCCTATGTATTTGGCGACGGCGCCACTCTGATTTACCGCTTGGTATACGTGGGCACCGTGATGCTGGGTACCGTGGCCAGCTTGGACTTGGTATGGTCCGCCGCCGACACCTTTAACGGCTTGATGGCCATCCCCAACCTGATTGCCTTGCTGCTGCTCTCCGGCGTGATTATTAAAGAAACCAAAGACTTTAAAGCCAAACGCGCCAGCGGCGAATTGCATTAAGCATACCGCAGATTCAGATACAATCTGTAATGAAAGGCTGCCTGAAACCATTTCAGGCAGCCTTTTGCTGATTGCATTTATTTCATTTAAAATCAATTAAATACTATAGCAACAAAAATAAATCAATCATACAAGGCGGAAACTGATTTATTCGCTGCTGTAACACCCGAGTAAATCGTTCTGTTTGAGCTAAGGCGAGCCAACGCCGTGGGATTATTTAGTTTCTTTGCTATATCAATCCTCATCTGGCTTTAGCACCGGTTCCTGCCCCTTCAACATCGCCCGATATTCGCAGGCGGAAGGCAATACTTCCAGCAGGCTCAAGCCGATGCGGTAGGCATAGTTGATGTCGTTCATGAGCGAGCTGGTTTGCCAGCCGTCGATTTGCTGCTCGCGCAGTTGCGCCATCACATCATCGCGAAAACCATTGTTCAGGGTTTCCACTTGGCGGCTTAAGGCTTCGGTATATTGGGCGCAATCGCCATACTCCGCTGCCACCGGCTGGCTGGCTTGGCGGAACAACCATAAAAGCTGAAACAAATATTGGCGCAAGCGGGTGTAGTAAGCGTGTGCCGCCGTGTCGGGCTGTTGCAGGAAATGCTGCATGTTTTTTTGCAGATGCTTGCTGTCTTTCACCGCATTCACCAATTGCAGCGCCGTCATTTGTGCTTGCAGCAAGCGCTGTTGCTGCGGCTGCTCGGTGATGTCGCTCTGGCCGATAAAGTCGAGCAGCTCACTATACAGGGGCTTGATGTGCTGCTCATACAAAGGCTGCGCATCCAGCTCTAAAGGTGGAGAAGCGGCAGGTAGGTTTTCTTCCAGCACAGGCTGATACAGCTGCTGCGCCGGAATAAATAAGGCATGGCACATCACTTCCAAGCTCAAATCACCCAAATGGTGCACCTCTTGGAAAATGGCACGCAAAGCGGTGTCGCCCGAGCGCAGCATATTGGGCGACAAATGTCGGGCAAGGCTTTTGCCTGCGGCATTGGCCGCCACCGCGGGCAGCAACTCGGCTTGTTCACGTTCAGGCAGCCAGCGTTGCAGTAAGGCCGCCAGCCGGGTTTGCAGCCGCCAAAACACCGCCAGCCCCAATAAGTTAAACAGGGTGTGAAACAGCGCCAATTGCAATAAGCCGTTTTGCCCCAGCCCCACCACTTCGGCCACGTTTTTCACCAGGCTCACCAAAGGCAGCCACAGCAATAAGGCCAGCACGGCGGTAACCACGTTAAACAGCAAATGTGCCAATGCCAGCCTTTGGCCGTTGCGCTCGCTGCCAAGCATCCCCACCAACGCAGTGGAAATACTACTGCCCACATTGGAGCCAATGGCAATTGCAAACGCCTGCTCAACGCCGATTTGCCCGCCTGCTAAGGCAGCCAAGGTTAAAATCAACGTAGCATGGGTGGATTGCAACACAATGGTGAGCAACAGGCCGATACCGCAAAACACCGCCACTTCGGCAGCGCCGCTGATGTTGATGGCGGCGAAATCCACCCCCGAGCCCATATCGTGAAAGCCGTTTTTAATCGCATCAATGCCGATAAAAATCAGCGCAATGCCAATCAACACTCGCCCAAAAGCATGCGCCTTGCCTTTGAAAAAGCTCATTAAAATGCCGAACACCAACATCGGCAAGGCCACCGGTGCCAAGCTAATGTTTTGCCCGGCCAGCGCCAGTAGCCAAATGCCGCTGGTGGCACCCAAATTGGTGCCCAAAATCACCGCAATACCACCGGCCAGTTGAATCAAGCCGGTGCTTAAAAACGCAATGGTAAGCAAAGACACCAGCGTGGTGGATTGCAGCACAAAGGTAGCACCCATACCAAACAACAGGCCTTTGGCCGGGGTGGCGGTGCTGCGGGCAAGCAAACGCTCCAAGGTGCCGCCCGCGGCCTTATGCAAACCTTCTTCGATGCATTGCATGCCAAACAAAAACAAGGCCAAGCCATAGCACAATTGCAGCCACGCCGGGCTGTGCCAAAAACTGTATGCCAGCGCCAGCAATACGACGCACAGTAATAAAGGTTTGATTCGGGTTTTCACGGCCACACTTTCATGCACTTACACGTGATGTAGATTTAAGAAATAAGCAGCCATTGTAGCGGTGTTTTACATTGTCATAAAGTTGTCATACCAATTCTAAAAATAACATAATAAGGCGGAACTGATTTTTGTTGGTACTTTAGCACCTTATAAAATCGTTCGCTTTGCACTAAGGCGAGCCAACACCGTAGGATTATTTAGCTTCTTTGCTATAGGTTATTTTTTAGGATTGGTGTCACAATCCAATAGCGGGTTGTCCCATACTTCAGGCTGCCTGAAAGCCCCAGCCATAAAAAACCCCGCTTAGCAGCGGGGTTTTGCAGTTTACAGTCTAACCAGATTATTTCAATACCACTTCCACACGGCGGGCTTCGGCATTATTGCCCTTGCCTTCGGTAGAAGCCGGTTTTTCCAGCTGGATTTTATCGGCAGGAGCGCCCAAGGCCACCAGTGCGTCTTTCACTTTCTGTGCACGGTTTTTGGCCAGCTCGGCATTTTGCGCCGCATTGCCGGTGCTGTCGTGGAAACCGGAAATCACCACGCTTTTGCCTTCTTTGGCACCGGCCACAATGGCAGCCAGCTGGTCGTTGGTGTTGGCGGCCACATCAGCCTTACCGCTGGCAAAGTACACTTTAACCACGCCGTTTTCCACCACGGTTTTGGCACTGTCGTCAACAACAGCGGCAGATGCAGCAACCGGTGCCGATGCCGCCGCAGGTGCGGATGCCGCAGCGGGTTTAGCCGCTTCAGTCGGTGCAGCGCCATCCTTGTTCGACAAGCCCCACACATAAGCGGTCATGATGTGCAGTTTGTCTTTATCAAGGAAGTGACCCCATGCCGGCATCTGGTTGTGTCGGCCACTGGTGATGGTTTCGATAATGGCTTTTTCACTACCGCCCCACAGCCACACATCATCCGTCAGGTTCGGACCCAAGCCTTTAATGCCTTTGCCATCCGGGCCATGACAAGCGAAGCAGTTGGCCGGGCCGCCATGAAACAGGGCATTGCCGCGTTTGGCGCGATCGGCATCATGCTGCTTGCCGGATAAAGACATTACATAGTTGGCCACGTCTTTTACCCGCTCTTCACCCAATGCCGGCCCCCAAGGCGCCATCACGGCCACACGGCCTTTTTCAATGGTTTCTTGAATTTCAGCCGGTGTACCGCCCCACAGCCAATCGTGGTCGGTCAAGTTGGGGAAGCCTTTGCTGCCTTTGGCATCGGAGCCGTGACACTGAATACAATAGGTGTCGAACATGTTTTTACCGATACGCTGGGCTTGCGGGTCTGCGGCTACCTGCTCAATCGGCATTTGGCCAAATTTGGCATACAAGGGGCCGTATTTGTCGTTGGCGGCAGCCACTTCTTTTTCGTATTGGTTGGTACTGGTCCAGTTTAATACGCCTTTGTAGTCGCCAATGCCGGGGTACATCACCAGATAGCCCACACCGAAAATGGTGGTCAGCACAAACAGGTAAAACCACCAACGCGGCAACGGGTTATTGTATTCCTCAATGCCGTCCCAAGCGTGACCCATGGTTTCTACTTCACCATCGGCACCCCGTTTGGGCGTTTTGGTTTTGTTTTGGGAAATCAGCAACCAAGCCAAACCCAAAAAACTGAGCAGGACGATGGCCGCAATGTATATATTCCAGAAATTACTGGTAAATTGGGATGTTGTGTTCATTATTTTGCTCCGTGGTCACGGGTAACCCTTATCCGCGCGTGTTCGACGTGTCGTCCGGGGTATCGGGATCGTCAATGATGCGTTGCGCCTGCTCGGGGTAGGTTTTTTTGGCTTTACGGCCATAGGCATAGAGCAAAATCAGCATAAACGCCAGAAAACAGCCTACGGTATAGAGCACACGCGCCAGATTCAAATCACCCATGATGGTTACCTTACGTTTTTCAGTGCCAAGCCTAAGCCTTGCAGGTAAGCGATTACCGCTTCCAATTCAGACTTGCCGTCCACGTCTTTGGGCGCATTGGCAATTTCTTCGTCGGTATACGGCACGCCCACGGTACGCAGCGCGGTCATGTGTTTCTGAATGGTGGCACCGTCAACGGTGTTGCGCGCCAACCACGGGAAAGCAGGCATATTGGACTCAGGCACCACGTCACGCGGGTTGAGCAAGTGGATGCGGTGCCATTCGTCTGAATAGCGGCCGCCCACGCGCGCCAAATCCGGGCCGGTACGTTTAGAGCCCCATTGGAACGGGTGGTCGTATACCGACTCACCGCCCACGGAGTAGTGGCCGTAGCGCTCAGTTTCGGCGCGGAAGGGACGAATCATTTGCGAGTGGCAGTTGTAGCAGCCTTCGCGAATGTAGATGTCACGTCCGGCCACTTGCAAGGCGGTATAGGGTTTTACCCCGGGTGCCGGTTCGGTTACCGATTTTTGGCCGAACAGCGGCACCACTTCAATCAAAAGACCCACGCTGATGACCAAAAGCGTAAAGACAATCAGGTAGCCCACTTTTTCTTCAACAAGTTTCTGGAGACTCATAATTCTGTCTTTCTTTCATTAGTGGTGCTGGGTTTGCGAAACCGCCGGAATTTCGGCATCCACGGCTTTGCCTGCAGCAATGGTACGGTACACGTTGTACGCCATCAGTAGCATGCCGACCAGATACAGCAGCCCACCTAAGAAGCGGATTTGATAGAAAATCATGCTTTGTTTCACTGACTCAACAAAAGAATAGGTCAAGGTGCCGTCGTCGTTCAGCGCACCCCACATCAGGCCTTGCATCACACCGGAAATCCACATAGAAGAGATGTAGAGCACGATGCCGATGGTGGCAATCCAGAAATGCGCTTCAATCAATTTAATCGAGTACATTTCTTTGCGGCCGAACAGGCGCGGAATCAGGTAGTAAATAGAACCGATGGTGATGAAACCCACCCAACCCAACGCACCGGAGTGAACGTGGCCTACGGTCCAGTCGGTGTAGTGGCTCAAGGCATTCACCGATTTGATTGACATCATCGGGCCTTCAAAGGTAGACATACCGTAGAAAGACAACGACACCACCAAGAATTTCAGAATCGGGTCGGTGCGCAGTTTATGCCAAGCGCCAGACAAGGTCATGATGCCGTTAATCATACCGCCCCAAGAAGGCGCAAACAGAATCAGCGAGAACACCATGCCCAAAGACTGAGTCCAGTCCGGCAGCGCGGTGTAGTGCAGATGGTGCGGGCCTGCCCACATATAGGTGAAAATCAACGCCCAGAAGTGCACCACTGACAAACGGTAAGAATACACCGGGCGGCCGGCTTGCTTGGGCACAAAGTAGTACATCATCCCCAAGAAGGCAGCAGTAAGGAAAAAGCCCACCGCATTATGGCCGTACCACCATTGCACCATGGCATCGATGGCACCGGAGTAAATCGGATAGGAAACGGTGGCGCTGGCCGGTACTGCCAAGCTGTTGACAATGTGCAGCAAAGCCACTGCCAAGATAAAAGCGCCATAAAACCAGTTCGCCACATAAATATGCTTGATTTTACGGGTGGCGATGGTGCCGAAGAACACAATCGCGTAGGCCACCCACACCAAGGTAATCAAGATATCAATCGGCCAAATCAATTCGGCGTATTCCTTGCCTTGGGTCAGCCCCAATGGCAGCGTAATCGCCGCCAGCACAATGACCAGCTGCCAGCCCCAAAAGGTGAAAGCCGGCAAAATATTGCCACCAAACAGGCGTACATTACAGGTGCGTTGCACGATGTAGTAAGAGGTAGCGAACAAACCGCAGCCGCCAAAGGCAAAAATCACTGCATTGGTATGCAGCGGGCGCAAGCGGCCGAAGTGAAACCACGGGCCGATGTCGGTCAGGTTCATGATATTGGGGGCAAACAACTGGGCGGCGATAATCACCCCCACCAACATGCCCACAATACCCCAAACTACAGTCATGACGGCAAATTGCCGCACCACTTTGTAGTTATAAGTTTGCGTTTCCATGAAGACTCTCCATTCAAAATGGCTTGGATATTTTGGCGCCGCTTGAAAACCAATGCAAAACAAGGCATTGATATAAGCGGCATTTTCTAAACACAACGCCTTAACCATGAGTTTACAAAAGTATGAGGCGTTTTAACCCGGCTATTCTAATGCAAATCCCCCCTGCTCACCAGACAATCCCTCAAGAGCCTGCCTTTATTTACACAGAGAATCCATTGCCAATAACGGATTTTTGTAAGAATATCGGTTTTACCGCTGCGGTGATTTGACGCACATCAATCGCGCTTGATTCTGCCCAACATAACTTAACAATTATTAAAGATAACCATGCTGCATTACCACATCAGCCCCTACTCCCTAGAACAACACCTTTGGCAAGTGCGCTTGTGTTTCCGGCAAACCGACACCGAAACCATCTCCTTCAGCCTGCCCAACTGGGTGCCCGGCAGCTATATGATTCGGGAATTCGCCCGCCACATCGTGGCCATCGAAGCACGAGGCAACGGCCGGCCCGCCCAACTGACCCAGAACGACAAAAACACCTGGCAACTGACCGCCACCCCGGGGGAATGGACAATCGAATACCGCGTGTATGCCTTTGATTTATCGGTACGCGGCGCGTGGCTCACGCGCGAACGCGGCTTTTTCGACGGTGCTTGCGTGTTTTTGCGCCACCATCAGCGCCAACACGAACCTTGCACCCTGCATATCGACAACCTACCCGGCGATTGGGACATCGCCACCAGTATGAACACAGGCGATGCCAAATATACTTTTCAGGCAGCCTCTTATGCCGATTTGATTGACCACCCGGTGGAAACCGGCACTCTGATGCGGCTGCCGTTCAGCGCGGGCGGCATTGAGCACGAAATCGTGATTAGCGGCCACAGCGGCGGTTTTGATGCCGCGCGCCTGCAACACGACGTGGCCAAAATTTGTGCCGCCCAACTGGCTTTTTTCCCCGCCCCCGCGCCTTTTCAGCGCTATGTATTCCTGTTGCATGTAGGCGACAACATCTACGGCGGGCTGGAACACCGCAGCAGCACCGCGCTGTTGGCCGACCGCCACAGCCTGCCCCGCGCAAACGGCAGCAGCGATGCCTATATCGGTCTATTGGGTTTGTTCAGCCACGAGTATTTCCACGCTTGGAATATTAAATCCATCAAACCGCAAGCCTTTGCCGAAAGCGACTTAAACCACGAAGCCTACAGCGAGCAGCTATGGGCTTTTGAAGGCATCACCTCGTATTACGACGACCTGTTTTTGGTGCGCAGCGGCGTGATTAGCGCAACGCAGTATTTGCGGCTATTGGCGCAAAACCTCACCCGCGTGCAACAAAGCGGCGGGCGGCAAGTGCAAACCTTGGCCGAAGCCAGCTTCAATGCTTGGACCAAATACTACAAACAAAATGAAAACAGCCCCAACGCCTTAGTCAGCTACTACCAGCAAGGTGCGCTGATGGCGCTGTGCCTAGACAGCCATATCCGCCAACACAGCGGCGGGCGCCACAGCCTCGACAGCATCATGCAAGCCCTGTATGCCGACTACACCGCCAATGGCCAAGCACTGGCCGAAGGCGAATGGCAACAACGCGCCCAAACCTTAAGCGGCATTGATTTGGCCGATTTCTTTCAGGCAGCCTTATACACCACCGCCCCCTTACCACTGGCAAAATCCCTGCAACACTTGGGCGTGGATTTGCAATGGCAAGCCTTGCCGCGCAGCCACGGCGGCGATGTGGTAGACACTTGGCCGCCCGAGCCCGCTGCCAGCACCGACTTTGGCGCCCGCTTCAGCCCGCACCCTTACGGTATCAAGTTGACTCATGTGCTCAACGGCGGCAGCGCCGAGGCCGCCGGGCTGTGCGCCGGCGATGAAATCATAGCCCTGAACCAATTGGCCTGCCGCGATTTTGCCGCCGCTTGGGCGAGGTTGGCCGTGGGTGAGCGCATCAGCGTACATTATTTCCGCCACGGCCTGCTGCAACAAACCATGCTTACCGTACAAGCCGCCGACACCGACACCGCCCTGCTGCGCATCCGCGATGCCGATACACTGCAACACTGGCTAAACCCCACCACACCTTAACTCTTAACCCAAGGCCAAACCATGTACCCCTTAACCGACAAACTCTACGTTAGCGCCCAAGTTAGCCCCGCCGACATCGCCGAAGCCGCCGCATTGGGCATCAACACCCTTATCGGCAACCGCCCCGACGGCGAAGAGCCGCAACAGCCCAACTGGGCAACTGTGGCCGCGTGGGCAGCCGCAGCGGGCATTGAACACCAAATCCACCAGCCCGTTACCGCCCCCACCCTCAACAGCCACGATGCCGAACGCTTCGCTACCGCCGTGGCCGCCGCCGATGCACCGGTGCTGGCCTACTGCCGCACCGCCACCCGCTGCTGCCTCTTGTGGGCGCTAGATGCGGTGGCACACGGCACAAGCGTAAACGAGGCCATTCAACACGCCGCCCGTGCCGGTGTGGACTTAAGCGGCCAGGCCGCACGCTTACAAGCTGCAGCCCGTTAAGCATCACCACCTTAAAAGGCTACCTGAAACTTATACCAATTCGAAAAAATAACCTAACTGCGTTGGCTCGTCTTGCCGTACTACTTGTACTGTCTGCGACTCGCCGCCTTGTTATCTTATTTTTTCGAATTGGTATTACCTTGATTCACGCCGATATCAAGCTTCAGGCAGCCTTTTTAAGTTAAACAAACCCTTATCACTACACCCACCCCATAAAAGCTATAATGCTTTCTTTTGCCCTGTCTGTTTATACTGCACAATGCAACAGCTCACCCTTGCCCTGCCCGATTTAGTCTGGCCGCATCCTCAAGCCGCACTGCCTGCGCTACACACCCCCGGCCTTAACCGCCTGCTGCATTGGGGGCGCAGCCAAAGCCAAGCAGCAGCCGCCAACAGCACGTTTTTTGGCCGTTTTTTATGGCAAGGCTCCTTATTAAAACAAGGCTTGCAAACACTGGGGCTGCCTGAAAG
This sequence comes from Paralysiella testudinis, assembly GCF_016894345.1. GTDB lineage: Bacteria > Pseudomonadota > Gammaproteobacteria > Burkholderiales > Neisseriaceae > Paralysiella > Paralysiella testudinis. The sequence continues at coordinate 72,407 of NZ_CP069798.1, forward strand.
CCAAGCCGCATTTTGGTGCAGCCCGATGCATCAACACATCGGCATGCACAGCGCGCAAATCATCAGCGGCAATACCTTGGCGATTCAAGCCGATGAAGCTGCCGCTTGGTGTGCGCAGCTGAGCCGTTTTTTTGCCGACCAATATTGGCATTTTTATCCCTACCGCGCGGATTTATGGCTGGTAAGCTGCCCGCAGCCGCCACAATGGCAAGCTGCACCGATACTGGATTTAAACCGCCACCTCGATGCCGCCAACAAACCCAGCGGCAATGGCGCCAACACTTTATTACAAGCGCAAACCGAAATACAAATGCTGTTACACAGCCACGCCTTAAACCACGCCCGTCAACAACACGGCCGCCCGCCGGTAAATGGCGTGTGGTGCTGGCGTGATGCGCCCGGCGAGGCCGACCCGCACACCTTGCTGCTCACCGATTCCGGCTGGGCGCAAAACAGCCTGCCCTTGCGCCACACACTACCGCCCAACTGGGCTGAGCTGCAAAACCAATACACCGCTTCAGGCAGCCCCATGCACACAGTCATGTTTGACGACAGCCTGATGTTGCCGGTGGCACAAGGCGACGGCCACACCTATGCCGCGCAACTGCAAGACTGGGATCAACGCTGGTTTACGCCCGCACACCACGCCTTGGCTTCAGGCAGCCTCAAACAACTGTGCATCAGCAGCCAACACGCCAGCCTGTGGGTGCGCAAACCGGCTCTGCCGCCGTTTTGGCGTCGCCAGCCGGTGTTTCAGGGAGCTTGGTTATGAGTCATATGAGCGCCAAAATCCGCATCCGCCAAGCCGACCACCATGCCTACCAAACGCTGTTGGCCGCCGGCACCGACCCCTTACTGGCGCGCTTATGTGCCGCCCGCAATGTCAAAACCGCCGCCGAATTGGGCGATAAGCTCACGCAACTGCTGCCCTACGGTGATTTAAAAAACATCACCGCCGCCACCGAGCGTCTGACGCTTGCCATTGCCCGCCAAGAGCGCATTTTGATTGTGGCCGACTACGATGCCGACGGCGCCACCGCCTGCGCCGTGGCGATGATTGGCTTGGCGCGCATGGGCGCCCAAGTGGATTTTCTGGTGCCCAACCGCTTCGAACACGGCTACGGCCTCACCCCGCAATTGGCCGAAATGGCCGCCGAGCGCCAAGCGCAGTTCATCATGACTGTAGACAACGGCATTGCCAGCGTGGCCGGGGTGGCACACGCCCAAGCCTTAGGGCTGGACGTATTGATTACCGACCACCACCTGCCCGGCGACACCCTGCCCAACTGTATTATCGTCAACCCCAACCAGCCCGGCTGCGGCTTTGCCGCCAAATCACTGGCCGGCGTGGGCGTGGTGTTTTATGTATTGATGGCCTTGCGTGCGCACTTGCGCCAACAGCAGCATTTCCACGCAAGGCTGCCTGAACCCAATTTGGCCGAGCTACTGGACTTGGTGGCGCTGGGCACCGTGGCCGATGTGGTGAGCTTGGATCACAACAACCGCATCTTGGTGGCGCAAGGCATCAAACGCATGCGTGCCGGGCTGATGCGCCCCGGCATCCGCGCCTTGTTCGATATAGCCAAGCGCGATTGGCGTAAGGCACAGCCGTTTGACTTGGGCTTTGCCATCGGCCCGCGCATCAACGCCGCGGGGCGCCTAGACGACATGAGCTTGGGCATCGCCTGCTTATTGGCTGCGGATGATGCCAGCGCCCAAGCACTGGCCGCACAGCTCGACGCCTTAAACCGCGAGCGCCGCCAAATCGAGCACAGCATGCTCGATGAAGCCTTGGCCGGGCTGGACAACATCAACGCCAACCAGTTCAGTGTAGTAGCCTATCGCGATGATTGGCACCAAGGCGTGGTGGGCATTGTGGCCAGCCGCCTGCGCGAGCGCTTCCACCGCCCGGTGATTGTGTTCGCCCCCGCCGACAACGGCGAAATCCGCGGCTCCGGCCGCTCCATCGCGGCGCTACACCTGCGCGACGCACTGGATTTGGTGAGCAAACGCGAGCCGGATTTAATCCTCAAATTCGGCGGCCACGCCATGGCGGCCGGTTTAAGCATCGCCGAAGCCAAGCTGCCCCGTTTTCAGGCAGCCTTTGAAGCCGTGGTGGCCGAATGGCTAAATAGCGACGACTTAAACCAATGCTATATCACCGACGGCGTGCTCGACACCGAACAATTGTGCTTGAATCAAGCACAACAACTGGCCGCCCAAGTATGGGGCCAAGGCTTTACCCCGCCCAGCTTTACCGACGAATTCACCGTAGTGTGGCAAAAACCGGTGGGTACCCAACACCTGAAAGCCGGTTTGTGTAAAAACGGCCACATCGTGGAAGCCCTGTTTTTCCGCTGCACCGACACCCTGCCACCCACCATCCGCACCGTTTACCGCCCCGTGGCCAACGAATGGCGCAACCAAATCGAATTGCAGCTGTATATCGATTATTGGGAAGCCGGTGACGTGCAGCCAGCCAGCTAAAAACCAACCCATCCACAGGCTGCCTGTTTTGATACCTCATCCAGTGCAAAATCGCCACAGCCCATTTTCAGGCAGCCTGCGCATCAGCCGTTTAATTAAAATTAAACAAATCAACCAAACACGCATGGCTGCGGTATGCACTTAAAACCACACAACTTCCACGCCATCTTTCTCAAGTAGGCTGCCTGAAAAGCAAATTTACTTTATAATCCGTTAAAACAGCGTTAATCAACACCACAAAATGGCCATAGCAGGTATAAAAGCCGCAACATTTAAGCCATATTTGCATATTATCGCAACGCATAAAATCGGCAACGGCAGTGTTAATGTTTGCCGTGAATCAAAATTAAGGGGCAGCGGCATATGCCCATCATTTTGAATTATTAAATTAACCCCAGTATTTTCCATCACGAGCACAGCCCCATGAGCATCGGTTTATTACGCGTTTTGTACCAGCATAAAATCATCGGCTCCGACCAAGTCGATAAATACCGCGAAGCGTTGGACAAAAAGCAGAATATCGTACCCTTATTGTTTGAATCGGGCGTGATTAAAGCTGACGGCCTGGCCAAACTGCTGTCGCAAACCTTCCGTTTTCCCCTGCTGGATTTAAATGAATACAACAGCAGCCTGATGGTGGCCGGGGTATTCAGTGATAAGCAAATCGAAGCCCATCGCTGCATTCCTTTATTTCAACGCGGGCGGCGGCTGTTTCTGGCGGTGTCCGACCCCACCCAGATTCAAACCTACCAACAAATGGCCGCCAGCCTCAACCTCACTGTTGATTTGGTGGTGGTGCGCGATGACCAGCTCAACAGCCTTATGGAAGGCATCGCCCAAAAATCTTCCACCTTGCTTGATGAAATCAGCAGCGAAATCAGCGGCGGCGGTGAAAGCAAAACCGTTACCGTGGGCGACGATGAAGCCGAAGACGGCCCGGTGGCACGCTTTATCTACAAAATTTTGAGCGACGCACTGGCCGCCGGCGCCTCCGACATCCATTTTGAATTTTACGAAGAAAGTGCACGGGTACGCTTCCGTGTTGACGGACAATTGCGCGAAGTGGTGCGCCCGCCGCTGAACATCCGCAACCAGCTGGCTTCACGCATCAAAGTGATGGCCAAAATGGATATTTCTGAAAAACGCATTCCCCAAGACGGCCGTATCCAATTGGTATTCCAAAAAGGTGTTAAGGCCATTGACTTTCGCGTCAGCACCCTGCCCACGCTGTTTGGCGAAAAAATCGTGATGCGGATTTTGAATTCCGATGCCTCCACGCTGAACATTGACCAACTGGGCTTTGAAGACTTCCAAAAACAACTGATTCTGGAGGCCATCCACCGCCCCTACGGCATGGTGTTGGTCACCGGCCCCACTGGTTCGGGCAAAACCGTATCGCTTTATACCTGCCTGAATATCCTCAATACCGACGGCGTGAATATCTCCACCGCCGAAGACCCGGCCGAGATTAACCTGCCCGGCATCAACCAAGTGAATGTAAACGACAAACAGGGGCTGACCTTTGCCGCTGCACTCAAGTCGTTTCTACGCCAAGATCCGGATATCATCATGGTGGGCGAGATCCGCGACCTAGAAACCGCCGACATCGCCATTAAAGCCGCCCAAACCGGCCACATGGTATTCTCCACCCTGCACACCAACAATGCCCCGGCCACCTTGTCGCGGATGTTGAATATGGGTGTGGCACCGTTTAATATTGCCAGCTCGGTGAACCTGATTATGGCGCAACGCTTGGTGCGCCGCCTGTGTTCATGCAAAGCACCAATGGAGCGCCCGCCAACACCGGCGCTAAAAAAAGCCGGTTTCACCGATGAAGATTTGGCCAAAGAATGGACCATGTACCGCCCAGTGGGCTGCGACCGCTGCCGCGGCAAAGGCTATAAAGGCCGTGCCGGTGTGTACGAAGTGATGCCGGTAAGCGACAATATGCAACGCATCATCATGAACAACGGCAATGAAGTGGACATCAGCAGCCAAGCCTATAAAGAAGGCATGGTCGATTTGCGTCGCGCCGGTTTATTAAAAGTGATGCAGGGCGCCACCTCGCTGGAAGAAATCTTGGCGCACACCAACGATTAAACCTTTATTTTTTATTTTTGCGGGCAAACAAGCTTTAAAACAACAGCATAGGGAACAGCATGAGCACCAAAAACAAAAGCACCCCCAAACAAACCGGTAAGCGCTTTAGTTTTGAGGGAAAAAACCTGAGTACCGAGCAAATTGTGCGCGGCGAAGTGGTGGCCAAAGACGAGGCCGAAGCGCGTGCGAAATTGTCGCGCCGCCAAATCAAGGTGATTCAAATCACCAAAATGAAGGTCAGCCGCCAAAAACGCATCACCCAGGCCGACATCACCGTGTTTACCCGCCAACTGGCCACCATGATGAAGGCCGGTTTGCCCTTGATGCAGGCGTTTGATATTGTGGCCAAAGGGCACGCCAATGCCTCGATGACCAAGCTGCTGATGGACATCCGCGGCGACATCGAGCAAGGTACCTCTATGGCCGATGCCTTTGCCAAACACCCCAAGTATTTCGACCGCTTTTACAGCAATCTGGTGCGTGCCGGCGAAGCAGGCGGCGTACTGGAAAGCTTGCTGGACAAGCTGGCCACCTACAAAGAAAAAACCCAAGCCATTAAGAAAAAAGTGAAAAGTGCACTCACCTATCCGGCAGCCGTAGTGGTGGTGGCGATTGCGCTGGTGATTGTGATGATGATGTTTGTACTGCCCGAGTTTGGCAAGGTGTATGACGGCATGGGGGTGGCCTTGCCGGCACTCACTCAGTTTATGATGAATATTTCCGACTTTTTCGTGGCCTACGGCTGGCTGGTGATTATCGGCCTAATCGGTGCAGTGGTGGGCTTTTACCAATGGCTGCAACGCTCGCCCAAGCTGCAAAAACGGGTGGATGCCCTATTGCTGAAAATGCCGATTTTCGGCGGCATTGTACGCAAGGCCACCATTGCACGCTGGGCGCGCACCACCTCTACATTGTTTGCCGCCGGGGTGCCGCTGGTGGAAGTGCTGGATTCGGTGGCCGGCGCTTCTGGCAATATTATTTACGAAGAAGCCACCCAGGAAATCCGCAGCAAGGTTAACCAAGGTATTTCGCTGACATCCGGTATGGTGGCCACCGATTTGTTTCCCAATATGATGGTGCAGATGGCCTCCATCGGCGAAGAGTCGGGCGCGCTGGACGATATGCTGAATAAGGCGGCCGAATTTTATGAAGACGAGGTGGACAATGCGGTGTCGCAGCTGTCTTCACTGATGGAACCCATCATTATGGTGGTATTGGGCGGTATTATCGGCGTAATTTTGGTGGCCATGTACTTGCCGCTATTCAACTTGGGCAATGTGGTCGGCTAGGCTGCCTGAAACCTGTGTTATTAAAGAAAAACAATCATGTCCGATACCGTTTTGTATATTGCTTTAGCCGCCCTATTGGGTTTGGTGGTGGGCAGTTTTTTGAATGTGGTGGTGTACCGCCTACCCATTATGCTGGAGCGCGGCTGGCGGCGTGAGGCACGAGCAGTGCTGGCTTTGCCGCCCGACACTGATGACGAGCAACGCTTTAATCTACTCGTACCCGCTTCGGCCTGCCCGCATTGTCATGCGCCGGTGAAACCGTGGCAAAACATTCCGGTACTGAGCTTTTTGCTGCTCAAAGCCCGCTGCCATAGTTGTCACACACCGATTTCTTGGCGCTATCCACTGGTAGAAATTCTTACTGCGACCGCATTCGCAGTGGTGGTGTGGCGTTTCGGCTGGAATGAAACCGCGTGGATGGGCTTGCTGTTCACCGCCGTGTTGCTGGCGCTCACCTTTATTGATGTTGACACCCAGTTACTGCCGGATCAGCTCACCCTGCCGCTTATTTGGCTGGGCTTGCTGTTTAATTTATGGCTAGGCTTTGTGCCTTTAACGCAAGCAGTGCTGGGCGCGGTATTGGGCTATTTGAGTTTATGGTCGCTGTTTTGGCTATTTAAACTGCTCACCGGCAAAGACGGCATGGGCTATGGCGACTTTAAGCTTTTGGCCGCATTGGGTGCTTGGCTGGGTGCCGCCACTTTACCGGTGATTGTGTTGATGGCGGCGCTGGTGGGGATTGTGGCTTCGATTATCCTCAAAGTGGCACGCAACCAACCAATGGCCTTCGGCCCGGCGCTGGCGGTTGCCGGCTGGATTGTGTTTGTGGCCAATGAGCCGATTAAGCAAGCCATCCAGTGGTGGCTGCACTCCGCAGGCTTGGCATGACGCTGTGGGTGGGGCTTACCGGCGGCATCGGCAGCGGTAAATCTACCGTGGCGGCGCGGTTTGCCTCTCATGGCGTGCCGGTGTTAGACGCTGATGCGATTGCCCACAACCTCACCGCAGCCAATGGCGCCGCCCTGCCCGCCATTCGCGCCCATTGGGGTGATGCCGTTTTTGCTGCCACCGGCCAACTGAATCGCGCCGCGCTGCGTCAACGTGTTTTTGCCGATGCAACACAAAAACAGCAGCTGGAAAGCCTGCTGCACCCGCTGATTTTCGATGCCATTCAGGCAGCCCAACAACACACCGCCTTGCCGCACGGCTACGGCGTGGTAGAAATACCGCTGCTCACCGAAATCCCCCGCTTCCGGCAATTGGTACAGCGCATTCTGGTGCTGGACGTAGCGGAACCTTTGCAAATCGAGCGGGTCAAGCAACGCAGCCAATTAAGCGATGCCGCCGTGGCCACCATTATGGCGCAGCAAGCCAGCCGTCAACAGCGCTTGGCCATTGCCGACGATGTCTTGACCAACCACGGCGACTTATCCGCACTGCACACCGCTGTCGACCAACTGCACCAATACTATACTGCCCTAAGCCAGCCATGACCGACCACATCCGTTACGAACACCCCCTCTCCGAGCGCATCCGCAATTTTTTACGCTTGGAGCATTTGTTTGCCCGCTTTCGCGACACCAGCAACAGCAATGAAGCCTGCGCCCACCACACTGCCCTGTTTACCCTGTTTGAAATCATGGAAGCAGCGGCGCGTGCCGAATTGAAGCTGGATATTTTGCAAGAGCTGGAACGGCAAAAAACCTTGGTGGATCAATATCCGCAATGGAGCGCCGAACAACAGCAAGCCCGCTTGGATGCCTTGCAAACGGCCACCCAAAATCTGCACAATGTGCACCAGAAATTCGGCCAACACCTGCGTGAAAACGAATGGCTGATGGCCATCAAACAGCGCATGTTGGTGCCCGGGGGCACCAGCCCGTTTGATTTGCCGTCCTATTTTTATTGGCAACAACTGGGCACCGAGACACGGCAGCAACAGCTACACCAGTGGATACAGAGCCTGCTGCCCACCTATGAAGCCATCTACCTGTTGCTGCACATTTTGCGCAGCAACAGTTGGGTGGTGGCTTGCGAAACCAGTGGCGGCAGCTATCAGCACAACAGCCTGGCACAAAACATCCATTTGTTGGCCATTGATGTGGCACTGGCACATGCTGCCTTGCCGGAAGTGTCGGCCAATAAATACTTCACCCACATCCGTTTTCTGCAAGCCTCGCAACAACAGGCGCGCGGCAAGGCGCTGGAAGGTCAGATTCCCTTTCAGCTGATTATGTGCAGCTTCGACCCGGTGATTCGCTGATGCCACCCACCACCAAACCGCTCACCGTCACCTGCCCCACCTGCGGCAAAGACGTGGCTTGGCTGCCTGAAAACCGCCAGCGCCCGTTTTGCAGCCAACGCTGCAAATTGATTGATTTGGGCGCATGGGCGGCAGAAGACTATACAGTAGCCGCCGCAGAAGACAGCCCGCAAGAAGACGACCTGCATCCGCGCCATTAGCGCCTGTTCACAGGCCATTCCGGCTTTCAGGCAGCCTCACCCACACACCCTTAAACAACCATGACCACACCCGCCCTTGTTATCGACCATGCGGTCAAAACCTATGCCAACGGCTTTACTGCGCTCAACGACGTCAGTTTCACCGTGGCTGCCGGTGAGTTTTTCGGCCTGCTCGGCCCCAACGGCGCCGGCAAAACCACCTTGATTTCGGCCATGGCCGGTTTGAGCCGCCTCACCTCCGGCCAAATTGCCGTCAACGGCCACGATGTGCGCCGCGATGCCTACGCCGCGCGCATGAGTTTGGGCGTGGTGCCGCAAGAACTGGTGTTCGACCCGTTTTTTTCGGTGCGTGAAGCGCTGCAGTTTCAATCCGGCTATTTCGGCATCAAAAACAACGATGCCTGGATAGACGAAATCATCACCCGCCTAGGCTTGGCCGACAAAGCCGACACCAACACGCGCGAACTTTCCGGCGGCATGAAACGGCGGGTAATGGTGGCACAAGCCTTGGTGCACCGCCCGCCGGTAATCGTACTAGACGAGCCCACCGCCGGAGTGGATGTGGAATTGCGCCAAAGCCTGTGGCAATTTATCGAATCACTCAACCGCCAAGGCCACACCATCATCCTCACCACCCATTATCTGGAAGAAGCGCAAAGCCTGTGCAGCCGCATCGCCATGATGAAACACGGCCGCTTGGTGGCGCTGGACAGCACCGCCAACCTGCTCAAATCCGACACCGGCCTGCGCCTGGCGCTCACCCTCGACAATAGGCTGCCTGAAAGCCTGCACCGCTGCTTGCTCAGCAGCGATGGCGACCAACACACCCTCAAATTGGCCGACTATGGCGAATTGGCCTTTGTGCTGCAAGCGCTCAAATTCGACGGCATCAACATCAAAAGCATGAGCTTGCTGGAAACCGATTTGGAAGACGTATTCCTGCGCCTCACCAGCGACCACGCGGAGGGCGCGGCATGAATTTCACCGGCTTTTACACCCTGTTTAAAAAAGAAGTGCTGCGGTTTTGGAAAGTGGGCTTTCAAACCTTGTCTGCCCCCATTCTCACCGCCTTGCTGTATCAATTGATTTTTTCACACGTCATGCGTGGCCACACTGACGTATTGCCCGGCGTGAGCTACACCGCTTTTCTGATTCCCGGCCTGGCGATGATGTCGATGACGCAAAACGCCTTTGCCAACGCCTCTTCCAGCCTGATTCAATCGCGCATCACCGGCAATCTGGTGTTTATTTTGCTGCCGCCGCTATCCAGCCAGGCGTTTTTCGGCGCTTACGTGGCCGCCGCCGTGGTGCGCGGCTTGGTCGTGGGCGCGGGCGTGCTGGCGGTAACCGCCTGGTTCGGCCTGCCCATGCCGCACAACGTATTGTGGATTGTGATGTTTGCCTTGCTCGGCTGCGGCATTATGGCCGTGTTCGGCCTGCTGGCGGGCATTGTGGCCGAAAAATTCGACCAACTGGCCGCGTTCCAGAATTTTCTGATTATGCCGCTCACCTTTTTATCGGGCGTGTTTTATTCCATCAACTCACTGCCGCCGTTTTGGCGCGCCATCAGCCACGCCAACCCGGTGTTTTACATGATAGACGGCTTTCGCTACGGCTTTTTCGGTGCCAGCGACGTATCGCCGTGGCTGTCGTTGGCGATTGTGGGCAGCAGCTTTATTGTGTTGAGCATCGCCATCCATGCCGTGTTAAAATCTGGCTATAAATTACGCAGCTGATTTTCAGGTAGCCTTTAAACAAAAGGCTGCCTGAAACCTTTTTACGAAAGAACACCATGCTCAGCACCGAACAAGTTAAAGCCATGATTGCCAGCGTTGTGGCCGCCGAACACATCGAAGTGGAAGGCGACGGCCACCATTTTTTTGCCCACATCGTTTCTTCCGCCTTTGAAGGCAAAGCACGGCTGGCACGCCACCGTCTGATTAAAGACGGCCTGGCCGACAAAATCGCCAGCAACGAATTGCATGCCCTGTCGATCAGCACTGCCGCCACACCGGCCGAATGGGCCGCCAAACATCAGCACTGAACTGTTTTCAGGCTACCTGAACAGACGCAGGCAGGGTAACCATGACCGACACACCCAACTCATCCCGCGTACGCCCCGAATCCGCCCGGCAGCAGCAACAGGCTGCCAAATTCCGATGGCTCACCATAGTGGTTTGGCTGGGCATTTGGCTACTTTGCAGCCTGCTGCTGGGACACTATGCCTCGGGTGGCGGAGAGACTAAAGAGACTGATTCGATCATATACTGAATTGTCATCACCTTGGGCGGCGGCGTGGCCACACTCATCATCCACCGCCTTCGCTACAGCTGGAAACCAGAGGCTCCGGTCACCTTCAACTTGTTGTGGCTGTTGATACAATTGATTCCCCTCTTGGTCATCCTGTTCGGTTTCAGCGCGTGCGCATTCCTACTGACTATGCGCTGGCTTGGCGGCTAGATTAGGTCGCGCCAAGAAATGGAACAAGTGGGCTCATTCACTATATAATGCCCTTTTTGCCCGCTGCATATCCGACACCCCATCAATTACCCATCAGCAACGGGCAAAGCCATCCGACCAATCTGCATGGGGCATCCTCGTACTGCCTCACAGGAACCCTCATCCTATGGACAAACTCAAAATCACCGGCAACGGCCCTTTAAACGGTGAAATCACCGTATCCGGCGCCAAAAATGCCGCCCTGCCGCTAATGTGCGCGGCCTTACTCACCAAAGACACCCTGCGTCTCACCAATGTGCCCATGCTGCGCGACGTTAAAACCACGCAAAAGCTGCTGCAAGGCATGGGCGCGCGCGTGCTCACCGACAATGTGCATGAATTCGAAATCAACTGCGGCAGCCTCAACAACACCTGCGCCCCGTACGAGCTGGTCAAAACCATGCGCGCCTCCATTCTGGTGCTCGGTCCCACACTGGCGCATTTCGGCGAAGCCCAAGTGAGCCTACCCGGCGGTTGCGCCATCGGCTCGCGCCCGGTCGACCAACACCTCAAAGGCTTGGAAGCCATGGGCGCGGAAATCGTGATTGAACACGGCTATGTGAAAGCGCGCGCCAAACGCCTTAAAGGCGCACACATTGTGATGGACATGGTTACCGTTACCGGCACTGAAAACCTGCTGATGGCCGCCGTGCTGGCCGACGGCACCACCGTGCTGGAAAATGCCGCCATGGAGCCGGAAGTCACCGATTTGGCCGACTGCCTGGTGAAAATGGGCGCCCGCATCCAAGGCATCGGCACCCCAACACTCACCATTGAAGGCGTGGAGCGCCTCTCCGGCACCACCCATGCCGTGGTGCCCGACCGCATTGAAGCGGGCACCTTTTTGTGTGCCGTGGCCATGGCCGGCGGCAAAGTGGTGCTGCGCCGCGCCGCGCCAAAAACCATGCAGGCCGTACTCGACAAACTCAGCGAAGCCGGAGCCATTATCGAAGCGGGCGACGACTGGATTGCCATCGACATGCAACAACGCCCGCGTGCGGTCGACATCCGCACCCTGCCCTATCCGGCGTTTCCCACCGATATGCAGGCACAATTTATGGCCATGAACGCCATTGCCGAAGGCAGCGGCAAAGTGGTGGAAACCATTTTTGAAAACCGCTTTATGCACGTGCCGGAGCTAAACCGCATGGGCGCCAACATCAGCGCCGAAGGCAATACCGCCATCGTAAAAGGCGTGGCCAAACTCTCCGGCGCCACCGTAATGGCCACCGACCTGCGCGCTTCTGCCAGCCTGGTGATTGCCGGCTTGGTGGCCGATGGCGACACCATTGTAGAGCGCATCTACCACTTGGATCGCGGCTACGAAAACATCGAGCAAAAATTGGGCGGCGTGGGCGCCAAAATCGAACGCATCGCTTAATTATTTCGCTGTTTAAATCAAAGGCTGCCTGAAATCGTTTCAGGCAGCCTTTTTACCAACATCATATTAAGCCTAAAATATCTCAAGTGATTTATTCTACAAATATATAGTGCAATGCATAATACCAATTCTACAAAATAACCTAACTGCGTTGGCTCGCCTTAGCTCGAAGAGAACGATTTTGTAAGGCGCTAAAGCACCAACAAACTCTGTTCCGTACTAGGTGTACTGTCTGCGGCTCGCCGCCTTGTTATCTTATTTTGTAGATTGGTATAACAAAGTGCTACGGCGTTATCGCGATATTGAAACCTTACGCCAGCAAGGTGCCGATATCCGTGGTGAAGCAGGCATTGAAGCAGGATTTTCTACTGCCGCCCTTGAGGTTGGATGCAAAAGAAATGAAAGCGCTGGTGTTTGCCACCCGCTGGCTGGCGCAGCAGCCTGATGGTGGTTTAGGGGTCGCCTCTGCCGACCATGTGGCGCTCGGTGTGGTCGGTGGCTTTATGCAATTGAATCACAGCAAGGCTGCGGCGTGTGTCGGCGGGCGACTGGATTATTTACTATGCACCACAACAAACCCTAGGCTGCCTGAAACAACGGCAGTAGCCCCCACAATATCTGTTTACGCGCCGCAGGCCATTGCTTTAAGCGGTTTTCGCAGCGGGCAGCGGCAGCGGCGGTGAGGCCGCAGGCCACTAGGCGCATTTCCACCGGCGGGTGCATACGGGTGTAACGCGCGCCTTTGCCTTGGCAATGCGCCTGCCAGCGCCGCAACGGCTGATTGCTGATGCCGCAATAAAGGCTGCCGTTGCGGCAGCGCAGCAGATACACCACCCACTCGCCCGACGGCTGCGGCCATGGCAGTAAGTTGTTTTCAGGCAGCCTTGGTGTGGCACATGCAGAAAGCAGGCCGGGCGCTGTATCCGGATTGGCGGTGTACATTTACCAGCCCACACTCACGGCATGTTCGCCCAATAAGTCGCCTAAGGCCTGCAATAAAGGCTCGCTTAAGGCAATTTGCCAGCCATTAGCCGGTTTCAATTCGCCGTAGGCATGGGCGTTTTCGTAGCACAGCTTTAGCGGCACACGCCGTTCGCCTTGGGTTTTGTGTTCTTGTAACAAGGCGGCCAGCGCATCAATATTGTGTTCGTGGTGCAGATGCAGGTGTAAATGGCGGGCAAAGCGCTCGCGCGCACCGGCCAAGGTGTAAACCGCATCGGCGGTGATACGCAGGCCTTCGCCGCCGTTGTAGTCGTCCACCGCCACTTTGCATTCCAACAGCAGCACTTGATCGGCCTTGAGCACCTCGGCGTATTGCTCCAGCACCACCCCGGCCACCACCACTTCTACTTTGTCGCCGCCGTCTTCCAGCAGCAGCACCGCAAATTTGCCGCGTTTGCCCATAATGTAGCGCACGCTGGTAACAAAACCGGCCACCCATTGTTTGTATTCGGCCGCTTTCAGGCTGCCCAGTGTTTTGGTGGCAAAGGCGCGCACTTCAGCGGCATAGGGCGCAAACGGATGGCTGGAAAAATAAAAGCCCATGGCCTGTTTTTCTTCCGCCAAGAGCAGCGATTGCGACCACGCGGCCACCGGCATCATTTCCACCGGTGCAATGGCGTCTTCCACAAAGTCAAACAAGCCGCCTTGATTGGCATTGGCGGCCAATTGATCGGCGTGTTCCATTGCCAGGCCGATATTGGCCAACAACAAGGCGCGGTTGGGCTCGATTTCATCAAACGCACCGGCACGCACCAGCGCTTCCACGGTGCGTTTGTTTAAATGGGCTTTGCCCACGCGTTGGCAAAAATCAAACAGGCTGGCGAATGCGCCACCGCTTTCGCGCGCGGCCACAATCGCTTCCACCGCGCCTTCGCCGGTGCCTTTAATGGCACCCAGCGCATAACGGATTTGCATTTGCCCCACCGGCGTAAAGCGATAGTGTGATTCGTTCACGCTGGGCGGCAAAAAGGTGATGCGGTTTTCCACCGCGTCGTCATAGAAGATTTTGAGCTGGTCGGTGTTGTCCAATTCGCTCGACATGGTGGCGGCCATAAATTCGGCCGGATAATGCTGTTTGAGCCAAGCGGTTTGGTAGGCCACCAGCGCATAGGCGGCGGCGTGCGATTTGTTGAAACCGTAGCCGGCGAATTTTTCCATATAGTCGAAAATTTCGTTGGCTTTGGCTTCGTTGATGCCTTTGGCGGCGGCACCGGCCACAAAAGTGGCGCGCTGCTGCACCATTTCTTCCACTTTTTTCTTACCCATGGCACGGCGCAGCAAATCGGCACCGCCCAATGTATAGCCGCCAATCACCTGCGCCGCCTGCATCACCTGCTCCTGATACACCATAATGCCGTAGGTGGGCTCAAGCACCGGCGCCAGCAGCGGATGCAGGTATTCAAATTGCTCGCCGTGCATGCGGCGGGTGAAGTCGGGAATCAGATCCATCGGCCCGGGGCGGTAGAGCGACACAAAGGCGATGATTTCCTCAAACTGGCTGGGACGTGCTTGGGTGAGCATTTTTTTCATCCCCGCCGACTCAAACTGGAATACGGCGGTGGTGTTGCCCTTGGCAAAAATATGCGCATAGGTGGCGGCATCGTCCAGCGGGATATGCGCCACATCCACCTGCTCGCCGCGGGTTTGACGGATAAAATTCTGCGCCATTTCGATGATGGTGAGGTTGCGCAAGCCCAAAAAGTCGAACTTCACCAAGCCGATTTGTTCAACGTCGTCTTTATCAAACATCGACACCGGTGAGGCATCGTCGCCCTGTGCCTGATACACCGGGCAGAAATCGGCAATTTTGCCCGGCGCAATCAGCACGCCGCCCGCGTGCATACCAAGGCCGCGGGTGAGGTCTTCGAGTTTTTTGGCCAACACCATCAGCTCTTCGGCTTCTTCTGCCGCCAATAATTGGCCAATCTGCGGCTCGGCTTCCAGTGCTTTGTCCAGCCCCAAGGGTTTGTTTTGCTCCACCGGAATCAGCTTGGATAATTTATCGCACAAGCCAAACGGCAAATCGAGCACCCGCCCCACATCGCGCACCACTGCCTTGCTCGACAAGGTGCCGAAGGTCACAATCTGGCTCACTGCCGCCACGCCGTATTTTTGGCGCACATATTGAATCACGCGGCCACGGTTTTCCTGGCAAAAGTCGATGTCGAAGTCGGGCATCGACACGCGCTCCGGATTCAAAAAGCGCTCGAACAGCAAAGCGTATTGCAGCGGATCCAAATCGGTGATTTTCAGCGCATACGCCACCAGCGAGCCGGCACCGGAGCCGCGCCCCGGCCCCACCGGGCAGCCGTTGTTTTTGGCCCAGTTGATAAAGTCGGCCACAATCAGGAAATAGCCGGGAAAGCCCATTTGGATAATGGTGTTGAGCTCAAAATCCAGCCGCGCTTGGTATTCAGGCAGCCTTTGCGCACGCTCGGCTTCATCCGGATACAGCAAGGCCATGCGTTCGGCCAAGCCTTCATTGGCCAAGTGCACCAAGTAATCGTTCAGGCTCATGCCCGCGGGCGTAGGGAAGTCGGGCAAGAAATTCTTGCCCAAGGTAACGGTGAGGTTGCAGCGCTTGGCAATTTCCACGCTGTTGGCCAGCGCGGCGGGAATATCGGCAAAACGCGCGGCCATTTCTGCAGGCGTGGCGAAATATTGGCTGGGGGTAAAATCGTGTGGGCGGCGTTTGTCGGCCAGCACATAGCCTGCGGCAATGCACACCCGCGCTTCGTGTGCTTGGAAGTCGTCGCCATCCAAAAATTGGGTTGGATGAGTGGCCACCACAGGCAAATCCAAGGCCGCCGCCAATTGCAGGCTGCCGGCCACCGCGGTTTCCCATTCCGGCTTTTCAGGCAGCCTTTGCAGCTCCAGATAAAAACCGTCGCCAAACCAAGTGTGGTATTTTTCGGCGGCGGCGCGGGCTTCGTCGGCATGGCCGTTGAGCAAAGCTTGGCCGATTTCGCCGTATTGCGCCCCGGAGAGACAAATTAAGCCGCTGTTATCGCCTTCGGCCAGCCATGCCTGCTTGAGCTGGGCTTGCTGAGTGTCTTTGTCTGCGCCCACATAAGCTTGCGTGAGCAGCTCGCTTAGGCGCAAATAGCCTTGGCTGTGACGGGCAATCAGCAGCAGGCGGAAAGGTTTGTCCGGCTGCGCTGGGTTTTCCAGCCACACATCGGCCGCCACAATCGGCTTGATGCCCGCGCTGCGGCAAGCCTTGTAAAACTTGACCATGCCGAACACATTCATCAGGTCGCTGATGCCTAAGGCCGGCAAACCGTATTGTGCCGCCCGCTTGACCGCATCTTTAATCCGCACCATGCCGTCTTCAATCGAAAACTCAGTGTGCAGGCGCAGGGGGATGTAATTCAAATCAGACATAAATACTCACGCCGCTTTCAGGCAGCCTGAAAAAAATCAGTCCATCTTAGGCTGCCTGAAAGCGGTTGATAAAGACAATAGAAAGTTTGCCTAAGATTTTTAAGGTTTTTCGGCAAACGATTCGAAAAAAACCTTTTGCTGTTGCAGCAATGCTTTTTGCGTTTGCACCGCCTGCAGCTGGAAATTAAGCCACATCTCCACGCTGTCCAAATCGGCAATGCGTTTTTCCACTTCGGCCAGCGAAGTGGGCGGTAAAAACGGCAAGGCCTGCGTTGGCGCTTGCTGCCAAAATTGCTGCCAAGCAGCAAAGGGGTTGTTGGGGTCGTTCATACACAGCTCCCGCTTGGTGAAAGGCCATCGGTTATCAATCCATTTTAAATCCAATGGATTCCGGCTTGCGCCGGAATGACGGTGTCTCAATTACACTTATAGCAAAAAATATTGTTCAAGCTTAAAACCAGCATCACCAACAAAGCAATACGGGCTGCATCCCCTAGGAAATGCAGCCCGTGTAATGGGTTCCCCCGCCTGTGCCGTTTGGGCTCCATCCGCTTGAACCTTGAAGACAAGGCCGGCAGCATGAAACGGCTTCGGGTACATCCGCAGAGGGACGCGCACACCCACCATCGACTTTGCCGCCGTTAAAGCGAACTATTGGTTCAAAGGAATATCTGCCCTTTCGAACACCGCAGGGGAATTCAAACTGTTTGGCTTTGTGCCTGCGCCACTGCTTCATCGCAGCACTGAACCATGGCACTTATTTTACGCTCAAACTCGCCAATTGCCAAATCATCTTGTACGGTTAATTTCAGCAAATCATGGGTAAGGTTTAAAGCGGCCATAATCACGATTTTATCGGTTTCCACAATGCGTCCGGAGCTTTGAATGGCGGCGATTTTGTCATTCAGCATGTGCACGGCCTGCACCAGCGTGTCGTGTTCGGATGCGGGGGTGCCGATATTGAATTGACGCCCCAAAATATCCACTTGCACTTGTTGAATCTGCATTACGCCACCTCCTGCACCGAATCGGCGGGCAAACGGCGCAACAATGTGTTGATGTCTTGCGCCGACTGCTGCAACATTTGCCGGTATTGCTCATTTTCCAGCCTCAGCGCATCAATCACTTGCTGCAAGCTTTGTTCCAGATTCAAAATCTGCAATTCGTATTGTTGCACCAGCGCGGTTTTGTCGGCATCGAATTCCTGCAACAAGCGTTGTTGTTGCTCGCGCAAACGCTGCCCATCATCGGCCAAAGCCTGTTTTTCGCCCATTAAGGTTTTAAATTGCGCCACCAAGGCGGTAACGCTGGTTTCCAATTGCTGTAACTGATTATTCATGGCTCGGAGGGGCTGATACGTTGACAGGCGCATGGTTGCCGAATTTACCCGCCTTGTCAATGCCGGTGCCGTTGGATTAAGTAAAGCTAGGGGGTGGTTTGGGCTTGATTGGGGTTGGCACGAATGCTGTCGGCCACTACCCAGCCACCTTCTTCCACCTGATACACAGTGAGCACCGCTTCATTGCGCTGGCCCTGATTATCAAATGTAAGTGCGCCGCTAAGCAAGCCACCGCTCATATTTAAGGTTTTGAGCTTGCTGGCATAGGTTTGCGGTGCAGTGCTGTCGGCCAGCTTCATTGCTGTGAGCAGCGCCCAAGTGCCATCGTAGGCCGCAGCCGCCGCTTCATCCGGCTCAGTATGGAAGCGCTGGGCAAAAGCGGCACCAAAACGATCCGCACCGGCCAGCTGCGCCAGCGGCATGCCCGCCATCACCGCCATGCTGCCCGGCGCATAGGATGCGGCTTGCTGAATAAAGCTTTTGCCCAGTGCTTCTTGGGTCATCATCACCGGCACCAGCACTTTATTTTGCTGTAATTTACGCACCAACATGGCCGCCGACTTGGCGTCGCCACTGTAAAAAATCAAATTTGGCTGCGCGGTTTTCAGCTGCAACACCAGCTGGCGCACATCGGCCTGATTGGTTTTACCCAAAATATACATGTCGGCACGAGCGCCGGCGGTTTGCACCCGGTCTTGCAAAGCTTGGGTTAATTCGGTTTGCTGGCCGTGGCTGACCACGGCGATTTTATCCAGGCCTTGCTGCACCGCCAGATATTGGCCAATCAAGCTGCCTTGTTGGCGGGCAGTGGCATTGATGTGGAATACGGTTTTGCCGTCGGCCTCGGTGGGCTCGGCACGCAAGCTAACGGCAGGCAAATTTTGCTGCTGCAACACCGCTGCTTGCGCCGGGTCGATGTCGCCCAGTGCCGCTGCCGGTTGACGCGATTTAATCGCCGACAATAAGGCGGCTTCTTTGTGCCCTTCCACATTGCGCAGCACAAAACGCACGGTTTGGCCTTGGATTTTCCAAGCCTTTTCATTCACTTCGGCCAGTGCCAAATCCACGCCTTGGCGTGCCGTCTCATCCTTATCGCCCTGTAAATACAGAATGTTGACCGTGGCTTCTGCTGTTGGTGCGCTGCTGCTGTCGCCATTGTTGTTGACGGCATGGTTTTGCGCCTGGTTGCCACATGCGGCCAACACGCAAGCCACGCCCACAGACCATAATTTTTTGTTCACATGCACTCCATTATTGCAACCAAACCAGCCAGCCCGGCTTGGCTTCAGGCTGCCTGAAAAACCGGCACGACACACACTCATATTTACTCTACTTTAGGGCGACGATCCATCAATACTTCGGCCACGGCGGCCACATCAATTTTGCCGTGAATCAAATCATGCAAAACCTGCACCACCGGCATATCCACCCCCAGCTGCTGCGCCTGGCGCTGCGCCTCATCAATGGTATACACGCCTTCGGCCACATGCCCAAGCTCAAGCAGAATTTGTTGCAAATTTTTACCTTCCGCCAACATCAAGCCGACGCGGCGGTTGCGCGACAAAGAGCCGGTGCAGGTGAGAATCAAATCGCCCATGCCCGCCAAACCCATCAAGGTAGTGGCTTCGGCACCCAATGCCAAGCTCAAACGGGAAATTTCCGCCAAGCCGCGCGTCATCAAGGCAGCGCGGGCATTCATGCCGTAATTGAGGCCGTCGGCAATGCCGGTGGCAATCGCCATCACGTTTTTAACCGCACCGCCCACCCCCACGCCCACCACGTCCTGATTGGCATACAGGCGCAATACTGGTGTATTGAGCGCACCGGACAAGGCTTTAACCCACGGCAGATTGGCCGAAGCCAAGGTGACGGCACAAGGCAGCTGCTGTGCCAGCTCTTGCGCAAAGCTGGGGCCGGACAATAAACCGATGCAGTTGTTGCCCGTCAATACATCGGCCAGCACTTGTTGCGGCAGCAAACCCGTGCCCTGCTCAAAGCCTTTGCAGGCCGCCAGCACCGGCACCAGCCCCAACCCCGCCGCCTGCAAAGCAGCCGCACTGCTGCGCAAACCGGCCACCGGTGTAGCCACAATCACCAAATCAGCCGCGGCGGGCAGCTGCGACAGCACCGCCAAAGTGGGCGGAAAATCAAAATCGGGCAGATAGCGCCGGTTGCACCGCTCGGCCGCCAATACGGCGGCATGGTCGGCATTGTGTGTCCATAGCGCCACTGGGTGGCCATGATGGGCGAAATGAATCGCCAGCGCCGTACCCCAAGCACCGGCACCCATGATACAGATATTCATAAACGTTTTCTTGGTTGCGCAACGGCATACTTTAATGGATTCCCCCCGCGGCGGCAAGCCGCAAAAAGGCTGCCTGAAAGCAGATTAACCCTTTTCGGTTAATTTGTTTTCAGGCAGCCTTTACAGATAAATTATCTATGGCGCGATTATTTAATCGCTAAAGCGCTTAATCACCAAAGTGCCATTGGTGCCGCCAAAACCGAAGGAATTGGAAATTGCGGCGCGGATATTGAGGTCGCGTGCTTCGTTGGCGCAGTAATCCAAATCGCAACCGGCTTCAATGTCTTGCTCGGCCAAATTGATGGTGGGTGGGGATTTTTGGTGGTAAACCGCCAAGGTGGTGTACACCGCTTCCACGCCGCCCGCACCGCCAAGCAAATGGCCGGTCATCGATTTGGTGGAATTCACCACCAATTTGTAGGCATGTTCGCCAAAGGCCAGTTTCAGGGCATTGGTTTCGTTGACATCACCCAAGGGTGTGGACGTGCCGTGGGCGTTGACATAATCAATGTCTTGCGGGTTCAAACCGGCATCTTTGAGTGCGTGCTGCACCGCTGCGGCGGGGCCTTCGGCACTGGGCGCGGTGATGTGGTAGGCATCCGAACTCATGCCAAAACCCACCAGCTCGGCATAAATGCGCGCGCCGCGTTTTTTGGCGTGTTCGTATTCTTCCAACACCATCACCCCGGCGCCTTCGCCCATCACAAAGCCGTCGCGGCCTTTGTCCCACGGGCGTGATGCGGTGGCCGGGTCGTCGTTGCGGGTGGACAACGCTTTCATGGCGGCAAAACCACCAATGCCCAAAGTGCAAACCGCGCCTTCGGCACCACCGGCCACCATCACGTCGGCATCACCGTACACAATCATGCGTGCGGCATCACCAATGCTGTGCGCACCGGTGGTGCAGGCCGATACCATGCCGTAGCTGGGGCCTTGATAGCCTTTGAGGATGGTGATGTGTCCGGCAATCAGGTTAATCAGCGAGCTGGGAATAAAAAACGGGTTGATTTTGCGCACGCCTTGCTCAAACACGGTTTTGGCGGTGGCCTCAATGGCGGGCAGCCCGCCGATGCCGGAGCCGATGTTCACGCCTACGCGGGTTTTGTCCAAATTTGGGGTGTCGTCTAAACCGGCATCGGCAATCGCTTGAAAAGCGGCGGCAATGCCGTAATGGATAAACACGTCCATGCGCCGGGCTTCTTTGGCACTGATGTATTGGCCGATGTCGAAATCTTTCACTTCGCCGGCAATCTGGCAGGCCAAATCGGAAGCATCAAAACGGGTGATGGTGCCAATGCCGCTGACACCGGCAGTGAGGTTTTGCCAGGCGCCGACAATGTCGTTGCCCACAGGCGATACCTGGCCCAAGCCGGTGATGACCACTCTTTTTTTGCTCATAAACTCGCTCGCAATAAAAAGCCTCTGCCGATTCAGGCGGCTTTGGCACACCCTCTTCGCAAGAGGCTTAAAAACACAACGTTTGTCATATCAAATCCAAAAACAAGCTAAGGGGGTTAATCCACCTTAAATTATCGTGTTTTTGGAATTTGGTATTAGTTCAGATGTGCGCTAACAAAATCAATGGCTTGCTGTACGGTGGTGATTTTCTCGGCTTCTTCATCCGGAATTTCGCAACCGAAGGCTTCTTCCAAAGCCATAACCAGCTCAACGGTGTCCAGCGAGTCGGCGCCCAAATCTTCTTGGAAAGAAGATTCGTTTTTCACTTCGGCTTCGCTCACGCCCAATTGTTCTGCAACAATTTTCTTCACGCGTTGTTCGATGTTGTTTTCCATTTGTTTGTTTCCTTGGTTTGCCCGTGATTAGGGCAGGGGTTGGTTAAGCTGGTTTGCCATGCCGAAATGCTGGTTACGGCAATGGGTGTATTCCCACTATTTTTCGGGCGCTATTGTACCGAATAAAAATAGAGTTTTCTATCTAAATAAAAATTTTCAGGCAGCCTTTTGTTTTATTGGGGTTTATTTTAAAACCTTTCAACTGTATACCGCTTTATTCACGGCTCAACGGCAGGCTGCCTGCAAACTGCACTGTCTTGCATCTTAGCACAGGCGCTTTTTAAGCCACAAGCGCCACATGCCGGCACACAGAATAATGCTGATTTTTTCAGGTAGCCTTGAGGGCTAGCGGGCGGTGTTTGGCCACGGTTTGATACAGAAAACACAACACCAGCGCCAAATCGGCCGCGGTTTGCAGCTGAGTAGTGCCGCCGCTGTGGCCGCCTTGCGGTGGTGCTGCCAGCCATGCCGCTTGACCCAAATCACGCAAGCGGGCATAAAACTTGAGTGCGTGTGCCGGATGCACACGGTCGTCGCCCAAATTGGTGGTGATGAGGGCGGGCGGATAGCGGTGGGTGGCGTGCAGATTGTGGTAGGGCGACAAGGTTTGCAGGGCTTCGCGCTCGGTGGCGTGCTCGGGGTCGCCGTATTCGGCCAGCCACGAGGCACCGGCGGATAAATACGGATAGCGCAGCATATCGGTGAGCGGTACTTCGCACACCAGCGCACCCAGCTGTTCGGGCTGGCGGCAAAACGCCGATGCCGCCACCAAGCCGCCGTTGCTGCCGCCTTGAATCGCCGTATAGGCGGGCGCGCTCAGGCCGCGCCGGTGGATATCGGCCACCACCGCCAGCAAGTCGTCGACACTGCGGTGTTTGTGCACGCCTTGTGCGGCGCGGTGCCAGGCAGGGCCGAATTCGCCGCCGCCGCGCACATTGGTCAGCACAAAGGCAAAGCCTTGCGCCAGCCAATGGCGGCCGATATTGCCCAGATAATGTGGCAATTCGGGCATGCCGAAGCCACCGTACACATATACCAGCGTGGGCGTGTTTGCCGTGGCGGGCTTGCCCACATGGTAGTACGGCACAGCGGTGCCGTCGGCCGAGGCTGCCTGAAAGCGCTGAATTTCGATACCGGCGGCATCGAATTGCGGCGGCTGGCGGCGCAGCACCGACAATTCCATTTGCTGTAAATCCAACGCGTAAAGCGTGAGCGGGGTGGTGAAGCCGCTGGCGGCGATGTAGACCACGTCGCCGCCCCAAGGCTGGTCGGTGATTTCCAGTGCACCGCCCGGAAATGCCGGTGCCACCACGGCTTGCCATTGTCCGCCGGTATAGCGCCACAGCTTAAGGCTGCCTGAAACTTGGTCCAACACTTGGATAATCACAAAACGCTTGCTGGTTTCCACGCCGTCGAGCGCTTGCTGTTCACCCGGCTCGAATAACACAAAAGCCGCGCCCAAGCTGCCTTTGCTCAGCGGCAACGCCAATAAGCTGCCCGCCGCATAACGGCGCTGGCCGCGCTGCCAATCGCTGTGCAGGCGAAGCAATAGCTGGCCGCCCAAATAGCCGACGATATCGGCATCTTCAGGCAGCCTTAATGGCACGGTGCTGCCATCGGCCAACACTTGCCAATATTGTTTGCGGAAAAAATCGTGCGCCGCTTCAATCAAATCAATCGGCGCGCCTTGGGCGTCTAAATAACGCCAAGCATTCACCATCATGCCCTCGGCGGCCATTTCATACACTGGCTGCGCCTGTGCGGCGGTGTCGCCGCGCTGCCACAGCCACACTTGGCGCGGATAGCCGCTGCGGGTGAGCTGGCGCTCGTCCCACGCTGGGCACACCCACACGCTGTGCTCATCGCGCCAGGCAATGTGGTTTTTGCCCAGTGGGAAATGAAAGCCGTCGGCCACCACGCTGCCACTGTTTAAATCAAATTCCAATGTATACGCAGCGTCGCCACCGCCGGCACTCAAATTGAGCAACACCCGCTGCGGTGCCAATACGCAATGCGACACGCCTTCCAGATACACATCGTCGCCCAGCACGGCATCAAAATCGGCCACTGCAAACAAAATTTCCCATTCAGGCAGCCCGGCGCGATAGCTGGCGGCGCTACACACGCGGTACACGCCTTTGGGGTGCGCTGCGCTTTGGTAGAAATGGTACATGCGCGCGCGGTGTTCTTGGCAGAAAGGAATTTGCTGCTCGTCTTGCAACACGGCGGCAATATCGTCGCGCAGGGCGGCAAACGGCGGCACGCCAAAATACGCTTGGGTTTCGGCATCGGCGGCGGCGGCAAACTGCCGGGTGGCCGGGTTGTCTAAATCTTCAAAATGGGCGTGGGGGTCGGTATGGGGCATGGTGAGCAATATTAAAGCAGGGCAATATAATTAACAGGCTGCCTGAAAACCAAAACCCCGCTGCCGGGCAAGCGGGGTTTGATTAACACGGCTATTTCGTGGCAGCAGTACTCAATCGGCCAGCGAATCGAAGTTGTCTTTAAACTGGGTTTGCGGCACGCGCACAATCAATTCATCCACGGGGCCGATGGCCTTGAGGTCTTTGCCCGGGTAGTCAAGCTGGTGCAAGAAGTAGCGGATGCAGTTTAGGCGGGCGCGTTTTTTGTCGTCCGACTTAATAATCGTCCACGGGGCATCACCGGTGTGGGTGTGGAAGAACATGGCATTTTTGGCTTCGGTGTAGTCGTCCCAACGATCGAGCGACTGAATATCCACCGGCGACAATTTCCAGTGCTTGAGCGGGTCGTCGCGACGGGAGATAAAGCGGCGCAACTGCTCTTCGCGACTCACCGAAAACCAAAATTTAAACAAATGGATGCCGCTGTTCACCAGCATACGCTCAAGCTCGGGGGTTTGGCGCATAAATTGCAGGTATTCGTGCGGCTCGCAAAAGCCCATCACCCGCTCAACACCGGCACGGTTGTACCAAGAGCGGTCGAAAAACACCATTTCGCCGGTGGTGGGCAGGCGGTCGATATAACGCTGGAAATACCATTGGCCGCGCTCGGTTTCGGTGGGCTTTTCCAAGGCCACCACGCGCGCACCGCGCGGATTGAGGTGTTCCATATAGCGCTTGATGGTGCCGCCCTTGCCTGCCGCGTCGCGCCCTTCAAACAACGACACGATTTTCTGGCCGCTGTCTTTCACCCAGCTTTGCACCTTTAAAAGCTCAATTTGCAGGGTTTTTTTCTCTTTTTCGTATACGGCGCGGCGCATACGGCTGCGGTAAGGATAGCTTTCCGGCAGGGGCGCCACTGAGGAATCTTCGTTGGAACGCGGCCCTTTGTAGTCGAGCACATTTTTCTGGAACACATCCAGCTTGCCCGCGCTTTCGTCTACTTGAACTTCTTCGAAGGGCTTGATTTGATGATCGGTCATACGAATCCTTTCTTGATTGTGCCTTTGTTGGTTTGGGATTCATCTATGGTGCTTATTTTAACGCTTTTTTGCACTTTTTTGTATCCGCTGCCGCGTAAAAATACCCGTTTGGCAACATATTTTTAGGCTACCTGAAACAATGCGCCACCGCTTTTCAAGATGGCCACAAAGCCTGAAACGCCTTTACCACGGCTGCCGGGTCTTCCGCCTCGGTCACCGCGCGCACCACCGCCAGCGACGACACGCCGGTGTCCAGCACTGCACGCGCATTGTCTAAATTGATGCCGCCAATCGCCACCGTGGGTGTATCGCCCGCCTGTGCCACATAGCGGCGCAAATTATCCAAGCCTTGCGGTGCAGTGGGCATGGTTTTGGTGGTGGTGGCAAACACCGCCCCGCAAGCCACATAGCTGGGGCCCACCGCCAGCGCGCGATCCAGCTCGGCCACCGAATGGGTGCTCACGCCTAGGCGCACACCGGCGCTGTGCAAGTGCACCAAATCGGCGCTGTCCAAATCTTCCTGCCCCAAATGCACGCCGTAAGCGCCGCATTCGGCCGCTTCCCACCAGTAGTCGTTAATAAATAACTGGGTCGGCGTATCCGCCGCCAGCGCCACGCTGCGCTCGATTTCGCGGCGCAAAGCAGAGCCGAACAGGGTTTTATTGCGCAACTGCACCGTGTCGGCACCCGCATCCACCATGCGCGCCACCCAATCAGCACTGGGCACCACCGCATAAAAACGCAGCGGCGCGCGCAACGGTAAAAAATTTTTCATGGTTTAACTCTTCTCGCCAGTCTGTAAACAACTTTATAATAACGCTTCTACACTGCCTACTCAATTTATCAGGCAAACCCCGTACAGGAACCCATCATGGCTTCAGCCGCCACACCCGCCACCAGCCTTACCCGCGTTAATTATGCTTTTGCTGCCTTATTGATTGGCATGGTGGCTTATTTTATTTTTTGGGGCATGGGCTACACCAACGGTAACCACCCCACCCTGTTTGTGCTGGCCACGCTATTTGGCGTGTTTATGGCGTTTAACATCGGCGGCAACGATGTGGCCAACTCCTTTGGCACCAGCGTGGGCGCAGGCACACTCACCATTCCGCAGGCGCTGGCGGTGGCGGCGGTGTTTGAAGTATCCGGCGCGGTGATTGCCGGCGGCGAAGTCACCAGAACCATCCGCCAAGGCATTGTGGACATGGACGCGCTGCACATTGAGCCGATGCAGTTTGTGTTTGTGATGATGTCGGCCTTGCTGGCCGCCGCGCTGTGGCTGCTGTTTGCCACCAAAAAAGGCTGGCCGGTGTCGACCACCCACGCCATTATCGGCGGCATTGTGGGCAGCTCGGTGTGCTTGGGCTTCTTGATTGGCGGCGCCGATACCGGCATGGCTTTGGTGAAATGGAACAAAATCGGCGAAATCGCCGTGTCGTGGGTGTTGTCGCCGGTATTGGGCGGGCTGATGGCCTATGTGCTGTTCAGCCAAATCAAAAAACACGTGCTCGACTACAACCAGCGCATTGAAACACGCCTGAAAGAGCTTAAACAAGAGAAAAAAGCGCATAAAGAGCGCCACAAATTGTCGTTCGACACCATGAGCGAGGCACAGAAAATCGACGCCGCCTCCGCCATGGCGCGCGACGCCCAGATTTACGCCGATGCCGACGCCAGCGAAGACATGGATTTGGAATCGGATTATTACAAAGGCTTGCGCGAAATCGAAACCCGCAAAAGCGAAATCGACACCTACAAAGCGCTGCACCAATGGGTGCCGCTGATTTCCTCGGTGGGCGGGATGATGATAGCGGCAATGCTGCTGTTCAAAGGGCTGCAAAACCTGCACTTGGGCTTAAGCACGCTGCATAATTTTTTGATTATCGGCATGATTGGCGCACTGATTTGGATGGCCACTTTCATCTATGCCAAAACCCTGAAGCGTAAAGATTTGGCCAAATCCACCTTTTTGATGTTCAGCTGGATGCAGGTGTTTACCGCTGCCGGTTTCGCCTTCAGCCACGGTGCCAACGACATTGCCAACGCCATCGGCCCCTTTGCGGCGATTATGGATGTAATCCGCACCGGCGAAATCGGCACCAGCGCGCCAATTCCGCCAGTGGTGATGATTACGTTTGGCATTGCCTTGATTACCGGCTTGTGGTTTATCGGCAAAGAAGTGATTCAAACCGTGGGCACCAACCTGGCCGAAATGCACCCCGCTTCCGGCTTTACCGCCGAGCTTTCCGCCGCCAGCGTGGTGATGCTGGCCTCGCTGATGGGCTTGCCGGTGTCGAGCACGCATATTCTGGTGGGCTCGGTATTGGGCATCGGCTTGGTAAACCGCAACGCCAACTGGGCGCTGATGAAGCCCATTGGCCTGGCTTGGGTGGTTACCCTGCCCTCGGCAGCGGTGTTGTCGGTATTGGTGTTTTTGGGACTGCGCGCGGTATTTTGATGTTCAGGCTGCCTGAAAGCTTTAAAAACGGCAAAAACGCACCACACGGTGCGTTTTTTGTTTGGTTGACATGGTAAATCCGCCCGCCGGGTTTAACCGCATCAACCGAATAGCAGAGAAAATAAATAAATCATACAAGGCGGAGCTGATTTACTCGGTGCTTCAGCACCCTAGTAAATCGCTCTCTTTGAGCTGAGCCGCAGACAGTACACCTAGTACGGAACAGATTTTTGTTGGTGCCTTAGCACCTTACAAAATCGTTCTCTTCGAGCTAAGGCGAGTCAACGAAGTAGGATTATTTAGTTTCTTTGCTATAAGCAGTACAATACGCCCTTTTAGCCCCCAACACCCGCCCATGAAAATCGCCACTTGGAATGTAAACTCGCTTAATGTGCGCCTGCCGCACGTGCTCGACTGGCTGGCACAGCACCAGCCCGATGTATTGGTGTTGCAGGAATTAAAGCTGGACCAAGACAAATTTCCGCACGCAGAAATTGAAGCGGCCGGCTACCAAGCGGCGTGGAACGGCCAAAAAACCTATAACGGCGTGGCCATTTTAAGCCAGCACGCCATCACCGATGTGGTTTGCGATATGCCCGATTTTGCCGACGAGCAAAAACGCGTGATTGCCGCCAGCATCAGCGGCATACGCATTGTGAATGTGTATTGTGTTAACGGCGAAGCGGTGGGCAGCGACAAATACGCCTACAAACAACGCTGGTTTGCCGCCTTGCGCGATTATATGCACGGCGTGGTGGCCAAACATCCGCAAACCGTGCTGTTGGGTGACTTCAACATCGCCCCGGCGGATTTAGACGTCTACGACCCCGAAAAATGGCATGAAAAAATCCTCTGCTCCACGCCGGAGCGGCAATGGTTCGGCCAATTGCTGGATTTGGGGCTTACCGACAGCCTGCGCCATCTGGATGCAGAGTCGCCCAGCTACACCTGGTGGGACTACCGCATGAATATGTTCCGCCGCAAGCTGGGGCTGCGCATCGACCATATTTTGGTGAGCGCCCCGCTGCTGGCGCGGCTGCACAGCGTGAGCGTGGACACCATCGCCCGCGGCCAAGAGCGCCCCAGCGACCACGCACCGGTGTGCGCCGTGTTCAACCCCGCTTAAACCGCACATTATCATGGCAAACACCTTGTTTATCGGCCTGATGTCCGGCACCAGCATGGACGGCGTCGACGCCGTGTTGGCGGCATTTCACGGCAGCCAATGGCAAGGCGCGCGGGCGCATGCGTTTGTGCCTTATTCAGGCAGCCTAAAAGCCGAATTGCTGGCACTGCAAGACAGCCACACCGACGAACTGCACCGCAGCGCCCTGTTGGCGCAACAACTGGCCAAGCTCAACGCCCAAGCCGTGGCCGCGGTATTGGCGCAGGCACACACCGATGCAGCGCAGATTGGCGCCATCGGCTGCCACGGCCAAACCATCCGCCATGCACCGCAACACGGCTATAGCCTGCAATTGATGGACTACGCCTTATTGGCCGAATTAAGCGGCATCACCACCGTGGGCGATTTTCGCAGCCGCGATTTGGCCGCCGGCGGCCAAGGCGCTCCGCTCACCCCCGCCTTCCATCAGGCCGTGTTCGCCCATCCGCAACACAGCCGCGTGGTGCTGAATTTGGGCGGCATTGCCAACATCAGCGTATTGCCGCGCACAGGTGCCGCCTTTGGTTTTGACACCGGCCCCGCCAATATGTTGATGGACGCCTGGGTGCAACAACACTGGCAACAGCCCTACGACGCCGATGGCCGCTTGGCCGCCCAAGGCCAAGTATTGCCCGATTTGCTGCAACAGCTATTGGCGCACGATTATTTCAGGCAGCCTTATCCCAAAAGCACCGGCCGCGATTTGTTTTCTTTGGCCTGGCTGCACGATTATTTAAACGGCGATGAAACTCCCGCCGATGTATTGCGCACCTTGCTGGCCCTCACCGCCTACAGCGTGGCCGATGCCATTGCAGCGGCCGCAGCGGATGCCAGCGATGTTTACGCCTGCGGCGGCGGCACCGCCAACGCCTTACTGATGCAGCAACTGGCCGACTTACTGGCCAAACGCGAAACCCGCCTGCACACCACCGCCGCCTTGCAACTGCCGCCGCAGCAAGTGGAAGCTGCCGCCTTCGCCTGGCTCGCCGCCTGCTGGCACCACCGCACCCCGGTGGCCGTACACCACGCCACCGGCGCGCACGGCGCACGGATATTGGGCGCAGGCTATTGGGCTTGAAGAATGGATGGCCAAATCCGGCTCGGCCATGGCAATCATCGTTTTCAGGCAGCCTAAAACCCCACCACAGAAACCCACGCACCCCAAACCGAGTACACCATGACAACGCCCACGAACTTGGCCGCCACCACCCTGTCCGACAGCGTGCAAAAAGTGCATGCCTTCTTGCAACAAAGCGGCGTACCTTGCCAATTCAAACCGCTGGCCGACAGCACCCGCACCGCGCAAATGGCCGCCGATGTGCTGGGTTGCAGCGCTGCCGAAATCGCCAGCTCGCTGATATTTGAAAACCGCGACAGCGGCGCCTTGGTGCTGATTGTGGCTTCCGGCGGCCACCGCGTGGATGTGGACCATGTTTCGGCACAATTGAACATGCCTTTGCAATTAGCACGTGGCCGCGACATCAAGCGCCACACCGGCTTTGCCATTGGCGGCGTGCCGCCGGTGGCGCATGCGCAGCCGCTGCCGGTATTCCTCGACACCGCCTTGCGCCGCTTTAGCACCGTGTGGGCGGCGGCCGGATCACCGTTTGCGGTATTCGGCATCAGCCCGGCGCATTTGGCACAGCTTACCGGCGGCCAATGGCTGGCGGTAAACGCCGCCGAGACGCCGGAAAACGACAATGGATAACTGAAAATACGCACTTGCTGATAAAGGCTGCGTAATTTCAGTAAATAAACAAACACAAAGAAAGTAACCCCCGAAACACACCATGGCCGAACCGAAGAAAAAAACCGCTGCCACGCCGCCGAGAAAACCGCGCGGGGTGGTAAAAAACGACCAGCGCCGCGCCCCGCATTTGATGAATTTAATCAACGACGGCTTTTGGCTGCTGGCCTTGATGCTCTCCGCCTATGTAGCGCTCACGCTGGCCAGCTTCACCATGGACGACCCGGCGTGGTCGCGCAGCATCGAGCATGAGCGCGCACCGCACAATTTGGGCGGCGTATTCGGCGCTTATCTGGCCGACATCGGCTACTATATTTTCGGCCTCTCCGTGTGGTGGTGGCTGGCCGCCGCGGCCGTGTGGCTTTATCACAGCTTCCGCCCGCGCACCCGCGCCGAAGACGCCGACAACAAACCCTACCATTTGGGCTGGGCTGCCGCCGGGCTGGCACTGTTGTTGCTGTGTAGCCCGCTGCTGGAAGCCCTGCTGTGGCCGCAACAGCTCAACCACAGCCTGCCGGTGGGCGCAGGCGGCTTAATCGGCCAACTATTGGCCAGCGGCATCAGCCATATTTTGGGGCTTTCAGGCAGCCTATTGCTGATTTTGGTGCTGATGGTGCTGGGCGTGTCGCTGTTGCTGCAAGTGTCGTGGCTCACCTTGATTGAAAAAGCCGGGGCGCAAGTGGAATGGCTGTGGTTTAAATTGATCCGCAAACCGCACCGCTACATCCGCGAGCTGCCGCAAGCCAAAGCCAGCCGCCGCATGGTAAAACAGGCGCGCGCCATCACCGCCGCCGAGGTAGAGCCGGTGGCGGGCAGCAGCAGCAACCGCAAAGCGGTGCCGGTGCGCACCCAAGCCGAGCCGGCGGTGCAACGCGATTTATTCGATGCCAATGCCGATACCGATGCAACACCCACGGGCGACAACGCCGCTGAGCCGGGCTTAATCCGCCTGCCCGAATTGGCTTTGCTGTCCACCCCGCCCACCACCACCGCCGAAGTCAACCCGGAGCAGTTGCAGCTTACCGCCGAGCGTATTGAGGCCAAATTAAAAGAATTCGGCGTGGCGGTGGAAGTCACCAGCGCCACCGCGGGGCCGGTGATTACCCGCTACGAAATCGAGCCGGCGCAAGGGGTTAAAGGCAGCCAGATTGTGAACCTGAGCAAGGATTTGGCGCGTTCTTTGTCTTTGCAAAGCGTGCGCGTAGTGGAAACCATTGCCGGCAAGTCCAGCATGGGCATCGAGCTGCCCAACGACACGCGCCAAAACGTGATGTTGGCCGAAATCCTCAATGCGCAAGTATTCCAACAAGCCGCCTCCACCCTCACCGTGGCGCTGGGCAAAGACATTGCCGGGGC
The DNA here is from genome assembly GCF_016894345.1 of Paralysiella testudinis. GTDB lineage: Bacteria > Pseudomonadota > Gammaproteobacteria > Burkholderiales > Neisseriaceae > Paralysiella > Paralysiella testudinis. Next base: position 104,578 of record NZ_CP069798.1, read on the forward strand.
GCCGGTGGTGGCCGATTTGGCCAAAATGCCGCATTTATTGGTGGCGGGTACCACCGGCTCGGGCAAATCGGTGGGCGTGAACGGCATGATTGTGTCGCTGCTTTACCGCGCCCAGCCCGACGAAGTGCGCTTTATTATGGTGGACCCGAAAATGCTGGAATTGTCGGTGTATGAGGGCATTCCCCATCTGCTCGCGCCGGTGGTTACCGACATGAAAGAAGCCGCGCAGGCGCTGAATTGGTGTGTAGCGGAAATGGAAAAACGCTACCGCCTGCTGGCGCATGTGGGCGTGCGCAACATCGGCGGTTTTAACGACAAAGTGCTGGCCGCCAAACAAGACGGCAAGCCTCTGGTCAACCCCTTCAGCCTCAATCCCGACCAACCCGAGCCGCTGGAAAAACTGCCGTTTATCGTGGTGGTGATTGATGAATTGGCCGATTTGATGATGGTGGAAGGCAAAAAAGTGGAGCAGCAAATTGCACGGCTGGCGCAAAAAGCGCGTGCGGCCGGCATCCATCTGATTTTGGCCACCCAGCGCCCCAGCGTGGATGTGATTACCGGGCTGATTAAGGCCAATATCCCCACCCGCTTGTCGTTTCAAGTGTCGAGCAAAATCGACAGTCGCACCATTTTGGATCAAATGGGTGCCGAAAGCCTGCTGGGCAAAGGCGATATGCTGTTTCTGCCGCCCGGCCACGCCGAGCCCACCCGCCTGCACGGCGCCTTTGTGGCAGACGAAGAAGTACACCGCATTGTGGCCTACATCAAACGCCAAGCGCCGCCGCAATACATCGACGGCCTGCTCTCCGGCGAAGCGGCACTGGAAACCGGCAATCTGGTGAGCCCCAATGCCGACAGCGACGAAATGTTCGACCAAGCCGTGGCCTTTGTGCTCGACACCCGCAAAACCTCGATTTCATCGCTGCAACGCCATTTGCGCATCGGCTACAACCGCGCCGCCAACCTAATGGAAGCGCTGGAAACCGCCGGCATCGTTTCCCCCGCCGAATTGGGCGGCAGCCGCCGCATATTGGCGCATAAAGACAATGTGTAACTGAAGCTGCGTAAAGTAAGGCTGCCTGAAACCACCCAACCTCTACATAACAAGCCCATACCATGACCCACTATTTCCTTGCCGAACCGCCCGCCAGCCCCGCCAAAACCGGCGTTTTGCTGATTAACCTCGGCACCCCCGCCGCACCCACCGCCGCTGCCGTAAAGCCTTATTTGCGCGAATTTTTGTCCGACCAGCGCGTGGTCGAGCTGCCGCGCTGGCTGTGGCAAACCGTATTGCGCGGCATCATCCTGCCGTTTCGCAGCGGCAAAAGCGCACACGGCTACCAAAAAATTTGGCAAAGCGAAGGCTCGCCGCTTTATGTCTACACCGAGCGCAGCGCTCTGGCCTTGGAACAACATCTGCGCAAGGCCATGGCCGATGCCCCGCTGGTGGCTTTTGCCATGACCTACGGCGCGCCTTCCGTGGCCGACACCATTGCCCGCCTAAAGCAGCAAGGCGTGAGCCGCCTGCTGGTGCTGCCGCTGTATCCGCAATACGCCGCTTCCGCCGGCGGAGCCGCACTGGACAAGGTATGGCAGGTATTGCTGCAACAGCGTAACCAAATGAGCGTGCGCAGCATCAGCCGCTACTATGACCACCCTGGCTATATCCAAGCACTGGCTGGCAAAATTGAACAGCACTGGCAACAACATGGCCGTGGCGATAAGCTGATGCTCAGCTTTCACGGCATCCCGCAAGCGCAACACAACGCGGGCGACCCCTATCCGCAAGAATGTCGCCAAACCGCCGTGCTGCTGGCGCAGCAACTCAAACTGGCCGAAAGCGATTACATCGTGGCCTTTCAAAGCCAATTCGGCAAAGCCAAATGGATAGGCCCCAGCACGCAAGACTTGCTGGTATCGCTGCCCAAAAACGGCGTTAAAAAACTGGACGTGGTCTGCCCCGGCTTTGCTGCCGATTGTTTGGAAACTTTGGAAGAAATCGCCTTGCAAGGGCGCGAAGATTTTTACGCCGCCGGCGGCACCCAATACCAATACATCCCCTGCCTCAACGACGACAGCGCCTGGATAGAGGCCTTAGCGGCACTGGTGCAAACGCATTTGCACGGCTGGGGATAATGTCGCATACCCAATGTATCACGCTGCCTGAAAGCGGCCTTGTCATTGCCGAACTTGATTCGGCAAGCCATTCATGTTTCAGGCAGCCTAAACCGGTTAATTTATCAGCAACCGCACACTCATTTGTGTACGCTACTTCAGATATAATCCCTTCTTTTTCAGCCTATTTTCACCATGAGCCGCCACCCTTCCAGCTGGTTGATTATTGTCTGCGCCGCCGCCGTGCTGATGGTGACCATGGGCGCACGCCAATCCATGGGGCTGTTTGTGCAGCCGATGCAGTACGGCACCGGGCTCACCATCACCGCCATCAGCTTTGCGCTGGCTGTGGCGCAATTGATGTGGGGCGTGGCGCAGCCGATTGCCGGGGCGGTGGCCGATCGCTACGGTGCGCGGCCGGTGTTACTGGCGGGTATTGTGGTGTTGGCCATCGGCTGTCTGATGACACCGTGGCTACAAAGCGGCTGGGGCTTGGTGTTCACCTTGGGCATACTCAGCGCCGTGGGTTCGGGTGCGGGTAGTTTTTCGGTGCTGATGGGGGTGGCCGCCAATAAATTGCCGCCGCAATCGCGCGGCATGGCTTCCGGGGTGATTAATGCGGGCGGCTCTTTTGGCCAGTTTGTGTTTGCGCCGGTGCTGCAACGGCTGATTACGGCGTTTGGCTGGATGGGAGCGATGTATTCATTGGCACTGATGTGTTTGGCGGCACTGCCGTTTGCACTGCGCCTAACCCGCCGTGAAACCGCCGCCGCACCCAGCACTGCTTCCGCCAGCCCGGTGGCCGAGCAAAGCCTGAAGCAAGCGGTAAAGCAAGCCTTTGCCGACCGCAGCTACTGGCTGCTGCACTTGGGCTTTTTCACCTGCGGCTTTCATATTGCCTTTTTGGTCACCCACCTGCCCGGCGAAGTGGCCTTGTGCGGGCTGCCGCAATCGGTGGCGGCGTGGTCGCTGGCGATTATCGGCATTGCCAATGTGGCGGGCAGCCTGTTTATCGGCGCCATGGTGTCGCGCTATCGCAGCAAATACCTGCTGTTTTGGATGTACGGCTCGCGCGCGCTGCTGATTGCGGTGTATTTGATGCTGCCGCGCACCGACCTCACCTTTTATCTGTTTGCCGCCGGGCTGGGCTTTACTTGGCTGGCCACGGTGCCGCCCACCGCCGCCATTGTGGGCAAGCTGTTTGGCGTGCGCTATCTGGCCACCTTATTCGGCTTTACCTTGCTATCGCACCAAATCGGCGGCTTTTTGGGCGCTTATTTGGGCGGCGTTACCATCAGCCGTTTTGGCGATTTCGGCTGGATGTGGTATGCCGATATGGCGCTGGCGGTGCTGGCGGCATTGGTAAACCTGCCGATACGCGAGCCCAAAATATAGTGAATCAAATTTGAACCAATACTGCGTTGGCTCGCCTTGTCTTGATTCAAATTTAATCCACTATACCCACACCGCAGGCTGCCTGAACACACACGCCCAGCGGCGCAGCCACCTTTGCCTTATAATCAGCCTTTGCGCCCTATCCCAAAATTCATCATGCCCAGCCCTTCTGCCACCGTATTGATTACCGGCGGCGCCGGTTTTATCGGCTCCGCGCTGATCCGCCACTTGCTGGCCGATACCGGCATCACCGTGGTCAACATCGACAAGCTCACCTATGCGGGCAATCTGGCTTCTTTGCCGGGTGCCGAGTCACACCCGCGCTACCACTTCAGCCGCACCGATATCGGCGATGCCGCCGCGCTGGATGCCTTGTTTACCCGTTTTGAACCTTGCGGCGTGATTCATCTGGCCGCCGAAAGCCATGTCGACCGCGCCATCAGCGCCCCGGCCGCGTTTATCGACACCAATATCGTTGGCAGCTACACCTTGCTGGAAGCCACCCGCTACTATTGGCAAAGGCTGCCTGAAAACGCACAACGGCAGTTCCGCTTTCACCACGTTTCCACCGATGAAGTGTATGGCGACCTCCATGGCCGCAGCGGGCGCTTTGCCGAAAACGCCGCCTACGCACCCAGCAGCCCCTATGCCGCCAGCAAAGCCGCTGCCGACCACTTGGTGCGGGCTTGGCAACGTACCTACGGCCTGCCGGTGCTGCTGAGCCATTGCAGCAACAACTACGGCCCCTACCAATTTCCGGAAAAACTGATTCCGCACATCATCATCAACGCCCTGCATGGCCGGCCGCTGCCGGTATATGGCCATGGCCTGCAAATCCGCGACTGGCTGCATGTAGACGACCACGCCTGCGCCTTATGGACCATATTCTGCCGCGCCCAAGCCGGCGCCCACTACCATATCGGCGGCCACAACGAACAACGCAATCTCGATGTAGTACACGCCATCTGCACCTTGCTCGACCAACTGCACCCCCCCGCCTTGCACCCCGCCACCGCTCATCTCAAAACCCATGCCGAGCTGATTACCCACGTGGCCGACCGCCCCGGCCACGATGGTCGCTACGCCATCGATGCGGGCAAAATCGAGCGTGAGCTGGGCTGGCGGCCGCAGCATCATTTTGCCAACGGCCTGCACCACACCGTGGCCTGGTATCTCAACAACCCGCAGTGGTGGCAACCTTTGCTGCACCCGCAAGCCGACACCACGGAAACCGCATCATGAAAGGCATTTTATTGGCCGGCGGCAGCGGCAGCCGCCTGTATCCGCTCACCTGCGGCGTGTCCAAACAACTGCTGCCGGTATACGACAAACCGATGGTTTATTATCCGCTGTCGGTGCTGATGCTGGCCGGTATCCGCGATGTGCTTATCATTACCACCGCCCACGACCTGCCCGCCTATCAGCGCCTGCTTGGCGACGGCAGCCGCTTCGGCATTCATCTTAGCTACGCCGTGCAAGCACAGCCCGAAGGCGTGGCACAGGCCTTGCTGATTGGCGCGCCATTTATCGGCACCGATGCCGTGTGTCTGATTTTGGGCGACAATATTTATTTTGGCGAAAGCTTTGGCCGCAAATTGCACCAAGCCGCCGCCCAAACCCACGGCGCCAGCGTATTTGCCTACCATGTGCCCGACCCCGAGCGCTTCGGCGTGATTGAATTCGATGCCCAATTCAAAGCCACCGCCATCGAAGAAAAACCGACGCACCCCAAATCCCACTACGCCGTAACCGGCCTGTATTTCTACGACAACCAAGTACTCGATATCGCCCGCCAGCTGCGCCCTTCCGAGCGCGGCGAGCTGGAAATCACCGACATCAACCGCAGCTACCTACAACAAGGCCAGCTACATGTAGAGCTACTGGGGCGCGGCTTTGTCTGGCTCGACACCGGCACCCACGACAGCCTGCTTGAAGCGGCGCAATTTGTGCACACCATTGAAAAACGGCAAGGGCTGAAAATCGCCTGCCTAGAAGAAATCGCCTACCGCCAAGGCTGGCTCAACGCCGCCGAGCTGGCCGCCGCTGCCGCAGCATTGGCGCACAGCGGCTACGGCCAATATTTGCTGCGTTTATTGGATGAAGTAATACCGATTCTATAAAATAAGATGACAAGGCGGCGAGCTGAAGACAGTACAAGTAGTACGGCAAGGCGAGCCAACGCAGTTAGGTTATTTTATAGAATCGGTATAAATTGAATAGCAAAAACCAAAGCCATGCCCACCACGAGGCTACCTGAACCAAGCCCACCATGAACATCACCGACACCGCCATTGCCGATGTAAAAATCATCCACCCCCGCGTGTTTGCCGACGCACGCGGTTTTTTGCTGGAAAGCTTTTCCCTGCAACGCTACCGCCAAGCATTGGGGCTGCCTGAATTGGTCTTTGTGCAAGACAACCACAGCCGCTCGCACCAAGGCGTATTGCGCGGCCTGCATTTTCAGCGCCACCAACCACAAGGCAAGCTGGTGCAATGTGTGCGCGGGGCGGTGTTTGATGTGGCGGTAGACATCCGCCCCCATTCGCCCAGCTACGGCCAATGGGTCGGCACCGTGCTCAGCGAAGACAACCAAGCGCAAATGTGGATACCGCCCGGCCTAGCACACGGCTTTGCCGTGCTCAGCAGCGTAGCCGACTGCCTCTATAAATGCACCGACTATTACCACCCGCAAAGCGAAGACTGCCTCATCTGGAACGACCCCGCCATAGGCATAAACTGGCCGCTCACCCGGCCACAGCTGTCGGCCAAAGATGCGCAAGGCAAAACATTGGCAGCGCTGGCCGCAGCTCAGTAGGGCGCGCCATGCGCACCGATGACGGAAAAGATTTCAACCCCGCCTAAAACGACGATCCCGGTTGCTGTAAAAACGCCACTTCTTCGGCGCTGCTGCTGCGCCCCAAAATGGCATTGCGGTGCGGATAGCGGCCAAAGCGCTGGATAATCTGCTGGTGGCGACGTTCAAAATCCAGCGTGAGCTCATCGTTTAGCGCCGCAAACAGCGGCACGGCCTGCTCATGAATCAGTGCGGATTCGGCGTGCATATACGGCATCAGCGCAAATTTGCGCTGTGCCACCGGCAAGCTGGCGAAATCCGGCTGTGCCACCGCTTCTTGCGCCAACACCAGCGCCATGCCGTCTTGGGCAAAGGCCTGCGGGGTGTTGCGGTAAACATTGCGGGAAAACTGGTCGAGCACAATAATTTCCGCCACCCGCCCGGCCAATGTAGACCGCCAATGCGCCAACTCCGCCGCCGCCGCTTGTGCCAACACAGCACCAAAGCGGCTGTGCACTTGTTGGTCAAACGCAGCGCTTTGGGCAAACCCATGCGGCTGTGTATCGGGCGCAAACCAAAAATCCAGTATTTGCTGCGGTGTCATCTTATCTCCTTAACCAAAATACCAAAGGCTGCCTGAAAACACTTCAGGCAGCCTTTACCATACCATCCGGTTTAAGCCTGCTCAGCCTCATCCCGCAAGGCTTTGGGCAGCACAAAAATAATGCTTTCTTCCACGCCCTCGCCTTCCAGCACCGCCTGATGCCCCCAGCCTTGCAAGGTGGTAATCACTTCTTGCACCAACACTTCCGGCGCCGAAGCCCCAGCAGTTACGCCGATATTATGCTTCCCCACAAACCAGGCTGCATCAAGCTGGCCGGCATTGTCCACCATATAAGCGTCTACGCCGCGCAGGGCGGCCACTTCGCGCAAGCGGTTGCTGTTGGAGCTGTTGGGCGAGCCCACCACCACCACCACATCGCATTGTGCCGCCAAATCTTTTACCGCTTCCTGGCGGTTGGTGGTGGCGTAGCAGATGTCTTCTTTGTGCGGGCTTTTGATGTGCGGGAAGCGGGCTTTCAGGGCGGCAATGATGTCGGCGGTTTCGTCTACCGACAAGGTGGTTTGGCTCACATGCGCCAATTTTGCCACATCGCGCACCGCCAGTTTGGCCACATCTTCCACCGTTTCCACCAGCAGCATGGCGCCATCGGAAAGCTGGCCCATGGTACCTTCCACTTCGGGGTGGCCTTTGTGGCCAATCATAATGATTTGATAGCCTTGCGCATCCAGCCTATCCACTTCTTTGTGCACTTTGGTAACCAGCGGGCAAGTGGCATCAAACACGCGAAAACCGCGCTGCGCCGCTTCGTCTTGTACCGCTTTGGAAACACCGTGGGCGGAATAAATCAGCGTGGCGCCTGCGGGCACATCGGCCAAATCTTCAATAAACACCGCGCCTTTTTCGCGCAGGTTGTCGACCACAAATTTATTGTGCACCACTTCATGGCGCACATAAATCGGCGCACCGAAGCGTTCGATGGCACGCTCAACAATGCTGATGGCGCGATCCACCCCGGCACAAAAGCCGCGCGGATTGGCCAGAAGAATGGTTTTGTTGTTCATAATCGGCTCTGTGTTGTGTTGTTTAGGCTGCCTGAAGCTATACCCATTCTACAAAATAAGATAACAAGGCGGAACTGATTTACTTGGTGCTTCAGCACCCTAGTAAATCGTTCTCTTTGAGCTGAGCCAAAGACAGTACAAATAGTACGGCAAGGCGAGCCAACGCAGTTAGGTTGTTTTGTAGAATGGGTATTATTTTTCTGCGGTGGCTTTGTCGGCTTTCTGCTGTTTAAAGCCGTCCAGCACCAATAATACCGCGCCCACACAAATAAAGCTGTCGGCAATATTAAACGCGGGGTAAAACCAGTTTTGGTAATAGAACAGCAAAAAATCAATCACATGGCCGTGCAACAAGCGGTCGACCACATTGCCCACCGCCCCGCCGATAATCATCGCCGCGCCCCATTTGCCCCAAGCGCCGAATTCGTCTTTCACAATGCTGCGTGCCAGCCAAGTGCAAATCACCAGCGCCAGCCCCAAAAAGAAAAACTTCTGCCAGCCACCGGCATCGGCCAAAAAGCTGAAAGCGGCGCCGGTGTTGTACACCAAGGTTAAATCGAAAAAGTTGGGGATGATATTGAGCCGTTCGGCAAACTGGAAATGGCGAATTACCGCCACTTTGGTGATTTGATCCAGCACAATCGCCAGCACCACCAACAGCCAGTATTTGGCCAAGGATTTTTTTTCTGCAGACATGGTTTTGCGGGTAGGGAAATAAAGCTGCGTATTTTACGCTATTCACGCCGATACCGCAGATTTTTGCCGATTTTGACGCCTGCACATTGCTAAGCGCAAATTAAATCAATTTATCATTAAAAATGAACAATTTAACCATATGCTATAATGCACCGTTCGTTTTTAAGGGCAATCAGCTGTTAGCCAACTTGTTAGCACAGCCCTGTTGTCAGGCAAATGCAGCATACCGCCGCACCGCCCCCACCACAGGAGACCGCATGACCCAACCACGTCACCCCCGCCATTTAGGCACCTTTGATGCCGATATGGCCATTAGCCAGCGCACCCCTGCGCACATTCCCGACACCCGCATCGACAAATTCACCTTTTTTGGCGTGTTGTTGATTTTATTCGGCGTTACCCTGCCGCTGGTTTTGTTTCCGCAGCAAGGCGCCGACTGGGTGGCCTTGGCCAAAACCTTTGTTACCGACACCTTCGGCGTGTTTTACCTCGCCTTGGGCGTGATGTCGGTGCTGTTTGTACTCTACATCGCTTTTTCCGACATCGGCAGCATCAAATTAGGCAAGCCCGAAGACGAGATGGAATTCAAAACCAGCTCGTGGGCGGCGATGATGTTTTGCGGCGGCATCGGCGGCAGCATTTTGTATTGGGGCGTGATTGAGTGGGCGTATTACTACCAAGGCCCGCCCTTCGGCCTGCCGCCCGGCTCCCCCGAAGCCATCCGCTGGGCTTCTACTTACGGCATTTTCCACTGGGGGCCGGTGGCGTGGGCGATTTATCTGGTGCCCGCCATCCCGATTGCCTATTTCGCCCATGTGCGCAACTCGCCGCGCTTGAAGGTAAGCCAAAGCCTGATGCCACTGTTTGGCGAAAAATTTGCCGCCAGCAACTGGGGCAAAATAGTGGATATTTTCTTTGTGTTCGGCATGATTGGCGGTGGTGCCACCACCTTGGGTTTGGCCTCGCCGATGATTAACGAAGGCCTGCACGAGCTGTTTGGCCTGCCCAAAAACCTGTGGATGCAAATGGCGGTGTTGCTGGCCACCACCGCTTTGTTTGCCTACAGCGCCTATCGCGGCCTCAAAGGCGGCATTCAGTTTTTGTCCAACATCAATTTTTATCTGGCCATCGGCTTTGTAACATTTGTGCTGCTGGTAGGCCCCACCGTGTTTATCCTCAATACCGGATTGGAAGCCATGGGGCGCTCGCTCACGCAAATGTTCACCATGATGACCTGGACCGAGCCTTTCGGCCAATTTGCCGAGCACGGCTTTAAAGACACCCATTTCCCCAAAGACTGGACCGTATTCTACTGGGCATGGTGGCTGGTGTTCGCCCCCACCGTGGGCCTGTTTATCGCCAAAATTTCCAAAGGCCGCACCATCCGCCAAATGGTGGTGGGCGCCATTTTCTTCGGCTCACTCGGCTGCGCGGTGTTTTTTATCGTATTGGGCAACTACAGCCTCTATTTGCAGCTTTCAGGCAGCCTCAACGTGGTGGACATCCTCAACAACCAAAGCCCCACCGCCGCCATTTTTGCCGTGCTGAACACCCTGCCCATGGCCAAGCTGGCGATTGCCGTGTTTACGCTGCTGGCGATTATTTTCACCGCCACCACTTTCGACTCGATTTCCTACATTCTGTCTTCGGTGGTACAGCGTGAAGTGGATGGCGAGCCGCACCGCTGGAACCGCCTGTTTTGGGCATTCACCCTGTGCTTTATGCCCGCCGTGTTGCTGTTTTTGGGTGGCCTGGCCACTTTGCAAACCGCCTCGATTTTTGCCGGCGCACCGCTGATTGTGATTATGGTGCTGATGATGATGTCCATCATCAAAGCCGCTAAATACGACCTGCACTACCAGCCGGACTACTCGCTCAAAACCATCCACATCGAAGAAGTGGCCGACAACGCCCCGTGGGAACTGGGCGAAACTTCCCCCGCGCCTGAAGGCTCGGTGCTGGCACAACAGGCCGAATACGAAGAAGCGCGCCAACAGCAAGACGACGACACCGACACCTCCGATAAACCGCCGCTGGCTTAAAGCAATAAGGTAATGGCGTCAATAAAAGGCTGCCTGAAGGTTTTGGCTTCGCAGAAGCCGGGCTTTCAGGCAGCCTTTCTGTTGTTTCATTTGAACCAGCATCGGATTCAAGCATCCGGCATACGCCAATTTATATCCGTTGTTTATGTATTCCACCATAAATAAAGGCTGCAAATAAAGGCTGCCTGAAAATCACATTTTCAGGCAGCCTTTATTTAAAACCAGCCATCAAAACAACTAGCCATAAGCATCAAGCATAATGCCGCTGCTCACCCGCGCCGTCCAGATTATCGGCACAGCGCGCGCAGATGGTGGGATGCTGTTCGTTGCTGCCGATGTCGTCGGTGTAGTGCCAGCAGCGTTCGCATTTTTCGCCGCCGCTCACCCCGGCGCTCACGGCCAAGGTTTCGCCTTCCGTTACGCTGGCTTTAGACACCAGCAACACAAAGCGCAATTCATCGCCTAAGGCTTTCAGGTAGCCTGCGGTTGCGGCCGGCGCGGTAATCGCCACTTCGGCCTGCAAAGAAGAACCCACGGTTTTGTTGCTGCGCAAAGGCTCGATGGCGGCGGTAACGGCTTCGCGTACTTGGCGCACGGCCTGCCATTTTTGCAGCAGTGCCGCTTCGCTGGCTTCGGGCATATCGGGGAAGTTGTGCAGGGTGTGGAACAGCACGCTGTCTTCGGCGCCGCCGCCAATGATGTCCCACGCTTCTTCGGCGGTGAAGCACAAAATCGGCGCCATCAGCAGCACCAAATTGCGGGTGATGTGGTAGAGCGCGGTTTGCGCGCTGCGGCGGGCGTGGCTGTTGGCGGCGGTGGTGTAGAGACGGTCTTTCAAGATGTCCAGATAAAACGCGCCCAAATCTTCGGAGCAAAATTGCACGATGTCTTGCACGGCGTAGTGAAAGGCGTAGCGCGGGTAGAAATCGCCCGCCAGCCGCTCTTGCAATTGACGCGCCAGCACCAGTGCGTAGCGATCCAGCTCCAACATGCGCTCTTGCGGCACCGCGTGTTCGATGGGATCGAAGTCGCTCAAATTGGCCAGCAAGAAGCGCAAGGTGTTGCGCAGGCGGCGGTAGCTTTCGGTAACACGTTTGAGGATTTCGTCGGAAATGGCCAGCTCGCCGGAGTAATCGGTGGAAGCCACCCACAGGCGCAAGATGTCGGCGCCCAGCGTGTCGTTCACTTTTTGCGGCGCAATCACGTTGCCGATGGATTTGGACATTTTTTGGCCGTTGCCGTCGACCACAAAGCCGTGGGTGAGCAATTGCTTATACGGGGCGCGTTCTTGGGTGGCGCAGCCGGTGAGCATCGACGACTGAAACCAGCCGCGGTGTTGGTCGCTGCCTTCCAGATAGAGATCGGCCGGCCAAGCCAGCTCTTCGCGGCGCTTGAGCACGGCAAAGTGGGTGCTGCCGGAGTCAAACCACACATCGAGCGTGTCTTTCAGCTTTTCGTAGCTATCGGCTTCATCGCCCAAGAGTTCGCGGGCATCTAAGGCAAACCAAGCTTCGATGCCTTTTTCTTCAATGCGCTGCGCCACCGCTTCCAGCAATTCGGCACTGCGCGGATGCAGCTCACCGGTTTCTTTGTGGGCGAAAAAGGTCATCGGCGTGCCCCAGTTGCGCTGGCGGCTCACCACCCAATCGGGGCGGCCTTCAATCATGGCTTCCAAGCGGGCGCGGCCCCAAGCGGGGAAAAATTCGGTGGCGTCCACCGCTTTCATGGCGGTGTCGCGCAGGGTTTTACCGGCCACACCGGCTTTGTCCATGCCGATAAACCATTGGCCGGTGGCGCGGTAAATCAGCGGGGTTTTGTGGCGCCAGCAGTGGGCGTAGCTGTGTTCGATTTTGGTGTTGGACAGCAGGCGGGCATCTTCGGCCAGCCAGTCGATAATCAGCGGGTTGGCTTCCCACACGGTAAGCCCTGCCAAGCGCGGCACGTCGGCACGGTAGCGGCCTTCGCCGTTGACCGGGTTATCCAGTTTGATGCCGTATTTCAGGCACACAAAATAGTCTTCCAAGCCGTGCGAGGGCGCGGTGTGCACCAAGCCGGTACCGGCATCGGTGGTAACGTGTTCGCCGTTGAGCATGGGAATATCGCGCGGCAAAAACGGGTGGCTGAGCAGCAGGTTTTCCAAACGGCTGCCATCGGCTTCGGCCAGCACGGTGGTGTCGGTAAAGCCGTAGCGTTGCAGCGCGGCCTCGGCCAAATCTTTGGCCAACACCAGCTTGCCTTTGGGCGTGTCGATGAGTTGATACACCACGTCGGCACCGGCGCTGATGGCCTGGCTGGCGGGCAGCGTCCACGGGGTGGTGGTCCAAATCACCGCAAAGGCGTTGCCGCTGATTTCAGGCAGCCCAAAGGCTTTGGCCAGCGCGGCGTTGTTTTGAAACGGATAGGCCACGTCGATGGCGGGCGACACTTTGTCTTTGTACTCCACTTCGGCTTCGGCCAAAGACGAGCCGCAGTCCAAGCAAAACTGCACCGGCTTTTCGCCACGGTATAAATAGCCCGCCTGCTGGATTTTGCCCAGCGTGCGCACAATATCGGCCTCGGTTTGGTAGTTCATGGTGAGGTAGGGGTTGTCCCAGTCGCCCAACACGCCCAAGCGGATAAAGTCGCGCTTTTGTTTGGCGATTTGCTCGGTGGCGTATTCGCGGCACAGCTCACGGAATTTGGCGGCGGGAATGTTTTTGCCGTGCAGCTTTTCCACCATCAATTCAATCGGCAGGCCGTGACAATCCCAGCCGGGCACATAGGGCGCATCAAATCCGGCCAGCGTTTTGCTGCGGATGATGATGTCTTTGAGGATTTTATTCACCGCATGGCCGATGTGGATGTCGCCGTTGGCATAGGGCGGGCCGTCGTGCAAAATAAATTTCGGCCGCCCTTTGGCGATTTGGCGCAGTTTTTGGTAGCGCTGCTGCGCATACCAGTCTTTCAGCCAGCCCCCTTCGCGCTTGGCCAAATCGCCACGCATGGGAAAGGGAGTGTCCAGAAGGTTGACGGTTTTGCGGTAGTCGGTCATAAGGTTCTCAAATGATGGTTTTATATAATTTACAGGTATTTTATTTAAATTTTAGCGCAGCCTATTATCCATAAGGCTGCCTGAAAGCCATGGCGCTAATTCCTATCGGCTTCATGTGCCGGCCAAATCCGTGCTGCGTCCATATCGGCCCAGATTTGCTGCTTCAAGGCATCTAAGCTGTCGAATTTCAGCTCGTCGCGCAGCTTGTGCAAAAAATGCACGCTTAAACGCTGACCGTATAAATCGCCCGCCCAATCCAGAATATGCACTTCCAGCTTTTGCGTACGCGTATGGGAAACCGTGGGGTTAAAGCCAAAGCTGGCGGCACCGCGGCGGCGGCCAAAATCACCGCACACGTCCACCACAAACACGCCGCTCAAAGCATAGTGGTGCGGCGGCAAATGGATGTTGGCGGTGGGGCTGTCCAAGGTGCGCCCCAGCTTGGCGCCGTGTTTCACATGGCCGCTGAGGGTGTATTCGTGGCCGAGCAATTGCTGTGCATAAGCCAAATCGCCTGCGGCCAAAGCACGGCGCACGGCGGTGCTGGATGCCCGTTCGTCGGCCACCAACACCGAAGGCGTGCGCTCGGTGATGAATTCGGCTTGCTGTTGCAGCAGGGCAAAATCACCACCGCGCTGCGCACCAAAACGGAAATCGTCGCCCACCAGCAAATAGCGGGTGTTTAAATCGGCCAGCAGCACTTGGCGGATAAAATCGGCCGCGTTCATATCGGCCAGCGCCGAATTAAAACGCAACACCCACACCGCATCCACGCAGCCCGTGTCGGCCAGCAACGCCAGCTTGTCGCGCAAAGGGCTTAAGCGGTAAGGCAAGGGGCGCTGCGCTTTGCGGGCAAAAAATTCTTGCGGCTGCGGCTCAAACACCACCGCCACCGCCGCCAATCCGCGCGCATCGGCCTGCGCACGCAGGCACTGCAAAATATGACGGTGGCCTTGATGCACACCGTCAAAATTACCAATGGTTACCGCCGCGCCTTGCGGCCAATGCGGCTTTTGCCCGCTCCCCAACCAGACTTGCATAGTGTTCTTTGGCTTGGCTTTACACAAGCGCATCATTGTAAACGCATTGTTGCGGCTTATCCAGCCGAAAGCAGGCCATCAGCGCCCGACACAGACTGCCAACACCCCGGCGCCACGCTATTTTGCTGCCCATGCACATAAAATAATTTCAGCCGCCGCCTTTTTTGTGGTTAAAATAAACGGCATTGGCGCAGTATGCCGCTGGAAATGCACGCGCACCAAAGCGGTTGTGTATGCAAAAAGCCGACATAACCATTTTTGATTAAACAATAAACACACCACACCGGGATAAACACATGTCTTTTCGTTTTGACATTATCTACGAATACCGTGAAATGTTTTTTTACGGCGCCCTCACCACATTGGGCATCACCGTGGTTTCCACATTTGCTGGCACCATTTTGGGCTTGATTGGCGCACTGGCTCGGGTAATCCGCGCCGAAAAAGGCGGCTTTCCGGTTAAGGTGATTATCTGGCTAGCACGGCAAGTGTCTTTGCTGTACGTTACCCTGTTTCGTGGCACACCTTTGTTTGTGCAGATTTTTATCTGGTATTTCGTCTGGTTCCCCATACTCATCAACCCCACCGACGGCCTATTGATTAGCGGCGATGCGGCGATGGAGTTGCGGCGCAACTACGGCGCACTGATTGCGGGCACGCTGGCCTTGTCGGTGAATGCCGGTGCCTACATCACCGAAATTTTCCGCGCCGGTATCCAGTCGATAGACCGCGGCCAAGTGGAAGCGGCGCGTTCGCTGGGCTTAAGCTACCCGCAAGCCATGCGCCACATCATCCTGCCGCAAGCAGTACGGCGTATGCTGCCACCGTTTGGCAATGAATTCATCACCTTGCTGAAAGACAGCTCGCTGGTATCGGCGATTGCGGTGGCTGAGCTGGCCTTTGTGGCGCGCTCAGTAGCCGGGCGCTATTCAGTATACGAAGAGCCGTATTACACCATTGCCCTGATTTACTTGGTGATGACCATGGGTTTGAGCTGGCTGTTCTCGTGGCTGGAAAAACGCTACAACACCGGCTACGAACGTTAAGCCAACCTCACCCGCATCGTTAGCCAACAATAAGCCCGCCATCATCAGCATGGCGGGCTTATTGTTGGCATCTCAGTAACAGCGTTCAGGCAGCCTGAATATTAAGAACGCAGCGGTTCCAGCAAAGCCTCAAACGCATCCACAAACTGCTGCAAGCCGTCTTGTTGCAAGCGCACGGCCAGCACTTCTACGTCCACACCCAAGGCGGCCAGCTCGTCCAGCACTTTTAGTGCGGCGGGCACATCTTCTGTTAAGGTCAACCCGGCCACGCCGTGGTCGATAAAGGCTGCCAAGGTTTTATCCGGCACCGTGTTAACAGTATGCGCGCCAATCAGGCTTTCCACATACAGCACATCCGAATAATCCGGATTTTTGGTGCCGGTGGAAGCCCACAACAAGCGCACCGGTGCGGCACCTTCGGCGGCCAAATCGGCAAAATCCACGCCGGCAAAAAAATCTTGCCATTCTTGATAAGCTGTTTTGGCCAAGGCAATGGCGGTTTTGCCTTGCAAATGGGTGGGCAAGGTGGTGTCCAGTGCGGCATCAATGCGCGACAAGAAAAAGCTGGCCACCACTTGAATGCCCGCCACCGGCAAACCTTGCGCTTTGCGGCGGCGCAGGCCTTCGCAATAAGCCTGGTAAGCCTTGAGCACCTGCTTGCGCGAAAACAGCAAGGTTAAGTTGATGTGCAAACCGGCGGCCACCAGCTCGGTGAGCGCCAGCAAACCGGCATCGGTGGCGGGCACTTTAATCATCACATTGTCGCGGCCGATGGCAGCGTGCAAACGCTTGGCTTCGGCCACAGTACCGACCGCATCGTCGGCCAGATTCGGTGCCACTTCCAAGCTCACAAAGCCGCTGGCGCCGTTTTCGGCACGGTATTCGGGCAGGCACACATCACAGGCTGCCTGAACATCGGCAATCGCCAAAGCTTCATAGCGCTGCTTGGGGCTGAGGTTTTGCTGTTTTAATGCTGCCACTTCATCGGCATACAACGCATCACCGGCAAAGGCTTTCTGAAAAATGGCCGGATTCGAGGTAACCCCGCACACGCCTTCTTGCAACATGCGCGCCAACTCGCCCGATTGCACCAGCGAACGCGACAGGTTATCCAGCCAGATTTGCTGCCCCAAGGCTTTAACTTGCTTTAAAACGGTCATTTTGACTTCCTTAATAAATATAAATTTGCGCGCAGCATCAGCGTGCTGCCGATAACACCTAACTGTAGCCACCCACACTGCTTTTGACAAGTGAAACACCCAAAAGCAAGCCTTAACGGTATAATTTGGTTTACATTAAAACCATCTTGTTTTTCAGGCAGCCTGTAAAGCCCTTACTATGAATACGCCTTCATCTTATTTGCAATGGGCAAAAGACGTTTTTGCCATTGAACAAGCCGCCATTGCCGAAGTGGCCGCCAGTTTGGATTACCGCTTTAATCAAGCCGTAGAAGCGATTTTAAATGCCAACGGCCGGGTGGTGATTACCGGCATGGGCAAAAGCGGCCACATCGGCCGCAAAATCGCCGCCTCGCTGGCCTCCACCGGCACACCCGCGTTTTTTATCCATCCGGCCGAAGCCGCCCACGGCGATTTGGGCATGGTGGTGGATGGCGATGTGATTATCGCCCTCTCCAACTCAGGCGAAAACGATGAAATTCTGGCCATCATCCCCGCCATCAAGCGCAAAAACGTGCGCCTAATCAGCATCACCGGCAAACCGCAGTCGAGCATGGCACAACATGCCGACATCCATTTGCTGGCCGCCGTATCGCAAGAAGCCTGCCCTTTTGGGCTGGCACCCACCTCCAGCACCACCGCTGTATTGGTGTTGGGCGATGCGCTCACCGTGGCCTTGCTGCGCGCCCGCGCCTTCACCCCGGAAGACTTCGCGCTAAGCCACCCCGCCGGCAGCTTGGGCAAACGCCTGCTGCTCACCGTGGCCGATTTAATGCACAGCGGCGATGCCCTGCCCTTGGTGGGCGAGCAAACGCCTTTGCGCGAAGCCATCATCACCATGAGCGAAAAAGGGCTGGGCATGCTGGTGGTAGTCAATGCCCACGGCCAGCTGAGCGGCGTTTTTACCGATGGCGACTTGCGTCGCCTATTCCAGCGGCAAACCCAGCTAACCGAGGTGCGCATGGCCGACATCATGCAGCCGCAGCCGCACACCATCGGCAGCGACAAACTGGCAGTGGAAGCGCTCAAACAAATGGAAGACAACAAAATCAACGGGCTGATTGTGATTGATGCGCATGCACGGCCACTGGGCGCATTGAATATGCACGACTTACTCCAAGCCCGCATCGTTTAACGCCGGCTTGGCACCATTACGGTTTGACGGCTCTGTGTTAAGATAGCCCCATTGTTTGAATTGATTTAGGCTGCCTGAAAACGCCGCCGCATGGTTTGAAATACAATCCCAAGCCACATTAATAGCCATTCTTTCAGGCAGCCTCGGAGGCATACACCGCATGATCAAAGCCCGTGGCAACTGGTTTTTTCCGCTGATTCTGGCGCTGCTGATGGGCAGCGTCAGCGTGTGGCTGGATCGCGTCAGCCAAATCAGCACTGAAGAAATCGCCCTCAACCCCAACGAGCCCAAATACCGCATCAACGGCATCAGCGCCGAGCGCTTCGATGCCGACGGCCTGCCCGGCGAAAGCCTCACCGCCACCGCCGCCTGGCAGCTACCGCAGCAAAACATTGTTAACATCGACAACCCGCAGCTCACCCTGCTGCGCCAAGGCAAGCCGCAATATCAGGTATCTTCAGCGCTGGCGCAATACCATACCGACAGCCGCGAAGTGGTGTTCAGCGACAACGTGGTGCTGCACCAAAGTGCCGACGGCAATGGCAATGAAGGCATGCTCAACACCAGCCGCCTCACCGTCAACACCGCCACCCAAACCGCTAAAACCGATGCCAAGGTAGACTACCACTACGGCCTGTCGCAAGGCAGCGCAGTGGGTTTTGAATACAACAAAGAACGCGGGTTTTTAAACCTGTCTTCGCGCGTAAAGGCCATTATTTATGACCCCAAAAAACCTTAAGCTCTTGGCCGTGTGCTTGCTCACCGGCATCAGCACCCATGCTTGGGCGCTGGAAAGCGACCGCAACCAGCCCATCGCCATCGAAGCCGACCAAGGCTCGCTGGATCAAGGCAACCAGAGCACCGTGTTTTCCGGCAATGTGCAAATCCGCCAAGGCAGTCTGTATATCAACGCCGCCCGCGTGGAAGTGAACCGCGACAACGCCGGCAACCAAACCATGCGCGCCAGCGGCAGGCCGGTTCAGTTTGGCCAACAATTGGAAAAAGACGGCATGGTTAAAGGCCAAGCCAACGAAGTGCGCTACGCCAGCGCCAGCGGCATCGTGACCCTCACCGGCAACGCGCGGGTAGAGCGCGGCAGCGACATGGCGCGCGGCCACAGCATTGTTTACAACACCCGCACTGAAGTGTACACCGTGAGCGGTGGCGGCAAAGGCCGCGTGAGCGTGCTTATCCAACCGCAAAACAAATAGGATTGCCGCATGACCTCCAGCCCTTCTTCAGGCAGCCTACTCAGCGTACACGGCCTGCAAAAAAGCTTTAAAAACCGCCAAGTGGTTAAAGACGTGGGTTTATCCTTGGCCAGCGGCGAAGTGGTGGGCTTGCTCGGCCCCAACGGCGCCGGTAAAACCACCAGCTTTTACATGATTGTGGGGCTGATTGCCGCCGACGCCGGCAGCATCACCCTTGATAATCAGGAAATCCGCCACCTGCCCATCCATGAGCGCGCCCGCTTAGGCTTAGGCTATCTACCGCAAGAAGCCTCGATTTTCCGCAAAATGACTGTGGCGCAAAACATCCGCGCCATTCTGGAAATCAGCGGTCGCAACAAAGCCGAAATGGACGCCGCACTCAACACCTTGCTGGCCGATCTGCACATCGAGCACCTGCGTCACAACAGCGCCCTGTCGCTTTCCGGCGGCGAGCGCCGCCGCGTGGAAATCGCCCGCGTACTGGCCATGCAGCCGCGCTTTATTCTGCTGGACGAGCCCTTCGCCGGGGTAGACCCGATTGCAGTCATCGACATCCAAACCATCATTGCCTTTTTGAAACAGCGCGGCATCGGCGTACTGATTACCGACCACAACGTGCGCGAAACCCTGCGCATTTGCGACCGCGCCTATATCATCAACCAAGGCAGCGTACTGGCCACCGGCCACCCGGAGGAGCTGGTGCAAAACGAAGAAGTGCGCGCCGTGTATTTGGGTGAAAATTTCGACTATTAAATAAAAAGCCAAACCGCCACCAATATCGACACCGTTATGACCAAAGCCGCCCTCAGCCTCAAGCTGAAGCAGACACAACAGCTCAACCAAAATCTGCAGCAATCGCTGCGGATATTGCATATGTCGGCTCAGGCTTTGGAAACCGAGGTGGCCGAATGGCTGGCCGACAATCCCTTTCTGGAAAAACCCGACACCGACACCGAAGCATTCGAGCTACCACCACAGCAATACACCAAACCGGCCGAACACGTGCATGTGGGTGGCGATGAAGCCGCCGATATCTGGGCCACCGTGGCCGCCGAAGACGACTTACACAGCCAATTGCACGCGCAAGTGTGCGAGCACCCGCTGGATGACAGCATCGCCGCGCAAGTACACCTCTTAATCGACAGCCTCGACGAACACGGCTACCTTGCCGACAGCCTGGCCGACATCGCCGAGCACACGCCACTGGAATGGATGCTCAGCAAAGACAGCTTGGCGCAGGCATTGGCTGCACTGCAACGCTTCGACCCGCCCGGCATCGGCGCACGCAACCTCACCGAATCGCTGCTGCTGCAATTGGCACGCCAGCCGCAAGACGATATCCGCAAATGCGCCGGCCTATTGGTGCGCCACCATTTGGGACAATGGCAAAGCGCGGCACAGCAAAAACAATTGCTGCGCGCCCTGCCCCAATTCAACGAAACCACTTTTCAGGCAGCCTTGCAATGCATCGCCGCCCTCAATCCCCACCCTGCCTACGGCCACACCGCCGCCGGCCAGCCCACCGCCTATGTGCAGCCCGACGTCATCATCCGCGAAAGCCGCAAAGGCTGGCAAATCGAGATGGTCAAAGCCGCTTGGCCGCAAGTGCAGCTCAACATCGAATACACCGAACTCTTGGCCGAAACCGAACTAGACCCGGCCTTTAAAAGCAAATGGCAAGAAGCCCAAGCCCATCTGGACAGCCTCAAGTTGCGGCAAAACACCGTATTGCGGCTGGCCGAGTGGATTTTAGACAAACAACAAGACTTCTTTATCTTCGGCCCCATCGGCTTGGCACCGCTCACCCTCAAAGAAGCCGCCCAAGCGTTGGGCTTGGCCGAAAGCACCATTTCAAGAGCAGTGAACCAAAAATATTTGGCTTGCCCGCGCGGAGTGTTTGCGTTACGCTATTTCTTCAGCCAAGCGGTGTCACAAAACGAACACAATGAAGCCGGCAGCAGCCAACGCGCCGTGCAAACCCTGCTCGAAACGCTGATACAGCAAGAAAACCCGCAACAGCCCTATTCCGATAGCGAGCTGGTGACACAACTGGCCAAACACGGCATTACCTTGGCTCGGCGCACCGTAGCCAAATACCGCGAAGCCTTGAAAATCGCCCCGGCACACCAACGTAAACAGACAAATTAAAGAACGCCCCTATTTGTTCAGGCTGCCTGAAAGGCAGCAACCCGCGGCACCCCGCCGCACAAACCGTAGGAGTTGATTATGAACCTGAAATTCACCGGACTGAATATTGATGTTACCGATGCGCTGAAAGACTACATCAGCACCAAATTGGCGCGCATCACCCGCCATGTGGACAACGTGATTTCCGTGGTGGTGACCTTATCGGTGGAGAAGTTAAATCAAAAAGCCGAAATCGACCTACATTTGTCGGGCAAGGATTTGCATGTTGAATCGGTGGACACCGATATGTATGCCGCCATCGACAGCCTGATGGACAAACTGGATCGTGCGGTGCTGAAACACAAAGAAAAAAGCACCAACCACCGCGCCACCCCCACCGGCCAAATGGCTGCCCAAAGCGAATAAACCCTCTGGTTGAATCTCATGTAAAACAGCACCCCCTGAAAGAAATTTCAGGGGGTGCTGTTTTGCGGTTGGTGGTGTTAACCCCAGCGCTTCAGCACCAAGGAGGTATTCACCCCACCAAAGGCAAAATTGTTGTTCACCACGTATTCGGTTTCAATCCGCCGCCCTTCGCCGGTGATGTAGTCCAGCTCGCCGCAGCGCGGATCCACTTGGTTCAGGTTGAGCGTGGGGGCAAACCAGTTGTCGTTCATCATGGCAATCGAAAACCAGGTTTCCAGCGCACCGCAAGCGCCCAGCGTGTGGCCAAGATAGCTTTTTTGCGAGCTGATGGGCATATGGCGGCCAAACAGGCGCTCGGTGGCGCGGGTTTCAGCAATATCGCCCTGTTCGGTGGCGGTGCCGTGGCCGTTGACATAGCCCACCGCCGGCGGTGCAATACCGGCATCGTCTAAAGCCAATTGCATACAGCGGTGCATGGTGGCCTCTTCTGGCCGTGTCACATGGCTGCCGTCGCCATTGCTGCCAAAGCCGACAATTTCGGCATAGATTTTGGCGCCGCGCGCACGCGCGTGTTCGTATTCTTCCAGCACCAACATCCCCGCGCCTTCGCCAATCACCAAGCCATCGCGCCCAGCATCATAAGGACTAGGCGTTTGCTTGGGGGTGCTGTTTTTAAGGCTGGCGGCATACAGCGAGTCGAACACATAGGCTTCCGACGGACACAATTCTTCGCCGCCACCGGCCAGCATCAAATCAATCTTGCCGAATTTAATCGCCTCATAGGCATAGCCGATGCCTTGGCTGCCTGAAGCACAGGCGCTGGAGGTGGGAATCACCCGCCCGGTAAGGCCGAAAAAAATGGCGATATTGGCCGCGGTGGTGTGCGGCATCATGCGGATATAGGTATTGGCACTGAATCCGGGCGCGGCACCCTCAAGCAGCAGCTGCCCCATATCGCGGATATCACGGGTGCTGCCCACGGAAGAGCCGCAGGCCACGCCCATGCGCCCGTCGCGAATCAGCGCTTCGCCCAGCAAACCGGCGTCGGTCAAGGCATCTTCGGCCGCAGCCACACACAGCTGCGACACGCGCCCTAGGCTGCGCAATTGTTTGCGGGTCCAGTGTGCGGGCACGGCAAAATCACGTATCGGCGCGGCCAGGCGGGTGTTCAATTCGGGATAACAATCCCACTCGGGCATGGCCACCACCGCATTTTCATAGGCCGCCAAACCTTGGCGTATGCTCGCCCAATTGCGCCCCAAGGCCGAAATGCCGCCGATGCCGCTAATCACCACCCGTTTCAACACAAACCCCCATTCACCGCCAATACTTGGCGGGTAATATAGGCCGCCTTATCAGACATCAAAAACGCCACCGCATGTGCCACTTCTTCAGGCAGCCCCATGCGGGCGGCGGGAATCATTTTCAAAATTTCGGCCACCGGCACATTCTCGTCAATAATATCGGTGTCGATCAAACCCGGTGCCACGCAATTGACGGTAATCTTGCGCTTGGCCAACTCCAGCGCCAATGCCTTGGCTGCGCCCATCACACCGGCTTTGGAAGCGCTGTAATTCACCTGGCCGCGGTTGCCCACCAAGCCGGATACCGAGGTGATGCACACAATACGCCCCGGCGCGCGGCGGCGTATCATCGGCATCATCAATGGGTGCAGCACATTGTAAAAACCGTCTAGGTTGGTGCGTAATACGCTGTCCCAGTCGTCATCGCTCAAGGCCGGAAAGGCATTGTCGCGTGTGAGCCCGGCATTGAGCACCACGCCGTAATAGGCGCCGTTTTGCTCGATATCGGCTTCCAACAAAGCCTTGGCCGCAGCTCGGTCGGCCACGTCGAACATCAGCACGCGGGCTTGGCGCCCCAAATCGCGAATTTGTTGCGCCACCGTTTCGGCTTCAGCCGCACGGCTGCGTCCGTGCACCACCACGTCAAAACCTTCGGCGGCCAGCGCCAGCGCAATGGCACGGCCAATGCCGCGGGTGGCACCGGTTACCAACACCGTGCGTGTTTCATTCATGTTGTTGCTTTCTGTGTTTGTGCCAGGTAACCGTCTAAATCCGGCGGGCTGAATACATTTAACGCCGCTTGTGCCACCAGCCCGTTTTCAGGCAGCCTAAAACCGGCGGGCGCGGCGATGATGCGCAAGCTGCAATCGAATACGGCAAAGCCGTTGTTATCGCGAATAGATTGCCGGGTTTCGGCCAGCAACTCACAGCCCAGCGGCAATGTATCGGCAAACAGATGCAGCTTGCGCGTACCCAGCAAAAAGCCCAACCGCACCGACTCGCCGCCATTGTGGGCATGAATGCCATCCAAAGCCGCGATGCATTGCGCCATGATTTCCATCGCCATCCATGCCGGCACGGTGCCGTCGGGCTGCATCAACACATGGTCGGCACCGATATGGGCACTGGCTTGCAGGCTTTCGTGGTCGTAGGCCAAAACTTCATCCAGCAGCACCATATGGCCGCTGTGCGGCAATAAGGCCGCCACATCGGAAATGGGACAGCTCAGCATACATCCTCCGCAGGCTCGCCAATAATCAGCGCGCTGTTGTTGCCGCCAAAAGCAAACGAAGTGCTCAGGCCGATGCGCCGATGCGCCGGCCAATGGCTGCCTGAAGCCGTTAAGGCCAACGGCGGCAAGGCCGCATCGTAGCCCGCAGGCAGATATTGTGCCGGCAACTGCCCGTTCGGATTATCCGCACGGCTGGCCATGCCCCACACCAGCGCCGCTTCCAGTGCCCCGGCCGCGCCTAAAGTATGGCCGGTATAGGGCTTGGTAGACGTACACTGCGTGGCCGCGCCAAAACACTGCGCCACCGCCGTGCTTTCCATGCTGTCGTTCAGTTCGGTGCCGGTGCCGTGCAGATTAATCCAGCCGATGTCGTGCGGATGCAAGGCCGCATTGGCCAAGGCTGCCTGTAAAGTTTGCACCGCACCCGCACCATCGGGGCGTGGGCTGGACATATGCCAAGCATCGCTGCTGGCGCCGTAGCCCAGCAAGCACAAGTCTTGCGGATGCGCCTGCTCGCGGGTGGCCACAAACACCGCCGCCGCTTCGCCGATATTGATGCCGCGCCGCCCCGATGCAAACGGCGTGGCGGTGTCGTCGGACAACACCTCCAGCGCGGCAAAACCGTTTACCGTGAGCAGCGACAAACAATCCACACCGCCGCACACCACCGCATCGGCCAAACCGGCACGCAGTAGCCGCGCCGCGCTAATCAAAGCCCGCGCGCCGGAAGTGCAGGCGGTGGAAATCACATAGGCCAAACCACCCAAGCCGTATTGCCATTGCACAAATTCTGCCGGAGAAGACAACAGCTGATGCGGCTGGCCAAAACCACTGTCGGCCCAGCCACCACCGCCCACCACATGTTGAAAAGCAGCGATGTTTTCATCCACGCCACTGGTGGACGTGCCCAGCACCACCGCCACCCGTGCAGCACCATAGCGCTGTTTGGCGGCTTCGATTTGCGGCTCTACCGCCGCTAGCGCATGCCACAGCAATTGATTGTTGCGGCTGCTCAAGCCCGGCGGCACCTCCGGCGCAAACGGACGCAGGGCTTGGTTTACCGCGCCCACGGGCAAATTGCGCCCATGCACCCACGCTTCGGATTGGCTCAACTGCGGCGGCCATGGTGACAACAAGGCCGCCACAGTGGCGGCCAAACCATCGCCCACAGCCGACAATACGCCGGGGTGGCTTAAATAAATGGCTGCGTTCATGCCTATTCTTCGATTATCTTGACTTGCCAGTGATCACCGGTGGCGGTGTGGATTTGCCATTCGCCTTCATTCAGTGCGCGGATGCGCCACAGCTCGCGGCCATTGTGCTGGCGGTAAACCGTATCTTGGCCTTGCGTGGCGGCCGTGAGCTGCGGATACAGGGTTGTCTCGCCGCCCAACAATGCCAACATGGCGGCAAACAGCTGGCTGGCGCGACGGTTGGGCGGCACAAAACCATCGTTGCGCCAACCACGGCTGTCGATACGCTGGCGCGCCAACGGCACACCAAAGGCATCGGTTTGCACCCAACGCCAATATGTGCCTTGCGCATCCGCCAGCGCCTGCACTGCCAACAGGCTTTGGCGGCCATTTTGCATGTCGGTAAGCTGAAACCAATGCGCTTGTGCCAGCGCAGGCAAGTGTTGCGGCACCGGTGCGTTCAGGCTGCCTGAAAACAAGGCGCAGCCACCCAGCAGCCATGCCAATACCATAATGTAAACATATTTTAACACAAAAAGCCTCAAACCGCTGTTGGTGTGGCCGCACCGCAAATTTCCGCCAAGGCCTGCAAACGCCGCGTTGACTTGGTTACAAAAGGATTGCTTTCGTCCCAGGAGTAGCCCGCCAAAATGGCGCTAATCATGCGGCGGATATCGGGGTTGACCTGTTCGCTGCAGCTGTAAATCACGTCTTGGAAGCTGCCGTCGTACCAGCCGCTCACATAAGTGCGAAAGGCATTCACGCCCACCATCAGCGGCACGGCAAATTCGCTTTGCCAATCCACCACTTCGCCGCTCAATTGCCGGTGCAGCAACGCTGCCGCCAATTTGGCCGAATGCAGAGCAATGGTCACGCCGGAAGAAAACACCGGATCCAAAAACTCGGCGGCATTGCCCAGCAGTGCAAAATGACGACCATGCAAGGCTTTCACATTGGCAGAATAGTTGCTCAAGCTGCGAAACGGCACGCCGTTGTCCCACACCGCATTGGTCAATATGCGCGCCAACATCGGCACTTCCGACACAAATTGCTTCAACACGGCTTCATCGCCCACCAAACCCTCGCGCTGCAAACGCGCAGGCTCACCCACCACGCCGATGGAAGCGCGGCCATTGCTAAACGGAATCAGCCAAAACCACACGTCACGCAACTTAGGATGGGTGCTAATCAGGATTTTATTGCGGTCAAATTCATTGCCCACGATATGGTCGTCGATGTGGGTGAACACCGCTTGGCGCGGCGGCAATGATGATGGCGTTTCCAAATCCAGCAAGCACGGCAGCACGCGGCCATAGCCACTGGCATCGAGCACAAAGGCTGCCTGAAGCGTGTAGGCTTCACCCGTTTCCGGCTGCACGGTAAGCCGCGCTTGTTCACCGCTGTGGTCAAACGCGGTCACACCGTGGCCAAAGCGCACGTCCACGCCCTGCTTGGCCGCTTCGTCAATCAATACTTTGTCGAACACCGCACGCTGCACCTGAAACGTAGTGCCGGGGCCGGGGGTGAATTTATCGGTGAATTCAAAACAGGTATAGCGCTCGCCCCAAGTAAAGGCGGCGCCGTTTTTATACTGAAAGCCCGGCGTGGCCGCGACTGCTCGCGCCATGCCCGCTTCCTCCAGCATTTCCATGCAGTGCGGCAACAGGCTCTCGCCAATCACAAAGCGCGGGAAATGCTGCTTTTCCAACACGCATACCCGGTAGCCGTGGCGCCGCAGCAAGGCCGACACCACCGCACCCGATGGCCCGGCACCGATTACCGCCACATCCACTGTTTGATTCATGTTTTATCCCATCCAGTTTGTCAGAACCACAGCTTGCCATTCTAAAACACCCTTGCGCAGCACGCTTTGTGTCAACGCAAGCCTTTATCATACGGCAGCAGCCAAGTGGCCAGCAGCACATTCCATACCACACCGATGGCCACCGCCAGCCCGAAACCGGCCACCGCCGGCGTAGCGCTAAATCCCAGTAACACAAACGAAATCAAGGTAGTGGCCGCCGCCAACAGCATGCCGATTAAGCGCTCATGGCCGTCGTGCTTGGCGGTAGCAATATACAGCGCATAATCCACACCAATGGCCGACACCAGCAGCAAGCCGAACATGGCAAACAAGCTCACCGGCTGCCCCAGCCAACCCAACACCGCCACCGTGAGCACCGCCGCGGCCAACGGCACCGCCAGCACCTGGCTGCCGCGCCGTCGCCCCAATATCGCCATCAATGCCAGCCATGCCAGCGCAAACGACACCAACTTCAGCCAAGCCGCCTGATTGCGGGTTTGGTGGAATAAGGTATTCAGCCGCGCCGGTTTGTCCACCCAGTGCACGCCCGCCACCGCTGCGGCCGCATCGCGCAAGGCGGCGGTGTCGTGCACGCCGTTCAAACGCACCATGCCGACAAAACGCCCCGGTGCCACCTGCCCCAAATACAAAGGCTGCCACGCTTGCGCCAAGGGATTATTCAGGCTGCCTGAAAGGCTTACCGGCGGCAAGGCGGCGGTTTGCAGCAAAGCTTGACGCATCGTTTCATCAGGCACGCCCAGTGCCGACATCTCTGCCCACAAGGCCGGTTGTGTCGCCATCTGGCGCAATTGGGCTTGCAATTGCCGCTGCGCCGCTTGCGGCAACACCCACTGGCTGAGCGATTGGAAACCGGCCAGGCTGCCTGAAGGCAAAGCGGCCAGCCGCTGGCTCAGTTTGGCATCGGCTTGCAGCAAGGCGTCTTCACTGTCCGCTTCAACTAAAAAAAACTGCCCCGCCGGCGCCACACCGCTGATGCGCCCTACGGCCTGCGCCTGCGCCAGCCATTGCGGCGACAAATGCACCCATTGGCGGATGTCGTCGTGCCAGTTGCTGCGCCACAAGCCTGCCAATGCCAACAGCAGCAGCGGCAGCAAGCCATAGCGCACGGCGCGTGTACGCCAACGCGGCAAGCGCTGTTGCCAGCCTTGCGCCCAAACCGCCAGCCACCGATTTGGCCGCGGCTGCCAGCGAGCAAACAAGGGCGGCAACAGCAAAGCGGTGGCGGCAAACGCGCCCACCAAGGCCACCGCTGAAAACACCGCCGTTTGCCGCAACACCGGCAAGGGCGTGAACAGCAACAAGGCATAGCCGCTCACGGTGACCGCCAAACTCACCACAAACACCGGCAACACCTGCCGCAAAGCCGGGCGGGCACGCCATTGCGACGACAACACCGCCGGCGTGAGCCAGTGCAGCGGAAAATCAATCAGCACCCCGATTAAGCTGGTGCCAATCACCACGGTGAGCACGTGCACATGGCCGAACACCGCCACACAAGCCGCCAAGCCCAGCAGCACGCCGCAGGCCAGCGGCAACAGCAGCAATAAAATGCGCAGACGGCGGAACACCGCCAACAGCAGCAATAAAGTAAGCCCCACGCCCGCCATGCTCATCCAGCGGCTTTCGCGCTCGGCCGCTGCGCGTGCTTCAGCGGCAAATACCGCGCCACCGGCAATCTGCACCGTTTGCCCGCCCGCAGCGGCGGCTTGTTGCGTTTGTTGCAGCAGCGGCAACAGCGCGGTTTGCGCATCGGCCACGCCGCTGTTGGGCGGCAACTCTGCTCGCACCAACACCCAATGGCGGCCATCGTGTTCAGCCCACAACATGCCGCTGTGTTCGTCCCACTGCAAATGGCCGCTTTGTTGTATTTTGGGTAGCATGAAGCGGCTTAAGCCCAGCCAATCTTGCGTCGGCGGCAGCAGTGCCGGTGTGGCAAACGGATTGGCCATGTCTTCGGCACGCTGGCGAAAGTAGGCTGGCGCTTGCTGCGGCCATTGCGCCGCCACCTCGGCGGGCAATAAGGCCAGCCGCAACGGCAGTGCCGCCTGCCGCCAAGCGGCCATATCCGGCTGGGTACGCTCGGTCACACTTTCAAACACACCGCTTTGGCGCCACAGCGCCGCCAGTGCCGATGCGCCCGCTTCGGCATTTTCCCGCTCGGCCGCCCCCACCAGCATCACCATTTGGCGGTTGAGTGCCGCTTCGCTCTGCGCCTGGGCATTGCGCTCAACCACACCCATTTGCGCATCGGCGGGCAACAGCTCGGCCAAATCGGTAACCAGCAGGCTGTGCCGATGCGCCTGCACCGCCAGCAAAGCCAGCGCAACCAACACCAGCAGCACATAGGCTGCGGTGGCCAGCCTAGTCGGCCAGCGCACGGCGGGTGTCGGCAGCCAATGCCGGATTAATGCGCACACGGCTAAAACGCATCACCGTTTTATCGCCCTGTTTTTCTTGCAGGGTAATTTGGCGCACCACATTATCGCCGGCAATGTCGATGCGGGTGAAAATCTGCTGCATCAGCGCGGTTTTGGGCGTGAGCACCAGCTGCCACGCTTGTTCAGTACCGCTTAAGCGCACCTCGAAATGCTGCTGCAAGCCTTGGGCATTGCCGCCAAGCAAGTCGAGAAACAGCTGCATCTGCCGCTGCTGCCCGCCCCCGCCGCTTTGCCGCTGCCATGCTTTACCCGTCCATTGCCACACGCCATCGGCACGCACGCGCAATTGTTGGGCAAACGGCTTTTGCATCTGCCACAACAAGGCGCGTTTCGGCTGCAACACAAATTCACCTTCGGTACGCAAGGGCTTGCCCAGCGAAGCCAAATAACGCTCTTGGGTAAAATCGCCCGCCACCGCCTGTGGCTGTTGCAGGCGCTGGCTCAAATCGGCCAAACCGAAGGCGTGGGCGCCCAAGCTGGCCATCAGCCAACACAGGCCAAACAGCCATTGCCAAAGTTTCATCTGATTGCCTTTCAGGCAGCCTGAGCTGCCAAATAATGTTTTACCGCCTGCTGCCATGAATCCGGCGTTTGGAACTGCATTTCGCCGTTGTCCAAGCGCACGGCCACTTGGGTGGTGCTGGCGCGGGTGAGTTTGCGCCCGCTGTGGCTGTCGTAAATCACATAGTCCAATTTCAGGCAGCTTTCGTATTCCACCAGCTGCACTTCCACGCGGATTGGCTGGCCAAAACGCGCCGCTTGCACGTATTTGAGCTGCATCTGCACCACCGGCCAGCCGTGGCCGTGTGCGCGCATGGTGGTGTAGTTGTAGCCCAGCGCATCCAGAAACGCACAACGCGCCAGCTCCAAGTATTTCACATAATGGCCGTGCCAAACGATGTGCATGCTGTCGACATCGAAAAACGGCACCGTCAGCTCAGTGTTGTGGCGGCAATAAATGGTTTTGGCCATCGGCTTCGTCACCCCAGAAATCATAAAAATTAAACCATTGCAGCGGCACCACCGCGCATTCCGCCGCTAAGCGGTGGGCAAAGCTTTGCGCCAATGCGGCCACGGTGGCGGCGCGGGCTTGTTTGCGCCCGTCGGGCACGGCGCTGAAATGCTCCAAGCGCAAACGATATTGGCCGTTGATTTTGCTGCAAAACACACTCACCAACGGCGCTTTGAGCAAACACGCCAACAGCCACGGCCCTTGCGGCATCAAGGCGCGCTGCCCTAAAAAGTCCACTGCCACGGTTTTTTCGCCGCGTACCGGCACTCGGTCGGCGGCAATGGCAATCCATTCACCCGCCTGCAAACGCCGGTGCAAATCCAGCATCAGCGCGGCATCCAAATCGCTGACTTGAATTAGGCGGATGTCGTTGGCACCGGCTTCTTTTAGGGCGCGGTTAAATGCTTCGGCATGGCGGCTGTGCACCAGTACATTGAGCACAAAGCCTTGGTGGTGATCCACCAAAGCGCGGCACACTTCCATATTGCCCACATGCGAGCACACCAGCACATGGCCGTGGCCGCCACCGGCGGCGCTGCGGCGAACGGCGGCATACACATTGTCCGGGTCTTCCACCCGCAAATCGGCATAGCGGATTTGGCGCTGCCACACGGCAAAGCGGTCGGTAATGGCTTCGCCAAAGGTGACAAACTGGCGCCATACCGGCCTTTCAGGCAGCCTTAAATGCGGAAATGCCGCCGTTAAGCGTGCTTGATAACGGGCGATGTGGCGCCGCTGTGCCGGGGCAGTAAGGTAAAAATAAGCCACCACCACCCGCACGCACAGGCGCAACAGCCAAGCCGGGCAATGGCACACCAGCCACGCGGTGAGCCGCAAAAAAAACGGCGTGCCGCGCTCGGTTTGCGCTGCCCAGTGTTGCGGTTGGGCGGCGTTCATGGTTTGCCGCCCATGCGTTGCCACAACATGGCAAAAAACAGCCGTGCATGCATTTTGGAAATCAGCCAGTTGTCGCGCCAAACACGAAAATGCGACACGCCTTGGGCGCTGTAACGCACAGGCGTGGGCACCCATACCATCGGCACACCGGCCCAATAGAGGCGCACCAGAATATCGGTGTCGAAATCCATGCGCTCGCCCATTGGGTGGCGCTGCATCAAGGCTTGCACCGGCGCCAAGGGATAAAGGCGGAAACCGCACATGCCGTCGCGGATATCGTGGCTGCCGGTGTTCACCCAAATCCAAAAATTGGTGATTTTGCGGCCATAGAGCCGTGATTTGGGCGCATCCGCACCATACACCGGCTCGGCACACACCACTGCTTCAGGCTGTCTGAACGCGGCTTGCAGCAATTTTTGCGCATCGGCCAATTGGTGTTGGGCGTCGGCATCCACCTGCAACACGTGGCTGTGACCAGCGGCGGCCGCAGCGGTAAAGCCGCTTTTTACTGCCGCACCTTTGCCGCCGTTTTGTGCCCGCCACACCACTTGGATTTGCGCATCGGCGGCGGCCAAATCGCGTAATATTTGCTGCGCGGCAGGCTCGGAGCCATCGTCCACAATCAGCACAGGCAGGCCTTGCGCGCGCATCGCCTGCGCCACTTGCCCCACGGTGGCGGCATGGTTGTAATGCGGAATTAAGGCCACCACGTTCATGCCTGCTTATCCTTTGTACTGGCAAACACCACGCGGCCGCTGGCGCACACGGCGCTGCCGTTATCCAGCTTAAACAGCAGTTTTTGCTTGTCGGCTTGCCAGTGCAAGTGCAGATTCACCGTATCGGCCGGGCGCAAAAACTGTTGGTATTTGAGGTTTTCCACCCGCGCTACCGGCGCAGCCAAGCCCAAAGCCTGGCGGGCTTGCGCCAGCGCCCATTGCAATTGCACCACGCCAGGCACCAGCGGAAAGGTGTCGAAATGGCCACTGAAATAGCGTAAATCCAGCGGCACCACGGCGTGAAAATGCATTTCGTCGGCATGGTCGCATTGGCCGGGCTGCCAAAGCGGCGCCAGCGGGCGTTGCGCCAAAGCGGCGCTAAAATCGGCCGCCGCCAGCTTACCTTGGCTGTTGCGTGGCAAAGTGGTATCGAAACGCCAATGGCGCGGCCTGGCCACCGCATCTTGGCTGTGCGCCAGCTGTTGCTGCAAAGCCGCCACCACCGCAGCGCGGCCTTGTGCGCACCAAGCGGCCACACCGGCGCCATTGAGCGCCACCCATGCCGCCACCCGCCGCCGCGTTGGGTGTACGCCGCAATGGGCATCGGCCACCCACGGGTGTTGCAGCAGGCTGTGCTCGATTTGGGTGAGCGACACGCGTTTATCGGCCAGCTTAATGATGCGGTCTTGACGCCCCAGCAGTTCAAAGCTGTTTGCATCGGCGCTGATTTGCACCGCATCGGCGGTTTGCTGCCAGCCGCCGCTCCACGGCGACTGCACCCGCAACACGCCTTCGGCATCGGTTTCGTGCGCCAGCGCGGCAAAAAAACGCCACGGCTGCGGATATCGCCGCTGGGCAATCACCCCGGTTTCGGTGCTGCCGTAAATTTCCTGCACCGCTTGCGGCAAACGGCTGGCCAACGCCGCCGCGGTCGTTTCCGGCAAGGCGCCACCGGCACTAAACACCTGCACCACTTGGGCGGCCAAGTTTTCAGGCAGCCCATGGGTGGCCAGCGCGGTAAGCAAGGTGGGGCTGGCCACCCACACGCAAGGCCCCACCGCCGCCGTGGCTTCCAGCAGGCTTTCCGGATAAACGCATTGTTGGCGCCACAGCGGCCAACCCGCACACAGCGCCAACACAATGCGGAAAGTAAGCCCATACAGATGTTGCGGCGCCACGCTGCCCACCACCACGGTGCCCGGCGCGGGCAAAGCCCACGTTTGCTGCAAGGCGGTGGCTTCGGCCTGCAATTGCGCCAGAGTTTTGCTCACCACCTGAGCTTGGCCGCTGGAGCCGGAGGTTTTCAAATATACCGGCATATCTAGGCACAACGGCGTTTCACGGCCGTAAAGGCTGCCTGAAAGCGCCGTTTCGCTGTTTTCATCCCAACACCACATCGGTTTGGCGGCTTCAGGCAGCGCCACATCGGCCAGCCACACATCGGCAGCGTCATCCGCCCATTGGCGGTTGTCTGCCGCCAGATTGGGCGGTAGATAAACCGCTACGCGGGCATGGGCGCAGGCGAGCAAGGCGCTGGCAAACCGGGCGGCATCGTCAAACCACAAGGCGGCGCTGCGATGCTTGGCCGCCTGCAGGCGTGCACTCAGGCTTAAGGCGGCCTGCACAAAATCGGCACGCGGCCAATGGGGTGCCACCGCCACCGGTGGTGCCGCTTCGTTACTGTTTTGCAACAGCTGCGCAAAATCACAGCCCATACTTCCCTTATCTTTCTTCTTGATTTAATGCAGCCTAATGCCCCTCAGCCGCGCCATGCACATGCCGCAAGCGGCGGCGACACAGCCACTCGAGCACAAACAAAACGCCCATCAGCACATAAGCCAACACACCGGTATACCATGCCCACGCCTGCCAGGCTTGGGCCAATACCAAAGCTGCGGCAACACCGCCGTTGAATACAAAAAAAGCACACCACACTTGGGTGACGCGGCGGGTGTAAGCCACGGCAGCGGCAGGCAAATCCGGCTCACGTAAGCGTGCCAGCCGCTCAATCAGGCTTTGGCGGGTAAACAGGCTGCCGCCAAACAACAGCAACATCAAGCCGCTCATGCCCACCGGATACCAATACATCGCCGCCGGTTGGTTGAGCAGCCACGCTGCGGCAAAAAAAACCGCCACCACGGCGGCCACGGCACGTTGCCCGCCGGTGGGCGCCCACCAAGCACGCAATATCCACACGGCGGCCATGGCCAATGCCAGCCAGCCAAACAAGCCGCGCTCACGCCCCCAATACCACAGCAGCGGATAGCACACGCTAATCAGCGGCAGCAATACGGCCAGCACGCGGCTGGCCGGCCGGTTTATGGATTGGCGCTGCAGATTTTCTGCCATACCGCTTCCACCACATCATCCACCGTGCGCACACTGCGAAAATCATCGGCCAGCAGTTTATGGCCGGTTTGGCGTTTGATGTGGTCGATTAAATCGATGGCGTCGATGCTGTCGATTTCCAAATCTTCATACAGATTGGCCGTGGGCGTGATGCGCTGCGGCTCGATTTCAAATAATTCCACCAACGCATCGCCAAGCATGGTGTTGATGTTATCGCGGGTTAACATGATGCTTTTCCTTTCAGGCAGCCTGTTGTGCGGCCACAAACGCCGCCAAGGTGGCCACACTGCGGAAATGTTCACGCAAGGCATTGCTGTCGTTTTCCATCTGAAAGCCAAACGCCTTTTGAATCGCCAAGCCCAACTCCAGCGCATCCACCGAATCCAGCCCCAAGCCTTCGTCGCCAAACAACGGCGCTTCGCTGTCAATGTCGGCCGGGGTAATGTCTTCCAGCCCCAGGCTGTCGATAATCAATACTTTAATTTGCTGTTGTAAGTCGTTCATGTGTGGGTTTCCCGATTAAAATAGTCTTCCAAATATTGGTTGAGCCGCCGCGAGGCAATCGGCAACGGTTTTTGCGCCAGCCAGTCTTGCGGGTAGATGTCTTCCCCTACGCTGATCTGATAACAAATCTTAACCTTGGGTATTTTATACCAAGGCTGGCCTTTTTTGAAATTAGGCGGGCTCATGCGGATCACCACCGGCGTAATCACCGCCGCGCTGCGCAGCCCCAGCGATACTGCGCCGCGGTGCAGCCGCACCTGCCCATCCCAGCCGGTGCGCGTGCCTTCGGGGAAAATCAGCAGGCTTTGGCCGCCCTTGAGCACCGCATCCACTTCTTCCAGCAAGGCTTCCGATTCGTCGTTGGGGATATAGGCGCAGGCTTTAATGGGGCTAATCATCACCGGATTGGTTTGCAAATCTTTTTTCACCACACAATTCACATCGCGCACATAGCCCACCATAAACAGCACATCCAGCAAAGAGGGGTGGTTGGCCAAAATAAGCTGTCCCGGCCTGCCCAGCCGCTCAAAGCCGCGCAATTCATACGACAACACCCCAGCCAGCGCCAAATAACGCACAAAAAACCGCCACACCGCCGCCACCAAACGCCGCGCCCGGCGCTGACGCGGCAGATTACCGGCGGTGCTCACCACAGTATAAGGTAACAAAACCAATTTAAATAGCAGGCCGACCACGCCAAACACCACAAAGCCCAGCAAGGTGAAGACAAAGCGGCGTAACCAGTCTAGCTGTTGCATGGGTTTCATCCTGAATATTGCCACAACCAATTGCGGGTTTGATAAGGCTGCCTGAACGCCACCGCGGCCGGGGTTTGATATTGCGCCTGCAGCCAATTCAAAGCGCCCCAATAGGGCAATACATCATGATGCTCAGATGCGATTGGCGCAGGCTGACACGACAAGCGCCAATCGCCACCCGCACGCACCACAAACGCCGCCGCATACGCCAAGGGCGCACGCACCACCGACACCACATCGTATTGCGCCAGTAAAGGCTCGTCGACCACCAACACCAGCACCGATTCGGCACCGTCGCACAACAAGGCGTAGGCTTCGGCAAAAGCGGTTTCAAAGCCGTCTTCGGCCACGCACAAGGCCGTGCCTTCGCTCATGTCGCCGCGCAACATCGACCATTGCCCCAATAAGGCATTGTGTACCGATAAACCAAACGAGGTGGGCGACACTTCCTTATCTCGCAACAGCGACAACCACAGCTCAAAGCTGCGGTTGATTTCGCCATCGTGCGAGGCAAACACCACCGGGCAAGGCTGCTGTGCATCCAGCAGCGGCCAGGCCGCATCAAACAGCAAACGCGCCGCCGCACCCAAACGGCGCCGCTGCAAGGCCGGTAAAAACGGCAAGGCCGGTTTGTGCTCGGGCATGGCTTCGGCCAGCGCCGGGTTTTGCGCCCACGCCCGCCACGCAGCTTCATCGGCCATCTTATTGCTCACCGCCCGCCAACGGGCAATGGAAAAAGTGAATTCGTTCATACAATCAATATACGCGCAGGCTGCCTGAAGCGGTTTCAGGCAGCCTGTCCTGGTTAAGATGCAATAAGCTTAAACCGTGGCTTGCGCAGCCAACCACTGCTCGGCTTGCGTACGGATGCCTTCGGCGTTCAAACCCAAATCGGCCAGCAGCTTAGCCGGATCGCCGTGTTCGGTGACGGTGTCGGCAATGCCCAGCAGCAGCACCGGCTTGGTGATGCCGTGCTTGGCCAAGGCTTCCAGCACCGCGCTGCCGGCGCCGCCTTGGATGCTGTTTTCTTCTACAGTAACCAAATAATCGTGGGTGGCGGCCAGTTGCAGCAGCAAATCTTCGTCCAGCGGTTTCACAAAACGCATATCGGCCACGCTGGCATTCAGCGCTTCAGCCGCTTGCAGTGCCGGTGCCACCATGCTGCCAAAGGCCACCAAGGCCACGGTTTCGCCTTGGCGCCGCAGCACACCTTTGCCCACCGCCACGGTGTCAAGGCTGCCTGAAAGGGCGGCGCCGGTGCCGCTGCCGCGCGGATAGCGCACGGCGGCGGGTTGGTTTAAGGCGTGGCAGGTCGACAACAGCAGGCGGCATTCGGCTTCGTCGCTGGGGGTGGCCACCACCAAATTGGGAATACAGCGCAAAAAGCTCAAATCATAAGCTCCGGCGTGGGTGGGGCCGTCGGCACCCACAATGCCGGCGCGATCGATGGCAAACAGCACTGGCAGGTTTTGCAAAGCCACATCGTGAATCAGCTGGTCGTAGGCGCGTTGCAAAAAGGTGGAATAAATCGCCACCACCGGCTTGGCACCTTCGCAGGCCAAACCGGCGGCAAAAGTAACCGCGTGTTGCTCGGCAATGCCCACATCGAAATAGCGCTCCGGAAAAGCCTGTTCAAACGCCACCAAGCCGCTGCCTTCGCGCATGGCGGGGGTAATCGCCACCAGCTTGGGATCGGCTTTGGCCTGATCAATCAGCCATTGGCCGAACACTTGGGTGTAGGTGGGCTTGGCGGGCGCGGCGGCTTTGGCCGGGCCTTGGCACGGGTCGAACTTGCCCACGGCATGAAAGCCCACCGGGTCGTTTTCGGCCAGCTTGTAGCCCTGCCCTTTTTTGGTGATGATGTGCAGCAGCTGCGGCCCTTTGCGGCTGCGCATGTCTTGCAGCACTTCGGTGAGTTTGAGCACATCGTGGCCGTCTACCGGGCCGCTGTAGCTAAAGCCGAAATTGTTGAACAGCGATAAAGACGGCTGTGTACCGTCGTCGACCATGTGTTTGATTTTATTTTCCACCCGCTGCGCCATGTCCAGCGCACCAGGCAGCATATCGAGCAGCTTTTCCGACTTTTGCTTAAAGCTCTTCACCAGCCCTTTCACATCGCGCACCACATTGCTGGCCAGGTATTTGGGCAAGGCGCCCACATTGGGGGAAATCGACATTTCGTTGTCGTTGAGAATCACCAGCAAGTCGACGTCCATATCACCGGCGTTGTTGAGCGCTTCAAATGCCTGCCCGGCAGTCATGGCACCATCGCCGATAATCGCCACGCTG
Source organism: Paralysiella testudinis (assembly GCF_016894345.1). Taxonomy (GTDB): domain Bacteria; phylum Pseudomonadota; class Gammaproteobacteria; order Burkholderiales; family Neisseriaceae; genus Paralysiella; species Paralysiella testudinis. Next base: position 142,956 of record NZ_CP069798.1, read on the forward strand.
CGGCGGCCGTTGCCCGCCAGTTTGTCGGCCACCGCCATGCCCAAGGCCGCGCCGATGGAGGTGGAAGAATGGCCTACGCCGAAGTCGTCGTATTCGCTCTCACTGCGTTTGGGGAAACCGGCCAAGCCGCCGTATTGGCGCATGCTGTCCATGCGCGCACGCCGCCCGGTAAGGATTTTGTGCGGATAGCTTTGGTGGCCTACATCCCACACCAGATGGTCTTCGGGGGTGTGGTAAACATAGTGCAGCGCCACGGTGAGCTCCACCGCGCCCAAGTTGCTGGCAAAATGGCCGCCGGTGCGGCAAACCGAATCCAGCAAAAAGGCGCGCAATTCGTCGCTTAGCTGCGGCAGCTGCTGCTTATCGAGGCGGCGCAAGTCTTGCGGCAGGTTGATGGTGTCCAGTAGCGGGGTTGGATTCATGGTGTGGTTTTCTGTTTTTAATTTGGCTGCAGCCTTTCAGGTAGCCTTTATAAGGCTGCCTGAAGAACATCAATTTATCTCAGCCAGCTGCTAAAAGGCTGCCTGAAAATACGGTGCGGCCATTATATAACAAGTGTTTGTGGCTCGGCGGCTTGATTCAGGCGGCGGGGTTGTGGCTTGGTGCATAACTTCGACAGCTAGGATGCTTGCCTATTTACCCAAAGTAGCCAGCTGATTGCCGGGCTTGATGCAGCAATCTATTAAAAAATATGAATGCGCAACTTCAATAAATCAGCCAGCCGTGGTATTTGGAAATGCTTTCAAAATCAAATCCAAGGCCGATTCAGCCTCATCCCAAGGAACATCCGGCTCATTCCGGATTTCAAAATAGCCCTGAAATTCATCTCGCCATGTATCGTGTTGTTGGTATAAATCATGGGTATTCAGCGGGATTTGCGCTTTTGTCTCGCCCTTCTCTATCATGTTAATCCGACGATACATTTCATCCAATAAGCGATCACGAAAAGACCGGCATTCTTTTAAAAATGCTTCCACCGGCAAAGTAAATGACCCGAATTGTGCTTCCCATACCGGTATGCCCTCAATCAAACACGCCGTATTATCCCATCCAACCAAGATATTATCTTTTTGCCGAATAAAACTGATTTGTGGAGATGCCGTTAGGTAGCTGGCCCAGGGGCTGCGCTCACCCAGCCAACGAAATGCCTCATAATATGCATTATGTTCAGCAGATTGCGCTTGTAGTCTACGTAAGCCGATCCAATCATCGGCGATATGGTGTAAAAACTTTGGCAGCGGCGTGATTGCCGGAGCAACACAGCCCAGAATATCTCTTGCAAATGCGGCCAGCTGATAATCCGCGTCTTTTTCAGCAATTTCCCAATAAGATAAAATCGCGTCCGTATACCGGAAAAGAATGCTTGAGCCTGCATTGATTCTAAACTGCCCATCTGTTAACGCAAACCAGCTCAATGATAAATCAGGTGCCTCACCCCAAGGGGAAATTTCTGCAACCGGTTTTAACTCAAATTCAAATAAAGCCATCATCGCCTTACCTCAAACAAAATCATGCGCCTGCAAAATGCGGTTGCCAACGCGGCGGCATCTACCCCAGCGGCTATTCACGGTGATAAGGATGGTTGTGCAATATCGACACCGCACGATAAAGCTGCTCGGTAAGCAGCACGCGCACCATGCCGTGCGGTAAGGTGAGGCTGGAGAGGCGCAGCATCAGGCGGGCTTTTTGTTTGAGCGCGTCGGTCATGCCGTCGGCACCGCCAATCACAAAGCACACGTTGATGCCTTGCTGCTGCCAGTCTTGCAGGTAGCCTGCCAACTCCATCGATGTGGGCGCGCGGCCGCGTTCGTCGAGCACCACCAAATACGCGCCTGCCGGAATGGCATCGACAATGCGCTTTTCTTCGGCGGCCATGCCTTGCGCCGCATTCACGCCGGCGCCGCGTTTTTCCGGTTTGATTTCTTTCAGGGTGTAGTGGATATCGCGGCCAAAGCGTTTGGCGTATTCGGCCACCGCTTCGTCTACCCAGCGCGGCATTTTGCTGCCCACGGCCAATACGGTGATGTTCATGCGGTTAAAATCGGTTTCTGGCTTGGAAGCAAATCATTGTTGCTCACTTTAAGTAGCGGAAATGGCCTTTAAGCGGATACGCAAACAACACATTTTCTTCTCGCGTGCCGCGGCCGATGTTGTGGATAATCAAAGGCGTACCATCGGCGGCGCGTTTGTCGGACACAATACCAATGTGGGGCAGATTGCTTTGCGGCAGCCGCCAGGTAACGATGTCGCCCGCTTTAAAGGTGGTTTTGTCGCTTAACGACAGGCTTTGGCCGTGACGGCGGAAAAACACCTCCAAATTGGGCACGCGGCGATGGTCGATATTGCCATCCGGCTTTTGTAAGCCCCAAGTTTTCGGATACGCCGCCCACGCGGTTTTCATGTCTTTGTTGACCAAGGCTTGTAAATCCACGCCTTGCCCGCGCAAGGCGCGAATCACCACATCGGTGCACACGCCGGTGCTCAGCGGCACATCGCCCATGGGAAAAGCGATTTTGCGGTAGGCCGGGTCATAACTCATGGTCACGCCGATTTGGCCGCGGGCATCGCGCACCAGCTGCTGCGGCCGGATTTCGGCCAAGGCCGGTGTGCCCACCAATAACAGCACCAAAAATAAACCGATGGTGTTGGTTTTCATTGCTTATTCCATCTTAAGCCAAATCGGCCGCAAACACCGTCCACACATGGCCTTTGCTGTCTTCCAGCCGCACGGTGAGCGCATCGAAGCCGTCTGCCTGTGCATCCGCCTGCGCAAGCCAGCTGCCGTCAGCCAATTGCACCTCACCTTGCGGGTTGGCAGCAAATGCGCTGGCCTCAGCGGCAAAATCGATGTTGTAGCCCAGCTGCAAGTGGATGCGGTAGACATCATCGCTGTAGCGCCACAAACGCGGCTGTGCGGGCGCGGCGTGGGGATGGTGTTCGCAAAACACGGCTTCGTAGCCATGCTGGCTGCCATCAAAAAACAAGGCGCTGGCACCGGCGGGCGTGGCGGCCACCAAGCGTACGCTGTCAGCCGGATTATCGGCCAAGGGCTGCACGGTGTTGTTGATTAAGGTGCCGTAAAACCACAGTTGTAGCCACGCTTCGCCGTGCAAACGCAAGTGGCAATGCACGGCGGTGGCGCTGCGTTGGTCGACACGGGCAAGCGGGCGCAGATGGCGGGGCAACGGCATCATGGTCAATAATACCCATTCTACAAAATAACCTAACTGCGTTGGCTCGCCTTGTTGTATACCGATGCTGCCTGCGGCTCGCCGCCTTGTTATGTGATTTTATAGAATGGGTGGGTATAAAGGCTGCCTGAAAATAGCAGAGTTGTCCTGTTTAATAACTGGCGTTAATCAGACCTACGGTTGAATACGCTATACAGCCGCTTAATCGGCCGCATGCCAAGGTTTGGCGGCACCGGCGTGGAAAGAAGGCTTCTCGCCGCCCCACAACGCTTCGATGTCGTAGTAGTCGCGCACGGCCGGCTGCATCACATGCACCACCACATCGCCTGCATCCACCAGCGCCCATTCGCCGCTGTCGGTGCCTTCGGTGCTGATGATGTCGAAACCGGCGGCTTTCAAATCCACCGCCACATTGTTGGTGAGCGCTTTCACTTGGCGGGTGCTGTCGCCGCTGGCCACAATCATGCGTGCAAACAAGGCGGTTTTTTTGCTGGTATCCAGCACGGCAATGTCTTTGGCTTTGATGTCTTCCAGCGCATTCACGGCCACGGCCACCATTTTTTCTACATCAGTAGCCATAGCGGCTGTATTTAAGGGTTCGGTCATTAGGTTATTCCTGTTTTGTTAATTATCTTAATTATATATATAGTGGTTTAAATTTAAATTAAGACAAGGCGGCGAGCCGCAGACAGTACAGATAGTACGGCAAGGCGAGCCAACGCAGTATTAGTTTAAATTTAATCCACTATAAAATGAAATTCTTTCCGGCAGCCTCAAAGGCTGCCTGAAATAGGGTTATGAACGATACAAGCCGTGTTCGCCAATATAAGCCGCCACGCCCGGCGGCAAATCGGCCGCCACGCCAGCGCCCTGCCCTGCCGCATAGGCTTTGCGGATGGTGGTGGCACTTAAGGGCGACAACGGCGCTTGCAGCAAATGCAGTCGCCCACCGTCGCGGCCATCCGGGCTATTTTGCGCTTTGGCCAACGCATGCGGCAGCCAAGTATGCAAAGTGGGGCTTACTTGGCTTAAGCTGTCGCGCCCACGCGCGGCCACGGCGATATTAACGCTGTCGAGCAAGGCTTGATAACGATGCCAAGTGTGAATATTGAGCAGCGAATCCATGCCCAGCAGCCACCATAATTGCGCCTGCGCAAAAGCCTGGCGGAAAATTTGCACGGTATCAAAAGTATACGTTGCCCCTTTGCGCAACACATCGCAATCGGATACGGCAAAGCGCGGTTCATCGGCAATCGCCAATTCCACCATCGCCAGCCGCTGTGCAGCCGCCGTGCGCGCGGGCGCATCGCGGTGGTAAGGCTCGCCCGCCGGGATAAACACCACGGTGTCCAGCGCCAGCTCATCGGCAAACGCGCGGGCAATGTGCACATGGCCGTTGTGAATGGGGTCGAAAGTGCCGCCAAACAGGCCGATGCGCGACATGCTCATATCGCGCACTCGGTGTGGCCGTCTACCACCACGGTGAGTTTGCCGGTGGTGGGATGAATCACCATCCCGTGCACGGCGATATTGGCGGGCATCAGCGGGTGCTTGCGCACCATGTTCACCGAATGGCGCACGCTGTCTTCCACATTATCAAAGCCGGTGAGCCAGCCGTCCAAATCGATGCCGGCATTGCGCAAGGTTTCGATGCGCTCGTCGCTGATGCCTTTGTCGCGCATTTTGTCGAGCATGGCCAAGGAATTCAGCCCGCGCATACCGCAATCGTGGTGCGCAATCACCATAATTTCGGTGACTTTCAGCTCAAACACCGCCACCAACAAGGAGCGCATCACCGAGCCCCAAGGGTGGCTCACAATGGCGCCGGCATTTTTAATCAGCTTGGCATCGCCGTTTTTCAGCCCCAGCGCGCGCGGCAGCAAATCCAGAATGCGCGCGTCCATACACGACAAAATAGCCAGTTGTTTTTCGGGGAATTTATTGGTGAAAAACTGCGCGTATTCGCCTGAGCTGACAAATTCGTCGTTAAACGCCAGAATTTCATTCATCATCGACATGCGTGTGCTCCGAATATTTTTATTGCCGCCATTATACCCGAAGCCGCCACCAACCATCAGGCTGCCTGAAACGGGTTTCAGGCAGCCTGTTTAAGCTACAGCCAATGTGGGATTATACATTCATAGCGCTTACAAAATTCCCGTATGCCCATTTTGCGGCCAATATTGATTTTCCGTACCCAATTGCTGCGCATACTGCTGCATCTGCTCCGGCACGCTCAAGCTGTCGTTTTGGCCGGGTGCAAACGCCGCCATCGCATTCACTAAGTTTTGCACCTGCTGGGCCCGCCAACACCGCGCCGTTGTCCAAACGGATGGTTTCAATTTGGTTGGGGTTGCCGAAGAACCATAAAAATTGGTTTTCAATGGTGACTTTATCATTGCTGCCCAACACGGAAATCTCCAGATGATTGCCTTGGCGGGTAAACCATAAATCTTGCTGTGCCAATCCTTTGAACTGCAAGCTGTCGTTTTGGCCACCGCTGTCGTAAATGCGGTCTTGGCCATCGCCTTTGCCAAACACATAGGTGTCGTCGCCAAAGCTGCCTTCCAAACGGTCGTTGCCTTTGCCGCCAATCAGGGTTTCGTTGCCCCAGCGGCCAATCAGGTGTTCATCGTGGGCTTGGCCGATTAGGGTGGCGTTGTCGATGCTGGCGCGCAATACGCTGCTGTCGCTATTGCCCAACTCTTCTATGGGCAGGGTTTTGCCGATTCGGGCTGCCTGAACGGTTTGGTCGCTGAATTCGATGGTTTTGATATTGCCGCCACCGATGCGGAAGAAGTCTTTTACCACCACGGCATCATCACCGTGGTAGCCGGTGATGGTGAGGTTGTTGCCGTGTTTTTGGAAATGGGCTTCGGCCAAAGCCACGTTGTTAAAGCGGATGTGGTCTTTTACATCGCCAAACAATAAAGTGCCGGGATCAACAAAGTCGTAGCCGTCGCCTTTGTTGAAAATATAGGTGTCTTTGTCTTGCGAGCCAATCAAGATGTCGTTGCCTTTGCCGCCGATTAAGGTGTTGTTGCCCAAGCCGCCAATCAATTTGTCTTCGCCGTCTGCGCCAATCAATTTGTCTTCGCCGTCTGCGCCAATCAAGGTGTCGTTGCCGCGACCGCCATAAAGGGTGCTGCCGCTGTTGTAGGCGTAGAGGGTGTCGTCGCCATTGGTGGGGATTTGTACCAAGGCTTTAACCTGTTCAACACCGATTTGACTGCCGTCGGCAAAGCGGATGCCGGTAAGCTGGAAATCGCTATCACCATCGCCATCAAAATAACGCAATACGGTAATTTGGTTGTCGGTGCCAGTCTGTTTAATCAACAAGCTGTTTTCATGGCGGCGGAAGCTTAAGTGATGCTGCTGAATGCCTTCGGTAAATTCAATGATATCGGTATCGGCTTTACCGGGGTTGAAGTTTATTATTTCATCCTGGCCAAAACCTTGACCGAAAACATAAGTATCCGACCCCAAGCCGCCTTGCAGTTTGTCGTTACCGCTGCCGCCCATCAAAATATCGTTGTCATCACCACCATAGAGGATATCATCCCCGGCTCCGCCAATCAGGGTGTCGTTACCATTGCCGCCCTGCAAATCGTCGTTGCCGTTGCCACCGTTTAAAATATCGTTGCCGGCGGCTCCGTAAATCACATCATCGCCATCCAGGCCGTTGATGATGTCGTCGGTGGCGTAGCCGATTAAATGATCATTGCCTGCCGTAGGCTTAATCAATGCTGCAGTAATATCGGATAAGGACAACACTGTGCCGTCTTCAAAGGTAATACGGTCGATATGATGAGTAAACACATCGCCCGCAAACATATTGTTTACGGTAATACTGTCGCCACCTTCTTTCAGCACAATGCGCAGATGATTACCGTTGCGTTCCAGCGCTATGTCTTCTGCACCGATGCCGCCCACAAAAGCAATGGTGTCTTGGCGATTGCTGCCGGTATCGTGGTTGTAAACCACATCATGGCCAAAGCCGCGCGCAAACACATAGGTATCGTTGCCGCTGCCGCCAGTCAAATCGTCATTGCCGCTGCCGCCAATCAATACATCATCACCGGCACCGCCCAGCAACACATCGCGCCCGTTTAACAGGCCGATACCCACCAAAGTATCATCGCCATCACCGCCCTGCTGGGTGCTTAAGGCATTAACCGCCTTATTGCCCAATAAATTCAACCAGGCATCCAATGTGTCTTGTTGGCGGGCATAATCCACATATTCGGTAAACAATTGCACACCTTGCGGCCAAACCTGTAAGCTGCTTTGCATGGATAAAAATTCGCCCAAATCTACAAAGGCCTTTTGTGGATTTTGGGCAAATACATCACCAAAGGCAGCGGCAACGGGAGCGTAGTCTAAACTGAACTGATTGTTTTCAACCTTAAAGCCCACCGCTTCTACATAGGGCTTTAAGCGGGTTTGAAACAACAGGCCTTGGTAAATACTGTCGGACAAAGATTGAAATGCGCTGTGCGCCGAACCATGAAACCGCAAAATATCTGCAGCCGAGGTCACATAGATGGTGCTGGATTTCAGGCCGGTAAAGGCATCCAGTGCCGCAATTTTAATCAGCGTTTGATCAATTGCATCAATATATTCTTTCGGCCAATGCAATATGCCGGTCTCGCGTATTCCATTAGCTTGCCCCGGCGTTAGCCCCACTCCTTCATTATCAGTGCGGATATTTGGTGCTGCAAAATTCACACCGGTGCCATACAGCGGATTGGTTCCCGCCCATTTATGGATTAAATCAGACAACAGCGCCTGCTGCGCTTCTTTGGTATCCGCCTCAGTATAGGCTTTCAATACTGCTGCCAGCTTATCTGATAGCGCCGCCGCCTCGCGCAAATCACGCAAACGACCCAGCCCTTGCAGATTGGCAGCCTGCTTTTGCTCATCGCTCAGCTCAATTGGATCAATATAGCGACTGAACATAGCATCAAAGCGAAAATTCACATCACCCATTTTGGCTTGCTTGCCATCGGCGGTTTCATAGCTGCCGCTTTGCGCCAATACATTGCCATGCCCTAGGCCGGCGCGGGTATTTTGATAGGCCAGATTCAGCGATTGCACCCCCACTGCTTCCAGTGTAAACAATTCATCTGCCTGGCTGATGCCGTCTTGGTTTAAATCACGCCAAACCCGCAATTGATCAAAGCCTTCATCTTCGGCATTCACTTTGCCGTCGCCATTGCGGTCAAATTCGGCCAGTGCGGCAAAACCATGTGCGGCCAAACTGCCGTCGGCCAATATGGTGCTGTCGCCAAACAGTTCGCTGCCGTTGTTGATGATGCCGTCGCCATTGCGGTCGATAACCCAAAAGCCGTCATCGGCACCAAGCCAGCCGGTGGCAGTGCGGATGCCGTTATTATTATGATCAAATAGGGCGCCGCCATAACGGTTGGCAGCCACGGTTTCAATACCGTCGCCGTCGAGATCAAGTACCAGAGGGTCGTAGATATGGTATTTGCCGTCGCGGTTGAACTTGCACCAGTTGTCAACACATTCAAAGCCATTATTTTCTTCTGTTATACGAGAGCCTTCTGATATTTCTCCCCACGGAATCCCATCAGCCTTACCATCTCCTTCGGGATTGTTAGGTTCTAAAGGTATATTAGAGCCAGGAGCCCACGGATCTTGAAATCCTCCTTCTTTAGATTCTGGGAATCCAGCTCGCTTCAAAGCCTCATCTGCTGCTGAATTAGAGTTTTGAGAGGTAGGTTTATATTTATATCCTTCCGAACCAATTTGATCCATTGCTTCAGTAATTTCCCCCCAAGCTTTCGATAAATCACTACCCGTCTGAATAATCTCAGATATATATTCTCGATTGAATCCACGATTATTATCACTGTCGGGATGATCCGGATATTCCGAATTATAAGCCCCGTGAGTAGTATACATACGACCATAGTCACCACTTAGCCCAGATCCATCTTTTTCAGCCCAGCCACTCGCAGCATGTTGATTACCATTTTTATCCGTATACAAAATAAATTTATGATAAAAAGTTTTACCTAGCACAGATCCTATGCTCTTATATACAACTTGCATCGATTCCATATAAATAACCTTTGCATTTAATTAAAATTTACAACGGGAAATGAGTAAAATAAATCACTTTAAATCTAACAACCTCATCTTTATCCTTATTTAAATCTACTTTAATTAATATAGTCCTATGAGTTTTTATAAAAAAATCTTGACTGTAAAAGTTATGTACTGCCGCATATGGATATTCAAGATTTCTTCCAAACCTTATATCTAGCGTATATCCATTTTTTTTTAATTCTTCTGATAGCTCATCAATCTTTTGTCCTACATATATTTTATTAGCAAAATAGCTTGTTACATCTACCCCGTTCTCCGCTCCTAACCCTAGCGGAGTAACTTTTTCATAAATCTCATTTGAAATTTCTTTAAAGCTTCCATCTTTAGTTCTACTCAACAAAATTTCTCCTTTAATATTTTTAATCGTACACAATAACAGAAAACAAAATAATAAAGCTATAATAAAGCGACCAATTATTTTTTTAATCTTCATAAAATATCTCGTCATAAAATATCTCGTCATAAATCATAATTCATGATGTTAGTTCAATTGGAAAAATTTAAAAATGATATACAAAACATGATATTTTCTCCAAAGTAATTAGGTTCTGTTCACAATTACTTGTCATACCCTTGAATAAAAAGAAACGCAGGCATAAAAGGAAGTTCTCACCCTCCCCAATACACCTGCGATGCCCCGTACACTACTCAAAGATGAACATTGGACGAAGCTGTTACCTATTCTGCGTGATTTGGGTATTTATAGCAAACCCAATTTGCGCAGAATTCTTGAAGGCATACTTTACAGAATAAGAACCGGCATACCGTGGCGGGATTTGCCCGAGTATTTCGGCAAGTATCATACTGTTTATACCGCTTATAACCGTTGGTCAGAAAAAGGCATTTTTACTGCAATCTTGAAACAGCTCAGCCAAGAGAGTGACTTGGAGTGGGTAGCCATAGACGGCAGTTATATCCGTGCTCACCAACACTGCGCCGCAGCGCTCAGTACGCAAGAGGATCACGCAATCGGTATGAGCCGAGGCGGCAGAACCAGCAAGATTCATCTGGCTGTAGATGCTGCAGGCAATCCGGTTGAGGTTATCGTTACTGCGGGCAATATCCATGATGTCACCGTTGCACCGGAGCTGCTTGACAACATCAACCTTGCCGAAACTGAGTTGGTTAATGCGGACAAAGGTTACGATTCAGACCGGCTCAGGGAGCAAATAGAGCAAAGCGGTGCGAAAGCCAATATTCCCTATAAAAGCAATAGGGAAGAGAAAAATAAAGACATGGACTGGTATTTATATAAAATCAGGCATTTGGTAGAGAATGCCTTTTGCCGTTTGAAACATTTCCGAGCGATTGCCAGCCGTTACGATAAGCTCAAACGCAACTTCCACAGTACGGTTTTATTGGGGTGCATTGTGATGTGGTTACCTTTATGACAAGTAATTGTGAACAGACCCTAGATAAATCAAATTTAACCTATGTAATTTACACAGGTACATTTAACGTATGGCAATAAAGTTAGCGTGTGGTTTGATGTTGTTTTTGATGCTCTTAGCCGCCAGCTAAAGGTTTGAAAATAAGGCGGGTAAAGTGTGATTTGATTTTTAGTTTTTGAGTTATTTTTTGTAAAAAAATTTGACACAGATTATCACACAGATTTTATTAAGGCAACTACTTTAATGCGATGTACCCGCACGCCAGATGCTCTGATGCAAACCAATATTGCTTCAACATCTTTGCCGTTCAAATTGAAAGCACTATTAAGATAAAGCAAGCAGTTTGATATTGATAGAATATACAAATAAACAGGCTGCCTGAAACAGATTTCAGGCAGCCTGTTTAAGCTACAACAAACGTGGGCTTTTATGCGCCCATAATGGCAAATTTCAGCGCCCACAATACGGCAATAATCCACACCATATACGGCACGTCTTTGGCCTTGCCGCAAGCCAGCTTAATCACTGCATAGCTGATAAAGCCCATGGCAATCCCATCGGCGATGGAGAAGCTAAACGGCATAAACACGGCGGTAAGAAAAGCCGGGGCGGCTTCGGTGATGTCGTTCCAATCGATTTCGGCCAAGCCGCGAATCATCAACACGCCCACATACAGCAGCGCCGGGGCGGTGGCATAGGCCGGTACGCTGGCGGCCAGCGGCGAAAACCACAAGCAGGCGATAAACAACACGCCCACCACCACGGCGGTTAAACCGGTGCGCCCACCCGCAGACACGCCGGAAGCGGATTCGATATAGGCGGTGGTAGACGAAGTGCCCAAGGCAGCACCGGCCACGATGGCGGTGGAGTCGGCAAACAGGGCTTTTTTCAGGCGCGGCAATTTGCCGTTGACCAACAAACCGGCACGGTGCGACACGCCCACCAAGGTGCCGGTGCTGTCGAACAGGTCGACAAAGAAAAACACAAAAATCACCCCCACCATACCGGCGGTGAACAGGTCTTTAAAATCCATCTGCATAAAAGTGGGCGCCAGCGAAGGCATGGCGCCGACAATGCCGTGAAATTGGCTCATGCCCAGCGCCGCCGAAATCAGCGTGACCGCCAGAATACTGATGATGATGGCGCCGCGCACACGGTAGTAATCCAACACCACAATCATAAAAAAGCCCACAAATGCCAGCAAGGCCGCCGGCTCGCGCACATCGCCCAGCCCCACATAAGTGGCCGGATTGGCTACTACAATACCGGCGTTTTTCAACGCAATCAGCGCCAAAAACAGGCCGATACCGGCGGTAATCGACATCTTTAGCGACATCGGCAAGGCATTCACAATGGCCTCGCGGATTTTCATAAAGCTCAGCGCCACAAACAGCAAGCCGGACACAAACACCGCGCCCAAGGCCACTTGCCACGGCACGCCCATGCCTTTGACCACCGCATAGGTGAAATAGGCATTCAAACCCATGCCCGGCGCCAGTGCAATCGGGTAGTTGGCAATCAGCCCCATCATCATGCAGCCGATGGCCGCCGCAATACAGGTGGCCACAAACACCGCACCGTATTCCATGCCCGCTTCCGACAAAATGCTGGGGTTCACCACAATAATGTAGCTCATGGTGAGAAAAGTGGTGAGCCCCGCCAGCACTTCGGTGCGCACACTGCTGCCGTTTTCGCTGATTTTAAAAAACTTGTCCAGAAAGGACGTTGCCGCCGCATTGTTCATACTATCCCCGTAAATCAATTTTGTTATTTAAATGGCTTTAAAGGCTGCCTGAAAAAATCAATCTATCCCAGGCTGTAATTTTTACAAAATCCCACTTATGTCGCACCCGCGCAGGCGGGTGCCCAGTGCAAAGCCGCGCTTTGCTCGTTGCTCATTTTTTAAAAAATTCTAATCAATCAATGACAAAATGATGTGCTTCAGTTTCATTTCACTTTTTAACGGCTTAACTGAAGCTATGCTTCAGACTGGGCTCCTGCCTACGCAGGAGCGACAACGCCCAGATTGGCAAAGCAATCAGGCTGCCTGAAAAGCAGACGCAATTATAATCCCGTGCCCACACTATGCCCGCGCTTTTTGCTGCCTTGCAGCAAAAATAAATACCGCTGTTGCACGGCATACACACCCAGCCATCAAAATGCAATATCCCCGCCGCAAACGCAACGGGGGATACTGAGGCTGCCGGAAAGCAATCTATAGTGAATTAAATTTGAATCAAGACAAGGCGGAGAGCTGCAGACAGTACGGAACAGAGTTTGTTGGCGCGCCTACGCCTTACAAAATCGTTCGCTTTGCGCTAAGGCGAGCCAACGCAGTATTGGTTCAAATTTAATTTACTATATTAAGCCAAATCGGCCATTTCACCACGCAAAGAAAAGGTGTAGGCATCGGTGATACGCAAGTCCACCATCTCTTTAATCAAGCGCGGGTGGCCGCTGAAGTTGACCACGCGGTTGTTGGCGGTGCGTGCTTGTAGTTGGTCGGGGTCTTTTTTCGACACACCTTCCACCAAGCAGCGCTGCACGGTGCCCACCATGGTTTGGTTGATGCGTGCCGTTTCGGCTTTGATAACTTCGTTCAACGCTTCCAGACGGCGCACTTTTTCTGCCTGCGGTGTGTCGTCGGGCAGATTGGCCGCTGGGGTACCTGGGCGCGGGCTATAGATAAACACAAAGCTCAAATCAAAGGCAATGTCTTGAACCAGCTTGAGGGTTTGCGCAAATTCCTGCTCGGTTTCACCGGGAAAACCGACGATAAAGTCGGAGCTTAAGCACAAATCGGGGCGGATGGCACGCAATTTGCGGATAATCGATTTGTATTCCAACGCGGTATAGCCGCGCTTCATGGCGCTGAGTACGCGGTCGGAGCCGGATTGAATCGGCAAATGCAGATGCGATACCAGCTTGGGCAGGTCGCGGTAGCATTCGATAATGGCATCGGAAAATTCACGCGGGTGGCTCGTGGTGAAGCGCAGGCGCTCAATACCGGGGATTTCATGCACGATGCGCAGCAAAGTGGCAAAATCGCATACTTCGCCCGCGCCCATATCGCCGCGATAGGCGTTCACATTTTGCCCCAATAAGTTGATTTCTTTCACACCTTGCTGCGCCAAATTGGCGATTTCGGTGAGCACGTCATCCAAAGGGCGCGAAAATTCTTCGCCGCGGGTGTAAGGCACCACACAGAAGCTGCAATATTTGGAGCAGCCTTCCATAATCGACACAAAAGCCGAGCCGCCTTCGGTGCGCGCGGGCGGCAAATGGTCGAATTTTTCGATTTCCGGAAACGAAATATCCACTTGCGCCAAGCCGGTGGTTTCCTTATCCACAATCATTTGCGGCAGCCGGTGCAGGGTTTGCGGGCCGAATACCACGTCTACATAAGGCGCCCGTTTCACAATCGCTTCGCCCTCTTGCGAAGCCACACAGCCGCCCACGCCGATAATCAACTTGGGATTTTTCGCTTTGAGCGGACGCACACGCCCCAAGTCGGAAAACACCTTTTCCTGCGCTTTTTCACGCACCGAGCAGGTGTTGAACAAGATAATATCGGCCTCTTCGGGCGTGTCGGTTTGTTGCAGGTCTTCGCCTTCGGCCAGTACCGACAGCATTTTGTCGCTGTCGTATTCGTTCATCTGGCAGCCGAAGGTGCGGATAAATACTTTTTTCATGGTTTCACTTAACGTCGGGTTTCGATGCCTTTGGCGCGCATACGCAAAACTTCGCGCTCTTCGGCAGTGAGAATCCACAGCTCATCAATATTGTTGTTTTGGTCAAAACGGATGGCCACCGCTTGGCCGCTGTAGCCGGGCAAACGACCATACACTTCAAATAGATTTTGTTGATTGCGCACACGCACACCCGGCGCCAAGGTGTAGACCTTGCTGCCATCCAGCCAACCGGCGGTAAGAATACGCATCCAGCTCCAGCCATCATTGGCCAACACCACTTGCGGATAAGCCACCGATTTGAGCGTGGCCACGCGCATATTTTGCGGAATCATCCGCTGCGCCCACACGCTGCCACTGGCAGCCAGCAACACCATCAACACACACAAACGAAACAGTTTCATGGTTTTATTCCTTGATTGAACGGCGGCAAACGGCATCATTATACGCAACCGCAGCACGGCGCGGGCATTGGCTTTTCAGGCTGCCTGAAAACACAAGATTTCCACAAAACAAAACCAGCCCCAAGGCTGGTTTTGTAGTAAAGCATGGCGACCTTATTCGGCAGCCGCTTCAGTGGCTTCGGCTTTGTCCACCAGCTCCACCAATGCCAAAGGCGCATTGTCGCCTTGGCGGAAGCCGTATTTCAATACGCGAACATAACCACCGTTGCGTGCCGCAAAACGCGGACCCAACTCATCAAACAATTTCACCACCACATCGCGGTCGCGGGTGCGGTCAAATGCCAAGCGGCGGTTAGCCAAAGAGGGCTTTTTACCCAAAGTAATCAACGGCTCTACCACGCGGCGCAATTCCTTGGCTTTGGGCAAAGTGGTGACGATGGTTTCATGAGCCAACAAAGAGTTGGCCATGTTACGCAACATGGCAGCGCGGTGGCTGCTGGTGCGGTTTAATTTACGGTTACCATTACGATGACGCATGTCATTATCCTTTAAATCATCAAGCTTGTGGCTTTTCCAGGCTGGCCGGGGGCCAAGCTTCCAGTTTTGATCCCAGAGTCAGGCCTTTGGAAGCCAATACCTCTTTGATTTCGTTCAGAGACTTACGACCCAGATTCGGGGTTTTCAATAGCTCAGTCTCGGTACGTTGGATCAAATCGCCAATGTAGTAAATATCTTCAGCTTTCAAGCAGTTGGCTGAACGCACTGTCAATTCCAAATCGTCTACCGGGCGCAGCAAGATCGGGTCGATGGGTGGCTCTTTGTCTTCCACCACTTCCACCGGCGTGCCTTGCAAATCGGCAAAAATAGACATTTGATCAATCAAAATGCGTGCCGCATTGCGCACAGCTTCTTCCGGGTCGATGGCACCGTTGGTTTCGATGTCCAAAACCAAGCAGTCCAAGTCGGTGCGCTGTTCCACACGGGCGGGCTCAACCTCAAAACTCACACGGCTGATGGGCGAAAAGCTCGCATCCAGCTGAATGGCGCCGATGCGCTTGTGGTCATCTTTGTGTTTGCGACCGGCCACCGACTGATAGCCGCGGCCCAATTCCACTTTGATTTCCATCGCAATGCTGCCGTTATCCGACAAATGGCAGATAACATGGTCAGGATTGAGAATTTCCACATCGTGGGGCAATTCGATGTCGTTGGCTTTCACCACGCCGGCACCGGATTTTTTTAAGGTCAGCAAAACATCATGACGGCCGTGCAGCTTGAATACCACACCTTTGATGTTGAGCAGAATGTCGACAACATCCTCCTCAACACCGTCTACGGTAGAGTATTCGTGCAGCACGCCTTCGATGGCCACTTCAGTCGGCGCAAAACCATTCATTGATGACAGTAAGATACGACGCAAAGCATTACCCAAGGTATGGCCGAAGCCACGCTCAAACGGCTCCATAGACACTTTGGCGCGGGTAGCAGACAAAGCATCCACATCAATTTGACGCGGTTTTAAAAATTCGGATGTGCTGATTTGCATTAAACTGTCCTCATTTAACTGGCATTATTTAGAGTAAAACTCTACCACCAGCTGTTCATTGATATCACCGGTCAACTCAGCACGATCCGGCATGTTTTTAAACACGCCTTCCAATTTGCCGGCGTCCACAGACACCCAGCCGGGCAAACCGATTTGCGTAGCCAAACCCATGGCTTCTTGAATACGCACTTGTTTCTTGGCTTTCTCACGCACAGCCACCACATCACCGGATTTCACTTGGAAAGAAGGGATGTTTACCACTTGACCGTTTACGGTAATGGCTTTGTGGGATACCAGCTGACGCGCTTCAGCGCGGGTAGAGCCGTAGCCCATGCGGTATACCACGTTGTCCAAGCGGGATTCCAGCAATTGCAGCAGCAACTCGCCGGTAGAGCCTTTGCGGCGAGCCGCTTCGGCAAAGTAACGGCGGAACTGGCGCTCCAATACGCCGTAGATGCGGCGGATTTTTTGCTTTTCACGCAATTGCAAGCCGTAGTCAGACAGGCGCGGTTTTTTCGCACCATGCTGGCCGGGCGCAGAATCCAGTTTACACTTGGACTCCAAAGAGCGGCGGGCGCTCTTCAGAAACAAATCAGTGCCCTCACGACGGGCTAATTTACATTTCGGGCCGATATAACGTGCCATAAATCACTACTCCTGAATCAGATACGACGTTTTTTAGGCGGGCGACAACCGTTGTGTGGCAACGGAGTAACGTCGGTAATACTGGTAATCTTGAAACCAAGAGCGTTAAGCGCACGTACAGAAGACTCGCGACCGGGGCCCGGACCTTTAATGCGAACTTCCAAATTTTTGACGCCATACTCTTGGGCAACTTTACCAGCTGCTTCTGCCGCTACTTGTGCGGCAAACGGTGTGCTCTTACGCGAACCCTTAAAACCGGCGCCGCCTGAGGTAGCCCAAGATAATGCATTGCCTTGGCGGTCGGTAATGGTAATGATGGTATTGTTAAAAGATGCATGTACATGCACAATACCTTCACTTACGGTTTTGCGTACTTTCTTGCGCACACGTGCTGTGTTTGCTTTAGCCATTAAATCAATTCCTTAAGTTTATTTCTTACCTGCAATCGCCTTGCGCGGACCTTTACGGGTACGGGCATTGGTGCGGGTACGCTGACCACGGCACGGCAGGCCGCGACGGTGGCGCAGGCCACGGTAACAACCCATGTCCATCAAACGCTTGATGTTCATGGTTACTTCACGACGCAAATCACCTTCTACTTCAAACTTGGCAACTTGTTCACGCAAAGCATCCAGCTGGGTCTCATCCAAATCTTTTACTTTGGTGCTCGGTACGATACCGGCAGCCTCGCAAATCAATTTGGCACGAGTAGCGCCAATACCGAAAATGGCTTGCAGGCCAATCACGATATGGGCGTTGTTGGGGATATTCACCCCTGCAATACGAGCCATATTTTTTCCTCAGGACAAAAGTCTGCCACTATAACACACAAAAGCTGATTGCTACAACTCAGCCTTGGCGTTGTTTGTGACGGGGGTCAGTACAAATCACACGCACCACGCGGTTGCGGCGAATGATTTTGCAATTACGGCAAATTTTCTTTACCGAAGGTTGAACGCGCATAATGTTTCCTTTCTAGTCATTTAGCGGGCGCGGAAAACGATGCGGGCACGCGACAAATCATAAGGTGTTAATTCCACAGTTACTTTGTCGCCCGGAGAAATGCGGATGTAGTGCATGCGCATTTTGCCGGAAATGTGCCCCAAAACGACATGATCGTTTTCCAGCTTCACTTTAAATGTTGCATTTGGCAGGGTCTCCAAAATTTCGCCCTGCATCTGTATGGTGTCTTCTTTAGCCATAGTATTAACGACGTGATAATGATTTCATAGCAGAGCGCTTCATCAAATGCTCATACTGATGACTCATCATATAAGAAGCGATCTGGGTTCTAAAGTCTATGGTCACCACCACCAAAATCAGCAGTGAAGTGCCACCCAAGTAAAACGGTACATTGAGCGCAGACGTCAGAATCTCCGGAATCAAACACACAATGGCAATATAGATTGCACCCCAGAAAGTCAAACGCAACACCACTTTTTCCAAATAGCGGCTGGTTTGTTCGCCCGGGCGGATGCCCGGTACGAAAGCACCGCTCTTTTTCAGGTTCTCCGCCATTTCGCGCGGGCTGAAAACCAGCGCCGTATAAAAATAACAAAAGAAAATGATGGTGGTGGCAAACAGCAAGATGTACACCGGCTGGCCGTGTTGCAAATAGCCGGCCATGCGTTGCAACCAGCCGTCGTGGTTGGCAGCGCCAAACCAGCTCAACAGCGTGGAGGGGAACAAGATAATGCTGGAAGCAAAAATCGGCGGAATCACACCGGCCATGTTCAGCTTAAACGGCATGTGCGTGCTTTGCCCCTGCATCAAGCGGTTGCCCACTTGACGTTTGGCATACTGCACCGGCACCTTGCGTTGCGCCGTTTCGATGTAGACCACGGCATAAATCAATGCCAGCGCACCAACAATAATCGCCAATGCCATCAAATAGCTGATGGAGCCTTGGCTGGTTAAAGTCAGCAAACGGCCAATACCGGAAGGCATGCTGGCCGCAATACCGGCGGTGATGATTAAGGAAATGCCGTTGCCGATGCCGCGCTCGGTGATTTGCTCACCCAGCCACATCAGGAACATGGTACCCGTCACCAAACAAATCACCGTAGAGGCAAAAAACTCAACTTGACTGGAAACCACCACACCTTGCTGGTACACAAAGGCAGCCGCTCCAAAACTTTGCAGCGTGGCCAGTAAAACCGTGCCGTAGCGCGTATATTTGGTTAATACACGCTTGCCCGCTTCGCCCTCTTTTTTCAAGGCCTTCAGCGAGGGCACCATTTCGGAAGCCAGCTGCACAATAATGGAGGCGGAAATGTACGGCATAATGCCAATGGCAAAAATGCTGAACCGTTCCAAAGAGCCGCCGGAGAACATATTGAGCATGCCCAAAATGCCGCCGCCGGCGCTTTCGTACAATTTGGCCAACGCAGCCGCATCCACACCCGGAACCGGAATGTGTGCACCGATGCGAAATACCAGCAACGCACCCAGCAAAAATAACAAACGATTTTTTAAATCACCGAACTTTGCAAGCCCTGTTGCGGATTGTTGATTAGCCACTTTGTCTATTGCCTTATTCTGCTACTTTGCCACCGGCAGCTTCAATGGCTTCTTTGGCACCTTTGGTGGCCTTGATACCATTTAACGTTACCGCTTTGTCAATGCTGCCTGAAGCGATGACTTTAACGTTTTGCGCGTTTGCCGGCACTAGGCCAGCTTGCTTCAGCACCAATACGTCAATTTCATCTACAGCCACATGCGCCAAATCGCTCAAACGCACTTCGGCGTTGAAAGCAGCGGTCATTGATTTGAAACCGCGTTTGGGCAAACGGCGTTGCAGCGGCATTTGACCGCCCTCAAAACCCACTTTGTGGAAACCGCCGGCACGGCTTTTTTGACCTTTATGGCCACGGCCGCCTGTTTTGCCTAGGCCGCTGCCAATGCCGCGACCCACGCGGCGGCGGGCGTGCTTGGCGCCCTCAGCCGGCTGAATGGTATTCAACAACATATCACTTCTCCACTTTCAAAAGGTAGCTAATCTTGTTGATCATGCCACGATTTTCGGGGGTATCCAGCACTTCAACCGTGTGTTCGCGACGACGCAAACCCAAGCCGCGTGCGCAAGCACGGTGTGCTTCAATGGTACCGATCAGGCTTTTAACCAAAGTTACTTTAATGGTTTTTTGCTCACTCATGACCTTCTCCCAAAATTTCAGCAACAGTCAGGCCGCGTTTGGCGGCAATGTCACCCGGGGTGTAGAGCTTGGCCAAGCCATCCAATGTTGCGCGAACAATATTGTAAGGATTGGTTGAGCCGTGTACTTTGGCAGAGATATTGTGCACGCCCATGGCGTCAAATACCAAGCGCATCGGGCCGCCGGCTTTCACACCGCTACCTTCTTTAGCAGGCTGCATAAATACCTTGGTGGCGCCGTGCTTGCCAATCACCTCGTGGTGAATGGTGCCGTTTTTCAGCGGCACTTTAATCATGTTGCGGCGCGCTTGATCCATTGCTTTTTGTACGGCAACCGGCACTTCTTTAGACTTGCCTTTACCCATACCGATGCGGCCATCGCCGTCACCGACCACAGTCAAAGCGGAGAACGCCATAATACGGCCGCCCTTAACCACTTTGGTCACACGGTTTACTGCCACCATCTTTTCGATCAGGCCGTCACCGCGTTCTTCAATTTCATGTTTTGCCATTTTTTGCTGTCTCCACAATTATTAGAAGCTCAAGCCGTTTTCACGGGCGGCTTCGGCCAAGGCTTTAACGCGACCATGGTATTGGAAACCTGAGCGGTCAAACGCCACGGTGTCAACACCGGCGGCTTTAGCCTTCTCTGCAATGCGCTTACCCACCAGCGTAGCGGCTTCAACGTTGCTGCCATGCTTGATGTTGGCGCGCACATCGGCTTCCAGCGTAGAGGCTTGCGCCAATACTTTGTCACCTTCGGCACTAATAACTTGGGCATAAATGTGATTATTGGTGCGGAATACACACAATCTCACTTTGTTCAAATCCGCGATTTTGGCACGGGTTTTACGTGCACGGCGGAGTCTTGCTGCGTTCTTATTCATCAGTGAGCCTCAATTATTTTTTCTTGGTTTCTTTCATCACCACGTGCTCGCCAACATAGCGTACGCCCTTGCCTTTGTAAGGCTCAGGCGGACGGAAGCCGCGAATTTCCGCAGCCACTTGACCTACGGCTTGCTTGTCCGCACCGGTAATGACGATTTCGGTTTGTGACGGCGTTGCCGCAGCCACACCTTCCGGCAATGCATACACCACCGGATGGGAGAAACCCAAAGAAAGGTTCAAGGTTTGACCTTGCGCTTGGGCACGATAGCCCACGCCGATCAATTGCAGTTTTTTCTCAAAGCCTTCGGACACGCCTTTAACCATATTATTCACCAAAGCGCGAACAGTACCGGATAAAGCATTGGCGCGGGCGCTGCTGTCGGCAGCGGCAAAGGTAATCTGGCCATCTTCCAGAGCAACCTTTACTTCTTGGTGCAAAGGCATAGACAATTCGCCATTTTTGCCTTTAACCGTCAAAGACTCTGTTCCAAATTTTACTTCTACGCCAGCAGGAACAGTCACTGGATTCTTAGCTACGCGAGACATAGTTCCCTCCTTAGGCAACCACGCACAACAACTCGCCGCCTACGCCGTTTGCACGGGCTTTGCGGTCGGTCATCACGCCTTTGGATGTGCTGACAATAACAACACCCAGACCGTTCATCACAGTGGGGATGTCACTCGAACCTTTATAAACGCGCAAGCCCGGACGGGATACACGTTGGATTCGTTCGATTACCGGGCGACCGGCGTAATACTTCAATTGAATTTCCAATGTCGCTTTGGCTTCGGTTGAAACAGAGAAGTCTTCAACATAGCCTTCTTCTTTCAACACTTTCGCAATGGCCACTTTCAATTTAGAAGACGGCATAGCAACAGAAGCTTTATTCGCACGCTGGGCGTTGCGAATACGGGTCAACATATCGGAAATAGGATCATGCATACTCATTGTTTTTCTCCTATTACCAAGAGGCTTTGATCACGCCCGGAATCTCACCACGCATGGCGATTTCACGGATTTTAGTGCGACCCAAACCAAATTTACGGAAGGTACCACGCGGACGGCCAGTCAAGGCGCAACGGCGGCGTTGACGAACAGGCGCAGCATTGCGCGGAATGGCCTGCAATTGCAAGCGCGCTTCAAAACGGGCTTCTTCGGTTGCAGAAGCGTCGTTGATGACCGCAAAAATGGCAGCGCGTTTGGCGGCGTATTTTTGCGCCAAAGCAACACGTTTCAATTCGCGATTAATAAGTGCTTTCTTAGCCATAATTAACCCTTAAACGGAAATTTGAACAAAGACAGCAGCGCCTTGGCTTCTGCATCAGTCTTAGCGGTAGTGGTGATGGTGATGTTCAAACCACGCAACGCATCAATTTTATCGTACTCAATTTCCGGGAAAATGATTTGCTCACGCACACCCATATTGTAGTTACCGCGGCCATCGAAAGACTTGCCGTTCACACCGCGAAAGTCGCGCACGCGCGGCAGGGCGATGGTAACCAAACGGTCCAGAAATTCAAACATACGGTCGCGGCGCAAAGTGACTTTGCAGCCAATCGGGTAGTTGTCGCGGATTTTAAAGCCAGCAATGGATTTGCGGGCTACGGTTACCACCGGTTTTTGACCGGCAATTTTTTCTAGGTCGGCCACGGCGTGATCCATCACTTTTTTATCGGCAACGGCTTCGCCGACGCCCATATTCAAGGTGATTTTTTCGATGCGCGGCACTTCCATAATGGATTTGTAACCGAATTGCTTCATCAGCTCAGGTACAACTGTGCTGGTATAGAAATCTTTTAAACGAGCCATGTTTATTCCTTACGCTCCTACGGCAGCGCCGGTGGATTTGAAGAAACGGCTGCGAACGGCTTTGCCATCCACCACTTCTACTTTAATGCCCACACGGTCAGCTTTTTGGGTTTCCGGATTGAAGATGGCAATATTGGAGATATCCAACGGCATGCTTTTGGTCACTACGCCGCCTTCAATACCGCGCATCGGGTTGGGTTTTTGATGGCGTTTTACTTGATTCACGCCTTCAACCACCACTTTGTCACCCAATAAGCGCACTACCTGGCCTTTTTTGCCTTTATCTTTACCGGCAATAACGATCACCTGATCGCCAGTTTTAATTTTTTTCATCGCAACCTCTCTTACAGCACTTCAGGAGCCAATGAAACGATTTTCATAAATCGCTCATTACGCAGCTCGCGGGTTACCGGGCCGAAAATACGGGTGCCAATCGGCTCAAGTTTGTTGTTCAACAATACCGCGGCATTGTTGTCAAACTTGATCAAGGCACCATCGGGGCGGCGAACGCCTTTGGCGGTACGCACAACCACAGCACTGTATACATCGCCTTTTTTCACGCGGCCACGCGGCGCAGCGTCTTTTACGGCCACTTTAATGATGTCG
This sequence comes from Paralysiella testudinis, assembly GCF_016894345.1. GTDB lineage: Bacteria > Pseudomonadota > Gammaproteobacteria > Burkholderiales > Neisseriaceae > Paralysiella > Paralysiella testudinis. The sequence goes on from NZ_CP069798.1 coordinate 166,415, forward strand.
CCCACAGATGCGTAGCGACGCTTGGATCCGCCCAAAACTTTGATGCACATTACACGGCGCGCACCAGAGTTGTCAGCCACATCCAAGATGGTCTGCATTTGAATCATGTTAATACCTTTAAATAGTCCAACTTAATTTACCGTTTTCAGGCAGCCTGTATTGCTTGATGCTGCCTGAAACCGCTTACGGTTCTAGTAAACCAGTCTTGGGTCCCGAAGGGAGAATGCATCGCCTTGAAAGCGGTGCATCTTTCAAGAATCTGAAAGATAAGAAACGAAGTTTACAGCCAATTACTTATTGCTGCAAGACTTCGTTTCCAAAATACACGTTTTATGTGGTGAAACTACACCAAGCGTGCTTTTTCTACCAATTCAGTAACCACCCAAGATTTGGTTTTGGACAGCGGGCGGGTTTCAGCAATCACCACCACATCGCCGATGCCGTATTGGTTTTGCTCGTCGTGGGCGTGCACTTTGCTGGAACGGCGGATTACTTTGCCGTATAGCGGATGCTTCACTTTGCGCTCAACCAGAACGGTTACGGTTTTGTCCATTTTGTCGCTAACCACTTTGCCTTGCAAAGTGCGTACAGTTTTGGCTTCACTCATTATTCACCATCCTTCTGGCTTAAAATGGTTTTAACACGAGCAATATCACGACGCACTTTTTTCAGCTCACTGTTGTTACCCAGCTGGCCGGTGGCGTGCTGCATACGCAAACCAAACTGCGCTTTCAACAGGCCAACCAGTTCTTCGTTCAACTGCTCAACAGATTTGTCTTTCAATTCACTGGTTTTCATTATTGACCTACCTGTCTTTTCACAAATGTGGTCGCAATCGGCAGTTTGGCTGCGGCCAGCTCAAAGGCTTCGCGCGCCAAAGATTCGGCCACACCGTCCATTTCGTACAATACTTTGCCCGGCTGGATTTCGGCAACATAGTATTCCACCGAACCTTTACCGCCACCCATACGTACTTGGATGGGTTTTTCGGTAATCGGTTTGTCGGGGAACACGCGAATCCAAATGCGGCCGCCACGTTTGATGTGACGGGTCATGGCACGACGTGCCGCTTCAATCTGACGGGCGGTCAAGCGACCGCGACCCACTGCTTTCAGACCAAAATCACCAAAGCTAACATTATTACCGCGTGTAGCAATGCCGGTATTGCGGCCTTTGTGCTGCTTGCGGTATTTCATTCTAGTTGGCTGCAGCATTTCGACCACCTGCCTTTCTGTGTTTCTTCTCTTGTTCCGGCTTGGCTTGGATTTCGCCCGGAGTGAACTCACCCTTGTAAACCCAAACTTTGATGCCGATGATGCCGTAAGTGGTTTTGGCTTCGCTGGTGGCGTAGTCCACATTGGCGCGCAAAGTGTGCAAAGGCACGCGACCTTCGCGGTACCATTCGCTGCGGGCAATGTCGATGCCGTTCAGGCGGCCTGAAGACATGATTTTGATGCCTTTAGCACCCACACGCATGGCGTTTTGCATGGCGCGTTTCATGGCGCGGCGGAACATCACGCGTTTTTCCAGCTGGGAAGCGATGTTGTCGGCAATGATTTGCGCATCGATTTCCGGCTTGCGGATTTCTTCGATGTTTACATGCACCGGCACACCCATCAGGGCTTGCAGATCGCGTTTCAACACTTCAATGTCTTCGCCTTTACGGCCAATCACCACACCCGGACGGGCGCTGTGAATGGTGATGCGGGCAGACTTGGCCGGACGCTCGATAACCACGCGGCCAACAGAAGCAGCAGCCAAGCGCTTACGCAAGAATTCACGCACTTCGATGTCTTGTTTCAAAACAGTGGCAAAGTCACCGCTTTTGGCAAACCATTTGGAAGACCAATCTTTATTAACCGCCAGGCGAAAGCCTGTAGGATGGATTTTTTGTCCCATAGCTTTTCCTTAGTTGCCCACTGTCACATTGATGTGACAAGTTTGTTTTTCGATGCGGTTGCCGCGGCCTTTGGCACGAGCTTGAAAACGTTTCAGGCTGGGGCCTTTGTCCACAAATACGGTAACCACTTTCAGTTCGTCGATATCCGCACCTTCGTTGTGCTCGGCATTAGCCACAGCAGACTCCAGTACTTTCTTGATCAACTCAGCGCCTTTTTTGGGGCTGAAGGCCAAGATATTCAACGCTTGGGCAATGTTTTTGCCGCGAATCTGATCTGCCACCAAACGTGCTTTTTGGGCAGAAATACGGGCATTTTTATGTTGCGCACTAACTCTCATGTCTTATCCCTTATTTTTTCTTGGCCTTCTTATCAGCCAAGTGGCCTTTGAAGGTGCGGGTCAATGAGAACTCACCCAATTTGTGGCCAACCATGTTGTCGCTCACAAATACCGGCACGTGGGTGCGGCCATTGTGTACGGCGATGGTTAAGCCGATGAAATCGGGCAGAATGGTGGAACGACGCGACCAGGTTTTAATCGGGCGCTTGTCGTTGCTGGCGCGAGCGGCATCCACTTTTTTAAGCAAATGCAGGTCGACATATGGGCCTTTTTTTAATGAACGAGCCATATCAATTAACCTTTATTGGAGTAACGGCGGCGAACAATCATATTGTTCGTGCGTTTGTTGCTGCGGGTGCGGTAGCCTTTGGCCGGTGTACCCCATGGGCTAACCGGTTCACGCGCTTCACCCGTACGGCCTTCACCACCACCGTGCGGGTGGTCTACCGGGTTCATTACCACGCCGCGTACGGTCGGGCGGATGCCTTTCCAGCGGTTGGCACCGGCTTTACCGATTTTCTTCAGGCTTTGCTCTTCGTTGCCCACTTCGCCAATGGTGGCGCGGCAGTCAACGTGGATTTTACGCACTTCGCCAGAACGCAAACGCACTTGCGCGTACACACCCTCTTTAGCCAAAAGCACGGCAGAAGTACCGGCGGAACGGGCGATTTGCGCGCCTTTACCGGGCTTCATTTCGATGCAGTGGATGGTGGTACCCACCGGAATGTTGCGGATGGGCAGGTTGTTGCCTGCTTTAATCGCCGCTTCCGCACCGGAAACCAATACCGCACCGGCTTGAATGCCGCGCGGAGCAATAATGTAACGGCGCTCGCCATCGGTAAAGCACAACAAAGCCAAGTGTGCCGTGCGGTTCGGATCATATTCGATGCGTTCCACTTTGGCGGCGATGCCGTCTTTATCATTGCGTTTGAAGTCAACCATGCGGTAATGATGCTTGTGACCACCGCCTTTATGACGGGTGGTGATGTGGCCGTTGTTGTTGCGGCCAGCCGTGGTAGACTGTTTTTCCAATAACGGTGCGTACGGCGCACCTTTATACAAGCCTTCTGTAACCACGCGAACCATGCCGCGGCGGCCAGCAGATGTCGGCTTCATTTTAACAATAGCCATTGTGCTTATTCCTTATCTGCAGAGGCAGCAGCAGCTTCGATGTCAACCAGCTCTTCGCCAGCAGCCAGGCTGACATAAGCTTTTTTCACATCACTGCGCTTGCCGATGGTACGGCCGAAGCGTTTGGTTTTGCCTTTGGTGGTGGTGGTGGTTACGGAAGCCACTTCCACATCAAACAGCAATTCAACCGCGGCTTTGATTTCATGCTTGGTTGCATTCGGCAATACTTTGAAAGTCATTTGGTTGCGTTTTTCTGCCAGCAGATTGCTTTTCTCAGAAACAACGGGCGCCAAAATCACTTGCATTAAACGTTGTTGGTTCATACCCATTGCTCCTCAAGTTGTGCAATTGCTGCGCGGGTCAGCACCACTTTCTTAAAGCGCAACAAGTTGTACGGATCTGCCTGCTGGGCTTCCAACACCAATACATTAGGCAAGTTGCGGCTAGACAGGTATACGTTTTCATCCAACTGGTTGGTGATAAACAATACTTGCTCCAAGCCCAGGTTTTTCACCTGCTCGGCAAATGCACGGGTTTTCGGGGTTTCGGCAGACAATTCGTCAATCACAAACAAACGCTCGTCGCGAACCAGTTGTGACAAAATGGCGGCCATACCGGCACGGTACATTTTGCGGTTCACTTTTTGACCGAAGTTTTCGGTCGGCTTGTTCGGGAATGCACGACCACCACCACGCCATACCGGAGATGAAGTCATACCGGAACGAGCACGGCCGGTGCCTTTTTGGCGCCACGGCTTTTTGGTGGAGTGTTTTACTTCGGCGCGGGTCAATTGCGCACGGTTGCCAGAACGGGCGTTGGCCAAAAAGGCGGTAACCAGCTGGTGCACCAATGCTTCATTGTATTCGCGCGCAAACAAAGCGTCAGAAGCAGCTACGCTGCCTGAAACCTGACCTTTGGCATCAATCAGTTTCAATTCCATTACGCACCTACTTTCACGCTGGGACGCACAATCACGTCGCCGTTAACCGCACCGGGTACGGCACCTTTCACCAACAGCAATTGGCGCTCGGCGTCTACACGCACGATTTCCAAATGTTGTACGGTGGATTGGGTGTTACCGTATTGACCGGCCATGCGCTTGCCCGGGAATACACGGCCCGGATCTTGTGCCATACCGATGGAGCCTGGCACACGGTGCGAACGCGAGTTACCGTGGGATGTACGTTGGGAATCAAAGTTATGACGTTTGATGGTACCGGAGAAACCTTTACCTTTAGAGGTGCCGGTGATGTCCACCAACTGGCCTGCTTCGAAAATGGCAACAGTGATTTCGTCGCCGGCTTTCAGTTCAGCCAGTTTTTCTTCAGAAAGGGGAAATTCCACCAAGCCACGACCCGCTTCAACACCGGCTTTGGCAAAATGACCGCCTTGGGCTTTGTTGACGCGATTGGCTTTTTTCTGACCAAAGGTAACCTGCACGGCGGTGTAGCCGTCGGTATCTTTGGATTTCACTTGAGTGACGCGGTTAGCGGACATATCCAACACGGTTACCGGAACAGATGCACCCTGTTCGTTAAACACGCGGGTCATGCCTACTTTGCGCCCAACCAGACCTAAAGTCATGATTATTTCCTTATATAAAGGGACCAATTACGATTGATTGGCCTTGCACAAAAAAGAAACTTGCCAATGCAAAATCGGCAAGAACGGGATGGTATCACGGCTTTTGAACTTATATCAAGCATTTATACCGCAGCCGCACCATACAGAGCAAAAGCGTCGGGCGGATGCAACAATGTTGAGCGAAGGAATTTAAAGGCTGCCTGAAACCAGCTAGGTACCAACCCGGGCCTGCCGTCATTCCGTGGCTTTGTCTTGGTTGATGTCGGTTTCCAACGCAATAAACGCCGCCATCATTGCCCGCCACACGGCTTTGGCTACTGCCGGCGACAAACCGGCTTGCACTACCCAATGCTGCCGCTGTACCAGCAAGGCCAGCAGTTGTTGGTCGATATGGTCGATTTGTCGACGCACTTCAGCTAAAGCATCCACACCTTATCCTTGCTTTCAAATTGAAAAATTCATTGTTTTAAGTATTGAATATAACAACGCAAAGGCTGCCTGAAAGCGCATCCAAACCGCTTTTCAGGCAGCTTTTTAAAAACCGCAAACTACGGCGGCAATTCAGTGTGTAGGTCAGATTCCCGAATCCGACGCTTGTTCAAGAAATTAAGATACGCACCTATTTTTGACCTATTCGGCTTTTTGACCTATTCGGCGAAATGTCGGATTCTTGAATCCGACCTTGTATCTCTCAAGCGGTGAGTAAAACGCGTATTATTCCCGCCCCGTATGGCAGCAAACTGTATCCGACCCAAGTGCCCGACACTGAAATGTAGATAACACTGCCATACACCTCATCCTACAATCTGAATGGTATCCAGTGCGCGGCAGCGCCCGCAAGACACTGCATAAATAAGGATAGATTATGATGAACTTCCAAGTATTGGGCATCGACATCAGCAAAAACAAATTAGATTGTGCTCTTATCCGCGACATTGGCAGCAGTAAAATCAAAACCAAAGCATTGCCAAACCACCTCCAAGGCTTTAACCAACTGACAGAATGGCTGTATAAAAACATCGGTGAAGACTTAAGCCTACTCAAAATTTTCATGGAAGCCACCGGCGTTTACCACGAAGCATTGGCAGAGTACCTGCATAACAAAGGCATCGCCGTTTATCTGCTTAATCCTGCCGACAGTGCCCATTATGCCAAATACGACAGCTTGCACAAAACCGATAAGGCTGATAGCCAGTCACTGGCCAGAGCCGGTATTGACCGCCTCATGCACCACAAAGTACGCCAATGGCAGCCTGCTGCACCCCACATCAAGCGGCTCAACGCACTACTAGCCCGTCTAGATGCGCTGCAAAGCGATCTGCAGCGTGAAGACAACCGCATGGAGAAAGCCGGATTCAGCGCTGTTCCCGAAGCGGTCAGCCAGTCCATCAGCACCATGCAGACCAATTTGAAGCAGCAGATCAGCACCATCACACAGGAAATCGAACAACATATTGACCGGCATCCTGATTTGAAAAAGACCGTGCTTTACTGCGCAGCATACCCGGTGTAGGTGAAGTGGTTTCATTGCGCATGGTTGCGCTCTATCATAGCAAACATTTTACCTCCGCCTCGCAAATGGCTGCCTATTTGGGATTGGTGCCGAAAAACGGGAATCCGGCAAACACAAAGGCAAAGCCATGCTTTCCAAGCGGGGCAGTTCGGTCATACGAGCTAAGTTGTATATGGCTGCGGTGGTTGCAAAAACGTGGAATCCGGATATTAACGCGCATTACCGCAGACTGAAAGCCAGAAACAAAACGGAAATGCAGACCATCGGCGCAGCGATGCGCCGCTTGGTACAGATTTGCTTTGGTGTGTTGAAGCACCAATGCGAATATCAGGCCAAAATAACCATTGCGGCTTGATGCGAGAGATGGTATCTACGCCAATTAAACCAAGTAATACCAATTATAAAAATCAAATATGCGGGGAAATCAGATTATGTGCAGATTTAAACATAGTATTGAATCGGTATTTCAGCGATTCAGGTAGCGTTGTAAAAACAACAATGCAAACTGCACTGCTTGGGCGCGAATTTGGTCGCGGCTGCCTGAGAAGCATTGTTGCCGTGCCCAGATGCGTTGTTTGGTGGCAAGGCTGAACCACACGGTGCCTACGGGTTTGTCGTCGCTGCCGCCGTCGGGGCCGGCGATGCCGGAAATGGCCAGGGCGTAGTCGGCTTTGGCGGCAATTAAGGCGCCCAGTGCCATTTCGCGCACGCACTCTTCGCTCACGGCGCCATAGAAGCTCAAGGTGGTGTCGTTCACATTAAGCAGGCGCTGTTTGGCGTGGTTGCTGTAGGTGATGTAGCCTTCTTCAAACCATTGCGAGCTGCCGGGTATGCGGGTGAGCTCGGCGGCCAAAAGGCCGCCGGTGCAGGATTCGGCGGTGGTGACTTTATGGCCCAGTTCGGCCAGTTGGGCGGTAACGGCTTCAAGTGTTGTGCTCATGGTGTTTCCGGTAGTGGGCAATCAGGGCGTTGGTGGAGGCGTCGTGCGCCAGCGTTTCGGTGTTGGCCAGCTGGGGTTCGATGGCGGCGGCCAGCACCTTGCCGTATTCTACGCCCCATTGGTCAAACGAGTTAACCCCCCAAATGGTGCCTTGCACAAATACTTTGTGCTCATACAGCGCCAGCAGCATGCCCAGATTAAATGGGGTGACCGCATCGAGCATGAGGGTGTTGGAGGGCTGGTTGCCGGGGAATACTTTTTGCGGTGCCAGCATATCGCGGCTTTGGTTATCCAGATGCGCCAGCTCGGCATGGGCTTCGGCCAAGGTTTTGCCGCGCATCAGTGCTTCGGTTTGCGCCAGCGCGTTGGCCACCAGCACTTGGTGCTGTTTACCCAGCGGGTAGTGGCTTTGCACCGGCACGATAAAGTCGCTGGGAATCAGGCGGCTGCCTTGGTGCAGCAGTTGGAAAAACGCATGTTGGCAGTTTACGCCTTCTTCGCCCCAAATCACCGCGCCGGTATCGAAATCAAGGTGTTCGCCCAAGCGGCCGGTTTGCTTGCCGTTGCTTTCCATATCCAGCTGTTGCAAATGGGCGGGCAGGCGGCGCAGGCCGTGGTCGTAGGGAATCACGGCGTGGCTGGCGGCTTCGTAAAAGGTGTTGTACCACAGGCCGATTAAGCCCAGTAAAACCGGCATATTGTGCCGCAGCGGCGCATTGAAAAAGTGTGTGTCCATGGCGTGGGCGCCGGCCAAGAAGTCGTTGAAATGGGCCGCGCCCACGGCGCACATCAGCGGCAGGCCGATGGCCGACCACACCGAATAGCGCCCGCCCACCCAGTCGAACATGGCAAACACATTGGCGGGCGCAATGCCGAATTCGGTGGCGGCGGCCACTTGGCTCGACACGGCCACAAAATGGCGGCCGATGTCGGCTTCCGCAAAGCCTTGTTGTAAAAACCAGGTGCGGGCGGCGCGGGCGTTGAGCAGGGTTTCGGGGGTGGCAAACGATTTGCTGGCCACGATAAACACGGTGCGGGCGGGGTTGAGCTGCTCCAGCGTTTGCGCCAGATTGGCGCCGTCGACATTGGCCACAAAATGCACATTCACGCGCTGGCGGTAGGGCTTCAGTGCCAAGGTGGCCATTTGCGGCCCCAAATCGGAGCCGCCGATGCCGATGTTGACCACATCGGTGATGGTGTCGCCATGGGCGCCCAAGTGGCTGCCGTTGTTCACGGCTTCGGCAAACGCCAGTGCGCGCTCGCGTTCGCGCTGGATATCGGGCACCACATTGTGGCCGTTTACATACACGCTGGCGCTTTCAGGCAGCCTTAAGGCGGTGTGCAGCACGGCGCGGTTTTCGCTGATATTGATGGCGTCGCCACGGCGCATTTTGTCCATCCAGCCGCGCAAATCGGCGGCTTCGGCCAGTTGCACCAGCAGCTGCAGTGTGTCTTCGGTGATGCGGTTTTTGCTGTAATCCAGCAGCAAGCCGTGCAGCTGTACATGCATTTGCTCGAAACGGGCGGGATTTTGTGCAAACAGGTCGCGCATATGCAAAAACCGTGTGCTGCGCTGGTGTTGGTGCAACTGCGCCCAGATGGCGGTGTGGTTGATGGGGTGGGTTTGCAGCATAATTAGTTTTCAGAGAATAGTACTAATAAAGCGTTTTCATGAGCTTTAACGTTTTCTCTTGCTTCCGGATGTAGACGTTTGAGAAAATCTAATGCATGTCTAAGGTAAACATCATGACAATAATCATGATTTTTAATAACATCTAATAAAACATGAGCACCATCATAAGCATCAAATTCCCGGTATTTATATCCGACAGGCAGCATGTCGGAGTTATGTATTAATGGATATCCTCCGTATAAGGCATCATAATAAGCATAATTCAAGGCATTTTCCCATTGGTGAGCAACCACAATATCTGTGTAGCGAGCCAAAAAATCAGGCATTTGAAAACGACCCTCAACCGTCATAATATTATTTTTTACTATGTCGGTACGGCCAATGAAATTGTGAAATGAAATATTATCTTTTTTATGAAAAGTATTGCACATATATATATGTGAAATTAAATCCGGTTCGGTTCTATAGGCCTGCTCGCAAATAAGAATAGGAATATAACTGGTTTTTACAACATTTATATTAGATTCAAATGAAGAAATTCTTTTACTGCCTTGCTGAGGGCGGTATCCGAAAGGGATATTTTGCGCTTCTAGGCGGTCAATAACTTTTTGTGTAAACAGAGGGCTCCAGATATGGGGGAGTACAAATAAAGGTGCACGCAACATGATGCTGAAATAAGATCGGCAAATTTTTTCATGCTGGGGAATCGTCCAAATTGCATCAAATTTTGCACCATTAAAGTATCGTGTTGCTGGTTTATCAAATAAAAATGATTCCATTTCTAAAATAAAATCATTTCCCATTCTATAGCTAATGACTTTACCTCCTTTTTCATGCACTGATTGGGCGTGTTCGGGTGAAATCATGACACTTCCTTCAATAAGTACATCAAGGTTGCTAATCACCTCATCAAGCGGCTCTAAAATAATATCCAACTTATCTAGCATTAAACCATCGGGTGGGGTATGCCGATCTCCTAGATAAACTAAACTTACTTTTGCCACTTGTGGAATTTTTTCTAATAAAAAATAAAGAAAGATGATATTTTGTATTGCACCATTTGCCCAAATATCTGAGCATTTATCATCTAAATGGAAACTAATACCAATAGACAAAGATTTACGTTCCAACATAATGAATTTCATCCAATTAATTTTAAATAAGCAATCCTGCCATTATTAAACAAGCTTCATGGCAGGATTGCTTATAAATATTTCTTAATACCCGTTAACTGACGTCACCATGTATAAGAGATACCGGCACCATAAGAGTTGCTTTCTCCAGTAAAGCCTGTGGAGACAGATCCTTTAATAGATACACCATTTAAGAAATAATGTGTAGCTCCAATAGCTAAAGCAGATTGATTGTCATAATGTCCTAAACCAGCACCAATAGTGGTTGTGCCCATAATAGGCGGCGCTGGGATATTGGCCATTGCTGCAATACCGGCAATACCTCGTGCCGCTTGTTTTCTGTTTTCTTCAATAGCAACTCTGTTGCGCTCAATAGCTGCCGAGTTCTCGTCAACTCGGCCTTCTAATTTTTTAAAAGATTCGCTATTTCCAATATTATTAATAATATTTTGAGCTGCAGTGGCAGAGCTGGCAGCCGCAGTAGCTGCGGTGCTGGCGGTGCTGGCAGAGCCTGCGGCTGCAGTAGCGGAAGAACCAGCTGCGGTAGCAGAAGAACCAGCTGCGGTAGCAGAAGAACCAGCTGCGGTAGCAGAAGAACCGGCGACAGTAGCAGAAGAGCCAGCTGCGGTAGCGGAAGAACCGGCTGCGGTAGCGGAACCTGCGGCTGCGGTAGCGGAACTTGCCGAAGATATCGCTGCAGTGCTGGCGGTGCTGGCAGAGCCTGCGGCTGCGGTAGCGGAAGAACCGGCGACAGTAGCAGAAGAGCCAGCTGCGGTTGCAGAAGAACCGGCGACAGTAGCAGAAGAACCAGCTGCGGTAGCAGAAGAACCAGCTGCGGTAGCAGAAGAACCGGCGACAGTAGCGGAAGAACCAGCTGCGGTTGCAGAAGAACCGGCGACAGTAGCAGAAGAACCAGCTGCGGTAGCGGAAGAACCGGCGACAGTAGCAGAAGAGCCAGCTGCGGTAGCGGAAGAACCGGCTGCGGTAGCGGAACCTGCGGCTGCGGTAGCGGAACTTGCCGAAGATATCGCTGCAGTGCTGGCGGTGCTGGCAGAGCCTGCGGCTGCGGTAGCGGAAGAACCGGCGACAGTAGCAGAAGAGCCAGCTGCGGTTGCAGAGGAGTCAGCTGCAGTAGCAGAAGAACCAGCTGCGGTTGCAGAAGAACCGGCGACAGTAGCAGAAGAGCCAGCTGCGGTAGCAGAGGAGTCAGCTGCAGTAGCAGAAGAACCAGCTGCGGTTGCAGAAGAACCGGCGACAGTAGCAGAAGAGCCAGCTGCGGTAGCAGAGGAGTCAGCTGCAGTAGCAGAAGAACCGGCGACAGTAGCGGAAGAACCAGCTGCGGTAGCGGAAGAACCAGCTGCGGTTGCAGAGGAGTCAGCTGCAGTAGCGGAAGAACCAGCTGCAGTAGCGGAAGAACCAGCTGCGGTAGCGGAAGAACCGGCTACAGTAGCGGAAGAACCAGCTGCGGTTGCAGAAGAACCAGCTGCGGTAGCGGAAGAACCGGCTACAGTAGCGGAAGAACCGGCGACAGTAGCAGAAGAACCAGCTGCGGTAGCAGAAGAACCGGCGACAGTAGCAGAAGAGCCAGCTGCGGTAGCAGAGGAGTCAGCTGCGGTAGCAGAGGAGTCAGCTGCAGTAGCAGAAGAACCGGCGACAGTAGCGGAAGAACCAGCTGCGGTAGCGGAAGAACCAGCTGCGGTAGCAGAGGAGTCAGCTGCAGTAGCGGAAGAACCAGCTGCGGTAGCAGAGGAGTCAGCTGCAGTAGCAGAAGAACCGGCGACAGTAGCGGAAGAACCAGCTGCGGTAGCGGAAGAACCAGCTGCGGTAGCAGAGGAGTCAGCTGCAGTAGCGGAAGAACCAGCTGCAGTAGCGGAAGAACCAGCTGCAGTAGCGGAAGAACCGGCGACAGTAGCAGAAGAACCAGCTGCGGTAGCAGAAGAACCGGCGACAGTAGCAGAAGAGCCAGCTGCGGTAGCAGAAGAGCCAGCTGCGGTAGCAGAGGAGCCAGCTGCAGTAGCGGAAGAACCAGCTGCGGTAGCAGAAGAACCGGCGACAGTAGCAGAAGAGCCAGCTGCGGTAGCAGAGGAGTCAGCCGCAGTAGCAGAAGAACCGGCGACAGTAGCAGAAGAACCAGCTGCGGTTGCAGAAGAACCAGCTGCGGTAGCAGAGGAGTCAGCTGCAGTAGCGGAAGAACCAGCGACAGTAGCAGAAGAGCCAGCTGCGGTTGCAGAAGAGCCAGCTGCGGTTGCAGAAGAGCCAGCTGCGGTAGCAGAAGAGCCAGCTGCGGTAGCAGAAGAGCCAGCTGCGGTAGCAGAGGAGCCAGCTGCAGTAGCGGAAGAACCAGCTGCGGTAGCAGAAGAACCGGCGACAGTAGCAGAAGAGCCAGCTGCGGTAGCAGAAGAGCCAGCTGCGGTAGCAGAAGAGCCAGCTGCGGTAGCAGAGGAGCCAGCTGCAGTAGCGGAAGAACCAGCTGCGGTAGCAGAAGAACCGGCGACAGTAGCAGAAGAGCCAGCTGCGGTAGCAGAGGAGTCAGCCGCAGTAGCAGAAGAACCGGCGACAGTAGCAGAAGAACCAGCTGCGGTTGCAGAAGAACCAGCTGCGGTAGCAGAGGAGTCAGCTGCAGTAGCGGAAGAACCAGCGACAGTAGCAGAAGAGCCAGCTGCGGTTGCAGAAGAGCCAGCTGCGGTAGCAGAAGAGCCAGCTGCGGTAGCAGAAGAACCAGCTGCGGTTGCAGAGGAGTCAGCTGCAGTAGCGGAAGAACCAGCGACAGTAGCAGAAGAGCCAGCTGCGGTAGCAGAAGAACCGGCGACAGTAGCAGATGAGTCAGCCGCAGTAGCAGAAGAGCCAGCTGCGGTAGCGGAAGAACCGGCGACAGTAGCGGAAGAACCAGCTGCGGTAGCGGAAGAACCAGCTGCGGTAGCAGAGGAGCCAGCTGCAGTAGCAGAAGAGCCAGCTGAGGTAGCGGAAGAACCGGCGACAGTAGCGGAAGAACCAGCTGCGGTTGCAGAGGAGCCAGCTGCGGTAGCAGAGGAGTCAGCTGCAGTAGCAGAAGAACCAGCTGCAGTAGCGGAAGAACCAGCTGCGGTAGCGGAAGAACCGGCTACAGTAGCGGAAGAACCAGCTGCGGTTGCAGAGGAGTCAGCTGCAGTAGCGGAAGAACCAGCTGCAGTAGCGGAAGAACCGGCTACAGTAGCGGAAGAACCAGCTGCGGTTGCAGAAGAACCAGCTGCGGTAGCGGAAGAACCGGCTACAGTAGCGGAAGAACCAGCTGCGGTTGCAGAGGAGTCAGCTGCAGTAGCGGAAGAACCAGCTGCAGTAGCGGAAGAACCGGCGACAGTAGCAGAAGAACCAGCTGCGGTAGCGGAAGAACCGGCGACAGTAGCGGAAGAACCAGCTGCGGTTGCAGAGGAGTCAGCTGCAGTAGCGGAAGAACCAGCTGCGGTTGCAGAGGAGTCAGCTGCAGTAGCGGAAGAACCAGCTGCGGTTGCAGAAGAACCGGCGACAGTAGCAGAAGAGCCAGCTGCGGTAGCAGAGGAGTCAGCTGCAGTAGCGGAAGAACCAGCTGCGGTTGCAGAAGAACCAGCTGCGGTAGCGGAAGAACCGGCGACAGTAGCGGAAGAACCAGCTGCGGTTGCAGAGGAGCCAGCTGCGGTAGCAGAGGAGTCAGCTGCAGTAGCGGAAGAACCAGCTGCGGTTGCAGAGGAGTCAGCTGCAGTAGCGGAAGAACCAGCTGCAGTAGCGGAAGAACCGGCGACAGTAGCAGAAGAACCAGCCGCAGTAGCAGAAGAACCGGCGACAGTAGCAGAAGAACCGGCTGCGGTAGCAGAAGAGCCAGCTGCGGTAGCAGAAGAACCGGCGACAGTAGCAGAAGAGCCAGCTGCGGTAGCAGAGGAGTCAGCCGCAGTAGCAGAAGAACTGGCGACAGTAGCAGAAGAACCAGCTGCGGTAGCAGAAGAACCGGCGACAGTAGCAGAAGAGCCAGCTGCGGTAGCAGAAGAACCAGCTGCGGTTGCAGAGGAGTCAGCTGCGGTAGCGGAAGAACCGGCGACAGTAGCGGAAGAACCGGCGACAGTAGCGGAAGAACCGGCGACAGTAGCGGAAGAACCGGCGACAGTAGCGGAAGAACCAGCTGCGGTAGCAGAGGAGTCAGCTGCGGTAGCGGAAGAACCGGCGACAGTAGCGGAAGAACCAGCTGCGGTAGCGGAAGAACCAGCTGCGGTAGCAGAGGAGCCAGCTGCAGTAGCAGAAGAACCGGCGACAGTAGCAGAAGAACCAGCTGCGGTAGCAGAGGAGTCAGCTGCAGTAGCGGAAGAACCGGCGACAGTAGCGGAAGAACCAGCTGCGGTTGCAGAAGAACCGGCGACAGTAGCAGAAGAGCCAGCTGCGGTAGCAGAGGAGTCAGCTGCAGTAGCAGAAGAACCGGCGACAGTAGCGGAAGAACCAGCTGCGGTTGCAGAAGAACCGGCGACAGTAGCAGAAGAGCCAGCTGCGGTAGCAGAAGAACCGGCGACAGTAGCAGAAGAGCCAGCTGCGGTAGCGGAACTTGCCGAAGATATCGCTGCAGTGCTGGCGGTGCTGGCAGAACCTGCGGCTGCGGTAGCGGAACTTGCCGAAGATATCGCTGCAGTGCTGGCGGTGCTGGCAGAACCTGCGGCTGCGGTAGCGGAACTTGCCGAAGATATCGCTGCAGTGCTGGCGGTGCTGGCAGAACCTGCGGCTGCGGTAGCGGAACTTGCCGAAGATATCGCTGCAGTGCTGGCGGTGCTGGCAGAACCTGCGGCTGCGGTAGCGGAACTTGCCGAAGATATCGCTGCAGTGCTGGCGGTGCTGGCAGAACCTGCGGCTGCGGTAGCGGAACTTGCCGAAGATATCGCTGCAGTGCTGGCGGTGCTGGCAGAGCCTGCGGCTGCGGTAGCGGAAGAACCGGCGACAGTAGCAGAAGAGCCAGCTGCGGTAGCGGAAGAACCAGCGACAGTAGCGGAAGAACCAGCTGCGGTAGCAGAAGAACCGGCGACAGTAGCAGAAGAGCCAGCTGCGGTAGCAGAAGAGCCAGCTGCGGTAGCAGAAGAACCGGCGACAGTAGCAGAAGAACCGGCTGCGGTTGCAGAAGAACCGGCGACAGTAGCAGAAGAGCCAGCTGCAGTAGCAGAAGAACCGGCGACAGTAGCAGAAGAGCCAGCTGCGGTAGCAGAAGAACCGGCGACAGTAGCGGAAGAACCAGCTGCGGTAGCGGAAGAACCAGCGACAGTAGCGGAAGAACCAGCTGCGGTAGCAGAAGAACCAGCTGCGGTAGCAGAAGAACCGGCGACAGTAGCAGAAGAACCAGCTGCAGTAGCAGAAGAACCGGCGACAGTAGCAGAAGAACCAGCTGCGGTTGCAGAAGAACCGGCGACAGTAGCAGAAGAGCCAGCTGCGGTAGCAGAGGAGCCAGCTGCAGTAGCAGAAGAACCAGCTGCGGTAGCGGAAGAACCGGCTACAGTAGCGGAAGAACCAGCTGCGGTAGCAGAAGAACCGGCTGCGGTAGCAGAACCTGCGGCTGCGGTAGCGGAAGTGTTTGCTGCGGTAGCAGAAGTACTTGCAGAGCTGGCCGCCGCTTGTGCGGTAGAAACACCTTGGTCAATAGATGCTTTGGCAGTAGATACGTAGTTGGCAGTTGAATTGGCTGTGGATACTGCAGAGCTTGCGGCAATTGCTGCGGAAGAGGCTGTGGAAGAGGCGGCTAAGGCTGTGCTGTAGGCGGTGCTGACACCTTGGTAAGCAGCATTTAATTGTGATCCATTTACCGCATCGGTAGAGTCTGCATTTACCGCGCCTGCAGCCACATTTTGAATTTGGCGGACACTTGAGGTTGTGCCGACAGAAACAACGGATGTTGTTGTGCTTGCTTTCCCTGCGAAGTCGTATTTTGTTCCGGCAAGCGTGATTTTGTCGCTGGCAGTTGCCATGCGAGTGACCGAGCTGTTGCCGAGGGATACGCTGTTATCTATCTCGCCGATTGCTCCGGTGCCCAAAACAACGGCTCCATTTCCCTTGCCGACTGCTTCGGTGCCCAAAACAACGGCTTCATTTCCGCTAGCCTTAGCTAAATAACCTGCGGCTACCGAGTTGCGACCGGTGGCAGAGGCTTGGGGTCCAAGTGCCGTTCCTCCTGATTCGCTTGTTGTTGCGGAGCCTAATGCTACGCCGCCGCCTTTAATATTTGCTTTAGAGCCAATCGCAATAGCAAAATCTCCTAATGCTGTTGCGCCATCACCAACTACAACAACATCCTTGCTGGCTTCGGTAATTTTAGAGCCGCAACCGATTACTACAACTCGATCGCTACCAAAGGCGAAACTGGGTTTTTGAAAAGTAGTGCAAGTATTGTTATTCGCATCATAATTCTCTGCCCACGCAGAAACGGGTGATAAGCCCGAAGCGACCAGTGCCGCGGCCAGTATAGTGGATTTTACCGAACTTTTTTTGCCTTTGGCACGGGCATTTTCGCTTACTACTGTAAATGTGTTTTTAGCGTCATTCCAGACGACTCTGTAATTTTTGTTCATGTGATAAATCTCGTAATATTAATTAATTAGTGGTGTCTTCATTACAATTATGCTGCTGAATTTGTTAGAAAATATTTGTGTAATACTCATTCTAAAAAAAACAACCTAACTGCGTTGGCTGGGCTTGGTGCCAAGTGGGCACGATTAGGTTGTTTTTTAAAATTCGAATGGGTGTTTTTTTGATAAACAAACATAATCATGATAAATCGAAAATTTAATTTTAACCAAGCTTATTTAGCATAAATAGCGAATTTGTTGTTATTGCTGGGAGTTATGTTCCTGCTAATTAACACTGCCTGAAGTAGAGCCTCGGTTTTATCTCGGTTTTATGAGGTATCTTATATTTATGAGGTATCTTATATTGGATGTTTTAATCAATCATAAGTTAATGTTAACAGTAATCCGATTGTTTCACGGAATCAAAGCCTTGATTTGAACTGGCATCTGTATGCGACGGTGCCAAGGCTTCAGGCAGCCTTATTATCACTGCGGCAATTTCAAAAACTGCGCTCGATAGTGCTTCATTTCTTCAATGCTTTCGATGATGTCGTCCAATGCCTGATGCGCGCCTTTTTTTACCACGCCTTTGGCCACGGCGGGATGCCAGCGTTTGGCCAGTTCTTTTAAGGTGGATACATCGAGGTTGCGGTAGTGGAAATAGGCTTCCAGCTTGGGCATGTAGCGCGCCATAAAGCGGCGGTCTTGGTGGATGGTGTTGCCGCACATGGGGCTGGTTTTTTCAGGCAGCCACTGCGCCATAAAGTGCAGCAGTTGCTGCTCGGCTTCGGCTTCGGTGAGGGTGGCGGCTTTCACTTTGGCGGTAAGGCCGGTGCGCTGGTGGGTGCTGGTGTTCCAAGCGTCCATATTGTCCATAATGCTGTCGGGCTGGTGGATCACCAATACATCCGACTGGGCAAGGATATTGAGGTCTTGATCGGTGATAATCATCGCTACTTCGATGATTTTGTCGCTGTCGGGGTTCAGGCCGGTCATTTCCATGTCCAGCCAGGCCAGGTTGTTGGGGTTTTGCATGGGTGTTTTAATCTTGATGAGTGAGTTGCTACTTATTTTAACGTTATTTGCCTTGTGTGCGTAGCTTGACCTTAACCCAAGGTAAAAGTATAGGATGCTTTTCTGCTGGTTTTGAGCCAGTATGATGTCAACCCACAACGATTTTGAGGAGTATTTAGTATGAAAAAATTTATTGTTCCGCTATTGACCCTGCTGAGCGCCAGTGGTTTGGTGTTTGCGGCACCTGAAATGCAGCATAATGCATCGGCACCACATGTAGCAGAATACCATGAAGCGATGGCCAGTATGCATGACGATATGATGCAGGGCATCGGCATGAGCAACCCCGATGCGGCCTTTGCAGCAGGAATGCTGCCACATCATCAGGGCGCGGTTAAAATGGCCGAAATCGAGCTGAAATACGGTAAAGATCCACAAATGAGGCAGTTGGCGGAAAATATCATTGCGGCGCAGCAGGCTGAAATTGACTTGATGCAGAATTGGTTGCGCCAATATGCTAAGCATCAACATGATTGATGTTCAATTGGTTTTACCGGTTTCACTACGTTAAGTGTATTGGCATTGATTTGATGCGTCGCTGACAATAAGGCTGCCTGAAAGCGGGATTGGTTTTCAGGCAGCCTTTATCATCTGGCAAGCCCGCAATTGGGCTACAATACGCGCCTGATTTTATTTAAGCCTTATGGGATGTTATGGATTCGCAAACCGTTTATGTGTTGTTTTTGCTGTTTTTTGCCGTGAGCACGCTGGGGCAGCTGTATTTATCGCTGCGGCAGAGCCGTGCGGTGCTGCGCCACCGTGGCGCGGTGCCATCGGCGTTTGCCGATACGGTGACGCTGGCAGAGCATCAGAAAGCCGCCGATTACAGCTTGGCCAAGCAGCGTTTTTCCCGCTATGAGATTGTGTTTCAGGCAGCCTTGCTGTGGCTGTTTACCTTGGGCGGCGGCTTGAATGTGTTGGCGCTGTTGAGCCAAAAGCTGGTGGCGTCCACTTTATGGCAGGGCGTGGTGTTGCTGGGCTTGTTTGGCTTGGTGAGCATGGTGTTGGGCTGGCCGTGGGCGCTGTACCGCACTTTTGTGCTGGAAGCGCGCTTCGGCTTTAACCAAACCACGCTGCCCACGTGGCTGGCCGACCAGTTTAAGGGCGTGCTGTTGGCGCTGATTATCGGCACGCCGCTGCTGCTGGCGGTGGTGTATTTGATGGGCGCGATGGGCAAGCTGTGGTGGCTGTATGTGTGGCTGCTGTGGCTGGGCTTTTCTTTGCTGCTGCTGTGGGCGTTTCCCAAATGGATTGCGCCGCTGTTCAATAAATTCGAGCCTTTGGCCGACAGCGCTTTACAGGCGCGGATTGAAAGCCTGTTGCAGCGCACCGGCTTTAAAAGCAAAGGCGTGTTTGTGATGGACGGCTCCAAACGCAGCGGCCACGGCAATGCTTATTTCACCGGGCTGGGGCAAAACAAGCGCATCGTGTTTTTTGATACTTTATTAAAAGACATGCAGCCGCAAGAAGTGGAAGCGGTGTTGGCACACGAATTGGGGCATTTTGCGCATAAGCACATCATCAAACAAATGGCGGTAACCTTTGCGCTGGCTTTGGCGGTGCTGTTTGTGCTGGGCTTGCTGTTGCCGCAACCGGCGTTTTACAGCGGCTTGGGCGTGGATTACCCCAGCCATGCCATGGCTTTGCTGCTGTTTTTGCTGGTGTTGCCGGTGTTTACCTTCCCGTTTTCGCCTTTGTCGGGCTTGATGTCGCGCAAAAACGAATTCGAGGCCGACCGCTTTGCCGCTCGCTATGCCGCCGCCGCCGATTTAATCCACGCGCTCACCAAGCTCTACCGCAGCAATGCCGCCAGTTTGGTGAGCGATGCCTGGTATTCGCGCTTTTACGACTCCCATCCCGGTGCGCAAGCGCGGATCGCGGCGTTGCAAGCATTGATGAAAACACAAAAGGCTGCCTGAAATGAGCAAAGCCACCGCGCAAATCATCACCAGCTATGGCCGCCGCTATATTGTGCGCACGCCGCAAGGGCAAACCTTCGATGCCACCACCCGTGGCAAACGGGTGGATTTTGCCTGTGGCGATGAAGTGCACATCAGCCCCATCAATGCCGAGCAAGTGGTGATTGAAGACTACTTGCCGCGCACAAGCCTGTTGTATCGGCAAGATGCGTTTAAAAGCAAATTGATTGCCGCCAATGTAACGCAACTGCTGGTGGTGCTGGCGGCGGTGCCGTCGCCCAGCGAATTATTGCTGCAACGCGCCTTGCTGGCCGCCGAAGCCGCCGAAATCCGCGCCGTGATTGTGCTCAATAAAGCCGATTTGCCCGAAACCGCCGCGTGGGCGCAAAAGCTGGCGTTTTACACCACGCTGGGCTATCCGCTGCTCACCGTGAGCGCCTTGGCCGGTGCCGATGCCTTGCGCCCGGTATTGCAAGGGCAAACCAATATTTTTCTCGGCCAGTCGGGCATGGGGAAATCCACCCTCACCAACGCCTTGCTCGGCAACGCCGCCGCCCGCGTGGGCGATATTTCCACCCGCTTAGACTCCGGCCGCCACACCACCACCCACGCCCAACTGTACGATCTGGATGCCCACACCCGCCTAATCGACTCCCCCGGCTTGCAAGCCTTCGGCCTGCACCACTTACACGCCACCGATTTGTTGCACTACTTCCCCGATTTGCGCGGCCTGGCCGGGCAATGCCGCTTTCACAACTGCCGTCACCAACAAGAGCCGGGCTGCGCAGTTAAAGCCGCCGCTGCCGCAGGCAGCATCAAGCCCGAGCGGCTGGCGTTTTTGCAGGCGGTGAGCGCCGAATTGATGCCTTGAATATTTTTACCAAGGCTGCCTGAAACGCTTTATCCTGTTTTTTATTAACAGCAATCATATTCATAATTATGGCAAACGTTCACACCCGAGACCTAATCGACTATATCCGCCAAAATGCCGCTTCAAGCAGCCTTGCCAAAGCCAAGCTGTTGCAGCCACAGTTAGAAAGGCTAGATGGCGAGCAGGCGGTTTATACCTGTAAGGGCAGCAGCAGAAAGCCGTATGTCATCGTAATCAATTACGAATATGGCCGAATCCAAACCATGTGCACCTGCCCCTATGACCACGAGGGCATCTGCAAACACACCGTGGCATCGTTGCGTGCCTTGGTTGATTATTTTAATCGGGTAGGCAGCACCGCCTTGCCGGAAACAGCAAAGCCCGCCGCCGCGTCGGCCCAGGCAGCCTTAAGCTATCCGCTCACCAAACAAGGTCTGTTGGACTTGGCCGCCATCGAAGAAAAATTGCGCTTGGAAGGGTTTCATTACAACAAGCAACAACATGCACAAAGCAGCAGTTGCGAGCTGGTGAAGCTGGAGCCCGGCGATATGGTGTTGGAGGCCGAAAGCTGGTATGGCCGCAATCGGCAGCAATGGCGTCTATTGCCGCAGCAAAACTGTGTAGAAATCAGCTGCGACTGCACCCAAAAATACCAAGGCAAGTATTGCCAGCATGTGGTGATTGGGCTGCAATTTGTGGCCGACAACCTCGGTGCCGATTGCCTGAGCGCCGATTATGCCAACCACAAAATCGCCGCCTTTTTACAAGCTTACGGCCTCACCCTCAGCGATGATTATCAGCGCTTTTTTACTTTTGGGTTTGATGCCCAAGGCTTTACAGTAGAGCACAAAATGTCGGGTTTGCAGCCGCTGGACTACACCGTGGTTGCCGAAGATACACCTGCCTTGCCCGCACATCTGTATCCGGCCACGCTGCCTGAATACACCTCGGCGCTGGTGGTTGAGTTTTCGGGACGCACCTTGCAAGGCCTTACCTGTGTAGAAGGCAAGTACGACAAAAAACGCACCGATTTGGCCACGTCTATCCGTGCGCTGAGCTATTACAGCTCGGCAGAAACGCTGGTTTCCGGCCGCCACAGCCCACAATTGCTGCAAATGTTTTGGCAAAGCGAGCAGGTAAACAAGCACTATCAGCGCTACCGCCGCCAGCAAAAAAACCAAGACTTGCAGCAGGCGCAAACCGCATTTGCGCGCCTGTGTGCAGAGCTGACCGATTGCCGCCTGTTTGCCCACCGCTTCAACCAAACGTATGTGCGCAAAAATTTACAGCCGCTCAGCCTCAATACCGAAGACAAAGTAAGCCTGCTGTTCAAACTCGAAGAAGACGCGCTGTGTTATACCCTCAGCGCCAAAATCAAAATCGGCAGCCGCAGCTACCTGCTGCATTCCAACCAGCTCACCATCACCCCGCTGTTTGTGCGCCGCCAAGATGAAATTCTGCCGCTGGATAATCTGCGCCTCACCACCGATTTGCTTGACAGCATCCAACAGCCGCAGAAAAGCTTCCTCAAGCAAAACAGCGCCCACTTCCAGCAACACATCTTGCAGCCGCTCAGCTGCCTGTATGAAATCGAAGGCGTGGAAGTACTTAAAATCCCCGCCAAAACCAACCGCAAAACCGCCAAAAAACAGCCGCTGCCCACTGCGGCTGCCACCACCGCCCCGCCTGCCAAACAGGTTTATATCAGCGAGCAAGAAGGCTGGGTGTTTTTCCGCCTCGCCATGCAGTATGCCGACAAACTGATTCAGGTTCACAGCAACGAAATGCGCTTATTGCCCGGCGCCGATGGCACCATCCGCTGCCTGCCGCGCGACACCGAGGCCGAAGCCGAATTGGTGCAATTGTTTGAAAGCCTGCACCCCGATTTTGCCCAAGGCAACGGCCTGTATGTATTAAGCCCCGCACAATTAAGCGACAATTTCTGGCTGCTGGAAGCGGCTGAACAACTGCAAAGCGCCGACATTGCCCTGCTGGGTACCCATACGCTCACCTCGTTTAATTACAACTTAAACAAACCCAGCGTGGCGGTGCGCTTGGCTTCCGGCACCGATTGGTTTGATATGCACATCAATATCAGCTTTGGCAACCAACAAGTGCAGCTTAAAGACGTGCAAAAAGCGTTTTTGAAAAAACAAAACTACGTGGTGTTGGGCGATGGCAGCATCGGCATGCTGCCGCAGCAATGGATGGCGCAATTTGCCCAGTATTTCCAAGCCGGTGAAATCAAAAAAAACCACTTGCAGATTTCCAACCACCAGTTCGGCATCATCGACGAGCTATACCAAAGCCTCAACGAAAAACCGGCTTTTCTGGTGGATTTATATCAGCGCAAGCAGCGCCTGCAAAACTTGGGCGCGCAAAGCGATATACCCGTGCCCAAAGGCATCGAAGCCCGGCTGCGCCCCTATCAGCAACACGGTTTGAACTGGCTGGTGTTCCTGCATCAAAACCGCTTGGGCGGCTGCCTGGCCGACGACATGGGGCTGGGCAAAACCCTGCAAACCATCACCTTTTTGCAATATTTAAAGCAAACCGAGCAGCCGCAACAGCCCACCCTGATTGTGGCGCCCACCACACTGGTGTTTAACTGGCAAGACGAACTGGCCAAATTCTGCCCCAGCCTCAAGGTATTGAATTTTACCGGTGCCGCCCGTTCAGGCAGCCTGAGCGAGCTGAGCCAATACGATATTGTGCTCACCACCTACGGCTCCTTATTGCGCGACATCGACGAGCTTAAAGAAATCGCATTTTATTACGCCATCTTGGATGAAAGCCAAGCCATTAAAAACCCGCAATCACAGCGCTACAAAGCCGTGCGCCTGCTCAAAGCCCACAACCGCTTGATTCTCACCGGCACCCCCATCGAAAACAACACCTTCGACTTGTATGCCCAATTCAACTTTATCAACCCCGGCCTGCTTGGCAGCAGCAGCCATTTCAAATCCGCCTTTGCCGAAGCCATCGATAAAAACAAAGATGCCGACACCTCGGCCTTGCTGGCGCGGCTGGTAAACCCGTTTATTCTGCGCCGCACCAAAACACAAGTGGCCACCGAGTTGCCGCCAAAAATAGAAAGCATCCTGTATTGCGAAATGGGCAAAAAACAGCGCCAAGTATATGAAGCATTTAAACAGCGCTACCGCGATTACCTGCTCAATAAAATTGACGAAAACGGCATTGCAAAAGCGCAACTGTACATACTGGAAGGCCTGATGAAGCTGCGCCAAATCTGCAACAGCCCCGCGCTGTTGTCAGACGATGCCGACTACGGAGACGAATCGGTGAAGCTCGATATGCTGGTGGAACACATCAAAGAAAAAACCGGCCAACACAAAATTTTGGTGTTTTCCAGCTTCGTTAAAATGCTGCAGCTGATCCAAACCCGCTTACAGGCCGAAAACATCGAGTGCGAATACCTCGACGGCCAAACCCGCAACCGCCGCGAAAAAGTGGCCAATTTCCAAACCAATGCCGATGTGCGCGTGTTTCTTATCAGCACCAAAGCCGGCGGCACCGGCCTGAACCTCACCGAAGCTGATTATGTGCTGATTGTGGATCCGTGGTGGAACCCCGCCGTAGAAAACCAAGCCATCGACCGCAGCTACCGCATCGGCCAAACCCGCCACGTCATGGCCTACCGCATGATTTGCAAAGACAGCATCGAAGAAAAAATCCTCGCCCTACAGCAAAGCAAAAAAACCGTGGCAGAAAGCATCATCAGCGTAGACGAAGAGAAAAAATCGTTTGATTTAAATGAAGTGAAAAAACTGTTTGCCTGAGTGTGCCGATATATAAAAAGGCTGCCTGAAAAGCCGCGGTTTGCGCTTTCAGGCAGCCCAATATTTTTGCATTTGGCGTAGATTTAACCAATCTTGCCCATAAAGGCAGTTTGCGCATTTCAGACAGCTTCTGCCGGAGTAACAGCTTTTATCCGGCACACTTGAAATAGGAAAACCAACGTTATTACCGGGCTTGATGCGGCAAGCCACTGCCATACAGCTAAGTTATTTTGTGCGATTGCGAATCACAAAATACCGCTGTTGCCTTGCCAATAATCCGCCGCGCCAATCTGGTGCATGTATTGCTGCATTTGCTCGGGCACAGATTTACCGTTGTTTTGGCCGGGCGCAAAAGCAGCCATGGCATTGATTAGTTTATCCAGTTGGGTATCGGCAATGTGAATGCCGTTGTCCAGCCGGATATTTTCCACCTTGTTCGGATGGCCGAAAAACCATAAAAACTGGTTTTCCACGGTGATTTTATCCTCGCTGCCGATAACCGAAATTTCCAGATGGTTGCCTTGGCGGGCAAACCACACATCATTTACCGTTAAATCAGATAAAGTGAGGGTGTCGTTGCTGCCGCCCAAATCGTAGATTCGGTCTTGGCCGTCGCCTTTGGCAAACAAATAAGTATCGTTGCCCAGCCCGCCTTCCAGCTTATCGTTGCCTAAGCCGCCGCTAAGTACATCGTCGCCCAAGCCGCCTTGCAAAGTGTCGTTGCCTTCTTCGCCAAACAAATGGTCGTCACCCAGCCCGCCATTCACAAAATCGTTGCCTTTGCCCGCATACACCGTATCGTTACCGGCATTTGCCCAAATAATATCGTCCCCGGCACTGCCCACAATTTCATCATCACCCAACCCGCTGATACCAAAGCCGGTGATGTAAACCGCATTATCAGCGGCTACCGTGAGTGTAAACGCTTGCTGTGCGCTGGCGCCGGCCGGGTCTTGAGCTACTACCATCAGGCTCAGCTTGCCGATATCGTCTTTGCCTGCCGTACCGGATAAGGTTTGGCTGGCCGCATCGTAGCTTAGCCATGCAGGCAGCGGTACACCATTGCTTTGCACCACGGTGTAATGCAACACATCGCCATCGGCATCACTAAACAAATTACGGGGCAGAGCAGCCCGCTGGCAGCGGCCCATTTCAATTCATTATTGATAAATGTATATTCAGCACCCATCACGCTGCTTGGCAAAGAAGGTAAGCCGAAATCAGGCATACCCGGCACCCAAGGCATAATCGGCACGCTGATAGGCGGGTAAATCGGTGTAGTCGGATTGCTCAAATCAATATTTTGGCTGCGGTTACCGGGGCGGACAAAGCCGTCCCCCAAAATCACATCATCGCCCGCACCGCCGTAAATGGTATCTTTGCCCTCGCCGCCCATCAGAAAATCGCGGTTGCTGCTGCCATAAATAGTGTCGTCGCCCAAATGTCCCAGTGCCCAATCGCCACGCTCATTGGTGCTGTCGGCCAACAAATGCTCGCCCACCTCGCCCGTATAGATAATATCGTTGCCTGCCATGCCGTTAATCAAATCACGCCCGGCACCGCCCACAATATAATCGGCGTCTTTATCCAACTCTTCTTGTGTTCTGCCCGGATTATTAGCCGGCACAACAGGGCTGCCATTCAGAATATCGTTGCCTTCGCCACCATAAATTTTGTCGGCCAGCCAGCTGCCAAATACCCGGTCATTGCCGCCGCCCATACACCACCGCAGAATCTTCAAAGCTGATGTGTTTAATGGTGCCGCTGTCGATAAAATAGCCTTTATCGGCTAAATCCTGTGTTAATAGAAACTCATTAAGTTTGCAGGGGAAAAGCTTGTATAGCGCGGTGAGTTTTAAATCGGTTTTAATCACTGCGGCTTGATAGCTTTGCCCTTCGGGCGCTTTAATCTGCTGCCAGAAGTTATACATTCCACAATTTGATGATGCGCCAAGCCATCATGCACAATATCGCCGCCATCCACCGCAGCTAAATCTTTCAATCCGGCAGCGGCCAAAGCGCTGGATAATCTGCTGGTGGCGGCGTTCAAAATCCAGCGTGAGCTCATCAAATTATCCACCCGCCCCCGCTGCCGCATCTTCCTGCATTTTCAAATGCAAAATAATCCGCCCGCCCGAGAGCAAATCGGTTTGAATGGCAATGCGCGCGGCTTGATGGTCGCGGTTGCGCAACGCCTGCACCACCGGGTAATGGTGATCAACCATGGCACGCCCGCCTTGATGGTAGGCTTGGGCAATCAGCGGGCCTATCTTCATCCACAAACGGTTCAAAATCTCCGTTAGCAAGGGCATTTCGGCAATGCGACACAGCTCGAAATGAAACACCTGGTTTAAGACAATGCCCTGCTGAAATTCATGATTGGCCAAAGCGGTTTCATTCGCCGCCATCAACGCTTCCATGCGCTCCACATCCGCCGCCGTGGCCTTAATCGCCGCCATACCGGCGGCCATGCCTTCCAGCTCCAGCCGGATACTGCGGATTTCCAGATACTCACGCAAAGTCAGGCTGCGCACGCGGATGTCTCGCGGCGTGGGCATCACCAGCGCACCATCTTGCACCAGCCGCAGCAACGCATCGCGCACCGGCGTGACGCTGGTGCCCATCTTATCGGCCAGCTCACGAATTTTAAGGCGGTCGCCCGGCAATAGTTGGCCGCTCATCAGCTGTGCGGCCAGCTGGGCGTATATTTGGTCGCCCTTCAAATCGGAATCAAGCAGGCTTTTAATCATATCCATCTGATAATCCTAAGCTATTTTCATTCAATTACATTTTATCATGATGCATCAATGCAATAAATAAGAATATTTATCCATTAAAAACAATTTATTAAATGATAAAAAAATTTAAAATATGAAAATTATTGATTATGATGCATCATCGTGCCTATACTGACATAAATCAGTCACAATTCAACCGTCATTAAGCGCACAAGCCGCTTTGATACGGCGTTTTCAAGAGCACCAAGCAATGAATCAGGCACAGCAGGCAGCAGCAAACAGCGCATCAACCGGCAACACCGGCTGCGTGCTGATGCACCCGCCGCCGCCGGTAACATTGGCCCACGGCCTGCAACTGGCTGCCGATGTTTACGGCTGGGATGCCCGCGCCGAATGGCTCAGCGGCGAGCGCGATAAAAACATGCTGTTGCACCTGAGCGATGGTCGCAAAATGGTACTCAAATTTATCAATGCTGCCGAAACAGCTGCCGAAACCGATATACAGGTGCGGGTGCTCGATTGGCTGCAGCACAAAGCCTGCACCGTACACACCCCTCAGGCCATCCGTACCGCCGCCGGTGCTTGCACCACCACTTGCCGCATCGGCAACACCGAGGTACGCGTAAGGGCATACACCTTTCTGGAAGGCGTATCGGTGGCGCAAACCGCCATCACGCCCGAGCTGCAATCTTCATTTGGCCAAACCGCCGCCCACATGGCCTTGGCACTGGCCGGGTTTGATCATCCGGCATTAGCGCAACGCGTGTTGCTGTGGGATGTGATGCATGTGGGGCAATTGGTGGGCTGGGCGCAAACCATTTTGCCCGACGACGATATCAAAGCGCTGGCTTTGCGGTTTTTCCCCGCCTTCAACCAGCAGATTCTGCCTTTGCTGCGCGCCATGCCGCAGCAAGTGATTCACAGCGATTTGTCGCGCAGCAACACCGTGGTGGCCACATCCCGACCGCAACACATTTATGGCGTGTTGGATTTTGGCGATTTAACCCGCGCACCCCGCGTGGTCGAGCTGGCCATTGCCGCTTCATACGCACTGGATGAACACAACGGCCAACCTTTGGCCGCGTTGGCACAGATTGTGGCCGCCTATGAGACTGTGTTGCCGCTCTCCCCGGCAGAGCATCAGGTACTGCCGCAATTGGTGCAGGCGCGGCTGTTGCAGCGGATTGTGATTTCCGAGTGGCGTGCGGCGCAGTTTCCGCACAACAGTGCTTACATTATGCGCAGCAATGCCCAAGCGCGGGCGCTGATTCGCCAACTGGCACCTGATTGGCCGGGCTGTAATGCCCGTGCAGGAGTATAGGGCTGTGACTGAACCCACCGAATTGCTGGCCCGCCGCACCGTACTGGGACCGGCCTACCGTTTGTTTTACGATGAGCCGCTGTTGCCGGTGCGCGGTGAAGATGTGTGGCTGGAAGATGCCGATGGCCGCCGCTATCTGGATGCCTACAACAATGTGCCGGTGGTGGGTCATGGCAATGCGCGCGTGGTGCAGGCCATGGCCGCGCAGGCAGCCACTTTGTGCACCCACACCCGCTACCTGCATCCGGCGATACTGGATTATGCCGATGCTTTATTGGCTCATTTCCCGCCGGATTTAAACCGTTTGATGCTCGCCTGCACCGGCAGCGAAGCCAATGATTTGGCCTTGCGCATGGCACAGGCTGTGAGTGGCGGCCAAGGTATTGTGGTTACCCACCATGCTTATCACGGCGTTACCCAGTTGCTGGCACAAACATCGCCCTCACTGGCGGCGGTGGCGCCGTTTGTACGCACCGTGCCGCCGCCCATGGTGGGCGAAGGCGAAACCGTGGCCATCGCCGCCCGCCGCTGGGAAGACCAAGTGGCACAGGCTTTTGCCGATTTACAGGCAGCCGCCGTCCGCCCCTGCGCCTTATTGGTGGACACGGTATTCGCCAGCGACGGTATTTTTCCGCCCGCACACGGTTTACTCAGCGGTGGTGCCGCAGCCGCACGTGCTGCTGGCGCGGTGGTGATTGCCGATGAAGTGCAGGCCGGTTTTGGCCGTTTGGGCGCCGATTGGTGGGGATTTGCCCGCACCGGGTTGGCACCGGATATCGTCACCATGGGCAAGCCGATGGGCAATGGCTATCCCATGGCGGGCGTGGTGGCCACCGCTGCAGTAGTGGATGCGTTTGCCGCCACCGGGCGCTATTTCAACACCTTCGGCGGCAACCCCGTGGCCGCAGCCGTGGGTATGGCTGTATTGCAAGAGCTGGAACAGCGTAGGCTGCCTGAACGGGCGGAAACCACCGGCCAATTGCTGGCAGCCGAATGGGCACACGCACTGCCGGCACTGGGCGTAGCGGGCATTCGCGGCCACGGCCTGTATTGGGGCATCACCGTGGCAGAACACGGCGCAGCACACAGCAGCACCCGCGCCAGCCGCGTGGCCAATCACATGCGCCAGCACGGCGTATTAATCAGCCACAGCGGCCCGCAAGGCAATGTGCTGAAAATCCGCCCGCCGCTCACCTTTGGCACCGAGCATGTGCCCATATTGCTTGATGCATTAGTGCAGGCATTGCGGCAAACCTAGCTGCCTGCTGTGCTTGGATAAATGATTACAGATTAAGTTGTTGTCGTGCTTAGGTGTGTTATCTGCTTGTCACTAGGCGTTTTGTCTGGCCGCAATCCCAGCCGAATGCCCACCGGATAAATACCGTGTTTTTGTAGTATCTTGTTGTTTTGCAGTTTTAATTTTATTTCTAATAATAGTATTTGTAGAGGAATCAAACCATGAAATTAGCCCGAATTGCCCTGATGATGGGCACCTTAACTGTGGTTGCCTGCAGCAACGGCACCTCGTCATCATCTTCCGCCACCTCAGCACCGGCGGCAGCATCGGCAGCATCCGCCACCGGCGCCTCCGGCTCGCGCGATCTCACTGTGGCCTCCTGGGGCGGCAATTATCAAGATGCCCAGCGCAAGATTTATTTCAAACCTTTTATCGACAAAACCGGCAAACCCTTGCTAGACGAATCCTATGATGGCGGCTATGGCGTATTGCAGGCCAAAGTACAGGCCGGCAGCCCCAACTGGGACGTGGTACAAGTGGAAGCTGAAGATTTGGCACGCGGTTGTACCGATGGCATTTTTGAAAAAATCGACTGGAACAAGCTGGGCGGCAAAGACAAATTCCTGGATGCCGCTGCGGTTAGCGATTGCGGCGTGGGCGCCATTGTGTGGTCTACCGCCATTGCCTACGACGGCAACAAACTGAAAGACGGCCCCAAATCGTGGGCGGATTTCTGGGATGTGAAAAAATTCCCCGGCAAACGCGCTCTGCGCAAAGGCCCCAAATACACCTTGGAATTTGCCTTGCTGGCCGACGGCGTGCCCAAAGACAAACTGTATGAAGTTTTGTCTACCCCCGAAGGTGTGGATCGCGCATTTAAAAAGCTGGATACGCTTAAACCTAATCTGATTTGGTGGGAAGCGGGCGCGCAGCCGCTGCAACTATTGGCTTCCGGCGAGGTTTCCATGGCCTCGGCCTACAATGGCCGCATCACCGGCATCAACCGCAGCGAAGGCAAAAACTTCAAAGTGGTGTGGCCGGGCAGCATTTATGCCGTGGATAGCTGGGTTATTTTAAAAGACGCCGCCAACAAAGATGCCGGTATGGACTTCATTGCTTTCTCCAGCCTGCCCGAGCATCAAGTGAAGCTGCCTGAATATGTGGCTTACGGCTTGCCCAATAAACAGGCTGCTAGCGAGGTGCCCGCAAACTTGGCCGCCGACTTGCCCACTACTGCCGCTAATATGCAGAATGCAATTCCGCTGGATGTGGATTTCTGGGTAGATCATTCAGAAGATCTGACCAAGCGCTTTAATGCGTGGCTGGCACAATAATAAAACCCGCACAGGCACCGCTGGCTTAACCGGCGGTGCCCAAGAATAAAATAAACCGGCATGCAAGGAACAGGGCATGAAAGACTACCATATTCGTTTTGAAGACATCAGCAAATCCTATGGTGATGTCAAAGTGATTGAAAACCTAAGTTTAAACATCCGCAGGGGCGAATTCATCAGCCTGCTGGGGCCGTCTGGTTCCGGCAAAACCACCATGCTGATGTTATTGGCCGGTTTTGAATCGCAAAGCAGCGGCAATATTTGGCTCGACCAGCGTGCCATTAACGACATTCCCTCCTACAAGCGCAATATCGGCGTGGTGTTTCAAAACTACGCCCTTTTCCCCCACATGAGCGTGGGCGAAAATATTGCCTTTCCGCTGAAAATGCGCGGCGTCAGCAAGCAGGACATCGTGAAGCCGGGCGCGATAAATGGTGATGCTTTTGCAAGATAAATGCGACTTTATTTTGTTTCACACTGTGCAACAATGTTTCAAAACCTGCCGAACAAAGGCAGGTTTTTTTGTTTGTGGTGAACCTTTGCACTGGGATTGCTGGGTACTGTCGGCCAGCAGAGTTATGCTGTGTCCATCGATTAACGGACTGGAGCAAGCAAATGTACCCGATGATACGCGAAGCGATGTATGATATTTTTGGTGAAGTGGTGATGGCTGCATGCTGGGTTGTTAAAGAACTCAAGCGGTTAATGGCTTTACAGCGCGGGCATTTGATTTCAAAAGTGCCACAGCCTTCGGCCAACAGCTTATTGCAGTTTTTGCAACGATGTTTCATTTTTTGTGGTTTTCTACGTTTTGGTGATAGAATCCGCACGCCTCGCGAGGTGGCGGCCTTGGGTCAATGCAGGTTCCGTCTGCTTTGGCTGGCGTGGGTGGTGCTACAACACTGCCCGCGCCGCCGTCTTTACATCAATACAACAATATCAAACTAACTAAAATCTACCGGCAAATGCCGTCTTAGCACCTCCATTTCATACGATTTCTTGCAATGTTCCGCCTGCCAAAAAAACAGGCCGTCTATCAGCTTGTGTGCCCAGCGCCAGCGCCGTTTTGCGTCTGCAATACTGGCGCGGCGGTATGCGCGGCTGCTTAAGGTTTCATCGGCGTAGCCGCCGAGTGCGGCGTTAAGCAGCTGGTCGAGCGCAATCGCAATATGATACAGATAGCGGCGCATCATGCACCCGGCGCGCTGTAGTTGATTTTAATTTCATCCACGGCAGCCAAATCGGCAGCGGCGTTGAGCGCATCAACATACGCCTGCCGCTGCCCGGCCACATGCGCCGCCAGCGCGCTGTAGGCGCGGGCTTTTTTTAGTGCTTTTGTGCGCAGGTCATCAAGATCAGCACCGCGTGCCAATGCGATTTGCGACAGCATGGGCGTGGCCGCGGTGTTGTTTACTGCCCATGCCTCGGCTTCAGCGGCCTGCTGTGCCCAAGTTGCCAACTCGAACTCGGGCACTTTGTCGAGTTCTGCGGCGCGGCTGATATGTGCTTGTGCGGCATTGTTGATGGCAGCGTATTTTGCCGCTTTGGCATCGGCCAGCTGTTGCGCACGGGCGGATTTTGTTAGCGTCCACGCCTTTGCCTTGGCGTCCCAGCTGTGATATTTATCCGGCGGCGGGGTGTCGGTAATGCCGTCGGGCAAAGCGCCTACAGCATTGATTGTGTGCGGCTGGCCAGTGGCTGTGCTGTAAAACACTTGGCCGCGGTGGTCGGGCAGATACTGCCATGCGCCGTCTTGCCAGCGCGCGGCATGGCCGGGTCTGTCTTCGGGCGGATCGGCATCGATGCAGCCGCCGGGCAGGATATAGCTGCCGTCGCTTGCCGCGAGGTCTAAATCGGCATCGGTGGTATAGAGATAGTAGCCGTTTGCATCGAGCTGACACACTTGTTTTGTGAGCGGCGGCAGCGGTTTAGTGTTGAGTGACATTGTGTTGTGTCCTGTTTGTTAGATTTTGATGATGGCAAGCAATGCAATGTTGCGCGGGCGATTTTCGGGGGCGGTGGGTACAACGCGGCTTGCGTCAAATGAGATGTCGCGCGGCAAACGTGCATCACCGTCACTAGCATCTTGCGTCCAATTTTTGTATCCGGTTTCATTAAAATAAAATGCGCCGGTTGCGCTCCACGACTCGATCAACTGCTGTTTGGTGTCATTGCCACTCGCAATCCGGCCGGTGATGTTGCGGATAGCATCGCCCTGTGCGCTACCCAGCGCCCGACCGGCATCAACGCCGCGGCCATCGTCCCAGCCGCGCACAAATTCGCCGCGCAAGTCCTCAAGCACAAAATAGCGTCCATTAACATTGCGGCTGCCGTCCGGATTGCTCGGGTTGTCGCAGCGATACCACCACGGTGCGGTGGCGTTTTCTGCGGCACCGACCCAGCGTGCATCTGTTAATTCTTGATATGACGACACAAGAATTGCCGCGCCGTTGACTTTTAACCATCCTGGCGGCGCGGTTTTGCCGCCGTAGTAAACAACCATCCCCGGCGGCGATGCTTGTCGAATTTGTGCTGCGATTGTTGATGCAAAATTAGGGTCGTTGCCCAAGGCCGCAGCAAGTTCGCGCAGGGTGTCGAGTGCGCCCGGGGCACCGTTTACCAGGTTGCCGATTGCGGCGGCGAGCTCGGTTTGATTTACAGCGTCTGATGCATAAGATTTGATTGCGCCGGGGCGGTTGCGCACGGCAGACCAGTCGGCACCGCTTAACTCGGTTGCAATCCAAGTGCCGCTGTTACGATAGCGCACCCACGCCCGTCCTTGGCCGATTATCAGTTGCGACATATCGTCGGATGTCGGCACGGTGAGCACAGAGCCCCAGCCGTACGGGGTATCGCGGTATCCGCTAACGCCCACGGGCACAGCATCAAAGTCCAGCCCCGCACCTTGACCAAAGATATAAGGCAGCTTACCGGACTCTAATCCGCTGATTGATTCAGCCAGCACTTTGCCCTGCGCAGCAGAGAGTGCGCTCAAATTATCGGTGCTGTTGAGTACGTTCAGCACTTTCATGACCCCTGCAACGGTAGGACCGGCATTGTCGATTTCATGCGTGTGCGAGGTGGCGCTAACGCTGTTGGTGCTCGAGCCGGTGATTTTGCCCGGGGTGCCGAGGGTGATTGTGCGGTTCGCGGACAAATCGCCGCCGCCGCTTAAACCGTTGCCCGCAATCATCTGAATTGATTTGTCGGCTTTGCTTGCGCCCAAGCCGCCGATGTTTTGCACGGCTTGCGCAAGCTCGGTTTTAAGCCACTGGGTGCGGTTGGCCAGTTGGCGGGCTTGCAGGTTGTCGATGCCGTTTTCACCCCCCAGCACCGGGTCGGTGGTTTCCAGCTGGTAGATGCCGTTTTCCCATATTGCGTTTTCTTTTACGTTTGCCATCTTATGCGGCTCCTCGGTTAAATGTGCCATCTCTGCGGGCGCGGCCGTTGTGCCGCAGCGCCGCTTGTTGGTAATCCAGCGCTTCCAATATGCAGCGTGCCGGTGCAAAGGCTTGCAGGGTGCGGCGCAGCAGCCCGGCTTGGTCGTTTGTAATCGGGTTGACCAGCACGATGCGGTAGTGCGCCCAGTGCGGGCCGTGGCCGCGGTAATAAGTGCCGTCGCGGCGGATGGTGCCGTTATGCTTTTGCCCGCTTAGGCCTTCAATAATCTGCACCTCACCAAAACCCAAGCGGCGCACAATCTCGCGCACCGCCCACGGGGTGCCTTTGTATCTGTGTAACTCGTAAGCGCCTTTTATCAATGCCCGCCGCGCACTGTCGGATTCGGCCAGCCAATAGCCGTCTGCGCCCAAAATGCTGCGGCTTTCGGCCAGCAGCGGCAGATGTTCGGGGGCAACCAAGGCAACTAAGCGCGGCATCAGCTGCGGCAGCTCGACCAATTCCAGCCGCAAGCCAAGCTCGGCCAGCGCCCGATAGCGTTGGTCGCGCTCGATGATGTCGGCGTAGTTCATCTTAGCCATCCACTTGCTCCGCAGCGGCGGTGATATTGATGCGGGTGCAACGTGCCCATTGGTTTGGTGCTACAGTAGTGAGCGCTAGCCCCGGTGTGCTCACGTTGTAAACCCCGGCCACGCGCAAGGCTGCCTGAATATGCAGCGGCACAATATCGGCACCCAAGCGATGGCGGCGCCCGGCTTCGTAAGCCGCCCAAGCGGCGTTGGCGGCGGCCAATACTTCGGCGGGATTGCTGCCGCTAAACAGCGTGAGCGTGGCGTTAACGCTGTAATCCACCGGCGCGGGTGGGCGCACCACCACCTTGTCGCACAGGGGGCGCAGGCGCTCGGCAGACAGGGCAGTTTGCACCGCACCGAGCAGCTCATCACCCGGCAGGCCGTCTTTGGTGAGGATACTCACCGCCACGGTGCCGCCAATCGGTGCGCCGGTGCTGTCGGTATCGTTGGCCACATGCACGTCCACAATCGCGGGGCTGACCTGCCGCGCCCAATACTGATAAGCGCCCACCGGCCCGGCCACGCTGAAGCTCTCCGGCGCCAGTAAAATGCGCTGGCGGTAGGCATCGTCGCCCTCGATGTCCACCCCGCCAGACGGCACGGTGATATTGGCGGCTTTAACGGCAATCGTTGGGTGCAGGCTGTCGACCACGGTGTTGATTTGCCCGGCAGACCAGCCGTTGCCGGAAATGCCCGGCACGGTGCAGGCGGCCAGCAGGTCAAGCTGCTTTTGGGCAGCGCTAAGCGTGCCGCCTTCGCGGGTGGCAAACATCACATCGCCCACCGAAACACGGCTGCCTGCAGCAATAAATACCTGTGCCTGCCCGGCAATCTCGGCGCTGAAGCGCAGCGTGGTGAGCGCGGGCTGAGCGGCCAAGCGCGGGGTGTTAACATCATCGCCGCATAAATCCAGCATTAAGCCGGTGGCAAAACGCGGGTGTTGTTGGCGGTAGGCTTCGTTCATTTGCTGCCGCGCTAAGGTTTCGCGGTAGGCAAAGGTGTTAATCAGCAAACGCTCAATGTGCGCGGGCTGCAATACTTTGCCGCTGCGTGCTTCGTAGTCGGCAATGGTGGCGGCCAGCACGGTGGCCAAGTCGTCATCGACCACTTTCACGTTTTCACGCGGTAATTTGTTCAAATCCATTTCAGGCAGCCTTTAATAAAATATCGCTGCGGTAAATCTCACCCGCCACCGCTGCGGCCACGCGCCAGTGCACGGTCATCACAATGTGCGGTGCATTGCCCGCAAACGTCACTTGCGTTACTTCTGCCCGTGGCTCCCATGTTTTAACCGCCAGCACCACTTCGCGCACGCAGTTGGGCACAAACACATCTTCGGGCGTATCGATGTAGTCAAAATGGTTGCTGCCGAATGCCGGGCGGCACACATCGGTGCCTTTGCGGGTGCCGAGGATATTAAAAATACACTGCTCGATATCGGCGGCATCTTGCACGATGCCGGTGCTGTCGGGGGCGAGTTGCCAATGGCGGCTGCGGGCTTGGGTATTCATGGCGTGATTATCGGTATTGGCCGTTGGCGGGTCTTTTAAACGGGTTTAAGGATTGCGCTTGTTTGGGCAGGCATAAAAAAATCCCTGCATCAAGTGATGTAGGGATTTTGGCCGCAGATGTGTTTGCGGTCTTTTAAAACGTTTTAAAAATTACAGCCCAGAAGGGCTGTAATTTCTGCGAAGCGCCGCATCGGGCGCAGCACGATACAGGGCGCAGCCCGTGCACGCAGTGCGTAGGCGCTGAAGCTAAAATAGTGGTTTGAATTTCTGCGAAGCGCCGCATCAGGCGAAGCCTAATCACTGCGCCGCGCCGGTATTGCCGCCGCTGGTTAAATCGGGATGGGTGTGTTGTTTGAGGCTGACACCGTCGGCCAGAACATCGCCGCCCACGGTGTGCAAAGTGCCGTTAATCGTGGCCGCCGCACCGCTACCGCCATTGCCGCTCATGCCCTGCATATAGGTAAGACTGCCTGAAACCAACAGATTGCCGGTGGTTTCGGTTTCGGCGCAGTCGATGGTGACTTTGCCACCGCTTTTAATCAGCACATCCCCCGGTGTATTTACGCTAACCTGCCCGCTACTGCGGTTGTGCTGAATCACCGTACCGTTGCTAAACCGCTTCATCCAGATGTTGCGGTCTGCCGCCGGGGCGGCATCGGCAGCATTGTAAATCACACCCAGGCACACGCCGCCCTCGCCACGGGCGTCGAGCAGACACACCGCCAGCTCGCCCGGGTCGGGCAAGGCATAAAATTGGTTGCCGCCCGCAGCCAGCGACACCACCGGCAGCCAGTCGGTTTGCAGGTTTTCCAGCGCGGGCAGGGTAACGCGCACCGCGTGTTTGGCATCGTCTACTGCGGCCACGGTGCCGAATTGCAGGGTAGCGCCAAAATCATGGGATTGCTGCATTGCTTGGCTCCTGCTGTGTGGCCTGAGGCGGCTCGTCCGCCACATACTCAATCATTTTGACATCCAAGCTCAAGGTATAGCCGCCGCTGCGGCGAATTTCGTGCCGCGCCTGCTTGACCAAATATTTGCCGGAGAGCTTGCCGTAGCCCGCCAGCTGTACAATCTGCCCGGCCACCAGCTTGGCATTGCCCACCAGCTCAATACTGCCCGCAATCTGGCTTTGCTGCGCATCGGCCAGCGCCGCATCGGCGCGGGCGGCCAGCTGCTGGTCGCTTTCGCCGCGATTGGCCACAATTTTAAGGGTGTCGGTGGGCTTGTGTTTGGCATCACCACGCACCGGCTTGGCTTTGCGCCGGGTCTGGCGCGTTTGTTTGGTTTTGGCATCGTAGCCGGTAACAACGGCCTCGTCCGGCACGCCTTTGATTAAATCGCGCAGGCGCAGGCGGGTGATGTCTTGCGGCAGCAGCAGCGCCACCGGCTCGGTTTTGGCCAGCTCGGCATTGGCATGAAATACCAGCGTTTTATCCACAATTTTAAACGTGTGGCCATACTCCCGCGCCAGCCGCGCCAAAAATTCCACATCACGCTCCTGATATTGGGTTACCCGCTCAATCGCAATATCGGCCACGGTGCCGCTAACGCTTAATTTCAGCCGCTGCGCAATTAAGCGCACCAGCTTGGCCAAAGTGGTTTTTTCATACGCCTTGGGCTGGAGGGTGCGGTTGGCGCGGGTGATGCCGGTAGACAACGCTTTGATGCTGATGACGCTGGGCGCATGGCTGTATTCAATCTCGGCGATTTCAAAGCTGCCCAGTTTAACCAGCCCGGTAAATTGGTCGCCCAGCGATAGGCTCAAACTGTCGCCTTGCTCCGGATACCACGCCCGCAGCCAGCGCCCGTCCACATCTTCAAAGTCCACTTGCAGCTCATCGCTCTGGCCGCCCAAAAAATCGGTGTAGCTGATGGTGAGCAGATAGGGCTTGATGTCGGCAGTGATGTCTTTTTGCTCGTAGGCAATCGTAAAATCCGGCATCGATACCGGATGGGTATGACTTGCTGCGGCTTGGCCGTTTGACCAGCCATTCAATGTGATTAAAGCGCCTAAAGCGTCATTCATTTTTTTAACCCTCTCTCCCGGCTCTCTCCCAGTTGGGAGAGAGGGACGGTGTGGCCGCTGCGCGGCATTGGTTTAGCGCAGCCACGGCGGCATATCGGCTTGGGTGGTTTGCGGCTTGGCCGTCAACACCGGCACCAGCACCGTCAAGCCCGCGCCGAATGCCTCCGCAATCGGCAAATGCGGGTTGGCCGCAATCAGCCCGTCGATTAGCAGCGCATTGCCGTAGTAGCGGTGCGCAATCAAATCCCAGCGGTCGCCCTCGCGGGTGGTGTACTGCAATACCGAGCGGCTCATGCGGCACCATCCTTGCGCACCGCCAGCCAGCCGGTAAGCGCCTGCGCCCCGGCGGCGGCATTGTCCAGGCTGTCGCCGGCAGCGGCCACAAACCCGGCGGCTGCATCCAGCCAGCCGTCCACTGTGCCGCTGTCAATACCGCTTTGCAGCGCCGCCACGCCGCCGGAAAGCTGCCGTGCCGCTTGGCCGCTGTAGGCCAAAAAATCCGCCGCCCCGGCCAAATCGCCAAACCATGCGCCGATTTCAGGCAGCCTGTTCAGATTGCCCAGCATCCCGCCCCCAGCGGCCAAGGCATCACCCGCCAAGCTGAACACAGCCAGCGGGTTGTTTTTAAGCGCCTGCGCTTGGGTAATCAGCGTTTGCACTTGGTTAATCCCTTGCTCTACTTCGTTATAAATTCGGATACCGGTTTCCACCGCCTCGGCTACTTTCGATGCTGCGCCTTGCACGCTTTCAGGCAGCATGGAGAGCAGCGGATTTTTACCCGCGGCCACGCCGGGCGTGGGCAGCGGGTTGTTCGGGTCGCCCACAAACTCGGTGAGCTGCACATCCAGCTCCCGCGCCGCCGTGCGCCCTTTGGCATCTTGAATCAAGGTTCGGCTGCTGATACTACTGATTACAAACCAGCCCGCATGCCGCCCGCTGCCGTACACCAAGGCCAAGGCCTCTTGCGCTTCCTTGGCTTCAATCAACCCGCGGTAAGCCGTATCGGGATTGCCCAATTTCCAGTGCAGCCGTAAGCTGAAACGGATTTCGGTCAACTCATTGCCCATCGCCTGCAAACGCGGCCGCCCGGCCAGCACATCGTGCTTTGCGAATGCGGCCGTGTGGGTTTCTTCAAAATCGGTGAAGCTGCTTAGCAGCTCAAAGCGGACATCGCCCAGCATTGCAAACATCAATAAGCCCTCCGAGCACGGCTATCCATCAGCCGGTTAAACATATCCTCAAACTCACGCAGCCCCATCTGCATGGCTGCCTGAATCTGCTGCGGATCACCGCCGGGCGCGTGAATAGTGGGGCTGTAGTGGATGGTATAGCCGCCACCGGCCACAGCCGCAGCAGCCTGCTGCGAGCGTGCCTGGGCAAACTCGGCACTATTGGCCTGCATCCGCGCCGACAGATTACTGCGCAGCTCACCTGCGCCGGTGGTGAAACGCTGTTGCAGATTTGAGGCCAAGCCGCCAATCGCCGCCAGCGGGCGCGGTGCGCCATTGGCTAAGCCGATTTGCAGCCCTTCCATCATAAAACCGCCGAAGCGCTTAAACAGACGGCTGGGTGATTTGATTTCGTTTTTCTGGCCGAAAATCACCCCCAGCAGGCTTGATTCGCCGCGCCACCATGCTTTCAGCGCGTCCCATTTCGCTTTAATGCCGTTCCACAGGCCGCTGATGATGTTGTCGCCAAATGTGGTAAACGAAGCAGGTAATTCGACGCCAAACCAGCCCAACACCGCAGCAAAGGCATTTTTAAAGGCGATAATCGGCGACCAGCGTACAATCAAATCCAAGATACCGAGCAAGCCGCCGTCAAATGCGGCAGTAATCTGCATCCATACCGTATCGGCAAACGCAAACAGGCCGTCAAAAATCATGCGCCAGCCGTCCACAATCATCTGCCCCAGATTGATGATTTGCCCGAATACACTGCCCAGCATATGGCCGATAAAATAGCCGAAGCCTTGCGCTGTATCCGCCGCATCACTGCCTGCCTCTTCAAATTCAAAAAACCAGCCGATAATCGGCTTAAGCACCACTTCCCAAATCTGCTGCCAGCCAAAGGCAATCATTTCAAACAGCGGCATAATCGGCTTGATGCCGTCTTTAATCCCGTCCCACAGGCCGGTAAAAAAGGCTTTAATGGGGGTCCAGTATTTGTAAATCAGTAATGCGGCAAGTGCCACCGCGCCCACAATCAGCACAATCGGCCACATCGCCGCCATTGACGACAGGCCAAAGCCCATCATCGCCGTGCGGGCGGCAGCCAAAGCGCGTACCACCGCCCCTAATCTGCCCGGCACATCAGCCATACCGATACCGCCAAGCATAATCAGGCGCAACATGGTGGCAGAAGCTTTTAGTGCCAAAAAGCCGCCTTTCAGTGCCAGGAAACCCGCTTGAATGCGGTTGGCTGCCGCCATTACCACAAAGCCGCCTGCACGGAAAGCCAGCAGGGAAGCCGCTGTGCCAATAATTACTTTGGTCAGTTTGGGATGCCGATTTGCCCAGTCAGTCAGCGTGTGTGCCAAGCGGATGCCCATCTGCACAAATTCATTCACCGCAGGCAACACCACATTCCCCAACACAATACCCAGTTCGATAAATCCGCTTTTCAGCAATCTAAGCTGGTTGGCCGTGGTGGCCGCCTGATTTTCAAATTCACGCTGCATGGAACCTAGGTATTTCAGGTTGCCTGAAGCGTCTTTTTCTTCCAATAAACCCAGTTGGCGGTTGTATTCGCCCACGCCGTTGGCCAGCAGCAACACATCGTCGGCATAGTTTTTGCCGAACATTTTCATCAGCAAGGGGTATTGCTGGTCTTTGGGCAGTTGTTTTACCCGTGCCAACAAGTCCGAAATTGCCCCTTGTGCATCTTCATTCATGGCACGGGCAAAGTCTTGGGTGGTCAGCCCAAGTTCGGCCAATTCTTTCTTACCGCCACCGGCTTTCAATACCGACAGCGATGTGGTCATCCCTTTAATGGCCTGCGCCGCCAACTCCGGCTGCTTGCCGAAGCTTAAAAACGTGCTGCCCAAGGCCGCGCCTTGATCTTCAGTAAGCCCCAGCTGCTTGATGTCGCTGCCTACGCGGGTGAGTACGTTCACAATATCAGCGGCATTGGAATTGGCGTTATCCGATAAATGGTTGATGGCATCGCCCAGCACCCCGACTTTGGTGATGGGGATTTGCAGCACATTAGACAAAGTGGCCATACTTTCGCCTGCATGGCCGGCAGCCATATCAAAGGCCACGCCCATTTTGGCCGCATCTTCTGCAAAGCCGAGCAGATTTTCTTTGGCAATACCGGCACGGCCACCCGCCGCTACAATATCGGCAATTTCTGTGGCTGCCATCGGAATGCTGCGGGTCAGAGTCAAAACATCCTGCCCCATTTCCTTGAATTGTTGCGGTGTATCGAAGTCCACCACTTTTTTAACACCGGCCATCGATGATTCAAAATCAATCGCCAAGGTAACCGGAGCAGCCAGCGTACCGGCTGCGGCCAATGCACCTGCCCAACTGCTTTTAATCCCTTCCCATTTTTGTTGGTTGACTGCTTTTTGCGCACGCACGGCGTTGAGTTTGCTGTATCTGACTTCCAGCTTGGCAATAGACGCGCCTATTTTGTCGTATTCCTGCCAAAGCTGTTTGGCCGATGCTACACCCAAACGCTCTTTATTCCGGGTTAAGGTTTCGCCAAGCTCGGTTTGGTGGCGGCGCAGATTGTCGGTAGTGGTTTTCAGGGTATCCATCGCCTTACCGACACTGGTCAAGCCCGACAGCGCCCCGCCGACAACAGCGGATACGGAAATCGAAACACCCAAATCGGAAGCCATGTGGTAATATCCTGAAAATATTGCAAAGAAAAAAGGGGAATAATATGAACGCCGGAATATTCATCGCCGCATTGGCATTTATCATGCTGCTTTTGGGCGGCTTACCCTTATTGCTGCTGGGCATCGTCCTGTTTGCTGCATGGTTTGCTTGGCAGGTGTTTTTCCAAAAAGAACCGGACGACAACCCCAACGGCTATTGCCGCGACTTACAGCAGGAAATGGCCGCAGAAGCAAAGCACAATACAGCAGCGCCCCATTAAAGCCCCTTTCGATAACCCGCCTTGATTTGGCGGGTTGCTTCTTTCAGCCAAGCATCAAGCTCATCCAGCGTTAAGGCATAAACATCCTGCACACTCCAGCCAAACCACCACGCTAAATCGGCGCAAGCCGTCAGTAATTGCGCGGTAGCAGTCTGATGGTCAGTTTCAGGCAGCCTTTTGCGGTTTCGCGGGGCGAAAGGTGTCTTGTAATGCGTTCAAGTCCTCCAAATCCAGCATATCCAAGTCTTCAGGCACCAAGCCGGTAATGCGTGCCACAATCGCCAAGCCTTGCTCGGCTTCATTCTCAATATGCGCCACAGCGCGTAAATCACCTACACGGATACGCCGCACATTCACCGTATCCAGTAATTGTCCGGTAGGCAGGCGAACAGGGTATTTCAATTTCACCACAACATCTGCCCCCAAATCTTCCATCACTTGCTGCGCTTCGTTTTTGCTCATTTTGCAATCCTTTTTCAAATTCAATGGCCGGGTGGCGCGGCCGGATGGATGCCACCGGAACTCAATGCTGACGGGTTGATTTTGCCCGCCGGGCTGTTTGCGGTCTTTTAAAACGTTTTAAAAATTACAGTCCTGCAAGGGCTGTAATTTCTGCGAAGCGCCGCATCGGGCGAAGCACGATACAGGGCGCAGCCCGTGCACACAGTGCGTAGGCGCTGAAGCTAAAATAGCGGCTGGCATTTCTGCGAACGGCTGCATCAGGCGGCAGCCTGATAATGGCGTAGCCATCCGCGCAGCGGTAAGGCCGTGAAGCTAAAACATCATTCCGCCCGGCCAATAAAAAAACCCATCCTGTATCAAGATGGGTTGAGTGTAGCCAAGGCTGCCTGAAAAGGCTTTTAAACGGGTTTATTGATTGCAGGCGGTGAAAATGGGCGCCTAAAAGTGCACCACTTCAAAGCGTCTTTTCAAACCGCAAACCTTACTGCCCGATATTGCGCCGCATTTGCGCGAGCACGTCCACGCCGTTCACAATATAGGCATTGGTATAGGCGTTGTAGTAAAGCACTTCGCGCCCGTCTACCATCTGGCGGATTTCGCTGGCCTGATAGGTGCTGCTGTGTTCGCTTTTTTCTTTCGGTTTAAACGTACCCAGCGCATTTTTGGAAAAAGTGGCGGTCACCATTGTTACCACATGCACTTCTCTGGCCAGCCCGCGGGCGTCAAACGTTTGCAGATTGGCACGCACCATCAGCTGCACGGCTTTAAAGGGATGGCAGGCTTTGGCGGCCACTTCGGGGTAGAAGCTGTTCCAAGTAATCTCACCCTCCAGCGCTTCCACACCGCTGGGCAGTTTAATGGTACCCACCATGCCTAAGCCTTTGTGCTCGTCTTGGCTGAATTCAAATTCAGGCAGCTTGAATTCGGCTGCTTTACCCAATTGGATATTGCCGTCGATATAGACGCTGGCATTGTAGATTGCATTGATTTGGCTCATTTATCGCTCCTTATGCGGCTTGGTTGCCCAGCAGGTTAACCAGGTATTTGCGTGTCATCACGCTGGTATTGGTGATGCGCTCGGCGGGCAGTTTGGGGGTGTAGTCGTAAACCAGCGGCACTTGGCCTTTGGAAAACGCGTCAACCAGGTTGTAGTCGTAATCCAAATCTACGCTGTAGCCGACAATGCTGCGCAAGGTGCCCAGATAGGTGCGCACGCTGCCGATCAGGCTGTCGATCAGGGCATCGTCAATCGGGCGGTCAAGATATTGCAGTTCAAAACGGCGGATGCTTTCGTCAATCAAATCACCGGTGCGCTGGGCTACTTCAAAATTTTTGGGGTGGGTTACCGTAGGAAAGCAGGCCAAGCGGTTGCCCCACAGGCGGAAGCCGGTGCCGTAGCTGTTAAACACAGTGCTGATGCCTTTTTCATTCAAGCGGTTGGTTTCGGCCTGCGGGTCGTCGGCGCGGGCGGTGAGCGCCACTTCTGCACCCACCACGCCTTGCAGCTCGCGGTTCGATGTGCTGAACCAATAGCCTTGCTCGACGTCGGTTTTCATGCGCAGGCCGGCGGCGTGGGTGGCCAGGCTTTCGACACCGAGCAGGCCGGTAACATGCGGGTAAAACAAATGGGCGCGGTCGCTGGATGTTTTAAAGTTGATGTTGCCTTCGGGCCCGCGGCCTTGGATGGCTTGGCTTAAGCCCGTGGCGGCCGGGGCGCTGATATAGGCGATGGCGTGCAGTTTTTCGGCCAAGGTAATCATGGCGGCGGCGCAGGTGGCGGTTTTGTCGAATTGCGGCACGATGATGATTTTGGCATCGGCACCAAAGCGGT
This sequence comes from Paralysiella testudinis, assembly GCF_016894345.1. Classification (GTDB taxonomy): domain Bacteria; phylum Pseudomonadota; class Gammaproteobacteria; order Burkholderiales; family Neisseriaceae; genus Paralysiella; species Paralysiella testudinis. The sequence continues at coordinate 211,331 of NZ_CP069798.1, forward strand.
TAAAGCCTTCGGTGAGCGCTTCCATGCCGGTGCGTTTGCCCGTGGCGGCAATATAGGCGCCGATAATATCGGCTTCGTTTACTTTGGCCGGGTCGGTGTAGGTGTAGCTGATTTTCGGTGTGGTGGGCTTGGCGGCAAACACAATCTCGCCGCTAAGGGTATCGATGCGGTAGCCACTGCCCTCGGTGAGCGGGGTGCTGCCGTCTGTTACCGCATAGCCTGCCTGCAAGGCCGGGTGGGCAGTTTTGGCGGTGAGGGTGTCGGGGTCTGGGCTGAGTGCTTCGTCTGTTACACCGGTTTTGTGCTTGGCCGGGTCGCATACGTTCACTACATAGGCAATGCCGCTGCCGTAGCGCGTCCAGATATCGGCGGCATCGGGCAGGGTAAAACCTTTGCCGGTGATGTTGCCGAAGCGGGCAAAATCTTTTTTGGTTTGGCACACGGTGATTTCGTTGACTGCGCCCACGGGGGCGCTGCCGACAATGGCGGTGATGGCACCGTCTACGGTATAAACGGGATTGCTGCCGCCATCGATGCGGATGGTTTCAATGCCGTGCAGATAGGCTGCTGCCATGGTGTTGCTCCTTTTGGATATTCCCCCGCCCCTTACGGGCAGAGGGCTAGGGTGAGGGGTGGTTGTTGGCCGGTGTCAGGTCGGGATTCAGCGGGTCGGTGCTTTGGCGGGTGTACACGCCGGTGAGCTTGGGCAGGTTTGGCTCGGTAATGCGCTGCACCTGCTGGGTTTCGGTTTGCGCACGCAATTCGTACTGCCATGCGCCGCCGTCTTCACTTAAAAACCCTTCCGCAAGCAGATGGCAGGGCTGGCAGTTCGGCGGGCGGTAGCCCACAATCGCCAGCCGCAGCGCATCGAGCAAATCCAATGCTGCGCCATCGTGGTGCACGCCACGCCCGAATACAGTCAGGTTCAGGGTGATGTCGCGCTGCTGGGCAATCATGCCCAAGGCTTCCAATTGGGTGAATTTGCTGCCTTGGTAGCCGATTAACACCGCGCCCTTTGGGTGGATAAAGCGGTAGCCATCGGGGCGGTCGGGAAACAGTGCCACTTCGTATTCAGGCAAGGCTGCCTGAAGGTGCGCCCGCAGCGCGGTGAGTATCGGCAGGGTGGCGCTCATCAGTAGCCGCTCCAATCCTGCTTGGCCTTGCCGCGCACGTGGTAGGCACCGCCTTCCGGCTGTGGTTTTTCGGTGGCCGCTGCTGCCGCGCGAATACCTAAATGAATCTTGCCGTCGCGGATTTGCACCAACAGCTTTACAGCATTGTCGTAGGCCGCCTGCAAAGGCTTGGGAAACTCGGCCGCGTTGATGCGCCGCTGGTGCAGCCAGTGCCGGGCAATATCGGTGCACAGATGGCGCAAAATGCTCGGCGCGGTTTCCAGCGGCAGTGCATAGCGCCCCATCAGGTAGCCGTCGGCCAGCTCGCAGGCGTAGGCAATGGCGCGGTCTACAATCTGCCAGTCCGGCTCGCCGTAGCCCTCGTCATTCGACAATTGCACCAGCTCGGCACGGCTCACCGCCGCGGCCACATCTTCGCGGGTGATGTACATGGCCTAGCCCTTGGCCGCAGACTTGTTGCCCGGCTTGGCCGCCGCCGGGGCGGGTTCCGGATCGGCTTCGGGTTCCGGGGCGGGTACCATCGCAGCGGCATCGGGCGGCGCGGCTTCGGCGGTAACATGCGCCGCCACCTGGCTGTACTGTTCCGGGGTTAATTCCACCGCTTCGCCCGCTTCCACACGGTATTGCGTGCCCTTCGGGGTTTCCAGAATCAGCGGGGTTTGGGCGATATATACTTTAAGAGTCATAATCAGCCCCCCATCTTGATGCGGATGATTTCATTGGCGGCCGTGGCCGCGTCCATCGCGCGGCCAATCACCACCGCAGTGCCGGCCTGTTTCACTGCACAGCCTTGGCCATCCGCGGCCACCGCATCGCCCACCGCCAGCGCACCGCCGCTTTCCACCAGCAGCGTGCCCAGTGTTTCCACCGCCACGGCATCACCGGCGGCAGCGTCATACACGGCCACGCCTAAGGCGGCTTCGCCAGCAGCCGCCTGCTTGCCGGTGTAGGCCACAAAGCGGCTTTGAATAATGGCGCCGGTGGCTTTTACGGTTTCGGTAAGCACGGGCTTTTTGGTTTTGTTGCTCATGATTTTGTCCTTGTATGGGCTGCCTGAAACCTTCAGGCAGCCTTGGATTTACTTGGCCACCGATTCGATCAGGTAGCCGCAATTACCGCCCACTACCGCCACGGCAAAGTTGTCGGTATAGCGCACGCGCTCCACCTTGCCGTTGAGGTCGCGGCTGTCGGCAAACGGGTTGCCGCGCACGCGGAAGGTATAGCCGAAGCTGGGGTTGCCTTCATCGGCGGGCTGGTCGGCACTATTGGCACCGCGCACCAGCAAGGCCACATTTTTGCCCCACAGCCGGGCAAAATTTTTGCCGTCGGAAATACGGGCGGCACCCACAATGATTTCCTCCACTTCAAACAAATCTTTCAGGATTTGCAGATTCAGGCGTTTGCGCTCATTGCTGCCCAGCTGCTCTTGCAGCTTCGGGTGGTAGCGCAGATGCGTTAATACTTCTGCACCCACCACCATGATGTTGGGCGCAATCCCCACCGCGTCCAATACCTTGTCTTTGGCTTCGTCGATGTCTTTTAAGGGGTCGCTATTGGCTTGGTCGTTCCACTGTGCAGTGCCGGTAAGCGTTTTGCTGTGGCCGGTGCCGTAGCTGTTTTTGGCCTGCACCAAGCGGGCGGTGATCGCTTCCTGTTTCAGCATCACCCCTTGTTTTACCCGGCGTACCGCCTTGGCACGCTGGTCGAAAAATGCCTCTTTTTGGGCGCGGTAATCCACCCCGGCTTCCAAGTCATGCTCATTGGTGTTAACGGTGAGCCAGGCATTGCTGTCGATGGTGATAACATTGCTGTCGGCACCCACCGCACGCTCGGTGTCGTATTCCAAAAACGCCGCATGGCTGCCGTGCACCGGCACCTTGACCGCTTCTTTTTCAATCGGCACCACCGGCATAATGGTTTCGGCCACAAATTGATTGGGTGCGTAGCCTTGGGCAATGGTGGTCAATACCGGGTCGGCCACGCGCAGATTTTTCAGATAATCACTCATGTACTGCTCCTTGATGGGTTACAAACAGCGGCGCACCGCAGTTTCATAGGGGATGCCTTCTTTAATCGCCAAGGCGTGGGCGCGCTGGTGCAAATCCAGCACTTCCGGGTCAGCCTCGGCAAAATCTGCTACAGCGGCGTGCGTGCCGGCAGCGGCCTTGGCGGCGGTGGCGGTTTCGGCAAATTCCATTGCCGGTGGCAGGGCACGCAAAAAACCGCACAAGCCCTCGGCCAGCGATTGCACCGCATCGCCTTCGCCAAATTCGGCTGCGGTGTGCTGCGGGTATTCGGCAAAGTTCAGCAGCTGCGCCACCAGCGCCTTGTCGGCGGGTTTGAGCTTGCCGTCAGCGGCTAAGCTTTCAGCAAAATCGGCATTGGCTTTATGGCCGGCGGCCAGCAGGCTTTGTGTTTGTTCGGCTTGCAGGCGTTTTACTTCGGCTTCCGCCGCATCGGCACGCGCCGTTGCGGCAGCCAGCGCGGCGGCTGTTTCTTGGGACATATCGGTCTCCTTCGGTTCATGGGGTTGGTCTTCGGATGGGGTGGATGGGGTGGCCGCCGCTTCGGCAAACGCGGCCTGCTCAATCGGCGCATCGTGATAACGCGCCATTTCTTTGATGCTTTCGATTTGCCAGCCGGGTATCGCCGCATCGGCATCGGCCTGGCCGAATTTGGCCAGCAGCCAATCGCGCAGGCTGCGCAGCACACCGGCGGTGTGTTCGTGGGCGGCTTCGCTAAATTCCACAATCCCGGTTTCGTTGGCGGCAAATTCAATCGGGCGCAGCCCTTTACCGCCGGTGCGTGCGCACCCAAAAAGCCGACATGGCGCAGGTAGTAGCTGTCGGGCACCGGGTTATTGGGATGGCCGGGCGGCCAGAATGAGGCAGAAACTTTTTATAGCGCCCGGCAGCCACGGCCTCGGCAAAGTCGGCATCCATCTGCGCAAACTCGGCTGAAAGGCTGCCTGAAGCGGCAGACAGCGCCGGCACCCAGCCGTAGGCGGGCGCGTCCATCTTGGGGTGGCCGATGACAATCGGCGCTTCATGCTTTGCCGGGTCGTACACGGCAGCGGCACGTGCCACATCGGCATCGCTGATGTGCCACACCTTGCCGTCGGCGCTGGTGCGGGTGCCGGCTTTAAAGATTTCAAACTGCTTGGACATAAAAAAACTCCCTCAATCGTTATGGGGAGTTTGGGCGTAAATCTGTTTGCGGTCTTTTAAAACGTTTTAAAAATTGCAGCCTGGATGGCGCTGTAATTTCTGCGAAGCTAAATTGCATTGAGGCTTAAAAAATAAAACCGCCAAAGCGGCGTTTTAAGCGCATTTGGCGGCATGGGTAAGCATTGGTATGTTTTGAATCTACAGCATCGGTCAGGCGCATTTGAGACCGGGCTATTTGGCATTCTCCGGCTCATCAAACAAGTCGGATTGCTTTTCAGCAAAAATCTGCGCCCGCACTTCTTTGATAATGGTGTAAATGCGGGTGCGGGTGAGGCCGTATTTTAATGCCAAATCATCATGATTATTACCGCTCCATTCTTCGTAGATTTTACGGTTGCGGGTGCGGGCGCGCGTGGAGATGTCTTTGGGTACATAAAAATTCCACCCGCCAAGCTCATCAATCACCAAATCCACCACCTCATCGGCAGCTGCTTCCGCCTTGTTGCGCGGCATGCCTTGTGAGAGCAATTGGCGCAATACCGCATCGGTGAGCACTGCCACAAAATCTTTAACCGTGTACGCTGCCATCGTGTACCGCTCCTTTCCTGCGTTTTTTCTCCATCCGTTGCCGCCATTGTTTCAGCATCTCAATCACCCGGCTGGAATCCGCTGTACCAAGCCAGCCGTAATGTGCTACCCCGGTCATCTTTTTAACGTAGTTGTTTAATGCCCGCTCGCTGCTGTCGAACACCACGCCCTTGGTGTGCAGCTCAATCCACAGCCCGCGTATCATTTGGCTCTGCCCATCGCTGTGGTAGATGGGCAGGTCGGGGCGGGTGGCGGGCTGGCGCTTGGGTGCCGTCATCACAAAGCCTTGCGCCTGCATCGCCTTTAGCGCCGCCTCCAGCTGCGGCAGGCTCATGTCTTTGCTGCTGGTTTTGCCGCGGCTGGCATTGGCCAACAGGGTGCGGTAGGCGCTGTCGTCCAGCATCAGCTGGCCTTTGGCCACATGCAGCAGGCGCACTAGCTTAGCTTTCTTTTGTGCGGCGGTGAGTTTCATCGGCTTCCCTTAATCGTAATGTTCCACACATGCCGCCGCGCATGGCACAGCGGCATGGATTGAGCATCACTGCACGGCGTCTTTCAGTGCTTTGCCGGCGCGGAATTTAGGCGACTTTCCCGCAGCAATGGTGAGCGGCTCGCCGGTTTTGGGATTGCGGCCTTGGCGCTCGGCACGTTCGCCCACATAAAAGTGCCGAAGCCCACCAGCTGCACTTCGCCACCTGCGGCCAGGCTGCCTGAAACGGCACGCTCAAACGCCGCCAGCGCCTTGCCTGCCGCCGCTTTGCTGATACCCCCCTCGGCGGCGATGGCATCGATTAAATCGGATTTGGTCATTTTGATTTCCTTAAGTTGGTTTGGGCGGAGCCGCCGCCCGGCGGGTTAGTGTGAAACAAGCGGCACCACAGCTTCGCCGGTAATGGCGTAAAACTCCTGCTGCACTACGGCCAGCGCCATTAAGACAAGGTTTTGTGCTACTGTGCCGCCGTCTTCATGAGGCTGCGGTAGCGGCGCGTCTGAATTGAGTTTAATCAGCACACCGCAAACAGTGCCGTTTGAAAACGGTATTTCAATTTTCACGGCGGCATCGCCGTCATCATTTTCTTCTTTGCGCGCCAATACCTGACGGCCTGCCGATTCAAATAATTTTGCCCAGGTTTCCATATTCAAGCCTTCCCCGTATCGGCATCCACCCGCACATATTCGCCGCTGCCCTCATCGCGGCGGTACAGGCGGATGTATTCACGCGACACATGCACGGTGAGGCTGTCGGTGAGTGCCCGCATGGCGCGTTGCCATTTTTCGTCTTGGATATTGTAGCTGCGCAAGGCCAGCACTTTGCTGGTGCTGATATTGCCCTCTTTGTTGACATCAAATGCCTGCTGCACAATCACTTTCAGATTGGCATTGGCACCGATGCTGTATTCTTCCAAGCACTGGTCAATCAGGGCTTTGGCAGCGTGCAGGCGCTCGTCAAACGTCAGCACGTCCTGCATGGCCACCAGCACCCGGCGTTTGCCGTCCAAGCTGGTTAAGGTGACATTGCCTTTTTTGCTGGGCTTCACATCAAATTCCGCCGCGCTCACGTCCACAAAGGTGCGCACGGTTTCAATGCCTTTTTGTTTTGATTCGGCATAGGCCTGCGCCTTGGGTTCGATGGCATCGAAAAGCTCGTTCACCAAATCGTCGCGCATCAGGTCAATCGGCCGGATGGCGCTTACCGGCACCAGCGCACCACGGGCGTCTTCACGGTATTGGCTTAAATCAATCTGTTGGTTCATCGTGTTGTCCTTTTTTGTGTTGCCTTGCGGCATAAATCCGTTTGCATTCGTCTGCGGTGCGGCTGCGGTGACCGTGTATCCAATCGGTTTGCACCATTGGCGCATCGTGCAGGGCTTGGTTAATAATCTGCTGTATCCGCGCCAGTGCCGCTTTGCCGCTGGCCGTGGGCGGGTGTTTGTGTTTCAGCTTGCGCTGCTCCGGCAGCGGCGGCAGATGGTGGATCAGGTCGCGCGGGTTTGGCCATTCACTGCTGCTTAAGGCTATCTGTGTAAAGGCTGCCTGAATCCTTGCGCGGTCACGCTCTGCATCCCACACCGCATTGCGCTGCCTTAATAAGCCCACCCACACTTCGGCTACAGCGGCCAAGTCGGCGGCGGCGGGGCGGCCTTTTAAATTCAGGGCGGCCAGCCGGATAAAGCCCTGCGCGATTTCTTCTTTCAAGAAGTCAATTTCCGCCCCCTTTCTGCGCCCACGCAATCAGCCCGCCCACGCCATCGCGCAGCTTGGTGCTTACTGCTCCTTCCCCCGTGGGGGAGGGCTGGGGAGAGGGCAAAACTGTTGCTGCTGTGGTTTTTTGCGGCGTCCAAAAAGTCAGGTTTTCCAGCAAAAAGCCGTGGCCGGTGAGCGGGGTTTGCAGCTTGCCCAAATCCCGTGCCTCGATGCAGCGGTTAAACGCCCAAATCCATGCTTCGCGCGGCGCAGGGTAGCTTTGGTGCTTGCGGGTAATCTGCGCTGCCTGAATCATCGGCACCAGCTCGGCCAACAGCTTGGCCGCCCGCGCCCAGCTCAAGTCTTTTTGCGCCGGGCGGAACAGGCCAAGGTAGCGCAGCGCTGCTTTGGCGGTGTCGTCCGAGATGCCGGTAAGCGCCACAATCAGGCTGCGGGCATCGTCGTGGGCAATCAGCACTTCAATGCTGGCGGCAGCGCCGCAGGCGGGGCATTTAATTTTCATCTTCCGCCACCCAGCCCCATTGTATGGTTTCTCTAAACACGCCCACCGCCCACTCTTCCCGCTCGTCATCTGTCATGTTGTCCCAATCCTCCGGCACTTCTTCTTCAAACAGCCACGCAGAATCACAGTCTGCGCACAGCCCCACGCACGAGATATTGAATTTCACCGTTTTCATTTGATTGCCTCTTCCCCGGCCACCGGCTCCAACACCCAGCCTTTGGCCAAATCGTTATCACTCATGCCGCCATACACCGCCTGCCATGCCGCATCGGCGGCGCGGTCGTCTGCCGCGTTATCGGCAGCTGTCGCCGTCGCCGCCGCCTGCGGCGGGGTATCCAGCAGCGGCACCATGCCCAAGCCCAAGGCCATTAGTGCGGCCAACACCAAACGCAGGCACAGCGCACGCAGCCAGATGGTGCCTAAACTGTCGGATTCTTCGGCTACCGGGTAGCCCCATTGGTTGCGGTATTCCATCTCACGCCCCCGCCACCGCATCGGCATACACCACCGCATCGCCCTGCATATACGCCTGATTCATGGCGGCGGCCACCAGATTGTTGACTGCCAGCGGATACAGCAGGCTTTGGCCGGCCATCTCGCGGCTGGCGCGGCTGTGGATGGTCAGGCGGGCGGCCACTTGGTCGATGGCGGCATCGTCCATAATCTTGTCTACATCGCCACCGGCACGCTCAAACTTGTGTTTCAGGTAGCCTTTGAGCTTGCCGTCGGAAAGGGGCAGCAGGGTCACAATCTCACAGCGCTGCACCACTTCGCGCACTTGCGGGTTGTTTTCAGCCAATTTGTGCGCCAACTCCGGCTGCCCGATCAGCACAATCCCCAACAAGCGGGCAAAGCCGTGTTTCAATTCGGCAAACCGTTTTAAGTGTTTCAGCGTCACCCAAGGCAGGCAGTGGGCTTCTTCAATAATCAGCAGATGGCGGTTGCCCGCTTTATGCGATTCAATCAGCGCCTGATGAATCTGGCGGAAGCGTGCTTCGGGGCTGCGCTTCGGGCTGCTGCCGGGCGATACCGCTTCCAAAATGGCTTCGGCAATATGGGCGGCCTTTAAGGTTTTGCCCTTGATGTCGTTCTCTTCCATCGCCAATACATACGGCTGCGCCAGCAATACCGGGCGGTTTTCACGCAACAGGCGCTCTTCCAAATCCTCGCGCAGGGTGGTTTTGCCGCTGCCGCTTTCGCCTACCGCGGCCACAAAGCCGCCGTGGGCAGCAGCCTGATACATGGCTTCCCGCACATAGCGGATATCCGGCGTTAAAAACACATCTTCCGCACTGCCGATTTCATCGTTAAACGGATCACGCGCCAGCCCGAATGCTTGCCGTGCGGCTTGTGTTAAAGTGGCTTTTCGCAGTAACATATTCTCGTCCTCGCTTTCCAAGTTAAGGGCAGGTGCGGCTTCCGGCTCGTTTTCCAGACATTCGGGAATGTCCGCACCATTTTGTTTAAAAAAGACTTTCAAGTTTTCATGCAGCGCTGCTGCGTTTTTTTTCGGCCAGCGGGAATGTTTCACCACCCCCACCAGCGTGGGCTTGCTGCAACCGATTTCGGCAGCGGCCACGGCATAGGATTTGCCGATTTGTTTAAATGTCTGCTCCATCATGCTCACCATTTGGGCGGTAGAACTTCAAAAGCACCGTTATAGGCTTTTTGCTCCGCTATCCTGAAGGAATCCATACCGACTTCGGGGAAAAATGATGTTTTCACCAAAATGCCGTGAGTGCCGTCCAAAGGGTAGTAGCGTACGCGTCCGGCAAATTCTCTGGCTACGCCATAGTCGTTGTACCCCTCTCCGATTTTCAAATAGAAAACATCCGATGCAATCAGGCGGAGCAGGAAATCCAAATGCTCTTCAAGCGGAGCCGATTCCTTTGGATGTCCCGACCAAAACACAGACATTTCTTTGATTTTTTCCTTTACCTGCGGGAAATCAAAATCAATGGCAACTTGCACTTCATAATCATCCATCAGGCTATCTTCCCGAATAATGAACAGCTGCTTGCCTGTCATATTTAATGTCATTTTCTAAGCTCCTTTTACCAGTTTCAATTTGCCCCTGCTCACCAACTGCCCCAACAAGGCATCCAACTCGCAGGCGGGGATACCCTGCGGCCAGTGTTTTCGGATCAAGGCCATTGCACCGGCCCACTCGCCGCCGGCCGCTTCAAGCTGCGGCTTGAGTATTTTGGCCGCCTCGGTCGGGCTCAACACCTGCTCGGCCACTTCCATTTTGTTGTAGTCCATCTGCTGGCCTTCGCGGGTGAGGTACATCACCTTATTGGCGGCAAGCGCCTGCTCTTGATGGGCAAAAGGATTGATGCGCCCGTCAAACGGCAGGGCTTTCTGTTTGCGCTTTTTGGCCGCCGCTTCCAAGGTATCCGCGCCCATCGCCAGCATTTCCAGTGCCTTTTTATTGGTTTGCGCCGGGGTGTCGGCGTGCGCCTTGTATTCCTGCCCGATAATCGCGGCGTTAGCATGGAAACCCCACTGGTTAACCACCACTTCCGGCACCGCAATCCAGCACTCCCTGCCGTTTTCATCGAAGCGCTGCACCCTCACCGCACCCGGCTGCCAAGGGTTCTTAGCCACCACCACACTTTCGCGCGGGCTTAAAGCCGGTATAACACTCACATCAAAATTCCGACCCTCAAAGCTGATGGTCAAGTTATCCTGCACCTTGCGCGTTTCCGGGCGGCTTAATACCAGCTCGCGGCAGTAATCGGCAGGCGGCGGCAAAATCAATTCTTCCGGGCGGATTTTCTGCCAGGCCGAAAAGCGCGACATTTCATGGCGGCTGTGTTTGCGGTGGCTGTTGAAATACACCATCCAATAATCAGCCCAGCGTTGCAGTGCAGTAATATCATTCACCCGGCGCAGGCTTAACTTGGCTTCAAAAAATATCTCCACTAAATTATTGCCGTTTTCCACTTGGCCTTTGCTGCGCGGGTTGCCCGGTTTGTTAATCTGCACATGCACTCCAAGCTGTTGGCATAAATACTTAAAACTGTGGCCGGTATTGGCACTTCCGGGGTCGAGCATCACCAGCTTAGGCACCCCGCAAAACGGGTTTTCAGCACGGTTGCTTTTCGGCTGCATGGCCTGAATAAAGGTCTCGCACAAATTTTCAGAGTTCTCGCCGCCAAACACATACCAAACAAACAGGCTGCCTGAAGTGTGGTCGGTTACCACATAGCGCCACACCCTATCCAGCACAATGCGCTCAAGGTTTTTGGGTTTGTTTTTGTAAAACTTATCCGATTCCATCATCCGCAAACCCGTGTCATCCTTCCCCTCCGTGCCTTTGGGCAGGTAAAACAGCACGCACAGGCTGGCATCGATTTGCCATACATGGTTGGGGTGCAGGCTTTGCAGCGCATTCACCGGGTCGGGCACCAGCAATTGGTCGGGATGCAGCCCATATTGGCGCAGCGCCCGAATCACCGTGCTGCTGCTCAACTGAATCACTTCCCCTGTCTGCTTATCCACTCGTTCTGCCTCAATCAAGCCGTTGGCACGCAGCATATTTACCGCCTCTTCCACCGTAGTCATACGCTTGCCGTTTTTACGCATGGTTTCCAGAATCAGGCTGCCGATGTATTCCGCTTCGGTGCGGGTCAGTGCGCTGCGGCCCGCATCGGCACGGCGCTTGCGTGCCGGTGCCACACTCACTTTTTTAAGCTCGCGGTACAGCTTATCGCGCGACATGCCCAACTCTGCCGCCACTTGCTGCAAATAGCCGCTTTTTTGACCATGCCCCAGCTGCGCCACCTTGCCTGCCACCGCCACCAGCCTTTGTGTCAGCACCGCACTCATGGCTTACTCCCGCCCCTGCATCCATTCCGGCTCGATGTCGTCTTGCGGCACCTCGTCCGGCAAATCAAACAAGCCGCGCAGCTGCTCGATATCGGCAATCAACTGGTTCAGGCAGCCCACCATCACCGGGCGGTGGTTGAACCCGCCCGCTTCGCCATGCGCCACCAGCTCTTCAAACAAAGGTTTGATGCGGCTGATTTGGCTGCGGGCGGCCACTTCGGTGGAGGCCAATACCATAGTGATATGGCTGCCCACATCCGCCGCATCCGGCTCTTTGGTTTTAGCGGTTTTTTGTTTTTCCAGCTGCTCGGTCAGGCGGTTGATTTTGGCGTCTTTATCTGCGGATACCTTGCGCGCGGCTTCGGTGTCTTCGCGGGCGGTGCGGATGGCGTCGCGCAATTCGTTGCGGGTCATGCGGTCGAAGTCGTCCAACGTATGGCCGTTTAGCTCGCCGCCATCGGCCAAGGCCACCAAGGTATCGTCTTCTTCCACCAGCAGTTCCAATAGTTTGGACTTACCCAAATCCATTAGCTTAGCCTGGGCTTTCTGCATTTGTGGCGTCGCGAAACGGCGAGTGGCGTTCATTAAGCGGCGGGCTTCGCGTTCATGTAAACCAAGTTCGGCATTAGCAATTTCCGCAAATCGGCCATGTTCGGTATGCTCTTTTAAAACAATTAGCGCCCGTCCCAGTTCAAACATTCCTTCAAGGGTTTTACGTGCGGCATGGCGTGCTCGCTCCAGCCAACGTTCCTCGTTATAAATTTCATTATTTCCCCATTGCTCCATCACCGCCATGCTGTGAATGGCAGCATTATTGGAAATATCTTCTTCAACTAATTCTTGTTTTTTGTTATTGCTATTCATTTTTTATTCTCCAAAGCGGACGCTGGCGTCCGTTTTCAACTAAAGCTGCCGTTATCCACACGGGTGCCGATTTCATTTAAGCGGTTTTGCATTGCTTCCTGTTGCCTTCGGAACCGCTCCGCAATCTGTAAAGTTTTGATGCTGTAGGCGTAGTGGCCGTTGTCCAGCTTCTGCACTAATCCTGCCACAATCAAATCATCTAAATCACGGCTAACCTGGGCTGCCGACATATCAAGGCCGTCTGAAAGTGTCTTATTGCTGATACCGATAATCGGGTGGCCTTCCAGTGCTTTAAATACCGCCAGCAGCCGCTGGCCTTTAGTGCTCGCCGCCATCGGGTGCCTCCTTTAAGCCCAGCTTCACCGCAGCCAGGTGCGCCATGCCGCGCCGCCCCTTGGCTTGCCCGCGCAATAGGTGTTCTACCGCCGTGCGCTCCAAACCGAAATACTTTGCCCATGCACTGCGGTTAATCCCGTGGTCTACAAAATATTTCCTTGCTGATTTAATGGTTTGCGGATAAGGCAGCGGCAAAAAGTGATTTTGCTGTTTTTTCATTTTGTGCCTATTTGTGTTAATCTGTGTTTATTGACCAAGGCCATATTCCCAAGAGAAATCTGATGACCTCAATATCAGCAATCCTCCCCATGACTCGCGCAGAAGCCGAGACTCTTCGGCGTCTAATTCCGCACCTTGACCGTTTAGCAGCGCAGTTAGACGGTCTCCACCCGCAGGCCGATGAGCAAGGGGCGGAGTTTCGGGCGCTTCAGGCGATGTTTCATGATGTCTGCCGGGTGTTGTCGCCGGAGCAAAAACAGCGCCTTTTGCACCAATGGCAGGGGGAGTTGCAGGAGCCACTGTGGATGCAGGAGAGCAAGCCGCCATACACGCCTGATGAGCTTGAAGACGATGCCGCAAACGACGTTCTCGCTGCTGCCGTGCAGTTTTTAGAGCATGACCTTTTGCATGCACAGGATTAGATGCCGTCATTTTTTTTGCCCTTTGTTGTGTTGATGTGGGTTTGTTTGTGAATATGTGTGTAGAATAATCTACATTAGTAGATAAATCAACAGGCGAGCTATGAAATTTGTAGATTTTTTATATAGAGTAAAACAAGAGCTTGATTTTAAATATGATAAAGATGTAGCCGCTTTCCTTGGGCTAGATGAAAAGGCATTTTCTGCGCGCAAAAGACGTGATTCAATTCCAGAAAAGGATTTACGTGCCGCATTGGCTCGGCATCCAGAAATCAAAGCAGATGTAGATTACATACTTACTGGGGGTAGAGGCTTTGCAGATAAATCTACAAATTCGCCTATGATATCTACTTTGCAGGAATTAACAGATGAAGAAGAAAAACTGATTGCTTATTTTCGTGAAGCTACTGCCAAAGACAAAGAAATGATTATGTATATTGCCCGTAGGGCAGAGAAAAAAGCCGACCCGATTGAGATTGGTAAAGTAGGTTGATTTAGTAATTTTTTAATTTCAAACAATGGAGAAAGCCATGCCAACCATGACAAAAGAACTAGCAGATAAACTATGGCAATTAAAAAATTTGGATAACCAATACAGCGAATTAAGACAAGAATTACAGGCATGGCTAGAAGAGGCTTGTGACGGGTATTTAACGGGCTGGCTTCGGGCAAGTTTGGAAAAAGGCGAGGCATTTACTTTAGTGGCATTAAAAGCGAGCCTTGACCGACCGCAATTCGGCAGTGCGAATGAAGATAATATTGCTCTATGGCATCAACTTAATGAGGTGAAAAGACTGATTTCTGTATATGAACTTCGTGCAAATCAAACTTGGGTACAAAACAAATAAAAAAGGAAACCAAAATGAAAAAAGCATTGCTTATCTCAACAGTGTTATTCACCCTAGCTGCCTGTAGTGGCGAGAACAGCGCAAAGGCACCGGCTCCTGTTGCGGCATCGGCATCTGTTGAAGTAGCCAAAGTTGCACCGCCGGCACCGGAGATGAAGCTGATTGAGGATACTCAGCACATTACGGATCAGCTAAAAACAATACCCACCTTGGGTAAGGTGGTGATTTATACGGAAGACACAGACCCAAACAATCTGCTTGGCCGTCCGGGGCAATATGTCGGCAAGCTAAACTTTGGCGACACCCGCTATAAAGATAAAAAAGCAGAAGATTTTGCCACTATTGAAATTTTCAAAACCGAAGCCGAGCGCGATGCCCGCCATGATTATGTGGACAACGTAACCAAAGGTACGCCTTTTTTCATGTATCAATACAAACACGAAAACCTGCTAATGCGTCTGCCTCATGAGATGACGCCTACCCAAGCCAAGGAATATGAAGCAGCTTTAAACCGGATGTAGGCAATATTAAAAATGTAATTCCAAGGCTGCCTGAAACTTTCAGGCAGCCCTGTAGGCGCAAGGTCAAAAGTTGAAGCCACGGGGATTAACAACGTAGTTTGAACAATTTGAATAAATGGAGGAAGAAAATATGGGGGAATTGGTTAAAGCACCTGATGGTTCGCCGGCAGAAATTGTTGGTGAGTGGGCAAAAGAAAAACACGATTGTCTCAATCGTTATATTGATATATCTCGGGGTGTCCGAAAAAAATTTGTAGGCGAGGACGGGGCGGGCGCAACTTATATCGATCCATTTTGTGGGCCGGGTCTTTGCAAAATCAAGAATACAAATGAGTATATTGATGGCGGCGCAGTAGCTGCTTGGAAAAAAGTGTAGCGGGTGGCGCTCCATTTTCTCAAGTGTTGATTGGAGACTTGGACAAAGAAAGATTGGCGGCGGCTGAGCAGCGTCTCCGGACACTGGGTGCACCCGTAAAAATTTATCAGGGTAGTGCAACGGAAACCATAAAAACAATTGTGAATAGTTTGAATGCTTATGCATTGCACTTTGCATTTCTTGATCCATACAATTTAGAAACGTTGGATTTTAATATTATTGAAACACTTTCTGCGCTAAAGCGCATAGATATGCTGGTTCATATCAGCAAAATGGACTTACAACGAAATGGGGCTAAATACATTAGCAAAGAAGAACACAGTTCCTTAGATTCATTTATTCCAGGATGGCGGCAGCGTATTGATGTAGCCAGAGGGAATCAAGTCCAGCGCGAGCAGGTATTTGAATGTTGGAAAGATTTGATAGAAAGTACAGGTGTTTATTCTTCTAGTGATGTCCGTTTAATAACAGGCTCCAAAAATCAGCATTTATATTGGCTGTTATTAGCGGCTAAAAATGACTTAGCTCTCAAGTTTTGGAAAACTGCGGTTGATACTGGGCAGGGGTCATTATTTTAATCAGCTATTTGAACAATGGGGTATCTCATTCCAAGTGCGGCCTTGCAGCTCACGACCATTGGCTTTTTATGGCGCTTTACGCCATCTGCACCCCATCCGCCCCATTGTTTAAAGAAAAATGCCGAGCCAAAGGCTTCTGCCTGCTTTTTAATATTAATCACCCACTCCGGCTTCATGGGGCGGGCTTTATGACCAGACTCCCCGCCTACAATTACCCAGTGAATATCGGTTAGGTTCACTTCTCCCAAGTCTTCCAGCAATGGCTCCACAGACAAGAAGCGGATAGACGCATCAACCATGCGTAAATAATCAATTCTCGGTACACCGTATTTCACATCTTCTACAGACACGCCCAGCCATACATTTTCGGGGCATGGTCTGGAGTTGAAATATTCTGGCAGCCTTTCGGCTCGCTTGGTCAAAATTTGGTATGTGTGTTGGGGGTTGCCCCAATCACGGCAAAAACCTGATCCAGAAAGGTATCCGGAATATCCTCATGAAAAAGATCACTCATGCTGTTTACAAAATAAACAGTGGGTTTTTACGGTTCATTGGCTGTCTTAACCGACTTTCATGGCAAGACAACTTAAACCCTTGTTCGTAGCCGGGTGTACCCATTGCCTCCAGTCGTCGTGCCATAACCTCGGCATAACAGTTTTTGCATCCGGGTGACACTTTAGTGCAACCTGTGGTCGGGTTCCATGTAAGCTCAGTCCATTCGATAGTTGACTGGGTTGCCATTGTCGTATCTCCAAAATATACACTCAATATACACTCATAATTTTAAACAAATAAGCCTGCCTTGGCATGATTAATTTTTAAAACGTTTTAAAAGACCGCAAACCCATCTCCCTGCAAAATCCCGTTACGATTCAGTTAACGGGATTTTTGTTTTGCAATCATTAAACCCGTTTAAAAGACCTGCTGCTGCGGTGTGCTTAAGATGGCATCCACAGCAAGCACTTTA
This sequence comes from Paralysiella testudinis, assembly GCF_016894345.1. GTDB lineage: Bacteria > Pseudomonadota > Gammaproteobacteria > Burkholderiales > Neisseriaceae > Paralysiella > Paralysiella testudinis. The sequence continues at coordinate 227,885 of NZ_CP069798.1, forward strand.
AACAACCATTGATAGCGGGGATTTATGTCTGATTTCTATACTTTTATCGACCGCGTGCTCGCCCACGAGGGCGGCTATGTGAACGACCCGCGAGACCCCGGCGGTGAGACCAACTGGGGCGTCACCGCCGCACGGCGCAGGCCAACGGCTACCACGGCAATATGCGGGCGATGACGCGCAACCAAGCGGTGGAGATTTACCGCACCGCCTTTTGGCTGCGCTACCGCTGCGCCGAAATGCCGCCGGGTGTGGCATTCCAGTTTTTCGATGCCTGTATCAACCACGGCTACGGCAATGCGGCGCGGATGTTGCAGCGGGCCGCCGGGGTGGCAGACGACGGCGTGATTGGCAACATCAGCCTGGCCGCCATCAATACGCTGCCTGAAAACGACCTGCTGCTGCGCTTTAATGCCGAGCGGATTGATTTTTATACCCGCTTATCTACATTTGCCCACTTCGGCAAAGGCTGGGTGCGGCGGGTGGCGGCCAATCTGCGCCACGCGGCAACGGATAACCAAGATTAAGTTTACGGCTGCCTGAACCACCAGAATGCCAGCGCATCGGTTCAGGCGGCCACCTATTCAGGTGTCAGGTTTCAGGTGTCGGGAATCAGGCACCACAGAACCACCAAACATAGAGAGAAATATCAATGAACGATTATATACGGGTGTTGTTATGGGTATTGTGGTTGCCCCTGTATTTATGGTGCGGCATCCATTTATGGGGTTGGTCGCCACTGCAAACATTGGCTAATATCGGTGGTGTCGGGATTGCTTCGTTTGCCGGTTATTTTATGGCTTCTGTGGCCTATGGTGCCATTATCGACCTGTACAACAAGTACAGCACGGCGATTCGCACCATCCAGCAAAATAAAACCCAATTCAGGGCTTTTTGTAAATGGCAGCAGAAACAGCAGCAGGAGCAGCAACCACGATCCGCTTTATCCAATGGCTTTCCGGCCTGATTACCAACCCCGCCAGCGGCCAAATTTCGCATACCAAGCTGTGGGCAAACGTGGCCGCCGCGGCGATGACGGTTAAATTCGCCCTGCACCCGGCAGCGCCGGAGTGGCTGTGGTGGGCATACGGCGGCATGGTGGGCGGCTATGCGCTGATTAAGCGCGGCATTGCCGCGGTGCCGCAAGTGGCCGAAATCAATAAGGGCAACACCATGTGGATTAGCAGCCCCATCAACCAAGCGCTGGGCTTGTGTGTGGCGGCGATGCTGGTGGCCGGCGGCAGCTGGTATAGCGGCTACAGCAGCGCCAAACGCGCCGGTGAAGCACAGCTGGCGGCGCTGCGGCAGGAATATGCAGCGCAAGCACTGGCAGCCGAGCAGCAATACAGCGCCAAGCTGGCCGAAGCGGCGGAGCAGCAGCAAAAGTGGTACGACTTTGCCCAACACCAAAGCAGCAAGCTGGCGCAAGCCACCCAAACCTTAGACGCCCAAGCGGCACTGTTACAAAAGGAAATCCCTTATGCGATTGCACAAGATGCAGCAAGCGGCGGCCATTGCCATAGCGGCTTGGGTGCTGACAGCCTGCGGCTCTACCGCCGCGCCCTCGGCTACCCCGATTAAAACCGTAGAGGTAGCCAAGCTGCCGCCGGTGGCTGCCGAGCTGCTCACTGCTCACCCCAAGCCTGCCGCTCCGGCTTCAGGCAGCCCGCAACACTTGCTGGCACATGCCGCCGTTTACGGCGCTTGGTGCGGCAAGCAGGCGCTACAGCTGCAAGGCTGGCAGGTGTGGTATCGGAGCGGTGGGCGTGACGAATAAGCTAAGCCAGCCCACTATTATGTTTGAGATTCGGCGGCTGCGGCGGGGCAAAGAAGTGGTGATTTGGCAGACCACCGGCACGCATTTATCGCGCATTGGCGGGCTGGTCTGCGGATTTAAAAACCCGGCCGAAGTGGATGCAAAGATAAATCAATTTTTGGCAGACACGCGCACAAAATACCCGGATATCGTTGATATCGCCGAATTTGAAGCCATGCTGGACGCGCAAGAACAAACAAAAGAATCAGATTAAATGGACATAGCCGATAAAGCCGCCCAATGCGAAGCGGCACTGTTAAACGATGCACTGGCACGCCAAGCGGCCAAACAACACGGCGGCCAAAGCTACAGCTACTGCGAAGACTGCGGCGCGCCCATCCCACCCGCACGGCAGCAGGCCGCCCCCGGCTGCACCCGCTGCATCCTGTGCCAAACCTATGCCGAGAAAGGCTGGCCTTAATGAGCGCCGACACCGCAAACATCATCAACATTGAATTTTGGCAAGTGGTGAGCTTTTTCTCACCTTTCTGGGCGTGTGTTTCGGCTTCGGCAAAATCCTGTTTGCCCAATTTAAAACCGCACTGGACGACCGCTTAGCCCTGCTGGAAAAATGCAGGCCAAGCTGGAGATGGTGGAGCAAAGCCACAACGAATTGCTGCGCCAGCTACCGCTGGACTATATGCGCCGCGAAGACCATATCCGCAACGAGAGCAAGCTGGAAGCCAAGATTGATGCCGTCTACGGCATCATGAGCGATATTTACAAGATGGAGAGCCACAAGAAATGATGCAAAAATCCGCCGCGAAGGCATGCGCTGGCAAATCATCAGCATGTTGGACAAAGCCCGCCCGATTACCGCGCACGAGCGCTTTATTGTCGACGTGGTGCGCGGCATCTACCCCGACGCCACCGCCGTGGAAGTGCGCCAGCACCTAGACTATCTGGCCGACCGCCGCTTAATCGACTTGGTCAAACAGCCCAGTGGCGCTTGGTATGCCGACCTCACCCGCTTGGGCGTGGACTTGGCCGAATACACCATTGACTGCCAGCCCGGTATTGCCCGCCCTGAAAAATATTGGGAGGGCTAGCAATGGCACCGCGCAGCAGCATCGACCTACTGCCCGACACCGTGCGCCATGCCTTGGAGCGCAGGCTTACCGACACCGGCTTTGGCAACTACAGCGAGCTTACCGAATGGCTCAACGAGCAAGGCTACCAAATCAGCCGCAGCGCCGTACATCGTTATGGCCAAAAAGTAGAGCGCCGTTTTGCATCGATTAAAGCCAGCACCGAAGCCGCCCGCCTGATTGCCGAGGGCGCAGCAGATGAGGGCGACACCCGCAGCGAAGCCTTAATGGCCATGCTGCAAACCGAATTGTTTGATGCACTGGTGCAGATAGGTGAAATGCCGTCTGAAGAGCTGGGCGCGATAGACCGCTTCGGCATGATGGCCGAAGGCTCGCGCAAAATCAGCGGTTTAATCTCCGCCAGCACGCGCTTAAAAGAGTATCAGGCCAAAGTCAAAGCCAAGGTGGCCGCCGCTGCCGAAGATGTGGCCAAGCAGGCCAAAAAGGCGGCTTGAGCGATGAAGCCGCCGAAGCCATCCGCAAACAGATTTTAGGCATTGCATCATGAGTGATTTGGTACAGCAAACCGAAGACCGCACCCCAATGGCACTGCTGCCGTATCAGCAGGCATGGTGTGCGATCAGTCGCCGGTAAAGCTGTGCGAAAAGTCGCGCCGTATCGGCTTAAGCTGGGGCGAAGCCGCCGACACCGCCTTACTGGCCGCATCCAGCAGCGGCATGGATGCCTGGTATATCGGCTACAACAAAGACATGGCGCTGGAATTTATCCGCGACTGCGCCAACTGGGCGAAGTTTTACAACCTCGCTGCGGGTGAAATCACCGAAACAGAGGAAGTGTTTGTTGAGGGCGATGACAAACAGGCCATTTTGGCCTTTGTTATCCGTTTTGCTTCCGGCTGGCGCGTCACCGCACTGTCCAGCCGCCCGTCCAACCTGCGCGGCAAACAAGGCCGCGTCATTATTGACGAAGCCGCCTTCCACGACCAACTTGGCGAATTACTTAAAGCAGCAATGGCACTGCTGATGTGGGGTGGCCAAGTGCACATCATCAGCACCCACGATAGCGTGGACAACCCGTTTAATGAGCTGATTACCGATGTGCGCGCCGGTAAAAAGCCTTACTCCATCCACCGCATCCCATTTGATGAAGCGGTGGAACAAGGCCTGTACCGCCGCATTTGCTTGCGCTTGGGGCGCGAGTGGGCGCCCGAAGGTGAGGCAGTATGGTGTAAAGAAATCCGTGATTTCTACGGCGAAGACGCCAGTGAAGAGCTGGACTGCATCCCCAAAAACGGCGGCGGGCGTTGGCTGAATCGGGCGCTGATTGAAAGCCGGATGAGCCCCTATACACCCGTTATTCGCTACGACCAAACCGATGTCTTCGGTTTGCTGCCCGAGCCGCGCCGTGCGGCTGAAGTAGCCGATTGGATTGCCGATGTATTGCAGCCGCTGCTTGACGGCCTCGACCCAGCACGCACCAGCTTTGTCGGCGAAGACTTTGCCCGCAGTGGCGACCGCACCGTGCTGGTGCCGCTATTGCAGCAAAAAACTGCAACTCAAACCGCCGTTTGTATTGGAGCTGGGCAATATGCCGTTTGCCCAGCAAGAGCAAATCATGAAGCACCTACTGCACGGCCTGCCCAATCTGCGTGGTGCAGCGTTGGACGCCCGCGGCAACGGCCAAGCACTGGCCGAAGCCATGCAGGACGCATTCGGGGTGAGCGTAGTAGAAGCCGTGATGCTGTCTGAAAACTGGTACCGCATCCACACCGCGCCATTTAAAGCAGCGCTGGAAGACGGCACGCTGGACGGCCTGCCCAAAGATGAAGACATCTTGAACGACCTGCGCACATTTGAATTAATCAACGGCGTGCCGCGCATCCCCGCCACCCGCACAAAAGGCCAAGACGGGCGCAAACGTCACGGCGATGCCGGGATCGCCTTTGTGCTGGCGCACTATGCCAGCCGCGAATTGAATATAGGCCCGATTAAAGTCAGCAGCCGCCCCACACGTCGCCGCAGCAGATTAACCAGAGGATACTAAAGTGGCCAAGCCCCATTTCAAACTTAAAACCATCGCCGGGCAAGTCAGCATCACCCCCGCCGATTTATCCGCCCATATTGCCGTGGCACGCCAGTTTTGGGGCGTGGGCGGCTTTGGCGGCCTGCTGCCCAATCCCGATGCCGTGCTTAAGAAGCTAGGCCGCGACATCAGCGTATACCGCGATTTATTGAGCGACCCGATTGTGGCCGGCCATGTGCGCCGGCGTAAATCCGCCGTCACCAGCATGGCGTGGCGTTTAGACGATGCCGACACCCCGCCTGCCGTGGCCGCCGCGTTGGCAGATTTTTTTGCTGGGGTGGATATCTACCGCCTGATTAACCAGATATTGGACGCCACCCTATATGGCTACCAGCCGCTGGAATTGGTATGGCAGCGCGGCAGCCTGTGGCTGCCTGACGTGATTGCCAAGCCGCCGCAGTGGTTTCAATTCAATGCAGAGGGCGAATTGTGCTTTACCGGCGATGGCCGCATGGATGCCGAGCCGGTGTTGCCGTACAAATTCTTGTGCCCCACCCACAATGCCAGCTATACCAACCCCTACGGCATGGGCGATTTGGCCACCGTATACTGGCCTACCGTATTCAAACGCGGCGGCCTTAAATTCTGGGCAGAATTCGCGGAAAAATTCGGTGCGCCGTGGATTATCGCCCAAGAGCCGCGCAGCAACACCGATGCCGACACCAACCGCCTATTAGATGCATTAGAGCAGCTGATTGGTAATGCCGTGGCCACCATTCCCAACGATTCCAGCGTTGAAATCAAAGAAGCCGCAGGCAAACAGGGCAGTGCCGATGTGTACGACCGCTTTATCCGCTATTGCCGTAGCGAAATCGCCATTGCCCTGCTCGGGCAAGACCAAACCACCGAAAAAGACACCAACCACGCCAGCGCCAAGGCCGGGCTGGAAGTTACCGACGACATCCGCGACAACGATTGTCGTATCGTTGAAGGCTGCCTGAACCAGCTTATTGAATGGATTTGCACCCTTAATTTTGGTGAAAACGTGGCACGCCCGGCCTTTGTGCTCTACAGCGAAGAAGTGGGCGACAAAACCTTGGCCGAGCGCGACCAAATTTTAAGCCAATGCGGCGTGCAGCTATCCAAAAGCTACTGGCAGCGGGCCTATAACTTGGATGACGACGACATCGTGCAAGTGGGTGCGGCGGCAAAAGCGACGACGTCGTCACATTTGGCCAGCTTTGCCGAGCCGATTACCGCAGCCGATGCGGGCATCGTGGTGGATAACACCGTCGCCGAGATACTGGCTTCAGGCAGCCTGAACGCACAAGGCCAGGCACTCACCCGGTCCTTAATCAACGCCCTGCAAAGCGGCGGTGCCGATACCGACACCGTGCTCGACCGCCTGATTAACGCCTACCCCGATATGGACGACAAAGCACTACAAGATGAGCTGGCACGGCTGATATTTCTGGCCGGGCTGGTGGGGCGGGTTGAAGCCGCCGGAGAGCTGGCAACATGAACCCCGAAGACATCAAAGCCGTATTCGGCATGCAGCCCGAAGCCGCCGTGGCCTATTTGCAGCAGAAGGGCGTAACCGTATCTTGGGATTGGCAAGACATGCTCGACGACGCCCACGCCACCGCCCACACCGTGGCCAAAACCGCGGGCATGGACGTGGCCGACGACATCTACCGCGCCATCAACAAAGCCTTAGCCAACGGCCAAACCCTAGCTCAATTCCAAGCCGAGCTCACCCCCGTGCTGCAAAGCAAAGGCTGGTGGGGCAAAAAGAGGTTGCCAACCCCGACACCGGCGAAGCCCAAACCGTGCAGCTCGGTAGCCCGCACCGCTTAAAAACCATCTACCTCACCAACACCCAATCGGCGTATATGGCCGGGCGCTATGTTGAGATGATGGACAGCTTGGACACGCATCCGTATTGGGAATATGTAGCCGTCAACGACAACCGCACCCGCGACACCCACCGCCTGATGCACGGCAGGGTTTACGAAGCCACCGATCCCATCTGGAACACCATGTACCCGCCGTTGGATTACCGCTGCCGCTGCCGCGTGAAGCCACTGTCCGAATCCCGCGGCCAGCGCCGCGTATTGCCCCGCGCCGAGCTGGAAACCCAAACCGTCGACATCGGTCGCAACGAATACACCGGCGAAGAGCGCCATGCCCAACGCACCGGCATCCGCGTGGGCGGCAAATTCGTTGCCCCCAGCCCCGGCTTCAACAGCAACCAAGGCCAAGCCATGCTGTCGCGCATGGCATCGGTAGCCGTAGAAAAGCCCAAGCCGCCCACCCTGATATTGCACGGGTGGCGTTGAAAGAAATGATGGGTAATGACAAATTTAAGAATGCACTCACCGGCGAGCAGCTGGCGTGGGTGCAGAAGCTATTGAAAGGGTAGCCATGTTTGAAATCAGCTTAGACGAAAAAGACCTCAAACGCGGGCTTGGCCAACTACTCAAAAACGCCACCGACAACCGCCCCATGATGCGCGGTATTGCTACAGAGCTTATTGCCCTCACCGAAGACAACTTCGAAGACGAGAGCTGGGGTGGCGACACATGGAAGAAAAGCCAACGCGCAGCCGATGAAGGCGGCAAAACCCTGCAAAGAGACGGCGGCCTTGCGGGCAACATCAGCACCAAAGTCGGCAACAGCTTCGCCCGCATCGGCAGCAACAAGCCCTATGCCGCCATCCACCACCTTGGCGGCCAAACCAAAGCCCATAAAATCCGCCCCAAAAAGAAAAAGGGCTGGCCTTCGGCGGCATTGTGCGTAAATCCGTCAACCACCCCGGCAGCAACATCCCCGCACGCCCCTACCTACCCATCAGAGGCGATGGCAAACTCCAGCACGGCGCCGAAGAAGCCATCCTCGACATCGCCCTCAAATCCCTAGCCAAAGGCGTATAACAGCCACAAAAAACGGGCTAAATAGCCCGTCCGATTTGTTTCACCCTGTGCAACACTGTTTCAATTTCCCCATCCCACCAAATCCGGCAACATCCCCCTTTATCCCATTTATCGCACCCACCCCTGCTTATTTATCTTAAAGGGTTTCAACATCGCCCGTAAAGTAGACCAAGTATTGGATATGGTGCAATTGCTGCCCATGCGCGAACGTAAACCCGCGCAATTATCCGGCGGCCAGCAACAACGGGTGGCACTGGCGCGGGCGCTGGTGTTCGAGCCGGAAGTGGTGCTGATGGACGAGCCGCTGGGTGCACTGGACAAACAATTGCGCGAACGCATGCAGCTGGATATCCGTGATCTGCATAAACGCTTGGGGCTCACCATCGTGTTTGTCACCCATGATCAGCAAGAAGCACTCACCATGTCCGACCGCATTGCGGTGTTCAACAAAGGCAAAATCGAGCAAATCGGCACCCCGCGCGAAATTTACGACCATCCGGCCACCCGCTTTGTGGCTGAATTTATCGGTGAAACCAATTTGCTCGAAGGGCAGGTGGAATCCGTGGCCGACAACCATGCCGTGGTTGCCCTGCCAGAAGGCGGGCGATTGAAAGTGGCCAAAGGCACGCCGTTGCAAGCCGGGCAAGCGGTACTGGTTTCCATCCGCCCCGGACGCATCGCGTTGGCGGCCAAGCACACCGGTGCCGACAATACCCTCAGCACCCGCGTGGTCGACAGCGTGTATCTGGGCGACCATTTGCGCATTCAGCTGGATGAGCAGGCACACCATTTTATTGTCCACTTAGGACGCAATACCGATGAATGGACACCCAACACCGATGTGACGGCCAATTTTGACGCCGCCGATTGCTGGACGATGACATTATGAGCAACCTAGCCACTAAAAAACGGCGCGCCTATTTATTGCTGATGCCGCTCATCCTGTTTTTGCTGGTGTTTTTCCTGTGGCCATTGTGGGTGATGATGAAGCAGGCTGTGTCCGACAATGCCGTGGCGGTGGTGTTGCAACAAACCGCCACTGTAATGCCGCAATGGAACGGCACATCCGCTCCCACACCCGAGATGAAAACCGCATTGATTGCCGACTTAAAAGCCGCCAAAGACCAGCAGGAAATCGGCAATATGGTGCGCAAGCTCAACAGCGAGCAGGCCGGCTACCGCACCCTGATGACCAAAACCTTAGTGCAAATCCGCGACAATCCGAATCCGCCTGACTTGGAAAGCATTGATGCACGCTGGTCGGATCCGCGCTATTGGCAGGCCATCAACAAGCTGATGTCGCCGGTAACCGACCGTTTCTTGCTGGCAGCGGTAGACATGGAGCGCAATCCGGAAGGCAAAATGGTGGCCATGGCCGCAGGCTCTTCCGCCAACCGCGACATCATGCTGCGCACGTTTTGGATTGCCGCTTTGGTAACCCTGTTTTGCGCCGCCATCGGCTATCCGTATGCCATGCTGCTGGCCTCCACTTCCGGCTGGGTCAAAAATCTGCTGTTTGCGGCGGTATTGCTGCCGTTGTGGACTTCGCTGCTGGTGCGCACCGCCGCGTGGTTTATCCTGCTGCAAGACCGCGGCCTGATTAACGACTTACTGATGACATTGGGCCTCACCCACAGCCCGATTCCGCTGATTTTTAACCGCAGCGGCGTGGTGGTGGCGATGACCCATGTATTGCTGCCGTTTATGGTGTTGCCAATTTACAGCGTGTTACAAGCCATTCCGCGCAATCTGATGCCGGCTGCTTCTTCGCTGGGCGCACCACCGTGGCGGGCATTTTTGAAAGTATTGCTGCCATTAAGCCTGCGCGGCATCTTGTCAGGCATGTTGTTGGTGTTTATGACGGCGATTGGCTATTACATCACCCCCGCGCTGATTGGCGGTGCGGGCGACCAAATGATCAGCTCGATTATTGCCTATTACGCCATGGGCGCGGCCAACTGGGGCATGGCCGGTGCATTGGGCATGGTGTTGCTGGTGGCCTGTCTTATTCTGTATGGCGTGTATGCACGCCTGACCACTGAAAAAACCGGGAGTGCATGATGTTGGCACGCTTAATCAAAATCGGCTTTGGCACGCTGGCGGTGCTGTTTCTGGTGGCACCTCTGTTTGCCATTTTGCCGCTGGCCTTTACTTCCAGCGTGTTCCTCACCTATCCGATTCCCGACTGGTCGACACGCTGGTTTCAGGAGCTGGCCACCGCCGATGCTTGGCGGCGCTCCATTATCAACAGCCTGATGATCGGTGGCGGCACCACGCTATTGGCCACCATATTGGGCACCATGGCGGCGTTGGGGCTGCGCCAGCAAGGCATGCGCTTTGCCGCGCCTTTGCGCACCTTGTTTATCTTGCCCATGGTGGTGCCTGCCGTGGTGCTGGGGGTGGGCATGCAATTGCTGTTTGCTCAGCTTGGGCTGGCCAATACCTATCTGGGCGTGATTGTGGCACACAGCATCGTGGCCATTCCCTTGGTGTTCATCACCGTGAGCGGCGCCGTGGCCGGTTTGGACAAACGGGTTGAGCTGGCCGCCGAAAGTTTGGGCGCCAGCCCCTTCACCGTGTTACGCAAGATTACCTTGCCACTGGCCGCACCGGGCATTGTTTCCGGCGCCGTGCTGGCGTTTGCTACTTCGCTTGATGAAGTGGTGCTCACGCTGTTTGTGGCCGGCCCCAATCAACGCACCCTGGCGCGGCAAATGTTTTCCACCATCCGCGAAAACATCAGCCCGGCCATTGCCGCAGCGGCGCTGATTTTTATTGTCGGCACCATCGTGCTCGGCGTGGTCACCACGCTGTTGCGCCGCCGCATGAAAAAAGCCGTTGTGTAACCACAAGCAGAAAGAGCGCCATGAGTACCCCCTATATGCTGCTTACCGGCGCCAGCCGCGGCATCGGCCATGCCACCGTGAAGCTGTTTCAGGCGCACGGCTGGCGCATCCTCACGGTGTCGCGCCATCCTTTTTCGGCAGACTGCCGCTGGCCGGCGGCACGCGAAAGCCATATTCAGGCCGATTTGGAAGACTTGAACGGCATCGAAACACTGGCGCAAACCGTGCGCGAAAGGCTGCCTGAAGGCAAATTGGCGGCACTGGTAAACAATGCCGGTATTTCGCCCAAAGGCCCGGGCGGCAGCCGCTTAGGGGTGATGGCCACCGATGCCGACACCTGGACACGCATCCTGAATGTGAACTTGATATCCACCGCCTTATTGGCACGCGCATTGGCGCCGGAGCTGTTTGCCGCCAAAGGCTCGGTGGTGAATGTCACCTCGATTGTGGGCTCGCGTGTGCATCCTTTTGCCGGGGTGGCTTATGCCGCCTCCAAAGCGGCACTGTCGGCGCTAACACGTGAAATGGCCTACGAATTCGGCCCCTACGGCGTGCGGGTGAACGCGATTGCGCCGGGCGAAATCAGCACCGAAATTTTATCGCCCGGCACCGACAAACTGGTGGAAACACTGGTGCCGATGAAACGGCTGGGCACCACCGCCGAAGTGGCCAAAACGATTTACTTTCTGTGCTCGGAAGATTCATCGTATATTAACGGTGCCGAAATCCACATCAACGGCGGCCAACATGTTTAGCTGAGTACCGCAGCACCAAACCGGCATCCGTCCCCATCAGAATCCAGGAGCAAGCACGCATGAGTTTACAAACCCAAGTTTCCGCTGCCGAATGGCAAGCCCGCTGCACCTTGGCCACCCTCTACCGGCTGATTGCCCACTTCCGCATGACCGACCTTATCGACACCCACATCAGCCTGCGCGTGCCGGACGAGCCGAATCATTTTTTAATCAACCACTACGGCCTGCCTTTTGAGCGCATGCGCGCTTCCGATTTGGTTAAAATCAACCACAATGGCGATATTGTGGGTGCGCATGATGCCGGCAAAAGCGTGAATACCGCCGGTTTTGTGATTCATTCTGCCATCCATGCGGCACGCCCTGAAATCGATTGCGTAATCCACACCCACACCGGCGACGGCATGGCCGTGGCCGCCATGCAAGACGGCCTGCTGCCGCTCACCCAACATGCACTCAAATTCTACCAACGGCTGGCCTACCACGATTACGAAGGCATTGCGCTGGATTTGGATGAACAATCGCGGCTGGTGGCCGATTTAGGCACCCACCAAGCCATGATATTGCGCAACCACGGCTTGCTCACCGCCGCCGAAAATCCTTACCGCGCTTTCCACCTGATGTATATGCTCGAACGCGCCTGCCAAGCACAAGTAAAAGCCTTGTCTACCGGGCAAGCACTCACCCGGCCGCCCGAAGCCGTGTGCGCCCGCGCATCCGCGCAGTTTGCCGCAGAAGACGACGACGCTTATGTGCGCAAAGTATGGGATGCGGCGGTGTTGCTGATTGAAGCGCAGTTGGCCGATTGCTGTCGTTGATTTAACATACACGGCCAATCAATACGCAAACCACCCGCATCGCGGGTGGTTTTGCTATCAGCTACAACCGCATTATCTTTCAGGCAGCCTGAGACCTTTGCAAAACGTCATTTCCGTCGCTCCTGCGCAGGCAGGAGCCTAGTCTGAAGCGCAGCTTCAGTTGTCGGGCAAGTAGCCGCCATTAAAATAGAAAAATCAAATATTTGATTTTAAAGTGAATTTGTTATTTTCAGAAATGTGCGAAATAAGCAAAGCGCTGCTTTGCACTGGGCACCCGCCTGCGCGGGTGCGACAAATATCTGGTTTTGCAAAAGTCTCAGCCTTGTAAGAAGGGGCTTTATACCCGCCCACCCATCCTCTCAAACCACATCACCTACCCCAAGCGGTGCATAAAATAATCGCAAAACACATTTTGCGCCGGGCTTAGCTCAATGCCGGCACGCCATGCCACGCCCAAGCTCATCGGCGGCACCGGGCTTTGCAGGCGGATGCGGTTGATGCGCCGCCCTTCCAGCGACCAAGGGCGGTATACCGTGTCCGACAAAATACTCACCCCCGCGCCATTGGCCACCATGCTGCGCACCGCCTCCACCGAGCTGGTGTTGAGCATCACCCGTGGCTGCAAGCCCAACTGCCGCCAATAAGCTTGTGCGGTTTGCGCCGCTTCGTCTACCGTAAGCATAATGTAAGGTTCGTCCACCAAATCGGCAAAATCCACGCTATTTCGCCGCAACAAAGCATGCCCCTGCCCCACCCACAGCCGCCGCTGTGAATCCATAAACGAATGCACGTTTAATTGCGGGTTGTGCACATTGGAGCTGAGCAACACCGCCATATCCAGTTCACCCGACAGCAAACCGGCCTCCACCGCCACGCGGGGCAATTCGTTGAGCCGGATTTCCAAATTCGGATACAGCCGCTGTAGGCGCTGCAGATGAAACGGCAAAAAATAGCCCATCACCGTATAAGTGGCCGCCACCCGCAACAGGCCGTGGATATCATTGTCGTGGTGGCGGATATTTTGGCAGGCGGCCACGCTGTTAAGCATGTCGTAGCAATGGTTGAGAAAGTACTGCCCCGCTTCGGTGAGCAACATGCCGGTGGGCTGGCGCACAAACAGCTGCGTTTGCAAACGGCTTTCCAATTCTTTAATCGCCGCCGTTACCGCTGACTGCGTAATGTTTAGCGCCTGCGCCGCTAGCGAAATCTGCCCCGTTTCCGCCGTGCATACAAAATAGCGCACTTGCCGGGTGGAAAAATCAATATTTGCCATCTGCATCCCTGTGCTGTTTATGGGTTGTTGAGGCTTCCTGAAAACAATCGGCACTCACGGAAAAATAAATTTATTTCACGTTAAACAAATATAACTATCTACAAAATAAATTGATTCAAGCATCAATCAAAAAAATTTTGTTATTTTGTTTATTTTCATCAATTCATTCCACTGCGGGAAGTGTATCAATTTTTTTGATACTCATACATCAAAAAATAAAAGTTTTTTAGCTTGGAGTTTTGCTCTAGTCTGTGTGCAATACCGCAAACACAGGTGGCATCATGCGCAAAACACACATTGATTTAAATTCCGACATGGGTGAAGGCTTCGGCATCTGGCGTGCCGGTGATGGGGTCGACAACGACATCATGCCGCTGATTTCCTCGGCCAATATCGCCACCGGCTTTCACGCCGGCGATCCTTCCATCATGAATCACACCGTGGGCTTGGCCAAACAGCATAGCGTGGGCATTGGCGCCCATCCGGGCTACCGCGATTTGGTGGGCTTTGGGCGCCGCGCCATCAATGCCGGCCACAGCGAGTTAATCAACGATATGGTGTATCAAATGGGTGCGTTGGCGGCATTTGCCCGTTTGCACGACATGCCGGTGCAACACGTTAAGCCGCACGGCGCGCTCTATATGACCTTGGCCGCCGATGAAGATTTGTCTGCCCGCTTTGTGGATGCCGTGCAGGCCGTCAACCCCGATTTATATCTGTTTTGCATGGACATTTCTGCTACCTATCGCGCCGCTGCCCGCGCCGGTTTGCGTACCGTGCGCGAGTTTTACGGCGACCGCCATTACGACAACAGCGGCAGCATTGTGTTTACCCGCCAAATCGGCGCCCTAGATGCACAGGCAGTGGCCGAAAAGGTGCTGGAAGCCTGCGTAAACGGCCGCGTTAAAACCGTGGAAGGCCAATGGCTGGACATCGAATTTGAATCGGTGTGCATCCACAGCGACACCCCCGGCGCACTGGCACTGATTGAAGCCACCCGCACCGCCTTGGCCGGGGAAAATGTGCAGGTGTGCAACCGCTTTGGTTAGGCGGCTCAAGGCTGCCTGAAAAAGTTTCAGGCAGCCTCTTTTATTCAATGCTACAAGGAGCGATTTATGGCCACCATCGACATCATCAGCCCGCTGCCGGGCACGTTTTACCGCAAGAGCGCCCCGGATGCGCCACCGTTTGCCGAAGTGGGCGACACCATCGCCGCCGGTGCCGTGATCGGTCTGGTGGAAGTAATGAAACAATACAGCGAGCTGGCCGCAGACGACGGCGGCAAAATTATGGCCTTCCACATCGAAGACGGCGATGCCGTGGAAGCTGGCCAAGTTGTGGCCGTATTGGAAGTGTAAATCATGGCCATTCAACGACTGCTGATTGCCAACCGCGGCGAAATTGCGGTGCGCATTATCCGCGCCGCCCGCGAGCTGGGCATCCACACCATTGCCGCCCACAGCAGCGCCGATAAAGCCAGCCTTGCCGTGCGCTTGGCAGACGAAGCCGTCGAAATCGGCCCCGCCCAAGCCGCCAAAAGCTATCTGAACCCGGCCGCCATACTGGCAGCAGCACAAGCCACCCATGCCGATGCGGTTCACCCCGGCTACGGCTTTCTGGCCGAAAACGCCGCCTTTGCCCGCGCCGTGGTTGAAGCCGGTTTGGTTTTTGTGGGGCCGGATGCCGCCACCATCGAACAAATGGGCGACAAAGCCCAAGCGCGCGCCACCGCACAAGCCGCCGGTGTGCCGGTGGTGCCCGGCAGCGCAGGTGTACTGCGTGATTTGGCGGCCGCAGAGCGCGCCGCCGAAGCGATGGGCTATCCGCTGATGATTAAAGCCGCTGCGGGCGGTGGCGGCAAAGGCATCCGCGTGGTTGCCGATGCGGCCGAATTCGCAGCCGCATTTCAGGCAGCCCAGCGCGAAGGCTTAGGTTCGTTTGGCGACGACGGCATGTATTTAGAGCGTTTTATCGCCCGCGCCCGCCATATCGAAGTACAGATTCTGGGCGACGGCCACCGTGCCGTGCACTGCTTTGAACGCGAATGTTCCTTGCAGCGGCGGCGGCAAAAAGTATTTGAAGAAGCACCGTCGCCCGTGCTCGACCACGCCACACGCACGCGCTTATGCGCTTCAGCCGTGGCGCTGGCCGAAGCGGTGCACTACCGTGGTGCCGGCACACTGGAATACCTCTACGACGAGGCCAGCGGTGAATTTTTCTTTATTGAAATGAACACCCGCATCCAAGTGGAGCACCCGATTACCGAAATGGTGACCGGCGTGGACTTGCTGCGTGAAATGCTCAACATTGCCGGTGGCGCACCGTTATCGCTGCAGCAAGCGGATATTCACTTAAACGGTGCCGCAATTGAGTGCCGCATCAATGCCGAAGACCCCTTTAACGGCTTTGCGCCCAATATCGGCACCATCAGTGCCTTGCAATGGCCGGGCGGCCCCGGCGTACGCATTGATTCCATGCTTTATCAGGGCTACACCGTGCCGCCGTTTTACGATTCCATGTTGGCCAAAATCATTGTGCACGACGAAAGCCGCCCGGCGGCGCTGCGCCGCCTGCAACGCGCCCTGCAAGAAACCGACATCGGTGGCCTAAAAACCACCCTGCCGCTGCACTTGGCCTTACTGGGCAGCGCCGATGTGCACGCTGCCGATTACCACACCGGCTGGCTGGAACAATGGCTGGCCGACAACCCTCCGGCTGCCTGAAACAGCACTGTTTAGCTTCGTAGAAGCTTTACTTTCTTTCAGGCAGCCCATCCATACCCTGCACCCACCCGAAACGAAAGGAAACGCCCATGAGCTTGCGCTACACTTTTGGCGGCGATGAATTCCTGTTTGTGGAAATCAGCGAAGCCATGTCGCTAGAGTCTTTTTTCAAAGGCATGGCCATCACCCGCCGCCTGGCCGCAGCAAACCTAGACGGCATTATCGAAATCTGCCCGGCCAATGCCTCCTACCAAATCCGCTTCAATCCCGACATCATCAGCGCCGAAACCCTACTGGCCACTTTGCAAGGCTTTGAAACCGAGCTGGCCAACGCACCCATGCGCATGGACACGCGGCTGATTGAAATCCCCGTGTTCTATAACGACCCGTGGACCAACGAAACCGGCGCGCGTTTTCGCGAGCGTCATCAAGACCCCACGTCCACCGATTTGGCATACGCCGCCCGCATCAACGGCTACGCGGGTATTGATGAATTTATTGCCGCCCACAGCGGCTCACCGTGGTTTGTGTCGATGGTGGGCTTTGTGGCCGGGCTGCCGTTTATGTTTCAAATGGTGGAGCAGGAGCGCCAAATCGAAGTGCCCAAATACCTGCGCCCGCGCACCGATACCCCCAAACACACCGTGGGCCACGGCGGCTGCTTTGCCTGTATTTATTCTGTGCGCGGTGCCGGTGGTTATCAAATGTTTGGCGTTACCCCCGCGCCCATTTTCAACCCTGCTCAAGAACAAGGCTACCTGAAAGACAGCATGGTGCTGTTCCGCCCCGGCGACATTGTGCGCTTTAAGCCCATCAGCCGCGCCGAATACGATACCGCCCTGGATGCCGTGGCCGCAGGCACGTTTAACCTCAATATCCGCCCGGTATCCTTCGATCTGGCACAATTCCTACATAATCCAAGCGCCTACAACCGCCAACTATTGGGAGACGCCGCATGAGCCGCCACATCACCCTACTCAAACCCGGCCTGGCCACCTCGATTCAAGACCAAGGCCGCCAAGGCTACTATCATTTGGGCATTCCGCCTTCCGGCGCCATGGATCAATATTCTTTCCGTGCCGCCAATCTGCTGGTGGGCAACCCCGAAACCGCCGCCGTGCTCGAATGTACCCTGATGGGGCCGGAGTTGCGCTTTGACAGCGATGCGGTGATGGCCGTGGCCGGTGCCGAAATGGTACCCATCATCGACGGCGAAAAGCACCCTACCCACACCGCCATTGCCGTGAAAGCGGGCAGCCACGTGCGCTTTGGCGTGATGACCTTGGGCGCACGCGCCTACATTGCCATCAGCGGCGGCATTGCCGTGCCCGAAGTGCTGGGCAGCCGCTCGTTTTACAACCTTGGCGCCATTGGCGGCTTGGACGGCAAAAAGCTGGATACGGGCGATGTTTTACCGCTGGGCGAGCCTTCAGGCAGCCTTCACAGCCACGCCGAACTGCCCGAAAACCTACGCCAGCCGCTGGCAAAACAAGCAGACATCCGCGTATTGCCCGGCCTCTACGACCACCGCTTAAGCGATGAAGGCCGCGAAACCTTTTATGCCGACAGCTGGAAAGTGGCCTCCGAAGCCGACCGCATCGGCTACCGCTACAAAGGCGGGCGGCCACTGGCATTTCAACCGCGCCAGCCGCCATTCGGTGCCGGTTCCGACCCATCGAATATTGTGGATGCGCCCTACCCCATCGGCTCCATTCAAGTACCCGCCGGAGTGGAGCCGATTATCCTGCACCGCGATGCCGTGTCCGGTGGCGGCTATGCCATGATTGCCACGGTCATCAGCGCCGATATGGATTTAATCGGCCAGATGCAGCCCAATTACAGCACCCGCTTTGTGGCGGTAGACATGGCCGAAGCCTTGGCCGCCCGTGCCGCCTACCAACAACGCTTGGCTGATTTACGCGCGTTTTTTGCAGCGTAGATGCGCTGAGGCCGCGGGCCGTAACCGTACGCACGCAAAGCTTTGATAAAACACACCGGCCCGTGTCTGCCGCAGCGCAACACAAGTGTGCACGCCACAACAAATAACAGTGCACTGAGCAACCATTTTTTTATTTCTTTTCGGGCTAATCTTGCCCAATGCTGGATTTCCGGCGTGTATTACCTGTTTTCAAACAAACCAAAACCAACACAAAAACAACTTCTACAAACAGAAAAACCGCATCCGCCGTGTTATTCGTTTTATTACAAACACATTCGGATGCAGCCATCTCGAGGAGCAACATCATGGCAGGCGTAATGCAACCGCAACACAACGGTGCGCCCGACGACACCGTATCCGACGTATCCACTGAAATTGTCAGCGAACACGACCGCGCCTCCAAAGGCTCGCTCACCATGGCTTGGTGGGGCGTGTGCAGTGCCATGTTCTACATTGTGGTGGGCATTGCCATGGCCAAAGCCTACGGCACCGTCAACGCCATTATCGGCTTGGGCATCACCGTGGTGGCCTACGGCATTGTCAACGGCATCATCAGCCGCTACGCCATCAGCACCGGCTTATCGGTGGGGCTGTTTTCGCGCGTGCTGTTCGGTGCCAAAGGCGCGGCGCTGGCCACGCTGATTTTTTTCGTTACCGCCATTTACTACGCCGTGTTTGAAGGCTCGGTGATTGCCGTTACCCTCAACCACATGTATCCGGGCATTTCCTACACCATTGCCGCGCTGATTGTGGTGCTCTACAGCGTGCCGCTGATTTTCGGCAGCGTGCAGCACTGGCTGGATAAATTCAACGGCGTGCTGCTGCCGTTTTACATTCTGGGCTTGGTGGGCGCGGTGGTGCTGGCCACCAGCCAATACGGCTATACCGATGCCTGGCTGCGCATGGGACCGGAAAACCCCTCGCCCACCGGCTGGTGGAATGTGTGCGTGTACTATATGGGGGTGTGGATTTTGATGATGTTCACTTTCGACTACGCCCGCTTCGGCAAAAAAGAAGACAGCAAATACCACGCCCTGTTTAACTTCGGCATTCCGTTTTACATGCTGGCGTTTTTCCTCAGCGGGCTGGCGGGCATTTATTTGGTCAACACCATTCCGCATGAAGGCGATGTGTCTGAAGTGTCGATTGCGTTTGGCTTAATCGAGCTGATGGGCATCTTCGGCCTCTTGTTTGTGTGGATTACCCAAACCCGCATCAACACCGCCAACTACTTCTTGGCCACCACCAATATGCAGGCATTTTTCAAAGACGTGTTCAAGCTCAACCTCAATAAAATGGTGTGGGCGGTGGTGGTGGGCATCATCGTGTATCTGCTGATGCTGATCAACGTATTCGCCTATCTATTGCAGGCGCTGGCTTATCAAGGCGTGTTTGTGGTGGCATGGGTGGCCATTGCGCTCACCCATATCCTGCACCCGCGCCGCAAGCAGATTTTCGGCGAAGTGCCGCAAATCCGCTCGGCCAAGCTGCCCGCCTTCGATGCCAGCGGCCTCACCGCTTGGCTTGTAGCCTCCGCCGTAGGCATTGTGTTGATGAATTTGGGCGGCAGCTGGACCAATTGGTACGCCACCATCACCTTCTTCACCGCTGCCATCCTCTATGCCTTACTGATGCCCAAGCAACGGCAAAAACTGCTGCCGTAAAGCTTGCCGCCACAACACCAAAGGCTGCCTGAAACCATTTCAGGCAGCCTTCATCATTGCTCTGCAACACCGGCTTACTTTGTGCAAACGCACATAAGTCTGCACCCAGCAACAAAACACCTTGCACTGGGTGACAAGATTTATCCGAGCTTTCACCCTAATCTGTATTCACAACCACAATACAGAGGATGAAACCATGCAAACCACCTCCGCAATCGACCCCATCACCTTATCGGTGGTGCGTGGCGCCTTAGAAACCGCTCAGCGCGAGATGACGCTCACGCTGGAAAAAACCGCCCGCTCCAGCGTGTTCAATCTGGCACACGATTACAGCAATGCCCTATTCGACCACCTGCCGGAAATGATTTTGCAAGGCCAAGACATTCCGATTCACCTGGGCTCGCTAATGCCCGCCATGAAAGCGGTGGCCGAATACTTTGGCGACGACATCCATGAAGGCGATGTGATTTACCACAACGATCCCGTCTACCAAGGCAGCCATATTCTCGACTGCTGCATGTATAAGCCGGTGTTCTACCACGGCGAGCTGGTGTTTTGGGCGGTGTGCAAAGGCCACGTTACCGATATCGGCGGCCCGGTGCCCGCAGGCTACAACCCCGATGCCAAAGAAATCTATGCCGAAGGGCTGCGCATTCCGCCGGTGAAGCTGTGGGACAAAGGCGTGCGCCGCAATGACGTAATCAACTTGCTGCATTGCAATATGCGTTCGCGCCGCAATCAGGAAGGCGATTTAAACGCCCAATACGGCGCCTGCCGCGTGGGCGAGCGCAATCTGATCCGCCTGCTCGATAAATACGGCGTGGCCACCGTACAAGCCGCCATTGCCGAATTGAAAAACATGGCCGACCGCCATATGCGCCACCTGATTGCCACCATTCCCGATGGCGAATACCACGGCGAAGCGGTGCTGGAAGACTCCGGCCACGGCCTGGGCGCGCTCACCATCAGCGCCGACATCACCATTCGCGGCGACCATGTCCACATCGCCATTGCCAGCCCGCCGCAAGTGCCGTATTTCATCAATTCTTATGCGGGCAACTCCATGTCGGGCGTGCTGCTGGGGCTGATGATGTTTGCGCAAGTGCCGCCGCCCTACAACGAAGGCCTCTACCGCTGCGTAAGCGTGGATTTGGGTGCCAAAGGCACTTTAGTGAACGCACAAGAGCCTGCGCCACACGTAAACTGCACCACCACACCGATGGAAACACTCACCGATGCCGTGCGTACCGCGTTTGAAGCCGCCGCTCCGGATCGCGTTACCGCCTCGTGGGGACACGCCTCCGGCATCAATATTGCCGGCATCGACCCGCGCACCGGCGAGCAATACGTCACCATGGTATTGGCGTCGATTATTTCCGGCGCTGGTGCCACCCAGCACATGGACGGCTGGCACGCCTGCGGCCCCTTGTGCTGTTTTGGCGCACTCAGCTCCGGCGACATCGAATTGCTGGAATACCAATACCCGATTCTGATTCACAAATACGGCCTGGTGGAAGACAGCGGCGGTGCCGGACGCCAGCGTGGCGGCTGCGGCACCGAATGGCAAGTGGAGCCGCTGAATCATGAAATGACCGTTATCGCTTTTGGCGAAGGCCGCCAAATTGCCACCATGGGCGCGGCCGGTGCCGAAGACAAGCTGCCTGAACGCAAACTGGGGCGGCTGAGCATTGCGCGCCACGGCGGCCACACCGAAACCCATATTCAAAACACCCTCACCACCATCAAACCGGGCGAGCGCGCCAGCAACATCAACCCCGGCGGCGGCGGCTACGGCCACCCTTTCCAGCGCCCGCTGAACGAAGTGGTGCAAGACGTGGCGCGCGGCTTGGTGTCGCGTCATGCCGCCGAGCAAGAATACGGCGTGGTGCTGCAAGCCGACAGCCTACAAGTAGACGAAGCCGCCACCGCCCGTTTGCGCCAGCAGCAGGCTGCCTGATGTAAAAACAGCAAACAGGCTGCCTGAACCCTTTTCAGGCAGCCCACAAAACAAAGCAAAGGAAACCGCATGAGAAACCAATTCCGCTTAGGCGTAGACGCCGGAGGCACTTTTACCGACTTTGTACTGGCCGAACAAAACGGCCGCATCCACCTGTTTAAAAGCCCGTCCACTCCACACGATGGCACCGTGGCCATTGCCCACGGCCTGCAACAAATCAGCGAGAAATTCCAGCGCTCGGTGGCCGACATCGTGCAAAACTGCGATTTGTGCATCAACGGCACCACTGTGGCGCTGAATGCCCTGATTGAGCTTAAAGGCGTAAAAGTGGGCCTGCTGGCCACCGCCGGACACGAAGACAGCATTGAAATCCGTCTCGGCCACAAAGAAGAAGGCTACCGCTACGACGCCAGCTACCCGCCCGCCCCGCAGCTGGCACCGCGCGAGCTGCGTTTCGGTGTGGGCGGGCGTATGCTGGCCGACGGCAGCGAACATACACCGCTCAATGAAGACGACATCCTCAAAGCCATCGAAGTATTCAAGCGCGAAGGCGTCAAAAGCGTGGCCATTTCCTTTGTGTGGGCCATCCGCAACCCGGCACACGAGCAACGCGCCCGCGCCCTGATTCAGCAGCACCTGCCCGACGTGTTTGTGTGCTGCGGCCACGAAGTCTACCCGCAAATCCGCGAATACACCCGCACCTCCACCACCTTGGTCAATGCCTACCTAAGCCCGGTGATGGCCGCTTATGTGCGCAAAATCGATCAGTATTTCCGCGACTTGGGCGCCGTACAGCCGGTGCGCTATTTCCAATCCAACGGCGGCTTGGCCGTAGGCGAAGTGATGCGAGAGCGCGCGGTAAACGCCATTAATTCCGGCCCCGCCTCCGCTCCGCAAGCCGGCCTGTTTATCGCCGCGCCGTTCGGCATCGACAACGTGATTACCGTCGACATGGGCGGCACTTCCTTCGACATCACCTTGGCCAAAGGCGGCCAAACCAGCCTCAACCGCGACATCGACTTCTTGCGCAACCGCATCGGCGTGCCCATGATTCATGTGGAAACCTTGGGTGCGGGCGGCGGCTCCATCGCCCACATCAATACCTTCGGTATGCTCGAAGTAGGTCCGCAAAGCGCCGGCGCCAATCCCGGCCCCGCCTGCTACGGCAAAGGCGGTGAGCTGCCCACGGTTACCGATGCCAATATGGCACTGGGCTACCTGAAGCCCAATGCCGTGCTCGGCCAAAGCGTTACCCTTGATGCCGCGCGGGCGAATACTGCCATCGAAACCCATATTGCCGCACCTTTGGGGATTGATTTGGCGCACGCCGCCTACGGCATCAGCGCCATCGTCAACCAAAACATGGCCAACGGCATTCGCCGCATCACCATCGAGCAAGGCTACGACCCGCGCGATTTTGCCCTGATTTGCGCCGGTGGTGCCGCCGGGATGCACATCATTGCGCTGGCCGAAGAAATGGGCATTGCCAAAATACTGGTGCCCAAATTCGCTTCCTGCCTGTGCGCTTTCGGGCAGATTATTTCCGACGTCAAATACACCTACCTGGCCACCGAAACCATGCTGATGCAGCACGATGCCGACTTGAGCAGCCTCAACGCCACCTTGGCGCGGCTGGAGCAAGAAGGCCGCCAACGCCTGCTGGCCGACGGCTTTGCCGATGACGACATCGTGATTGAGCGCAGCATGGAAATGCGCTACTTGGGGCAAATCCACGAATGTACCGTGCAAGTGCCCGGCGGCACAGTAGACGCCGCCTTGCTCGACGACATCCTCGCCGCCTTCCACGCCCGCCACGAAGCCCTGTTTACCTATGCCGAGCCGGATAATCCGGTGGAGCTGGTCAACGTGGAAGTGGCCGTGAGCGGCAAAGTGTCTAAGCCGCAAATCCCGCAGCTGCCACACGCCCGCAGCGATGTGCGCGAGGCCAAAACCGGCGTGCGTAACATGATTTTCAACGCCGACTACACTTGGTACAGCACCCCCGTGTACGACGGCACCCGCCTTGCCGCCGGCCACCACATCCACGGCCCGGCACTGATTGAAGAGCCCACCACCACCATCGTTATCAAACCGGGCTGGCAAGCGCATCTGCATCAATCAGGCACCTACTTGCTGACAAAGGTTTAAAAACAGCTTATATTGCCGCAACCTGCTGCAAAAACAGCATGTTGCGGCACAGCATTTATTATATAAGGCTGCCTGAAACTTCATTAATACCCGACAAGGAAAACCCCATGTCCGGCCACTTCACCACCCGCAACACCGTATCGGTGCCGGGCAAACAAAACCAATGGCGTCAGGCCATCAGCGAAACCTATTTTCAGCTCGATGTGCGCTTTGCCAGCCACGAACACTTTGAAGGCAACCTGAACAGCTGGCAATTGGGCGACATCACCCTGTCGCAGCTGCAATCGGCACCGGCGGCCTATCTGCGCCTGCCGCAGCACTTGCAACACCTGCCCGGCGAAGAAGCATTTTTGCTCACCCTGCCACTGGATCAACCCGTGGCTTTCAGCCAAGTGCAACGGCAAATCGACTGCGCCGCCGGCAATTTTCTGTTGGAGCTGTCGCACGAGCCCTATCATTTCAGCTACGCCAAAGCCAACCGCCTGTGGGTGCTGAAAATCCCCCATCCCGTTATCAGCCGCCACCTGCACCTGCCCGAGCGCTATGTGGCGCAAAGCTGGAGCGGGCGCGACGGCGTGGGGCTGTTGTTGCAGCAATACCTGCACATGTGCGGTCAGCAATTGCAATACAACACCGACCCTGCCAGCCGCCAGCTGATGGGCAAACAACTGCTGGAGCTGTTTACCCATCTGGTGCAGCAAAGCGAACAACGCCTGCTCAGCCCCGCCAGCGACACCCGCCGCGCACATTTGCAGCGCATCGAACATTATGTGCGCCACCATCTAGACAATCCCGCATTGGATCCGCACACCGTGGCCGCCGCCTGCCATATATCCGTACGCTACCTGCACGACCTGTTCGGCGACACCGGCACCTCTTTCAGCCAATGGCTCAAACAACAGCGCCTGGCCACCGCCCACCACCTGCTCACCCGTCCCCATTTCCAGCAAACCCTGGCCGCCTTAGCCTACCAAGTGGGCTTCACCGATCAAGCCAACTTCTCCCGCGCCTTCAAACAGGCCTTCGGCCTCAGCCCCAAAGAAGTGCTGCAACAACAACGCACACAAACCGCCTGAAGGCGGTTTTGCTGCTTTACAGGCCAATCTAAACAATTAGGCTCAGCGCCCTTTTGCCCTAAGCCATTCATTTTGGCCACTTCATCACCGCCAACAACCTCGCAATTTGATGAATATCAGTATCATTGCAATCGAGCAATGATACAATTTGTCATTTTCAAGGTCGCGCCATTTATATGGATGCCGATATGCTGGTACTGAGTGATTTGGCTGAAATGTGGCGGCATCCGATTGAAGGAGAAGCCCTTGTGGCGGCAAAAGGCGGCAAGGAAATCGCCCGCTTGTGCACCAGTGTGTGGGATTGCGAAAAAGCGCGCCCATACTTGCCCAGTGTGCAAAATCAAATGGGTACTCAGCTCAGCCACAAATATTCCATTCCGCGCCTGCAAGCGGCTGGGCAAAAACACTGGTTCGACGGTGCCTTGCTCACGCACCCGCGCCAAGATTTAACCGACTTGTTCGACCAGTATTACCAAGAAGCTTTGGCTGCCGGCTACCGCTTGGAAAATTATGCTATTGAGCCTTTTGGCCCCTTCCCCAAAAAATCACAAGCAAACTATACCGGCAACGATGTTACCCGTGTGCGCAAACAAAAATCTTGGGTGTCGCGTACGTGGAAAGACATCAAAGAAAGCGTACGCGGCCAGTAAACAGACTCCCCATTCAGCACCCTAATCAGTTTCAAGGTGAACAGGCATCCATACCGTTCACCTTGAAATTTATTGGCACTCAATTCAAAACTTGCTTTCAGGCAGCCTACACATCATAAAATTTAGAGCCATACCGCATGAAACAACCTTTAACACACCCGTTTTTTATTATTGGCAATGCCGATGAACAACAGACACTCACCGAAACCGTCGGCGCCGATGATATTATTATTCGCTTCAACAACCCCAATCCCAGCTGCACCTTGCAGGCAGACTGGTTATTTCTGGCCAACGGCTATACCCAATGCCGTAAATTACAGCTGACCAACCAGCATTTGTTCAAGCCGGATATGGCCATTTTTTTCCGCTATTTCACCGCCGATATTCTTTATGGCCATTATCAGAATATTCCTTATAGCCGCCGCTTAAAGTATTTATTCCGCTTTCCTTCCTTCAAAAAACGTTATCAGCTGAATCAATATGAGCAAACCGTGGTGGCGAGCGATGTTTACCGCCATTGCGCCCAAATTATCGGTAATCGACAGCCCAGCACCGGCTTGTTGGCCATTTATCATATCCTGGCCAACCATCCCCAGCACACGGTTTTTGTTCACAACTTCACCAATGAAGGCTGGGTTGGCCACGATTGGGATGGAGAGCGGGTATTGATGCAGAAATTATTGCAAGAGCAAAAAATCATCGCCGTCTAAAAACATCAATAATGCTCATTTGCAGTGATTTAGCCACCAATTTTAGCGCTTTTGCCATCAACCCCTGCCGCCATAACAACACACAGATTTGCCTTTCATTCAGCTGTTTTTTAGCATATTCCGTTTGTAAAAAAACCAAAACTTGCTGATATTGCGCACCACTCAAATCACTGCGCTGCAAATTGCTGTGCATACGGTAATAATACATACAGGCTTTATACAACAAATAGGCATAAGCCCGCCCGGCACCCAACTGCTTGCGGGCATAATCCGCCTGTAATAAATAAGCAGTTAGACCGTAAACCTGTTTGAGGCCCACGGTTTGAGCAATGGAATCGCTGCGAATGCGATAATGCACCAAGGAGCGGGGCAGATAATAATAGCTTTGGCATTGATCCAGCAGAATCGGGGTATAAGCAATATCCTCGAATGCCGGAATCTGAAAATCCACCACCCCTTCAATACAGCGGCGCCGGAATACCTTGTTCCAAAAATAATGTTTGCCATCCATAATGGCCAGCTGGTAAAGCGCATGGTGGTGATTGCCCACCAAACTGTTGGCCGTATCAATCGCCAGTTGTTCCTGCTTTTTCACCGCACCGCTGCCATCATAAAAAACCGTATAGTCAAACAACAACACATCAGGCTGATGCTCGGCCAGCACCGTTGCAATGGCGCTAATCGCATCGCCATCAATCAAATCATCCGAATCAACAAACCACACATATTCCGCTTGGCTGGCATCCAACAGTGCCGCGCGCGCGCGGGTTAAGCCGATATTGTGCGGCGACCGGATTAGCCGAACCGACAGATGGGCATGGGCTGCCTGAAACTGCTGTATCAAGCGAACCGAGTCATCTGGTGAAGCATCATCAAAAAAAATCACCTCTGCCTGCTCCGGCAACGACAAAGACAATATTTCCAGCAATACGGGCAGATAGCGTGCCACACCATAAACGGGAATCAGAATACTCAATTGCATGCTATTCGACTTCTTCCAATTGCAACATAATATGCCGTATTTCTTTTAATTTTTTATTAACCGCATATAATCTAAATATATTTAGTCCTTTTGAATATTCATGATAGTAGCGCATAAACACATCATTATATTTATAATATATGTAGCATATTAACAATCTATTATCCATTATTGCTTGCCTGTTTTTACCCAGTTCGGTAATTTGCCCCGCATAACGTTTAACAATTTTATATGCCAGATAATCTTCAAATTTATCTTGATGATCCGGATACCACTGACGCCAGCGCTCCAGACGATTAATAAATGCCCCCAGATAATCGTCAATATATTGTTCATTAATGTTGGTCACAATTGACCCAGCCCTGACCCGATACGCAATTAATACATAATCACAATATACATAATTTCGGCATTTTTCAGCCAAATCGGTCATAAAATAGATATCTTCAAATTTTACGCCCTCCACAAAATCCAAACCGGCAATCAATTCATGCCGGTATATTTTGTTCCAAACATAGTTTTTATTGCTTTGGGTAATGTTCTTAAGGAAGCTACCTTGCTTGTTTTGAAACACTTTGCCTGCTGCTACACGACCAATAAACGACTTTTCCTGCCTCTTAATTCCCTTTCCTTCATCCCAGAAAAAATAATCCCCAATCAGCACATCCACCGGGGTGGCTTCAATTTGTGCCATCACCGTGCTTATGGCACCGGTACACATCACATCATCAGAATCAACAAACCAAATATATTCCCCTTGTGCCAGCTTTCGTAACGCATTACGTGTGGCGGACAAGCCTCGATTGCGTGGTGCATGCACAATGCTTACCCATGGGTGCGTGCTGTATTGCGCCACAATCTCGCCACTATTATCGGTTGACGCATCATTCATTAAAATCAATTCCGTCTGCTCATCCATTTGAGCCAGAATAGATTCGATGCACTCGGCCACATAGTGCTCAACATTGTATACCGGCACCAAAATACTCAATTTTTTAGATGCTTTATTCATAAACTCCATGCTCCGGCTTGGAAAGTTTTGTCCGCAGTTGTCTGAATTTTCTGATAAAAAAATTTAACGGTTGAAATACCCAGCGTTTGGCATCCACAATCAGATAATTTTTGCTGATATTCAGCGTATGAATCCCACTGGGATAATCCGAAGAGAAAGGAAGCAGGTGGGCCTCTGTGCTGCTGGTCATACCTTTATCATCCACTTTAATTTGTTTTAAATAAAGTGATTGGCCATATTCTTGGGCGCCACACTCCTGAAATGGCACATAAGCCATGCTGTTCTGATGCCAAACACCGCCGCCCGGCCGGGTATGCTGATTTTCAGAATCAACTTTACCTGTATAAGGCTGCCAGCCATGGGTTAGCTCGCGACTAAAGTAAACTGTTTGCCGGTTGGTTTTGTGCTCTGCCGAAATCAAATACAGTCCTTCCGGCCGTTGCCACAAAAAAGAATCCACTAATTTAATGCCTTCTATCAGTGTGGCGGTGTATTGCCATTTTTTGGGGAAATCAGTGGCTTTAAATAAAACGATTTTTCCCAACTCATGCGCCTCAGGAATCATATACCATTGATTTTTATATTTAAATACAAATGGAAATGAAAGGTGGCAGCGTAAATCATTAACGCCTTCAATCTCAAAATCTTCCAACTCTTGCATTTTAGCGTTTAGCACCCTGCAGCGGATGCGGCCACGCACCCAATGATGATTCAGCGCCTCATAAAACACATACAGAAGCTCACCTTGCTGCACTGCAAACGGGTCAGCCTGAAAATGAAACCGCCGCGACAGCCAATAAACCGATGCCGAGGCCAATAAATCGGGCACGGCATTGATTGATGCTGTTTCAGGCAATGGCATAATGCCGATATTCCATTCTTCATGAAAAAAATATTTTTTCAATTTCATTGAAATTACCGTTTCAAATCATCACAAGACAGCACCAAGCTGCGTAGTAAATCAGCATAGGCCTGAGCCATATGCTCTTTATCATAATATTGAGCCACTTTTGCCCGCCCACGCTCAGCGAGCGCATTAAACTGATCCGGTGCCTGTAAAATGGTTTTCAGTATTTTTGCCAATCCCTGTGCATCGTGCTCATCAAACAAAAAACCATCCACACCATCAATAATTAACTCACTAATGCCATGCGTGCGGCTTGCCACCACCACACAGCCTGCAGCCATCGCTTCCAATACCGATAAGCTCAAGCCCTCACGCAAACTGGACAGTACAAAAATTTTATTTTGTGCCAGCAATGCTGCCACCTGGTTGCTGCGCCCGGCAAAATCAATTTGCTCCGCCACGCCCTGCGCCTGAGCCAATTGTTTTATTGCCTGTTGATAGCGCTGTTTGCCGCCGCCCACCAACATCAGCCGGGTATCGATTTTCCACTGCTTTAAATATGCCATGGCCTGCACAACTGTGGCATGGTCTTTGTCTTTGGCAAAACGAGCCACCATAATCAGATCATTTGGCCGCTTGGACAAATGAACAGCATCTTGACTCAGGTATTTTTCGGTTTCAATACCGTTGGGGACAGCCACTATTTTTGGGGCGCGCAATTGCTGCGTTGCCAGTGTTTGCAGCACACCTTGGGACACCCCGATCACGCATGAACTGCGGGCACTCAAGTATCTGGATTGCCACAAACGCCAACGGGTATAGCGCTCCTTGGTAGAGTGCTCCACTTGCACCAGGTGTGGCACTTTCGCCCATAAGCCAGCCCAGCGCCCGAGTAGGTGTTCGGGGAACCCATGCGCCACCAAGATATCGGGTTTCCAAGTTGTGCATAATTTCATCAATTGGTAAATGGTAAGCCAATGCATTGCACCGCTAACCAGATGGTAAGGAATCCCGCTTTGTTGCAATTGTTGCAAATGAGTGGCAGTGGTGGTTTTTTTTTGACGTAAAACCAATAAGCACACCATATCCGCCATTGAATTATGTGCACCCACCAAATCAATCGCTACTTGGGTGGCACCTGAAAAACCGCCGGTTACAAAGTGTAAAACGCGTAAAGCCATTTACCGTTACTCACATCAAAAGGTTTTTCGAAGATTAGCAAGAATCCGTTTAGGTGGTGTCCTGAAAAGTATGCTGCTGAGAAAAGCAAGAGCGAGCAAGGTAAAAGTCATGATTTAGGTAAATAGAAATTGTAGATAAACAGGAGTTTTTCTGTTTCGTTTATGTAAATAATGTCTTATTTTTTGCCTAAAATATAGGCAGCATACTTTTTAGGACGCTCCATCCGGAGATTAAAACTTGAGCACCATTAAATCTCAAATAATTTAATTGAAACTTATAAATATCTAATATTTGATTATCGTTTTGATGAATCGGCTCGTCCTGCGTACTATTGGGTATACATTCTATTATTCTATCCGTGTTTTAGGCTCAAATGCCAAACCAGCGCTAGTTTAAAAGGTATTTCACTTCGTTTTGAATGCTATTTCAGGCTGCCTGAACACTATATTTGCATTTCATGCAGAAACATCTTTAAAAGTCAGCAAAAGATATGATCACACTTGAAATTCCATATTATTCCCATATGGCTATATTTATTGGTTTTGAAATTCGTTTTTGACCGTTTTCAATGCAGACGCAATGACCTGATGCATATCATAATACCGATACTCAGCTAACCGACCACCAAAGATAACTTTTTCAATCGTATCCGCCTTTGTTCTATATTGCTTATAAATACGTTGATTTTTATCATCATTTACAGGATAGTAAGCTTCTTTTTCGGGCGTCCAATTTTGCGGATATTCACGGGTGATAACGGTTTTTTCTTGCGTACCGAATTCAAAGTGCTTGTGCTCAATGATGCGAGTAAAGGGTATATCGGCATCGTTATAATTAATCACCGCATTACCCTGGTAATTAGGCTGATTTAATAATTCGGTTTCAAACCTTAGGGACCGGTATTCTAATTGTCCAAATTCATACGCAAAATATTCGTCAATTTTCCCTGTGTATACTACTTTTTCAGCCAAATTATCATAGTAAGTACGGTCAGCAAAATAATCCGCGTCGGTTAAAGTCTCGATTCCATCCAATAATCCATTAATCAGACCATTGTAACCTCCAATCGGAATACCCTGAAAACGATCATTAAAATAATTATTATCAAAGCGAAAACGTACCGGTAAACGTTTGATAATAAAGCTCGGCAATTCAGTAGCCTTTTTCCCCCACTGTTTTTCAGTGTATTCTTTAATCAAGATGTCATATATATCTTTGCCAACCAATGACAATGCTTGCTCTTCTAAATTTTGCGGGTTGGGCACCCCATATTGTTCAATCTGATGTTGAAGTTTTTCAGCGGCCTCTGCCGGTGTTTTTACACCCCACAGTTGATAAAACGTATTCATATTGAACGGCAGGTTATATAATTTCCCCTTAGCCAAGGCGACCGGGCTATTGACATAATTATTGAATTTTACAAACTGGTTCACGTATTGCCAAATAGCTTCATCATTGGTATGAAAAATATGTGCGCCATATTTATGTACTTGAATGCCGGCAATATTTTCACAATAAACATTGCCACCCAAATGATTTCTTTTGTCAATAACCAAGCATTTTTTTCCACGCTTATTTGCTTCATGTGCAAAAACGCTGCCAAATAACCCGCTACCAACAATTAAATAATCTTTCATTATTAACCCTATACTTTCTAGATTAATTATCTAACAATGATTTAAGTTTTTTATATTTTTTCTTTCCAGCTCAAACTTAAAACCAGAAATATAAACATATTTTTTAAATTGCATTTTTTAATTGAAAATATTTTTTGTGCGAAACTATATTCATCAATATTTTTGTATTTATGGTATTTTTTATCAACCATATTTTTGATGAATTTACTCTCAGGAAATAATTGCCGTAACCGATATTTATCAATAATATGCAAAGAAAATTGCAATATATCTTTGCGTTTTTCCGGAATGGCATGTTGATATGAAAACCAAAAATATGACTCAAACAACTGGGGAGCCAGTTTTTTCATAAAATCATCATACTTTATATTTAATCCAAAATAAGCCAGCACATTATCAAGAACCCTCAAATGGTCTATTGCTTTATCTGTGCCTCTAAAAGTATTAGCCATTATTGAATTATTACGCCGCAAATAATTGTATAGCTTATTTTGAATAAAATAAGCTTTTTGCGCATTAGCCATGTATTTCCAATAAAATTCCGCATCTTCATACAACAGATGCTCGGGGAAATAAATTTGCTTTTCTAAAATGACTGCAGTTTTATAGACTTTATTCCAAGAAGATACATTTTCATGCAATAAAATTTGAGGCGTTAGCTCAACCAACCCATCTTGGCGAACCGAATAATAGTCATCATCAGAATCCCATTTTATGGCATTGGTTTCTGTAACCACTTTGCAGCCAAAGAAAACCACATCCACATTTAACTGAAACAAAGGTACACACAGTTGATAGGTTTCCGGATTAATAAAGTCATCCGAATCAAGAAATGTTAAAAATACACCTGTTGCACGCCTAATACCATTATTCCGGGTAATTGATAACCCTGAGTTTTTCTGATGAATCACAATAATGCGCGGATCTTTTTGTGCGTAGGCTGCCAATATAGCAGCCGAATTATCTGTAGAGCCGTCATTGATGCAAATAATTTCCAAATTGGAATAGGTTTGAGCCAATACGCTGTCTAAACATTTCTCCAGATATTTGCTCATATTGTATACTGGAATAATAACTGAAAGCTTTTCCATTTTCACAGAGCCTTTTTGCGCCATTTATATACAATTGGCAGATGCCGTATAAACCACATTTTTTTTCTTTTTCGAAAGGGGGTTACGTCTGCGTGAATCCGTTCAGCCAAAACGTCATCAGTGATGGTATTCCCCCATGCTTTTAAAAAACCCATTCGGTATTTAGGATGAATACGTGAATAATTCCATGAATACGCACCAAATCTTAACATGGGAATATGATACTTTAAGCGTTGATAGATTTGCTCATGTTGTTTAGCGAATGACAAAATTTCATCATATTCGGTGCAAACACAAAATACTTTATCTTTATTGTTAATCGAGGAATTGGCATTGTCTATACGGTAATTCAGTAAAGGCTGGTCAATAAACATAAATCGCTGGCAACATGCATATACTTTAAAAGAAAACGAAGTATCCTGATAGGAAGCACCCGGTGTTTCTAAAAAACGGATATTGTTCTGATTAAGAAATTCCTTGCGATATAAGTTGACCCAAATAGAAGGTGCTTGATAAAAGATGGCCGCTTCGTCTAAGGGACGAACCACAGTATCAACTGGAATATAGTGCAAATCCTGCTTAAACTTATCATGCTGGGTGAAACAATAATAATTGCAACGGGCAACATCCAGATTCTGTGTTTTGGCTAAATGATAAAGGGTTTCAAACATGGTTGGCTCTATATAGTTGTTTAGTCCCTGAATTTTATGGAGTATCATTACCCCAATTAAAAGAGACCGACTTATGGCAAGCATATTGCATGGTAACGCCAAGACTACGCCTAGAATCAGAAAAGAAATACAAGAGTCTGAAGAGAGCATCGCAGCGTTAGCTAAAAATACAATATTAATTTCAAAACCGTTCTCTACTGGAAACACGCAGATTCGGTCGAAGATAAAAAGTCCGGCCCCAAAACCCGCCCCAGCGTGTTGACCGAATCGGAGCAGCAGGCAATCTGTACCGTCCGGCGACATCTGCGGCTGTCATTGGACGAGCTGTATATCATCTTCAAGCCCAATATTCCAAAGCTGAGCCGCTCCAATCTGCACCGGTGCTTGCAACATCACGGATTGTCGCGCTTACCCAAGAATGAATCCGATGGCCAAAAAGGTAAAAAACATTCAAACAATATCCGGTTGGCTTTGTCCATATCGACATCACCGAGGTGCGTTGTGAAACCGGCAAGCTGTACCTGTTTGTCGCCATCGACCGCAAAACCAAATATGTTTATGCAGAACTTCATCCGCGTATGACGCAGAAAACCGCCGTTTCTTTTCTGCGCAACCTACAACAAGATTGTGTGTTTAAAATCACCCATATCCTAACGGACAACGGTGCGCAGTTTACCTACAACTTGCTGAGCCAAGCACAACGGCCTGATAAGGAGCATCCGTTTGACGAGCTTTGCCGGCATTTGGGCATTGAGCACCGTACCACGAAATTCCGTCATCCATGGACGAACGGGCAGGTGGAGATTACCAACAAGATGCTGAAAGAGGTAACGGTCAAACGCTTCCACTATGAGCATCCTGACGAACTTAAACGGCACTTGATGGTATTTTTGCTGTATTACAACCATCAACGCCCCTTACGGTCGTTGAAGTACAAAACGCCTTGGCAGGCTTTGGAAGATTGCTATAATCTAGAGCCTGAATTGTTTCGTGAAAATCCATTCCAGAAGATTATGGGTCTTAACATATAGTCATCCGATTCAACAATGCCGATATATTCGCCATTACATTGGCCAAGACCGATATTCATGGAATGCCCATAACCACTATTCGGTTTGTTGATAATCCGAAACCGCGTATCCTGTTGGGCATAGTCTTCCAATATTGCTAAAGAAGTATCCGTAGAGCCGTCATTAATACAAATTACTTCAAAATTTTTAAATGTCTGACTCTGGATACTGTCCAGACATTGGCGTAAGTATTTTTCAACATTGAATACCGGCACCAAAATTGAAATTGCAACAGCCATACTTTTGTTCCTATATTATTTGATAGTGTTTTTTGATTTTTTATTTAAAAAACTTATTAACTTAAATAAGTGTTTTTATTTAACGTATATTTGATGAGTCTGCATCTGTTTTGGTTCCAAGAGGGTTAAACTGCATGGTATGCAAAGCAGCATAACGGCCTTTTTGTGCCAGCAGCGCTTCATGCTTACCTTGCTCAACAATCCTACCTTCATGCATTACCACAATATTGTCTGCATTTTCAATCGTAGACAATCGATGTGCAATCACAATAGTGGTTCGATTACGCATTAAAATCTCCAGAGCTGCCTGAACCAGACGTTCCGATTCCGTATCCAATGCGCTGGTTGCTTCATCTAAAATCAGGATAGGTGCATCTTTCAATAACGCCCGTGCAATGGCAATACGTTGGCGCTGACCACCCGACAATTTAAGCCCCTGATCGCCAATAGGTGTATGTAAACCATTGGGCATTTTCTCAATAAACTGCCACGCATTGGCTGCTTTTGCCGCCTCAATAATTTGCTCTTCCGCCACATCCACACGACCATAAGCAATATTGCTGGCAATAGTGTCGTTAAATAGTACGACGTCTTGGCTAACGAGTGACATTTGCGCACGTAAACTATTCAATTCAAATTCTTCTATATTAATACCGCCAATTTTTAATTGCCCACCACTAACATCATAAAATCGGGGAATCAAATTGGCAGTGGATGTTTTTCCACAGCCGGACTCACCCACCAACGCCACCACAGTACCTTGTTTGATGGTCAAATTCAGATGATCAATAGCATTTTTATCTGCATGTTGATAACGCAGCACCACATTATTAAACTCAATATCGCCAATGGGTGCCGATGCTATTTTGCTTCCCGAATTTTTTTCTTCCGGTTCATCTAAAAAACGAAATACACTGTCAGCCGCAATCAAGCCGCCTTGCAAAACGGAAGACATATTGGTAATACGCTTAAGCGGATCAAACATCATCAGCATGGCTGTTAAGAATGACATAAAATCACCGGCGGTAAAACCGGCATGGGCAGCACGGTTGGCAGCCACATATAAAATAATGGATAACGAGGTAGCTACCATCAACTGCGTGACCGCACTACCGATAGAGGTGTAGGATTGACGGCGTACCGCCAAATGTCTCAAATCTTTATTGGTTTTTTCCAAACGGTTTTGTTCGTAACGCTGGCCGCCATACACACGCACAACCCGTGTACCATCAATTGATTCAGACAAAATTTGTATGACCTGGCCGATATTATTTTGGCTTTTGGCAGCCAAACTGCGGATGCGCTTATTAACGGTTTTAACACACCACGCAATCAGCGGAATGGTAACAAAAGTAATTAAAGTTAGCTGCCAATCCAAATAAAATAGCCAAATTAGCAAACCCAATACAGTGACACCATCTTTGGCAAAAATGGTAATCACATCAAACCCGGCAGCAGTAATGCCGCCCGCATCATTGGTGATGCGCGACATCATGCGCCCGCGGCTGTTTTCCTGATAATAACCCACCGGCAACATCATCATTTTGGCAAACAAATCGCGCTGTATGCTTTGCACCATCAAATTGGAAATATAGGCGCTGGTGTATTCATTGATGTAGTTGGCAATGCCGCGCAGAATAAACAAACCCACAATTTGAAACGGTACCCATTTCATGGCTTCTATGTTTTTGTCCACAAAGCCGTTATTGATAATCGGTTTTAACAGGGAAGCAAATGCCGGTCCAGTGGCACCCACAATCACCATGGCAATCACCGAAATCACAAAGTATTTCAGCAAGCCACGCATATAGGGGAATAAGCGTTTGTATAGGTTTTTTTGCGAATAAGGGTCTTGCTGCTTCATGGCCATCCTAAATGGTTTTCCAACCGTATTTATTTAAATTAAAATCAATTAATTATAACTATCTGATTACAACAACTCTGTCTACAAACAAAACAACGTCATCATTACAACCATCCCAAGCTGCGCAACAGCGCAATCCCAGCCGCGGCCACCGGCATGGCGCCGATGGTGGTGAGACCCACAATATTAGCGGCGGCCACGTCGTTGGCGCCCATGGCTTTGGCCATTACATAGCTGGCGGCGGCCACAGGCGTAGCCATCATCATAAACAGCACGCCCATGGCGATGCCTTGCAGGCCAAATGCCCAGCCCACGGCCACCGCCACCAGCGGCGCACCAATCAGCCGCCCCAAGCTCG
Source organism: Paralysiella testudinis (assembly GCF_016894345.1). Classification (GTDB taxonomy): domain Bacteria; phylum Pseudomonadota; class Gammaproteobacteria; order Burkholderiales; family Neisseriaceae; genus Paralysiella; species Paralysiella testudinis. Next base: position 265,211 of record NZ_CP069798.1, read on the forward strand.
ACCACAGGGAAATGTCCGACACTTTAAACAAGGATTTCACATCCAGCGCCGCGCCGGCGCAAATCAAGGCCAGCGGCAAGGCGATGATGGCCAGATAATGGCCGGTTTGCTGCAACAATAGCGGCACCGGTAACTGTACCGATTTTGCCAGCAAGGCCAACACAATAGCCAAAATCAGCGGATTGGTGGCGATTTGCCGTGCCATCAATAAGGGGTTGAAGCTGCCTGAACCGCTGGCACGGCTTAAGGTGAGCACCGCCAGCACATTATACAGCAAGGTCATCGCGCCGCCGTATACCGCCCCCACCGCCACACCTTCGCTGCCGTAAGCATTGGACACAAAAGCCAGCCCCACAATCATGGTGTTGGCGCGATACACGCCCTGCACAAACACGCCCCGGTCGACCGGGGCTTTCACTGCGCGCGCGGCAATGATTTCCGCGCCCACAAACAGCAGCAAGCTGGCCACGGCACCGGCCAGCAGCAGCGGAACTTGGGCGCTGTAATCGGTTTCATTGGCATAAATGCTGAAAAACAGCAGCGCGGGCATGGAGTAGCGAAACACCAGCTTGGATGCTTGGTCGACAAAGCGGGCGTCCACTTGATCGGTGCGGCGCAAAAACCAGCCCAACACCAGCAGCAATACACTGGGCATGGTTACCGACAAAGCAAACCAAGCTGCATCCCAAAACACGGCCGACATATCATTCCAAACTTATGGTGTTTATCAAAACCGGTTTTCAGGCAGCCTAAATTCATTTTAAGCTGCCTGAAAACCTAGCCGCCCATATTAACACTTTACGCCGCCGCCCGCAGCGCCGCACCCTGGCCGCCGCGTGATACCATACGCACCTTCTTGCCACCTTCTTTATCATCTATTTTATGCCTGCCGTTGCCCCCCTATATTGGTTTATTCTCGCCCTGGCCATCCTGATTGCCGCCCTGCTCGGCTGGCTATTGGCACGCAGCCGCTACAGTGCACAAGCGCAACAGCAGCGCGATGCCCTGCACGCCGAGCTGAACAGCGCCCACACCGCACTGGCCCGCAGCCAAGAGCAACACCGCCACGCCGAGCAAGCACAACAACACAGCGCCGAACAACTGCAAAGCCTGCAACAACAGTTTCAGGCAGCCTTAACCCGCCTCACCAGCGCCGAAACCGAAAACCGCCAACTGTCGCCGCTGCAACAAGCCTTGCAGCAAGAGCAGCAGCACACGCGCAGCCTCACCACCCAACAACAACATCTGCACGGCCAGCTTACCGCGGCGCAACAGCAATTGCAGCACTGGCACAGCCGCGAAACCGAATGGCAGCAACTGAGCGACGATTACCGCCAGCTACAGCAACAATACGCCGACACCCAGCTGGCACACGAGCGCCTACACACCCAATTGCAGCAAGAGCGCGAAGCCCAAGCAGAAAAACTGGCGCTGCTCATCGAAGCGCGCGAAGCCTTGTCCAACCAATTCAAAAGCCTGGCCAACGACATCTTGGAAGAAAAATCCAAACGCTTTGCCGAGCAAAACCAAACCAGCCTCGGCCTACTGCTCAACCCCCTACACGAGCGCATGCACGGCTTTAGCCAATTGATTCAAAACACCTACGAAAAAGAAGCCAAAGAACGCAGCTCGCTGGAAACCGAGCTTAAGCGCCTGCAACTGCTCAACACCCAATTGCATACCGACGCCAAAGCCCTCACCAACGCCCTCACCGGCACCCAAAACAAAAATCAGGGCAACTGGGGTGAAATGATTTTGGAAAAAGTGTTGGAAAGCTCCGGCCTGCAAAAAGGGCGCGAATACTTCCTTCAGGCAGCCGCCAGCCACATCGACGAACACGGCCACACCCGCCGCCTGCAACCGGATGTTTTGGTCAACCTGCCCGACAACAAGCAAATCATCATCGACGCCAAAGTGTCGCTCACCGCCTATGTGCGCTACACCCAAGCCACCGATGCCGACACCGCCGCGCGCGAGCTGGCCGCACATGTGCAGTCGGTGCGCACCCACATCCGCCAATTGTCGGCCAAGCAATACAGCGACATCGAAGGCCTCAACACCCTAGATTTCGTGTTTTTGTTTATTCCCGTAGAGCCCGCCTACCTGCTGGCCTTGCAGCAAGACAACCAATTGTTTGACGAATGCTTTAGCAAACGCATTATGCTGGTGGGCCCCAGCACCTTATTGGCCACCTTGCGCACCGTGGCCAATATCTGGCGCAACGAGCAGCAAAACCAAAATGCCCTGCTGATTGCCAAAGAAGGCGGCAATCTTTACGATAAATTCGTCGGCTTTGTCAGCACACTGGAAAGCGTGGGCAAAAACATCGAGCAGGCGCAAAACCAGTATCAAGTAGCCATGAAGCAGCTTTCCAGCGGCCGCGGCAATCTGATTAACCGCGCCGATAAACTGCGCCAGCTTGGCGTAAAAGCCGCCAAAGCCCTGCCCAAAGAATACCAAGCTGAGAAAACAGATGAAGAAGAAAACGCCATGCTGCCTGAAAATCTTGTTAACTGAAGTTACGCACTCGTATAAAACACAGCCATTTACACATTATTTTGTTTAAGCTGCCTGAAACGAACAATCCGTGCAGCCTTCCCCCTTGGCGCAGCCGAACGGAACGTGGTTTTGGCGGGAATAAGGGCGGTCCGGAGCGCAGCGACTAGCGTCCGCCGCCAAAAGCATGTGCAGTGAGGGAAGTTTGGCTTAGCCAAACCTGCAACCGGGGTCGCCTTTCTTTGCCTACTTTCTTTGGCGAAGCAAAGAAAGTAGGTGGCCGCGCGGCCATGAAGCGCAAAGCAAAACGATAAAAAACGCATACAAATACAGCACCATGCAGTTTTGAACCAACATCAGATTCAAGAATCCGATTTGCGGCTGTTTTCTATATTAGATTAGGCTGCCTGAAAACAGGCAATATTCTTTCAGGCAGCCTTGAAACATCGCCACCTAATTTTGCTTACCCAAACACAAAAAGGAACCACGCCATGCCTGCCGACACCCGCACCGTGAATGCCTTAAGCCAATACGCCGCCTATCATCGCGACCAGCGCAATATCGGCACCCATTTTGTCGGCATTCCGCTGATTTGGCTGGCGATTGCGGTGTTATTGTCACGCCCGGCTTGGGGCAGCGCGCCATTATTGCTGTCGCCGCTGCTGCTGGTGGGCGTATTGCTGAGCGTGTATTATTTCCGCCTGCAAAAAACATTGGGCTGGCTGATGCTGGCGGTGATGCTGCTCACCTATGCCGCCGCCCAAACGCTGGCCGCCCAAAGCACCACCGTATGGCTGGGCAGCGCCGTGGGCATGTTTGCCCTAGGCTGGGCGATTCAATTTATCGGCCATTACTACGAACAACGCAAACCGGCTTTTTTCGACGACATCCGCGGCCTGATTATCGGCCCCGTGTTTATGGTGGCCGAAGCCTGTTTTTTACTCGGCAAACTGCCGGAGCTGAACGCCGCCATTGAAGCCCAAGTGGGGCCTACGCTCATCAAACCGCGCCCGTCCAAACCTTAATTTCCAAACCTTAATTTATTTTCAGGCAGCCTTTAATCCGCCGCCAACTCAGGATTCACCGTGACCGCATCCGCTTACACCCCGCCGCAAAGCCCCTCAGAGCCGCCCGCCCCTTCGCTGTGGCAACAGATTTTCAGCCGCCGCATGTTGGTGTGCGTGTTCACCGGTTTTACGTCCGGCCTGCCGTTGTATTTCCTTATCAACCTGATTCCGGCATGGCTGCGCAGCGAACACATCGACTTGAAAACCATCGGCCTGTTTGCGCTGATCGGCCTGCCGTTTACGTGGAAATTTGTCTGGTCGCCGTTGATGGACGCCGTCAAACTGCCCTTTCTGGGGCGGCGGCGCGGCTGGATGCTGGTAACCCAAATCGGACTGATGGTGGCACTGGCGCTGTATGCCCTGCTCAATCCGCAGCAGCATATCCAGTGGATTATGGGTTTGTCGGTACTGGTGGCGTTTTTCTCCGCCAGCCAAGACATTGTGCTGGACGCCTTTCGCCGCGAAATTTTGCCCGATAACGAGCTGGGGCTGGGCAATGCCATTCATGTGAATGCCTACCGCATTGCCGCGCTGGTGCCCGGCTCCCTGTCGCTGGTGCTGGCCGACATCTATCCCTGGCCCACCGTATTTATGATTACCGCCCTGTTTATGCTGCCCGGCCTGTTGATGACGCTGTTGTTGGCGCAAGAGCCGCAATTGCCGCCCAAAGCACCCAAAACCCTGCGCCAAACCATTGTCGAGCCGTTTAACGAATTTTTCTCACGCAAAGGCGTGCGCCGCGCGTTATTGGTGCTGCTGTTTATCTTCTTCTACAAACTGGGCGACAGCATGGCCACCGCCTTGGCCACGCCGTTTTATCTGGACATGGGCTATTCCAAAACCGACATCGGCCTGATTGCCAAAAACGCCGGTTTGTGGCCGGCGGTGATTTTCGGCATTGTGGGCGGCATCTGGATGCTCAAGCTGGGCATCAACAAAGCGCTGTGGCTGTTTGGCTTGGTGCAGATTGTCACCATTTTGGGTTTTGCCTGGCTGGCCGGTTTCGGCCATTTCGACACCATCACCGCCACCGAACGCTGGATGCTGGCCGGGGTGATTGGCGCCGAAGCCGTGGGCGTGGGCTTGGGCACCGCCGCTTTTGTGGCCTATATGGCGCGCGAAACCAATCCCGCGTTTACCGCCACCCAGCTGGCGCTGTTCACCAGCCTGGCCGCCGTGCCGCGCACCTTTATCAACGCCACCACCGGCTATTTGATTGAATGGCTGGGCTATGTGCCGTTTTTCTGGCTGTGCTTTTTTCTGGCGGTGCCGGGCATGTTGCTGCTGTATTGGGTGGCACCATGGCACGGCGATGCCGCGCCCCAAGCCGCCGGTAAAGCCTAAACCATGCCAAGCCGCCCATCATGATTGTTCGCGAAAAACCGCCTTCCCTCTGGAAGCTATTCATCACCCTGCAAGGATCGGTGGTGCCCAAAATATGGAAGCGGGTGCTGTTTTTTGATTTACTGGCGGTGGCCGTGTGCGTGCTGCACCTGCATTACGGCTGGCACTTTATCAACCTCACCGTGGCACCGTTTACCATTATCGGCTTGGTGATTGGCCTGTTTCTCGGCTTTCGCAACAGCGTGGGCTACGAACGCTATTGGGAAGCACGCACCTTGTGGGGCGGCTGCCTGATTGCCTGCCGCAACCTCACCCGCCAAGTCTTGGTATTCGGCCACACCAGCGCCCCGGAAGCCAACCGCCGCCGTGTGTATTTGCTGATTGCCTTCGCCCACGCCTTGCGCCACCGCTTGCGCGGCAGCGACGGCAGCGCCGATTTGCAACGCTGGCTGTCGGCCGCCGATTACGCCACCGTGTCTGCTTCGCCCAGCCCCGCCAACACATTACTCACCCTGATTGGCCATGCCTTTTACCAGCTACACCAAACACAGGGGCTGCAATCGCCGCTAATGGCAAATATTGATGCCCAAATCAGCGAATTAAGCCATATTCTGGGCGCCTGCGAACGCATCCGCACCACGCCCATTCCCTATGCCTATTTATTGCTGCTGCACCGCACCGTGTATGTGTATTGCTTTTTGTTGCCCTTCGGCTTGGTTAGCAGCGTGGGCTATATGACGCCGGTGGTGGTGAGCTTTATGGCCTATGCCTTTTTGGGGCTGGACGCGCTGGGCGACGAAATCACCAACCCTTTCGCCCAAGAGCCCAATGCCCTGGCGCTGGACAGCATTTGCCGCACCATCGAAAGCCATTGCCTGGCCGAATTGGGCGAAACCTGGCCGCCACCTTTATTGCCCGACCGCAAAGGTGTGTTGATGTAATATCAAAGCAAAAAAGGCTGCCTGAAAACATTTAATGTGTTTTCAGGCAGCCTTATCTTGATAATCCAAGCACATCAGCGCAAAAACGGATTGTGTCTTTTTTCGTGGCCAATGGTGGTCATGGCGCCGTGGCCGGTAATTACCCGTGTATCGTCCGGCAAAACCAGAATTTTTTCACGGATGTTGCGGATTAAGTCGGCATGGTTGCCGCGCGGAAAATCAGTGCGGCCGATAGACTCCAAAAACAACACATCACCGGCCACCAGCAATTTGGCCGCGGCGCAATACAACACCACATGCCCGGGCGTGTGGCCGGGAATGTGCAGCACTTCAAACACATGCTCGCCCAAGGTGAGCGTGTCGCCTTCGTTAAGCCAGCGGGTGGGTGTAAACGGCGGGCTGAAAGGAAAGCGGTAAGCCTGCGTAATCGCGGGCAATTGCTGAATCCAGAAGTCATCGTCGGCATGCGGGCCCAGCACCGGCACATCTACCTGCTTGGTCAAATCCACCACCCCGCCCACATGGTCAACATGGCCGTGGGTGAGCCACACCGCCTGCAAATCCAAACCACGCGCGGCCACTTCGCCCAGCAGCCGCTCGGTTTCACCACCCACATCGGTGAGCACCGCCGCGCGGCTTTGTTCATCCCATAACAAAGTGCAGTTTTGCATAAACGGTGTTACCGGCAACAATTCAAATTGTAAAGCCATGAACTTTTTTCCTTTTCTGGTGTCTGCGCATTAACGTTAGCAATACATATATGAAATTATTTTGTCATAATTTTTACCATAGCCAATCAATTTGGATTATGATAAACCCACAGTAACCCAAACAACAATAAACATTAATCACAAATCAATGATTTACCCGCGGAGATTCACCATGTCCAACCAATATATTATCCGGCTCTCGCCTCAGCACGTGCCTACCGGCGCTTCTTTGCAACTGATTGCCGCCATTCCCAAGCGCATGTTGCGCAAGCTAGATACCGAAAGCATCAAACGCTATGTGGCATCACAGCATAATCTGGCGTATGAACAAATTGAATCTATGGAGCCATTTTACCGCTGAGTACCCTTTTGCGGTATCTTCATACACAAAACCGGCACAGAATTTCTGTGCCGGTTTTGTATGGTGGCCGGCCACCAAATCAATCAAGCCGGTATTTCGCCCAAAAAAAAGCAATATTGCCATTGCCTTTACTGCCGGGGAAATACATGCCTTGCAGTGAAAATTTGCGATAACTATACGCCACATACGGCCACGCCACCGGAATCGGCGCGTAGGGGCCGATGTCGGAACGGGCGGTTACCCCTACAAAACCGCCAGCAGCCAGCTTTTGGTGCTGGCTGATGGGCCAATTTTTTTGCCAAGTGTAGGCCACAAAAGGCTCTGGGTCGTTATGTGAATCCATAAACACCATGCCGCCGATTCCGTGGGTGGTGTTGTATTCGGTATCACGGTATTTACCAAAGCCGATGCCCCAGGCATTTTCGTTAAATTCTTTGATTTTTTCTTTGCTGTAGGTGCTGCGGTTATGCCAGGCATACAGGGGCAGATAAAGCTCGTAGCGGTCGCTGGCCCAAGTGGCGGCCACCTGCTCTTTGGTGTTTTGCCACCAGCCGCCTGCCCGTGGCTCGGCAGCTTGGTGCTTGCCGTCCGCGGCGATGGCGTCGGCGGGGTGATGCTGGGTGGCAGTCATAGGCGCAGCTTCGCCCGGTGTTAGCGTGGGCTCAGCTGCAGGGATGGCGGCTGTATCCATATTGTCGGCTAGAGTAGCCGCACCGGCAGAGGTGCATAAGCAAGCGGTGATTAAGAATAGATTTTTTGCATTCATTTTATCTATCAATTCATTATCAGAATGGTTGAATGATTAAATCAATCCATTTAAAAATCATGTATTTAAAAAGGCTGCCTGAAAAACAATGCGTTTGCCAAAGCAGATAGGGTGATATGGATATAGCCCACATTGTAATTCAGGCAGCATTGAGCATCACTTCGCCATCAATGACGGAAATGGCGCACGCCGGTGAGCACCATGGCAATGCCGTGCTCATTGGCAGCGGCAATCACTTCTTCGTCACGCACGGAGCCGCCGGGGTGAATAATCGCCTTAATGCCTTGCTCGGCAATCACATCAATGCCGTCGCGAAAGGGGAAGAAGGCATCGGATGCGGCGCAGGCACCGTTTAAATCAAAGCCGCCGTCTTGTGCCTTGCGTGCGGCAATGCGGGTGGAATCCACCCGGCTCATCTGCCCGGCACCAATGCCGTAGGTTTGGCCGCCTTTGCCGAACACGATGGCATTGGATTTAACGTATTGCGCCACATGCCACACAAACAGCAAATCCTGCCATTCCTGTTCGCTGGGTGCGCGTTGTGACACCACTTGCACCTCGGCACGGTTTAAGCGGTGGGTGTCGGGGGTTTGCACCAGCAAGCCGCCGCCCACGCGCTTGAGTTCAAAGCGGTTGGCACCGGCCAGCAGCGGCACTTCCAATACGCGCACGTTTTTCTTGGCGGCAATAATCGTGCGGGCTTCGGCACTGAATTTGGGTGCCATCAACACTTCCACAAATTGGCCGGTAACGGCTTCTACGGTAGCAGCGTCCACTTCACGATTAAAGGCGATGATGCCGCCAAAGGCGCTGGTGGTGTCGGTGGCCAGCGCCAAGCGGTAGGCGCTCAGCGTATCGGCAGCCACGGCCACGCCGCAGGGGTTGGCGTGTTTCACAATCACGCAGGCGGGTGCGTCAAATGCCTTAACGGCTTCCCATGCTGCATCGGCATCGGCAATGTTGTTATACGACAATTCTTTGCCTTGCAACTGGCTATACGCAGCCAGGCTGCCTGAAGCCGGGTAGATGTCGCGGTAAAACGCCGCTTGTTGGTGCGGGTTTTCGCCGTAGCGCAGATCTTGCACTTTGAGCCAGCTTTGGTTGAACTGCTGTGGGAACGCCTGCATGTGCGGCTCGCCGCTTAATACGCTGTCGTCCACGCTGGTGAGGTAGTTGGAAATCATGCCATCGTATTCAGCGGTGTGCGAAAAAGCTTTGCGCGACAAATTAAAGCGGGTTTTATCACTCAGGCTGCCTGAAGCGGCTTGCAACTCATTGACCACGGTTTCGTAATCGCGGCTGTCGGTCACAATCGCCACATGCTGCCAGTTTTTAGCAGCGGAGCGCACCATGGTGGGGCCGCCGATGTCGATGTTTTCAATCGCATCTTCCAGTGTGCAGCCGGGCTTGGCCACGGTGGCGGCAAAGGGGTAGAGGTTCACGCACACCAAGTCGATATTGCCGATGTCGTGCTCGGCCATTTTGTCCACATGCGCGGCCAAATCGCGACGGCCCAAAATACCGCCGTGGATTTTGGGGTGCAGGGTTTTCACGCGCCCGTCGAGCATTTCCGGAAAGCCGGTGTAATCAGCCACTTCAATCACCGCAATGCCGGCATCGGCCAGCAATTTGGCGGTGCCGCCGGTAGACAGCAATTCCACGCCCATGTGTGCCAGCGCACGGGCAAAATCCACTACGCCGGTTTTGTCAGACACGCTTAACAGCGCACGTTTTACCACAGCCATATCGGTTTTATCCTTATCTTGGAAGATTGGGTTGGGATTACAGCAAATTGTATTGGGTCAATTTTTTACGCAGGGTATTGCGGTTTAAGCCCAGCATCTGCGCCGCACGGGTCTGATTGTTTTCGCACGCCTGCATCACGCAGCGCAACAGCGGCTCTTCTACCTGATGCAGCACCATATCGTAAACGCCGCACGGGGTTTCGCCATCCAAATCGGCAAAATACTGCTGTAGGCTGTTTTCGATGCACAAGGCAATGTTGTTGTTTTTATTCGGCATGATGAAATTCTTTGAAAATATCGGGTTGGTTGAATCGCCGCCGCCACCCTTTCAGGCAGCCGCACCAAATGCAGGCCGATATGCACACGGCCATGCGTTTAAGGTTTGCACTTGTACATCCAAATACGCCGCCAAGGCATCGTATTGCGCCGCGGCGCTGTCAAGCCGGTTAACGGCGCGGCGGAAGCCTTCGCCGCCGGGCAGCGCCGCCACATACCAGCCGATGTGTTTGCGTGCCACCCGCACGCCGGTGGTTTCGCCGTAAAACACATGCATGGCAGCAATGTGCTGCAACACCATCTCAGCATGTTCGGCCACACTCAAGGCTTCAGGCAGCCTGCCATATTGGCGGTAGTGTGCCAAATCGCGAAACAGCCACGGCTGTCCTTGGGCACCACGGCCAATCATCACCCCGTCGGCTTGGGTATAGCGCCACACCGCCATGGCCTGCTGCGGGCTGCTTAAATCGCCATTCACCCACAGCGGCATTTGCACTGTTTGTTTCACTGCGGCAATCAAATCATAGCTGGCCCGGCCTTGGTACATTTGCGTGCGCGTGCGCCCGTGAATGGCCAAAGCGGCAATACCGGCATCCTCGGCCAGCCGGGCAATGGTGGCGATATTGCGGTTGTCATCGTTCCAGCCCAAGCGTGTTTTCAACGTTACCGGCACCGGCACCGCCCGCACCACCGCGTGCAAAATAGCGGCCACTAAGGCTTCGTTTTGCAATAAAGCGCTGCCCGCCTGCACATGGCAGACTTTCTTGGCCGGACAGCCCATATTGATGTCGATTACCTGCGCACCGCGCGCCACATTGTATTGCGCCGCCGCCGCGAGCTGCTGCGGATCACTGCCGGCAATCTGCACCGCAATCACCCCGGCTTCACCCGCATGATCGGCGCGGCTGAGGGTTTTTTTGCTGTGCTGCAAGGAAGGGTCGCTGGTGATCATCTCGCTCACCGCCCAGCCCGCCCCCATGCGGCGGCACAACTGGCGGAACGGTTTATCGGTAATGCCCGCCATCGGCGCCAAGGCCAAGGGCGTGGCAATAGAATAAGGGCCAATTTGCATTTTCAGGCACACGCCGCCAACAAAAAACGCATTGTACAATTTTTAGGCAACGCTTCCAATCTTAACCCGTGTGCAAATGCAAAAATCAGCGCCCAGCATTGATTTTCTGTTTTCAGGCAGCCTGTAATTCATTAGAGCCTGTTCACAATCTTTTTTGTAGCTGGTTTCCATCACATAAACAGGCTCTTAGGCCAACATCACACCCAGCGATATTGGCGTTTAGCGCGGCCACACTTTATCATGGCGATTCATTTTACACCTTACACCGCCAAAACCATGATGCCGCTCACCCTATTGCTGGCCGGCCCCGACTGCGTCCACCGCTACCGCCACGCCTTGCTGGATGCTGCCGACCATTTGCGCTGCCAGCAACAGCCTGCGCTGGCGCAACGCATCGATTGGCAAAGCAGCCGTTTTTTAAAGCAGCAACGCCGCCGGTTGGCGCCGAACACCCTGACCACACTCAGCCACAGCCATGGCTATGCCGCCCTGCTGTACGGCCAGCAAGATGCTTTGGGTGTGGATTTAGAGCAGATGCGCCCGCGTAACTTTGTCGCTCTGCTGCCTTGGTGCGCGCGCGATGAAGAAATACAGTGGTGGCAACAACAGCCCAGCCCTACTCTGGCGTTTTATCGCCTGTGGACCTTAAAGGAAGCCTTAATCAAAGCCGCCAATTTGGATTTTCCTGCCGATTTGCGCCGCACCGGCTTATTTAGGCTGCCTGAAGGCGGTTGGCGTATCGGCATTGATCATCCGCAATGCCATCCATGCTGGCACGGCTTTAGCCATGCTGTTAGCACGCACATGATGTTGTCTTGCGTGTGGCCGCAAGCCAATGCACCGCAAACGCTGTTTTGGCAAGGCTATGGGCAAACGGTTTGGGATTTACCGCCCGGCACAGATAACGGCGTGCTATTGCGCCGATTACCCGAAGATGGCGCCATGCCTAAACAACAAAACCAGCAAACACGCACAGATGGCTGTTGATTAATACCGCCAAACGTTAGCCCGTGTAGTGTCATGTAAAAGGCCGCAAATCCAGCACCCGTTTGGAACAAGGTGGTGATAATAAGGGTCTGTGCTGCCATGTATCCCATACCGGCATACCCGATCTATCCAGACACAGAAAGGATTTGATGATGAAAACCACTTTGAGCAAAACCTTATTATTAATCACCGTAGCCGCTTCCTTAAGCGCCTGTGCCAATCTCTCGCGCCAACAGCAAAACACCGCCACCGGCGCCGTTATCGGCGGTGTGGCCGGTAATTTGATTGGCGGCGACACCGGCTCTACCTTGGGCGGTGCTGCTCTAGGCGGCGTGATTGGCAGCCAGGTTCACTAAGAAAGCCCCGCGCAGCAAAACGGCCTGCATTGTATGCAGGCCGTTTGTTTTATGGCTGATAGCGTGATTAAGCTTCGTCTTCAGGCGGTGCACGGGTAATGCGCACACGCTCGATGCGGCGGTTTTCCTTGCTCAACACCTCAAAGCGGTAGCCGTAAAAGTCCACAAAATCGCCTTCATTGGGAATGGTTTGCAGCTCTTCCATCATCAAACCGGCCACGGTGTGGTAGTCGGCGTCTTCCGGCAAGGGCGGCAGGTCGATTTCTTGCGCCAGATTGGTGTATTCCAACCCGCCGTCCACGGTGAGGCTTTGATCGGCCTCATTGGTTTCAATACTGGGCGCTTCTTCGCGCTCGTATTCTTCGGGGAAATCACCGGCAATGGTTTCCATCAAATCTTTCATGGTCACCATGCCCAAAATGGCACCGAACTCATCCACCACTAAAGACAAATCGGCACTGCGGGCGCGAAACAATTCCATCGCATCCAATACGGTGCTGGAGTCGGGCAGCACCAGCGGCTGCTTTAAGGCTGCCTGAATATTCAATTCGCCGTTGTTTAACAACTGCGCCAGCAGGTCTTTTTTATTGATGTAGCCCAAAGGCTCGTCGATGCCCGCCTTGCCCACCACCATCAGCCGTGAAAACGGCGTATTTTGCAACTGGGCAAACTGCTGCTCGCGGCTTTGTGAAATGTCCAGCCGTTCAATATCGCTGCGCGGCGTCATCACCCCCAAAATCGGCCGCTCGGCCAAGGTGAGCACGCTGCGGATCATCGATTTTTCGTTTTCTTCAAAATGGGTGTCGTCGCCCGCACCGTCACCGGCTCTGGCCAACACCGACTCCCGCATCCCCATCATGCCCAGCACGCTTTCGGCAGTGCGGTGGCGCCAAGTGCGGCCAATCATGTCGTTGCGGCGGCTGTTGCGTGAGGAAATCTGGTTAAACACCTCAATCAAAATCGAGAAGGCGATGGCGGCATACAGATAGCCTTTGGGAATATGGAAATGCAGGCCTTCGGCAATCAGGCTGAAACCAATCATCAGCAAAAAGCCTAAGCACAACATCACCACCGTGGGGTGTTTGCCCACAAATTCGGTGAGCGGGCGGCTGGCCCAAATCATAATCGCCATCGCCACCACCACCGCGGCCATCGCCACCACCACATGCTCTACCATGGCCACGGCAGTAATCACCGAATCAATCGAGAATACCGCATCCAGCACCAGAATTTGCAACACCACGCCCCAAAACGGCGCAAAGTGTTTTACCTGCCCCATATCAGCAAATTGGGCATGGCCTTCCAGCCGCTCGTGCAACTCAGTGGTGGCTTTGTAGAGCAGAAACAGACCACCAAAAAACATAATCAAGTCTTTGCCGGAAACCGCAAATTCGCCCACGAAAAACAGCGGATGAGTGAGGGTGATGATGTAAGACATCAAGCCCAACATAATGATGCGGATGACTACTGCCAAGCTCAGCCCCACCAAACGGGCGCGATCACGGTATTGGGGTTTGACTTTATTGGCCAAAATGGCAATGAACACCAAGTTATCGATGCCCAGCACCACCTCCAGCACCAGCAAGGTTGCAAAGCCTATCCATGTGGTCGGCTCGGCCAGCCAGCTGAAATCCATGGGTTTATCCCTTTATACAAAACGAAAACAGGCAGCCTGAGCATATCTCAGGCTGCCTGAAAAATCACCAGCACCAAAAAACGGGATTGCCACTATTGTGGCAACTCGAGTCCGCGTCTTTCATGTGGGTGTATCCTTCATTATTCAATGCCGCCAAGTTTAGCAGCTTGTTTTAAAAAATCAACTTTGCTAAGCGTTAGTTTTTTACAGCGTGCCGTAAGAATGCAGGCCGCTCAAAAACATATTCACGCCCAAAAAGGCAAACGCGGTGATAAACACGCCGATAACCGCCCACCACGCCAACACCTTGCCGCGCCAGCCCGCCACCAGGCGCATATGCAGCCACACGGCGTAATTCAACCACACAATAAATGCCCAAGTTTCTTTCGGATCCCAACTCCAGTAGCGCCCCCACGCATCGGCTGCCCATAATGCACCCAATACAGTGGCAATGGTGAAAAACAGAAAACCCACGGCAATGGCTTTGTACATCACTTCTTCAATCGCCGCGGCTTCAGGCAGCCATGTGGCCTGCGGGCGCTTGATTTTCCATAATTCGGCCACGCCGAACATGGCCGCCATACAAAATGCGCCATAGCCGATAAAATTGGTGGGCACATGGATTTTCATCCACCACGATTGCAGCGCCGGAATCAGCGGCTGGATTTGATGCGCATCGCGGGCAAAGCTGTACCACAGCACAAAGCCCACCAATACCGCCATAAAGAAATACACAAACGCGCCCAGCCGCTGCATATGGAAGCGGCCTTCGTAATACAAGTGCATTAGGCCGGTAATCACCATAAACAGGATGAAGACTTCATACAGATTGGATACCGGAATATGCCCCGCATCCGGGCGCAGCAAATAGCTTTCGTGCCAGCGCACCAATAAGCCCACCAAGCCCATCACCGCCGCCGCCCATGCCAAGCCTGTGCCGATGTCCAAGAAAGCATTGCCGCTCTTGTGTTGGCGCCAAGCGCTCAGCGTGCCCGCCACATAGCAAAACAAAGCCAGAAAAATCAACGCGCATTGCCACATAATCGCCGATTGGCTGGCCAGAAAATAGCGCAACAAAAATTTCTCGCTGCCCGCATCAAAACGGCCGCCATAGAGCGTTACCGACACAAAGGCCAGCAACACCACCAGCGGCACATACCAGCGCAAGGGTTTGAAAAACCAGCCCAGCCACACCGTGCCGATGACAGTGCCCCACAAAATGGCCACTTCGTAGCCGTCCATATGGTGTTCGCTGAACACAAATTGGGCATACAGCCCCATGGCTACCACGGCCACCGCAAACAACCAATCCCACCCATTCAGACGCGCCCACAGGCTGCGCTCGGTAAGCAGTTCGTGTTGCGGCAAAGCGCCGGTTTTAGTGCTATTCATGAGATAAATCCTTGGCCAATTGCGTTAATTTTGCCACATGTTGGGGAAATTCGCTGTCCAAATCACGCTGGTGGCGGGTGGCGCTCATGGCCAAGCGCATGCCGTCGTGGCCAAACAACGCCCAAATGCGTTTTTCGCGCACATAAAACATAAAAATCGAGCCCAAAATCAACAACACCGAGCCCAAATACACCAAGCTCTGGCCGGGCGAGCGGGTCATTTGCAGGCCGGAAGAGCGCACTTCTTTAAACGCATCCAACTGCATCAGCAGCGGTGCCGAAAAGCGGGTGAGGCCGGTGTAGCCATCCAAACTGTTGAGCAAAAAGCGGTTGCGCACGTCATCGCTGGCCGGCCACGGCGCTTGCCCTTGTGCCTGCACGGCTTCATCCAGCGCTAGGCTGGTGGCACCATAAAGCACCTGATAGAAAAAATCGCGCATGCGGTCTTGCTCGGCGGCGGGAATTTTTTCTTGCACAAAATCGTTGAGCGCCACATAGCCGCCTTCGCTAAACAGGCGCAACACATTGCGCACGGCTTCGCCAAAGGCTGCCTGCATTTGCGGATCCACCCCTTTAACCGCTTCGGCAGCCAGTTTGTCGCGCATCTCGGGGTTTTGCAGAATTTGGCGCAAATGCATAAAAGTGGTTAATTTGCCGTCGCGGTCGGCCGGCAACATTAGCCAACGGAAATCGGCACCGATGCCGCTGCGCTCGCCGGTGGCGTAAAACCAGTCGCCATCGCGTTGCAGTGGGAACATATAGTTCATGTATTCGTGTGCTTGGCCTGCATTGTCGCGGATTTTATAGGTGATGGTGGGGCCGACATTGCGGGCGGTTTTTTCTTTTTTCACGCTGCGCACATCGTGCATTTTCTGCTGCCAACCGCTCGCTTTGGTGCTGTGTTCGGTGTCTTCCACATTGATGGGGCGAAATTCGTCGAATTCGAGCCGGTATTGCTGCTCGCGCAAGGCCAGCGGAAAGGCATTCATCGATACCGCTTTTAACGCCACCGATTCCGGGCTGCTGCTGCCCAAATCCCAGCTTTGGAAGCGCAAATCAGAGCCGCCGTCGCCAAAGCTGGCCTGATAAATGGTAACGCCATCCACGGTGAGCGGGTGATTTACTTTGATGGTGGCTTCTTGTTTGGCGCCGGTTTTTTTATCGATTACAGTGATGTCGCTGGCAAAGTTTTTAGGCATGCCGGTGTCGTAGTAATCCACATGGAATTTACGCAGCTCCACCGAAAACGGCAAATCCTGCACCAAAAAACCTTTGCCGGTGTTTAAAAACACCACGTCTGCGCCTTGGCCTTCATTGATGTTGACATCACCGCGAAACGACAATGTATTGCTGCTTAGCTTACTGTGCGGCTGGAAATCCTTGGCCATAATGGTGTCGGCATCCGGCACCAAGCGCCCGCTGAGCACGCCCAGTTTCAAGCCCATATTGCTGTCGATCAAGCCACCCAAACAAATCACAATAATGGCCATATGGGCGCAGATATAACCAAGCTTGCTGGCACTGCCCTTTTTTGCCGCCAGCAATACATCGCCGTTGTCACGTTGCTGCGTTTTTACTGTAAAGCCGGATACTTCAAAATAGCGGCGCACCACCTCTGCGGTGGGCGGTGCCGCCAGCAAAGCATTGTGCTGCATATTGGCCAACGATTGGCGCGTGGCCTTGATGCGGAAAGAGCGCATTTCGCGCACGAACGGCGGGATATTGCGCCATAAGCATAAGCCGGTGGACAACACCAAAAACAGCATAATCACCACAAACCACGATGAGGAATACACATCGTAGAGGCCAAGGAAATCAAAAATGGGGTGCCAGAAGGGGCCAAATTTGGCCAGATAGCCGCTCATCGGCTCATTTTGCTTCAGCACTGTGCCGATAACCGAGGCAATGCCGAGCAAACACAACAAAGCCACCGCAAAACGCATGGAGCTTAAAAAAGCAAACCATGGGCGCCGGATTAAAGGCACTGAAGCGGCCGATTTAGCCGGAGAAGATTTAGCCATTGAGCACTTATAATCACAAACTTGAAACAATAGTGTACGCTACATAAACAACCGCACACGATAACAAAATCACCCATCACGGCGGGCTTTTTTGCACAGCTTAACTTATAGTAAAGAAACTAAATAATCCTAGGGCGTTGGCCCGCCTAGCCGTACTAGGTGTACTGTCTTCGGCTCGCCGCCTTGTTATCTTATTTTTTAGAATGGGTATTATTAGGGTGCGGGCGCACCAAACAAATCAGCTCGGCCTTGTATGATTTATTTATTTTTTACTACTATATTATAGCTTTTACTAATTAACATTTATTATTCAATTTACCAGGCTACCTGAACCATAAAATAACCGCACCCACCTTAATTGGTGGCCGTGCGGTTATTTTATGGCATGAATTTAGTGCAAACCTTGGATAAAGTTACCCACCGCATTGATTTCATCAGCCGACATGCGTTTGGCGATGTCCACCATAATCGGATTGGTGCGTTGCCCGTTTTGGTAAGCTTTCAGCTGCTCCACCACATAGGCTTTGTGCTGGCCGCCCAAACGCGGATAGGCCACAATGCCGTCTTTGGCAGTGGAGCCGCCGGGCATACCGGCACCGTTGGGGCCGTGGCAAGACATACAGGCGGGCAGTTTTTTATCGGCCAAGCCGCCGCGGAAAATGCGCGCGCCCAGCTCGGGGTTTTCTTTGGGGTTGGCTTCGCCCGCTTTGGGTTGTTGTTTTTGGAAATAGGCGGCCACATTGCGGATGTCGTCATCCGACAAAGATTGCACCAAGGGCATCATGGTACCTGCCGCACCGGTGGTGCGCTTGCCGTCTTTAATTAAATGGGTTTCCAAAATAATGTATTCGGCATCCTGAGCGGCCAAGCGCGGATACATGGCAATGCCACTGTTGCCGTCGGCAGCGTGGCAGGCCGCACAAACGGTATTGGCAATTTGCTCACCACGCGCCACATCGGCTTTGGGCTGAGCCGCCGCCAAGCCGGACACCGCCACGGCCAAACTCAGTAGGGTTAAACGTTTCATCAAGCGCTCCTGGTTGTCAGCATTGCCCGGTTTTGTTCCGGCAACCGCCTTATTATCATCAATACCACCCGCCGGGGAAATGCGCCTTGTGGGCTTGGGTTTTCCGAACGGGTATTACTCAACAGGCAGATTTTAACCTGCCCAAACCGATATTTTCATAAACATGGTATTCTATACCAAAATACAGCCAAGATTCCAGACATGAACCTTTTTCAGAACGCAAAATTTTACACCACCGTCAACCATTTAAAGGATTTGCCCGCCACGCGAGCGGAAATTGCCTTTGTGGGGCGCAGCAATGCCGGTAAATCCAGTGCCATCAACACGCTAACCAACCACACCCGGCTGGCTTATGTATCCAAAACGCCCGGGCGCACCCAGCACATCAATTTTTTCGAGCTGGCCAACGGCGCTTTTATGGTGGACTTGCCCGGCTACGGCTATGCGCAGGTGCCTGAAGCCATCCGCACCCATTGGGTACGGCTATTGGGCGATTACCTGCAACACCGCGCGCAACTTATCGGCCTGGTGATGATTATGGACATCCGCCATCCCTTAAAGGCGTTGGACGTGCAAATGCTGGACTTCTTTGCGCTCACCGGCAGGCCGGTGCATATTTTGCTCTCCAAAGCCGATAAATTATCCAAGAACGACCAAATCAAATCCTTGTCGACGGTCAAACAAGCCCTAAAACCGTTTACCGAACGCCAACAAGTGAGCGTGCAGTTGTTTTCCAGCCTCAAAAAGCAAGGCATGGCCGAAGTGGAAACCGTGGTGGCCGGCTGGTTTGCCGATTTTACACCGACAGACGAGGCGGAGCTTCCAGCAGTCTGATATCAAAAAACAGCCGTCATGGTATGCCATGGCGGCTGTTTTGATTTAATAAAATCAATATTAGCTAATCAACTGGATTGCCAAATCCAGTTAGGTTGTTTTGTAGAATTGATATTACCTTTCAGGCAGCCTTTAACCAGCAGGCGCGTCACTTCAATCAAGCAGCGTTACACCACCACCCCAATCAGCATCGCCCCCAACAAGGTGAGCAGCGACAAGCCCCAAATCCAGAAAAACGAATAGCGGATATGGGCGCCCATCGACAGGCGCGCCAAGCCCAAACCCATCCACAAGGCGGGTGACAAGGGAGTAACAAAGGTGCCCACAATGCTGCCAATCAGCATGGCATAACCGGCCGATTGCGGTGCCACGCCCACTTGCGAGGTGATTTGCTCCACCACCGGCAACAAGCCGAAGTAATAAGCATCCGTGCTCAACACCAACTCCAGCGGCACCCCAAAAATACCGATAATAATATGCAGATAAGGCAGTAAAGCATCAGGCAGCAAATACACCATGTTTTTGGCAATCGCATCAAGCATGCCGGAATTTTTCAAAATCCCCAAGAAGGTACCAGCGGCCAAAATAATGGTGGCCATCATAATCGCCCCGCCGGCATGGGCGTTGATGCGTTCCATTTGCAGGTGCGGCTTGCGGTAGTTCAGCAGCAAAGCCAATGTGGTGGCCAGCATAAACACATAGCCCGCCGGCAGCAACCCGGCAAACAGTACCGTCATGGTGAGTAAAAACAGCACCACATTGGCCCAGAAATACTGTGGCCGTGCCAAGGCTTCGGCACTGGCGCGATCAATAATCTCGTCTGCCGAAGCCGCATCGTCAAACTGCAAGGTGCCATACTCGCGCAAAATACGGCGCTTTTCACGCACACCCAGAAATGCAGCCAAGGCCAAGGTGAGCACCAAACCAATGATTTGCACCGCAAACAAGGGGCGGTAGAGCTCACCCACATCCATTTCCAGCACTGTGGCCACACGCCCGGTGGGGCCGCCCCATGGCAGCATATTGACCAAGCCGGCGCTGGCCGCCAGCAGTAAAAACAGCAAATACGGGTTCATACGCAGGCGTTTGTATAAAGGCAGCAAAGGCGGCACCACCAGCAGGAAAGTAGTGGCACCGGCACCATCCAATTGTGCCACAATCGAAATCAACACCGTGCCCACCGCCACCGCCACCACATTGCCGCGTGTGAGCTTCACCAGCCCGTCGATTAAAGGTTTGAACAAACCCGCATCGCTCATGATGCCGAAAAACAGAATGGCAAACACAAACATGATGACGATTTGCAATACCGAACGGGTGCCGTCTTGATAAAACTGCTTGATTTCCTCAAAAGAAAACCCAGCCAAGAGTGCGCCGATAAACGGCACCAAAATCATGGCAATAATGGGTGATACTTTTTCAGTGAGCAGTAGCACCACAATAATCACAATAATCGACAAACCAATGGCTGTCAGCATAGCCGAACGTCCTTTCCGGTGGTGGTTAAATTTTGACAAAGTGGGCGTATTACCAGCCTTCGCAAAGTTAATGCCAAATCAGCCCTAAAAATCAACAAAGCCGCAACGCCTTAGAGCGTTGCGGCGGGTTTTTGGAGTAATAAATCCAATTAAATAAAACAAACGCAATGTAACACCACCAACCCAACTAGGCAATCTTTAATCTTGATAACATCTGATTATCATTGGCATGTGCGCCATTCTCAAGACTTGATTACTGCCAAGGTATATCAGGCAAGCAAACTGGCAAAAGCAAAGGCAAGCCAATGCTTGCTCAGGCAGCCTGAATAAGCAGCACGAAAACAAATATGCAACTATATTCATCAGAATATTTTTCTGAATGCTCAAGGCACCGGTGCTGAAAATAATGCATTTCAGGCAGCCTGAGTCTAGGGTCTGTTCACATTTTAGCCGTGCACCGGATTTTGAGCAGAAAAGTCTGCGTTCAAGGCGAAAAGCACAGCAAGGTTGAACACCTTGCGCGCATTTTCAACGCAGAAAGCGGGCTTTTAAGCCAAAATAGGGCCACGCGATGAAATGTGAACAGACCCTAATACAACGCAAATCAGCGCGCGCTTTGCATAAATTCGGCCACATAATCATCGGCCGGGTGATGGCGCAATTCTGTCGGGGTGCCCACTTGCACCAACCGCCCAGCATTGAGCATGGCGATGCGGCTGCCCATCAGCATGGCTTCTTCAATGTCGTGGGTGATGAACACAATGGTTTTATTGAGCCGTGCCTGTAAATCGAGCACTTGCTGTTGCAGCTTTTGACGAATTAAGGGATCGAGGGCGGAAAACGGCTCGTCCATCAGCACAATATCGGTGTCGGCAGCCAAGGCGCGCGCCAAGCCCACGCGCTGACGCATGCCACCGGAGAGCTGGTCGGGATAATGCTGCTCGTAGCCGCCCAGGCCCACTTCACCCAGCCAATAAACGGCCTGCTCGGCTTGTTGCGGCGGCGGCACGCCACGCACACGCAAGGCGTATTCGGCATTTTGCTGCACGGTGAGGTGCGGCAGCAGGCCAAAGTGCTGGAACACCATGCTCACACGGCGGCGGCGGTATTCGCGCAAACCGGCGGCATCCAGCGCAGTGACGTTTAAATCGCCCACATGCACGCTGCCGCAGCTGGGATCGATTAAGCGGTTGATGTGGCGCACCAGCGTGGATTTGCCTGAGCCGGACAAGCCCATCATGCAAAACACCTCGCCCGCCGGAATGTGCAGATTGATGTCGTACAGCCCCACTTGGCAGCCGGTGGCGGCCAGCACTTCGCGGCTGCTCATGCCTTGCGCCAGCAGCGGCAACACGCGTAGGCCGTTTTTGCCGTAGATTTTGCTGATGCCGGCCAGATGAATATCGCTCATGAGTGTTCGCCTGTTTGTTTTTGCCGTTTGGAGCGCCCGTAGGCTTGGGTGATGCGGTCGATCACAATCGCCACCACCACAATGGCCGCGCCCGCTTCCAGCCCTTGGCCGATATTGAGGGTTTGAATCGCCTGTAACACCGGCTCGCCCAAGCCCGGTGCGCCAATCATCGAAGCCAGCACCACCATCGACAGCGACATCATCACCGCTTGGTTTACCCCGGCCATGATGCTGGGCTTGGCCAAGGGCAGCACCACCCACAACAACATCTGCCAGCGGCTGCTGCCAAACGATTGCGCCGCTTCGGTGAGCTGCGGGCTCACTTGGCGGATACCCAAGGCGGTGAGGCGCACCAAGGGCGCCAGCGCATACACCACGGTGGCAAACAGCGCCGGCACTTTGCCCAAGCCAAACAACATCAACACCGGAATCAGATACACAAAGCTGGGCATGGTTTGCATCACATCCAACACCGGCGACACGATTTGGTGCACGCGGCGGCTGCGCGCCATCACAATCCCCAACGGAACGCCCAATACCACGGTGATGCCCACTGCCACCACCAACAAGGCCATGGTTTGCAATAACGACGGCCACAAACCAAATGCCCCAATTAAAAACAGCCCTACCGTACAACCCATCACAAACAGCCAACGGCGGGTGGCATGCCAAGCCAACACCGACACCAGCCCCAGCAGCAGCCACGGCGGCATTGCCGCCAGCAGCCGCTCAATCGGCAACAGCAAGCCATGAAGGGTAAACTGGCTGATGTGGCGGAAATAGTCGCCGTAGTCGCGCACCAGCAGATTGAGCCAGCGGTTAAACCCGCCCGCCACCGACCATTGCGGGAAGAAGCCGCTTTGTGCCTGTGCATCTCGGTTTAAAAACGCATCCATGCGCAACGCCGCTTCCGGGCTGAGCCAAGGGCGCCACACCTCAGGCTGTTCGCGCAGAAAAATCTGTGCCTGCGCGTGGCCGCTGCGCTGATGTTCGCTCATGGCCAAAATGGCGCTATTCAGCTGTTGCGGGGTGAATTGCACCCGCGCAAACAGCGCGGCCAAATCGCCATGTTGCTGCACAAACGGGGTGGAAACCGCAATCGCCAATTGCGAAGTGGGCATGCCAGAAACGCAGCTGCTGCGGCCGTCGGCACGCAATAAATCCTGCCAACAAGCATCGTTGTAGGCAGGCAGCGGGATTGGCTTGAGGTCGTATTTGGCCATCAGGCCGGTGGGCTGCCAGTAGTAGAACAGCAGCGGTTTTTGTTGCGCATAAGCGGCGGCAATGGTGGCATCCAGCGCCGCACCGGTGCCGGGGTGAACATTATTAAACTGGGCATCCAGCCCGCTGTTGCGCAACAGGCGGGTGTTGAACACCTCGCAAATCCAGCCGCTGGGGCAATTCACAAACCGGGCACGGCCGGGGTTTTCCGGGTCGGCAAATAAATGTGCAAAACGCGGCAAATCACGGTAGCTCTGTAAATCGGGATTTTGCGCCAACACATAGGCAGGCACATACCAGCCCTGCTCGGCACCGCCTTGTAAGGTGTCGCCAATCACCGCCACCTTGCCCGCATCCACCGCTTGCTGCAAAGCGGGCGAGCGCCCCACCCATTGCTCGCCAATCACTTGGATATCGTCTTGCGCCAACGCCGCTTCCAGCGCCGGATTGGCACCGGGCACTTCTTCGGTGGCGCAGCCATAGCCCTCTTCCACCAAGGTGCGCAATACGGCACTGGTAAACTGGCCGCTTTCCCACGTGAGCGCGCCAAATTTAATCGGCTTTTCGCAAGCCGCCCACAGCCAGGGCGACAACAGTAAACCCAGCAGCATTAGCCCAACGCGCGGTATCAAGCGCATGTGCGGCTCCCCGTTTGTAATGATGTGCCGCCATCATAGCAGAGTGAATGTTCTGCTACAGATAAAAGGCTGCCTGAAAGCATTTCAGGCAGCCTTTTATCTAGCAAAAACAGTGTGTGTTTTAAAAATCCGCACCCGCCAGTGGGCTGGATTTAGGCTCGCGGTATTGACCGGCGGCGCGATCAAAGGGGATGCGCACCACTTGGTTGCGGTATTTTTTGCTGCCGGAAAAGCCGTTGACGGTGAGCTGCAAGGGATAAAGCCCCGCTACAAGCGTGCCGCCATGATCTATGTTCAGGCGGCTGGTGATGGTTTCAAGGCGCTGGCGGCAATCTTGGCGCTCGGCTGCGCTTTCAAAGCCCATGTCGGCGCTGCAATCACCTAATGCGCCGCTATTATCGGATTCGGCCGTAATCTGGCTTATGCTGATTTTATTGCCCAGCGGCAATAAAATGATATGGCGGCTACCGGCATAACCTTGGTGCATATCGCCGCTTTGGTTGATAAAGCCCCAGGTATCGGGGCCGAATTGGTGCAGCGCCCAGTTTTGCGGCGCACTGCCAAAAGCGCCCACCGGCATGCCGGTGTTGGCGGCCACGGTTTGCCAGCCGCCATCGGCACGTGCTTTGAGCACCAGCATGCCCACCGCACCCGCATCCACATGGGCGGTTTGCCATTCGCCGGTTTTCAGGTCGATGCCCTTACCGGTAAGCAAGATATAGTGCATTTTGCCCTGCGCGGTATTCACGGTTTGCTGGGCATCAATGGTAAAGCAATAATCGCCGCGCACGGAGGCGTTGCCACTGTAATAACGAAAGCTTTTGCCAAGCAGACATTGGTTTTGCGTATTCTGGCGCGGATAGTGCTGCTTTACTATTTGCTCGATGCTTTGCGCGGCAGCGGTTTGCCACAACAAGCAGCATGCGATGGCGGCAGCGGTTTGGCTGAATCGTTTCATGTTGACAGCTCCTGTGATGGCGGATTTACCCGCCGCCACAGTAGCGTAAAAACAATGCCGAATCAATAGCCTGAATCTTTTTTTCATCCCCTCATTCAGCTTGCCATGGCAGCCGCTCCATGCCAATAAATCACCAGCGTGGTTTGGCGCACCAAAATCATGTTTCAGGTAGCCTGAAGTGAGCCACGGCTGTTTTCATATCTGCTTTCATTTCCCTGCTTTTGAGAAACTGCTAACATCCGCCCTGCGGTGGCACCTTGATGGTGCCGTGTTTCAAGCGCCGCTACCGGACTTTACTTCCGGCAGCGGCAGTGGTTTTGCAAGGAGCAAGTGCGTATGACGATTGAACTGAACGGTTATTACACCCTGATTTTGGCCACACTGGTGCTGCTGTTGGGGCGCTTTTTGGTGGTGAAGGTCAAATTTTTATCTAATTTCAATATTCCCGAGCCGGTGGCGGGCGGCTTGGTGGCCGGGGTGGTGGTGTATCTGCTCAATTTGCTGTTTGGGCTCACGTTTCAGTTTCAGCAGCAATTGCAAACCGCGTTTATGCTGATGTTTTTCTCTTCCATCGGTTTGAGTGCCGACTTCAGCCGCCTGAAAGCCGGCGGTAAGCCTTTGGTGGTGTTTTTGATGGTGGTAGCGGGCTACATCATGGTGCAAAACACCGTGGGCGTGAGCTTGGCGGCCATGCTGGGGCTGGATCCCTTAATCGGCCTAGTAACCGGCTCGATTACACTCACCGGCGGCCACGGCACGGCCGGGGCATGGGGGCCGGTGTTGGAAAACAAATACGGCGTGGTGGGCGCCACCACCTTGGGCATTGCCACCGCCACTTTCGGCTTGGTGGCTGGCGGCTTGATCGGCGGTCCGGTGGCCAAGTATCTGATTAAAAAAATCCACCACCCGCGCCTGCCACAAATAAGCGCTCAAACCCATCTGGAATCGGTGGCGGCGGCGCAGTCTTTGTACAGCACCCGCCACACCGAAACCGACGACCGCAGCAACGACGCCATGTTCGACAAACCGGACGAAATCCGCCTGATTACCGCCTCCTCCGCGATTGAAACTATGGCTTTGTTTGCCGGCTGTATGGCTTTTGCCGGGGTGATGACCACTGTGGCCAAAGGCTCGATATTTGAGCTGCCCACTTTTGTGTGGGCGCTGGCCGGCGGGGTGATTATCCGCAATGTGCTCACTCATTTCTTTAACTTCGATATGTTCGACCGCGCCATTGATGTGTTCGGCAATGCTTCTTTGTCGCTGTTTTTGGCCATGGCGCTGCTGTCGTTGCGCTTGTGGGAGCTTACCAGCCTGGCCTTGCCGGTGATGCTGATTCTGGCGGTGCAGGTGGCGGTGATGATGATGTATGCCACTTGGGTAACATTCCGGGTGATGGGACGCGATTACGATGCCGCCGTGCTGGCCGCCGGCCATTGCGGCTTCGGCATGGGCGCCACACCCACCGCCATTGCCAATATGCAGGCGATTACCGACCGCTACGGCCCTTCGTATAAAGCATTTTTGATTGTGCCGATGGTGGGCGCGTTTTTTGTGGACTTGGTGAACGCTTCTATTTTGCAGCTGTTTACCCAACTGCCGTTTTTGCAATAGGGCTGCCTGAAAACCCGTATCGCTCACCCTTAATGATTTTGAATCAAAAAACGGTGACACCCATTATCGGGTGCCACCGTTTTATTTTGCCCAGCGCCAGCGCTATTTTTGTGCCAAGCGCGCCAAGCGCGCCGACAGCCGTGCGGTGTCGTCGCGCAAGGTGGCCACGGCGTCGGCAAAGCGGGCGAATTGTTGGCGGTGCACCACCGCCGCATCGGCCTCTTGCGCGTAATCGCTGATGTGAGCGGCCACGGTTTGCGCCAGCTCGGCGGCGCTGTGTTTCAGGCTGCCTGAAACCCTCAGCCATTCGCCCGCAGCGGCATCGCCAAACAGGCGGGCGATGTCGTCGTTGGCCCAATAGCGCAAGCCGCCCAGCAGCGGCAGCAAGGCCATGCCCAGCGCTTGGTCGCCCGCCACCGCCACATCGCCCACGCCGGGCGTATCGCCTTGCAGGCGCTTTTGTAGCGCACTATTGTGGAAAGTGAGCGTGGTTTCCGGCGCAGCGTCGCTGTGGCGCCAATAGCCTTCTTCGTCGATGCTGGCGGTGAAGGCCAACATCGGCAAAGCCAAGCGTACGCAGCGGCCGCCATGAGCTTGCATTTGGGCGCGGATTTCGGGGTTTTGTTGCAATAAATGGTTTAGCACGGCCAATGCGGGCATGGTTAGTTCTCCGTAAACACCGCGTCAAAATCGCTGTAGGCGCTGCGCACGATTTTGCCGCTGCATGCGTGGTCTTGCGGGTCGAATAAGGGCGCCACCACACCCAAGCGCTCGGCCTCAGCACCATAAAATTGCCGTTTGGGCGGGTGTTGCGGTGCCACCAAATTGCGCACGCGCACGCCGCCGGGCTGCGCAATCGCCTGCAATAGTACCGCTACGGCTTGCTGTTGCGACAGCATATTCACCGGCTGTGCACCGCCGCCATTAAGCGGCTTTTTTTGCAGGCTGAACAGCGGATGGCGGCCATCCGAATAAAGCCCGCCCAAGCGCAACACATCCACATTGGCCACGCCGCTGGCTAAAAAAGCCGTTTCTGCGGCCGCCACTTTGCGGGCGCTGTCGGTTTGCGGCTGCACCGGCGAGTGCTCATCGCAATGCCCTTGTGCGGTGCCATAAACCGAAATGCTGCTGCTGTAAATCACTTGGCGCACGCCCAACGCACGCGCCTGTTGCAGCCAATGGCTCAGCCCGGCCACATAATCGGGGCTCCCTGAAGGCGGCAGCAGACACACCCACACTGGATAGCCCGCCCACGCCGACCAATCATGAGCGGCGGCGTGGCCGATGTCCACTGTTTGCAGTGCAAACGGCAGCGCTTGCGGCGGCACACTGCGCCGTGCCGCCAGCAGCGGATGGCCGCGCCGATGCAACGCTTCGGCCAGCGGCAAGCCTAAATAGCCCAGCCCCAAAATGGCCACGCCCGGCGGCTGGCTCATGCTTGTTTCCAGCTGGGTTGCACCCATTTCACCGCATCTTGCGCTTGCCACGCGGCCATTTTGGCCAATAAGGCCGGGGCGCTATCGGCCACGCACAGCAGGCTTAAATTGGCCTCGGGCATAAAGCCGTGGCGTACGGTGTCGCGCAGCAGCGCCAAGAGCGGATCAAAAAAGCCGGCCACATTGAGTACGCCCACCGGATGCGGATGCAGGCGCAATTGCGCTTGCGACAGCACTTCAAACAATTCTTCATAAGTGCCCAAGCCGCCGGGCAAGGCGATAAAGCCGGAAGCCAGCGCAATCATGGTGTTTTTGCGGCTGGTCATGTCGGCGGTTTCAATCAGCTCGGTTAAGCCCAAATGCGCCACTTCTTTTTGCTTCAGAAACGTGGGAATCACGCCAATCACCTTGCCGCCGTGGGCCAGCACCGCATCGGCCACGGTGCCCATCAGGCCAACATTGCCGCCGCCATACACCAAGGTGTGGCCGTTGTCGGCCAAGGTCTGCCCCAGCGCTTGCGCCGCGGCAAAAAAAGCCGGATTTTCGCCCCAATTGGAGCCGCAATAGACCACGATGTTGTTGAGTTTATTCATAATATTCTAAAGTTTATTGTACTTTCAGGCAGCCTGAAGGCGCATCCTACGATGTAAACGGCATTCACAACACCGCCAGCGGATACGAACCAATCAGCTTCATAAACGCCGCCTGCGCCGACAAATCCTGCAAGGCTGCCTGAATTTTGGCGTCGTCGGCATGGCCTTCGATGTCGATAAAGAATACATAGTCCCACAAACCGGCGCGGCTGGGGCGGCTTTCCAATTTGGTCATCGACACGCCGTGGGCGGAAAACGGCTGCAACAGCCCGTGCACCGCCCCGGCTTTGTTGGGCGCAGACACGATCAGCGAGGTTTTGTCGCGCCCGGTGGGGTCGGTGCCTTGATGCCCCAACACCAAAAAGCGGGTGGTGTTGTTGGGCTCGTCTTCGATATTGGCCGCCAATTTAATCAGGCCGTAGCGCTCGGCGGCAGCCTGTGAGGCAATGGCGGCGGCGTGGCTGTCTTCCGCTGCCAGCCGCGCTGCTTCGGCATTGCTGGACACGGAAATGCGCGCCACCTGCTCGGGCAGGTTTTTATTCAGCCATTCGTGGCATTGCGCCAAGGCCTGCGCATGGGCGTATACGGTGCGGATGCCGTCTTTTTCCGGCAGCTTGCGCAATAAATGGTGATGAATGCGCAACACCACTTCGCCGCAGGCTTTCAACGGCGACGACACCAGCAAATCCAAGCTGCGCCCCACCGAGCCTTCGGTGGAGTTTTCCACCGGTGCCACCACATAATCGGCCTGCCGCGCTTCCACCAAGCGGAAACATTCGTCGATGGTGGCGCAAGGCAAGGTATGGGCGGCATGGCCGAAATGCTTGATGGCCGCTTGCTGGGTAAACGTGCCCGCCGGGCCCAAATAAGTAATGGTGAGCGGGCGCTCCACCGCCAAGCATTCGCTCATCACCTCGCGAAACAACCGCGCCACCGCCTCGTTGGGCAAAGGGCCGCGGTTTAAATCTTGAATGCGCTGCAACACCGCCGCCTCACGCTCAGGACGGTACACCACACCGGTGCCTTTGAGCTCGCCAATGGCGCGGGCGTGGCCGGCGCGGCGGTTGAGCAAATCCAGTACAGTGGCGTCTATTTCATCAATGGCATCACGATGGGGCTTGAGTTTGTCGTTGTCGGACATGGTGTTTTCCGGATAGGGATTTGGGTTTGAGATAAGGCAAGCCGACCGATTCTAGCCTAAATGGACGGCAGCGGGTAGGCTGGAAGGCGGCTTATGTATGGAAGCGGCACATCTGCCGACAAAGGCTGCCTGAAATGCAAAACCGTCATTGCCGAGCTGGATTCGGCAATCCATTGTTCAGATTAAAGTAAGCTGCATTTTTATGCGTTTTCTTACCGTTTTACTTTGCGCTTCATGGCCGCGCGGCCACTTACTTTTTTTGCTTCGCCAAAATAAGTAAGCAAAAAAAGGCGACCCCGGTTGCAGGTTTGCTGCGCAAACTTCCCTCATCTACACGAATTTTAGCGGCGGGTGCGAACTCGCTGCGCTCAAACACAGCGCACCCTTCTCCCGCTAAAATCCGCTCCGATTCGGCTGCGCCAGGGGATGGCTGCACAGATTATGCGTTTCAGGCAGCCTAAATATAAAAAACAAATTAATTTTCAAGTACATGTAAATTAAAAAGCATTATCTGGGCGGCTCAACCACACCCGCCGCGAAAACAGCCACAGCAATGCCATGCCGCACACAGTGGCGCTGAGCATCATCAGCGGCATCATCTGTGCGGTGCCGTTGTGCGCCTGCGTGGTGAGCCAGCCCACAGCGGCGGCAATCAGAAATTGCAGCGTGCCCAGCACCGCATTGGCGCTGCCGCCTTCGGCCTTGAAATAGCTCATATAACAAGCCTGTGTGTTGGCCACAATCAGCCCTTGGGTGCCCACCGAAGTCATCAACAGCGCCAGCAGCAACGCAAACGGCGGCAGCGGCCACAGCCACACCAGCACACACAAAGCCAAATTGCAGGCAAACTGCACCGCCACGCCCGACAACAAAATACGATGAGCATCGCTGCGGCGCAAACGCCAGGCGGTGATGCGGTTAAACAGCATCATGGTGATGATGTTGGCGCCAAACGCCCATGCATACTGGTGGGCGCTTAAGCCGTAGAGCTCCATATACACAAACGACGATTCGGTCAGAAACACAAACATCGATGAAAAGCTGAAAGCCTGAAAAAACAAAAAGCCCAAGGCCTGAGGCTGCCTGAACACGCGCGCATAATTGGCGGCAATGGCGGGCACAAAATCGCGGCCAAACGGGCGCGGCGGCTGTGCATCTGCCGGCATACGCCAATAGAGCAACAAAGCCACCGCCGCCGCATACAGCGCCAGAAACACAAAAATGGCACGCCAGCCGCCTAGGTTTTTCAGCAGCGCCCCCAACATGGGCGCGGCCAGGGGTGCTGCCATCATGATAATGCCAATAAGCGCAAACATCTGCGCCGCCTCACGCCCGCCAAAGCGATCGCGCACCAACGCCGCCACCGTCACCGTGGCCATGCCGCCGCCCAGCGCCTGCACCCCGCGCCACAGCAACAAATGCGCCACCGTGTCCGTCCACAACAAGGCCACGGTGGCCGTCACATACACCGCCAGCCCGAACAAAGCCACTTTGCGGCGGCCTTTTAAATCCGACACCGGCCCGCCCACCAATTGCCCCAGCGCCACCCCCAGCAAAAACACACTCAGGCTTTGCTCGATTTGGTGGATATCGGCACTCAGCGCCGCCGCCATTTGCGGCATCGCGGGCAAATAGGCATCGATGGAAAACGGCATCACCGCCACCAATAAGGCCAGCATTAAGGCCAAACGTTTGCGCCCGGCGGGGGTAGAAGTATTCATGGGGTTTTATTCGTTAACATCTCGGATGTATTGGTTTTTTACGGCTAGGCTGCCTGAAATATCGTTTTGCGTATATCGGACTCAAGAATCCGATATACATTAAAATCGGAAAAGGCTGCCTGAACCGCTTTCAGGCAGCCTTGATATCATCAGGCATACATCACGCCGCCAGCAGCGCCACCAGCACGGCTTTGATGGTGTGCATGCGGTTTTCGGCTTGGTCGAACACAATGCTGGCCGGGCTTTCAAATACCGCTTCGCTCACTTCCACGCCGTCGAGGCCGAATTCCTGATACAGCCATTCGCCAATCTGGGTTTCGCGGTTGTGAATGGCGGGCAGGCAGTGCATAAATTTTACCGCCGGGTTGCCGCTGGCGGCCATCAGCGCCGTATCCACGCGGTAAGGCTTGAGAATGCCGATGCGCTCGGCCCACACTTCTTTAGGCTCGCCCATGCTCACCCACACATCGGTGTGGATATAGTCCACGCCGCGCACGGCGGCTGCGACGTCTTCGGTAAGGGTGATGCGGGCGCCGGTTTCGCGGGCGATGTCGCGGCATTGCGCCACCAAATGCTCTTCCGGCCACAAATGCTGCGGTGCGCCAAAACGCACGTCCATGCCCAATTTGGCGCCCACCACCAGCAGCGAATTGCCCATATTGTAGCGGGCGTCGCCCACATAGGCGTAGGCAAGCTGATGCAAGGGCTTGGCGCAATGTTCGCGCATGGTGAGCACATCGGCCAGCATTTGCGTGGGGTGGAATTCATCGGTGAGGCCGTTGAACACCGGCACGCCGGCATAGGCCGCCAATTCTTCCACCACTGCTTGGCCGTGGCCGCGGTATTCGATGCCGTCATACATGCGCCCCAGCACGCGGGCGGTGTCTTTCATGCTTTCTTTGTGGCCGATTTGGCTGCCTGAAGGGCCTAAATAAGTGACCCGCGCGCCTTGGTCGTAAGCGGCCACTTCAAAAGCGCAACGGGTGCGGGTGGAGGCTTTTTCAAAAATCAATGCAATGTTTTTGCCCGCCAAACGCGGCACTTCGGTGCCCGCCTTTTTGGCGGCTTTCAGCTCGGCAGCCAAATCCAGCAAGGCCACAATTTCGGCGGGGCTGTAGTCCAGCAGCTTGAGGAAATGGGGTTGTGATATCGGTTTCATCGTAGTGTTCGTTTCAATGCCTATTTAACAATTTAAGCCAACAGCCGCCGCATGATGTTTTCATACAATGCCGATAATTGCGGAATCGCCGCCAAATCAATGTGTTCGTCGATTTGGTGGATGCTGGCGTTCACCGGCCCCAGCTCAATCAGCTCGTGGGCAATGGCTTTGATAAAACGGCCGTCGGAGGTGCCGCCGGTGGTGGATAAGGCTGCCTGAAGACCGCATTCTTCGGCAATCGCCGCCTGCGCCACTTCGGTAAGCTGTCCGGCGGCGGTAAGGAAGGGCTGGCCGGAAAGCGACCACGCCAAATCGTACACCAGCCCATGCTTATCCAAAATATCGTGTACGCGCTGCTTTAAGCCGCTGTCGGTGGATTCGGTGGAAAAGCGAAAATTAAACTTCACTTCCAATACGCCCGGAATCACATTGGTGGCGCCGGTGCCGCCGTGGATATTGGAAATCTGAAAGCCGGTGGGCGGGAAATATTCGTTGCCGGTGTCCCATTCGGTGGCGGCCAGCTCGGCCAGTGCCGGGGCGGCAAGGTGAATCGGGTTGATGGCCAAATGCGGGTAGGCAATATGGCCTTGCTTGCCTTTGATGGTGAGGCTGCCTGAAAGCGAACCGCGGCGGCCGTTTTTGATGGTGTCGCCCAGCACATCCACCGCGGTGGGCTCGCCCACGATGCAGTAGTCGATGTATTCGCCGCGCGCCTGCAAGGCGTCTACCACGCGGGTGGTGCCGTCGTGGGCGTCGCCTTCTTCGTCGGCGGTAATCAGCAGCGCCAGGCTGCCTGAATGCTGCGGATAGGCGGCCACAAAGCGCTCGCAGGCGGTCACAAAGGCGGCGATGCTGGTTTTCATGTCGGCCGCACCGCGCGCATACAGCTTGCCATCGCGCTCGGTGGGCATAAACGGCGGCGATGTCCAGCGCTCGAGCGGGCCTGGCGGCACCACATCGGTGTGTCCGGCAAAACACAGCAAGGGGCCAGCATGGCCGCGGCGGGCGTAGAAATTATCGGTATCGCCAAAGCGCATGCGCTCTACGGTAAAGCCGATGGCTTCCAAGCGTTGAATCAGAATAGGCTGGCAGCCGTGGTCGTCGGGGGTTACCGACGCTTGCGCCAGCAGCTGCTTGGCCAAGGCCAAAGTGTGGGTTTCGCTCATGGTGTCCTGCACGGTGAAATGGTTTCAGGCAGCCTTGTAACAAGTGCTGCCTGAAAAGATATATAGTGAAATGTATAAAAAAGTGCTACGGCGTTGGCTCGCCTACGCGCAAAGCGAACGATTTTGTAAGGCGCTAAAGCGCCAACAAAAATCTGTTCCGTACTATGTGTACTGTCTGCGGCTCGCCGCCTTGTATCACTTTATTCTACACTCCACTTCAAACAAAGCCAAAACGCTTTTATAACCTGTTTGGGCGATGGTTGCCAATAGTGGCGTGTTTTAAGGCTGCCCCACCACTTCTTTGGCTTCTTTCACCACCGCTTCGGGCAGGGTAAAGCCCAATGCCGCCGCCGCAGTGGGGTTTACCACCAAATGGCCGCTTTTGGGGTGTTCGGGCATGATGGTGCCCGGCTGCTCGCCTTTTAAAATCCGCGCCACCATATGGCCGGTTTGCACGCCCAAGTCATAGAAATCGGGGCCATAGGCGGCCATAGCACCGCGGCGCACGGTGCCGGTGTCGGCCGCCACCAGCGGCAGCTTGATTTCGGTGGCCACTTTGTATACCGATTCATAGGTGGATACCACGCCGTTGTCAAACGAGGTGTAGAGCAAATCCACTTTGCCGTTGAGGCTGCGCACGGCGGCGGCCACATCGGTGGTTCGCGGCGCGGCCACGGCCAGCACTTCGATGTTTTTCGGCGCCAGATAAGCCTGCATCCGTGCCAGCATGGTGGTGGAATTGATTTCGCCGGGGCTGTATACATAGCCGATGCGTTTCAGATTGGGCATCAGCTTTTGCATCAGCTCAAACTGCGGCTCAAACGGGATGTAGTCGGACATACCGGTTACATTGGTGCCGGAAGGCGCTTCCATGCTCGGCACCAATTTGGCCGCCACCGGGTCGATAATGGCGTTGAACACCACCGGCACGTCTTTAACCGTGGCCACCACCGGCTGGGCGCTGGGGGTGGAAATGGCCACAATCACATCGGGCTTGTCGGCGGCAAATTTTTTGGCAATCTGACCGGCGGTGGCGGTGCTGCCTTGGGCATTTTGATAGTCGATTTTGAGATTGTCGCCCACTTTAAATCCGGCTTCGGCCAAACCGGCCTCAATGCCTTTGCGCGAAGCGTCCAGCGCCGGATGTTCCACAATTTGGGTGATGGCCACGGTTTTCACCACCGGCGCTGCCGCAGCGGAAGCAGGCTGTTGCGATGAAGACGAGGGCGAGCAGGCGGCCAGCAAAGTGGCGGCCAAAACGGTGATGGCCAGAGCGGTACGCATCGGGTTTCCTTGGGTTGGGATTGAGTGTAAATAACAGCAAAGCGGCGATGATAATCAAAAACCGTGCGTCCGTGGGTAGGCCGTATCGGGCAAATCGGCGTCATCGAAGCACAAAAATAGCGCCAAAGCGCCATCAAGAAAATTTAAATCAGCCAAATTCAGATAAAAGGCTTATAAAATGACCCGCAAGCCATTTAATATGAAATGAATGGGTTAATTTAATGGCCACATGATTCAGGCAGCCTTATCACTATAGGCTGCCTGAAAACAGCAATAAGCAATATAGGGCTAAAACCAATCCAGCCGCCCTTGCACCATTTTTTTGTAGTAATTGCGATTGGCCAGCATCGACAAGCCCGCCGCCACGCCAACCCCCGCCGCATTGCCGGTGTTGATCTGAAACAGGCTTTCAATCACCCCCAGCAGTATCCCCACCAGCAGGGCAACCCCGAGCCATGCCAATGCAAACTTCCACATGCCCTTAATCAGCAAATAAATCGGCCCGAACAAAAACGCCCAAACATTGAAATTCACGCTCATGCGCTCGCGGAAACTCAATTCTTTCAAGCGCGGCAATTTTATGCCGCCGGCTTTTTCAATCAAATGAAAGCGTTTTTTCCATGTGTCCGACACCGCCAATTGGTCAATTTGCGTCGATAGCGTTTCGGCAGCCGATTGCGGTGGCTGGTATGGATTGGAATTTAATGGCTGATTCATCAGCGTTTGCTCTCTTTGAATAAAGTGAATAACTAAGCACTCAGGCTTCATGACTTAATGGCAGGCTGCCTGAACCTTATCATACGCCTGCTTAACCTGTTTTTACAACCAAGCCGTGATGGGCAAATTTTGCCAGCCAACGCAAGCGCTTGCAAAATGAGCGTTCACCTGGGTTTGTTTTTGTTATATCATAACATTTGATTATTTTACCCACCTAAGGACATCCCATGAACAAAACCGCCCTTTTCACCTTGCTAGCACTGGCCTGCACCAGCGCCCATGCCCACCGCGTGTGGGTGAGCACCAACCACACCCACGGCGGTGATATTCTAAAAACAGAGCTGGGCTACGGCGAATTTCCGCACGCCGAGCCAATTGTGGCCGACCGCCTGCATATTTTCAGCAAGCCCATGCAGCTAATCAGCGGCAAAAACCGTCAAAACCTGGTGCAAAAAGGCGAGCACAATTATCAATACCAAAGCGCCAAGCCCGTGGCCGAGGGCAGCTATCTGGTTACTGCCGAATACCAGCCCACGTTTTGGTCTAAAAACGCCGCAGGTTGGCAAAAAACCGACATGACCAAAATGACCGACGCCACCTATTGCGAACAAACGCGCATGTACGGCAAAAACATTGTGAATGTGGGTCACGACAGCGCCGACACCGCGCCCATTATCCAGCCGGTAGGTCAAATGCTGGAAATCGTGCCGCTGGACAACCCGGCCAATGTGCAAGTGGGCCAGCGCTTTAAAGTAAAAGTGCTGTTTAAAGGCGAGCCGCTGGCGGGCGCCACCCTCACCGCCACCTTCGATGGCTTTGACAGCGCCGACCACAGCAAAACCCATAAAGTGGAAGCCCAAGCCTTTTCCGACACCACCGCTGCCGACGGCACAGTGAGCATCATCCCGCTGCGCCAAGGCTTCTGGAAAGCCAATGTGGAACACAAAGCCGATTATCCGGATCAAAAAGTGTGCCAAAAACTGGCCAACTACAGCACGCTCACCTTTGAAATCGGCCACGGCCATCATTAAAAGTACGCTGATATAAAAAGGCTGCCTGAAAACCTGGCAATGGGTTTTCAGGCAGCCTTTTATTGTGACCGCATGTGAATCAGCTCAAATTCATCAGCTCAAACGGCCTCTACCGCTTCTTTAAATAAACGGTAAGAAGCAAACTGCAAAGCTTCATCATAAATATAGCTCACCGCCATGTATTCATTGGCACGCAGGCGCGTGTGCAGCTCGCTAAATTGCGCCGCCAAGGTGGCGGGGCCGCCGATTAAAGAACAAGCAGTCATGCTGTTTACCGTGTGTTGCTCCATCTCGTTCCAGCGCCCGGCCATGCTGTTTACCGGCGGCGACAGCGGCATGCGGCTGTTGCGCACCACGTTGAGAAAAAATTGCTGCTGGCTGGTGGCCAGATATTGCGCGGCTTGATCATCATCGGCGCCAATCACATTAAGCGCCACCATCACATACGGCTGCGCCAAAGTTGGCGAAGGCTGGAAATGGCTGCGGTAAATCGCCAGCGCCTCTTCGAGCATGCGCGGCGCAAAATGGGCGGCAAACACATACGGCAGCCCTTTTTCGGCGGCCAGATAAGCGCTTTCGGTGCTGGAGCCGAGGATATACAGCGGCACATGGGTGCCGATGCCGGGAAAGGCTTTCACATAACCTTGCCCGGCCGCATCGCCCAAATAACGCTGCAAAGCGGCCACATCTTCGGGAAAATCAAGCGAAGTTTCACGCTCGGCGCGACGCAAGGCTTGGGCAGTGAGGCGGTCGGTGCCGGGGGCGCGCCCCAAGCCCAAATCCACGCGCTCGGGATACAGTGTGGCCAGGGTGCCGTATTGTTCGGCCACAATCAGCGGGCTGTGATTGGGCAGCATCACGCCGCCGGAGCCCACGCGGATGCGCTTGGTGTGTTGCAGCGTGTGGCTGATTAAAATCGAAGTGGCGGAGCTGGCGAGCGAGGTGGTGTTGTGGTGCTCGGCAATCCAATAACGGCGATAGCCCAAGGCTTCGGTGTGCTGCGCCAGCGCCACCATGCTTGCCAAAGCCTGCTCGGTAGTGTGTCCGGCGCGCACGGGCACGAGGTTGAGCGCGGATACGGCGGGTGTGGTCATTATTTTTTTCCTTTCAACGGCAACCTTCTTTTCAGACGGCCTGTTGGGTTCAATTTACAATTCAGCGATAATTTCTTATATCTAAAAATATAGATTGGATAAAAGCAAAATAATCCCGCGGCGGCGGGAAAGCAAGCAGGGTTTGCGCCCTGCCCGCTTAAATCTGTTCGCGCAATTGCTGCAATAAAGCTTCCACGCCGGCGCGATGGTAGCGGTAATAGGTCCATTTGCCGATGCGGCGCGATTCAAGCAAACCGGCTTTTTTTAAGGTGTTCAGATAGCCAGACACCACCGATTGCGCCAGCCCGGCTTTTTCGGCAATCAGCCCCACGCACACGCCGCCGGCAAAATCGTGCGCCACATCACAATGCATGTGTGCGGCAAAATGTTGCTGCGGGTTTTTCAGCCACAGCAGCATTTGGTAGCGGTATTCGTTGGCTAAGGCTTTGAAGGTGTCGGTGGGGTTCATGGGCGCAATAATAAATCTAGGTTTATAGATATGTCAATACATAGTCAACATAAAGGCTGCCTGAAAACAATGCAATCCGTTTTCAGGCAGCCTTATATCGCGGATTAAATGGCGGTCTTATTCTTCATAAACAAAATGCGCCCGCTTCACATTGCACAGCAGCTCATAGGCAATGGTGCCGGCGGCAGCGGCCACTTCGTTGATGTGTATTACATCGCCCCACAGCTCCACTTCGCTGCCGATGCCTTGGTGGTGGTCGGCCAGTTGCACGGTCATCATGTCCATGGATACGCGCCCGAGCAGGCGGCTGCGTTCGCCATCAATGGCCACGGGCGTGCCGGTGCCGGCGTGGCGCGGGTAGCCGTCGGCATAGCCGCAAGCAATCAGGCCTGCGCGGGTGGATTGCGGGGTAACGAAGGCGGCGCCGTAGCCTATGGGCTCGCCCGGCGGCAATACGCGTTCGCCAAACACTTTGCTGCTCAGGCGCATCACCGGCAAAAAGCGGCTGTCGGCACCACCCAAGGGCGAGACGCCGTAGAGCGCAATACCGGTGCGCCCCCAGTGTCGATGCGCGTTGGGGTGCGCCAAAATGGCGGCGGAATTGGCCACGCTGATGTCGCCGGGCAAATCGGCCACCGCCAAGTCAAACACCGCCATTTGCTCGGCAGTCATGTTTTTGTGCGGCTCGTCGGCGCAGGCGAAGTGGGTCATGTTCACCACGGCCGCCACTTGCGGGCTTTGGCTGAGCGCTTGGTGGGCGGGGGCGTAGTCGTGCGGGAAAAAACCGGCGCGGTGCATGCCGGAATCCATTTTCAGCCACACGGTGACCGGATGTTGCCAGCAGTGCGCCAGCAAGGCTTCCAGCTGCCAGGCGTTTTGCACCACCGGCCACAGGCGGTGTTGATCGACCAGGGCATACTCGGCAGCTTCAAACACGCCTTCCAGCAACACAATCGGCTGGGTAATGCCGGCTTCGCGCAAGGTGAGCGCTTCTTCAATGGCGGCCACGGCAAAGCCGTCGGCCAAATCGGCCAGTGCTTGGGCGCAGCGCACGGCACCATGGCCGTAGGCATTGGCTTTGAGCACCGCCAGCATTTTGCCGCCGTGCATGGCTTTGAGGGTTTGGTAGTTTTGGCGCAAATGGTTTAAGCGGATATGGGCAATCAGCGGGCGCATGGGCAGATACTCGGTGTGGGTGGTGAATACAGACAAATCGGTATTAAAACCCTTTCAGGCAGCCTTATCTTATACAAAATAGGCTGCCTGAAAGGGTTTTTAACATTTAAACATAGCGCACCAGCGACAAATCGCTGGTTTCGATTTCCGGCTTCACACCGCCAATCAAATCGGCCAGAATTTTGCCCGAGCCTAAGCTCATGGTCCAGCCCAAGGTGCCGTGGCCGGTGTTGAGCGATAAGTTGGCATAGCGGGTGGCGCCGATTAAAGGGGTGCTGTCCGGTGTCATCGGGCGCAGGCCGCTCCAGAAGGTGGCGGCTTCGGTGTTGCCCGCACCGGGGAATAAATCGTTGACCACCAAATCCAGCGTGGCTTTGCGTTTGGGGTTCAGGCGGATGGGATAGCCGGACAATTCGGCCATGCCGCCCACGCGGATGCGTTGGTCGAAGCGGGTAATCGCCACTTTATAGGTTTCGTCGAGCACGGTAGACACCGGCGCGGCCGCTTCGTTGGTAATCGGCAGGGTAATCGAATAGCCTTTTACCGGATACACCGGCACATTGATGTGCAGGGTTTTGAGCAGCGGGCGGCTAAAGCTGCCCAAGGCGCAAACGTAGTGGTCGGCCTCGAAGCGCTGGCCATTGGCCACCACGGCTTTAATGTGGGTGCCGTCGGCTTCGATGGCATCAATACGGTGGCGGTACAGAAAAGTAACACCCGCTGCCGCGCATTTGGCCGCCAAGCGCTGGGTAAACATATGGCAGTCGCCAGTGGCATCGTTGGGCAAGTGCAAAGCACCGGCCAGCTTGCCCGCCACCGCCGCCAGTGCAGGCTCATATTGCGCCACATCGGCCGGGTTGTTTACCACCGTGAGCGGCACACCGTATTCTTGCAGCACCGCAATGTCTTTTTTGGCGGCGTTCACTTCTTTTTCGGTGCGGAAAATCTGCAACGTGCCGCGATGGCGGCCTTCAAAGCTTAAATCCGGCTGCTCTGCGGCCATGCGGCGGAACATTTCACGGCTGTATTCCGACACACGCACCATGCGCTCTTTATTGGTGGTGTAGCGGCGGGTATTGCAGTTTTGCCACATCTGCCACAGCCATTGCCATTGATACAGGCTGCCATCGGGGCGCAGCAGCAGCGGCGAATGCGGCTTGGTCATCCATTTCAGCGCTTTTTGCGGCATTCCCGGCGCCGCCCACGGCGTGGTGTAGCCGTAAGACAACTGCCCGGCATTGGCAAAGCTGGTTTCCATCGCCGCCTGGTCTTCGCGCTCCAACACCGTAACCTCATGCCCGGCCTGCGCCAAATACCACGCCGTGCTCACGCCCACCACACCGGCGCCCAGTATCAATACTTTCATCTCATCTCCTTATGATGCGTGTCTGTTATTATTATTTTGTGCCCTGCACAAATTACGCTAGTGAAAGCATATAGTGTAAAATGTTTATTTGAGTGAATTTCACCATATTTACACCAAAAATAGTGAAATTGATTTTATTAACCACCCAAAAACAGGATTTTTATCAAAATGCACGCTTGCGACAAAATCGACCTTAAAATTTTGACTTTACTGCAAAAAAACGCCCGCATCACCATGACCGAGCTGGCCGAAAGCGTGGGTTTGTCCACCACTCCGGTAACCGAGCGCGTGCGGCGCATGGAGCGCGACGGCGTAATCAGCGGCTACCACGCCCGCCTCAACCCGCAGGCGCTGGGGCAGCATTTGTTGGTGTTTGTGGAAATCAAGCTGCGTTCCAAATCGGGCAATATTTTTGAAGACTTCCGCCGCGAAGTGATGCACATCCCGCAAATTATGGAATGCCACTTGGTTTCCGGCGAATACGACTACTTAATCAAAGTGCGCCTGCCCAATATGAATGCCTACCGCGATATGCTGGGCAGCATTTTGCTGCAACTGCCCGCCGCTGCGGAGAGCCGCAGCTATGTGGTGATGGAAGAAGTGAAAGAGGATTTTTTCTTGAATTTGGGGTAAAGATAGTGAAATGAAGAATAAAGTGATACAAGGCGCGAAGCCGCAGACAGTACAGGTAGTACGGCAAGGCACAGCAACGCTGTAGCACTTTGTTATGCATTTTACTATAGTGAAAAGGCTGCCTGAAAACACCATTAATACCGTTTCAGGCAGCCTTTTCAATCATCGCGGCAATGAGATTTGGCTAATGATTTATTTTTCCGGCCACGCCACCACCTCGCCGCGCAAAGCTGCCTGAATGGCGGTTTCGGCCTTGGTGTCTTCCAGATGGGCCACACGCATCATTTCTTTGTTGTCAAATCGCGCCATGCCCGGCTGGTACACTTTGGCCATGGCGGCCACGCTGTTGCGGTCGAGGCAGAAAAACAGATCGCCAATTTCTTCGGCCTTGGTTTTGGGCATCCCCAATGCTTCGAGCGAACGCTTGCCGGTAC
Organism: Paralysiella testudinis; assembly: GCF_016894345.1. Taxonomy (GTDB): domain Bacteria; phylum Pseudomonadota; class Gammaproteobacteria; order Burkholderiales; family Neisseriaceae; genus Paralysiella; species Paralysiella testudinis. The sequence continues at coordinate 306,981 of NZ_CP069798.1, forward strand.
GCACGGCGGCATCGAAGGTTTCGCGGATGGCATCGTCGGCGCCGGCATGGTGCACTTTAAAGGTATGAATGCGGTCGTAGGCACGGGCGATGATTTTGATGCCGGGGTTTACTTTGCGGGCAAACTCAATAATGTGCAAAGCCTCTTCGGGCTGATCAATCGCCACCACCAACAAACGCGCTTTTTCCAGCCCGGCGGTAAGCAGCAACTCCGGGCGCGCGGCATCGCCGAAATAGGTTTTCACCCCATATTGATTCATGCCCGCCACCGTGGCCGGATCGCGGTCGATGATGGTGAGCGCATGGCCGCACATGCGCAATAGATCCGACACAATCTGCCCGAAGCGCCCCATGCCGATAATCATCACCGCTTGCTGTTCGTGAATTTCTTCATCCGGCAGGCTGCCTGAAACATCGGCCAAGCGCGGCTCAATCCATTGGCCATACACAATCAGCATCATCGGCGTGAGCACCATCGACAACACCACTATCGCCGTCATATTGGCATGCACCGTGGCATTAATGACCCCTTGGCTGGCCGCCGCGGCAAACAGCACAAAAGCAAATTCACCGCCCTGCGCCATCATCACCGCCCGCTGCGCTGCTTGCTGGCGGCTGCTTTTGGCCAAGCGCGCCACCACAAAAATCACCACCGCCTTGGCCGCCATCAGCGCCAACACCCCGGCCACAATCAAGCCCCAGTTGCGGGCAACCACATTCAAATCCAGCGACATGCCCACGCCTAAGAAAAACAGCCCCAGCAACAGGCCGCGAAAAGGCTCGATATCGGCTTCCAGCTGGTGGCGAAAAGCCGATTCCGACAACAACACCCCGGCAATAAACGCGCCCATCGCCATCGACAAACCACCCGCTTCCATCAATAAGGCCGCGCCCAACACCACCAGCAAAGCCGCCGCCGTCATCACTTCGCGCGCCTTGGATTTGGCCAGCACCTGAAACAAGGGGTTGAGCAACCAGCGCCCGGCCGCCACCAACGCCGCCACTGCCAGCAAAGCGATGCCCAGGCTTTGCCACAAAGGCTTGGTGACCACCACCGACTCAGCCGTGGTGGGTGCCAAAAAGGCCACAATCGCCAACAAGGGCACAATCAGCAAGTCTTCAAACAGCAAAATCGACACTATTTGCTGCCCGCCCGGGCTATTCAATTCGTTGCGCTCGCCCAAAACCTGCATCACAATCGCCGTGGAGGTCAGCACAAAGCCGGCGGCGCACACAAACGCCACTTGCCACGGAAAACCAAACGCAATGCCCACCACCGTGAGCGCAGCGGCCGCCAACACCACCTGCATGCTGCCCAAGCCGAAAATCTGGCGGCGCAACGCCCACAAATGCGACGGCTTCATTTCCAGGCCGATGATAAACAAAAACATCACCACCCCCAATTCGGCCACATGGATGATGGCATTGGGGTCGTTAAACAGCTTCAGCCCAAACGGGCCGATTGCCAGCCCCGCCGCCAAATAGCCAAGCACCGATCCCAAGCCGATGCGCTTGAATAAAGGCACCGCCACCACCGCCGCCGCCAGCAAAGTCACAACGCCCACCAGTTGGCTTGCATTTTCCGCCGCCATATATGCTCCAATCACCAGAATTAAGTTACGCCATAACATGCCCGCCATTGGCTGGGATAACCAGCAATACAATGCGGCGGTTCATGCGCGAATTTGCGCCAGATAATACGACAAGGCAAGCCTTGGCAGTGAAATTGTTGTAGCAAATATTGCGAATGGCGGGGATACGGTGTTTTTGTATTTGAAGCTACACCTGAGCGATGGGCAAAAAAATGCGCACACCGATTCGGTATGCGCCAAGTCTACAAAGGAGAAATAGAGGAGAAACTGTTAAATGGCCGAAGCCACCCAACGAAGTGAATAATACAAAAACGAAAATAAACAGTCAAGAATATGTTCTAAATTTAATATTTTTTTAACAATTTTATTTCGTTTAGTGCAAAAAAGAACATTTACACCACATGCCTTCACCAAAACGCTCACCTAAGTAAAATAGAGCATACTTGGCTGTGAGCTAAAAACAGCACCCATTCACAACCGCGCCGTACACAATTGTTTGCTTGGCGCTCAGACAAGCCAACGCCATAAGATTATTGCGTTTTTGGGCTATATTTTGGGCAAGAACGACAAATCCATCACGTAATTTTTCGGGTTGTCGGTATCCACGGTAACATTGACGGCGGCGGGCAAATGCGCTTGCGGGTTTTGGCGCAAGGGCGGGCTGACAAAGCGCACCATCTGGCCGTTGTGCGGATTCGGCCACAGAGCAATGATTTCGTAGTTGTCTTCGTAGTTGCCGTCGCCCACTTTGCGCTGCCAGTGGCGCACTTCGGCCACCGCCGCGGCTACGGTTTGGCCATGCGCCAGCGCTTGCTGCTCGCCTTGGTATTTGGGCAACAGCACCAGAAAAAACAGCGCCGCCATTACCGCGGCCATCAGCCAAGTAATCGGGTGCGGCAGCACCCAGCACAATACCAGCAAGGCGGCCAAGATTAAGCCGGCAATAATCAGGGTAATCAAGCTCATCGCACGCGCTCAGGCTTCGGCCACGGTTTCGCGGGCGTAGGTTTTTTCGCAGTAATGGCATTTCAGCCGGGTGCTGCCGTGTTTTTCGCGCACGTAAAAGCGGCTGGCCACCGGCTCGCCGTGGCTGGCGCATTGGGGGTTGGGGCAGCGGAATACTTCGCTGATGGTGTCAGGCAGGGTGAGCGCTTTTTTGGCCACCACGGCAAAGTCGGCAATCACGTTAACCGTGGCATTAGGCGCAAATAAGGCCAAGCGGTTGGCGGCGGCATCGTCTAGATGCACATTGGCAATTTTGATGATGTCTTTGCTGCCTGCGCTTTTGCTGGGCAGGTTAAAGCCCACGGTAACGGCGCTGCCGTAGTGCAACAGTTTAAATTGGCGCAAAATGGCCAAGCCTTGGCCGGCGGGAATGTGGTCGATAACGGTGCCGTCTTTAATCGCTTCGACGCTCATTTTTTGATTGGGCATGGAAATTCCGTTTCTGGGTTGGGTTTGTTCAGGCAGCCTTTTAGGCTGCCTGAAAGCGGTTTTCGCCGCGCTGCAACAGCTGTTTCATCAGCGCGCTATTGTCGGCCAATAAGGTTTCGTCGGCCGCTTCTGTGGGGGCGAATTGCAGGCCGGTGGCGGCCAAAATATCGTCCAGTGCTAAGGTATTGCCCTGCTGCACCACCCGCACCTCCATAATCGCAATCGCGTAGAGCCGGCCTTGACGGCTGATGCTGTGCTCGATAAACAGGCTGTTGCCTTGCCGGTGCACCAATTGGGTATCGACGCAAAAGGTTTGCAAGGGGCCGAGCGAGCGGCGGTAAACAATGGCAGTGTTGAGTACCGGCGCCATGATTTTGTGCTTGAGGGCGTATTTCAAAAAGCCGGAGCGGATGTTCAAATCCCAACGCGCCAGCTCCATATAATTCAGGTAGCGGCTGTTGTTCATGTGCAGATTTTCATCCAAATCCAGCGGCCACACAAAAAAGCGGTGCTGCAAGGGCGCGGCCAAATCGGTGATGCGCGGTTTGCTAAAGCTCGCGAGCCACAGCCACAGTTTTAAAATCGCTAAGCCCATTTTAGACTTCCTCGTTCAAAATCAGCGATAAAATCGCCTGCCGCGCAAACACGCCATTGGTGGCCTGCTCGAAATAATGGGCATGGGCGGTGGCGTCGACATCGGGGTGGATTTCGTCTACCCGTGGCAGCGGGTGCAGGATGCGCATATTGCTGCGTGCGCCTGCCAACATATCGGCGTGCAAATTGAAACGGCCTTGAATTTTGGCAAACTCTTGCTCGTCGAAGCGCTCGCGTTGCACGCGGGTCATGTAAACGATGTCGGCCCAGGCCAGCGCTTCTTCTAAAGTGTCGCATTTTTGGTGGCGGATGCCGCCATCGTCGAGCTGCTCGCCGATGTAGTCGGGCATGGCTAAGCTTGGCGGCGACACAAAGGCAAATTCGCAACCCCAGCGGCTTAAGGCTTGTGCCAGTGAATGCACGGTGCGGCCGTATTTTAAGTCGCCCACCAGCGCCACTTTCAGCTTATCCAAGCGGCCTTGGGTTTCGAAAATGGTGAGTAAATCGAGCAGGGTTTGCGATGGGTGTTGGTTGGTGCCGTCGCCCGCGTTAATCACCGGCACGGCGGAAAATTCGCTCAACACGCGCGCGGCGCCATCTTTGGGGTGGCGCATCACAATGGCATCGGTGTAGCTGCTGATGATGCGGGCAGTGTCGGCCAGGGTTTCGCCTTTTTTGGCGCTGGTGTTGGCGCCGTCGGCAAAGCCGATAACCTTACCACCCAGCCGCTGTACGGCGGTTTCAAACGACAGCCGTGTACGGGTAGACGGCTCAAAAAAGCAGGAGCCAATCAGCTTGCCCGCCAGCAAATCCGGCTGCGGCGTGTGCTTGAGCTTCAGCGCGGTGTGCAGCAGCAGCTCGAGCTGGGCAGTGCTGAGGTCGTTGATGGAAATCAGGTGTTGTTGGTAGAGCAAGTTGGCCATACGGTAAACCTTTTACGGATGTGGGCGTAAAAAAGCCCGTGGGTGCGGACAGCAAAACGGCTGTGGTGCGGTGTGGTTTTATTGATACCAAGCCTGCGCTTACGAGCCAAAGATTTGCAAAGTTTGCCAAACCTTTTCTGGCCAGCAATGCAAGCATCAAATCTTGCGGCATCAGAAAGTTTGTCGAATGCCCTGCGGATAAAACGCGCACTGTACCCCTAAGCTTATGAGCTTATGATTGATAAATAGGGTTTTAAATCCATGCAATGCATAAAGTGTTCAGTGGTGTATGGCGCGAATAAAAATGTTTATTGCGTGGATGGGTTTTTTTCAAGCAAAAAATAGGTTAAATCATCTTGGGGGAAATTTTTATCCCCTTTGTACATAAAACCGTAATTAATCAGTTTCATTTGCGGGTAGCTGGCCATAATTTCCCCGGCAAAATCACGTTTGTACAAACGTTCGCTATGCCCCCGGTAGCTCACCATCATTGGGCTAGGGTTGTAATACTCCACTAATAATAAGTATTTTTTGCAACTGCCAACCAGCTTTTGATATACATTTGCCAGCTCGTCTGGATTAATATGAATCAGAACGCCTTTAATCAGGGTTAAATCCCATTGTTGTGGTGATGACCATGCCAAAATAGACTGATGAAAAATGTGCTCAAGAGGGATGATTTTTTGCAGCTCGGCAACAGCTGTATCATTAATTTCAATGGCATTTTGTTTGGTTGAGGGCATTAATAGCTGCAGCGCCTGGAGATTCATGCCCCGATTAGCACCGAATTCAATCATATCGCAATGGGTTCAATATGGCGTAACGCTTGGCTAAACAGGGTTAAATTCGATGCCAGCATTTGCTCACCCTGATTACGCTCAACGTATAAATTGCCAAACTCACCCGCCCAAAAATGCTCTTGCTCCGTATGATACATTCCAAAATTCCTTTATTTGGCGATAGAATTCATCAAGATCATTCACCAGTGGCTGCGCTTTCATCTCTGTTTAACTTCAGTTATTCACCCTGATAGCAGCGCACCGGCTGTGCTTTGCTAATGCCGCGGGCGGATACCAGCTTAGCAACGTCGGTGCCTTCGCTTTCTCCTGCATAAACCACATATTGGTTTACGGTAACGGTGGCACGGCCTTGGTGGCCACAATAACCGCGCGGCGGCTTATTGCCCAGTTTGAAGGTATTTACGGCGGTATCTTGGTTGCTAAAACAAAACCATGCCGAACGTGCATCACCGCCCCGGCGCGGAATCAGTGCGGCATCGGCATCGTCGACATTAAAGCAGACGGCATCACCCAAAATTTCATCATTGAGGTTGCGGGTGTATTGGCCGCGCACGGTAATCTGGCCGTCGTAGTAATCGGCGTCATCGGCCGATTTCTGCAATTTCAGCCCTTGTGCCGATGCCAGTAGCGGCAAAGCCAAAATGGCGGTGAACAAGATTTTGTTGATGGCCTGCATGGTTACCTCCGGTGTGGATAGAAAAAAGGGCGGAAACGCGTGCCATTATGGCACAAACAGGCTGCCTGAAACAGTTGCGCTCAGCTTGGCTTTGCCGGCCGCCATGCTTTTTGCACCCGGTAATTCACCAGTATTTCGCCGTGCCGCCGAATGCGGTTTTCATGCAGCAGGGTAAAGCCGTGGCGCAAAAACAGTGGCAGGGCGGTGATGGCGGCATCGGCGCAAAGCGGGTTTGACGCTTGTGTTTGTGCCAAACTTAATACATGGCTTAATAAAGCGCTGCCCACGCCTTGGCCTTGGTGTGTCGGATGCACATAAAGGCAGTCGATATAGGCTTCTGCGGGCAGGTATTCGATAAACCCGGCCACTTCGCCGTGCCGCTCGGCCACCATTGGCCGGGTGCGGGGAATGCGCTGTGCCCAAAACGCCGCCGTGTCGGCACCACCTTGCAGCCAAGCTGCTTTTTGTGCGGCGCTAAACAAGGCGGGGCTGATGTGGTGTACGGCGGCGCTGTAGATGTGCGCCAGTGCAGCGGCATCGGCGGCGCTTGCCGGGCGCAATAATAGGTTCATGTGGGCGTGGTATTGGCCAGCACGGCAGCCAATACCGGCAAATGGCTGTGTTGCAGGTCTTTGGCGGCGCTGAGCAAAATCAGGCCGCAATGCTGCGCGTGCAGCCGGCGCAGTTGATTTAAGGCTGCCTGATGCGGGGCTTGTGCCAGTTCGGCGCGGTAGCGTTGGCAAAATTCGGTGTAGTGTGCTGCCGGATTGGTATGCAGCCATTGGCGCAAAGCGGTGGAAGGGGTAACGTCTTTAGCCCACAGCACTTGTGCCAGCCGTGCCTTGCTGATGCCGCGTGGCCACAGGCGGTCGGCCAATACGGCGGGGATGGCGCCGACTTGGTAATCGTAAACGCGGATGAGGGTATACATGGGCGTGGCTGTGTTTGATTAGGGGAATATACGCAAACAAAAACACCGCCCGGAGGTGGGCGGCGTGGTGTTTAGTCTTCGTTCAGCAAGCGCTCTACTTCGGCGATATAGCCTTTCATGGCATCGTCGGCGCTTAAGCCTTTGATTTTTTCCCAAGCTTCGTATTTTTTCTTGGCCACCAGGTCGAACATGCCGGGTTTGTCACCGCCCACATCGCCATCGGTGGCTTGTTTGTAAAAGGCATACAGTTTCAGCAAGGTGGCGTTGTCCGGGCGCTCGGCCAGACTGGTAACGTCGGTTTGTGCTTGGGCAAATTGTTGTTTTAAATCGCTCATGGTTGGCTCCTTTGGTTGATGGTGGATAGCAAAACGGCTGCGGTTTCAAACAAGTGTTTTAACATAAGCGCGGCCGGAAACCCATGAAAAAAATAAAGCAATCACTCCAATGTTTTCAGGCAGCCTTGATTACTACATAAGGCTGCCTGAAAGCTGGATTGCGGTGGGCTGGGTATGTGGGAATCAGCTTATTTGCCCGCGGTTTGGTTTTCATCCAGTGCTTGTGTGAGCTCAGGCTGGCGCAAATAGCCGGAAATCACTTTGCCGTTGGGCATTACCATGGTGGGGGTGCCGTTAAAGCCGTGTTGTTGTCCCAGCGCCATGGTTTCGGCCACGGGGTTGGCGCAAGCCGCTACCGGCGGCGGGTTTTTGCCTTCGCGCATCCAGGCGGTCCAAGCGGTGGTGCGGTCGGGCTGGCACCAGATTTGTTCGGCTTTGTTTTGCGCGCGCGGGTGCAGGCTGGGAATCGGCATCATAAAGTTGTAGATGGTGATGTCGGTCATCTGGGCGAACTCCACTTCCAAGCGCTTGCAATACGGGCAGTCGGGGTCGGAAAACACCGCCACTTGGCGTTTGCCGTTGCCGCGCACTTCTTTAATCGCCTTGTCTAGCGGCAGGGCGGCAAAGTCGATGCGGTTAAGATCGGCCATGCGCGCTTCGGTGATGTTTTCGCGGCTGTTGATGTTGAGCAAATCGCCCACCAGCATATAGTTGGCGTCGCTGTCGACATACACGATTTGGTTACCACTCACCAACACTTCATAAATGCCTTTAATCGGCGTGCCTTGCACACTGATTACTTTGAGCTGTTGCTTCTCATAGGCTTTTTCCAGCTTTTGGGTCAGGCTTTTGGCCACATCGCCTTCTACCGGAACGGCTTTGGTGGTGGCGCTGCTGTTGCTGGCGGGGGTTTGGCCGCAAGCCATCAGCGGCAGCAGCATCAACGGCGCCAAGGTTTTCCAAATCAGGTTTTTTGTCATAACATGCTTTCTCGGATTTGTTTGGTATCAGTTAGGCTTCAGGCAGCCTCGCATTATCGCCGATACGGCCGTACAGCAAAAGGGGCTGCTCGGTTTAAATAACATTAAGGACAACAAATTGACTTATTCGCCTCAGCACATCCCTCATTCGGCATACCACGATATCAACGGCTTGCGCCTGCATTTGTGCCATTGGGCGGCAGCGGATAAGCCCAAGTTGCTGCTGTTGCACGGCTGGATGGATTGCGCCGTCAGCTTCCAGTTTGTGGCCGATGCCTTGGGTGGCGATTGGGATATTTATGCGCCCGACTGGCGCGGCTGCGGGCTGTCGGCACACCAGATCGGCGGCTATTACGATCGTGCCTTGATGCTGGCGGATTTGGCGGCATGGGTGGACATCATCAGCCCGCACGCGCCGATTTATATGGTGGGGCACAGCATGGGCGGCATGTTGGCGGCGCACTATGCCGGCGCTTTCCCGGAGCGGGTGCGCGGCTTGGCTTTGCTGGAAGGCTTTGGTATTGAAGATGGCGATATCCACGATGCCGCCGCGCGCAGCCGCCGTTTTATAGAGGCGCTGCAACAGCCGCAGCAATGGCATAATCTGGGCACCGAGGCGGCAGTGGCGGCCAAATTGTGCCAGCGCAACCCGCTGCTGGATGAAGCCCAAGCGCAGTTTGTGGCTGCCGCCCTTACCCGCCAAACCGCTTCAGGCTGCCTGATTTATAAGGCCGACATCAAGCACAAAATCCCCCAGCCCATGCCCTACCGCTTAAGCGTGGCCTACGCTTTGTGGCAACACATCCGCGCTCCGTTGCTGTGGGTGGAGGGCGGGCTGTTGCCGCACAACCGCTATTTGCAACACATCGCCGCCACCCTGGATGAGCGCCATGCCGCCTTGGGGCGGCCGCCCAAAACCACCATTGCCCAAAGCGGCCATATGTTGCATTGGGAAGCACCACAGGCCGTGGCGGCGGCATTGGCCGTGTTTGGGGAATCAGTGGGCAATACCCATTCTAAAAAATAAGATAACAAGGCGGTGAGCCGCAGACAGTACGCCCGGTACGGCAAGGCGAGCCAATGCAGTTAGGTTATTTTTTAGGATTGGTGTAATTGAAGTGTGCTGCGCTTCATGCCACAATGCCTTGCTATTCCCACTTTTGCCAAGGCGCTGCCATGACCCCGATACTGGCTTTTGACATCGAAACCATCCCCGACGTGGCCGGCATCCGCACACTGCACCGGCTGCCCGACGACGTAGCCGATGCCGACGTGGTGGCGTTTGCCCAACAAAAACGCCGCGCCCAAAGCGGCGGCAGCGACTTTATGCAGCTGCATCTGCAACAAGTGGTGGCCATCTCCTGCTGTATGCGCTGGGGTGCCGACAAAATCCATATCGGTACCATCGGCGAAGCCAAAGACACCGAAGAAACCTTAATTGCCAAATTTTTCGAGCTGATTGAAAGCCACACCCCACAGCTGGTGAGCTGGAACGGCGGCGGCTTTGATTTGCCGGTGCTGCACTACCGCGGCCTGATTCACGGCATCAGCGCCGCGCGCTATTGGGACATGGGCGAGGGCGATTTCGGCGACAGCCGCGACTTCAAATGGAACAACTACATCAGCCGCTACCACGCCCGCCATTGCGATTTGATGGACTTGCTGGCGCTCTATCAACCGCGTGCCAACGTGCCTTTAGACGACATGGCCAAACTGTGCGGCTTTCCCGGCAAGCTGGGCATGGACGGCAGCCAAGTATGGGCGGCCTACCAACGCGGTGAGCTGGATGCCATCCGCGATTATTGCGAAACCGATGCCGCCAACACCTATTTAATGTATCTGCGCTTCGACATGATGCGCGGCTTTTTGGATGGCGACGAATACGAGCAGGAAATCCGCCGTTTGAAACAATACTTGCAGCAACAGCCGCATACCCACTGGCAGGAATTTATGGCGGCTTGGGGGCGCTGAGTTTTCAGGTGTCGGGTATCAGGGAACAGAGGATAGTTTGGCTTAGGCCGCAGGCCGTGCCCAATGTTTTTCGGTTTTATGCAAAGTGGCCGAAAAAACATAGGTTTTGTTGGGTTACGGTATGTGGCCTAACCCAGCCTAAATCGCTGTTGAGGCTGCCTGAAACAAAAACAAAATGAATGGTTGAATCCAAATTTGGCAGCGGCGGTTTTACATTTCAGGCAGCCTTAACTTAAATCAACTGAAGTTACGCACCGTATCAAGTGTCATTATTTGCTTAGGCTGCCTGAAACACATAAATGGAATGCATTTCCAATTGCAACTAAAGGCTGCCGAACCCTAGGTGTCCAATATGGCAACCGAACGCCTTTACCATCGGTTGCAGCACGAGATGGCGCAAACCTTCGTTGCCATCAACCCCAACGGAGCCAACCATGAACATCAATCGCCAACAACTGCAAGAAGGCGTAGCCAAAGGCATTATCAGCCCCGAGCAGGCCGAAGACTTGTGGGCGCTGTGGCAAAGCCGGCAGCATGGCGTGCCGCGTTTCGACTTTACCCATATTCTGTATTACCTCGGCGGCCTATTGGCCATCGGCGCGATGACGCTGTTTATGAATTTGGGTTGGGAGCGTTTTGGCGGCTGGGGCATTGTGGCCTTGTGCCTGCTGTATGCCGCCGCCGGGCTGTGGCTGTTACGCTATTTTGCCGCCAAAAATCTGCCCATTCCGGCCGGTATTTGCGCCGTATTTGTGGTGGCGCTCACGCCCTTGGCGGTGTATGGGCTGCAACAAGGCTTAGGGGTGTGGCCGCCGGATGACTACCAATACCGCGATTACCACCGTTGGATAGAATGGCACTGGCTGTATATGGAGCTGGCCACGCTGCTGGTGGCCGCGGTGATGCTTTACCGCCACCGCTACCCGTTTTTGCTGCTGCCGGTGGCGTTTACATTGTGGTATTTGTCGATGGACACCACCACTTGGCTGGCCGGTGGTGACTACGATTGGCAACTGCGCAAAACGGTGTCGGTATTGTTTGGTGTGGCCATGTTGGCGCTGGCCTTGTGGGTAGACATTAGCAGCCGCCGCAGCGGGCGCGATTATGCCTTTTGGCTGTATGTATTCGGCACACTTACTTTTTGGGGCGGGCTTACCGCCATGGATTCCGACAATGAGTTGGGTAAATTTATTTACTGCTTGATTAACCTCGGCCTGATTGGCGCAGGGGCTTTGCTGGTGCGGCGGGTGTTGGTGGTGTTTGGCGCCATCGGCGTGGCGGTGTATGTGGGGCATTTGGCCGACAAGGTTTTTAAAGACAGCTGGCTGTTTCCCATCAGCCTTACTTTGTTGGGTTTATTGGTGGTGGCCGCCGGGGTGTGGTGGCAAAAAAACGAAGCCGGTTTGAATCGGCGTTTGCGCCAGGCCTTGCCCGCAGCATGGCAGCGGCTGCTGCCGGATAGGTTTGAATAAATGCATGAATAAATTGGGCATCAATAAACTGGTTTTAATCGGCGTGGGGCTGATTGGCGGCTCGCTGGCGCTGGATTTGAAACGGGCTGGCCGGGTGGCCGAAGTGGTGGGCATCGATATTGATGCCGATAACTTGGCACGCGCGCTGGAGCGCAAGGTAATCGACAGCGCCCATACCGGCATCCATGCCGCAGCCTTGGCCGCAGCCGATGTGGTGCTGATTGCCACACCGGTGGGTACCTTGCCTGCCATTTGTCAAAGCCTCGCGCCGCTATTGCCCGCCCACACCATTGTGAGCGATGTGGGCAGCACCAAGCAGCTGGCCTTGCAGGCCTTTGCCCAATATCTGCCGCAGCATTACCCGCAGTGCGTGGCGGCGCACCCGATTGCCGGCTCCGACCGCCACGGTGCGCTGGCGGCGCAATTTGGCCTGTTTGAAGGCAAAAAATGTATTTTATGCCCGCACGAAGCGCAAGATTCAGGCAGCCTTAATAGCGTGTCTGCACTGTGGCAGGCCGCCGGTGCGGATTTATACACCCTGAGCGCAGCCGAACACGATGCCATCTTTGCCGCGGTAAGCCATTTGCCGCACCTGATGGCCTATGCTTATGTGCACCAAATCGGCAGCGCAGACCAGCGCCAAGCATTGCTGCATTTTGCCGGCAGCGGCTTTCGCGATTTCACCCGCATTGCCGCCAGCCACCCTGCCATCTGGGCGGATATTTGTTTGGCCAACCGCGAGAGCCTGCAAGACTTGTTGCAACAACAACAACAGCAATTGGCGTTTTTGCAACAATGCCTGCAACAACAAGATGCTGCAGCGTTGCGGGATTATTTTCAGGCAGCCAAGGCGGTGCGCGACGAATGGCAGCAAGGGCAAAGCTAAGCTGTAATTGAATTTCAGGCAGCTTATTGAAAAATGGTTATGCTGTTTGAATGTGAATTTATTTGTTCGAAATGCAACATAAATAACCTGTTTTATGGCTATTTGAATCAAATCTGATTGTATTTGGAATAATTTATCTAATTAAATTTCATCTGTCACTTGTGCTGCAGTGCAAAAACCGGCACAATGGCAACCGTTGAATCAGCCAATACTGGTTTAGCAGTTTCTCCTCTATTTCTCCTTTGTAGACTTGGCGCATACCGAATCGGTGTGCGCATTTTTTTGCCGCTTTGTAGTGGTGTCAAGCTGATGATATGGGTTGCCGTATGTGTGCACCATCTGCGGCGCACCGCCTTGTCTTAATTTAATCCACTATAGTGAAATGCATAACAAAGTGCTACGGCGTTGCTGCGCCTTAGCGCAAAACGAACGATTTCGTACGGCGCCAAAGCGCCAACAAACTCAGTTCCGTACTACTTGTACTGTCTGCGGCTTCGCGTCTTGTATCACTTTATTCTTCATTCCACTATTATATAATCCACACTCACCGCCAAGGCTGCCTGAAATGAACATCACCGCCCTTGATCACTTGGTGCTCACCGTGCGCGATATTCCCCGCACGCTGAGCTTCTACACCCGCGTGCTGGGCATGCAGGAAATCACCTTCGGCGCTGGCCGGAAGGCTTTGCTGTTTGGTCGGCAAAAAATCAATCTGCACCAGCACGGCGCCGAAATAGCGCCCCATGCCGAGCACGCCACCGTTGGCAGCGCGGATTTATGTTTGCTCACCGAGACCCCGCTGACACAAGTACAAAACGAATTACGCGCACACGGCATTACCGCCATCAGCGAGATAGTGTCGCGCACCGGCGCCATGGGGCCGATCCAATCTCTATACTTGCGCGACCCCGATGGCAATTTGCTGGAAATCAGCCGTTATCCATAAATGCCATACAAGCAACCCCCGCGATGTTATGTTGATTTAAATGCGCGACCATACAAACCAATCAGGCGTATACAAACCCCGTTTGCATACGCCTGATACCCAATCTAAAAAATCACCTTACCAAATAAAAGCAGTTCAGCAGCACCATCCGCGTAGATACCATCTCTCGCATCAAGCCGCAATGGTTATTTTGGCCTGATATTCGCATTGGTGCTTCAACACACCAAAGCAAATCTGTACCAAGCGGCGCATCGCTGCGCCGATGGTCTGCATTTCCGTTTTGTTTCTGGCTTTCAGTCTGCGGTAATGCGCGTTAATATCCGGATTCCACGTTTTTGCAACCACCGCAGCCATATACAACTTAGCTCGTATGACCGAACTGCCCCGCTTGGAAAGCATGGCTTTGCCTTTGTGTTTGCCTGATTCCCGTTTTTCGGCACCAATCCCAAGTAGGCAGCCATTTGCGAGGCGGAGGTAAAATGTTTGCTATGATAGAGCGCAACCATGCGCAATGAAACCACTTCACCTACACCGGGTATGCTGCGCAGTAAAGCACGGTCTTTTTCAAATCAGGATGCCGGTCAATATGTTGTTCGATTTCCTGTGTGATGGTGCTGATCTGCTGCTTCAAATTGGTCTGCATGGTGCTGATGGACTGGCTGACCGCTTCGGGAACAGCGCTGAATCCGGCTTTCTCCATGCGGTTGTCTTCACGCTGCAGATCGCTTTGCAGCCCATCTAGACGGGCTAGTAGTGCGTTGAGCCGCTTGATGTGGGGTGCAGCAGGCTGCCATTGGCGTACTTTGTGGTGCATGAGGCGGTCAATACCGGCTCTGGCCAGTGACTGGCTATCAGCCTTATCGGTTTTGTGCAAGCTGTCGTATTTGGCATAATGGGCACTGTCGGCAGGATTAAGCAGATAAACGGCGATGCCTTTGTTATGCAGGTACTCTGCCAATGCTTCATGGTAAACGCCGGTGGCTTCCATGAAAATTTTGAGTAGGCTTAAGTCTTCACCGATGTTTTTATACAGCCATTCTGTCAGTTGGTTAAAGCCTTGGAGGTGGTTTGGCAATGCTTTGGTTTTGATTTTACTGCTGCCAATGTCGCGGATAAGAGCACAATCTAATTTGTTTTTGCTGATGTCGATGCCCAATACTTGGAAGTTCATCATAATCTATCCTTATTTATGCAGTGTCTTGCGGGCGCTACCGCGCACTTGGATACCATTCAGATTGTAGGATGAGGTGTATGGCAGTGTTATCTACATTTCAGTGTCGGGCACTTGGGTCGGATACAGTTTGCTGCCATACGGGGCGGGAATAATACGCGTTTTACTCACCGCTTGAGAGATACAAGGTCGGATTCTTGAATCCGACGTTTGGCCATCGGCCAAAGCAATGTGCGTGCCTTGTTCTGCCAACAAGTGTCGGATTCAAGAATCCGACCTACGGGCTTCATTCACGCCGCCCTTGCGTGGTCTTATTCAAATGGTTAATTCCAAAATCCAGGATACCTTGAGGTTGCTATCAGGTTACATGCTTTCGGCTGCGTTTTTGAGTTTCGTTTACAAGCCGCCATGGCTTCAGATTTGGCATAACGGCAAGATTTAGCATCTTCATATTTCCATGTACTGAACTTTTCCGCAGAATTGTATGCAACAGCAATGCAAACATTGACGTAGCTTTCTTCATATTCGCAGCCACCACCCGTTTTTTGATTGCATTGCTGTAAGCCCATTCGCTTAAGTGGTGCAATGGAAGCTTCGTCAGTAGCAGAAGGATAAAATGTTTTATTATCATGTCGATAAAAGTAAGGTTTGGTTTCTTTGGTCCATAACAGCACCGTAAAAAAATTTGTACCCACTTCATAAGCATCAAAAGATTGGCGTCCTTGTGAACCTTGCGAGCCGCCGCAGCGGGAGCGGTCGCCTTGGTAGTTGGGGTGGTTGCAGTTGTTGTGCATGGCGCCGATTTCGGCTGCCGATTGCGCATAAGCGCCCCGCCGCCATGCCCATCAACATCATTAAGCCAATAAACCGTTTAAACATGGCCAATTTAATGCGTTGGAATTTCATTATTATTTCCTTTCGCCAAATTTAATCACACATCACCAAAGAAAATGCTTTGCCTTAGACCGCCAAGCAATCAGAATTGAGCAAACATACTAATGCAAGCAAGCGCCGGAAACAACACCCCATTTCGCCCTAGCCGCGCCAAAAATAGCGCACCAGATGAAAAAACACCGGTGCGGCAAAGCAGATGGAATCCACGCGGTCGAGCATGCCACCGTGGCCTTGAATCAAATTGCCCCAATCTTTCACGCCGCGGTCGCGTTTGATGGCCGACATCACCAGCCCGCCCAAAAAACCCATGATGCAGATAATCAGGCCGATAAAGGCTGCCTGAAGCGGGGTAAACGGGGTAATCCAATACAGGCCAGCGGCCAACAAAGTGGCGCTGGCAATGCCGCCCACAGTACCGGCCACGGTTTTGGAAGGCGATAGTGCGGGCATGATTTTGCGCCGCCCAAACAGCTTGCCCCAAATGTATTGCAGCACATCACTGGCCTGTACCACCGCCACCAAAAACACCAGCAACAAGATATTGTGGCCTTCAAAACCGGCAATCTGTAGATTCATCAGCGCAGGCACATGCGAAAGGCAGAAAATGCTGATCATCACCGCCCACTGGATTTTGGCGGTGCGCTCCAAAAAGTGGCCGGTGTCGCCCGCCAGGCTGGCGATAATCGGCAGCAGCAAAAAGCCGTATACGGGGATAAAAATCGAAAACATGCCGTACCAATCGGTGAGCACAAACCAGTATTGCAGCGGCAACAACACATAAAAGCAGGCAATCAGCACGCGGTGGTCGGCACGGCGGCTTTCCACCAGCGACAAAAATTCGCGCAAAGCGGCAAACGACACCAGAAAAAACAGCACAATGGTGCCCACCCGCCCCAGCCAAAACGCCAGCAGCAGCACCGCTGTCATCACCCACCAAGCGTTGATGCGGGCGGTGAGGTTGTCGATGGTGGCATTGGGCAGGCCGCGCTGGCGCCGTTTCAGCAGCCACGCCACGCTGCTGGCCAACAGCAATATGCCGAAAATGGCGGCAAACAGCCATCCGGCCTGCGGATTGAATTGCTGGGTGGCCGCCACGGTTTCGGCGGCGGCCTGCTGGCTGGTGTTCCATACGCTCATATTTGCTCTCCCTCTGCGGTTTCCGTTTCCGTTTCCGCTACGGCAGTTGCCATATTTACTGGGTGCGGTGCTAAGGCCAACAGCGCCTGTTGGCTGCGCTGTAAAAAAGCCGCTTTGTCTTCGTGTTCTTGCCAATACAAGGCTTGGCCGATATTCACCTGGCACAGCAAGGGCACCGGCAGATAATGCCCTTTGGGCAGCACGCGGTTGATGTTGTTCAGCCACACCGGCACAAAGGCAGTGTGCGGATTGGCGCGCGCCAAGTGATACAGCCCGCTTTTAAACGGCAGCATGGCGGTGTCGTCGCGGGTGTTGCGCGTGCCTTCGGGGAAAATAATCAGCGATTCACCTTGCTGCAAAGCGGCACTCATGGCGTCAATTATCTGCTGCGGATTTTGGTGGCCGCCGCGATCCACCAGCAAGCCGTTAAACACGTCTTCGATAATAAAACAGCGGATGCGCCCGCCCAGCCAGTAATCCGCTCCGGCCACCGGCCGCGTGTTCATGCGCCACTGCTTGGGCAGCGACACCCACACCAGCACAAAATCGCCGTGGCTATTGTGGTTGGCGTAATACACGGTTTGGCGCGAAGGGAAATCAAGCTGCTGCGCCGCCTTGGGGCGCACGCCGGTGATAAATGAGGTGAGCAGGCACAAGGCGCTGTCGATGCGGCGCGCCAGCCAGCGCGCCCAGAAGGGTTTTTTCATAAAATCCCGCTTATTTTCGGGTTTCAGGCAGCCTTGGTATCAAAACAATCGCGGCATAGGATGCGCCGCAGTTTCAAGCTTCAGGCAGCCTTCAATTAAATCCATCACAACACTACAGCGCCAGCATACACAATAACAACAATATTTGCAGCCCGGTAAGGCATTGCCATAAACGCGCCAGCCGCAGCGCCCCGGCACACCGCAACGCCATGCTGCGCGGCGACAACGGCTTGGCCAAGCCCAGCGTGTAAAGGGCGCTGTCCAATTGCGGCGGCGTTTGCCTGCCACGGGCAAAGCCGTCAAATAAACGCGCATCAAACCCCAGCCGCACCTGCAACACCAAGGCTGCCAAGCCCACCAGTAAAGCGGCAATGCCCAGCAACCACAGCGGCAAACCCGGCAACGGCCACAAACGCCACCACACCGCCGCAAACAGCAGCAAATTGAGCCAAAACAAAGGCGCGGCGGCGCGCAACAAAGCCGCCGTGGTGTAAGCCAGCTGGCGCTCGGTTTCCTCGCTTGCTTGCGTGTACATGGTTTTGCTCCTTAGATGCTTTCAGGCAGCCTTAATGCCTGTTCGATATGGCGGCGGGTGGCCGCGGGCAACACCATTTGTGGCCGCGCTTGTTTTAGCACCGCAATGGCCGCGGCCAAATCGGCGCAATGTCCATAGCGCACCAGCCACAGCAACACCACCGCCGCGCTGCGCCCGTAGCCCAGCGCACAACACACCAACACCGTGCGGCCCTGTTGCCGTGCCTGCTCCACCGCGGCGGCAGCGGCCTGTAAATCGGCCGGCGGCGGTGCAACCATATCCAGCATCGGCTGGGCGTGGTAATAACTAGGCTGCCTGAACAGCGGATATTCGGCACACACATCCACCACCGCCTCAAACCGAGCCGCAGCAGTGATGCTGCCGATATGCAGCCTGTCGGCCACCACCACACTGGCAGGCACGCCGCGCAGCCAATACGCCATATTCAAGCGCACCGCCACCAAATACGGCAACAGCAGCAAAGCAGCAGCCGGGCTTAAACGGCCATGCACCTGCTTTTGCAATGCCGCCGCACCCAAGCCGCCATACGCCGCCGCCAGCAATAAGCACGCCGCCACCGGCCAAAACAGCCACAGCCAAGCGCTCACGCCACCCCACAGCGCCGCTGCGGTAAACACAACCGCCAAGCCCAGATACAGCGCCAGCCAACGCGGATAGACAGGCTGCCTGAAACGCAAAGGCGTGGCACCATGAGTGGGAAACGCCCACCACAACAGCGCGCCCACCAATACGCCGGTGGGGATATCGATAAAATGATGCTGATAAGTGGTGAGCACCGACAGCCCAATCAGCAACAACCACGCCAGCCACAGCCCGCGCCAGCGTTCAGGCAGCCTACTCCAATAAAAACGCCCCACCACCATAGTGAGGATAATGTGCAGCGACGGCGCTTGGTTATACGGCTGGTCGAACACCGCCAGCGACGCAAACAACCAGCCCGACACCCCGCCCACATCCGGCTTGAGCCAAGTGTATTGCAGCGGCCACAGCACAAAACACACAATAGCTATCGCTTGCGCACAAACCAATTGGGCAATATAGCGATACAGCTCGGCGCGGCTCTTGGCCACAAAAAACGCCGCCGCATAGCACAGATTCAGGCTCCAATACGGCACAATCGTCCACGCCCAAAACGGAATCTGCCGCTCCCACGCAAAAGCCATTTCCGGCACCCCGCCCTGCTGCGCCGCCAGCCAATTGGCCAAACCGTAGCTGCTGTAAAACAGCACCCCCATGGCCAACAGGCACATAAGGGCGTGTTTTTTGCTTAAATCAGAAGGGGAATCGGCAGTAGACATAAAGAAACAATCGGGCAATCAATGCCCCGAATGTAGAGCAGCGCAGGTTTAACGTCAATGCGTGATGCTGCGGTTTTGTTTTATAGTGAATTAAATTTGAATCAAGACAAGGCGGAGAGCCGCAGACAGTACAGATAGTACGGAACAGAGTTTGTTGGCGCGTCTGCGCCGTACAAAATCGTTCTCTTCGAGCTAAGGCGAGCCAACGCAGTATTGATTCAAATTTAATTTACTATATCAAGCTTGGCTGCGGTTAAGCCACCACACCAGCGACAACATCACCGGCACTTCCACCAGCACGCCCACCACCGTGGCCAAGGCCGCGCCCGAATGCAGGCCGAACAGCGAAATGGCCACCGCCACCGCCAGCTCGAAAAAATTGGATGTGCCAATCAAACACGCCGGCGCGGCAATTTCGTGCGGCAAACCCAGCCAGCGCGCACCGATGCGGCTAATGATAAAAATGCCGTAGGTTTGCACCAAGAGCGGAATCGCAATCAGCACAATCACCAGCGGCTGCGCCACAATCGTGGCTGCCTGAAAGCCAAACAGCAACACCACCGTAAACACCAGCCCGCCGATGGCAAAGGGCTTTAAGCGGCGACCCAATGCGGCCACGGAGCCGCCCGTTCGCTGCAAATACGCCCGCGTGGCCATGCCTGCCAACAGCGGCAGCAGCACATACAGCACCGTAGACCACACCAGCGTTTGCCACGGAATCGCCACATCGCTCACCCCCAGCAGCAAAGCGGCAATCGGCGCATAGGCCACAATCATAATCAAATCGTTTACCGACACCTGCACCAAGGTGTAATTGGGATCGCCTTTAACCAATTGATTCCACACAAACACCATCGCTGTACACGGCGCCACGCCCAGCAAAATCATGCCCGCAATGTATTGCTGCGCATCGGCAGGCGCCACCCACGGCGCAAAAAACACCCGGAAAAACAACCAGCCCACCGCTGCCATGGTAAAGGGCTTGATTAACTGTTAAGACCCATAATCTTCTGGAATGGATTTTCACGAAACAATTCAGGCTCTAGATTATAGCAATCTTCCAAAGCCTGCCAAGGCGTTTTGTACTTCAACGACCGTAAGGGGCGTTGATGGTTGTAATACAGCAAAAATACCATCAAGTGCCGTTTAAGTTCGTCAGGATGCTCATAGTGGAAGCGTTTGACCGTTACCTCTTTCAGCATCTTGTTGGTAATCTCCACCTGCCCGTTCGTCCATGGATGACGGAATTTCGTGGTACGGTGCTCAATGCCCAAATGCCGGCAAAGCTCGTCAAACGGATGCTCCTTATCAGGCCGTTGTGCTTGGCTCAGCAAGTTGTAGGTAAACTGCGCACCGTTGTCCGTTAGGATATGGGTGATTTTAAACACACAATCTTGTTGTAGGTTGCGCAGAAAAGAAACGGCGGTTTTCTGCGTCATACGCGGATGAAGTTCTGCATAAACATATTTGGTTTTGCGGTCGATGGCGACAAACAGGTACAGCTTGCCGGTTTCACAACGCACCTCGGTGATGTCGATATGGACAAAGCCAACCGGATATTGTTTGAATGTTTTTTACCTTTTTGGCCATCGGATTCATTCTTGGGTAAGCGCGACAATCCGTGATGTTGCAAGCACCGGTGCAGATTGGAGCGGCTCAGCTTTGGAATATTGGGCTTGAAGATGATATACAGCTCGTCCAATGACAGCCGCAGATGTCGCCGGACGGTACAGATTGCCTGCTGCTCCGATTCGGTCAACACGCTGGGGCGGGTTTTGGGGCCGGACTTTTTATCTTCGACCGAATCTGCGTGTTTCCAGTAGAGAACGGTTTTGAAATTAATATTGTATTTTTAGCTAACGCTGCGATGCTCTCTTCAGACTCTTGTATTTCTTTTCTGATTCTAGGCGTAGTCTTGGCGTTACCATGCAATATGCTTGCCATAAGTCGGTCTCTTTTAATTGGGGTAATGATACTCCATAAAATTCAGGGACTAAACAATTAACCAATTAATGGCCAAGGTAAGCAACAAGCCGCGCGGGCGCTTGCCCACATCTTTTACCGCCGACCAATCGATTTGAATCATCATCGGATAAATCATCAGCCAAATCAGCACCGCCACCGGCAAGTTTACATGCGCCACTTCCAGCCGCGCCACCGCCTGAAACCCCTGCGGCAGCGCCAGCCCCAACAGCACCCCGGCCACCATCGCCAGCCCCACCCACACACTTAAAAAACGCTCAAAAATACCCACTCTGCCTCCCAATTCCGCTCACAAATAAACATCATCTTGCCGCTGATTTAGTTTGCACCATTCGCCGCAATCGCCCGCACCGCCGCCGCTAGCGCCGTACGTTCCAACTGCGTGTGCGGCAAATCCGCAAATAAACGAATGCGGCGGCTAATTTGCAGCAGCGCAGTTTCAAAAGCCTTACGGCATTGCGCCTCATCGGCATCCGCCGCCGGATCAGCCATGCCCCAATGTGCGCTAATCGGCTGCCCCGGCCATATTGGGCATAGCTCGTTGGCGGCGTTGTCGCACACGGTAAACACAAAATCCATCATCACCGGCGCATCCGCGCCGCCAAATTCATCCCACGACTTACTGCGTAAGCCCGCCACCGCATAGCCGTTGGCCGCCAACACCGTTAACGCCATCGGATGCACCCGGCCGCGCGGCATACTGCCCGCACTGTGGGCGATAAAACGCCCGTCGCCCAAACCATTCAATACCGCCTCGGCCAAAATACTGCGCGCCGAATTGGCGGTGCATAAAAACAAGACATGATAAGGTTTTGCGTTCATTTCGACTTTCTTTCGATAAGCATGGAAAATTACAATTTAATTATTAAATAAATATTGAAATATAAACCAAACAAATACCGCGAATCACCACTTAAGGCTGCCTGAAACCATTGAATTTTTCATTGCCTAACTTGATTCGGCAATCCAATAACGGTTTTACATTTTCAGGCAGCCTTGATAAACAGATGCGCCACTTCAGCAATTAACTTACGGCGTCATGCCATCAGCACATCTTTGTCGGCAATCGCTGGCTTCCTCATCGGCACAGCATTCCGCAGTGAGAAACGCCACCAAATCCAACATCAGCGGCAAATCGGCGTGATAGCGCTGGAAACGCCCTTCCTGCTCGGCACGTACCAAACCAGCATGTGCCAGCGCTTTCAAGTGAAACGACAGCAAGGCCGGCGCCACATCCAACGCCTTGGCAATATCGCCCGCCACCATCCCGTTGCTGCCTTGCCGCACCAACAAACGAAACACCGCCAACCGCGTGGCCGCGCCCAAAGTACTAAACAGCTTGCTTGCGCTTTCGATATCCATACGCCGAATAATACGGCATGTATTTTTATGTTTCAATAACTATTAAAACATAAAACCGATTCAGGCAGCCTTGAATCAAAATAATGATTTACCGTACCGCATTTTAGTGAAGTGAGCTAGACTTCGTTTTAGCTTCGCAGAAACTGCGTTTTAGCTTACCTCAGTAAGACGCTCGTACCCAAAGAATATAGGCCAAGAAATTTGAAAATGTCGCAAGAAAAAAATTAACAACGGCTTAAGATTAACCCAATCATTCTATGCTGACAAGTATTTACATGATTTTTTTGTTATTTTTGATACCGGGATTTCACTGGGGCTAATATCACGCAGACGATAATATTATCATCCATAAAGTTTTAGACACTCGTGCCATTTATTTTATTGCACTGAAAATTCATGTCTATTTATGCATATTTTTCTAATAACTGCATGAGTTCTTTATTTGGATTTGGATCGTATTCTTTTATAAAATTAATTACTGTCCAGCCATTGACCTCATGATGAATATCAGCACCATGTTGTAGTAATAATTCAATTAAATTTAGATTAACAGGCAACTCAAATCCCAAATCTAAAGGGTTAGAACCATCTTGGTTTGAAATATTGGGATTAGCACCAGCTTCTAACAGCACTTTCACTGCTTCATAGTTACCACTGCGCACAGCATAATGCAGCGGGGTCATTCCATAGCAGTCTTGCGCATTGATGGGTACACCTTTTTCTAAATAAAAGAGAATGGTTCTTTCGGGTGAAGGTCTGATTAAATTTGCCCTGTGTAAATAATTCCAGTGCTCAGGTTCTGTAATTTTTAAAGGATCAAATAAGCCCTTATCTACGGAATCTTGTAAAAATTGTATATTGCCATCCCAATTAGCACCTACAATTTGTTCTCCAAATGTTTCCTCTCTCATGTTATTTTCCATCCTTCAAAAATTGACGCATATCTTTTTGAATATCATCTAAGCCATCAACTCCCGGTTTTTCAAACCGGCCACTTCTGTTTTCGCTTCTGTTCTGAATAATGAACTTTTCCGGGCGTGAATTAACGTAGGCATCAAATTGCTTCTGGCTCATGCCTACCTCTTCCGCCGCCCGTACCAATCTATGGTGCTTTTAGCTATATTTATTTCATAAAAATAATATTTTAATATAAAATATTTCTAGGAACATCTCCTAACTCAAAAAATTTTTTAAATATTTTATTAATTATATTAAAGTCAAGGGTAATCATACTTAAATCCCATTGCTCACCAAGAATGGATATCTGTAGATTTTCTGGATTAGGGTTATGTAATGATAAAACCTCATCTCCAGCTTCGGTATATCCATAGGCGGTTATTAAGTATTTATGTGAATCTGAGTTTAAAGTAATTGTTTCAATTCCGGTATTACGTGACTGGTCTATAATCCATACCCTACAACTGCCATCACCATGTCTGAATAGAGATAAAATTTCTTTAAATTCAATATAGTTTTTAATGGTTTGTATTGTATCTTTTTTAGTATTGTTAACAATTGTTCGATAATATATTTCGTAATATTTTTCTAGTTTTTTATTATCCATTTTTTATTTCCCTTTTGCCAAATTAGCCTTTTCCCAGTTACTTCTTCGTAAACAGTTACACTTTTTAACCCCATTTTTTGCCCCATATTTTTTATATCTGATAAACAATGTGAGCAAACTTCTTTTCCTTTTACTTGTAAAGTTAACTCCTTGCCTTGTGTAGATGTTTTCTCATATAGTCGCTGCATTGCTGCTATTTCAGCATGTGCATTATTCATATTGGAATTTGGAAGATTTTGTCCTTTTTTTAAAACATCATTTTGAATTAAGGTTGGATGGCTTTGTTGCGCAGAAACGGGTGGCCTGTGGCTAGGGTTAACATCGCTAACCTCAATATCTCCCAATTTGGCATCAACTACTACTCGAGAAGGGCTATTGACCCTATTACTTTCGGTTCGCGGTAATACCGGCGGTTTTACCCAAGGATTTGCCCATACCGGAGGTTATTTTCACCGTACCCGGGCTGCCATCCCCAATCGCTGTATCCAGATAACCATACATTAAGGCTGTGAATAAGGCTTGACCCTCCGGCGAGTTAACCGCAATTTTGCCGATGTTGGTCCGATTATAGAAACGACAATTAAACATTAAAACTTTAATTGGGGTAAGTTTTTAATTTTTAACTGTTTAAATTTTAAAAATACTCAAGTTTTAATTGCCGAATCTATAATTTTACTCAAGTACGGTCACAAGCAAGGCTACTCCTAGAATAAGAAAAATTGCAAAATCTTGTATATTTTGAGACCATAAATTCTGAAAATATAGTGCTATTGTTATAGTTTCAGCATTCCATAAGTTCTGTACAATTACAAAAAAAACAGCCAGCAATAAACCTAAAAATAAAGCCATATAACCACTAATTGTTTAGTCCCTGAATTTTATGGAGTATCATTACCCCAATTAAAAGAGACCGACTTATGGCAAGCATATTGCATGGTAACGCCAAGACTACGCCTAGAATCAGAAAAGAAATACAAGAGTCTGAAGAGAGCATCGCAGCGTTAGCTAAAAATACAATATTAATTTCAAAACCGTTCTCTACTGGAAACACGCAGATTCGGTCGAAGATAAAAAGTCCGGCCCCAAAACCCGCCCCAGCGTGTTGACCGAATTGGAGCAGCAGGCAATCTGTACCGTCCGGCGACATCTGCGGCTGTCATTGGACGAGCTGTATATCATCTTCAAGCCCAATATTCCAAAGCTGAGCCGCTCCAATCTGCACCGGTGCTTGCAACATCACGGATTGTCGCGCTTACCCAAGAATGAATCCGATGGCCAAAAAGGTAAAAAACATTCAAACAATATCCGGTTGGCTTTGTCCATATCGACATCACCGAGGTGCGTTGTGAAACCGGCAAGCTGTACCTGTTTGTCGCCATCGACCGCAAAACCAAATATGTTTATGCAGAACTTCATCCGCGTATGACGCAGAAAACCGCCGTTTCTTTTCTGCGCAACCTACAACAAGATTGTGTGTTTAAAATCACCCATATCCTAACGGACAACGGTGCGCAGTTTACCTACAACTTGCTGAGCCAAGCACAACGGCCTGATAAGGAGCATCCGTTTGACGAGCTTTGCCGGCATTTGGGCATTGAGCACCGTACCACGAAATTCCGTCATCCATGGACGAACGGGCAGGTGGAGATTACCAACAAGATGCTGAAAGAGGTAACGGTCAAACGCTTCCACTATGAGCATCCTGACGAACTTAAACGGCACTTGATGGTATTTTTGCTGTATTACAACCATCAACGCCCCTTACGGTCGTTGAAGTACAAAACGCCTTGGCAGGCTTTGGAAGATTGCTATAATCTAGAGCCTGAATTGTTTCGTGAAAATCCATTCCAGAAGATTATGGGTCTTAACAACTAATAAGATAAACCAAGAAAATAAAAAATTTATTTTTCATTAGCATAATCCTTTTAAATTTATTATTTACTTAAGCTTAAGGAATTTAAAATATAACTCATCTATATAATATAGATACCAGCAAAGCTATACTAGGAAAAAATATAAAATAAGTTTTTAGGGTCTGTTCACAATTACTTGTCATACCCTTGAATAAAAAGAAACGCAGGCATAAAAGGACGTTCTCACACCCCCAATACACCTGCGATGCCCCGTACACTACTCAAAGATGAACATTGGACGAAGCTGTTACCCTATTCTGCGTGATTTGGGTATTTATAGCAAACCCAATTTGCGCAGAATTCTTGAAGGCATACTTTACAGAATAAGAACCGGCATACCGTGGCGGGATTTGCCCGAGTATTTCGGCAAGTATCATACTGTTTATACCGCTTATAACCGTTGGTCAGAAAAAGGCATTTTTACTGCAATCTTGAAACAGCTCAGCCAAGAGAGTGACTTGGAGTGGGTAGCCATAGACGGCAGTTATATCCGTGCTCACCAACACTGCGCCGCAGCCTCAGCGCTCAGTGCGCAAGAGGATCGCGCAATCGGTATGAGCCGAGGCGGCAGAACCAGCAAGATTCATCTGGCTGTAGATGCTGCAGGCAATCCGATTGAGGTTATCGTTACTGCGGGCAATATCCATGATGTCACCGTTGCACCGGAGCTGCTTGACAACATCAACCTTACCGAAACTGAGTTGGTTAATGCGGACAAAGGTTACGATTCAGACCGGCTCAGGGAGCAAATAGAGCAAAGCGGTGCGAAAGCCAATATTCCCTATAAAAGCAATAGGGAAGAGAAAAATAAAGACATGGACTGGTATTTATATAAAATCAGGCATTTGGTAGAGAATGCCTTTTGCCGTTTGAAACATTTCCGAGCGATTGCCAGCCGTTACGATAAGCTGAAACGCAACTTCCACAGTACGGTTTTATTGGGGTGCATTGTGATGTGGTTACCTTTATGACAAGTAATTGTGAACAGACCCTAGTATCGCCTGAAAATAATCCAGTAATATAAAATGATAACTCTCTTAAATTTCCATTAAATAAATCTAGGGTCTGTTCACAATTACTTGTCATACCCTTGAATAAAAAGAAACGCAGGCATAAAAGGACGTTCTCACACCCCCAATACACCTGCGATGCCCCGTACACTACTCAAAGATGAACATTGGACGAAGCTGTTACCCTATTCTGCGTGATTTGGGTATTTATAGCAAACCCAATTTGCGCAGAA
Organism: Paralysiella testudinis; assembly: GCF_016894345.1. Lineage (GTDB taxonomy): Bacteria > Pseudomonadota > Gammaproteobacteria > Burkholderiales > Neisseriaceae > Paralysiella > Paralysiella testudinis. Next base: position 334,348 of record NZ_CP069798.1, read on the forward strand.
TTCTTGAAGGCATACTTTACAGAATAAGAACCGGCATACCGTGGCGGGATTTGCCCGAGTATTTCGGCAAGTATCATACTGTTTATACCGCTTATAACCGTTGGTCAGAAAAAGGCATTTTTACTGCAATCTTGAAACAGCCCAGCCAAGAGAGTGACTTGGAGTGGGTAGCCATAGACGGCAGTTATATCCGTGCTCACCAACACTGCGCCGCAGCCTCAGCGCTCAGTGCGCAAGAGGATCGCGCAATCGGTATGAGCCGAGGCGGCAGAACCAGCAAGATTCATCTGGCTGTAGATGCTGCAGGCAATCCGATTGAGGTTATCGTTACTGCGGGCAATATCCATGATGTCACCGTTGCACCGGAGCTGCTTGACAACATCAACCTTACCGAAACTGAGTTGGTTAATGCGGACAAAGGTTACGATTCAGACCGGCTCAGGGAGCAAATAGAGCAAAGCGGTGCGAAAGCCAATATTCCCTATAAAAGCAATAGGGAAGAGAAAAATAAAGACATGGACTGGTATTTATATAAAATCAGGCATTTGGTAGAGAATGCCTTTTGCCGTTTGAAACATTTCCGAGCGATTGCCAGCCGTTACGATAAGCTGAAACGCAACTTCCACAGTACGGTTTTATTGGGGTGCATTGTGATGTGGTTACCTTTATGACAAGTAATTGTGAACAGACCCTAGATTAGTTGTCTTTATTTTAGCCCCCTCTCCTAAACTACTACCTATTATATTTCCCAAAACTTTAGGTTTATCAGAGATGTTATAATACTGTAATAGATTACCTGGTCGATATATCCAATCTAACATCTCATCTCATCTCACCTTACCTCCACATTCTGATTTTTAATATTGCATTTTTTCTTATATTCATTTAATGATAATTCATTAGCCCCACCAGAATAATTAAAATCTTCGCGTTGGATTGGATCATCTTCCCACATGCAAATTGGACAGATACTATAATCTCCAGCTTCACCAGAATTAAAAACATAATTACAACATGGACATTTATGGATTGTCATTTTTGTTTATTCCAATACTGAATACTTTTTGAGGGCTTAAACATCGTTTTCGGAGTGCCAGTTTTATCTATGCTAATGAAAATATTATTTTGTGGCTGATAATACAACCTATCACCATTCGCTCTAACTTTAGTTAATGTCTGTGGTGGAGGTGATTTTACAAAATTTTCAATATAACGGGAGTAGTCATAAGCTGAATTTAAATTAGGAAACTCATGTTTATGCTTTTCCCAGTGAGTAGCAAAATTAATATTAATGTCATCTGATTTTCCTGTAGTCCAATTTATTTGTGTATTTCCATCCCTATAAAAATTATTCTGTATCGTTTGCTCTTTAATCCGAGCAGCAAGCTGTGCTTCTGTAATCCTCCCTGCCTTAAAATCTTTATATAAAGATGAAACGGCCGGCGGCAGCTTCCCCGCTGCTTCCATCAAGGGTAGCTGATACCACATCAACCGTTGTGTAGTAGCCCAGTCGTATTCATTGATGCGGCCTGCTTCATAATCCCTGCCTTGGAGTCTCAATAATGATTCATAGTAAGACTTCATTTGCGGATCATCTAAAGGCCCAAGCTCATTGCTGCTGACAGATTTGATGATATAGCCGGGAATACTCAGAATACCTTTACCAATTGTTGCAGGATCTTTGCCGGCATCCTTACCGCTATCAATATAGCCTTGCTTAATACCTCTGTTGTAATCCGCTAAAGCATTCGGATTTTGTTTGTGGATATTTTTGATATAATCCTGAGTTAATTTATCTTTTCCATAACTTTGAAATAAGGGCTTAAGATTAATTTTATTATCTAAGTATTCACGGTTGGTTGCAGTAAAATAGCCATGTTGTTTTCCTGAATTATCTTTATATTTGTATTCGGAAGAAAAGCTGGATAAAAATTCTTCTGTCAGCTTATCCCGACCATTGGCCAATGCCCAGCCTGCATCGAGCATAGACGAACCAAATCTGCCCAAGTAAATCTGAGCTTGTTTTTCAGTTAATGTAATACCTTGAGCCTGCATAAAATGGCGGTGGTGCCGCTGCCGCCGCTAATGCCGCCCACTACAACACCAGTGGCCGCCGCGGTCCATTGCTGGATTACTTGGCGCTGGGTTGCGCTCAGTTGGGTGTTTTCCAGCAGGTAATTTTCTACTTTGGTGTTCAGCCATACGGCACCGCCCGCCGCTGCCGCTCCGGAGGCTGCGTTGCCACCCACGGCTTCGGCCTGCAATCCGCCAATCACGGCGTGTAGGGCGATGCGTTAACATTTTGATTGGATTATTTACTGTATTTATTACGCGCCAAGAATATCGCTCGACTAATCATTTCTAAAGTAATATATGGAACGAACCCAAGCCTTTCACCATTTGCGAAGCTCGTACTGTAAACCTCCAACTTGGTTAAATTTCCAGTAATAGCCAAAGCAGCAAGATGATGTAATGGCATGCTGCCTGGAGAGTTGGTAGGAAGTTTTGTTAATTTTAGTAATTCATTGTTTATATCTTGGCTTTTTGCCCAAATGATAGCATCGTCAGATAAACGAATTATATCTTCTAAAGTTACTTCAGTTTTTTTTTCTGGAATTTTATTTTCGGATAAAATACTATAATTTCCTTGTTTCCCCCCATCTATAAAAGATATTGCTTTAGAAAATTCTTTCGTTGAGACAGATGGCATGAATGAAATTCTTACATAATCATTTCTTTTATTTAATACTGGAATTATGTGTACAATAATTTCATCAATAGTAAATAGGCAAAATCTATCACCAACCTCATCTTTACTACAAACCCATTTTTTAGATTCAAGTATTGAAAAAACCTCATTTTGTTTCATTTAGATGCTCCTAGAAATCTGATTTCTCTAATAGGAATGCCATTTGGATAGCCTTGGTATTTTAAGGGAACCCCTGCTTTAAGGCCAAATTTAATTGCAACTTCTCCTCTAGGAATTGCATTTCCATTTTGTATTTGAGGAAATATTTCTGATTGCCGAATACTCAAATCAGCACCTCCTGTTTTTACTTCAATTATTTCAACTATACGTCCATCTGCTGTTTTGTATGGGATGTCAGGTCTGCAGCGCCCAACACCACAAGCGCTACCGAAAGAAATTTCTTTTTCACTAACAATAAATCCTTTTGCGGTCAATTGATCTTTAATATCATCAACCATGTTTAGATGATGATTGTAATACTCTGAAATAGTAATTTTTATTGGTGCCGTACCATTTCCCGCCTTCGGCTCTACCACCTTAGCTCCGCCTACACTCCCTAACTTACGCGTAATCAGCGTTTCAGCACCCCATACAGCAACGTTAGCAGCATCGGCGGCCAACGGCGAAGTGCTCGCGGTTGGTGTTCCAAAAGACGCTACAACTTGGCTGCCCCAATCAGATTGATAGGTTCCTAATAGCTGGTTTGCGCCATACTTGCTTTGTTGATAGCCCGCAGTCACCCCCAGTGCAGCAATCCCAGCGCCCGCCGCACAGCCTACCCCGGTTGTACACAGGCCTACGCCGCCAACACCGGAGCTAACTGCTGTCGCTGCACCACCAACGGCATTAACAGCACCTTTGGTTTTGGTAATTCCATGATCATTTCTGATGCGGAGATCATTGGTTTTATCCCACCAACTGTATTCAAATAAATCTGACTGTGTTGATTTTAGCCGGGCTTGCTCTTTGGTATAGCTTGCACCTTCGGCTTGGAGTCTGTGTAACTTCTGGTAGTAGGGATCTGTTTTCGGAATACCCTCTGCACATTGGACTAAAGCACAGGCAGCAGCTTTTAAGCGATGTTGCTCTTCCGGAGATTTATTCTTTTGAAGCTGGTTAAGTATTCTGGTTTCATCCGGATGCAACTGCCGGTTAAACACCTCCCCATCACGCCCGATTGCCCCGCCGGCCAAGGCGGTGGTGCCGCTGCCGCCGCTAATGCCGCCCACTACAGCACCGGTGGCCGCCGCCGTCCATTGCTGGATCGCTTGACGCTGGGCTGCGCTCAGTTGGGTGTTCTCCAGCAGGTAATTTTCTACTTTGGTGTTCAGCCATACGGCACCGCCCGCCGCTGCCGCTCCGGAGGCTGCGTTGCCACCCACGGCTTCGGCTTGCAATCCGCCAATCAGGGCGTGCAGGGCGATGCGTTGGGGGCTGTCTTCCGCCCAGCCCATTTTACTGCTTAAATCACCCGCGGCACGAAAGCCTACTTCGCCTATCAGCTGTGCCAGCTCTTGCCGTTCCTGTATTTTTTTCAGGTCGAAGATGCGTTCCAATGGCTGATGCGCATGGGCGGTGTCGCGGCTCAGGCCGGAAAGGCTGTTTTGGCCGCTTTGTTTGTCGCCGCGTATTTCGATGTTGCCCTCGGCCAAGGCGGCTTTGGTGGTGTTGCTGCTTTGCTCGGCAACGGGGATGGCCAGCCCGGGAACGGCAGCCATATTGCCCAGCAACTCCATGGGGCTGCCGCCGCTGCTCAGGCGGATGCTGCCGCCGCGGATTTGGTATTCGGCTTCGTTGTGTAAATCTTTATGGCCGATGGTTTCGGTGCTCAGTCTGCTTTTATCGGGTGCCGCTTCGCTGGCAATCACGGCACCGTTAAGCTGGGTATGCTTGCCTACGCGGATGTCGAAGCCTTCTTTGCCGGCAAATAAGCCGGTTTGCTCTTGCACACTTTTGTAGTTGCTTTTGCCGTCGCTGTAGCTGAGGCTGCCTGAAGCTTCGTTGTAACTGCCATAGATGGAGGCATAGCCTGCCAGGCTGCCTGAAAGTGATTTCTGGCGGTAGCGGTCGGTATCTTGCTCGCTGGTGAGGGTAAGGTGGCGCCCGATATGCCCAGGTTGCTTTTGTTGTAGACGGCTGCATCTACGCTGCCGCTGCGCCGCCCTTCGGTAATGCGCACATTTTGGCCGGCAATGCCGACAGTACCCCTGCCGCTGTTGATTTGGCTGCCCACGTCGGTTTTGCTGTGTTCGATACGGTAGTTGCGCGCATCGCTAATGCCGGTTTCGTGTTTCTGCTCGGTGAGGGTGCCGATGGTGCCGTTTTGCAGGTTGAGGTGGATTTGCTTGGCGCTGATCTGGCTGCCTGAGATATTCAGGTCGCCCGGGAATTTATGCATATTGTTGGGTTCCAAACGGAAGGCTGATTAAGCATATTTTTCCATCAATGCAATAACAGGTTTTATCTCTTCATCATCACCGCAATATTTTTTAAGGTAGCCAATATATCTGTTTCATTTTTACCGGTATGGTGATGTACATTACCGCCTTTGTCCAACATCAATTGCAGTACATCTAAACGCTTGGGCATACCGCCAATCATACTTAATGGAATTACATTGTCCTGATTTGGAATATTGGGGTTTGCGCCGGCACGCAATAAAACCAGTGCTGCCTCTGCATTGGTTGCCCGCATTGCATAATGCAGCGGGGTCATTCCATAGCAGTCTTGCGCATTGATGGGTACACCTTTTTCAATCAGGTATTCGATGCTTTGTTTGGGCGGTTTATTCGGGTCAAAGCCTAATAAACTTTGATGCAACCAACTCAATAATGATGGGTGGGTAATTTCTAATATATTTTTTTCCTTAGAAAATAACTGTTTTAACAGTAAAATATCACCTTCTAGTAAGGCACCATAAATTTTCATATCAATATCTTCTATATTTTTCTGTTTCATATCCACCTGCTTACTTTCCAGTTTTTAGAAAAGTTTCCATATCTGTTTTAATCGGTCCTAATCCATCAACTCCCGGTTTCTCAAACCGGCCACTTCTGTTTTCGCTTCTGTTCTGAATAATGAACTTTTCCGGGCGTGAATTAACGTAGGCATCAAATTGCTTCTGGCTCATGCCTACGGGCTACTCACCTTGACTTGTTTGCCGTCTTTCAGCACCAAATAATTGCTTGAAGCAACGCCTTGCGGATTTAAGCGCTGTAAAATCGGCAGGCCATCGGTTTATGCTTGCTAAGCAATATAACCTTGCTTATAGAATATGATAAATCCATGTAAGCAAGCCAAAAAGTATTGGAATAACAAATCCACCGTATCGATAAAAAATTTCTTTTAGTTTTGATACTTTATTGTTTTCAATAAAATAAATCAGCTTATCATCTTCATGTATATAAGTTTCTGATACTGATTTAAATGTTTCTAAGTTATCACCTCTAACTCTAGTACCGTCATTTAACACTGAAGATATGGCAAGTAATATGGCAATTACGTTATCATCTGTAGTATTTGCCCATAATTCATTGTTTTTATAAAATAAAACTATATTTTCATCTTCAGGAGAATAAAAGAAGCTAAATTGACCTTTATTATCCAATTGCTCCTGTAAAGAAAATTGATTTATCAAAATATTTTTTAAAATATCAAAATTATAAAGCGCCTTGTCTTTATCATCGCATTTCGTGGTATTTATTAATGAAATATGATAGCCCATCATTTTTCCTTTTCCGAAGTATTACCCAGCTGACGTAACCCATTAATAGTAACTCCTGCTCCTGAATTTAATTTGAGAGTATTGGTTACACCTTTCCTTGGAACATAAATAATTCTAATTCCGGTTGTGCCAAATTGTTTATTGTATTTAGTTACATGAGAATTCCACTGTCCCTGTGTAGTTAAATCAGACCAAACACCGGTTCCTTTGGGCGTCTAAGGCGCCACCGATGGCCAATGAGCCTTCACTGGACAGCAAACCGCCTTCACGGTTGTAAATTTCCTTCGCCCCGATATCCAGCCGCTGCCGCGCCGCCACCACCGCAGCCTGAGTGGCGCCGTTAACGGTTTCTTCCCGGTTGTTCAATACGCTGCCGCCCAAAGCCACATGGTCGCCAAAGATTTTACCGCTGCCGAGGTTGTCAATCACTTCACCGGCGCGAACCACGGTGCCGCCGTTGCTGTTGATTAAGCCGCGGTTGCCGATGTTGTGAACCGCTGTCACTTCGGTACGGCCGCCGGACTGGATTTTACCGCTGGCATGGTTGTCGATTTGTGCCGCCTGAAGCGTGACCGCTTCACCGCCTTGCAAGGTGTGCGGGTTGTTCAGGCTGCCTTGGGTGGACAACGACAAACGCCGCCCGGCCACGATGTCTTGTTCCACTGTAAAGCTGTCTTGTAAGGCAATGGCCAGATCACGCCCGGCGGCCACGGTGCCGTTGTTACTCAGAGACCGGCTTTGAATCCGGGCATCACCGCCCGCCAAGATGCTGCCGCCGCTGTTGTCGACGGCCAATGTCTGGCGCGCGTCATCGTTAATATCCAACTGCCCGGCCGAGCTCAGTTGGCCGTTGCGGTTGTTCAGGCTGCCTGAAGCGTTAATATGCAGAGTTTGATTGCTGCGGATAGCACCTTTGTTGCTGTTGTCGAGGTTCTCGGTACTGATGCTGGTGCCGGCGGCATCCATGCTGCCGCTGCGGTTGTCGATGCGGCGGCCGGTAACGCTGAGTGTCTGACCCGCTACTACGGTGCCGTTGCGGTTGTCCAATCCATCGGCCGTAATGGCCAGAGCTTTGCCGGCGGCGATGCCGCCTTGGTCTTGGTTGTCCAGAATGTTGCTGTAAAGGTCAGCTTGGTTGGCCGACAGAATCTGCCCGCCGCGGTTGTCTGTGCGTTGGTTGTTTACCGAAAGGGTATCGGTGCTGCTGATCTGCCCGCCGCGGTTATCTAGGGTGTGGCTGCGGATGTCGGCGCTCTTGGCGTGAATTACGCCGCTGCGGTTGTCCAGTAAATCACCACTGACATGGAGTTGGTTCAGGTTTAATTGCGCCTGATTGACCAGGCCGTTGCGCGCATTCAGATTGGTTTCGCCGTTGGCGGTGATTTGGCCTTTGTCATTCAACAGGCTGCCTGAAACGGTAATCTGGCCGTCGGCTAAGGTGGTCGGCGTGGCCGGTGCCGGGGCGGTAGTAGTACTGCCGCCACCGGTGGCACTGCTGGGCGGGGTGGTGTTACCGCTGCTCGGATTGCTGCCGCTATTGCCGCTGCCATTACCACTGCCGCTACCGGTGTTGTTACCGCCGCCGGCATCCGCCGGGGTGTAACCCATCAAGCCCTGATTGCGGTTGTCCACTTGCTTGGCGTTAATCGCCAAGTTTTGCAGGCCGGTTTGGCTGATGCGGCCGGTATTGCTGAGGCTGCCTGAAACCACATCCAATCGGGCGGCATTCAACTGGCCGCTGTTGTTGAGGCTGTTTTGGTTGCGGATATTCAGCTCGTTTGCCGATGCAATCAAGCCGCTGTTGTTTAGGCTCTGGGCGCCTATATTGGCCTTACCTTGGGCGGAGATGCTGCCGCTGTTGTCCAGGCTGTGGCTTTTAATCTGTATCGCGGCGCTGTCGGCAGTGCTTACGCTGGCTTTGTCCGCCGCCACGATGCTGCCGCTGTTGCCAATCTTGCCGTCGGCACTCAGGATAATGCCGCCCGCAGCGGCAAAGATTTGCCCGGCATTGTTGATACCCACACCTTTGTCGGTGCTGATGAGGGTGATTTTACGGGCATAGGCGGGGCTGACGGCGGCCGGGGCGATAATCAGGGCGGTGCCGGCGGCCAGGAGTAAGGAGAAGCTGAGGGTGCCCAAACGGGCGGTAGGGCTTGCGGGGTTCAGGCTGCCTGAAAGGGTATGGCTGCCATTAAGATGAACAGAACCCCCGGTGGTGTCGGCATTGCTTTTACCATCGCGCAAAGTGTTCTCGGCTACGGCCACCATGGCGCCGCGCTTTTTATTGAAGATCACTTTGTACAGGGTTTTATTCATGGCGGGGCTCCCGAATGGCAGAATCAGAGGGGCAACCGGCAATATTGGTTGGTTAATGGTGTGGCGGCTAATTGAGTTGCCACTGATTTGGCGAATACGTTGCCGCGCCGGTTTACGGACATCATGGTTTCACTAAAATACTGCCTGTTTGGGCTGCACGCTGTTTCCATACCGGCAGCCATTCTTTTACCCGTTCGCGGTAAGGCTCGTAAATGGGGCGGTCGGTTGGGAAGTCGTTACGGATAAATCCCGCCACGGTATGCCGGTTCTTAGTTCTGTAAAGTATGCATTCAAGAATTCTGGCAAATTGGGTTTGCTATAAATACCCAAATCACGCAGAGTAGGCAACAGCTTCGTCCAATGTTCATCTTTGAGTAGTGTACGCGGCATCGCAGGTATATTGGTGGAGTATGAGAACTTCCTTTTACACCTGCTTTTCTTTTTATTCAATATTATGACAAATAATTGTGAACAGACTCTAGTATATTCGATTGTACTTTTTGCCCGGCAAGATAAAGCCTTGACCGATACCAGACTACGTAACTTTATTTTTGCTATGGCCTACGTATCAAAAAAAATAATTCACTAATTAATAAGAAAAAAACTGTACTCCCCATCATAAAGATAAATCTAACCATATCGTGATTTAACTCTTGAACATAGATAAAAATATAATAACCATAAAAATAAAATATTAAAAAGTTAATAAAAAAAACAAATATTCTGTACTTTTGCAGTACCCACGAAATAAAAGAAGATGCCATTAGTGCTGGCAAAAAAAACAAAAGCACAATAATAGAAAATCCTATCACGGAACCAATGACAGTAACCACACTTACCCTGTTATATCCCTCGTCCCATGGAATCATCATTACACAACCAGCAATAAACCCTGTAACCAATAATCCTTTGCATAATGACAATATGCAAGTTAAATATGGAATTTTCATTACTTACATCCCTGTTGCTCAGTATATCCAAGTAATTTACAACCATATTTTATCCTAGATTTGTAATCTAATATTTTAATACCATTTATTTTGAATTTGTTTTTCATTTAAAATAAGCCTATTTATCCTAAAATTAGAGGTTAGCTTTTCTGAAACCCAAGTAAATGTGCCCTTACCAGAAAGATATTTTTCATGTATGGGCTGCAATAGTTTTTGTTCATCTTGAAGCTGCTTTATATCCCACTTCATCGCATCGGGACGATTATTATAAAGATCCTTAAAGTTATCAAAACCTTTCGTGATAAGTGTATCACCAGCTTCTTTTCGCCAACCGTAAATATCTGGATTACCCAAAACCTTACCAGCGCCAAAAGTCAGATATGATGCCTTTTCATCTGCGCCCAGCCCTGTAATAGGGGCTCTTGACACATATTCAGCCCCATCAAACCATTTTGCGCCTGAACCCATATGTTTTTCATACATATTGCTGGCGCCAAAAAAATTGGCCCTATTGTCAATGGTATTGAAATATTTGACAAACCTGCTGGAAGCGCCCTCCGAGTTATATAAGTGTTCAAAGGTCTGCCTAGATGATCTCTTGACATCGTCATTTATGTAGGCCCACGCATCCATCATGGCAACGTATTGTATTTGCGAACTAGGGCCTGTTCACAATTACTTGTCATAAAGGTAGCCACATCACAATGCACCCCAATAAAACCGTACTGTGGAAGTTGCGTTTGAGCTTATCGTAACGGCTGGCAATCGCTCGGAAATGTTTCAAACGGCAAAAGGCATTCTCTACCAAATGCCTGATTTTATATAAATACCAGTCCATGTCTTTATTTTTCTCTTCCCTATTGCTTTTATAGGGAATATTGGCTTTCGCACCGCTTTGCTCTATTTGCTCCCTGAGCCGGTCTGAATCGTAACCTTTGTCCGCATTAACCAACTCAGTTTCGGCAAGGTTGATGTTGTCAAGCAGCTCCGGTGCAACGGTGACATCATGGATATTGCCCGCAGTAACGATAACCTCAACCGGATTGCCTGCGGCATCTACAGCCAGATGAATCTTGCTGGTTCTGCCGCCTCGGCTCATACCGATTGCGCGATCCTCTTGCGCACTGAGCGCTGAGGCTGCGGCGCAGTGTTGGTGGGCACGGATATAACTGCCGTCTATGGCTACCCACTCCGAGTCACTCTCTTGGCTGAGCTGTTTCAAGATTGCAGTAAAAATGCCTTTTTCTGACCAACGGTTATAAGCGGTATAAACAGTATGATACTTGCCGAAATACTCGGGTAAATCCCGCCACGGTATGCCGGTTCTTATTCTGTAAAGTATGCCTTCAAGAATTCTGCGCAAATTGGGTTTGCTATAAATACCCAAATCACGCAGAATAGGGTAACAGCTTCGTCCAATGTTCATCTTTGAGTAGTGTACGGGGCATCGCAGGTGTATTGGGGGGTGTGAGAACTTCCTTTTATGCCTGCGTTTCTTTTTTATTCAAGGGTATGACAAGTAATTGTGAACAGACCCTAACCCCTGTTCTACATGCATCGCTTAACGGATTTTTTGCACATATATTGCCAACTTCTTGATCTAAAAACTGACTAAGCTTTTCTGCGTCTTTTAAAACCCGTTCCTGTTGCGCTTTAGAAGAGCATGTTTTACCTATTAAGCAATCCTTGACTTCATTCATTTTGGATTTTGTAAGGTAGTTATTCTCGACCGCATTCTGCGCCACCCGGCTGCCTGAAACCGCATCCGTCGCAGTATTGCTTCCCGTTGCCGCACCCACAGCCGCCCCGCCCAACCCGGTTATGCTGCTGACGGTGGCTTTCTGCTCCGCACTCAGTTTGTTCGAATCGTCCGTACCATACAGCCACTTCGCCACTTTGGGCGCTGCCGCTTCCGCTGTGCCCGCCGCAATGCCGGCGCTTAGGGCATCATTGCCGCCCGCTGCGGCGGTGGCTGCCGCCAATATGCCGTGTGCCAGTATATGGGCCGTTTGTTGCTCGCTGTTCAGTTTGCCGTTTGGGTTTTCTGCGGCCAGGTTTTTGTTGATGTCTTGCGGTGCGGCCAGAATGCGGGTGGTGGTGTAGCCGCGGGCAATCACGGCGTTTTGCGCCAAGGTCATGATGTGGTTGATGCCTTGTGCACCCAAACACATACCGGGTTCAAACCCGGATTGGGCAATGGCTTGGTTTAAGGCAAATTGGAAACGGGCAGCTTCGCTGCCCGTTAAGGTAATCTGTTGAACGGCGAAACATGGGGATTCGGGTTGGGATAAGGAGAATGCGGTAGGTGGTGGCGTGGCGGTGTCATCCAAGCGCACATCAACGGCGGGCTGCATTTGCTGCTGCCGGGATTGTTGGCGTTGCTGTTCGCGGATGAGTTGTTCTTGTTGTAAGCGGTCGGCCTGTAAATAATCTGCTTGCTTTGGGGCGCCGGGTGGGAGCGGCGCGGCTTGACTGTAGAGCGGTAAAGACAAGAGTAAAGCTGCCAATACCGATACGCATCAGGTTGGATGCAGCAATGCCGTTTACAGGAGAGATGTGCCGGGTAAAGTATGATTTCATATCGGCTTTGTTGTAATAAAAAAGGTAACAACCCAACCAAGATTAAGTCATGCCGGCAACCTTGACAAGTATTTACTTATATTTATTTCAGAGTTTATGAAATCAAAATCACGGATACTGTGGTGATGACGGCACATGCCGGTCGGCTCCGTATTTTAAAAACTGCGTTCAAAAAATTTGATTAGTCATGCAAAAACTGCGTTTCAGTTGCGCAGAAACCTCGTTTCAGGCAGCCTTATGGGATTAAAGGCTGCCTGAAGCTTTTGTATTACAGGATAACACCGTGTTCGATCTCGCCTCGTTTTTAAAAAACCTGCCCAACCTGCCCGGCGTATACCGTATGCTCGACGCCGCCGGGCAAGTGCTGTATGTAGGCAAGGCGGTGAATCTGAAGCGGCGGGTGAGCAGCTATTTCCAGAAAAGCGACTTATCGCCACGCATTGCGCTGATGGTAAAACAAGTGGCCAGCATTGACACTACTGTGACCCGCTCCGAAGCCGAAGCGCTGATTCTGGAAAACAACTTTATTAAGGCTTTGTCGCCCAAATACAATATTTTGTTTCGCGACGACAAAAGCTATCCCTACCTTATGCTCAGCGGCCACACCTTTCCGCAAATGGCCTATTATCGCGGCAGCCTGAAAAAGCCCAACCAATACTTCGGCCCCTATCCCAACGGCTATGCCGTGCGCGACAGCATCCAGATTCTGCAAAAAGTGTTCCGCCTGCGCACCTGCGAAGACAGCGTATTCGAACACCGCACCCGCGCCTGCCTGCTCTACCAAATCCGCCGCTGCTCCGGCCCTTGCGTCGGCCACATCAGCGAAGCCGACTATCAAGACAGCGTGCGCGCCGCCGCCACCTTTTTAAGCGGCAAAACCGACGAGCTCACCACCACCTTACACCACAAAATGCAGCAAGCCGCCGATGCACTACAATTCGAAGCCGCCGCCAAATTCCGCGACCAAATCCAAGCGCTGGGGCTGGTGCAATCGCAGCAATTTGTCGACAGCCAACACAGCCAACAGCACGACATCGACATCCTTGCTCTAGCTGGCGAAGGCGATACCGTATGCATCCATTGGGTCAGTATCCGCGGCGGGCGCCATGTGGGCGACAAAAGCTTTTTCCCCGACACCCGCCACCGCCTGGCCGAAAAACTCAACAGCTACGGCAAAGCCTTTGTGGCACAACACTATCTGGGCAAAACCAAGCCCGACGTGATTATCAGCAATTTCAGGCTGCCTGAAAGCCTGCAAATCGCACTCAATCAAGAGCATGGCCGCCAAATTCAATTTGTGCACAAAACCAGCGGCCAGCGCAAAGTGTGGCTGAACATGGCTGAGCGCAACGCCCAATTGGCCATTCACCAAAAACAACAACAGCACGGCAGCCAGCAAGCACGCGTGCAGGCACTGGCCGAAGTATTGCAGCTCAATGCCGACGAATTAAACCGCATCGAATGCTTCGACATCAGCCACACCCAAGGCGAAGCCACCGTGGCCTCTTGCGTGGTGTACGAGCAGCAAGCCATGCAGCCGGGTCAATACCGCCGCTACAACATCACCACCGCCAAAGCGGGCGACGACTACGCCGCCATGCGCGAAGTGCTCACCCGCCGCTACGGCAAACTGGCCGAAGACAACAACAGCGACGGCAAATGGCCGGATTTGGTGCTAATCGACGGCGGCAAAGGCCAAGTACACATGGCGCAAGATGTGTGGCAAGAATTGGGCATCCACATCCCCATAGTCGGTATCGCCAAAGGGCCGGAACGCAAAGCCGGGCTGGAAGAGCTGATTATCCCGCACCTAAACAGCGTTACCCAGCTGCCGCCACACCATCCCGCCCTGCACCTACTGCAAACCGTGCGCGACGAATCGCACCGTTTCGCCATCAGCGGCCACCGCCATAAACGCGGCAAAACCCGCGTTACCTCCTCGCTCAACGACATCCCCGGCATCGGCGCCAAACGCCGCCAAGCACTGCTTACCCGCTTTGGCGGCCTACGCGGCATCATCGCCGCCAGCGTAGACGACTTGGCGCAAGCCGAAGGCATCAGCCGCACCTTGGCCGAAAAAATTTATGATGTACTGCATCATTAAGTGTTTAGTCCCTGAATTTTATGGAGTATCATTACCCCAATTATAAAGAGACCGACTTATGGCAAGCATATTGCATGGTAACGCCAAGACTACGCCTAGAATCAGAAAAGAAATACAAGAGTCTGAAGAGAGCATCGCAGCGTTAGCTAAAAATACAATATTAATTTCAAAACCGTTCTCTACTGGAAACACGCAGATTCGGTCGAAGATAAAAAGTCCGGCCCCAAAACCCGCCCCAGCGTGTTGACCGAATCGGAGCAGCAGGCAATCTGTACCGTCCGGCGACATCTGCGGCTGTCATTGGACGAGCTGTATATCATCTTCAAGCCCAATATTCCAAAGCTGAGCCGCTCCAATCTGCACCGGTGCTTGCAACATCACGGATTGTCGCGCTTACCCAAGAATGAATCCGATGGCCAAAAAGGTAAAAAACATTCAAACAATATCCGGTTGGCTTTGTCCATATCGACATCACCGAGGTGCGTTGTGAAACCGGCAAGCTGTACCTGTTTGTCGCCATCGACCGCAAAACCAAATATGTTTATGCAGAACTTCATCCGCGTATGACGCAGAAAACCGCCGTTTCTTTTCTGCGCAACCTACAACAAGATTGTGTGTTTAAAATCACCCATATCCTAACGGACAACGGTGCGCAGTTTACCTACAACTTGCTGAGCCAAGCACAACGGCCTGATAAGGAGCATCCGTTTGACGAGCTTTGCCGGCATTTGGGCATTGAGCACCGTACCACGAAATTCCGTCATCCATGGACGAACGGGCAGGTGGAGATTACCAACAAGATGCTGAAAGAGGTAACGGTCAAACGCTTCCACTATGAGCATCCTGACGAACTTAAACGGCACTTGATGGTATTTTTGCTGTATTACAACCATCAACGCCCCTTACGGTCGTTGAAGTACAAAACGCCTTGGCAGGCTTTGGAAGATTGCTATAATCTAGAGCCTGAATTGTTTCGTGAAAATCCATTCCAGAAGATTATGGGTCTTAACAATTAAGTAACTGAAGTTACGCACCCACTTGCCAAGGCTGCCTGAAATGCAACACTGTCATTGCCAAACTTGATACAGAACTGATTTACATCGGTACTTCAGCATCCTAGTCAATCGTTCTCTTTGAGCTGAGCCGCAGACAGTGCATCTGCTACGAAACAAACTTTTGTTGGTGCTTTAGCACCGTAAAAAAATCGTTTGCGCAGCACGTAGGCAGGCAAACGCTTTAGATTATTTTTATTGATATTTCTATACTGGATACCCCGCTCTCAACTTTCCTGAATCCACTCCAATTGAAGCGAAGGCTTTCCTGCCAATTGGCATATCACCACACACACCGTATGCGCCAATACTTTGCGTATCACCCGGTGGCTCAAATGCCAAAGATCTTTTACTTTTACCGCATTGATTTTAAAACGCTCGGTAAGTTGGCTAATCACCGTTTCTACTTTTCTGCGCTTTTTGCAAAGCCACTGAACCCACTCTTTCGAACGTACATCCGCCATATTCTTTCTTAACGGCGTCTGTAAATCAATGTCTCTACTTGCCAACTCTTCTTTCAAATCCGGGCGAATATAGCCTTTATCGCCAATCAACAATCCTTTGATATTGTCAGTTATCTCGGCAACCATATCCCGTTCATCCACATTGGCCGCAGCAAATGTTAAATTGGTAATCAAGCCGGTTGCGTTGATTACGATATGCCCTTTAAAGCCATAATAACGTTCGGCTTTTGAGGCACAATAACCAAATGCCGCATCAGCTTTGAAACGCCGATGCCGATGGGCGCGGGCATACCGACAAACAGGTATGGGAAATCCGTCTATCGAATACTGCCGGTCTGTGTTGTATTGGACCACCAGACTTTGGGTAATCTTATGGTGAACCTGCCAAAGGTTGGCGCAATGCTTACAGAAGTTAGCGTATGAGCCCAATTTTGGAAACCAGTCTGATAAGTTGTTTTTAAAGAAGTACCAAATCTTTTTATCATCATTCAAACCCATAAACTCACCCACGATCTGGATGGTGATGATTTCCACATCGCTTAATGCCGGTTCAAAGCCTTTCTTACGCAGCTTTGTTGTCACCACTTGACGATAAAATTTATCGACGAGCAAATAGGTGGTGATGATAAAATCGTCTTGGGACATTGTTCTTCCTTAACCTGTGGATTCTTGGTCGAATACTTAGGTTTTAGAGCAATGTCCTTTCTTTTGCAACTACGTTCGGCTCTTAGTTGAGAGCGGGGTACTGGATATATTTCGTATGTTTTATTTATTAACCATCCTTCTGTTGAACATGCCAAGGTAATAAAATCTTCTTTGCCCATTATGATAGTATTGTATCCAACAGACCAAGGTTTAATAATTAAAAATTCCAAAATAGGAAGTGAAAGTAAAATACTTTCCCAGTGGGTAAATGGATGTTCAGGATTTTGGATAGATAACCAATCCTTTTCATGATTATCTATAATCCATATTTTGCTATTACTATTAGGGTCTGTTCACAATTACTTGTCATAAAGGTAACCACATCACAATGCACCCCAATAAAACCGTACTGTGGAAGTTGCGTTTCAGCTTATCGTAACGGCTGGCAATCGCTCGGAAATGTTTCAAACGGCAAAAGGCATTCTCTACCAAATGCCTGATTTTATATAAATACCAGTCCATGTCTTTATTTTTCTCTTCCCTATTGCTTTTATAGGGAATATTGGCTTTCGCACCGCTTTGCTCTATTTGCTCCCTGAGCCGGTCTGAATCGTAACCTTTGTCCGCATTAACCAACTCAGTTTCGGTAAGGTTGATGTTGTCAAGCAGCTCCGGTGCAACGGTGACATCATGGATATTGCCCGCAGTAACGATAACCTCAACCGGATTGCCTGCAGCATCTACAGCCAGATGAATCTTGCTGGTTCTGCCGCCTCGGCTCATACCGATTGCGCGATCCTCTTGCGCACTGAGCGCTGAGGCTGCGGCGCAGTGTTGGTGAGCACGGATATAACTGCCGTCTATGGCTACCCACTCCAAGTCACTCTCTTGGCTGAGCTGTTTCAAGATTGCAGTAAAAATGCCTTTTTCTGACCAACGGTTATAAGCGGTATAAACAGTATGATACTTGCCGAAATACTCGGGCAAATCCCGCCACGGTATGCCGGTTCTTATTCTGTAAAGTATGCCTTCAAGAATTCTGCGCAAATTGGGTTTGCTATAAATACCCAAATCACGCAGAATAGATAACAGCTTCGTCCAATGTTCATCTTTGAGTAGTGTACGGGGCATCGCAGGTGTATTGGGGGGTGAGAACTTCCTTTTATGCCTGCGTTTCTTTTTTATTCAAGGGTATGACAAGTAATTGTGAACAGACCCTAATAGATTCTGTTTGTTGAAAGAAATTTTTTGCCATAGTTGCATAAACCTTATTCAACCCAATTTTATCTATTGCTAGGATTAAATTTGTTAGATCTTGATCAAAAAAATCATTATTATCTATTGCCGCATACATCCAGTTTTTTTTATTTAAATTAGCTAGATTAACAGAATAATTACCATTATTTTTATCAAAATTAATTAAGCTACTTATTTCATAGATTAAATTTGGACTATTTAAGGAAGAGAAATTAACTTCAGTTACCATATCTAATCTCCGATAGATTTTTCCATTTTCAACTAGGCACTAAAAACTGTCATCTTCGAAAAACATTTTTATAATCTAAGTTTTATTGCTTATTCTAAACATAACTTGAATGGAACATAATCTTCTGTCCAAGTAACGTTTTCCGCCATTTTCAAAATATCAACTATTGCATAAAAATGCTCTTCTCCTAAGTTTTGCTTAGATATTTCTGAATTTTCCCAATGCAATACACAGTTTAATCCAGCACCACTACTTAATATATCCCATAGAGCATCAAGATTGTATCCATAACCATCAATGAAATTTTTAGCATTTAATAAATCACCAATTTTTTTATGGA
Source organism: Paralysiella testudinis (assembly GCF_016894345.1). GTDB lineage: Bacteria > Pseudomonadota > Gammaproteobacteria > Burkholderiales > Neisseriaceae > Paralysiella > Paralysiella testudinis. Next base: position 352,758 of record NZ_CP069798.1, read on the forward strand.
AATCAGCTTTTGTTTGAATACTTTCTCCATCTAAATATAATTTATTAATATTTTCTCTCATTTCCATCTTCCTATTGGTGTCACGGTTTTACTATGATCGCGCGTAAAATACAACAATCCATCATTTGAGTAAAATAATCTCTCGTTACCCCTAGTTTTAGTTTCTTGATAATTGATACCAGCCTGATACCACGTTCGATTCGGTGCAGATAGTGCAGATAGTAGTAGTTTTTCTCTATTACCATATACCATAAGACTCACCGCCAATAGTTTTACCATTGTGCACACGGCTTCCAGATTTCCAGCCCAAAACTTCTACTTCCGCTTCAGTTATATAAAATATATAAAATTAGGTGGCGATTTCCCAGTCTGCTTCAAACTATCAACCATATTATTTGCAGCCTGCTGAATTTTTAAATCCAACTTGGAGGCATCACCCCGGGTTTATATCCAGAGTTAGGTATAGATGCTGGGCAATCTGGTTTTTAATGGAATTGGTATAAACGACCCGATAAAACTTATCTGCTTTCAGGCAGCCCAAGCCCACGGGCATTTTTCAGGCTGCCTGAAAAGCCATAAACGCGTACAATCGCGGCTTAGCCGCAAAAATACCGAAAGCAATCCATGCCCTGGAACATCCCTATCCTGCTTACTTGGCTGCGCATCCTGATGATACCGGTGTTTACCGCCCTGTTTTATCTGCCCGCCAACTGGATCACCAACAACAGCATCATCAACTGGTGTGCTGCTGGCATTTTTGCCGCCGCCGCCATTACCGATTGGTTCGACGGCTATCTGGCGCGCCGCTGGAAACAAACCTCCGATTTCGGCGCCTTTCTCGACCCCGTGGCCGACAAACTCATGGTGGCCGTGGCATTGATTTTGCTGGTGGCCATCGGCCGCACCTATGCCATTTTCGCCATGATTATTATCGGCCGCGAAATCACCATTTCCGCCCTGCGCGAATGGATGGCACAGCTGGGCAAACGCAACAGCGTGGCCGTGGCCACCATTGGCAAATTCAAAACCACTGCCCAAATGGCCGCCATTTTGCTATTACTGGTGTATGACATTCCGCAGTGGGGCATCAATTTTATCTGGCTGGGCAACGCCTTTATGTTTATCGCCGCCGTACTCACCGTATGGTCCATGTTTTACTACCTGAAAATGGCCATGCAGGAATTCAAACAAAACCCCTAAAATCCCTTGACAGAATTTTTACAGCCACTATAATGGCCGTCTTCTGTTGTGCAGTAGCAGCAAAATGCGGGAATAGCTCAGTTGGTAGAGCGCAACCTTGCCAAGGTTGAGGTCGCGAGTTCGAGCCTCGTTTCCCGCTCCACAACACGACAGCATCAGCACAGTAAACGCGGGAATAGCTCAGTTGGTAGAGCGCAACCTTGCCAAGGTTGAGGTCGCGAGTTCGAGCCTCGTTTCCCGCTCCACTTACTTACCGGATGCCGTCAAAATCGATGTACTCGGATGTGAAAATCCACATCTTAAGCGGGAATAGCTCAGTTGGTAGAGCGCAACCTTGCCAAGGTTGAGGTCGCGAGTTCGAGCCTCGTTTCCCGCTCCAAATTCCAAGCACTTTTTCGTGGCAACCCTTTTGGCGGGATGGCAGAGTGGTTATGCAGCGGCCTGCAAAGCCGTGTACGCCGGTTCGATTCCGACTCCCGCCTCCAAAACAACAGCAACATTTCTTCAATGGCGGGGTGGCAGAGTGACTATGCCACGGTGTGCAAAGCCGTGCAGGCCGGTTTAAATCCGCGCCCCCGCCTCCAGCTTACCCCTGCCTAGCAGCATAAGGCAGCGCCCGGATGGTGAAATAGGTAGACACAACGGACTTAAAATCCGTCGCCTCTAAAACGGGCGTGCCGGTTCGATTCCGGCTCCGGGCACCACTAACCACATGATTATAAATATAAAGCCAACATATTAATGTTGGCTTTTTTGTATAGTTTTGGCTGACTCTTGTTCTACATTCTGCCGCTGTTCTGCATTTCTCACTTCTTGCCACCCCTACTTCTTTGCCCATGTTTCGCGCTAAATTCGGCGCTGATGACATCCACCGTTGGCGCAACTAACTTGCCTTTTCGGTGCTGCACACATCCTAGCGTCATAGCCTGATTTTTGTGGCCAAGCAACGCCCGCGCGGCCTCAATACCGAGCGCCTCGTCTTTATCTGTTGCCGCTTTGGCGCAAAGATCGCGAAACTGAAAATGCGCTTTTTTTGATTTCAGCTGCTTCACTGGCGCAATCCATTGCGCCAGTCAATGTTATTGACGTTAAATTTGGACTCGAATTGATTTGGCTCGCTAGGTGGCTTGGTATCACCCGAATGAAACCCAATCTAGGGAGGCGGCCTGCAGGTATTTTGACAGCACCTAGAAAACACCCTCAACGTTGTTTTTGTGCATTCGCGCAATCACCCGCTGAACAGCTTGGATAACAGGTTATGGCAGGCGGGAATTGAAAATTTCCGCCTGCATGATTTGCGGCACACTTGAGCCAGCTGGCTGGTATAGCACAAAGCGGCGTATCGCTGTATGCACTGAAGGAAATGGGTGGTTGGGAATCCATTGAGATGGTGCAGAAATACGCACATTTGGCACCGGAGCATTTGCATCAGCATGCGGTAATGATTGATGGCATGATGAAAAAAAATAGTCACAATTTAGACACACTGCTAAATCGTGACCATGCTTTGAAATGTACTGCATCTAATCTAAATATTTGAATTATTTAGATAAATCTTGGTGGGTCGTGATGGATTCGAACCATCGACCAACGGATTAAAAGTCCGCTGCTCTACCAGCTGAGCTAACGACCCTTGGCTCCCCGACCTGGGCTCGAACCAGGGACCTGCGGATTAACAGTCCGTCGCTCTACCGACTGAGCTATCAGGGAAAGGAAGCGCGTATTTTAGGCTACTAAAAAAAAGACGTCAACCATTTTTTGAATTTTTTGTTTCAGGCTGCCTGAAATACCAACGCGGCTTTCAGGCAGCCTTATTTTAGCCATACAGCCTATTTATGCGTTTCCACCTGCTGCAATACCACGGCTTCGGTTTCCACCGCCGCCGGGCGCGGCACATCAGCGCGGCGCAGCTTGGCGGCCGTGGCCGGTGCTGCTTGTGTGGCAGCAGCAGCTAAGGCTTCAGCGCGGGTTTCCACCAGTACCAAATCACCCAAATCCATCACCAACACCGGCACTGCTTTAGGCGCTGGCGGTTCAATAATGGCCATGGCATCCGCTGTGGCGGTTTCGACTACCTGCGTTTCAATAGCTTGAGCCGCCACCGCCTGCGTTTCAACCGCCGCCACGGCAACCGCTTGCACGGGGGCAACAGCATGCGCTTCAACTTCAGCCGCCACCGCTTCGGGTGTGGCAGTCTCAACCACTAAAGGTGCGTCAACGGCTTGGGCCGGTTTATGCGCCGGTGCCAATACATGCGCCACCGCCGCATTCACGCGCTCGACCACTTCCTGTACATCCAGATAGCGAACGATTTTTTCTGCCGATGGAATATGACGACGCTGGTTTTTACCGCCGCGACGCCGATCTTGCTGGCCTTTTTGCTGGCGGTTTTGGCGTTTGCTTTCTTCCGCCGGCGCGGTTGCTGCTGCGGTTTCAGCAGGCAGGGTTACCACCAGCGGCGGCTGTTCGGCGGTATTGGCCACTTCGGCCACCGATGCGCCCACCACATCCTCTTTACGCGGGTTGCGTTGACGGCGGCGGTTGCGGGCGGCGTTGTCGTCGCTGTTGTTGTCTACCGCGTTGTTGTCGCCTTGCTTGGCGTTGTTGGTGCGGGTTTGATCTTGGCGCTGCTCGCGCGGTTCCCGTTGCTCGCTGCCACGCTGGTTCTGGCCGTTGCCTTGAACCGGTTTTCCCGTTTGTGTGCGGCTGCGGCCTTCGGCTTGCTGGCCGTTGCGCTCGTCTTGACGGGCGTTGCGCTGGCCTTGGCTGCGCCGCTCTTGCGGGCGTTTTTTGCGGTTGTGCTGGTTTTGCGCGGGCGGGCGGGCAGCGGTTTTGGCTGCTTCCGGCTTCGGCTCGGTTTCGGCCTTGTCGCCGCCGCCAAACCATTTGCCCAACCAAGCCGACAAGCGCGCAAACACGCCCGGCTGCTCTTGGGGTGCCGCCGCAGTGACCGGTGCCGGTTGGCTGTGCTTGATGCCTTTTACCGCCGGCTCCGGCTTGGCCGGTTTGTTTTGGCCAATGGCAAACGGCAGCTCGCCTTCGTTTTCAGGCGCGGCCACTTGCTGGTAGCTGGGCGCCGCGTCTTCTTCCACATTGTCGGTGCGCACGCGGCTCACTTGATAATGCGGGTTTTCCAGATGGGTGTTCGGAATCAGCAGCACCGACACATCCATGCGTTCTTCCAAGCCGAACAGCTCGGCGCGTTTTTCATTCAGCAAGAAGGTGGCCACATCCACCGGCACTTGGGCGCGCACTTCGGCGGTGTTGTCTTTCATCGATTCTTCTTGAATGATGCGCAACACATGCAAGGCGGTGGATTCGATGCCGCGGATAAAGCCGGTGCCGCCGCAACGCGGGCAGGCGGTGTGGCTGCTTTCGCCCAGCGAAGGTTTCAGGCGCTGGCGACTTAATTCCAGCAGGCCAAAGCGCGACAGCTTGCCCATTTGCACACGGGCGCGGTCTTGCTTGAGTGCATCGCGCAAGGTGTTTTCCACATCGCGCTGATGCTTACTGTTTTCCATGTCGATAAAATCGATCACCACCAAGCCGCCCAAGTCGCGCAGGCGCATTTGCCGCGCCACTTCTTCGGCCGCTTCCATATTGGTTTTGAATGCGGTGTCTTCGATGTCGGCACCGCGGGTGGCGCGGGCGGAGTTGACATCCACCGACACCAGCGCTTCGGTGTGGTCAATCACGATAGCGCCGCCGGAAGGCAGGCTTACCGAGCGCGAAAACGCCGATTCGATTTGGTGTTCGATTTGGAAGCGTGAAAACAGCGGCGTGTGGTCGTTGTAGTGCTTCAGGCGCGACACATAGGCGGGCATCACATAAGTCATGAATTCCGATACTTGGTCGTACACTTCTTGGGTATCAATCAGGATTTCGCCGATGTCGGGCTGGAAGTAGTCGCGGATGGCGCGAATCACCAAGGCGCTTTCCATAAACAGCAGATACGGCTCGCTGTGTTGCTTGGCCGCTTCTTCAATTGCCTGCCACAATTGTTGCAGGTAGTTCATGTCCCAGCGCAGCTCTTCGGCGCTGCGGCCGATGCCGGCGGTGCGTGCAATCAGGCTCATGCCGCGCGGCACGTCCAGCTCGGCCATGGCCGCTTTCAGGTCTTGCCGATCCTCGCCTTCGATGCGGCGCGACACGCCGCCGCCGCGCGGATTATTCGGCATCAATACCAAATAGCGCCCGGCCAGGCTGATAAAGGTGGTGAGCGCCGCGCCTTTGTTGCCGCGCTCGTCTTTTTCCACCTGCACAATCACTTCCATGCCTTCAGACAAGACGTCTTGAATGCGTGCGCGGCCGCCGTCGTAGTCGTTGAAATAGCTGCGGGAAACTTCCTTGAACGGCAAAAAGCCGTGCCTATCGGTGCCGTAATCGACAAAACAGGCTTCTAAAGAGGGTTCGATGCGGGTGATAACACCCTTGTAGATATTGCCTTTGCGCTGTTCTTTGCCCAGCGTTTCGATGTCCAGATCAATCAAGCTCTGGCCGTCAACAATGGCCACGCGTAGCTCTTCGGCTTGCGTGGCATTGAATAACATCCGTTTCATAATAACCTCGTTGGTGGCACTCACGAGGCAATGCAATCAGTTTTTGACACCCGCGGCCTTGATTCCAAAGGACAAAACCACGGGCTGGCACATGATAAAGAAGCGATGGGGTTTGCCTGCCATCAATCACAACGCGCTACAGGCACATGCTGTGCCGCGCTTGCTGCTGATTTGATGTGCAACAACCCGGAAAAGAACAAGGCAGAAACCCAGCCGGTAAAGGCTGCGCTCTGACCGCCTGCGGCCAATGCCCGTATTTGTGCGGGGCGCTGGCGGCGGTAATAATCGGTAGCCGCTGTCTTCTTATTATGTCGGGTGCGCCGCATCCTCAAGCTGCGCCGCCCGAATACACACTCAATCCGCTCTGGCCATCCGTGGTGCGGCAAACCGGCACCGGGTGCTGCGGGGCGTATTCTGAGGCGGCGTCTTACAACCGGCCGACGCCACAACCCGAAGGTCAAACTTAATCACCATCCCGGCGCTTAACGGCTGTGTTTGCCACCGGGGAAATCGCTGTTGCGAGTGCGTTTTTGGTTTAAATACGTTAATATTTCGCTGTTTTGTGCCGCTGTAACCTAATGGGCGCAGCAGCAGCCCAAACTTCAGGCGATAAATAAATGCCTAAAGCGGGTATCTTCTTTCGGCGGCAATGCCGCCGCCCCTTTGTCAAACCCCTGCCTTCAATCATTCAGGCAGCATCAAGTCTTCCAAAAAAGGCTTTCGGATTATAAGCAAGATGGCGTTAATTAGCAAAGATTTGGTGAATTTCCTCACCGTTGGCGAGGCCGACGGCGGCCAACGGCTGGACAATTATTTGTTCAAAACCTTAAAAGGTGTGCCCAAAAGCCATGTGCAGCGCATCATCCGCGCCGGTGAAGTGCGCCTCAATAAAAAACGCTGCAAAGGCACCGACCGCGTGGCCGAAGGCGATGTGGTGCGCGTGCCGCCGGTGCGTGTGGCCGCAGCACCTTCAGGCAGCCTTAAAGCCCATCCGGCACCGGCCAAAGATTTTGCCGTGATTTATGAAGACGACGCTTTGCTGGTCATCAACAAACCGGCCGGGGTGGCGGTGCATGGCGGCAGCGGCATCAGCTTTGGCGTGATTGAGCAATTGCGCCAAGCACGCCCACAAGCACGCTATTTGGAGCTGGTGCACCGGCTCGACAAAGACACCAGCGGCTTGCTGATGATTGCCAAAAAACGCAGTGCATTGGTGAAGCTGCACGAAGCCATCCGCAACGACCACCCGCAAAAAATCTATTTAGCACTGGGCGTGGGGGCATGGCCGCAAGCGGTGCAGCATGTTAAGCTGCCCTTGTTTAAATACCAAGGCGCACAAGGCGAAAAAATGGTGCGCGTGGCCGACAACGGCCAAAGCGCCCACACCCAATTTAAAGTATTAAACCGCTTTTCAGGCAGCCTCTTGCATCAAGTCGGCCTGTCGGATGCCAGCTTGGTGCAGGCCACACTCAAAACCGGCCGCACCCACCAAATCCGCGTACACATGCAGTCGCAACACTGCCCGATTGCCGGCGACGAGCGCTATGGCGACTACACCGCCAACAAGCGCCTGCACAAACTGGGCTTAAAGCGCATGTTTTTACACGCCGCCGAGCTGCATTTGGCACACCCGCTCAGCGGCGAGCCTTTGCATCTGCACGCGCCGCTGCCGGATGAATTGCAACGCTTGATACAATTATTGCAACAGCCGCCCGCATCCACCGATTAAAAAGGTTGTTTTGAATATGTTTACCCCACCCAAATTCCAGCAAACCGACCCGGCCGAATTGCACAGCTTTGTGCAACACCACCCGCTGGCCACTGTGGTGGTGCAAACCAACCAAGGGCTGGAGGCCACGCATATTCCGTTGTATTGGCAATGCCAACCCAATGGCCACGGCTGCTTGCTCGGCCACTTTGCCAAAGCCAACCCGATATGGCAAAACGCCTTGCCTGAGCAAGCTTGGCTGGCGATATTCCAAGACAGCGGCCACTACATCAGCGCCAACTGGTATCCGGCCAAACAACAGCATCATAAGGTGGTGCCCACTTGGAATTACCAAGCCGTACATATTTATGGTCAAGGGCGCTTGCTGGAAAGCGAAGCCGATGCACACCGCATATTGACGCTGCTTACCGAGCAGCACGAACAAAGCCAAGCCCGGCCGTGGCGGCTGGCCGATGCCCCGGCAGACTACATCCAAGCCATGTGCCGCGCGATTATGTGTTTTGAAATCACCATCGAGCGCATCGAAGGCAAATACAAGCTTAGCCAAAACCAAACCGAAGCCAACCGCCAAGGCGTGGTAAACGGCTTATTGGCCGAAAATACCGCCGCCGCCCGGCAAATGGCGGCACGGATAGAACAATTCTCACCACCACAAAGCCAACCATGAACCCCAAACCCTATAAAGCCCTGATTTTCGACTGGGACGGCACCTTGGCCGACTCCACCGCCCAAATCGTGCAATCGATGCAGCACGCCGCCCAAGCCGCCGGTTTTCCCGCCCCGAGCGATGATGCCGTGCGCCAAGTGATTGGCTTGAGTTTGGATAAAGCCTTAAACACCGTGGCGCCCAACATCAGTGCCGATGAGCGCGAGCAATTGGTTTATCATTACCGCCGCCACTACCTCAGCCCGGCCAACCGCACCGTGCTGTTTGCCGAAGCGGCGCAGTGGCTGCCGGTATTCAAGCAACATTACTGGCTCACGGTGGCCACCGGCAAAAGCCGCGCCGGTTTGGTGAAATCGCTGGCCGACACCGCCAGCGCGGGCTATTTTATGGCCACGCGCACCGTAGACGAATGCGCTTCCAAGCCGCATCCGGAAATGATTTTATCGCTGTGCGACGAATTGGGCTTGCAGCCGCACGAAGTGCTGATGATTGGCGACACCACCCACGATTTAATGCTGGCGTCCAATGCCGGTGCCGATGCGGTGGCAGTCAACACCGGCGCGCACGATGCCGCCACCTTGCAGCAGGCGCCGCACATCGCCCTGCTGGGCGGTATGGCCGATTTGGCGCATTGGCTGGGGCTTTCAGGCAGCCTTAATCAACCGAACATCAAAAATATTTAATCAAACCAAATATTTAATCAAACCAACCATGAAATTGAAAATCAAAACCATGAATAACGACAACATCCCCTCCGGCAACAGCTGGGAACGCAGCATGCTGGAAAAACTGCTGCTGCAGGTTTACCAAGAGCAACGCCGCGCCCGCATCTGGAAGCTGGTATGGCGGCTGGTGTGGCTGGCGCTGCTGGCGGCACTGATTTTTTCGGCCGTTATCGGTAAAAAAGACCTTGGCGCCACCAAAGAGCACACCGCTGTCATCAATCTTTCCGGCATCATCAACAACTACGAAGACCAAGCACAAATCTTGCGCGACGGCCTCGAAGCCGCCTATAAAAACCCCAATGTCAAAGGCATTATTCTGCGTGCCAACAGCCCCGGCGGCTCGCCGGTGGTGTCGAACATCGCCTTTGAAGAAGTGCGCCGCCTCAAGGCCCAGCATAAAAACATCCCGCTGTATGTGGTGGCCGAAGACGTGTGCGCTTCCGGCTGCTACTACATCGCCAGCGCTGCCGACAAAATCTACGCCGATCCTTCCAGCATTGTGGGCAGCATCGGCGTGATTGGCGGCGGCTTTGATGTTACCGGGCTGATGGAAAAACTGGGCGTGAAACGGCGGCTGAAAATTGCCGGTGACAACAAAGGCATGGGCGACCCCTTCACCCCGGAAACGCCGGAGCAAGCCGCCATCTGGCAGCAAATGCTCACCGACATCCACCAAGAATTCATCAAATCGGTGAAACTGGGGCGCGGCGACCGCCTGAAAGAAGCGGACAACCCCGACCTTTTCAGCGGCCGCATCTACACCGGCGTGGAAGGTAAAAAAGTGGGGCTGATTGATGATTTCGGCAATATCTACAGCGTGTCGCGCGACATCATCAAAGCCCCCGAGCTGGTGGACTACACCCCGCAAGAAAGCCTGAGCAAAGCCATGGGGCGGCGCTTTGGCGGCGAAATCCGCCAAGGTTTGCAACAAGGGCTGGAGCAGCCGTGGTAAAGCCTTAAGATTGGCTTGGTGCAACTTGATAGGCTGCCTGAAACCTTCAGGCAGCCTGCTGCAAACCCGCCCCGCTTTTTAATCCGCCATCACAAGGCCATTGCTATGTATTCCTTGCTCAAACACGCCCTCTTCCGCATGGATGCCGAACAGGCGCACCACTTCACCCTAGCCGCACTCAACCGCGCCCACCGCATCGGCCTGCTCAATTTACTGGGCCACGCCCCCGCCACCGGCACGCCCGTGTCGCTGATGGGCTTAACCTTGCCCAATGCCGTTGGCTTGGCCGCCGGGCTGGATAAAAACGGTGCCTATATTGATGCGCTGGCCTCGCTGGGCTTCGGCTTTATCGAAGTGGGCACCGTTACCCCCAAAGCGCAAGCGGGCAACCCCTTGCCGCGCCTGTTCCGCCTGCCCGAGCAGCAAGCCATCATCAACCGCATGGGTTTTAACAACGACGGCATCGACGCCCTGATCCGCAATATCGAGCGCAGCCGCTACAACGGCGTGCTCGGCATCAATATCGGCAAAAACGCCACCACCCCCATCGAAAACGCCGCCGATGATTATCTGGCCTGCCTAGAAAAAGCCTATCCGCACGCCAGCTACATCACCGTGAATATTTCTTCGCCCAACACCCAAAACCTGCGTGCCTTGCAAGGCGAAGACGAGCTTAAAGCCCTACTGGGCTGCCTGAAAAACAAACAGGCACAATTGGCCGCCCAACATGGCCGCCGCGTGCCCTTGGCGGTGAAAATCGCCCCCGATTTAAGCGAAGCCCAAATCGAAGCCGTGGCCGAAGTGGCGCTGCAAACCGAAATCGACGGCATCATCGCCACCAACACCACCATCGACAAAACCGCCTTAGGCAGCCACCCGTTGGCCGCCGAAGCGGGCGGCTTATCCGGCTTGCCGGTGCGTGAAAAAAGCCACCACGTCTTGCAGCAGCTGGCGCAACACCTGCATGGCCGCATCCCGCTCATCGGCGTGGGCGGGATTGTCAATGGTGCCGATGCCGCCCAAAAGCTGACCCTGGGCGCGCAAGCGGTGCAAATCTACAGCGGCCTGATTTACCGCGGCCCGGCGCTCATCACCGAATGCGTGCGCGCTTGCGCCCGTGTAGCAAACCCATCCAAACCCTTGTCTTGATAAGGAAACCACATCATGCGCAAATTCCCCGGCTTCACCACCGCAGCCCTGCTAGCGGCTTTTCTCATCGGCGGCTGCGCCGTAAGCAACCCCGACTCACCCTATTACACCAACACCAGCCAGCAACAAAAAACCGCCCGCGTGTATTACGGCCAAGTGATGTCGGTTAGCGGCGTGAACAGCAAAAACAAAGAGCAAGACCCGTGGGCGGATGCTGCCGGTGTGGTGCTGGAAGGCTTAAACAAAGGCGGCGGCCAAAACACCGGCCAAGTCATCGGTGCGGTGCTGGGCGGCTTGGCCGGGCAAGCGCTAGGACAGCCGGCACAGCCCAAAGAAGTGGAAATTCTGGTGCTGATGGAAGGCAGCAACGAAGTGGTGAAAGTGGTGCAAAACAACGACGTGGCCTTTAAAACCGGCCAACGCGTGCGTGTGGTGGTGGGCGGCGGCATCAACCGCGTATTGCCGCTGCAATAGCGCCACTGTTATACCAATTCTACAAAATAACCTAACTGCGTTGGCTCGCCTTAGCGCAAAGCGAACGATTTTGTAAGGTGCTAAAGCACCAACAAAAGTCTGTTCCGTACTACTTGTACTGTCTTCGGCTCAGCTCAAAGAGAACGATTTACTAAGGTGCTAAAGCACCGAGTAAATCAGTTCCGCCTTGTTATATTATTTTGTAGAATTGGTATTACTTTAAACACACAAAGGCTGCCTGAATATCTTTCAGGCAGCCTTTGTTGTTTACCGCTTATTCAAACCATCACATACGCCAAGCCTACCACAGCGGCTGGCCGGTGTTTTTATCCACAATGGTTTTGCCGATGGGCGCTAGGGCAATCAGCGCAAATTTCAGGTGCTGGATGCCGAAGGGAATGCCGATGATGGTGACAAAGTTGGCAATGGCGGCAAACAGATGCCCCAGCGCCAGCCACCAACCGGCCAGCACAAACCAAATCACATTGCCTAAGCAGCCCAAGCCGCCGGTGCCGATATCGCGGTTGCCGGTAACCAGCTCACGGTTCACCGCGCTGCTGCCAAACGGCCACAGGGTAAACCCGCCAATCACAAAACACGCCCGCGCCCACGGCAAGCCGATAATGGTAATCGCCATAATCAGCCCGGCAAACCACCAGCCCAAGGCCATCCAAAAACCGCCCAACACCACCCATAAAATATTCAGCAATAAGCGCAGCATATTTTTTTCCTTGTTAACGATAATGCTCATATATAAAGCCGAATCAGCCTATTGCAATAGCAGGCTGCCTGAAAGCTTTGAGCAGCAAGTCGAATACTTGAATCTGACCTTGGGCAAATAGTAGGGTATTTTCAGTCGAACCAAACAAGGCCTGGGTAAGGCTGGCTACGTAAATGATTCAACCGTGTATCTAGGCTGCCAACATGAATTTCCAGTTTATGGCCATCCGGATCAAGCAAATATAGAGATGCCCCTTCGCTGCGGTTTTGTCGCCATTCCACCACTTCTTGCTCACGTATTTGGCGGACAAAATCATCAAAATGCTCGGCCTCAATAGCAAACGCCAAGTGTGTGTAATCGGTTTTCGGACAAGGCTCATCTTCCGATAAACACAACCACAAAGCACCACACGATAAATAAGCACCGCCCTGCCACTGCACCCGTACCCGTAAACCCAAAACCTGCGTATAAAAATCCACTGACCGTGCCACATTGAGCACCGCCAAGGTTACATGACTGAGGCCGCTAAGCATGCTGGTTTTTCTGCATTGAGCAAGCCGATTCCCGCTTCACCGCCAGCGATACGGTAAAAATGCCGTCTTCGTCTATCCATTGGCGCACTTTGGCAAATCCGGCTTTGGCCACCAGCTGATCCATTTCCTGCTGGCTGCGGCGGCGCATCACCCAATCTTGGCCGTCGCGGTGGCTGGATAGGCAGCGGGCAATCATTTCCAGCTGCGGGTGCCACGGCTGGCCGGTGTAGATAAGATAGCCGCCGGTGTCGATGGCATCGCCAAAGCCGTAGAGCGAGTTTAAAATCAAATCGTTATCGGGAAACAGCTCGTGCAGGCCGGACACGATGCCTAAGGTGGGGCGTGGCTCGAGCTGTTGATAATTGCTGCGATCGTAGGCGTTTACTTCGTCAAAACGCACCAAATCCGCCAGCCCGCGTTCTTCAATCAATTTGCGCCCGGCGGCCACGTTCAGCGGACTGTAATCGCGCAGACGCACGCTGTCGGGGCGTTCGGTTGCGGTGAGGGCGTCCAGCACATAGCGGCCATGGCCGGCGGCGATGTCGAGCACATGCACTGGCTTGCCCGCCGCGCGCAATTGGCGCATGGCTGCCTGAATGGCTTGGCCGATATTCACTTTACGCTGGCGGATGCCACGCCAGCCGATGGCGTTAAGGTAATTTTTGTCGATGGCGCGACCCAAGGCATTTTTGCCTTGCGGCTGGTTGCGGTAAACATAATCCAGTGTGCTGCCGGAATCAAAGCCGGTGTCCACCCCCAGTTTGACCCCGCTCGACCAATGCCGCCCCAGGCGAATCAGCCAGCGCTGTGCCGTCCAATAGGCGCCGCGTGGTGTCCACGGCGATAGGGGCGTGGCCAATTCGTCGGCTTCGCGGCGGCTGGCGCTGTGCAGGTGCGCATCGCTCACGTCTACGGCAGCAAACGGCTCGGCAAAACGGGCGCGTACAAAGCGGCGGATTTGGGTAAACGCCTGCTCGCGGCCTTCTTCGCCCAAGGTGTCGTGGTAAAAGCCTTTTAATACGTGGCGCTCTTTGTGGCGGCTGCCCAAGCGGGTGTAAAAGTGGTGCTGCGGGCCGTGGTGTACCACCCAATCGCTGCCTGAAATCAACAGCTGAATCGGGGTGGTGATGGCGGCGGCATCGGCCACCACGCGGTCGGCGGCGTCATACAGCCCCAGCAAAATGCGCACGGAAATGGCGCGTGCAATCAGTGGGTCGTTGTTGTAGGAATCGATGCGCGCCTGATTGTGGCTGAGGTAATGGGCTTTAACATAGCTTTGCACAAAAAAATTGCCGCGCAGCTTTTGCATCAGCCGCAAGCCGCTGCGGGCAAACGGCACATACAGCTTCACTTTAAAGGCGGGCGATGCCAGCACGGCGCAGCGGATGGGCGGCGCATAATCGTGCAGCCACGTGCTCACCAACACCGCGCCCACACTTTGGGCAATCACCACCATGTTTTGCGCCGCAATGCCGTAGGCTGCCTGAATATGGTCGACAAAATCCTGAATATCGGCCACCGAAGTGCCCAAACTGGGGCTATCGCCGCGCTCGCCCGGGCTCATGCCGTGGCCGCGGGCATCCCAGGCAAAATAAGCCATATCGTCCAAACCCAGCTCGTCGGCCACCAACATCATGCGCCCGGAATGCTCGTGGCCGCGGTGAAACAGCAATATGGCTTTATCGCTACTGCCGTCTGCCGCCGGGCGGTAGCGGTAAAACAAGGCGGTGCCGTCTTGGGTGGTGAAGGTTTTTTGCTGTTCTTGCATGGGGCGCTCCGATGAAATGGAAAAGGTGAATAGGGTTTCAGGCAGCCTTTAAACCATTATGGATGCGCCGCCAGCATGTCCACAACAACAAGGGCAGCAGCAGCCACATCACTGCATTGAGCCAGCCGGGCAGGCTGCCTGCGAGCGCATACCATAAGCCCAGTGCGCCAAAGATAAACGCACGGTCGCTTTTGCCCAACGGGCCGTCGTAGCGGCGGCCGTTGCCGTGTACTTGGCCGAGCACGCCGCAAAATTCGCTCATGGCCGCCACAAAAATCAACAGGCCGATTTGCAGGCCGCCAAACGGCGCCACAAAGGCAAACGGCAAATACAGCGCCGCATCGGCCACCACATCGGTGATTTCGTTCAGGTAGCCGCCCAAAGCCGACTGTTGGCCGAATTCGCGTGCCAACATGCCATCTACCGCATTGAGCGCCATGCGCACAAACAGCCAAACAGGCAGCAGCCAAAACAGGCCGCTGTGCCCAGCCGCCAAAGCCAACACCACACCCAGCAGCACCGACACCGCACAAGCGGCCAGCGTCACCTGATTGGCGGTCACGCCTTTGCCGTGCAAATAGCGCACACCGGGGCGCAGCAGATTTTGAAACCGTGGCTTAAGGGCATAAATACTCATGGCAACAAACACCTTGGATGGCAACCGCATGGTTTTACCATAATTTATGCAAGCTGACCAATGCGCCTATAGCCCGATATAAAAAAGCCGCACCGGCAATACGGTGCGGCTTTTAATCTGTTTAATGATATCAAGGCTGCCTGAAAGGCAATAATGATGCTGTTTAAACTTTTCAGGCAGCCTTGATATTGGCCGTTGCTTTTTTACCGTCTTCTTTTTTCTCCGTCCACTTGGGCAGCACAAACTGCATAATCAGCCCGTTGGGCTTGCGGTTGGCGGCGCTGATTTTGCCGCCGTGGCGCTCGGTAATGTGTTTGGCCAGCGCCAGCCCCAAGCCGGTACCGGGTTTATTGGCGCTGCTGTCGGCGCGGTAAAAGGCGGTGAAAATATGTGGCAGCTGGGTTTCGGCCACGCCCGGGCCGTTGTCGCTGATGTCCACCTGCCATTGCTGCTTGCCCGCTTCGCGCAGGCACAGCTGGATGGTGCTGCCTTCGGGGCTGTAGGCCATGGCATTACGCAACACATTGTCAAACGCGCGGTAGAGATAACCGGCATTGCCCAGCACCTGTGCTGCTTCGGGTATGCTGCACTGCCATTGTAGTTGTTGCTGCTTTTGCGCCGCCAGCTCTTGGTTATCGTCGAGCAATTGCTGCAAAAACGGCACCAGCAGCAAAGGCTCTTTTTCCATTTCCACATTGGCGGTTTCCAGCCGCGACAAGGTGAGCAGCTCGCCCACTAGGCCGTCCATGCGCGCCAATTCGGCTTCCAGCCGCTGTAAATGCTGTTCCTGTTTTTGCGGCTGCACTTGAATCAGCCCTACAATCGCCTGCATCCGCGCCAAGGGCGAGCGCATTTCGTGCGACACGTGATGCAGCAAATGGCGCTCTTTTTCCACCAGCTTTTGCAGCTGTTTGGCCATGCGGTCAAACTGCACCGCCAGCAAATAAAGCTCGTCTTGGCGCCCGGCCAGCTGGTGCGATACGCGGGTTTCCAAGTCGCCCCCGGCCAAGCGGTTCATGCCGCGCGCCAGTAGGCGGATGGGCTGGGTGATGTTGCTGGCCAGAATATAGGCGGTGAGCAAGCCCACCACCACGATAAAGCCCAAAATAATGAATTCATGCCAAATCGGCGCCACCGGTAGGCCGGGAATCAGAAACGGGCTGGGCGGGCGCGGCACTTGTTCTTTGTCCCAATCGCGCACGAAAAACAGGTATTCCTCGCCCAAGCGGTTGTAGGCTACCTGCACCAACGGCGATTCGGGGTGCATCATGGCGTATTCGTGTGCCAGCTGGATGGTGGCCACATCCACCGGCCGCGCCATAATGTCGGTTTTGTCGTCGCCACGAATCACATACAGGTTTTCACTGCCGGGGTTGTTGCCCCATTCCTGTAATTGCTCGCGCACACCGGCGTCACCGCGCATGTGAAAGGCGGTAACGGTGCTGCGCAGCAGGCTGGCTTCAAACGAGCGCAGTTGCTTGAAGCGGGTTTCGGCCACCGTGCTTTGCACCAGCCAAAAAGAAAAACTCGCCACAAATATGGCGCAGATAATCACGGCGCAAAATGTGGCGAAGATTCGTTGGAAAAGTTTCATGGGCTCGTTTGGCAGCGGGGCAACCGGCATCAGCTATTTCAGGCAGCCTGAAAGCAGCGTGCCCTCTGCCCCGCAGCGGGATTCAGTTTTTCACAAACAAATAACCCAAACCGCGCACAGTCTGAATCAGCGAGGCATCGCCCAATTTGTGGCGGATGCTGGAAATATGTACATCAATGCTGCGGTCGAATTTAGCCAGTTTGCGATCCAGCGCCTCCAGCGACAAAGTTTCTTTGCTCACCACTTGGCCGGCGTGGCGCATCAGCACTTCCAACAGATTGAATTCGGTGCTGGTGAGTTCCAGCGGTGCTTCGCCGATACTGGCTTGGCGCTTGGCCGGATACAGGGTAACGCCGCTTACGGCAATCACGTTGGGCGAATTATTGCCTTCGGCCTGGCTTTGGGTGCGGCGCAAAATGGCGTTGATGCGCGCCAGCAGTTCGCGCGGCTGGCAGGGTTTGGGCACGTAGTCGTCGGCGCCCATTTCCAGGCCGATGATGCGGTCGATGTCGTCGCCCTTGGCGGTGAGCATGATGATGGGGATTTTGCTTTGTGCACGCACGGTTTTGAGTACGTCCAAACCGTTCATTTTCGGCATCATCGAGTCCAGCACCACCACATCGTACTGGGCGGACAAAATTTCCTCTACCCCCGCTTCACCATCGGGCACGCTGTGCACGTCCAGCCCTTCGGCAGTGAGGTATTCGGTCAGCAGTTCGGTCAGCAGGTTGTCGTCGTCAACCAGTAAAATGCGGCTCATGGTTCTTCCTTTGGTCTAAAATCGGCCCCATAAACCAAATGGGGCGAGTGTGTCGGCTTTATGTTATCACGGCGACTTGATTTGTCTTTACATTTGCGCTGCATTTGCTCATTTTTTCAATCTGCGCACAATCGTTAATTCGCTACCGCGCCGGCACAAGTAAGCTGGCGCCCGGTATTGCGGGTGTATTGGTCGCAATCGGTTTGCAGCTGCTGGCGCAAGGCAGCCGCCGAGGGCTGTTGTTGTGTTTTGTCGGCAAAATAAGGTATCAGCGCCGGATAATAGCGTGCCATTTGCCGCAGCCATTGTTGAGCGCCGGAATCATCACCGGCTTGCGCCAAATACAGGCCACGCACAAAGGTGTTGCTGTAAGGGCGGTAGCGCCCAGCCAAATCGGCAGCCTGCCGCCCCCACTCGGGTAACGGCGCTTGCGCGGCGTCTATTTTTTGCACCAGCGTCATGTCCACATAATAGCGCAGCCAATATTCACGGGCGCGCAGTTGGCTTAGCGCATCAATATTTTGCTGCGCCACCGCCGTATCATTGCTGCTGCGCCCAGCGGTGAGCAAGTCTTGATACACCACGCCCACACGCATCAAATCGGCCATCATTAGCAAGCATACCAACACCAAACTCCAGCGAAAGCGCATGGGTTTGGTCGGTGTAAATTCCGCTGCTGGAGTCAGCGCCAACATCAACGCAAACACCGCCAGAAAATACACATACCACAGCGGATATTCCAACATGCTGTGGCACAGGCTCACCAGCAGCATCAGGGTTAAAATCATCGAAGCGGCAGAAAACGGGCGGCGCAGAAAACCCCACGCCACCCACACAAACCCGACCACCACCAACAGCGTGCCCACCAGCCCGGTTTCGGCCAGCAGCTGCAAAATCAGATTATGGGTGTGGGTAAACAGCACATTAGCACCATAGGTGCGGAAACCTTGTGTATAAATGCTGCTGTCTGCAAAGCCTTGATAGGCATAACTGCCCCAGCCGTAACCAAAGCCCGGCTGCGCCAAAAATAACTGCCATGCCTTGTGCCATTCCGGCATACGGGCATCTTGTTCCAAAGGCGATGCGCCCATCCGTCCGGCACCCGACTCAAAACGCACACCCTCCAGCCAAGCCAGCAAAGGGCTGAGCAAAAATTGTGCCGCCAACACCAAACCGATGGCCAAGGCCACAATCGCAATCAGCCGGTTGGCTTCGCGCCCGCCGCGCCAGCGCCAAAAACCCAAGGCCAAGCCGATGGCAATCACATAGGAAATAATGGTACGCGAACCCACCAAGCCCATCACTCCGGTGAGCCACAACATCAGCAGCAAGGCCAGCCAGCCGCTGAGTTTGCGCTCGTGCCACAAATAGCACAGCGCCAGCACGCCCCACATCAGGTAATGCCCCAAATGATTGCGCTGCCCCAGCTGCCCGAAAACATAATATTTGCCCGGTCCGGCCAGCAAACCGGGTAACCAACTGGTTTCACCGATAAACTGCAACACAGCTACCAGGCTTTGCAGATAGGCCCCGGCCAATAAAGCCCACGCCAAGATCACCACCGCCTGCTGCTGGCCGATGCGCAGCACCCACGCCCGTGCCGACCACGACAACAACGCCAGCCCCACAAATATGGCGGCAGTCATGTCCGATTGGCTAGCATAGGGTAAGGCCATGGCGCGCGCCTGCACCACCAACAACAGCGCCAACAGCAACCAGTAAACACTGGCACGCGGCAGGCGCACGGCGTGCTGTTGGGTCAACGCCGTGAGTGCGGTGAGCGCCGCAGCAAACAACAGTGCGCCGCCTTCCAGATATAAGCCGGCCAACGGCCCGGTGCGCCACGACGACAGAAACGGCACCACACACAATAAAGCCAACCCTAGCCACCACACCCACGTGGCCGATACGCCGCCACGCTCATGCCAAGCCGCGGCTACATTGTCCCGAATCATGCTGCCTCCCGCCGTGCCAACTGCAAATAACGCAAATCGGCCACAAAAAACACCACCGCACACAGCAATGCCGCCGCGGCACACCAACGGCTGGCCGCTGTGGCATCAAACAAACGCATTACCGCCTCGGCGGCATAAAACAACACCAACATGCTGGCATATTGATAAGTATAAATTTTGCCCTTGAGTATGCCCGCCAGCGGCAAGCATAACGGCAAGGCCTTGAGCGCCAGCCACGAGCCACCCGAACGCAACGGCGCCCACCACAGCTCCCAACCCAGACTGATGATGATCAGCCCCACCCATGCCGTTATTGCCACAAGCAAAATCTGTTGCCGGTTTAGTTTCATTACGATTGCCATTGCCATTATCTTTACTTGATACATATACTTCAGGCTGCCTGAAAAGGCAGCCTGAAGCGAATTTGTTGCCATTGTAGCGGATTGCGTGCACGCCGGGTTTGGTTTTATTCCTCATCCGCAGACACGCTGGCTGCCCGCTTGCCCAGCAAACGGCAGCACACAATGCCCAGCTCATAGAGCACAATCAGCGGCAGTGCCAGTAAGGTTTGTGAAATCACATCCGGCGGGGTCACAATCGCCGCCACCACAAAAGCGCCCACAATCACATACGCCCGCGCCGTTTTCAGCTGTGCCACGCTCACCACCCCCATGCGGTTCAGCAAAATCACCACCACCGGGGTTTCAAACACCACACCAAACGCCACAAACATGCCCAACACAAACGACAAGTATTTGTCGATGTCGGTGGCCATGCTCACGCCCGCCGGCGTGACCCCGGCCAGAAATTTAAACACCACCGGAAACACAAAAAAGTAGGCAAAGGCCATCCCCGCAAAAAACAGCACTATGCTGGAAAACAGCACCGGGAAAATCAGCCGTTTTTCATGTCGGTAGAGGCCGGGCGCCACAAAGGCCCATACTTGGTAAAGGGTGTGCGGTAAGGTGATTAAAAATGCCACCATCAAGGTCACTTTCACCGGCACAAAAAACGGCGCAATCACATCGGTGGCAATCATGCTGGTGCCCGCCGGCAGGTTTACCATCAAGGGCTGCGCCACAAAGGTATACAGCTTTTGCGCAAACGGCATCAGCGCAAAAAAACACACCAGCAATACCAACACCAGCCACATCAGGCGGCGGCGCAATTCCAGCAGGTGGGCCATCAGCGTTTGCGGCTCGGCTTGCGGTTCGGCGGGCGAAGGGGAAGACATACAGAACTTATTCCGGTAACGAATGACGGCGCACCCGCAATTGCGGGCGTGCACGGGGGCGCGGGCGCAAATCGCGTTTGCGCTGCAAGGCTTGACGGCGCAACGACACCGTGTGCGTGTGATTCGCGCTAGGCCAATTGGGCGGGGGCGTGTCTGTGGCGAAATCGGCCGGGCTGCGTTGCGGCGGCAGCCGCTCCCACGCCGGGCGTTGCTGCCAGTCGGGCAAATCGGCATTGAGCGCCTGTGCGCTTTGGCTGAGCTCCTGCTGTAGCTGCCGCGCCGCTGCGGTTAGACCGTCTTTGGCCTCCACCAATTCGGCCATGCCCGCCTGCGTGCTTAAATCGGTTTTGATGTTGGCAACAAAATGCTGTAAGCGACCCAGCCACTGTCCGGCGGTGCGTGCCACCTTGGGCAGCCGCTCTGGCCCCAACACCACCAGCGCCACCACCGCAATCAGCAGCATTTCGCTGAAACCCATTTCAAACATGGCGGTTTACGATTTGCTTTGGTCGGACTTGGTTTCGCTGTGTTGATGTTCAATCACATCGTCTTTGCCGCCTTTGGCCGCCTCGCTGCCCTCATTCAAGCCTTGCTTGAAGTCGTGCACCGCTCCGCCCAAATCCTTGCCCATATTGCGCAATTTTTTGGTGCCGAAAATCAGCACCACAATCAGCAGCACCAGCAACCAGTGCCAAACAGAAGAAATACCCACGTTGGTTTCCTTTATTCAATAACGGGTTTTCAGGCAGCCTAATTTACCTAGGCTGCCTGAAAGGTTGGATAAACACAAATAATTACGCTGTCGTGCGGCCGGCTTTTTCATCCAGGCCGGAAATATTTTGGCGCCGCTTCAATTCCATCAATACATCTTCCGGGCGCAAGCCGTGATGCGCCAGCAATACCATGGTGTGAAACCACTCGTCGGCAATTTCTTTAATGATTTGCAATTTATTGCCGTCTTTGGAAGCCATCAAAATTTCACCGGCTTCTTCAATCACTTTTTTGAGGATTTTGTCTTCGCCCTCATGCAGCAGCTGCGACACATAAGAGCTGCCCGGTGCGGCATTGCGGCGGATTTCCATCACATCGGCAATGTCGCTGAGCACCGTATCCAGATGCATTTTTTTTAATTGGCTTTCCATCGCGTCCATTTATTGCTCCTTAAAATCACAGGCTGCCTGAAACGGTTTATACCCATAATATCCAACGCAGTTAGGTTGTTTTATAGGGTGGGTATTATTTGCCGTAAATGGCGGCTTCATCCTTAATCACCGCATCCACCACTTCCCAGCCGCTGCCGTTCCACACCCGGTAAAAACAGCTTTCGCGCCCGGTGTGGCAGGCAATGCCGCCCGCTTGCTCAATTAGCATCACCACCGCATCGCCGTCGCAGTCTAGCCGCAGTTGATGAACTTTTTGTGTATGGCCTGACTCTTCGCCCTTCATCCACTGCTTTTGGCGCGAGCGGCTGTAGTAATGGGCAAAGCCGGTGGCGGCGGTTTGTTGCAGTGCTTCGGCATTCATCCACGCCACCATCAACACACGCAGGGTTTGCGCATCTTGGGCAATGGCGCACACCAAGCCTTGTTCGTTCCATTTGACGGCATCCAGCCAAGCCGTTTGCTGATTTTGCATAAATGCTTTCTCGGGGTTGATGCGGCAAGCCCTATTATAAGCGCACTTCAATACCGGCGGCGCGCATCGCCGCCTTGGCGTCGGCAATG
The DNA here is from genome assembly GCF_016894345.1 of Paralysiella testudinis. Taxonomy (GTDB): domain Bacteria; phylum Pseudomonadota; class Gammaproteobacteria; order Burkholderiales; family Neisseriaceae; genus Paralysiella; species Paralysiella testudinis. The sequence continues at coordinate 375,139 of NZ_CP069798.1, forward strand.
CGCACTTCGCCGAAATGAAAAATACTGGCCGCCAGCACCGCATCGGCATGGCCTTGCAACACACCTTCCACCAAATGCTGCGCATTGCCCACGCCGCCGGAAGCAATCACCGGAATGGCGACCGCATCGCTAACCGCTCGGGTAAGCGCCAAATTAAAACCGGCCTTGGTGCCGTCTCTGTCCATGCTGGTGAGCAAAATTTCACCGGCACCGCGTGCGGCCATATTTTGCCCCCACGCCACCGCATCAATGCCGGTGGGGCGGCGCCCGCCGTGGGTAAACACTTCCCAGCGGCTGTTGTCTGCGTTTACCGCCTTGGCATCAATCGCCACCACAATCGCCTGATTGCCGAAAAAACCGCTGGCTTCGTTGACCAAGTCCGGATTGGTGATGGCGGCGGTATTTATGCCCACTTTATCGGCACCGGCATTGAGCAGGCGGCGTACATCGGCCACGCTGCGCACACCGCCGCCGACGGTGAGCGGGATAAACACTTGGCTGGCCACATCTTCAATCACGTGCAGCAAGGTGTCGCGATTATCGCTGCTGGCGGTGATGTCCAAAAAGGTGATTTCGTCGGCCCCTTCGTCATTGTAGCGCTTGGCCACTTCCACCGGGTTGCCCGCATCGCGCAGCGCCAAAAAGTTAATGCCTTTCACCACGCGGCCATTGTCGACGTCGAGGCAGGGAATAATGCGTTTGGCCAATGCCATGATATGCTCTTTATTGTTTTATTGTTTTTAAGGCGTGCTGCCCAGCCAGTCGATGGCCAGATTCAAGGCCGCCGCGTCCACAAAGAAATACGCCACTCCGGCCAGCGCGGCAAACAGCAAGGCGCTAATGGCATTGGTAGCCAATACATCCATTAGCCAAAACGCCACCAACGCCAGCAGCCAGCGCAAAAACCAACTCAAGAGCCACACCGCGCTTACTTCCGGCACTTGCCATGCCATCAGATAAAAAATCACCATGGCAATAAAGGTAAAAAAGCTGGCCTCCCAAAACACCTGTTTTGGCCGATTGGCACTGAGCCACAGCCATATACCCAACAATAGTGCTGCAATCATACTTTCTCCCTTGTATTAAAATGCCGGGCTGTTTATCCGGCCTGACCGCTGACCCATTGGTCAGCCTGTTGTTGAGCTGCCTGAAAGTCAATACTGCCTTCGTAAATGGCACGTCCGGTAATGGCGCCCATAATGCCGCTGTCGGCCACTTCGCACAGGGCTTTAACGTCGTTCATGTCGGTGAGGCCGCCGGAGGCAATCACCGGCACGCGCACGGCTTCGGCCAATTTTACCGTGGCCTCGATATTCACGCCGTTCATCATGCCGTCGCGGCCGATGTCGGTGTAGATAATGCTGTCCACACCATAATCGGCAAAGCGTTGCGCCAGCTCGATTACATGGTATTTGGTGATTTTGGCCCAGCCGTCAATCGCCACTTGGCCGTCTTTGGCATCCAGCCCCACAATAATTTGGCCGGGAAAGGCATCGCAGGCATCGTGCAGAAATTGCGGTGTTTTCACCGCCGCAGTGCCGATAATCACGTATTGCAGCCCCAAGTCGAGGTATTTTTCGACGGTATCCAAATCACGGATGCCGCCACCCAATTGCACCGGCATATCGGCCGATACTTCGGCCAAAATCTCTTTGATGGCGCCAAAATTTTTCGGCTTACCGGCAAATGCACCGTCCAAATCCACCAAATGCAGGCGGCGGGCGCCTTGATTGCGCCAGTGCACGGCCATTTCGGCGGGGCTGTCGGAAAACACGGTGGCCTGATCCATCAGGCCTTGCTTCAGGCGCACACATTGGCCTGCTTTTAAATCGATGGCGGGTATCAGTAACATGGCAAATTAAGGTGTTTGAATAAGAAAGTTAAATTTTAAGCAACGGCGGCTTTCAGGCAGCCTTAGGCGCCATACCAACAACAACAGACGCTTAGTTTATACTGTTCCGTCCCAACGGATAAAGTTTTCCAGCAGTTTCAAGCCCGCATCGTGGCTTTTTTCGGCGTGAAACTGGGTGGCAAACACGTTATCACGGCCCACAATACAGGCAAATTCATTGGGATATTCGCTGCTGCCCAATACAATATCGGGATTTTTTGGTGCGAAATAATAGCTGTGCACAAAATAGAACCGCGCATCCTGCGCCACGCCGGCAAACAGCGGATGTGGCTGCGTTTGGCGCACGGTGTTCCAGCCCATGTGCGGCACTTTAAGGTGGCGGCCTTCGGCATCGGCTGCGGGCGGTACAAAGCGTTTGACTTCGCCGCCAAACCAGCCCAAACCGGGCGTATCGCCTTCTTCGCTGTGTTCAAACAGCAATTGCGCACCCACACAAATACCGAAGAAAGGCTTGTTTTTTAAGCCATCGGCCACCGCTTCGCCCAAACCGCTGCGCTGCAAGGCCGCCATACAGTCGGGCATAGCGCCTTGGCCGGGGAAAACGATTTTATCCGCCGCCCACACCACTTCGGGGCGGTCGGTGAGTGTGATTTGTGCGGCGCTGGCGACCAAATCGCGGGCGGCCTGCACCGACTTCAACACCGAGTGCAAATTGCCCATACCGTAGTCGACAATGGCGATATTCATAGATGGCGGCTGCTTTCTTTAAAGTGCTTGCCTGATTTTGCCGCATCTTGGCACCGGATTGAAATCCAAACCCAAACATGGGTTTGTTTTTTGGTGTTGGATTGGCTTTTTAAAACAATCAGGCTGCCTGAGGTTTTCAGGCAGCCTACAATAATACCGTAATCCTTAGAAACTGTTAACAATTTATAGTAGATTGATTGCCATTGCGCGCGGCACGTGCTGGCCTGTGCTGTTTATTTCGCCACGTCTATGGTCATTGTTTTGGCATGATTCAATGCGCTGTAATCGCCGTCAAATTTGCCCAGATAAATCAACCCGCCCGCATCAGGGCCGCCTTTATAAAATAAAGCCAAATTGCCCCACGGCGCGTAGTAAGTAATATCACCGGGTTTGCCCTGATAGCGCGCAGGTGCGCCGGCGGTGTTTAATTTGAATGACGGGCGGGCGATTTTTTCACTCGCCGCGTAGTCTTCCAGCGGCAGGGTGAACGGCATTTTCTCTAGCAAGCTGCGCGCGCTCGGGTTGTCGGCGAGCGTGGCGTAGTGCACTTGATTGTCCAGCGTGATTTTAACTTTCATTTCTCTGGCCTCCGAATACGGGGCGCATGCCGCAAAGGCAAACGCCAAACCCAATAGGGATAACAATTTTTTCATCTTTATCACCTTAAATGGTTTTGATGACTTTGGCGGGAATTCCTCCGACGATGGTATTCGGCGGCACGTCTTTACTCACCACCGCGCCGGCGGCAACGATGGCGTTTTCGCCCACGGCTACGCCCGGCAAAATGGTGGCGTTGGCGCCTATCCACGCATTTTTGCAAATCCGCACGGGGTTTAAAATAATGCCACGCCGCGCTTGCGGATCAACCGGATGATTTACGCTGATGATGTTGGCGCGCGAGCCGATTAACACATTGTCTTCCAACGTGATGCCGCCCAAATCGGTAAACATCACACCGCTGTTGATGAACACGTTTTTGCCGATGCGCAGATGCCGCCCAAAGTCGCTGTACAGCGGTAAATTCACGTGCAGGTGGTCATCGATTTCGGCGCCGGTAATTTGTGCCAGCAACGCCCTGATGTCGGCTTGACTTCGAAATGCGCCGCTTAATTCGGCAATCAGCGGCGCGTTTTCATCGACAATACGGTGGATTTCGGCAAATAAATCACTGTCGGGGGCGATGGTTTGGTTTTTAGGAATAGCGATTTTCATATTGTTTCTTTATATTTTAAGGCTACCTGAAAGCCTGTTTTTACTTTCAGGTAGCCTTATTACCCAACAGGCTTATTTCAAATTCGCTTTAAAAAACTGTTCGAATTTATCAAACGGGATTTTGCCCGTGGTATTGTCGTACAAATCGGTGTGATATGCGCCCGGCACGATATACAGCTCTTTGTTTTTGCTGCCCAAAGCTTTAAACGCATCTTCCGAGAAATAACGCGAATGCGCTTTTTCGCCGTGCACCATCAATACGGGCGCGCGCATTTCGGCAGCGTACTGCAAAATCGGCATATTTACCATAGAAATCATGGCGGTAGTGGCCCATGAACCGTTCGGGTTCGAGTTGGCCGCGCGCGGATGGAAGCCGCGTTTGGTGGTGTAAAACTCTGAATAATCCGCCATAAATTTCGGCGTTTCACTGTTGATTTGATCGGCGGTTAAATTGTTGCGCGGCGACAGCGTGGCATAGCCGTTTTTCGAGGCTTCCCAGCGGTTATTATTCATTTCCTGTTTCATTTTATAACGCGCATCGGCATCCACGCTGTCGTTGTAGCCTTTTGCGTTGACGCGCGTCATGTCATACATGGTGCTGGTGGCCACGGCTTTGATACGGGTGTCGCTAATTGCCGCATTGAGCGCGAAACCGCCCCAGCCGCAAATGCCTAAAATGCCGATTTCATCACGGTTCACGTTATCCAGCGAACCTAAAAAATCCACCGCAGCGCTGAAGTCTTCGGTGTTGATGTCGGGCGAGGCCATATTGCGCGGTTCGCCGCCGCTCTCGCCGGTGAACGAGCCGTCAAACGCCAGCGTAATAAAGCCGCGCTCGGCCAGGGTTTGGGCATACAGGCCAGAAGACTGCTCTTTCACCGCGCCAAACGGGCCGCTCACGGCAATCGCCGGCAGCTTGCCGCGGGCATTTTTCGGGGTGTATAAATCCGCCGCCAGCGTGATGCCGTAGCGGTTTTTAAAGGTCACTTTGCGGTGGTCGACTTTATTGCTTTGCGGAAAAATTTTGTCCCATTCTTGGGTGAGCGGTAAATTCATGGTCGGGTTTCCTTGATGGGTTGTGGCGGCAGGTTGTGCCAATGCCGGAACAGCAGCAGTTGCCATAATAGCGGCGGTGAATGTTGCCAAAGCAGATTGCGTAAAACGGCGGCGTGATAATTGCAGATTCATATTCAATTTCCTTTTATTTGGTAAATAGTGTGTTTAGTGATTCGATGGAGGCCATTGTAAGACTGTTTGAATTTCAGGTAAATTCATGAATTTTGATTTCATAATTTCTAAAATAGAAATTATTACTTGCCTGAGCCGATATGTTTGGGCTATGTTGGCAACTAATCTGGTTGCACGAGGAAACCGCTATGCTGGACAAAATCGAAGCCTTAAAAGTGTTTTGCACCGCCGCCGAAACCTTGCAATTTAAGGAAACCGCCATTCGTTTGGCAGTGTCGCCGCCGGTGATTACGCGCATGATGGCGGCGCTGGAAGACGAATTGGGCGAGCCGCTGTTTCAACGCAACACACGCCAAATCGTGCTCACCGATTTCGGCGCGCAATTTTTGCCGCAAGCACAGCAATTATTGGAAGAAAGCGAGCGCCTGTTTGCCGCCGGCCGTCACCGCCATGCCGATGAAATGGCCGGGCTGGTGCGCATTACCGTGCCCGATTTGCCCGACGAACACGCCGTGTTGCGCGAATTGCTCACCGCACTTCAGGCATATCCGAAGCTGGTGCTAGATTGGCGCCGCGATACCGTGCGGCTGAACGTGGTGCAGGAGCAAATCGACATCGGCGTGCGCATCGGCATGCTCGCCGACAGCCGCCTGATTGCCCGCAAAATCGGCGAAACCAGCGAACAAATCGTGATTTCGCCAAATTTATTGCACCGCTTGGGCAAGCCGAAAGACTTCGCCGATTTGCAGAAAAACTACCCGCTCGCTGCCGTGCTCAACCACAACAACGGCCGCGCCGATACGTGGTATATCAACGAAAACCTGCAATTCACCCCAAGCAAACCGCACTTTGTCGGCAGCCATATCCACAACGCCCTACAAGCCGCGCTGGCGGGCAACGCCGTGTCGCAGCAGCTCGATTGGATGGCGGCGCCGCATTTGCTGAGCGGCGAATTGGTGGAGCTGTTTGCCGAAGTGCCGAAAATCCGCTGGCCGGTGTCGATCTACCGCCCGCAGCGGGTGGTCACGCCGGGGCGGGTGAAGGTGGTGTTTGATTTGTTGGCCGAGATTTTGGGCAAACGGTTTGGCCAAAAATAAAGGCTGCCTGAAAGTTTCAGGCAGCCTAGCGTCACCACGCAATCCTCAATGATTGAGAATTTTAGACAAGAATTGTTGTGCGCGTTCGCTGCGCGGGCTGCCGAAGAAGTCGTCTTTGCTGCAGTCTTCCACAATTTGGCCGGCATCCATAAAAATCACCCGGTTGGCCACTTGTTTGGCAAAGCCCATTTCGTGGGTTACCACCATCATGGTCATGCCTTCTTTGGCCAAGCCCACCATCACATCCAGCACTTCGTTGATCATTTCGGGATCCAGCGCCGAAGTGGGCTCGTCAAACAGCATGGCAATCGGGTCCATGCACAAGGCACGGGCAATGGCCACGCGCTGTTGCTGGCCACCGGACAATTCGGCCGGGTATTTGTGCGCATGTTGGCTCAAGCCCACGCGATCCAAATAAGCCAGCCCTTTTTTGCGCGCTTCTTCTTTGCTGCGCCCCAACACCTTGATTTGCGCCACGGTGAGATTGTCGGTGATGCTTAAGTGCGGAAATAGCTCGAAATGCTGGAACACCATGCCCACGCGGCTGCGCAGTTTGGGCAAATCGGTTTTGGGGTGGCCTACCGAAGTGCCGTCAACATGAATATCGCCTTTTTGAAACGGCTCCAGCCCGTTTACGCATTTAATCAGCGTAGACTTGCCGCTGCCGGAAGGGCCGCACACCACCACCACATCGCCTTTGCTGATGCGGGTATTGCAGGCGGTGAGTACTTGGAAGTCGCCATACCATTTGTTGACATCGTTGATTTCAATCATGGTGTTTTGGTTTGTGTTGTTTTGGCTCATGTGCGCAACCTTTTCTGTAATTGTTTCACCCCGTAGGTGGCGGTGGCGCTCACCAGGAAATACACCACACCGGCAAACAAAATATACGGGGTAAGCATGCCCATTAAATCGCCGCGCACGTAAGAGGCGCGGAAGAAATCAACCAAGCCGATGGCAAACACCAGCGTGGTGTCTTGGAATAAAATAATGCTTTGCTGCAAAATCAGCGGCAGCATTTTGCGAAACGCCTGCGGCAGAATCACTAAGCGCATGGTTTGTGAATAGGTCATCCCCAGCGCCTTGGCCGCATTCACCTGCCCTTTGCTGATCGATTGAATACCCGCGCGCACCACTTCGGCAAAATAAGCGGCTTCAAACACCATAAACGCCACCACGCACGAGGCAAACGCCACATCAATGGTGAGATAGCGCCCAGTGGCCCAGTTGTACATCATCGGCACGGCAAAATAAAACCAAATCAATACCAGCAGCAGCGGCACCGAGCGAAAATAATTCACATACAGCTTGGCCGGCACCGATAGCCACTTATAAGGCGACAGCCGCGCCAAGGCCAAAAAAGTGCCGATTAAAAGGCCGCCCACCACCGCAAACGCCACCACTTCCAGCGTGGTGGTGATGCCCGCAATCAAGCCGGGGGCGGCTGCCTGTAGTTCTGCAAATCCGAAAGCCATATTATTTACCCTCCGCCATCAGGCCGGGCACACGGAAACGGCGCTCCAGAAAGTTCATAAACACAATCAGCCCCATATTGATCACCAAATAAATCAAGGTGGCGTAGGTGTAGATTTCAAAATTGTTTTGCGTGTATTCGGCAATGGTTTTGGTTTGGCTGATTAATTCGGCCACGCCCACCAACGAAGCCACAGACGCATTTTTAAAGCAGTTGGTGAGCTCTGAGCTTAGCGGCGGCAAAATCACCCGGAAAGCCTGCGGCAGCAATACCTGGCGATACACTTGCGCAGTGCTGAAGCCCAAAGCATAAGCGGCATTGCCCTGCCCGCGCGGCAGCGATTGGATGCCCGTGCGCACCTGCTCGCAAATGCGTGCGGCGGTAAATAGCCCCAAGCCGATGCTGGCCGAAATCATGGCCGAGGTATTCGGTGCCAAGCCGAAAAACCACCACTGGCGCACCGATTCGGGCAAAAAGCCCGGCACCACGTAATACCAAATAAACAGCTGAATCAGCAGCGGCACATTGCGAAACAAGGTGACATAAGCGGTGGCCACACGCTGCGCGTTTTTGGACGGCAAAGTGCGCATAATGCCCAACACCGTGCCCAAGGCCAGCGCAATCACCCACGCCACCGTGCCAATCACAAACAACCAGCCCAGACCAGACAATACCCAATGCAGGTAGAGCTGGTCGCCCAAGCCGGTGGGGTCGAATAACACGCCCCAATTCCAAGAGTAGCCCATAAAATCATGCCTCACGATAAAACGAATGTGTTTTGATGCCGGCTTTTGGCAACAGCCAAGGCTTTTGCAAAATACCGTTTAGCCTGCAAAAATCTTTCCAGCTCGTCATTCCGGCGTAGGCCGGAATCCATACCTGCAAACATAATAAATTGATTTGAAATTCATTTATTCTCGAACAGTGGATTCCGGCCTACGCCGGAATGACGGATTCGGGCATTTTTCATCAATCTATGAAGAATTTTGCAAAGGTTTCAGCCACAACAAAACCACACTGCCATAAAAAAACCAGTGGCCGCCGCGATGGCGGCGCCCACTGATTGCCCGCTTGGGCGCTTATGTCTGCCGATGCTGCTGCCTTATGGCGCGGCTTGGTCTGTGGGGTTGGTAATAATTGCTTTTACCTGCTCAGACATCGGGAAGTTCAGGTTCATGTTTTTCGGCGGAATCGGGCTTTCAAACCAGGTTTTATACATGCCGTTCACATCGCCTGATTTGTAAGTGGCGGCCAAGGTGTCGTCGACCAGCTTTTTAAAGCCGGCATCACCTTTGCGCACCATACAGCCGTAGCGCTCAAACGACATCGGCTTGCCCACGATTTCCCATTTTTCCGGATCGGCCGACTTGGCGCGCTCACCAGCCAGCAGGATATCGTCCATCATAAACGCCTGTGCGCGGCCATTTATCAACATCAAAGCACCTTCGCCGTGGTCTTTGGCGGAGATGATGTTCATGCCCAATTTGTCTTTTTCATTGTATTCGCGCAGCAGGCGCTCAGATGTGGTGCCGGCGGTGGTGACCACGGTTTTGCCTTTCAAATCGGGGAAGTCTTTGATGCCGGAATCTTTGGCGGTGAGCAGGCGGGTGCCGATTTCAAAGAAGGCGTTGGAGAAATCCACCTGCTTTTGGCGTTCGGGGTTGTTGGTGGTGGAGCCGCACTCCAAATCCACAGTGCCGTTGCTCACCAAAGGAATGCGGTTTTGCGAAGTAACCAAGTTATAGCGCACTTTCAAATCCGGCATATTCAGCTCTTTTTTTACCGCTTCCACCACGCGCAGCTGCAAATCGTGCGCATAGCCCACCGGCTGGCCGGGCTGGTCGGCAATGTAGGAGAAAGGAATGGAAGAATCGCGGTAGCCCAATACGATGGTGCCGGATTGCTTGATTTTGTCCAGCGTACTCATCCCGGCGGAAGCGGCCGGCGCGGAAGCATCGCTGCCGGCAGCCGGTGCAGCGGCTTTTTCGCCACCGCCACAAGCAGATAAGCCCATCAGTGCGGCCACAGCGGCCACGGCCAAGGTGTTGCGTTTCATGGTTTGCATCATTGCGATTTTTCCTCTACAAATGTAATTGGTGTGATTGTTTTACCGAATTATCTCGGCAAATATGGTGTTATCTTAACGCATGTAAAAAAAAATTCACAACCGATTTACTTGTGCAGCGCAATAAAATAAACACTTCCACCCAATATCTGCCCAAATCAGGCGCATTACATTAGGATTACATCAAACTACGCTAGTTTTCATGCCTTGAATACTTAACAGCCTTGTTTGACGGCAAGATTGTTTTATTATTCATATCAGAATATTTATTTAGAAAAAAGTTGGCAGCATTAAAAATGCGCTGCATTATGGCTGTATTTGCCATGATGCAGCGCATTTTATTTTCAGGCAGCCTTTAGCACCTGCTCGCTGTATTTTAAGCGGTGAGCGTGCCTTTGGTAGACGGCATCACGCCCGCCATGCGCTCATCAAACGCCACCGCCATGCGCAAGGCGCGGCCAAAGGCTTTGAAGACGGTTTCGGCTTGGTGGTGGGCGTTGATGCCGCGCAGATTGTCGATGTGCAGCGTCATCATGCTGTGGTTGACCAAGCCGTGGAAAAACTCGCTAAACAAGTCAACATCAAACCGGCCGATGGCGGCGCGGGTGAAGTCGATATTGTAGGTGAGCCCGGGGCGGCCGGACAAATCGAGCACCACGCGACTTAGGGCTTCGTCTAGCGGCACATAGCTCATGCCGTAGCGGGTAATGCCCACTTTGTCGCCCAAGGCTTGCTTAAGCGCCTGCCCTAAGGTGATGCCGATGTCTTCCACGGTATGGTGGTCGTCGATATGGGTGTCACCACGGGCGACAATGTCCAAATCAATCAGGCCGTGGCGGCTGATTTGGTCGAGCATATGATCCAGAAACGGCACGCCGGTGTCGAAGCGGCCAATACCTTTGCCGTCGAGGTTGAGGGATACGGTGATTTGGGTTTCGCTGGTGTTGCGGGTTACGGTAGCAGTTCGCATGGTGGTTAGGGGTTTCCGTACAGTTCGTCGATTATATTCAATACTTTTTGGTTTTGCTCAGGCAGCCCGATGGTGATGCGCACGCATTGATCCAGCAATGGGTGCATACCGTGCAGCTTTTTAATCAGGATGTTTTGCGCATACAGTTTATCAAACAAGGCTTGGGCATCGGGCACGCGCAGGGTGAGAAAATTGGCTTCAGACGGGAAATCCTGAATGCACGGATGCGCGTGCAAGGCCGTGCGCATACGCTCGCGCTCGCCTTTGAGGCGGCTGATGTTTTCGTTGATAAAAGGCTGGTATTGCAAGGCAAATTCCGCTGCGCACAGGCTGAGCTGGTTCATATTATACGGCGGGATGATTTTTTTAAGCTCATCTAAAATGGCCGCCGGGCCGCAGGCATAGCCGATGCGCAGCCCGGCAAAGCCGATTTTGCTCAGGGTGCGCAGCACCACCAAATTGGGGATTTGCCCGGCTTGGCTTAAAAAGCTGTCGGACGAAAAAGCGCCATAGGCTTCGTCTACCACCACAATGCCCGGCGTGGCGGCGATAATGGCTTCTACTTTTTCACGCGCAAAGCGCCCGCCGGTGGGGTTGTTGGGATAGGCCACAAACACCAGCGCAGGCTGATGCTCTTTGATGGCCGCCAGCATGGCGTCCAAATCCATGGTGAAATCCGGTCGCAGTGGCACGCCGATAAATTCTAGCCCGAAAAATTCGGCGTTTACGCGGTACATCACAAACGAAGGCGCCGGTGCCAGCACTTTGGCACCGGGTTTGGATACCAACATGGTGAGCCGCTCAATCAATTCGTCCGAACCATTGCCCAGCACCAATGACGCATCGGCGGGAATGGCATAGGTGTCGCGCAGCACTTGCAGCAAGCCGCAACTGCCGGGGTTGGGGTAAAGGCGAATGGGTGCCGCAGCCAGCGCCCGCCCCAGCTCTTTTTTCATGTCTTCAGGGTAGTCGTAAGGGCTTTCCATGGCGTCGAGTTTGATAAAGCCGGCGGGCACATCGGCCACGGCATAGGCTTTCATTTGCTGAATATCAGAACGGATATAATTGGCGGTACTCATGATGGCTCTCTAGCGGTATATTGATGTGGTGCACAGGGTGACAAGACAGCAGCCGGGGCGCTGATAATGCCCAATGTAACACACTCTAGACAAGGCTTGGAAGCCGCCACCGATGATGCTGTGCACAATATAGGCCGCTTTCAGGCAGCCTAGGATGGATGGATTTTCTTCAGGTAGCTTTCTGAAAGCCGGGCAATACCCTTGATTTTTTAAGCGGCGGCTGTCACATTAGCTACTTTAGATGTCTTGCCTGCCCACTTGATTTACCGGTAGGCTTACCAGGAAGCCCGCATGACCCACACCGTCCACTTTCGGCTGGAACAGCTTGACAACCCCGCCATGCAGCGCTTGTGCGGCGCACTCGATGCCAATTTGCACACCTTAGCGCGCGCACTTGAGGTTGAAATCAGCCGCCGTTTCGACCAATTCACCTTCTTGGGCGAGCAAGCACACGCCGCTCGCCGCGCACTGGAAGCCTTGGCGCTGTTGGCGCAAAGCCGCGACATCAGCGACAACGACATCCAACTGGCCGCCGTGGAAGCCAAAACCGCCGATGCCCACTACGAAGCACAAACCCACGAACACGCCTACCATTTCCGCACTCGCCGCGGCAATATCGGCGGACGCACGCCACGCCAAAACGGCTATATCCGCGCCCTGCTCAACCACGATGTGGTGTTTGGCTTGGGGCCGGCGGGCACCGGCAAAACCTATCTGGCCGTGGCCGCCGCCGTGGATGCGATGGAAAAACACCAAGTTGAGCGCATTGTGTTGGTGCGCCCGGCGGTGGAAGCGGGCGAAAAACTGGGCTTTTTGCCCGGCGATTTGGCGCAAAAAGTCGACCCCTATCTGCGCCCGCTCTACGATGCCCTCTACGATTTAATGGGCTTTGACCGCGTAACCAAATTGCTGGAAAAAGGGCTGATTGAAATCGCTCCCTTGGCCTATATGCGCGGGCGCACCCTCAACGGCGCTTATGTGATTTTAGATGAAGCGCAAAACACCACCCCCGAACAAATGAAAATGTTCCTCACCCGCATCGGTTTTGGTGCCAAAGCCGTGATTACGGGCGACGTCACCCAAATCGATCTGCCGCGGCATATTAAAAGCGGCTTGAAAGACGCACGCGAGAAACTGGCCAATATCGAAGGTATCTACTTCCACGTATTCACCAGCGAAGACGTGGTGCGCCACCCGCTGGTGCAGAAAATCGTGGATGCCTACGATGCCGCCGATGCCAATACCTCTGCCTAACGCCGGATATTGGCTGCCATTGCCAAACCAACGCTTTCAGGCAGCCTGAACCACCCGCACAAGGAACGACCATGGACCTGAGCATCGAAACCTTAATCAGCATCGCCCTGGGCGTGGGGCTGGCCGCCAGCAGCGGCTTTCGCGTGTTTTTGCCCTTGTTTGCGCTCAGCTTATCGGCCTATTTCGGCTGGTGGCCGCTCAACGACAACTGGCAGTGGCTGGCCTCGCCCGCCGCCCTCACCATCTTGGGCGTGGCCACCGTGGCCGAAGTGGGCGCTTATTTGATTCCGTGGCTGGACAATGTGCTCGATTCCATTGCCATTCCGCTGGCCGGCGTGGCTGGCACCGTGGTGATGGCGTCCACCGTGGCCGACCTAAACCCAGCCATCACTTGGACGCTGGCGATTATTGCCGGCGGCGGCGCGGCCGCCGCCATCAAAACCGGCATGGGCGGCACGCGCTTGGCTTCCACGGCCACCACCGGCGGCCTGGCCAATCCGGTGGTGGCGGTGGCCGAAACCGGTGCCGGGCTGGTGTTAACACTGCTGTCTTTGCTGCTGCCGGTGTTGGCATTGGTATTGGTGGCGGGGCTCGGCTTCTGGCTGCTGCGCTTATATCGCCGCCGCCAACAACAACCCATCTAAACGGCCACACCATGACCGAAACCCTAAACCACTGGCTGCAACACAGCGGCTTGCCGCGCAGCGAAGCGCGGATGCTGCTGCATCACCTATGCGGCTACAGCCACGCCCAAACCATCACCCGCAGCGATGAGCCGCTGCCCAGCACCTTTCAGGCAGCCTTAAACCAAGCCGCCGAACGCCGCCGCCGCGGCGAGCCAATGGCCTATATTGTGGGCGTGCGCGAATTTTACGGCCGCCCGTTTCAGGTAAACCCGGCGGTGCTGATTCCGCGCCCGGAAACCGAACACCTGCTGGAAGCGGCGCTGGCCAAACTGCCGCCTAGCGGCGTATTGTGGGACTTGGGCACCGGCAGCGGCATTATCGCCGTGAGCGCCGCTTGCGAACGGCCAGACGCCCACATTTGGGCCAGCGACATCAGTGCCGCCGCGCTGGCGGTGGCGCAAAGCAATGCCCAAAACCTCAACGCCACCGTGCGCTTTGGCCACGGCAGCTGGTTTGCCGCCACACCGCAGCCGCCGCGCCAAAGTGTGGATGTGGTGGTATCCAACCCGCCCTATATCGACGCGGCCGATGCACATTTGCAGCAAGGCGACTTGCGCTTTGAGCCGCAAACCGCCCTTACCGATTTTAGCAACGGCCTCTCCGCCCTGCGCCAACTGGCCGCCGGTGCGCCCGGCTACCTGAAACCCGGCGGCTGGCTGCTGCTGGAACACGGCTTTGACCAAGGCGCCGCTGTGCGCAACTTACTGGCCGAACACAGCTATGCCAACATCGCCACCCACACCGACCTGGCCGGGCTGGACAGAATCACCTTGGGGCAATATCGGCTTTAACAATGTGAAGCGTGTTGTGTACGGCAAGGCCATATCATAAGGCTGCCTGAAAGCATTTAAGCTGAACAACAGCATTGCTTTCAGGCAGCCTTGATGGGTTGATGCACAATCTTCAGTTCATTTTCTTTGCGACAACGGCCAATCCCGCCGTTTACCACCGCAGCACTTCTGGCTCATTTTGCCAAAACAGCAGGCGGAAGTCTTCGCGGTGATTGCCATTGCCAATGGTGTGCGTATCTTGCCCCTGCCCCAGCGCCAACTGGTGCAGTATGCCGGCATACGTACCCACCCATAGCGTACGCCCACACGGCGACAGCGCCATGCCGCTGATGGTGCCGCCCAAATAATGGTGCCACAAAGGCTCGCCCTGCCAGCTGTAGGCGCGGATATAGCCGTTGGCATCGCCCAATATCATGCCTTCCAAAGTGCTCACGCCGGCATACACACGCATATTGTCGTCGATCAATAGGTGATCCGTGGCTTCTGCCGAATCCTGATACGCTTCCACCGCCACGTTTTGCGGCGTGCGCACATCCACCGCAATGGAAATCCCATTATAAAAATGGCAGGAATTCGACAGCACATGGCTGTCGTCGGCAGCAAACAGGCAGAAATGCGGATAGGAAGACTGCGGGCCAATCTGCCCCAAATATTGCCCTTGCGCATCCAGCAGCTTGTGTTCCGTATCTTGTGCACCCACACACAGTAAGCGGTTGTCGTGCGAAAGGTTGGCGTTTTCCATATCGATGTAGATTGGCTCACCGTCATCCCATTCCAGCCGCTCTTCGTCATCCGGGCACAGATGGCGGCAACCTTGGCTGCTGAGTAAATCAATACCGGCATTGCTCACCACCAACACCGCACTGGCATCATTAAACGGCAACAGCCGGGTAATACCGGCATCGCCCACGTGGTAATCAAATACCGCCAAAACCGCACCATCCCAGCCACGGCGCAATTCGATTTGTGCCGCACGCGCCACCGCCACCACCTCGCCTTGCTTGGCCGCCCCCAGCGCCACGATATCCGCAGGCAAAGCTTGGCAACGGCCATCGGCCACCAGATAAGCTTGGCGTGTTTCATAAGGTGCGCCCACCATCAACAGCACGGTTTGCGCATCCAGCGCCACTGCCGGTTCGATATAACGCCCTTGCTCACCGATGTATTCGACCAATGGTGCCAATGCCGGGGCGAAGGCGACGCGAAAAGCCGCCGTATTATTGTTGCGATTGGCCTCACGCAGCAATTGCAGCACTTGCTTGGCCAGCGGCGCTCTCAAGTCTTGCGCTTCTTCGCCCGTCCACGCATCCCAGCCATGTTGGCTGGCAAAAGCCAACATTTCATTGATGGCACGTGCATAGTCCGCACCTTGCTGTTGCCATTGTTGTTGCAATGCCGTTGTATCGTTCATGCTATTGCTCCTGTGGGTTGGGATTAACGGGGGCGCTAGGCTGCCTGAAACGGCGGCACCGCCACGCCACACTGTTGCAGCAGCTGCATGGTTTCGTATACCGGCAAACCCATCACGCCGGTGAAGCTGCCGCTCAAATGCGCCACAAACACGCCGCCCAAGCCTTGGATGCCGTAGGCACCGGCTTTGTCCATCGGCTCGCCGCTGGCGATATAGGCTTCGATTTCGGCGGCACTTAAGGTTTTAAAGCGCACATCGCTGCTTTGCAGCACATCAAAACATTGCCCCGCTATCGACACGCACACGGCAGTAAGCACTTGATGGGTGTTGCCGGATAGCTGCTGCAACATGGCACGGGCCTCGGCGGCGTTTTCCGGCTTGCCCAAAATATGATTGCCCAGCGCCACGGTGGTGTCGGCACTGAGCACCGGATAAGCGGGCGCGCCCGCGTGTTGCGCCTGCCACTGCGCCAGCGCCGCCGCGTTTTTCTGCCGCGCCATGCGCAACACATAGGCGTCGGCGGCTTCGTTAAGATTTGGGGTTTCGTCGATATCGGCGCTTAAGCGGATAAGCTCAAAGCCCAAGCCGTGCAATAATTCGCGCCGGCGCGGGCTGCCTGAAGCCAGGTATAAACTAGGTTTGTTGTTCATCAATTGGTTCTCATGTCCCGTTTTTGCCTTGCCCGGATACCGCACGGCGCAGCGCCCAGTCAAACGCGGTGGTGGGCAGCAGGCGTTTTAAATACCAGAATACATGGGTGGGCACAGTGACAGCATAGCGTGCCTTGGGGCGCGGCGCTTGCAGCGCTTTAACGCACACGGCGGCGCAGGCATCGGCGCTGAGGGTAAACGGCGCAGCGTCGCCCTCTTTTTGCAGGCGCTGCAATTGTGCTTGGTAGTCGGCGCGGTGCACGCTGGCGTCTATATTGATGTATTGGCGGAATTTCACCAAGGCATTGGGGCGGAAACGGGTGGCAATCGGCCCGGGCTCAAGCAAGCTCACAAAAATGCCGCTACCGTGGATTTCACCGCGCAAGGTGTCGCACAGGCCTTCGAGGGCAAATTTGCTGCTGTTGTAGGCGCCGCGCCAAGGCATGGCAGCAAAGCCCAGAATGCTGCTGTTCACCAACACGCGCCCGTGCCCTTGGCGGCGGAATACGCGCATGGCCGCCACAATACATTCCCACGCGCCGAATACATTGGTTTCGTATTGCTCGCGTAGCGCCGGGCGCGGAATATCCTCCACCGCGCCGGTTTGGCCGTAGCCGGCATTGCAAAACAGCGCATCCAGCGTGCCGCCGGTGGCCGCTTCGATATGGGCCAACGCCGCGGCGATGTGGGCGCTGTCGGTCACATCCAACAGCAGGCATTCCAAACCTTCGGCCTGCAAACGCGCCACATCGGCGGGCTGGCGACACGAGGCAAACACCCGCCAGCCCAGTTGCTGCAATTGTTTGGCCGTGGCATAGCCGATGCCGCTGGAGCATCCGGTAATCAAAATCGATTTCATCAAGGCTGCCTGAAAATAAACACAGCCGCCATCATACCTGAAGGGTGCGTGTCTGAAATCAGCACCGCTTGGGCTTTGCTTAAATTCGGGTAAAACCACCGTGGGGCGGCACAAGCCGTTTTATAATGCCGCCTTTGTTTCAGACAGCCTGAAGCAGCAGTGCGTAGGTACGGTTAGTTTGGCGATTGGCCAAAGCAATGCGTGTGCCTTGCTCTACGAACAAGCGTCGGATTCGAGAATCCGACCTTGTATCTCTCAAGCGGTGAGTAAAACGCGTATTATTCCCGCCCCGTATGGCAGCAAACTGTATCCGACCCAAGTGCCCGACACTGAAATGTAGATAACACTGCCATACACCTCATCCTACAATCTGAATGGTATCCAAGTGCGCGGCAGCGCCCGCAAGACACTGCATAAATAAGGATAGATTATGATGAACTTCCAAGTATTGGGCATCGACATCAGCAAAAACAAATTAGATTGTGCTCTTATCCGCGACATTGGCAGCAGTAAAATCAAAACCAAAGCATTGCCAAACCACCTCCAAGGCTTTAACCAACTGACAGAATGGCTGTATAAAAACATCGGTGAAGACTTAAGCCTACTCAAAATTTTCATGGAAGCCACCGGCGTTTACCACGAAGCATTGGCAGAGTACCTGCATAACAAAGGCATCGCCGTTTATCTGCTTAATCCTGCCGACAGTGCCCATTATGCCAAATACGACAGCTTGCACAAAACCGATAAGGCTGATAGCCAGTCACTGGCCAGAGCCGGTATTGACCGCCTCATGCACCACAAAGTACGCCAATGGCAGCCTGCTGCACCCACATCAAGCGGCTCAACGCACTACTAGCCCGTCTAGATGCGCTGCAAAGCGATCTGCAGCGTGAAGACAACCGCATGGAGAAAGCCGGATTCAGCGCTGTTCCCGAAGCGGTCAGCCAGTCCATCAGCACCATGCAGACCAATTTGAAGCAGCAGATCAGCACCATCACACAGGAAATCGAACAACATATTGACCGGCATCCTGATTTGAAAAAGACCGTGCTTTACTGCGCAGCATACCCGGTGTAGGTGAAGTGGTTTCATTGCGCATGGTTGCGCTCTATCATAGCAAACATTTTACCTCCGCCTCGCAAATGGCTGCCTATTTGGGATTGGTGCCGAAAAAACGGGAATCAGGCAAACACAAAGGCAAAGCCATGCTTTCCAAGCGGGGCAGTTCGGTCATACGAGCTAAGTTGTATATGGCTGCGGTGGTTGCAAAAACGTGGAATCCGGATATTAACGCGCATTACCGCAGACTGAAAGCCAGAAACAAAACGGAAATGCAGACCATCGGCGCAGCGATGCGCCGCTTGGTACAGATTTGCTTTGGTGTGTTGAAGCACCAATGCGAATATCAGGCCAAAATAACCATTGCGGCTTGATGCGAGAGATGGTATCTACGATAGAAAATACCTTGGATAACAGGCAGATTGAATGGATATTGTGTGGCAATGGCTGGGTTTGTGGTTTTCGGCGTTCTCGTCGGCCACCATTTTGCCCGGCACTTCCGATGTGGTGCTGCTGGCGTTTGTCAACGCCAATCCGCAGCTGTGGCTGGGCGCACTGCTGCTGGCCACGCTGGGCAACGGCATGGGCGGCATGGTGTCTTACGGCATGGGCAGGATGGTGCCCGACAAACACCGCCCCAGCGAGCGCATTCACGGCTGGATACAGAAATACGGCGTGTGGGCGCTGTTGATGTCGTGGGTGCCGTTTGTGGGCGACGGGCTGGCGATTGCGGCGGGCTGGCTACGGCTGAATTTCTGGCTGTCGAGCCTGATGTTGGTGCTGGGCAAGTTTGCCCGCTATGCGGTGTTGGTATTGGGTTTTTTTGCGGTGATTTAAGGCGGCTATGCCGCGTGCACCCTAGTTGTGCTGATGCGCACGGCGCATCCTATGAGCGACTTTATTCTTCATTCCACTATAGTGTCATTGGTTGGCTTTGCTAGCTGTTTTTTTAAATTGGATATGATTTTCCGAATTGGCCATAATACAAGGCTGCCTGAAAATATCCGCTTCACAGCAGCTTTATCTCAGGCAGCCTTATTAAAATAGCAATCTGATTTAATACTTAAATAATACCAACATACCCCGGCTGATGTAGTTGCTCAAGGCTGCTGTTTTGAAGCACCACCGACACACCGTGGGTTTCAATATACACATCACTGCCTTTTTGCACCGACACCGCTAAAACATCCGCCACAGAAGCAAACAAGTCTTTAGCAAACAGCAGACGGTCTTTGTCGCCGGCATAATGGTTAAAATCGCGGATTACAGTGTGGCCGCTGCTGTTTGCATCAAAGGCAAACACATCGTTGCCCACGCCGCCGTAAAGTGTATTGTTACCACCGCCACCATAAAGTACATCATTGCCTTCCGCGCCATAAAGCTCATCGTTGCCTTTGCCGCCCAGCAAGGTATCATTGCCTTCGCCGCCATGCAGCAAGCTGCCGCTACCCACTGCGTGCAATACATCATGCCCGCCTTGTCCGAACACAACCTTACCACTCAAAACGTCATTGCCTTGGCTGCCTGCAACATGCTCTTTATAGGCGATATCTTGATTCCATGCCTTAAACAGCACAAAGCGGTTATCGGTTAAACCATTATTGCCCACTTCATAAGGGCGCAGCTCGCTAAACCAGTCGGCTTCAAAGCTGATTTTTTCCACATTCT
Source organism: Paralysiella testudinis (assembly GCF_016894345.1). Taxonomy (GTDB): domain Bacteria; phylum Pseudomonadota; class Gammaproteobacteria; order Burkholderiales; family Neisseriaceae; genus Paralysiella; species Paralysiella testudinis. The sequence continues at coordinate 395,201 of NZ_CP069798.1, forward strand.
GAACTTGCTTCAGCCCGCTGCCGTCTTGGGCGTGCATAAACAAAGTGCCGTCTTGCAAACGATAGGCCTGCCAGTCTGCCGCTTTTCCATCTAAAATCAGCGTATCAATGCCACTGCCCCCATCAATGCGGTCGGCACCGCCACCGGGCTTGATTTTATCGTCCCCCTGCCCCGCATCAATATAATCGCCGCTGCTGCCGCCTTTGAGCAGATTATTGTGGGTATTGCCGATAATAAAAGCCGGTGTGCCGTGGTGGTCTGAGGTGGGCGCGGCTTTATCTTCCACCCACGTGTTCCAGCGTGTTAAGGCAGACAAACTATCCACCACTACCGTGCTGTCGCGGCTGGTATACTGATAAAAAACAGAATTGCTGATACGGCTTGTGGCATCCGTGCTCATGCCTGCAATGTGTGCTGACCAGCCAAACGGAATATTCAGCAAAGAAAACGGGCTGATATCCCATAGTGGCGATGCGTAGGTATCGTTAAACAGCACAATATTATCAAAAGTGGTGTCAAACATCTTATCCGGATTCACCAACCCCGGCTTGCCCGCATTAATTGCATCCATAATGGATTTTTCATTGCCGGTAATCCGATAAACCACATCGTTTTCATAGCCCATATTCAACACCACTGCCGGATTATCATAAATCACCGGCGCAGCATGGCCGATATAATCCGAATGATTAAAGAAACCATCGGCCAAGCTTTCGCGGTATTGCGCCATAATATTGGTCATGCCGCCGCCCAAGCTGTATCCGGTCACCAATACATCCTCCCCGCTCAAACCATGTGCTTGGCTGTAGCCCTTAATCGCATTCAGCAATGGGGTCATATTGGGCGCAATTTCACCGGTATTGATCTGAAAATAATCTGCAATATCCAACAAATCATTGGTGCCGCACCAAGACAAACACACCTTACTTACCTTGCCGCCGGCATCAAACTGGCCGAAAATTTTGGCTTGCGGCCCCATCCCCGGAATGGCATTGCCCGTGAGCGGGCTGGCAATCGTATAATAGCCGGCAAAATCTTTACTGCTTTCCGGCAAGCCCAGCTCCTTTGGTGCTAGCTCGCGCCAACCGGGCGGCGGTGCCAAATTAACCGGGTTTGGATTAAAATCTGTGGCCACACTGCCCAGCCAATTGCTGAATTTCGCCGCAGGCAGCCCCATGGGCGATGCCATAGAAGTATATGCAGCCAGTTGCTGGCTGGTTGTCATCAATGCGGCGGCCGTTTCGCTAGTGTAATTTTTATAGTCAAACATACCCATTACAGCTTCTCCTCATGAAGGTTAATTTATACCAATTCTAAAAATAAGATAACAAGAAATAAGATAACAAGGCAGCGGGCTGTAAGCACGACACCGAGTACGGAACAGACTTTTTTGCCATTTTAAATTTTTATAAAATCATTCATGCCGCGCCAAGATTAATCAGTGCCATCAAGTTATTTTTTATCTTGGTAATACATTGAAAAATTTATGATTTTATCCTTCCAAAAAACAATTCAAACATTTGCTTGAATTGTTTAGGTGAGTTTATGAGCAAATGGAATAGAGAGTCTATTCTATTTTAAATAACTGAAGATACACACTTATTGGCAAATGCTGCCTGAAACCATCGGATACGTCATTGCTGAACTTGATTCGGCAATCCACGGTGAAAATAAACCGACACCGCAGCAATACAAAACAGCATCAATATCATTGATTTTAAAACAGATGATATATTCTGCAATTTTCTGTCAATGGATTGCCGAATCAAGTTTGGCAATGACAGTTTTACGCTTCAGGTAGCCTTGATATACAACTGCGTAACTTATATTACTCCCATCACATGGGCGTGTAATATTTTGTAATTTGTACAGTATCTTAGGCGGTTTTGAGAGAACCAGCCTGCAACCCATAAGTTTAAAAGCCCTTGTGATATTCACCAATCACAGGGGCTTAAATCATGTCAGACGCCAAATTCCGCATTACCTACTTTCCCAGTCTTAATGAATATTCTTTAATTTTTGTTTGCGGTTCTTCAGTTAAATAATACCAATTCTAAAAAATAACCTTAAAAAAATTAAGGATAATTTGTGGCGCCATTGGCGTAGGTTGGGTTACGCCTACGGCTAACCCAACAAAACTCAAACGGCTTTATAAAATCAATCTGTTGAAAACAGATGTTGGGTTACGGCCTTGGTGGCCTAACCCAACCTACCCGCCTGAAGCACCAAGTAAATCAGTTCCGCCTTGTTATACCAATTCTACAAAATAACCTAACTGCGTTGGCTCGCCTTGCCGTACTACTTGTAATGTCTTCGGCTCGCCGCCTTGTTATCTTATTTTGTAGAATTGGTATTATCTTATTTTTTCGAATTGGTATAAAACCTAACTGCGCCGGCTCGCCTGGCCGTACTACTTGTACTGTCTGCGGCTCGCCGCCTTGTTGTCTTATTTTGTAGAATTGGTAAAAGATAAAGGGATGGCAAGCCATCCCTTTATCTTTTACAAACTACGGTATACAAAACAACTGAATCATTAAATCACAATCACCCCTTGTTGAATGTATACATCGTTACTTGTGTCACCACCCGCAGTACTGTGGCGATAAACATCGTAGCTGATGCCGTCTTCTACTGCTGTATTAACCTTGCTCCAGCTATCAGTTCCATCGCCCAATTTTATTTGTCCTTGGCCATCGCTATTCCAGTTGCCTTTACTACTACCACCGCCTAAGTCAACTTTATTTACCGATGTTCCAGTAACATATAATGGGCCTGTATTCGTAGTATCTGCCAGTAAATCAGCATACTTGATATCAACAGTAGCATTGCCCGCCATTTGGATTTTTTCAAATCCGGTAAAATTAGCTGAAGACATGTGCGTAATGTCGGTACCCCAAGGTTCAGTAGCGCTATTCAAAATCAAAGTATCAATACCGCTGCCACCGTTAATTTTAGCATCACGATCTACGTTGGAATAAATACCGCCCCAAGTAACAATATCATTACCTGCACCCATATCTATGGTTGGCACACCTATACCATTTCCGAGTTCAAATCGAATAGTAAGTTGATCATTACCGTTCCCAAATAAAATACTGGCATTGTTATTAACACCATCGGTAACAACAGTATTATTGCCATTACCCATATCAACAGTGGTTCCACCTTGAATACGGCCGCCAACGGATAAAATATCATTCCCCTCACCCATATTAACCGTAGCAGAATTGACATAGCCGCCAACGGATAAAATATCATTCCCCTCACCCATATTAACCGTAGCAGAATTGACATAGCCGGCAACAGAAACAACATCATCTCCACCGCCCATGTAAACTTTGCCATCTGTAGTAAGATTACGGCCAATTGTTAAGGTGTCTTTACCGATATCGGAACCGTCATCAACCAGTGTCCCAGCACCAGATGCCATTTTATAGCCATCCGTAAATGGATTACCGTTAGCCACCCCGCCAATTACAAGGGCATTGTACATATCTTTTTCAACATACAGGCTGTCATCACCAAGCCCCAGTATAACAATGCTGTTATCATATAAATAAGCACCACTGCCACTACCTGTATTCACAGCAGTCCCATCTAAAGGTTGATCTGCTCTTAGTGCTTTGCCCGTATCAGTAAGTACAATACTATCATTGCCGGAACCCATATCAATGATGCTGTTACCTCTTACATTGCCACCTTGTAAACGCAATACATCATTACCCGCACCAAGAAGAACTGTAGCAGAAGCGATATCATCACGATCACCGGCTACAGAAGAATAATCACCCACAATCACCGTATCATTACCGCTGCCGGCTGTTACCCAGCTGCGGTCGATACCAATAATGTCATTACCCACAATCAAAGTATTGTTTCCCTCACCCAGCGCAACGCCACCATTTTGGTTATTACTGCCAATACTTTGTGATAATTTTACGTAGTCATCCCCGCCCAATGTTTGTAATACGGCACCTCGCTCAATATTACCAATGCCTATATCTGCTTGCACCTTGCCTTCTTCCCCATAACCAATCAGCACCTTATCAGAATTCTCACTGGTAAATTGATACTTTGTATCCCCGGTATTGGTTGAGAAAGCTTTGCCACTGGAATCAACACCATTGGATGAATTCACAGTTTGATAATACAAAACTGGTATGGACAAGATATTGTCAACTGTAAACTTAACATCCAACGGTTTTGAAACCAAGCCTGTAGCATCAACTGCCACTACCTTATAGCCGGTAAACACATTCGGCAATGTTTCAAAGTCATTATTCGGATTGCTGCTGATGGCAGAACCTGTGGTTGCCAATGCACCACCCATAGTAGTTAGATAAACTCTGCCTTGGGCGTCAATACTGTATTTACCATCAGCACTGGTATTGCCGATTAGCTTACCTGCCGCATCAGCAAACTGATAATTTATAACCGCATTATCTTTATCGGTAGCAGCTACAGTACCAACCGGGTTTGCTGCGAGCTGATTCTCAAAATAACGTATACTGATTTCACTATTTGCCGCATCAGTTGCAACCAATTCAGGTTTGTAAGGGGCAGTTTGCTCAGTGGTGGCTTGATTACCCGCCGCATCTGTCGACAACGCCGTAACTTTGGAACCATCTCTTACCATACTTTCAGGTAGCGTTACCTTGCCTGTTGCCGCATCAAATACCAAGCCGGCAGGTTGATCACCGGAAATAGCCCATGTCGTTCCATTTTTGATAACCGTTGTGCTCTTAGCAGCGCCAGTCTCATCAATAAATTCAATCACAATTGTCCGTGTATTGTCAGCTCCTCCTCCTTGAGAGCTAACTGTCATGCTACCGCCATCGTTTACAATAATGCTGGCAGGATTTGCTACGGTGTCTACGCTGATTTCCTTGGCCGCTGATACGCTACTGCCTTTCACCGTCGCCGTCAGTTTGTCCGCGCCTTCGCCCATTGCGGTGATATTCGCTTGGCTTACCGGAATGCTCCAAGTGCCGTCAGCTTTAACCACAGATTCACCAACCTTATTGCCCGACGCATCGGTCAATACGATGGTTTGGCCTTCTTTACCTGTGCCGGTAACGTTGAAACCCGCAGCAGCTTCTGCTTTGTTTACTACGTCATCGCCCGCAACCTTATCAATGGCCACGCTTGGGTTCGATCCGGCTGTTGTGCTGCCTTCGGCACTTTGGTTGCCCGCAGCGTCTTGCGCCGTTGCCTTAACAGTGCTGCCATCGGCCACTTTGTCGGCAGGAATGGTCGCGGTGGTGCCGCCTGCGACTACGCTCGGAATAGTGTCCGTGTTGTCCGAAGTCCAGCTGCCGTCGGCATTTTTGGTCAGGGTCACAGGCACTGCGGCAGTGCCGTTTTCCGGTGTTACTTGAACCGTTACCTTGTCGCCCGGTTTGGCATCCGCCGGCAAACCCACAGTTACTTCGCCGTTGGCTCCCCCACTAACCGTCGGCGCACTCGGCGCTACGGTGTCTACGCTGATTTCCTTGGCCGCTGATACGCTACTGCCTTTCACCGTCGCCGTCAGTTTGTCCGCGCCTTCGCCCATTGCGGTGATATTCGCTTGGCTTACCGGAATGCTCCAAGTGCCGTCAGCTTTAACCACAGATTCACCAACCTTATTGCCCGACGCATCGGTCAATACGATGGTTTGGCCTTCTTTACCTGTGCCGGTAACGTTGAAACCCGCAGCAGCTTCTGCTTTGTTTACTACGTCATCGCCCGCAACCTTATCAATGGCCACGCTTGGGTTCGATCCGGCTGTTGTGCTGCCTTCGGCACTTTGGTTGCCCGCAGCGTCTTGCGCCGTTGCCTTAACAGTGCTGCCATCGGCCACTTTGTCGGCAGGAATGGTCGCGGTGGTGCCGCCTGCGACTACGCTCGGAATAGTGTCCGTGTTGTCCGAAGTCCAGCTGCCGTCGGCATTTTTGGTCAGGGTCACAGGCACTGCGGCAGTGCCGTTTTCCGGTGTTACTTGAACCGTTACCTTGTCGCCCGGTTTGGCATCCGCCGGCAAACCCACAGTTACTTCGCCGTTGGCTCCCCCACTAACCGTCGGCGCACTCGGCGCGGTTACGTCCGGGGCGGTTACATTGGTCGCACCCGATTCGTTACCTGCTTTATCTGTGGCGCTAACCGGCAGCTTGCTGCCTTCCGGCTGCACCGGAATGGTGATGCTGTAGTCACCTTTGTCGTCGCCGTCAGCTTTAACCACAGATTCACCAACCTTATTGCCCGACGCATCGGTCAATACGATGGTTTGGCCTTCTTTACCTGTGCCGGTAACGTTGAAACCCGCAGCAGCTTCTGCTTTGTTTACTACGTCATCGCCCGCAACCTTATCAATGGCCACGCTTGGGTTCGATCCGGCTGTTGTGCTGCCTTCGGCACTTTGGTTGCCCGCAGCGTCTTGCGCCGTTGCCTTAACAGTGCTGCCATCGGCCACTTTGTCGGCAGGAATGGTCGCGGTGGTGCCGCCTGCGACTACGCTCGGAATAGTGTCCGTGTTGTCCGAAGTCCAGCTGCCGTCGGCATTTTTGGTCAGGGTCACAGGCACTGCGGCAGTGCCGTTTTCCGGTGTTACTTGAACCGTTACCTTGTCGCCCGGTTTGGCATCCGCCGGCAAACCCACAGTTACTTCGCCGTTGGCTCCCCACTAACCGTCGGCGCACTCGGCGCTACGGTGTCTACGCTGATTTCCTTGGCCGCTGATACGCTACTGCCTTTCACCGTCGCCGTCAGTTTGTCCGCGCCTTCGCCCATTGCGGTGATATTCGCTTGGCTTACCGGAATGCTCCAAGTGCCGTCAGCTTTAACCACAGATTCACCAACCTTATTGCCCGACGCATCGGTCAATACGATGGTTTGGCCTTCTTTACCTGTGCCGGTAACGTTGAAACCCGCAGCAGCTTCTGCTTTGTTTACTACGTCATCGCCCGCAACCTTATCAATGGCCACGCTTGGGTTCGATCCGGCTGTTGTGCTGCCTTCGGCACTTTGGTTGCCCGCAGCGTCTTGCGCCGTTGCCTTAACAGTGCTGCCATCGGCCACTTTGTCGGCAGGAATGGTCGCGGTGGTGCCGCCTGCGACTACGCTCGGAATAGTGTCCGTGTTGTCCGAAGTCCAGCTGCCGTCGGCATTTTTGGTCAGGGTCACAGGCACTGCGGCAGTGCCGTTTTCCGGTGTTACTTGAACCGTTACCTTGTCGCCCGGTTTGGCATCCGCCGGCAAACCCACAGTTACTTCGCCGTTGGCTCCCCACTAACCGTCGGCGCACTCGGCGCTACGGTGTCTACGCTGATTTCCTTGGCCGCTGATACGCTACTGCCTTTCACCGTCGCCGTCAGTTTGTCCGCGCCTTCGCCCATTGCGGTGATATTCGCTTGGCTTACCGGAATGCTCCAAGTGCCGTCAGCTTTAACCACAGATTCACCAACCTTATTGCCCGACGCATCGGTCAATACGATGGTTTGGCCTTCTTTACCTGTGCCGGTAACGTTGAAACCCGCAGCAGCTTCTGCTTTGTTTACTACGTCATCGCCCGCAACCTTATCAATGGCCACGCTTGGGTTCGATCAGGCTGTTGTGCTGCCTTCGGCACTTTGGTTGCCCGCAGCGTCTTGCGCCGTTGCCTTAACAGTGCTGCCATCGGCCACTTTGTCGGCAGGAATGGTCGCGGTGGTGCCGCCTGCGACTACGCTCGGAATAGTGTCCGTGTTGTCCGAAGTCCAGCTGCCGTCGGCATTTTTGGTCAGGGTCACAGGCACTGCGGCAGTGCCGTTTTCCGGTGTTACTTGAACCGTTACCTTGTCGCCCGGTTTGGCATCCGCCGGCAAACCCACAGTTACTTCGCCGTTGGCTCCCCACTAACCGTCGGCGCACTCGGCGCTACGGTGTCTACGCTGATTTCCTTGGCCGCTGATACGCTACTGCCTTTCACCGTCGCCGTCAGTTTGTCCGCGCCTTCGCCCATTGCGGTGATATTCGCTTGGCTTACCGGAATGCTCCAAGTGCCGTCAGCTTTAACCACAGATTCACCAACCTTATTGCCCGACGCATCGGTCAATACGATGGTTTGGCCTTCTTTACCTGTGCCGGTAACGTTGAAACCCGCAGCAGCTTCTGCTTTGTTTACTACGTCATCGCCCGCAACCTTATCAATGGCCACGCTTGGGTTCGATCCGGCTGTTGTGCTGCCTTCGGCACTTTGGTTGCCCGCAGCGTCTTGCGCCGTTGCCTTAACAGTGCTGCCATCGGCCACTTTGTCGGCAGGAATGGTCGCGGTGGTGCCGCCTGCGACTACGCTCGGAATAGTGTCCGTGTTGTCCGAAGTCCAGCTGCCGTCGGCATTTTTGGTCAGGGTCACAGGCACTGCGGCAGTGCCGTTTTCCGGTGTTACTTGAACCGTTACCTTGTCGCCCGGTTTGGCATCCGCCGGCAAACCCACAGTTACTTCGCCGTTGGCTCCCCACTAACCGTCGGCGCACTCGGCGCTACGGTGTCTACGCTGATTTCCTTGGCCGCTGATACGCTACTGCCTTTCACCGTCGCCGTCAGTTTGTCCGCGCCTTCGCCCATTGCGGTGATATTCGCTTGGCTTACCGGAATGCTCCAAGTGCCGTCAGCTTTAACCACAGATTCACCAACCTTATTGCCCGACGCATCGGTCAATACGATGGTTTGGCCTTCTTTACCTGTGCCGGTAACGTTGAAACCCGCAGCAGCTTCTGCTTTGTTTACTACGTCATCGCCCGCAACCTTATCAATGGCCACGCTTGGGTTCGATCCGGCTGTTGTGCTGCCTTCGGCACTTTGGTTGCCCGCAGCGTCTTGCGCCGTTGCCTTAACAGTGCTGCCATCGGCCACTTTGTCGGCAGGAATGGTCGCGGTGGTGCCGCCTGCGACTACGCTCGGAATAGTGTCCGTGTTGTCCGAAGTCCAGCTGCCGTCGGCATTTTTGGTCAGGGTCACAGGCACTGCGGCAGTGCCGTTTTCCGGTGTTACTTGAACCGTTACCTTGTCGCCCGGTTTGGCATCCGCCGGCAAACCCACAGTTACTTCGCCGTTGGCTCCCCACTAACCGTCGGCGCACTCGGCGCTACGGTGTCTACGCTGATTTCCTTGGCCGCTGATACGCTACTGCCTTTCACCGTCGCCGTCAGTTTGTCCGCGCCTTCGCCCATTGCGGTGATATTCGCTTGGCTTACCGGAATGCTCCAAGTGCCGTCAGCTTTAACCACAGATTCACCAACCTTATTGCCCGACGCATCGGTCAATACGATGGTTTGGCCTTCTTTACCTGTGCCGGTAACGTTGAAACCCGCAGCAGCTTCTGCTTTGTTTACTACGTCATCGCCCGCAACCTTATCAATGGCCACGCTTGGGTTCGATCCGGCTGTTGTGCTGCCTTCGGCACTTTGGTTGCCCGCAGCGTCTTGCGCCGTTGCCTTAACAGTGCTGCCATCGGCCACTTTGTCGGCAGGAATGGTCGCGGTGGTGCCGCCTGCGACTACGCTCGGAATAGTGTCCGTGTTGTCCGAAGTCCAGCTGCCGTCGGCATTTTTGGTCAGGGTCACAGGCACTGCGGCAGTGCCGTTTTCCGGTGTTACTTGAACCGTTACCTTGTCGCCCGGTTTGGCATCCGCCGGCAAACCCACAGTTACTTCGCCGTTGGCTCCCCACTAACCGTCGGCGCACTCGGCGCTACGGTGTCTACGCTGATTTCCTTGGCCGCTGATACGCTACTGCCTTTCACCGTCGCCGTCAGTTTGTCCGCGCCTTCGCCCATTGCGGTGATATTCGCTTGGCTTACCGGAATGCTCCAAGTGCCGTCAGCTTTAACCACAGATTCACCAACCTTATTGCCCGACGCATCGGTCAATACGATGGTTTGGCCTTCTTTACCTGTGCCGGTAACGTTGAAACCCGCAGCAGCTTCTGCTTTGTTTACTACGTCATCGCCCGCAACCTTATCAATGGCCACGCTTGGGTTCGATCCGGCTGTTGTGCTGCCTTCGGCACTTTGGTTGCCCGCAGCGTCTTCCGCCGTTGCCTTAACAGTGCTGCCATCGGCCACTTTGTTGGCAGGAATGGTCGCGGTGGTGTCGACTGCGGCTACGTTCGGAATAGTGTCCGTGTTGTCCGAAGTCCAGCTGCCGTCGGCATTTTTGGTCAGGGTCACAGGCACTGCGGCAGTGCCGTTTTCCGGTGTTACTTGAACCGTTACCTTGTCGCCCGGTTTGGCATCCGCCGGCAAACCCACAGTTACTTCGCCGTTGGCTCCCCACTAACCGTCGGCGCACTCGGCGCTACGGTGTCTACGCTGATTTCCTTGGCCGCTGATACGCTACTGCCTTTCACCGTCGCCGTCAGTTTGTCCGCGCCTTCGCCCATTGCGGTGATATTCGCTTGGCTTACCGGAATGCTCCAAGTGCCGTCAGCTTTAACCACAGATTCACCAACCTTATTGCCCGACGCATCGGTCAATACGATGGTTTGGCCTTCTTTACCTGTGCCGGTAACGTTGAAACCCGCAGCAGCTTCTGCTTTGTTTACTACGTCATCGCCCGCAACCTTATCAATGGCCACGCTTGGGTTCGATCCGGCTGTTGTGCTGCCTTCGGCACTTTGGTTGCCCGCAGCGTCTTGCGCCGTTGCCTTAACAGTGCTGCCATCGGCCACTTTGTCGGCAGGAATGGTCGCGGTGGTGCCGCCTGCGACTACGCTCGGAATAGTGTCCGTGTTGTCCGAAGTCCAGCTGCCGTCGGCATTTTTGGTCAGGGTCACAGGCACTGCGGCAGTGCCGTTTTCCGGTGTTACTTGAACCGTTACCTTGTCGCCCGGTTTGGCATCCGCCGGCAAACCCACAGTTACTTCGCCGTTGGCTCCCCACTAACCGTCGGCGCACTCGGCGCTACGGTGTCTACGCTGATTTCCTTGGCCGCTGATACGCTACTGCCTTTCACCGTCGCCGTCAGTTTGTCCGCGCCTTCGCCCATTGCGGTGATATTCGCTTGGCTTACCGGAATGCTCCAAGTGCCGTCAGCTTTAACCACAGATTCACCAACCTTATTGCCCGACGCATCGGTCAATACGATGGTTTGGCCTTCTTTACCTGTGCCGGTAACGTTGAAACCCGCAGCAGCTTCTGCTTTGTTTACTACGTCATCGCCCGCAACCTTATCAATGGCCACGCTTGGGTTCGATCCGGCTGTTGTGCTGCCTTCGGCACTTTGGTTGCCCGCAGCGTCTTCCGCCGTTGCCTTAACAGTGCTGCCATCGGCCACTTTGTTGGCAGGAATGGTCGCGGTGGTGTCGACTGCGGCTACGTTCGGAATAGTGTCCGTGTTGTCCGAAGTCCAGCTGCCGTCGGCATTTTTGGTCAGGGTCACAGGCACTGCGGCAGTGCCGTTTTCCGGTGTTACTTGAACCGTTACCTTGTCGCCCGGTTTGGCATCCGCCGGCAAACCCACAGTTACTTCGCCGTTGGCTCCCCACTAACCGTCGGCGCACTCGGCGCTACGGTGTCTACGCTGATTTCCTTGGCCGCTGATACGCTACTGCCTTTCACCGTCGCCGTCAGTTTGTCCGCGCCTTCGCCCATTGCGGTGATATTCGCTTGGCTTACCGGAATGCTCCAAGTGCCGTCAGCTTTAACCACAGATTCACCAACCTTATTGCCCGACGCATCGGTCAATACGATGGTTTGGCCTTCTTTACCTGTGCCGGTAACGTTGAAACCCGCAGCAGCTTCTGCTTTGTTTACTACGTCATCGCCCGCAACCTTATCAATGGCCACGCTTGGGTTCGATCCGGCTGTTGTGCTGCCTTCGGCACTTTGGTTGCCCGCAGCGTCTTGCGCCGTTGCCTTAACAGTGCTGCCATCGGCCACTTTGTCGGCAGGAATGGTCGCGGTGGTGCCGCCTGCGACTACGCTCGGAATAGTGTCCGTGTTGTCCGAAGTCCAGCTGCCGTCGGCATTTTTGGTCAGGGTCACAGGCACTGCGGCAGTGCCGTTTTCCGGTGTTACTTGAACCGTTACCTTGTCGCCCGGTTTGGCATCCGCCGGCAAACCCACAGTTACTTCGCCGTTGGCTCCCCACTAACCGTCGGCGCACTCGGCGCTACGGTGTCTACGCTGATTTCCTTGGCCGCTGATACGCTACTGCCTTTCACCGTCGCCGTCAGTTTGTCCGCGCCTTCGCCCATTGCGGTGATATTCGCTTGGCTTACCGGAATGCTCCAAGTGCCGTCAGCTTTAACCACAGATTCACCAACCTTATTGCCCGACGCATCGGTCAATACGATGGTTTGGCCTTCTTTACCTGTGCCGGTAACGTTGAAACCCGCAGCAGCTTCTGCTTTGTTTACTACGTCATCGCCCGCAACCTTATCAATGGCCACGCTTGGGTTCGATCCAGGCTGTTGTGCTGCCTTCGGCACTTTGGTTGCCCGCAGCGTCTTGCGCCGTTGCCTTAACAGTGCTGCCATCGGCCACTTTGTCGGCAGGAATGGTCGCGGTGGTGCCGCCTGCGACTACGCTCGGAATAGTGTCCGTGTTGTCCGAAGTCCAGCTGCCGTCGGCATTTTTGGTCAGGGTCACAGGCACTGCGGCAGTGCCGTTTTCCGGTGTTACTTGAACCGTTACCTTGTCGCCCGGTTTGGCATCCGCCGGCAAACCCACAGTTACTTCGCCGTTGGCTCCCCACTAACCGTCGGCGCACTCGGCGCTACGGTGTCTACGCTGATTTCCTTGGCCGCTGATACGCTACTGCCTTTCACCGTCGCCGTCAGTTTGTCCGCGCCTTCGCCCATTGCGGTGATATTCGCTTGGCTTACCGGAATGCTCCAAGTGCCGTCAGCTTTAACCACAGATTCACCAACCTTATTGCCCGACGCATCGGTCAATACGATGGTTTGGCCTTCTTTACCTGTGCCGGTAACGTTGAAACCCGCAGCAGCTTCTGCTTTGTTTACTACGTCATCGCCCGCAACCTTATCAATGGCCACGCTTGGGTTCGATCAGGCTGTTGTGCTGCCTTCGGCACTTTGGTTGCCCGCAGCGTCTTGCGCCGTTGCCTTAACAGTGCTGCCATCGGCCACTTTGTCGGCAGGAATGGTCGCGGTGGTGCCGCCTGCGACTACGCTCGGAATAGTGTCCGTGTTGTCCGAAGTCCAGCTGCCGTCGGCATTTTTGGTCAGGGTCACAGGCACTGCGGCAGTGCCGTTTTCCGGTGTTACTTGAACCGTTACCTTGTCGCCCGGTTTGGCATCCGCCGGCAAACCCACAGTTACTTCGCCGTTGGCTCCCCACTAACCGTCGGCGCACTCGGCGCTACGGTGTCTACGCTGATTTCCTTGGCCGCTGATACGCTACTGCCTTTCACCGTCGCCGTCAGTTTGTCCGCGCCTTCGCCCATTGCGGTGATATTCGCTTGGCTTACCGGAATGCTCCAAGTGCCGTCAGCTTTAACCACAGATTCACCAACCTTATTGCCCGACGCATCGGTCAATACGATGGTTTGGCCTTCTTTACCTGTGCCGGTAACGTTGAAACCCGCAGCAGCTTCTGCTTTGTTTACTACGTCATCGCCCGCAACCTTATCAATGGCCACGCTTGGGTTCGATCAGGCTGTTGTGCTGCCTTCGGCACTTTGGTTGCCCGCAGCGTCTTGCGCCGTTGCCTTAACAGTGCTGCCATCGGCCACTTTGTCGGCAGGAATGGTCGCGGTGGTGCCGCCTGCGACTACGCTCGGAATAGTGTCCGTGTTGTCCGAAGTCCAGCTGCCGTCGGCATTTTTGGTCAGGGTCACAGGCACTGCGGCAGTGCCGTTTTCCGGTGTTACTTGAACCGTTACCTTGTCGCCCGGTTTGGCATCCGCCGGCAAACCCACAGTTACTTCGCCGTTGGCTCCCCACTAACCGTCGGCGCACTCGGCGCTACGGTGTCTACGCTGATTTCCTTGGCCGCTGATACGCTACTGCCTTTCACCGTCGCCGTCAGTTTGTCCGCGCCTTCGCCCATTGCGGTGATATTCGCTTGGCTTACCGGAATGCTCCAAGTGCCGTCAGCTTTAACCACAGATTCACCAACCTTATTGCCCGACGCATCGGTCAATACGATGGTTTGGCCTTCTTTACCTGTGCCGGTAACGTTGAAACCCGCAGCAGCTTCTGCTTTGTTTACTACGTCATCGCCCGCAACCTTATCAATGGCCACGCTTGGGTTCGATCCGGCTGTTGTGCTGCCTTCGGCACTTTGGTTGCCCGCAGCGTCTTGCGCCGTTGCCTTAACAGTGCTGCCATCGGCCACTTTGTCGGCAGGAATGGTCGCGGTGGTGCCGCCTGCGACTACGCTCGGAATAGTGTCCGTGTTGTCCGAAGTCCAGCTGCCGTCGGCATTTTTGGTCAGGGTCACAGGCACTGCGGCAGTGCCGTTTTCCGGTGTTACTTGAACCGTTACCTTGTCGCCCGGTTTGGCATCCGCCGGCAAACCCACAGTTACTTCGCCGTTGGCTCCCCACTAACCGTCGGCGCACTCGGCGCTACGGTGTCTACGCTGATTTCCTTGGCCGCTGATACGCTACTGCCTTTCACCGTCGCCGTCAGTTTGTCCGCGCCTTCGCCCATTGCGGTGATATTCGCTTGGCTTACCGGAATGCTCCAAGTGCCGTCAGCTTTAACCACAGATTCACCAACCTTATTGCCCGACGCATCGGTCAATACGATGGTTTGGCCTTCTTTACCTGTGCCGGTAACGTTGAAACCCGCAGCAGCTTCTGCTTTGTTTACTACGTCATCGCCCGCAACCTTATCAATGGCCACGCTTGGGTTCGATCCGGCTGTTGTGCTGCCTTCGGCACTTTGGTTGCCCGCAGCGTCTTGCGCCGTTGCCTTAACAGTGCTGCCATCGGCCACTTTGTCGGCAGGAATGGTCGCGGTGGTGCCGCCTGCGGCTACGCTCGGAATAGTGTCCGTGTTGTCCGAAGTCCAGCTGCCGTCGGCATTTTTGGTCAGGGTCACAGGCACTGCGGCAGTGCCGTTTTCCGGTGTTACTTGAACCGTTACCTTGTCGCCCGGTTTGGCATCCGCCGGCAAACCCACAGTTACTTCGCCGTTGGCTCCCCACTAACCGTCGGCGCACTCGGCGCTACGGTGTCTACGCTGATTTCCTTGGCCGCTGATACGCTACTGCCTTTCACCGTCGCCGTCAGTTTGTCCGCGCCTTCGCCCATTGCGGTGATATTCGCTTGGCTTACCGGAATGCTCCAAGTGCCGTCAGCTTTAACCACAGATTCACCAACCTTATTGCCCGACGCATCGGTCAATACGATGGTTTGGCCTTCTTTACCTGTGCCGGTAACGTTGAAACCCGCAGCAGCTTCTGCTTTGTTTACTACGTCATCGCCCGCAACCTTATCAATGGCCACGCTTGGGTTCGATCCGGCTGTTGTGCTGCCTTCGGCACTTTGGTTGCCCGCAGCGTCTTGCGCCGTTGCCTTAACAGTGCTGCCATCGGCCACTTTGTCGGCAGGAATGGTCGCGGTGGTGCCGCCTGCGACTACGCTCGGAATAGTGTCCGTGTTGTCCGAAGTCCAGCTGCCGTCGGCATTTTTGGTCAGGGTCACAGGCACTGCGGCAGTGCCGTTTTCCGGTGTTACTTGAACCGTTACCTTGTCGCCCGGTTTGGCATCCGCCGGCAAACCCACAGTTACTTCGCCGTTGGCTCCCCACTAACCGTCGGCGCACTCGGCGCTACGGTGTCTACGCTGATTTCCTTGGCCGCTGATACGCTACTGCCTTTCACCGTCGCCGTCAGTTTGTCCGCGCCTTCGCCCATTGCGGTGATATTCGCTTGGCTTACCGGAATGCTCCAAGTGCCGTCAGCTTTAACCACAGATTCACCAACCTTATTGCCCGACGCATCGGTCAATACGATGGTTTGGCCTTCTTTACCTGTGCCGGTAACGTTGAAACCCGCAGCAGCTTCTGCTTTGTTTACTACGTCATCGCCCGCAACCTTATCAATGGCCACGCTTGGGTTCGATCCGGCTGTTGTGCTGCCTTCGGCACTTTGGTTGCCCGCAGCGTCTTGCGCCGTTGCCTTAACAGTGCTGCCATCGGCCACTTTGTCGGCAGGAATGGTCGCGGTGGTGCCGCCTGCGACTACGCTCGGAATAGTGTCCGTGTTGTCCGAAGTCCAGCTGCCGTCGGCATTTTTGGTCAGGGTCACAGGCACTGCGGCAGTGCCGTTTTCCGGTGTTACTTGAACCGTTACCTTGTCGCCCGGTTTGGCATCCGCCGGCAAACCCACAGTTACTTCGCCGTTGGCTCCCCACTAACCGTCGGCGCACTCGGCGCTACGGTGTCTACGCTGATTTCCTTGGCCGCTGATACGCTACTGCCTTTCACCGTCGCCGTCAGTTTGTCCGCGCCTTCGCCCATTGCGGTGATATTCGCTTGGCTTACCGGAATGCTCCAAGTGCCGTCAGCTTTAACCACAGATTCACCAACCTTATTGCCCGACGCATCGGTCAATACGATGGTTTGGCCTTCTTTACCTGTGCCGGTAACGTTGAAACCCGCAGCAGCTTCTGCTTTGTTTACTACGTCATCGCCCGCAACCTTATCAATGGCCACGCTTGGGTTCGATCCGGCTGTTGTGCTGCCTTCGGCACTTTGGTTGCCCGCAGCGTCTTCCGCCGTTGCCTTAACAGTGCTGCCATCGGCCACTTTGTCGGCAGGAATGGTCGCGGTGGTGCCGCCTGCGACTACGCTCGGAATAGTGTCCGTGTTGTCCGAAGTCCAGCTGCCGTCGGCATTTTTGGTCAGGGTCACAGGCACTGCGGCAGTGCCGTTTTCCGGTGTTACTTGAACCGTTACCTTGTCGCCCGGTTTGGCATCCGCCGGCAAACCCACAGTTACTTCGCCGTTGGCTCCCCACTAACCGTCGGCGCACTCGGCGCTACGGTGTCTACGCTGATTTCCTTGGCCGCTGATACGCTACTGCCTTTCACCGTCGCCGTCAGTTTGTCCGCGCCTTCGCCCATTGCGGTGATATTCGCTTGGCTTACCGGAATGCTCCAAGTGCCGTCAGCTTTAACCACAGATTCACCAACCTTATTGCCCAACGCATCGGTCAATACGATGGTTTGGCCTTCTTTACCTGTGCCGGTAACGTTGAAACCCGCAGCAGCTTCTGCTTTGTTTACTACGTCATCGCCCGCAACCTTATCAATGGCCACGCTTGGGTTCGATCCGGCTGTTGTGCTGCCTTCGGCACTTTGGTTGCCCGCAGCGTCTTGCGCCGTTGCCTTAACAGTGCTGCCATCGGCCACTTTGTCGGCAGGAATGGTCGCGGTGGTGCCGCCTGCGACTACGCTCGGAATAGTGTCCGTGTTGTCCGAAGTCCAGCTGCCGTCGGCATTTTTGGTCAGGGTCACAGGCACTGCGGCAGTGCCGTTTTCCGGTGTTACTTGAACCGTTACCTTGTCGCCCGGTTTGGCATCCGCCGGCAAACCCACAGTTACTTCGCCGTTGGCTCCCCACTAACCGTCGGCGCACTCGGCGCGGTTACGTCCGGGGCGGTTACATTGGTCGCACCCGATTCGTTACCTGCTTTATCTGTGGCGCTAACCGGCAGCTTGCTGCCTTCCGGCTGCACCGGAATGGTGATGCTGTAGTCACCTTTGTCGTCAGCAGTACCGGTGCCGATGGTTTTACCATTGGCATCTTTAACCGTAACGGTGGCACCCGGCTCAGCTTTACCGCTTACGGTAGTGCCGTCTTTGCTGATGTCGGCTGTCGGGACTGTCGGGACGGTTACGTCCGGGGCGGTTACATTGGTCGCACCCGATTCGTTACCTGCTTTATCTGTGGCGCTAACCGGCAGCTTGCTGCCTTCCGGCTGCACCGGAATGGTGATGCTGTAGTCACCTTTGTCGTCAGCAGTACCGGTGCCGATGGTTTTACCATTGGCATCTTTAACCGTAACGGTGGCACCCGGCTCAGCTTTACCGCTTACGGTAGTGCCGTCTTTGCTGATGTCGGCTGTCGGGACTGTCGGGACGGTTACGTCCGGGGCGGTTACATTGGTCGCACCCGATTCGTTACCTGCTTTATCTGTGGCGCTAACCGGCAGCTTGCTGCCTTCCGGCTGCACCGGAATGGTGATGCTGTAGTCACCTTTGTCGTCAGCAGTACCGGTGCCGATGGTTTTACCATTGGCATCTTTAACCGTAACGGTGGCACCCGGCTCAGCTTTACCGCTTACGGTAGTGCCGTCTTTGCTGATGTCGGCTGTCGGGACTGTCGGGACGGTTACGTCCGGGGCGGTTACATTGGTCGCACCCGATTCGTTACCTGCTTTATCTGTGGCGCTAACCGGCAGCTTGCTGCCTTCCGGCTGCACCGGAATGGTGATGCTGTAGTCACCTTTGTCGTCAGCAGTACCGGTGCCGATGGTTTTACCATTGGCATCTTTAACCGTAACGGTGGCACCCGGCTCAGCTTTACCGCTTACGGTAGTGCCGTCTTTGCTGATGTCGGCTGTCGGGGCGTCCGGGGCGGTGGTATCTTGTGCAGGTTTTTGTGATGAGCCATCAGATCCACCACCGCCTGCCGCAGCAATGCCGGCTACAGCCAAGCCGGCCAATGCTGCAGCCCAAGGAGAAATACCGCCTGCCGCAGCAGCCAGCCACCACGGACTGGTCAATTCAACACCCCCCAATACTTGGCCTGCTAATGCATGATTAGCCAATACGCTGATAGCATCGGCCGCATTGCCGCTTTCCGGGATATAGGCATAATAGGCTCCGCTTTGATGTTGGCCTACCACGAGATTATTACTGCCTTCGTTATAGCCTAATGCACCATTATCTTTATAGTAATCTTCGATAATCAAATCCGGTGCATCAACGCTACCACCTTCAAATGCAATCAATAAATCTTGGCCAGAGCGTTTAACCGCAATATTTTCCGGGCCAAAGTGTGTGGCATCGTTTACCAACTCGTAGCGAACATTGGCTTGAGCTTGGATAACCAACGGCTTGCCTTGGCTGCCAACACCACCGTTACCACCAGCTACTTTGTAGGTTTGGACTGTTTGTTCGGCATTGTTGATTTTTACAGTAATATTTTGAATAGCCATAATGAATACCTTTAAGATAAGAATAATTTTCAGATGAAATTTTATTAGAACAAAGCAGTATCAGCTTTGATTTCAAATATATTTAATAGTAATGGAATAGGTTAATCTGTGATTTATTGATGTTTGCCATGAACAATCACCATAACGCGTCGATTAGGCTGATTGCACATATTGCGCATGGCTTTATTATGAGGATGTTGGTTGGCACAGTTATTTATCACCAAGTTGGTGCTGCCCTTGCCCCGAGCCTGAAGCAAATCGGCAGAAATACCCAATTTTAAAAATTGCTGTTTGACGGCATTGGCGCGAGCTTGTGACAGTTTGTGGTTGTAGCTATCGTTGCCTACCGGGTCAGTGTAGCCTTCAATAACAATCATTTGGATTTTATTTACGTTTTGCCGAATATGACTGGCGATGATATTGATTTTCTGGTGGTCTTTATCAACCATGCCAGCAGCTTGGTGTTGATCAAATGCAAAAAATACCTCATCATTTAAAGTATAAGTTTGCACCGCAACAGTGGTACATTCCGTGTTTTCACCAACCCGGGAAAGCCCGCTTTGTTGCTCTTTGGCATTTTGCAGCAGTGCCTGTGCATTTATTTGGTCAATTTGAACCAAGCTTGGCTGACCTTGGGCATCTTGTGTGATTTCAAAATAACTCACATCACCTTCAGTCAGTCTGAATAGTTTTCCTTGTTGTTTTTCTTTGTAATGGGTATTGACATTGGTAAATGCCGCGCTCAGCCGGCTGTCTTTGGGGCATAGCAACAATTGACGGTAGCCGCCCGGCAGCAGTGACGCCAAATACTGGCCATCCACAAACACGTTCACAGCCTCCCCTGCCAAACCATTTGCCGGGCGTATAAATACCGCTCCTGCTTTATTTTCCGCCACCGGTTGCACTTGAGCAGATGTGCTGGAAAAATTCTGCCACTGCTCTGCCGGTTGGTTTTGTGAGATGGCACAACCACTGGTTATCAGAACCAAAGCTGTCACTAATAAATTGATTTTTCTGAACATAAATGCCCCTATTTTATAAAAACTGTTAGTCAATGTATGAATACCCTACAAATTCAACCATATTAAAATGCAATAGCATTATTATTTATGCAAGTATCGTCACCAAACTCTCAGATTCAGTGACATTAAAACCCGGCAGCTTAAGCGCCAAAGCACCTTGACCAAAACCAGCTATTACAGCAGATGGTGGGTGGCTTGCCACAACCAGCTTAAATTCAAATACATTTTGATGGATTCATGGTTTACATTATAAGAATAAGAAACTTTCAAACACATCCACCAAAAGCAAAAATACTTTGCCAACGCACTGAAAAGAAACCGGCACATTGCTTAATGCTTTACTTGCCAATTACCAAAGCAGTATTTGCAAAACATTGTAAAAAGCATATACAGTACATTATATTCTATATGAATTTTTCATCGATGTTAATATATTTTAGCAATTCATATAATATATTTAATATATTTCAATTACCGCTCCCGTAATGCCTGCTTCAAACGGGTAATAGGTTTAATCAGATACTGGAACACGGTTTTTTCACCGGTTTTAATGTCTACCGTGGCAATCATGCCAGGAATAATCGGCATGGCTTTGCCGTTTTTATCTTTCAAGCTATTGGTGTCGGTTTGCACCAAAATACGGTAATAAGCCTCATTGGGATCTAATTTCAGGTCACTGGGGCGGCGCTGGTCGTGCAGGGTATCGGGGCTGATTAAGGTTACTTTGCCTTCTAGGCCACCATAAATGGCATAGTCGTAAGCGCTTACTTTTACCACTGCAGGCAGCCCGGGGCGAACAAAGGCGACGTCTTGCGGGCGGATATAGGCTTCAACCAAGAGTTTGTCATCCAGCGGCACCAGCTCCAAAATATCTTGACCCGCAGATACTACGCCACCCACGGTATTGATGCGGATGTTTTTCACCACGCCGCGCATGGGGGCATAGATGGTGCTGCGCTCAACCGGGTCTGCTCGCATGGCCATGTTTTCACGGGCTTGTGCCAATTCGGATTCGGTACGCACCAATTCGTTGTTGGCGTCTGCGGCATAGCGGTTCTGCCGTTCGGCAATTTGCAGCGACATATCGGCAGACTGGCGCTGCATACGCAATAGCTCTACTTCAGACATCACGCCTTGGGCAACCATTGGCTTGGTAATCGCAATTTCTTTATCCAAGCTGGTTTTGCCTTCCCGCAAACCGGCTACGGCGTCGGTAACGGCACGTTTGCGGGCAACATAGGCGGCACGCTCACGCTGTTCCAGCTCTGGTGGAGTGTTGGGCGGGAAGGCCAACGCGGTGCCGTATGACTCGGCTTGCAGCCGTGCGGCCATGGCTTCCAAGTTGGCCACTTTGGCCTCGCTTTCGCGAAAAATGGCTGAGCTTCTAGTATCATCCAAGCGCAATAATACCTGTGACTTTTCAACCACCTCGCCCTCTTTCACTCTCATTTCAATAATTACGCCCGGATCTAGACTCTGTACAATTTGCTCGCGGCTGCTGGGAATAATGCTGCCTTGGCCGCGTGTGACTTCTTCAATATTGCTGTTGTAAGCCCAGATAACAAAAACCACAAGGAATACAAAGAAGAAAATAATCATCCAAAACATGCCGCTGTGCTTTTCTTTCTGCAGCGCAGCGTTCAGATCGTTAATGAGTTTCAAGTCGCTTTGCTTGAAATTTTCTGGCGGAGGCGTGGATTTGCTGCTCATGTTTACATTATCACTCTATATATATAAGTATTCAGCTGTGGGGCTGCCTGAAAATCTATTCAGGCAGCCTTGTATAGAAGGGTTTTTAATTATGCCTGGTTTGGTTGCTGCGCTGCTGCTTGTGCTTGTTGCTGAGCCGCCGCTTCGTTTTCCATCAGCTTTTTCAATACAGCATCACGGGGGCCGTCCATGACCACTTGGCCACCGTCAACCACTACAATGCGACTAACAATTTGTAATACTTGCGGCCGATGGGTCACCACCACTAAGGTTTTCTCACGGCTCCATTCAGCCAGTGCATGCAAGGCCATGTTTTCGGTGCCTTGATCCAAACCGGTGGTTGGTTCATCTAACAGCACTACGCGCGGTTGTTTCAAAGTTAGCCGCGCCAGTGCCACGATTTGTTTCTGCCCGCCAGACAAGCCCAAACCGTCTTCTCCCAATGGCATATCTAAGCCGCGCGGGTGTGAGCGGATAATACCGGCCAAGCCAAAGCGCTGCAGCGCCTGAAGCAAATCTTGATCAGAAGAAAAACCATCGCTGCGGCCTAAGTCCATATTTTCACGTAGCGTACCCAAAAACAGCCGTGGTGATTGGCTTAACAAAACAACTTGGTTGCGCAGATAGCTAGGATCAAGCTGACGGGTATCCACATCATCAATGCAGACATTGCCCTGCTGCGCTTCATACAAACCTGCCGCCAGCTTAAGCATGGTGGTTTTGCCGCTGCCGATGCGCCCCAAGATACCCACTTTTTCACCCGGCTGAATACGCAGGTTAAATTCTTTCAGGGCTGGCGGCGCGTCTTTCTGATAACCAAACACAGCCCGGTTAAATACGATACTGCCTTGCATGTAGTCTAAGCTGATGTATTGACGATCAGGCAAGCGCTCTATCGGTCGCTCAATAATGGCGTTAACGCCTTGCAAGGCCACCCGTGCTTGCTGAAAGCGGGTGGCCAAACCGGCAATTTGGCCTAAAGGTGCCAAGGCACGACCGGACAAAATCACAGCTGCAATCAGTGCACCCATAGTGATTTTTTCTGCCGGATTATCGCTGTGAATCAGATAAGTGCCGTATAACACCAAAAATACCGTATTCAATTGCTGCATCGCCACTGCAAAATTAACGGTGAAATTGCTGATGTCTTTAACTTTAATGGAGGAGGCCGAGGTTTTCGCCGTATAAAAATCCCACCTTTGCTGCGCCCAATTGGTGGCATTGTTGGTTTTTAAGGTTTCAATGCCTTCAATTGCTTCTACTGCCAAGCCTTGCCGCTGCGCCCCTTCACGCATGGATTCATTAATGTATTTGGCCAGCGGTTTTTGTACTAAAAAGCCAACAATAATCACCACTGGAATAATAACCAAGGGCACCAGCGCCAGCTTGCCCGCAATTAAAAACATCACGCCGACAAACAGCAATAAAAACGGCAAATCCACCAAAGCCAATAAGCTGGCACTGGTCATGAAATCACGTACCGATTCAAAATCGCGCAAATTATTGGCATAAGAACCGGCAGAGGCCGGGCGCTCGGCCAAACGCAATGCCATCACCCGGCGAAACAGTGCTGAGCTGATGATTAAATCGGCTTTTTTACCGGCAATATCGGTGAGATGACCACGGATTAGCTTCGCCACAAACTCAAACGTAATGGCCAATATCACGCCGATACTCAATACCCACAAAGTTTCATAAGCGCGGTTTGGGATAACGCGGTCATACACATTCATTACATACAAGGAGCTGACCAACGCCAAAAAGTTGATGATAAACGTGGCCAACACCACTTGATAATAATAAGGCTTAAAGCGCCAAATCACTTTCCAAAACCAAGCTTTAGGCAAATGATATTCTGGCAGATCCGAACGCAAATCAGTGGCTACTTTGGGCTTGATAAACCAGCAATAGCCCAAATAACGTGCCTGCAATTGCGCATGTGTGAGCTGCTGCGGCAAGCCATCGGCTTGACGTAAAGTATAAATACGCTCGTTGCCCACGCCATCAATCTGCACCAATACTGCCGCTTCCTGTTGTTGCAAAATCAGCACCACCGGCAATGCCAGCGACGGAATATCCGCTAAGCTGCGCTGTGATAGGCTGTTTTCAAAACCGTGGCTGCGCAATACTTCTGCCAAGGCGTGATAATTGATCCCCTGACCGGGCGTACGCACCACCTCAGCGCTGAGTGCAGCCTCTGCTACAGGCGCACCATGTAGCTGCGTGGCCAAAGCCAAATGTTCGATAATAGATTTCATGGTTTATTAAGGTTTTGATAGAATTTATTAATATTATTATCAGTACTGCCGCTAGATTCGGCAGTGAAATAAGCACTATTTTGATTTTGCCGCGTCTCAGCAGCCATGTTATCAGCATCCGATGCCGATTGTGCTATCGGTGTGGTTCCTAAGCTTTGCTTTGAAGAAGGCGGTTTGTGGTTTTCTACTGACTTAGGTTCACTTAAGGTGTCAGCATGCGAATAAGCGACATTTCCAACACCTGCCCAAGAGGCTATTTGCGCTTGTGCACGCAAGTAAGTTAGCGCGGCATCACGGAAATCGTTTTCTGCTACCACATGTGCTAATTCTACACTGGCCAATTCATTGTAAGAATCTAATACATCAATCAAACTGCGGCGGGCAATTTTAAATTGTAATTCATAGCTTTTAACCACCTCTGCCTGAGCCGCAATCTGAGACAAGGTTAATGCGGCACGGCGACTACTTTGGCGCATATCGGTTTCGGCAGTACGTGATTGTTCGGTGATTTCACGCAACATCTGCGTGAGGCGTGATTCGGCAGCAATTAGGGTTTGCGCATTTTGTGCCACCGAATAGCGTGCAGCTTGGTCAAAAAAATTCCACGAAAAATTCAAATAGGCTTCTTTTTTATCCCGTGTAATTTGCCCTTCTAAATTTAATGCAGGCAGCCTAGAGGCTTTGCTGACTTTTAAATTAGCACGGGTGCTTTCCAATTCGGCTGCTTGGGCTAAATAGCCGGGTACGGCAGTTAATTGAGGGTTTTGGTAACGCGTGATTAATTCATTGGGCGTTAAATTAGCAAAAGGCGGCTGCAAATCAGCCACCAAAACCGGCGCATCAGTGTATCTGGCCAAACGGCTGAGTGCCAAATCCAAACTACGCTGCGTTTGCGCCATATTCGACTCTACCTGCAAACGGCGTGATTTGGCCTGAGTTAGCTCGGAACGGCGCCCAGCATCGTATTTCACGATGATATTCAAGTCATGAATAATTTTATCGTGCCGTTCCAAATTTTGCTGCATCACGTGTAGTGATTCTTTTGCCCGCAGCGCTGCCAAATAAAGCTGGCCGATGGTATTGCCCAACTCCTCGCGCGTTTCATCGTATTTATGGTCAAAATAACGCTCTTTGGCACGATCCCGATCAACCGCAGCATTGATGCCGCCCCAAGCATAAAGATTCAATGCCCCTTTCACACCGGGATTGAATCGTTTGCTTTGATCATTGCTACCATCGCTGTATTGCCGCGCCAACACCTGATTGCCGACCAGTGAAAAAACCGGATAGTGCCCGGCTTGTGTGGCTTTCATCGCATTCAGGGCCCCTTGTTGATTGGCTCTGGCCTCCAGTAGCTGCGGATCATTCACTAGCGCCCGCGATAAAACCGACTCCAACGATTGTGCTGATACAAAAAACGGCAGCGTTGCCCACAGCAAGCCGCCATACAAACGTGATTGCACCAAAAAAGATGTGAAGATGCGCAAGATGGGATTCCATCATTCAATAAAAGGTATAGGGATGTTAATTATAACCAAAACAACTGAAATAACACATCTATTTATTTCCATATTTAACCCCGCTCTCAACTAAAAGCCGAACGTAGTTGCAAAAGAAAGGACATTGCTCTAGGGCGTGTCCTCAATTTGTAAAGCCCCCTAAAATTAGCCTTTTTTGCTCTTAAAAGGCCAAAAATTTACGCACAGCTGCAATTTATTTCTTAATAAAGCAACTAGGGTCTGTTCACAATTACTTGTCATAAAGGTAACCACATCACAATGCACCCCAATAAAACCGTACTGTGGAAGTTACGTTTCAGCTTATCGTAACGGCTGGCAATCGCTCGGAAATGTTTCAAACGGCAAAAGGCATTCTCTACCAAATGCCTGATTTTATATAAATACCAGTCCATGTCTTTATTTTTCTCTTCCCTATTGCTTTTATAGGGAATATTGGCTTTCGCACCGCTTTGCTCTATTTGCTCCCTGAGCCGGTCTGAATCGTAACCTTTGTCCGCATTAACCAACTCAGTTTCGGCAAGGTTGATGTTGTCAAGCAGCTCCGGTGCAACGGTGACATCATGGATATTGCCCGCAGTAACGATAACCTCAACCGGATTGCCTGCAGCATCTACAGCCAGATGAATCTTGCTGGTTCTGCCGCCTCGGCTCATACCGATTGCGTGATCCTGTTGCGCACTGAGCGCTGAGGCTGCGGCGCAGTGTTGGTGAGCACGGATATAACTGCCGTCTATGGCTACCCACTCCAAGTCACTCTCTTGGCTGAGCTGTTTCAAGATTGCAGTAAGAATGCCTTTTTCTGACCAACGGTTATAAGCGGTATAAACAGTATGATATTTGCCGAAATACTCGGGCAAATCCCGCCACGGTATGCCGGTTCTTATTCTGTAAAGTATGCCTTCAAGAATTCTGCGCAAATTGGGTTTGCTATAAATACCCAAATCACGCAGAATAGGTAACAGCTTCGTCCAATGTTCATCTTTGAGTAGTGTACGGGGCATCGCAGGTGTATTGGGGGAGGGTGAGAACTTCCTTTTATGCCTGCGTTTCTTTTTTATTCAAGGGTATGACAAGTAATTGTGAACAGACCCTAATTTTGGTAGGAGGTGTCCTGAAAAGTATGCTGCCTATATTTTAGGCAAAAAATAAGACTATTATTTACATAAGCGAAACAGAAAAATCCCTGTTTATCTATAGTTTCTTATTTCCCTGCACCATGACTTTTACCTTGTTGGATCTTGCTTTTTTCAGCAGCATACTTTTCAGGACACCACCATTTTGGTAAATTTTAAGGTAAGTTTTCAACCCAAATTAAATTGAGGACACGCCCTAAAACCCAAGTATTCGACCAAGAAACCACAGGTTAAGGAAAGCAGGAAAACCTCCGCTTCAATTGGAATGGATTCAGGAAAATTGAGAGCGGGGTGTATTTAAGGTTAAGACCACCAGCTTTAGCCGGTTAGCTTGAAACCCTTTAAGATAAATAAACAGGGGTGAGTGCGATAAATGGGATAAAGGAGGATGTGGCCGGATTTGGTGGGATGGGGAAATTGAAACAGTGTTGCACAGGATGAAACAAATCGGACGGGTCGGGTATCGGCCACGATGTTATCCACTACGATGCCCGCATCGGGTGTCGTAATTGGTTCGGCAACGCTGGAAATGTGACGACGTCGTCGCTTTTGCCGCGGTATCCACTTGCACGATGTCGCCGTCATCCCAGTTATACGCCCGCTGCCAGTAGCTTTTGGATAGCTGCACGCCGCATTGGCTTAAAATCTGGTCGCGCTCGGCCAAGGTTTTGTCGTCCACTTCTTCGCTGTAGAGTACAAATGCGGGGCGTGCCACGTTTTCACCAAAATTAAGGGCGCAAATCCAGTTAATCAATTGGTTCAGGCAGCCTTCAACAATGCGGCTGTCGTTGTCACGGATGTCGTCGGTAACTTCCAGCCCGGCCTTAGCGCTGGCGTGGTTGGTGTCTTTTTCGGTGGTTTGGTCTTGCCCGAGTAGGGCAATGGCGATTTCGCTGCGGCAGTAGCGGATAAAGCGGTCATACACATCGGCACTGCCCTGTTTGCCTGCGGCTTCTTTGATTTCCACGCTGGAGTCATTCGAAATGGTGGCCACGGCATTGCCAATCAGCTGCTCCAGTACATCCAGCAGGCGGGACGGCCGGCGTTATCGCGAACGTAGCGAGCTTTTTGTGCGGCTAGGTGTTGTTGGATGGGTTGCCAGTCGAGGACTTGGTCGAGTTTGAGCCGTGGGAAACGATCGATGTGTTTGGCGATGCACTCTTGGGCGGTTTGTTGAAAGAAGCTGCTCATGGGGGAAATCCTCTGCGTTTCTTTAAAGGGAAATGTAGAGGATTTCGGAGGTTTTGCAAAAGTCTCAGCCTTTTATAACCAGCATTACAGCAAAAATATCGTGGCCAGCCCCAGGAAAATCAAAAAGCCGCCTGAGTCGGTAACGGCGGTAATCAGCACGCTGCTGCCCAAGGCGGGGTCGCGGCCCATTTTGTCCATTGCCACCGGAATCAACACGCCCACGGTAGCGGCCAGCAATAGATTGAGCGTCATCGCTGCCACCATCACCAAGCCGATGCCAAGGCTGCCATACAAGAGCCACGCCACCACGCCCATCACTGAGCCCCAAATCAGGCCGTTCACCAGCGCCACGCCTTCTTCTTTGCGCAATAGGTGCATGGCTTGGTTGCCGGTCATCTGCCCCATGGCCATGGCACGCACAATCATGGTGATGGTTTGGTTGCCGGAATTGCCGCCGATGCCGGCCACAATCGGCATCAGCGCCGCCAATGCCACGATTTTTTCGATGCTGCCTTCAAATGCGCCAATCACGCGGCTGGCCACAAAGGCGGTGCACAGATTGATTGCCAGCCACATCCAGCGGTTTTTCACCGAATCCATCACCGGCGCAAACAGGTCTTCTTCTTCCTGCAAACCGGCCATATTCAACATATCGGCTTCGGATTCTTCGCGGATTACGTCCACCATTTCGTCTACAGTGAGGCGGCCAATCAGCTTTTTGTTGGCATCCACCACCGGCGCGGTCACCAAGTCGTAGCGCTCAAACGCTTGCGCCGCCTCTTCTACATCGTCTTCGGGGCGGAAGACCACCACATCGTCTACCATGATGTCGGCCACTTGGGTGTCGGGGTCGACCACCAGCAGTTTGCGAATCGGCAGCACGCCTTGCAAAATGTCGTCGTCGTCCACCACAAAGATTTTGTCGGTGTGGTCGGGCAGGCTTTCAAAACGGCGCAAGTAGCGCAGCACCACTTCGCAGCTCACATCGGCGCGGATGCTCACCAGCTCGAAGTCCATAATCGCGCCCACTTGGTCGTCGGCAAACGACATCGCCGCGGCCACTTGGGCGCGCTCTTCTTCGTCGCGCGTGCTCAGCGCTTCGTACACTACTTGGTTGGGCAAATCGGGCGCCAGCTCGGCCAGCTCGTCGGCATCCAAATCGTCTACCGCGGCCAAGAGCTCGGCCTTGTCCATGGCTTCAATCAGGGTTTCGCGCACCGGCTCCGACACTTCCAACAACACTTCGCCATCTTCTTCGGGCGCCCCCAGTTTCCACACCAGCACGCGCTCTTGCAGCGGCAGCGATTCGAGCACCACGGCCATATCCGCCGGGTGCAGCTCGTGCAAGATGGCAATCAAGGCCACCAGTGCCTGGTTTTGTTCGGGATCAGGTAAGGCTTCGCCCAGCTCGATTTGAGCGTAAACGGGCAGCAGTGATTCGGCCAGCTCGTGGATGCGATCGATATCCGGATTCAAGCGTTCCAAATCACGGACAGGAGATAGTGGGCTTTGGCTCATGCGCACTCCGTTGCTGCGGGCAACGGCAGGCGTTGGCCAGTCAGCGGATAGACGGGTTCAAAAACAAAAGAAACATTAATAATGAACTGGGGGGTTCCATAACACAAAGCCTGCACGCTGGCGGGCAGGCTAACAGTGGAAAACGGTGCGATTTTACACCGATTGGCAGGGAAAGGATAGCGGCGCAGCCACAGGATTTAGAAATCACGCACCTTGCTCAAGGCAATCTCGCAGCCAGTCGGACTAACAGACAAATCTGTCTTGGTTTGGCCATCATGGCTACGGAAATTAAAATTGTAGAATGTGTATGAGCGCCCATTCTGAACATGCGGGCTTGGTGGCAAGGATACCGCCGCGGGCGTTTGTTTGCTGGCATCCGCCACCGGCGCCACGGCGGGGCAATGTTGCTCGTCAAAGATAATCCTTAAAGAAGCGAACATTTGCGGCGGGGCGTCCCTGCCGCCGCTGCGGTAGCCGGGGTTCCAGCTAAATACCACTTTGGTGATGTGCTCATCTCCCGGCGGCGGATCATACACCGCCGAAAAATCGGTATCGGCATTCTGGTATATAGGGCCACTCCAAACCGCCTTATCCGGCAACTGCGGCAATTGCAGCGCCGCGGCCACATGGCCCATATCCATAAACTCATCGTTTTGAGCCAGCTTGACCAGGTTTTGCGCCAAAGTAGGCGAAGGCGATAATGCCGGCTGCGCCTGCAAAGGCAAGGCCAGACCCAATAAACCCAACCATATCAAACTGTGAAATCGTTTGTTTGAAAATCTGCCCGCCTGTTCCATATTGATTTTCTCTAGGATATAAAAGCAAGCCGGTTTTACCTGAGTGGCTTGCCTACCGCCGGGTGCGCTACGGTGCCTGCTTGCTGACACCCATTCTAAAAAGGCCGAACTGGTTTAATTGGTGCTTCAGCACCCCAGTAAATCGTTCTCTTTGAGCTGAGTCGCAGACAGTATTCCGGTACGAAGCGCACTGCCACAAGGTTCAGAAATCACGCACCCTGCTCAAGGTAATCTCGCAGCGACCGGGATCGACATACAAGTTGGTATTGGTTTGGCCATCATGGCGACGGAAACCGAAACTGTAGAATGTATAGGTGTTCTGCTCCGGATCATGCATGCTGACCGGCATGACCACCGGCATCGGCTTTTGTTTGCTGGCGTGTGCCACCGGCGCCACGGCGGGGCAATGTTGCTCGTCAAAGATAATCCTTAAAGAAGCGAACATTTGCGGCGGGGCGTCCCTACCGCCGCTGCGGTAGCCGGGGTTCCAGCTAAATACCACTTTGGTGATGTGCTCATCTCCCGGCGGCGGATCATACACCGCCGAAAAACGAGCTCCTGAGCTCTGGTATATAGGGCCATACCAAACCGCCTTATCCGGCAACTGCGGCAATTGCAGCGCCGCAGCCACATGGCCCATATCCATAAACTCATCGTTTTGAGCCAGCTTGACCAGGTTTTGCGCCAAAGTAGGCGAAGGCGATAATGCCGGCTGCGCCTGCAAAGGCAAGGCCAGACCCAATAAACCAAACCATATCAATCCGTTAAATCGTTTGTTTGAAAATCTGCCCACCTGTTCCATATTGATTTCCTCTAGGATATAAAAGCAAGCCGGTTTTACCTGAGTGGCTTGTCTGCCGCCGGGTGGAGCCATGGTGGCGAGCGCTTACACCCGCCGTGCCAAGGCTTCGGCTTTGCCCACATACAGCGCCGGGCTGAGTGCCAGCAAGGCGGCTTTGGCCTCTTCCGGAATGGCCAGTTGCTCGATAAACAGCTTTAACGCCGCCGGGGTGATGCCGTCTTTGCCACGGGTAAGCGCTTTAAGCTGCTCGTAGGGATTGGCCACGGCATAGCGGCGCATCACGGTTTGAATCGGCTCGGCCAGCAATTCCCAAGTGGCGTCTAAATCGGCCGCCAAAGCCACCGGATTGGTTTCCAGCTTGTTTAGGCCGCGCAGATGTGCCGTCCAGCCCAATACCGCATAGCCCAAGCCCACGCCCATATTGCGCAGCACGGTGCTGTCGGTGAGATCGCGCTGCCAGCGGGAAACCGGTAGTTTTTCGGCCAAAAAGCCCAACACGGCGTTGGCCATGCCTAAATTGCCTTCGGAGTTTTCAAAATCGATGGGGTTCACTTTATGCGGCATGGTGGAGCTGCCCACTTCGCCCGCTTTCACTTTTTGCTTGAAATAGCCCAGCGAAATATAGCCCCACACATCGCGGTTAAAGTCGATCAGAATGGTGTTGATGCGGCCGATGGTTTGGAAAAACTCGGCCATATAGTCGTGCGGCTCAATCTGTATGGTGTAGGGGTTGAAGGTGAGCCCCAAATCCAGCTCCACAAAATAGCGGCAATGGGCTTCCCAATCCACATCCGGGTAGGCCACCATATGCGCATTGTAGTTACCCACCGCGCCGTTGATTTTGCCCAAAAATTCCTGCTTGTCGAGCTGGACGGTTTGGCGCGCCAGCCGTGCCAGTACATTGGCGATTTCTTTGCCCAAAGTGGTGGGCGTGGCCGGCTGGCCGTGGGTGCGGCTCATCATCGGCACGGCGGCGTGGCTGTGCGCCAATTCACGCAGTTTAGACGTAATCGCCGCCAATTGCGGCTGCACCACTTGCGTGAGCGCTTGCTTGAGCATCAAGGCGTGCGAGAGGTTGTTGATGTCTTCGCTGGTGCAGGCAAAATGGATGAATTCACTGGCATCCAGCACTTGCGGCACGCCGGAAAAACGCTCTTTCAGCCAATACTCAATCGCTTTAACGTCGTGATTGGTAGTGGCTTCGATGGCTTTTACCGCCTCGGCATCGTCCAGCGAAAATTCGGCCAATACGCGGTCGATTTCAGCCAAGGTGAAGTCGCTAAACGGCGGCACTTCGGTGATTTTCGGCTCGGCGGCCAGCGATTTGAGCCAGCCCAGCTCCACCTGCACCCGCGCACGCATCAGGCCGTATTCGGAAAAAATCGGACGCAGGGCTTCGGCGGATTTGGCGTAACGGCCATCAAGGGGAGACAAGGCAAACAAAGGATTAATCATGGTGCTCTCGGCAAGGTTTTGGTAGACAGGGCAAAGGCTGCCTGAAATGATTTAATACCGCTTTCAGGCAGCCTATTGATAATTTATGGCTTTATTTCGGCGCTATTTTACCGCGTTCGCGGCCATTCGGCACGGTTTAAGCGGGTGCGGGCCGAATGCTAGCGAACTTTAATCACCACTTTGCCTTTGGCGCGGCCGCTTTCCATATAGTCCAGCGCTTGCTGGGCATCGGCAAGGGCAAAGGTGCGGTCGATGACCGGCACGATTTTACCGGCCTCCACCAGCGCGCTGATTTGGCGCAATTGCGTGCCGCTGGGCTGCATAAACAAAAAGCGGTATTCGGCTTGATGGCGGCGGGCTTGGCGGGTGATTTTGGCCGAGGCCAAGCGCAACAGCAAGGTTTTCAGGCTGCCCAGTTGGTTTTCGCGGGCAAAGCGGGCATCGGGAATGCCCGACACCGACACCACCATGCCGCCCGGCTTCAAAACTGCAAACGATTGCAGCAGGGTTTCGCCACCGAGGGTGTCGAGCACGGCATCATAATCGTGCAATTTCTGGGCAAAGTTTTCATGCCGATAATTGATGACTTGGTCGGCACCCAGCGATTGCACCAGCGCGGCACCGGCTTCGCTGGCGGTGGTGGCCACAAACACGCCCATGCTTTTGGCCAATTGAATGGCAAAAGTGCCCACGCCACCGGCACCGGCATGAATCAGCACTTTTTGCCCCGCCTGCAAATGCATTAAATCGTGGAACGCCTGATACGCGGTAAGCCCCACCAGCGGCAGGGACGCGGCTTGTTCAAAAGACAGATTAGTCGGCTTGGGGGCAATATCGTCTTCGTGCACGGCCATCCACTCGGCAAAGGTGCCGATATGGCTTTTGCGCGGCCGCCCGTAAACCGCGTCGCCCACTTTAAACCGGCGCACCTCGCTGCCCACCGCACGCACCACGCCGGCAAAATCGTTGCCCAAAATCAGCGGCATCTCAAACTGCAGCAGTAATTTAACCTTGCCGTCGCGGATTTTAAAATCAATCGGATTCACACTGGCGGCATGGATTTCCACCAACACTTCTTGCGCGCCGATGTCGGGCACCGGCACTTCGGCTTGGCGCAGCGGCTGTTTGCCGTAGCGGTCGATTAGCATGGCTTGCATGGTGCTCATGTTTTTATCCTTATGTTGACAGAATCAGGCTGCCTGAAAAATCGTTAACGCCGTTTCAGGCAGTCTGTGTCCCATCAATCAATACACATCAATTTAAGTAATATCGGCAGGGGCGCGTGCAAGGCATTTACAAGCCCACACTAATATGGCTGATGCGCGCATCGGGCTGATGGCGGCGGCTGGTGCGCTCATTGCCTTTAAAAATACCGGAATCATCAATTTGGAACTGCAGCCCATCAGGTTGATGGGCAAATTCGACAAACTGGCGCGCTTCGATTTCGCTCAGGGTGATTTGGCGCACCGGGCCATAATATTGCTCGGCCGTGGCCAATGCCATTTGCGGGTGCACACCGGCGGCGGTGCGGCAGGCCGGTGAGTCGGTTTCCAGATAGCTAATCGGGCGGTGCATGTCTAGCGCCACAGCGGGGTCGTCTTCGCCGGTGTAAGCAATCAGCCCGATTGCGGGCGTTAACACAATGCTGACCAGTGCGGCACCATCGCCATCGCTGCTGCGTGTTATTTGGGCTTGCGGGTAGCGCTGTTGCACATCGTGTAAGTTACTGCCCAGCCGGATTTTAGCCATACCGTTTGTTTCGATTTGGCAGTTTAATGGCTCTGCTTTACTGCCCATGCTGGCCAAACCGCATAATAGGGCCAACATGCCGGTGCATAAGTTGAGCTCCGCCATGGGGTGTTAAGACCCATAATCTTCTGGAATGGATTTTCACGAAACAATTCAGGCTCTAGATTATAGCAATCTTCCAAAGCCTGCCAAGGCGTTTTGTACTTCAACGACCGTAAGGGGCGTTGATGGTTGTAATACAGCAAAAATACCATCAAGTGCCGTTTAAGTTCGTCAGGATGCTCATAGTGGAAGCGTTTGACCGTTACCTCTTTCAGCATCTTGTTGGTAATCTCCACCTGCCCGTTCGTCCATGGATGACGGAATTTCGTGGTACGGTGCTCAATGCCCAAATGCCGGCAAAGCTCGTCAAACGGATGCTCCTTATCAGGCCGTTGTGCTTGGCTCAGCAAGTTGTAGGTAAACTGCGCACCGTTGTCCGTTAGGATATGGGTGATTTTAAACACACAATCTTGTTGTAGGTTGCGCAGAAAAGAAACGGCGGTTTTCTGCGTCATACGCGGATGAAGTTCTGCATAAACATATTTGGTTTTGCGGTCGATGGCGACAAACAGGTACAGCTTGCCGGTTTCACAACGCACCTCGGTGATGTCGATATGGACAAAGCCAACCGGATATTGTTTGAATGTTTTTTACCTTTTTGGCCATCGGATTCATTCTTGGGTAAGCGCGACAATCCGTGATGTTGCAAGCACCGGTGCAGATTGGAGCGGCTCAGCTTTGGAATATTGGGCTTGAAGATGATATACAGCTCGTCCAATGACAGCCGCAGATGTCGCCGGACGGTACAGATTGCCTGCTGCTCCGATTCGGTCAACACGCTGGGGCGGGTTTTGGGGCCGGACTTTTTATCTTCGACCGAATCTGCGTGTTTCCAGTAGAGAACGGTTTTGAAATTAATATTGTATTTTTAGCTAACGCTGCGATGCTCTCTTCAGACTCTTGTATTTCTTTTCTGATTCTAGGCGTAGTCTTGGCGTTACCATGCAATATGCTTGCCATAAGTCGGTCTCTTTTAATTGGGGTAATGATACTCCATAAAATTCAGGGACTAAACAACTAAAGAAGCTTCAAGTACACGTATAAAATCAAAATTACCAACATTTCCCATTGGGCGATTGGAATCGAATTCTTGGCTTACGCAAAACGAATAAGTAAATTCTTCCATATTTCGGCGCTCTGCAATTGGATCGAACATGGTGATGCTTACCTCTCTTATTTTTGTAAACCGCCATCTTTAACAAAAACGGTATTTAAAGCACAAACCGCCCCACGTTTACGGTATCGGTGGTTACGTTATCTGCCCCGTATAGTATCCAATCGCAGCATCAATATTATTGTTATCGAATTAACGAAAAGGCTGCCTGAAACGGTTAAACACCGCTTTCAGGCAGCCTTGGGATTAAACACCCTGCTTTAAGCTGGCTTCGATAAAGCCGTCTAAATCGCCGTCGAGCACGGCTTTGGTGTTGCCCATTTCAAAGCCGGTGCGCAAGTCTTTGATGCGCGAAGAGTCAAGCACATAGGAGCGGATTTGGTGTCCCCAGCCCACGTCTGATTTGGAGTCTTCCAAGTCTTGCTTGGCTTCGTTGCGTTTGCGCATTTCCAATTCAAACAGCTTTGCCTTGAGCATTTCCATGGCGGCGGCGCGGTTGGCGTGTTGCGAGCGGTCGTTTTGGCACTGCACCACGATGCCGGTGGGCTCGTGGGTGATGCGCACGGCGGAATCGGTTTTGTTGATGTGCTGACCGCCCGCACCGGAGGCGCGGTAGGTGTCGGTGCGCAAATCGGCGGGGTTGATTTCGATTTCGATGCTGTCGTCTACTTCGGGATACACAAACACGGATGAAAACGAGGTGTGGCGCTTGTTGTTGGAATCAAACGGTGAATAGCGCACCAGGCGATGCACGCCGGTTTCGGTGCGCAAGAGGCCGTAGGCGTATTCGCCTTCAAGGCGGATGGTGGCGCGGTTTACACCGGCAATTTCGCCTTCGTCTTCTTCCAAAATCTCCACTTTAAAGCCTTTGCGCTCGCCGTAGCGGCTGTACATGCGCAGCAACATGCCCGCCCAGTCTTCGGCTTCGGTGCCGCCCGCGCCGGCGGTGATGTCGATAAAGCAGTTGTTCACATCGGCAGGCTGGTTGAACATGCGCTTGAATTCCAGCTCGGCCATTTGCGCTTCCAGCGCGGCCACATCGGCTGCGATGGCGGCAAAGCCTTCGGCATCGCCCTCTTCTACCGCCATTTCCAACAACATGCGGTTGTCGGCTATGCCGCTGCCGATGGCGTCCAGCGTGAGCACAATGCCTTCGAGCACTTTGCGCTCTTTGCCGATTTCTTGCGCGCGCTTGGGGTCGTTCCACAATTCGGGGTCTTCAGACAGCCCCACCACTTCTTCTAAACGGTCTTTTTTGCCGTCGTAGTCAAAGATACCCCCGAATGTCGGTGCTGCGGTGGGCGAGGTCGTCGAGGGTGTTGTTGAGCAGGTTGATTTGTTCGGCTTCCATGATGTCTCGTTGTGTTATAGCTTATTGAAAATAGATGCGTATTATAGGTTAATCGCGCAACGGGCGAAAGCGGATGCTTTGGGTTGCCATGCAGGTTTAGAGACACCTCCCCAAGCTGCGCCGCCACAACCACAGCAGCAATAAGGCCAGCAGCGGCCCCACATACACCAGCACCAATGCTGCCGGTGATAGTTTAAGCTGCAATAGCAGGCCTGTTTCGGCGGCCAGTGCCCAAGCATTGTGGATGCTGTGCGCCATCACCGGAGCCCATAAATTGCCTGCCCACAAATACAGCAAGGCAAAAATCAGGCCCATCACAAATAAGGCGCCAAACTGCGCATCTTGCCCCCCGCCACCGTGCGAGTCGGCAAATAAAAACGCCGACAACAGCAAAGCCACCAATAAACATAAAGCCGCCGCCCAAGGTGACTGCGCCCATGCGTAGCGCCTTAAGCCGTCGTACAGGCTGCGAAACAGCAGCACACGAAACAGGGCTTCTTCACCAAGTGGTGCGAACACCACAATAAGCAATACCAGCGCCACATCATGTCCACTATTTTGGCCAAAACCAAAAGAGCGCAAAACTTGCTCAAGGCTCTGTGCGGCGTCATCGCCGCTGCTGACAAAATAAGCCGACCATGCCTTCAACAGCAGCACGCCGAATACGGTAATTGCTACCGTACGCCAAACAGTACCCGGCAAAATTGCCAGCCCCAAATGCGCCAAACTGCGCGGGCGCAGCAATAGCCACGGCAAGCCGGTGGCCAACACAACAAACAGCAGCAACTTCGCTATTTCGCCCCATGTTGATTTTAAGCCCAGCGTGGTCAATCCGCCCAGTATCAGGATGAACATCAACGCAGCCAAAGGTGCAATCCACCAGCGCAGCTGACTGCGCGGCAAAATAAACCAACGGTGTATATTCATTTCACTTGGTCTCCAGAACTATCTGGTTACTTGATTGTATTTTATATAAATTTTAAAACACAGATAACAAGGCGGAACTGATTTGCTGGGTGCTTCAGCACTTTAGTAAATCGTTTACTTTGAGCTGAGCCACAGGCAGTACAAGTATAGTGAATTAAATTTGAACCAATACTGCGTTGCCTCGCCGTACTATCTGTACTGTCTGCGGCTCGTCGCCTTGCTTTAATTCAAATTTAATCCACTACAGTACAGCACGGCGGGCCAACGCAGTTAGTAGGTTGTTTTGTAAAATTGGTATTATTTTTTAGAATTGGTAATAAGTTGCGTATTTCAACGGTATTTCGCCAGCGCTGCACGGATTTGCGGCAGGGCGGCGCGGGCGGCTTGTTCGCCCAGCTGGATGGCTTGTGCTTTTTCGTCAAAGCCGCCCACGGCGCCCAAGCGCTGCACTTGCGGTTTGATGACCACATCGGCCTTGCTCAATTCGCTGTTTAATGCCGCCGCGCTCATGATGTTGAGGCTTTGATCCAAATAGGCCAAAAAGCCACCGCTGCCCAGCTTGGCCGGACGGGCGGAAATATCGACTGCAATCACCACATTGGCGCCCATATTGCGCGCTGCCGTTACCGGCACCGGCGCCACCAAGCCACCATCAACATAACGCTTGCCGTTAATCACGGTGGGCTGGAATACATTGGGAATGCTCACCGAAGCGCGCACGGCCTGCCCTGCATTGCCGTAGTTAAACGCGGCCATGCGCCCGGTGCCGAATTCGGTGGCCACGGCGGCAAATTTTTTCGGGAACTGTTGGATTTGGCGGTTGCGCACTTTCTGGTTGATAAAGTCTTGCAGCTTGTCGCCTTTGATAAAGCCGCTGGTGGAGAGCGTTAAATCCACCACATCGGTTTTTTGCAGGATTTCCGCTTCCAGCTCCAGCCGGTCCGGGCTCATGCCCGAAGCGTAGAGGCTGCCCACCACCGCCCCGGCGCTGGTGCCGGTAACGATGTCCACCGGAATGCGGTTTTCCTGCAATACTTTTAATACGCCGATATGGGCAAAGCCTTTGGATGCGCCGCCGCCCAAGGCCAGTGCCACCACGGCCTTGGGTTTGGCGGGTGCTGCGGGCGGGCTGCTTTTGCCCAAGCCTAAGCTGCCGCAACCGGACAATAATAAGCCGGCGGCGGCCAACAGCAGTGCGGCGCGGCGGGTAATGGTGTTGGTTTGAAACATAGGGATTCCTTAAATTATGAGCGGTTTTTTAATGTTTTTAGGCTACCTGAAAGCATTGGCGGTCGGATGCCTGAATTGTTAACTTAAACCCGCCGCTGCGGATAAAACTGCACCAAGGCCGCGTTTTCAGGCAGCTTTAGTTTTTTGAGCGCATGGCCGTACACCAGCTCTAAGGTGATGTCGCGCAATTCGCCGCTGGCCCAGCCTTGTTGCAGGGCGGCTTCGGCGGCGGCTTCATCGGCCAGTTGCAAGCTCGCCCACAGGCCGCACACGCGCATATCGGCCACAAAACCGGCGGCGCTGGCGTATTGCAGGGTACGTTTTTCCATGTCCATCACCGGGTCGTAAAAGCCGTGGTGAAACAGCATATCGCCGATATCGTGCATGTCCGGCAGCAATGGCGCGGCCACCTCAATGCCGTGGGCACGCCAATAGGCCAACACTTCTTTAAGGCTGTCGGGGCCGAAATGGGTAAAAAACAGCAGGCCGTCGGGCTTGAGCGCTGCTGCCCAATTTTCAAATACCGCCACCGGGTCGGGCTGCGCCACCAGGCTTAAATTGGCCCACAGCATATCGGCGGCTTCGTTTTCAGGCAGCCTGTGGCTGGCGTGCTGCGGCGGCAATTTACCGCTGAGTTTTTGCCACAGGTTTTGCTGCTGTTTGCGCTGTGCCAAGGCTGCCTGAAGGTATTCGGCACGGCCGTCGTATTCGGCAAACTGCGCTTGCGGATAGCGGGCGTGTAGTAAGGTGTGGCTGTGGTTGCCGTCGGCACCGGCCAGAATAATCTGTTGCGGCACCGCTTTGATGGCCGGCAAACGTTCGTCGAGCGTGGTGGCCAAATGTTGGTGCAAAAACCAGTCGTTGTTGCTTAGTGTCATGGATGGGTATGCCAGAATTGGGTGAGCAGCGCGCTAAATTCGGCCGGATGGCTTAAAAACGGTGCGTGAGCGGCTTGATGGATGATTTCCAAACGGCTGTGGTGCAAATGGCGGTGTAGGTATGCGCCCATGCGCGGCGGGGTGATGCTGTCTTTATCGCCATACACCAGCAGCACCGGGCAGTGAATCTGTGCCAGCAACGGGCGGGCGTCGGCTTCAGACAAGGCGTCCAGCGCCGCCGCCAGCGCCACCGGTGCGCCGTATTGGGTGAGCTGCGGCATTACTTCGGCCAGCCGTTCGCGCCGTTGCGGCACATACAGCAGTTGCAGCTCGATAAATTGGCGCAGGTATTTATGGTAATCTTGGCCAAACAAGGCCAGCATTTTCGCCAGCGCCGGTTGGCTTAAGCCTTCGGGATAATCGGCAGCGGCTTGGAATTTGGCGAAGCTGGCGCACAAACACAAGGTTTGCACTTTTTCGGGATGGCGCGCCGCCAAATAAAGCGCCACCAAGCCGCCCAAAGACCAGCCCACCACATGCGCGGGCGCGTGAATTTCAGCGGCCAGTGCATCAGCAGTGGCCGCCAAATCAAAGTGGCCGTGAAACGCCGCCGCGCCGTGGCCGGGCAAATCCGGCGTATGCCACGCCGCGCGGATGGCCGCCGGCATGGTGTGGTGCAAAGGGTCGAACACATGGTGGTTGGCCGCCCAGCCGTGCAGCAAATACACCGGAGCAAAAGGATCGGACATGCAAACACCGCCTTCCTGGTTAGCAAAACTGGGGCACGCCGTGTGGGGCGCGCCGCGCTGCGTATTATGCCACGAAACCGCATCCGGGCACGACGGCCTGTGCCCGGGCTGCCGGCACGATTTGCGCCTGCTCTACACCGATGCGGCACACCGCTGCCCCACCTGCACCCGCTTTAGCCGCCATGCACATATTTGCGGCCACTGCCAGCAAAAACCGCCGCCATTGGCACGGCTGTTTACCGGCTGCGACTACAGCGCACCGCTCAAGCAAATGCTGCATGCTTTTAAACACCAGCGCCAAAGCAGCCTGCTGCCCGCCTTAAGCACCATCATGCTGCACCACCCGCCGCCGTGGCTGCCTGAAACCCCGATTGATGCGGTATTGGCCATGCCGCTGAGCGCACCGCGCTTGGCCGAGCGCGGTTTCAACCAAAGCCAGCTGCTCGCCCGGTGCATCGCCACGGCTTATGGCTGGCCATTGTTGGACAAAGGCGCGGTTTTGCGGCAACATCGCCCGCCGCAATCCACGCTGAGCCGCGACAAACGCCGCCAAAATGTGCGCGGCGTGTTTCGCGTGGCCGCCGATGTTAAGAACTGTAACCTGCTGTTAATCGACGACGTTGTGACCACCGGCGCAACAATTTATGAATTGGCGCAAAGCCTTAAGCGTGCTGGCGCGGCGGCGGTTTACGCGTGGGCGCTGGCGCATCCGCAATGAAAACCGTTTGACGCGCCCAAGCCTTTTTTGGCATAGTGCCACCCCTTAAGTGACTGATTTTATGTTTACTGTTGTTTTATACCAGCCGGAAATACCGCCCAACACAGGCAATATTATCCGCCTGTGCGCCAATACCGGCGCCGATTTGCACCTGGTCAAACCACTGGGCTTCCCCCTTGATTCGGCCAAAATGAAACGGGCAGGCTTGGATTACCACGAGTTTGCCCGGCTTACGGTGCACGAAAACTGGGCCGATTGCCTGGCTGCCCTGGCCGGACGCCGTATTTTTGCGCTCAGCACCAAAGGGCACACCCGGCCGGATCAAACCGCGTTTGTGGCGGGCGATGTTTTCTTATTCGGCCCGGAAACCCGCGGCCTGCCCGCCGAGCTGCTGAATAGCCTGCCTGCAGCGCAAAAACTGCGCCTGCCCATGGCGCCCGGCAGCAGAAGCATGAATCTGGCCAATACCGTGGCGGTGATGTTGTTTGAAGCATGGCGTCAGCACGATTTTGTGAATGGCGTATAAAACTTTTTAAAAGCCAAAGCCCGCCCACGGCACACACATGATTAACGCAAGAACTGGAGTCAAGTTTGACCAAAGCCAAGAATGTATTTTTTGTCGGCGTTACCGCCGCCATCGGTTTGTTTACCGGCCTGATGAGCCCGGCCGTGGCCGAAACCGCCAGATTAACCGCGCCGGTGTATCACGGTAACATCAATGCCACCCTCACCCCCAATGCCGCCGTTAAAGCAGAGCAACTGCACCGCTCGGCCAACCTCAGCTATAAGGTTGCCGGCACCCGCTACTACCCACTGCGTAAAGTGGCCGATTTCAGCCAAGAAGGCCGCGCCTCTTGGTATGGCCCTAAATTTCACGGCCGCAAAACCTCGTCGGGCGAACGCTACGACATGAACATGATGACCGCCGCCCATCCCACGCTGCCAATTCCCAGCTACGCCAAAGTCACCAATCTGGCCAACGGCAAAGAAGTGGTGGTGCGCATCAACGACCGCGGCCCCTTCCACGGCAACCGTGCGATTGACGTTTCCCGCGCCGCCGCCCAAAAACTGGGTTTTATCAACGCCGGCACCGCCCGCGTACGCATTGAGCAAATCGTGCCCGGCCAAACCCAGCAGGCACAAGCTGCTCGTGGCAATATCTATGTAGACTTGCAGCGCTTCAACAACCTGAAAGACGCGCAAACCTACTTAACCCAAACCAGCCGCCATCTGCAACAAGGCAGCGGCGAGCAAAAAGCCATTATGGTGAAACAAAAAGACGGCTACGTGGTGCGCATGGGCCCGTTCCAGCAGCAAGACCGTGCCAACAGTATGAAAGAAGCGGTACTCACCGCGCTGTAATACCAACTCTAAAAAATAACCTAACTGCGTTGGCTCGCCTTGTCGTACTACTTGTACTGTCTGCGGCTCGCCGCCTTGTTATCTTATTTTTTAGAATTGGTATAAGCACTGCACACCCGCACTGCCACAAAAGCCCGTGTTATCATACGCGGGCTTTTTTTACGCTGCCTGAAACACAAGGACAACCATGATCAGCCGCTTACACGGTTTGCTAATCGAAAAACAGCCGCCGCACATTGTGGTAGACGTGCACGGCGTGGGCTATGAAGTAGACGTGTCGATGCAAACCTTCTACGCCCTGCCCGCCCTCAACGAAACCGTGCGCCTCTACACCCAGCTGATTGTGCGCGAAGACGCCCATCTACTGTATGGCTTTGGCAGCAGCGCCGAGCGCGAAACCTTCCGCCAGCTGATTAAAGTATCCGGCATCGGCGCCAAAACCGCACTGGGCATTTTATCCGCCATGAGCAGCGACGAGCTGGCGCAAGCGATTGCCGCCGAAGACATCAAACGCCTCAGCGCCGCACCCGGCATCGGCAAGAAAACCGCCGAGCGCATGGTATTGGAATTGCGCGGCAAACTGAGCGGTGCCGGCGCCGACAACCTGTTTGCCGCCCCCGCCAACCACGCTGCCGACCACAGCGAAGACATCATCGGCACCTTGCTGGCACTGGGCTATACCGACCGCGAAGCCCGCGCCGCCGCCAAAGG
This sequence comes from Paralysiella testudinis, assembly GCF_016894345.1. GTDB lineage: Bacteria > Pseudomonadota > Gammaproteobacteria > Burkholderiales > Neisseriaceae > Paralysiella > Paralysiella testudinis. The sequence continues at coordinate 438,651 of NZ_CP069798.1, forward strand.
GCTGCCTGAAGGCGTGGATGTAAGCGAAGGCGTACGCTTGGCCTTGAAAAGCATGGTGAAATAATTTCAGGCAGCCTTAGAGCCTGTTCACAATCTTTTTTGTAGCGGATTTTAGTGCAAAAACGGGTGCAGGCAAGGCAAAAAGCACAGCCAAAGCCAGCTTTGGCGCGCATTTTTAACGCAGCATGCGCCTGTTTATGTGCTGAAAGCAGCACAATAAAAGAGTGTGAACAGGCTCTTAGATAAGCCGAGACGTATCCGCCAATTACAAAACAAAGACACCTTATGCCATCCAAACCCCTATTGCTGATTGACCAAGACGGCGTATTGGCCGATTTCGACCAAGGCGTGCGCTTGGCTTGGCGCGCGCAATACCACAGCGAAGCGCCAATCGGCCCACGGCAGCACTTTTATCTGCGCGACGATATGGCGCCGCAATACCACCCGCAATTGCACGATATCTACACCCGCCCCGGCTTTTTCGCCACCCTGCCACCGATAGCCGGCGCCGTGGAAGCGCTACACACCTTGCTGGCGCACGGGCTCGATGTGCACATCTGCACCGCGCCCATCAGCAACTACCAAAACTGCGTGGCAGAAAAATTTATGTGGGTGGAGCAGCATTTGGGCCATGAATGGGTGAGCCGCATTATCCTCACCAAAGACAAAACTTGGGTGCGCGGTGATATTCTGATTGACGACAAACCGCAGATTTCAGGCAGCCTTACGCCCTTGTGGACGCAATGGCTGTACGATGCCCCCTACAACCGCCAATACCACGACCGCCGCCGCGTTTGCTGGCAAGACACCGCCAGCTGGGCGGATTTGTTGGCCTAAATTTGCTCATACCTTAAATTAACCCAACAGCCGTAGATACCATCTCTCGCATCAAGCCGCAATGGTTATTTTGGCCTGATATTCGCATTGGTGCTTCAACACACCAAAGCAAATCTGTACCAAGCGGCGCATCGCTGCGCCGATGGTCTGCATTTCCGTTTTGTTTCTGGCTTTCAGTCTGCGGTAATGCGCGTTAATATCCGGATTCCACGTTTTTGCAACCACCGCAGCCATATACAACTTAGCTCGTATGACCGAACTGCCCCGCTTGGAAAGCATGGCTTTGCCTTTGTGTTTGCCTGATTCCCGTTTTTTCGGCACCAATCCCAAATAGGCAGCCATTTGCGAGGCGGAGGTAAAATGTTTGCTATGATAGAGCGCAACCATGCGCAATGAAACCACTTCACCTACACCGGGTATGCTGCGCAGTAAAGCACGGTCTTTTTCAAATCAGGATGCCGGTCAATATGTTGTTCGATTTCCTGTGTGATGGTGCCGATCTGCTGCTTCAAATTGGTCTGCATGGTGCTGATGGACTGGCTGACCGCTTCGGGAACAGCGCTGAATCCGGCTTTCTCCATGCGGTTGTCTTCACGCTGCGGATCGCTTTGCAGCGCATCTAGACGGGCTAGTAGTGCGTTGAGCCGCTTGATGTGGGGTGCAGCAGGCTGCCATTGGCGTACTTTGTGGTGCATGAGGCGGTCAATACCGGCTCTGGCCAGTGACTGGCTATCAGCCTTATCGGTTTTGTGCAAGCTGTCGTATTTGGCATAATGGGCACTGTCGGCAGGATTAAGCAGATAAACGGCGATGCCTTTGTTATGCAGGTACTCTGCCAATGCTTCGTGGTAAACGCCGGTGGCTTCCATGAAAATTTTGAGTAGGCTTAAGTCTTCACCGATGTTTTTATACAGCCATTCTGTCAGTTGGTTAAAGCCTTGGAGGTGGTTTGGCAATGCTTTGGTTTTGATTTTACTGCTGCCAATGTCGCGGATAAGAGCACAATCTAATTTGTTTTTGCTGATGTCGATGCCCAATACTTGGAAGTTCATCATAATCTATCCTTATTTATGCAGTGTCTTGCGGGCGCTGCCGCGCACTTGGATACCATTCAGATTGTAGGATGAGGTGTATGGCAGTGTTATCTACATTTCAGTGTCGGGCACTTGGGTCGGATACAGTTTGCTGCCATACGGGGCGGGAATAATACGCGTTTTACTCACCGCTTGAGAGATACAAGGTCGGATTCTCGAATCCGACGTTTGGCCGGATAGGCCAAAACATAAGTATCTTGTTCTTTGAACCCGCGTCGGATTCAAGAATCCGACCTACGCCGATATAACAGCAAACCGCAATCAAGCTCTGCCAAGGCTACCTGAAAGCCCCAAAACACCACACACCAAACCCGCTTGCTTTAACTCCACCCCAGCCCCATATACCCGCCAAACCTCCATCTTATTTTGTTCGGAAACACCATGTTGCAACGCCTATTTTCGTGGTTTGAAAACCGCATCGACCCCTACCCCGACTCCGCACCCACCGCGCCGCGCAAAGGCCTGCTGCCGTTTATCTGGTCGTGCCTGCACGGCACCCGCGGCTGGCTGCTGGTGCTCACCATCCTTACCATCGGCTCCGGCATTTTAGAAGCGCTGATGTTCCAGTTTATGGGCAAGCTGGTGGACTGGATGAGCCAATACACCCCGGCAGAATTATGGAGCGAAAAAAGCGGCCTATTACTGGCCATGTTGGCGGCGCTGGCCGTGGGCGTGGTGTGGAATTTTGTCGGCTCCGCCGTGCGCCTGCAAACCCTGCAAGGCGTGTTTCCCATGCGCCTGCGCTGGAATTTCCACCGCCTGATGCTCGGCCAGAGCATGGGCTTTTACCAAGACGAATTTGCCGGGCGCGTGTCGGCCAAGGTAATGCAAACCGCGCTGGCGGTGCGCGACACCGTAATGACCGTGGCCGATATGCTGGTGTATGTGCTGGTGTATTTCATCACCTCCGGCATTATTTTGGTGAGCCTCGACGGCTGGCTGCTGCTGCCGTTTGTGCTGTGGATTGTGTTGTTTGTGGGCATGATGCGGCTGATGATTCCGCGCCTGGCGCAAACCGCCCAGCGCCAAGCCGACGCCCGCAGCCTGATGACCGGTCGCATCACCGACGCCTACGCCAACATCACCACCGTAAAGCTGTTTTCCCACGGCGCGCGCGAAGCGGCGTATGCCAAAAACTCAATGAAAGAATTTCTGGCCACCGTGCACGCACAAATGCGCTTGGCCACCTCGCTAGACGCGCTCAACTACACCATCAATATGCTGCTGATTATCAGCACCGCCGCCTTGGGCATCTGGCTGTGGAGCCATCAGCAAGTGGGCGTGGGCGCGATTGCCACCGCCACCGCCATGGCCTTGCGCATCAACGGCCTGTCGCACTGGATTATGTGGGAAAGCGCGCGCCTGTTTGAAAACATCGGCACCGTGCAAGACGGCATGAACACCTTGTCCAAACCGCACACCGTGCTCGACAGCCCCAACGCCACCCCGCTGGATGTGCGCCACGGCGACATCCGCTTTGAGCATGTCGACTTTGCCTACGATGCCGACAAACCGCTGCTGCACAACTTCAACCTGCACATCAAACCGGGTGAAAAAGTGGGCTTGGTGGGGCGCAGCGGCGCCGGTAAATCCACCCTCACCAACCTGCTGCTGCGCTTTTACGACGTGCAACACGGCGAAATCCTGATCGACGGCCAAAACATCCGCCACATCACCCAAGAAAGCCTGCGCGCGCAAATCGGCCTGGTTACCCAAGACACCTCGCTGCTGCACCGCTCCGTGCGCGACAACATCATCTACGGTCGCCCCGGCGCCACCGATGATGACATGCACACCGCCGCCCGCCGCGCCGCCGCCCACGAATTCATCCCCACCCTGCACGACGCCAAAGGCCGCAGCGGCTACGACGCCCACGTGGGCGAGCGCGGCATCAAGCTTTCCGGCGGCCAGCGCCAACGCATCGCCATCGCCCGCGTGATGCTCAAAGACGCCCCCATCCTGCTGCTCGACGAAGCCACCAGCGCACTGGATTCCGAAGTGGAAGCCGCCATCCAAGAAAACCTCACCGAGCTGATGCAGGGCAAAACCGTGGTGGCCATCGCCCACCGCCTCTCCACCATCGCCGCCATGGACAGATTGATTGTGATGGACCAAGGCCACATCGTCGAACAAGGCACCCACGCCGAGCTGCTGGCGCAAAAAGGCGTTTACGCCAAACTGTGGGCGCACCAAAGCGGCGGCTTCTTGGCCGAAGAAGCGCATTAAAGCACCGCACACGCAGCAAAAAGGCTGCCTGAAAGCATAAAAATACGCTTTCAGGCAGCCTTAAATCATCCCATTTAAACCAATTCTAAAAATAAACCATTTTAAAACTCATCCATCTCAATTGACGCATAGGATGCGCCTTGGCGCATCAAGTCTCAAAATTGCGAAAACCGATGCGCCAAGGCGCATCCTATGCCATATTTTGCGTATTTTAATTTAAGGTTATTTTTTAGAATTGGTATTAAACCAATAAACCGATTTCCCTAAAAAACCGCGCATAAGCCGCCGCCTTTTCCGCCAACGGCAAGGGATAAGCCCGCGACGACGACGGCAGCCGGTAAAGCCGCAAACGCCGCGCGGCAAATTCTGCTTCGCTATACGCGCCGATGGCGGGCTTGGCCGTTTGCGGCGGCATCAAGGATAACAAAGTATCCGTGGCCAGCTCGCCCGTGGTCATCACCACCTCGCAGTGCGGCATTGGCGCGAGCAGCGCCGCTAAATCCAGCGGCGTTACAATCTGCAAAAACTTGTCCGACGCATTGCCCTGCAAACGCACCACTTGATATGCCGTATCGCTGATGGCAATGCCTTTTTCATGCAAAAAATCCCGAATCAACCCTTCCTTAAACGCCTTGCCGCCCGCCGCAACGAAATAATCTTTATCTGCAAAAAACACCAGCCCGAAAATCCGCCACATATCGTTTTGAAAATTCGGATAATAAAAATCCATCTTCCACCGCGCACGCGGCGGCGGAAAGCTGCCCAGCATCAGCAGTTTGGCGTTGGGCGGGGCGAACGGAGCCAAAGGATGGGTTTCGATGGGGAAGTCGGGCATGTTATTTTCGGTTATAGGTTCAATTATTTACCCTGCTCTCAACTAAGAGCCGAACGTAGTTGCAAAAGAAAGGACATTGCTCTAAAACCTAAGTATTCGACCAAGAATCCACAGGTTAAGGAAGAACAATGTCCCAAGACGATTTTATCATCACCACCTATTTGCTCGTCGATAAATTTTATCGTCAAGTGGTGACAACAAAGCTGCGTAAGAAAGGCTTTGAACCGGCATTAAGCGATGTGGAAATCATCACCATCCAGATCGTGGGTGAGTTTATGGGTTTGAATGATGATAAAAAGATTTGGTACTTCTTTAAAAACAACTTATCAGACTGGTTTCCAAAATTGGGCTCATACGCTAACTTCTGTAAGCATTGCGCCAACCTTTGGCAGGTTCACCATAAGATTACCCAAAGTCTGGTGGTCCAATACAACACAGACCGGCAGTATTCGATAGACGGATTTCCCATACCTGTTTGTCGGTATGCCCGCGCCCATCGGCATCGGCGTTTCAAAGCTGATGCGGCATTTGGTTATTGTGCGTCAAAAGCCGAACGTTATTATGGCTTTAAAGGGCATATCGTAATCAACGCAACCGGCTTGATTACCAATTTAACATTTGCTGCGGCCAATGTGGATGAACGGGATATGGTTGCCGAGATAACTGACAATATCAAAGGATTGTTGATTGGCGATAAAGGCTATATTCGCCCGGATTTGAAAGAAGAGTTGGCAAGTAGAGACATTGATTTACAGACGCCGTTAAGAAAGAATATGGCGGATGTACGTTCGAAAGAGTGGGTTCAGTGGCTTTGCAAAAAGCGCAGAAAAGTAGAAACGGTGATTAGCCAACTTACCGAGCGTTTTAAAATCAATGCGGTAAAAGTAAAAGATCTTTGGCATTTGAGCCACCGGGTGATACGCAAAGTATTGGCGCATACGGTGTGTGTGGTGATATGCCAATTGGCAGGAAAGCCTTCGCTTCAATTGGAGTGGATTCAGGAAAGTTGAGAGCGGGGTATTATTTGATAAACGATACACCACGGAAAGGGTGCACGCGGTAGCTGGTGCGATAATCATGAGCGGGGAATAATGCTGTAACCTCCTCTACACCTCGCATCCGCCTTTGGTTTGAACTTGTAAGTATTCCTTACAAGTTACGGTCTCATCGATTTCTGCTTGTGTGAGCCAAAGCCAGCTGCCTAATTCAGAAGCTTGACCCTCTGAAGTGGTGTAGAGGATTAGGGTGTCGATCATATTCAGCTTTCTTTTCAGACGGCCTGTTTGCTTAAACGTCATACACGAGCGGATAAGTTATAATTTTATGTTTTAAAACCGATTTTTTTAACACGAGCAATTATGAAGTGATTGATGCCGTCTGAAACCTTTCAAACGGCATTGTCGTTCCATCACCATTTCAACTTCGCAAACGCATCCACCATCGCCGAATTCAGACGGCTACCTGAAAATAGGCAGAAGCTTAGCCATCAGCAGTTAAAATAAATAATTTATTGATTTTATTATAAATATAAATTTAAAAACATTCCTTAATGAAGTTTTCTATCCACCTTGTCGTCTTGACAGTTATTACTGATGCTAATATACTTCGTCTCAATAACTCCCCCGGCACTGCCAACCTATTGGGTTGGAACAACAGAGCCGGGGGCTTTCTTTTGCGTGTTTTACACACCTTTTTGCCATAATTCCCATACTCGCGGGTTGTGAACCACCCCCATTTGCTGCAAGCTGACGGCACCATTTTCCACTTCGGGAAACTCGTCCAATGTGGCTAAAAACCGTTCTCCCCATGTAGAGTTTGGACAGATAATATCCAGCATCCGCTTCATCAGGCAAAAATACAGATAAGAATCATCTACCGATAAGTTTTTCCACTCTGCATCCTTCAAACCTTTCATGTTAGCCTTGAATACAATCGGTTTGTTCCATAAACGGCTGTGATGTGCCGAGATGTTGCGGATAAAGTTGAAAGCGTGCAAATGCGTTTGCAGATGTTGTCCGTGTTGCAAATGATACAATTTGGCAATACGGTCTTTGTCTTTGCTTAACATCCCCTGAAAAAGCTTAGACATCGTACCGAAATCCCACACCTCACAGCCAGCCCAAATCGGCAGGTCGGTGTAATTTTTGAAATGATGCTGAATCAGCGCACTTTTACTTTCCCTGTTTACCTGCTGTTCATACCTTCTCAGCCATTCATCATGTTGAAAGCTTTGATTAAAATATTGAGCGTTTTTATAAGCGATAGGGCTGTATTGACCCAATAAATACGCAATATTAACGCGCAAGGCAATTTCAATTCTTTCTAAGGCATCCAATGCCAACTGTCGCAATTTTTTATCGAAAACGTACAGTTGTTTGACATCTTCAAATCGGCTGCCAGCAATAAATTCATCTCTTCGGCTTTTTTCCCGTTGCGGATCTATTTGACGGAATGCATATAAATAGCCGCTCAAGCGATAATAACCAATGCTCTTCAAATAGCCTAACGCCAGCTTTTCATCATGAATATGCAGCCCTCTGTCTTGCAGTAAAGCCAATTGCTCATCAAAGCTTTTCCAGACTTTAGGCACTCTTTTTTCTGTCATATTTATATTTTTCGATTATAAAGGCATGAAAGCATAGACTTTATCATATCTACACTTTCAGACGGCCATTGTTGTGCCATCACCGCTTCAACTTCGCAAACGCATCCGCCATCGCCGAATTGCCCTGTGCTTGCTCGCGCTGTGCGCCGCGTTGGGGGCGGTTGTCTTTGCGGGTGTTGTTTTCAGACGGCCTGTCGCGTTTAACGGCGCTGCCGGGTTCGTCGTCCAGCCGCATGGTCAGCGCGATGCGTTTGCGCGCGGCGTCGACTTCCATCACTTTTACTTTCACCACGTCGCCCGCTTTCACCACTTCGCGCGGGTCTTGCACGAATTTGTTGGCCAGCGCAGAGATGTGTACCAAGCCGTCTTGGTGTACGCCGATGTCGACAAAGGCGCCGAAGTTGGCCACGTTGCTCACCACGCCTTCGAGAATCATGCCAAGCTGCAAATCTTTGATTTCGTTTACGCCTTCGGTGAAAGTGGCGGTTTGAAATTCGCCGCGCGGGTCGCGGCCGGGTTTTTCGAGTTCGGCGAGGATGTCGAGAATGGTGGGCAGGCCGAATTGCTCGTTGGTGTATTGGGTGGGTTTGATTTGTTTGATTTTGTCGCGGTTGCCGATTAAATCGCTGGCTTTGATGTGGTTGTCGGCCAGCATTTGCGCCACGATGGGATAGGCTTCGGGGTGTACGGCGCTGGCATCGAGCGGCTCTTTGCCGCCCTGAATGCGCAAGAATCCGGCGGCTTGTTCGTAGGTTTTGTCGCCCAAGCGCGGCACTTTGAGCAGGGCTTTGCGGCTGGGGAAGGCGCCGTTGTCGTTGCGGTATTGCACGATGTTGTGCGCCAGCGTTTGATTGAGGCCGGAGATGCGCGCCAGTAGCGGCGCGGAAGCGGTGTTTACGTCCACGCCCACGGCGTTAACGCAATCTTCCACCACGGCATCGAGCGATTTGGCGAGCTGGCTTTGGTTCACGTCGTGCTGGTATTGGCCCACACCGATGGATTTGGGATCGATTTTTACAAGCTCGGCCAGCGGGTCTTGCAGGCGGCGGGCGATGGACACCGCGCCGCGTAGGGAAACATCGAGCTCGGGGAATTCTTTGGCCGCCAATTCGGAGGCGGAATAAATCGAGGCGCCGGCTTCGCTCACCACGATTTTGTGCAATTTCATTTCAGGCAGCCCTTTTACCAATTCACCGGCGAGTTTGTCGGTTTCGCGGCTACCGGTGCCGTTGCCGATGGCAATCAGTTTGACGCTGTGTTTTTTGATGATGCCAGCCAAAGTGGCCAACATATTGTTTTCTTGGTGCAAATACACAATTACGGTGTCGAGCAGTTTGCCGGTGTCGTCTACCACCGCGCATTTCACGCCGTTGCGGTAGCCGGGATCGAGGCCGAGGGTGGTGAGGCGGCCGGCGGGTGCGGCGAGCAATAAGTCTTTGAGGTTGCGGGCGAACACGGTGATGGCGTCGGTATCAGCGGCTTCTTTGAGGCGGTTGAAGGCGTCCAACTCCAGCGACAAGAAGATTTTGGCGCGCCAAGTGAGGCGCACGGTGTCGCGCAGCCATTTATCGGCGGCGCGGCCTTGGTCGGCGATGTTGAATTGCTTGGCAATGGCTTGCTCGTATTCGCTTTGCTCGGTAATCGGGGTGTCGTCGGGCTGGTATTTTAAGGCTGCCTGAAGGATGTTTTCATTGCGCCCGCGCAAAACGGCTAAGGCGCGGTGGCTGGGCATGGTGCGCACGGGCTCGCGGTGGTCGAAATAATCTTTGAATTTTTCGCCCGCAGCTTCTTGCCCGGCAATCACTTGGGCGTGAATTTCGGCTTCGCGCCACAGTTTTTCACGCAGGCGGCCGATTAGCTCGGCATCTTCGGCAAACTGCTCCATCAATATGGCGCGTGCGCCGTCGAGCGCGGCTTTGGTGTCGACCACGTTTTCGTTCAGGTAGCCTTGGGCGGCGGTTTCGGGATTTTCAGACGGCGTGCTCAGCAATAATTCGGCCAAGGGCTGCAAGCCGTTTTCGCGCGCGATTTGCGCTTTGGTGCGGCGCTTGGGCTTGTAGGGCAGGTATAAATCTTCGAGCGTGGTTTTGTTGTCGGCGGCGTCGATTTGCGCTTTTAATTCATCGGTGAGCTTGCCTTGTTCTTCGATGCTTTTGAGTACGGTGGCTTTGCGATCGGCCAGCTCGCGCAGGTATTGCAGGCGCTCGGCCAGGGTGCGCAATTGGCTGTCGTCTAACCCGCCGGTGGCTTCTTTGCGGTAGCGGGCGATAAAGGGCACGGTGGCGCCTTCATCCAACAAAGCCACAGCGGCTTCTACTTGGGCGGCGGTGGCGTTTAATTCGGCGGCGATGGTTTGCGTGATGTTCATGCGTGTCTACAATGCTAAAAAGGCAAAGGCGAAGCATAGCTGCCGCGGCCGGGTTTGTCACCCGCCGCCATTGGCCAAGGCATCAGCCTTATTTAAATAAAATATTGTTTTTCATTCTTTATTTATTCTAAATCGGCTTTTTCGCAGCCATGTCATGTGTTTTTTACATTTATGCGGTATCATGTAGCCTATTGTGCACTGCACCATTTTTTCGGAGAACACACACATGAATCCCGTATTCCAACTAAGCGGCAAACGCGGCCTGATTGTGGGCTTGGCCAACGACTTAAGCATTGCCTATGGCTGCGCCCGCATGGCGGTACAGCAAGGCGCCAGCGTGGTGACCAGCTGCGCCAATGAAAAAGCGCTGAAATACGTGCAACCGCTCACCGATGAGCTGGGCGTTACCCTGCACACTTGTAATGTGGAAGAAGAAGGCCAGCTGGAAGCACTGGTGGAAAAAGCCGTGGCCGAATTGGGCGGTTTGGATTTTGTGGTGCATTCGATTGCTTGGGCGCCCTTGGCCGACTTGCACGGCAAAACCATCAATTCTTCTTCCGACGGCTTTGCCCGCGCCATGGACGTATCCTGCCACTCGTTTGCCCGCTTGGCCAAATTGGCCGCGCCGCACATGAACCAAGGCGGCACCATGGTGACCATGTCTTATCTGGGTGCCAGCGAAGCAGTGCCCAACTACGGCATTATGGGCCCGGTAAAAGCGGCGCTGGAATCGCTGGTGCGCTATATGGCGCTGGAATTGGGCGAGAAAAACATCCGCGTACACGCCATTTCCCCCGGCCCCATCCTCACCCGCGCTGCGTCCGGCATCAGCCAGTTTGACGAATTGATGCAGCACGCCATCGACAAATCACCACTGCACCGCTTGGTAACGCTAGACGAAATCGCCGCACTCAACACCTTTTTGATTACCGATGCCGCCAGCGGCATGACCGGCCAAACCCTGTATGTGGATGCTGGCTGCCATATGGCGGCTTAATAGCAAAGCTGCATAACGGTTTGAAATTCAGTTAAGGTTAAGGCTGCCTGAAAACAAAGCTGCTTAAAATGCTTCAGGCAGCCTCCAACAACGCCAGCGCAAAGAAAATCAATAAATCATACAAGGCGGAACAGATTTACTCGGTGCTTCAGCACCTTAGTAAATCGTTCTCTTTGAGCTGAGCCGCAGGCAGTATACCTATACAGCAAGGCGAGCCAACACCGTAGGATTATTGAGTTTCTTGGCGATAAACAAAGGATAAAAAAAATGAGCACCATCATCAGCAACATCCCCTACACCGAACTAACCATCGGCCAATCGGCCAGCATGAGCCGCACCGTGAGCGCAGAAGACATCGCGCTCTTTGCCGCCGCCAGCCACGACACCAATCCCGCCCATCTGGATGCCGGCTACGCCGCCGAAACCCAATTCAAGCACGTGATTATGCACGGCATCTGGTCGGCCGGGCTGATTTCCGCCGTTATCGGCACCAAGCTGCCGGGCATGGGCACCATTTATCTGGGGCAAGACTTACAGTTCCGCCGCCCGGTGTATATTGGCGACACCATCACCGCCACTCTTACCGTGGCCGAAAAAAACGATGCCAAAAAATGGGTAACACTCGATTGCGTGGTCACCAACCAAAATGGCGACAAAGTGGTGGTGGGTAAAGCCAATGTACTGGCACCCAGTGAAAAAATTAGCCGAGAAGCCATTGCCGTGCCGCAAGTAAATTTAAAATCCTAAACCATTAAGGAAACAGCACCATGAGCCCCAGCCCCACCGCCCCCAATAGCTTGCCCGCGCTGTTTCGCCGCGCTGAAAACCTGGCACCGGTGCGCTGCGCCATGGTGCATCCGTGCGACCATGCCTCGCTAGAAGGCATCATCGCCGCCGCCCAGCATCAACTGGTGATTCCGGTGTTAATCGGCCCCAAAGCCAAAATTGAAGCCGTGGCCGCCGAGCATGGCTTTGACATCAGCGGCTTTGAGCTGATTGACGAGCCTTTCAGCCATGCCGCCGCCGAGCGGGCCGCGCTTATGGCCGCCCACGGCGAAGTAGAAGCCTTAATGAAAGGCAGCCTGCACACCGATGAGCTGATGCACGCCGTGCTGCGCGAACGCAGCTTGCGCACCAAGCGGCGCATGAGCCACGTGTTCCATTTCGACCTGCCCGCCTACGACAAGCCGATTCTGATTACCGATGCCGCGCTCAACATCCTGCCTTCGCTGCAAGACAAGGCCGACATCACCCAAAACGCCATTGATGTGGCGCATATTCTGGGCGTGGCCGAGCCCAAAGTGGCGATTTTGGCGGCGGTGGAAACCGTGTCGCCCGAAATGCAGTCCACTATCGACGCCGCCGCCTTGTGCAAAATGGCCGACCGCAAACAAATCACCGGTGCCCTGCTCGACGGCCCCTTGGCTTTCGACAACGCCATTTCCCCAAAAGCGGTGAAAATCAAAGGCATCGAATCCAAAGTGGCCGGGCAAGCCGATATTTTGGTGGTGCCGGATTTGGAAGCGGGCAATATGCTGGCCAAGCAGCTTGAATACTTCGGCGCCGCCGATTCTGCCGGCATCGTGGTGGGCGCCCGCGTGCCCATTGCGCTGACCAGCCGCTCCGACGCCACCGACACCCGCTTGGCTTCCATGCTGTTGGTGCAGTTAGTGGCGCATCATTACCGCCAAAATCCGCCCTAATTCTAATTAAGGTGCCATGATGACCCCTACCCAATGGCAACATATTCACGACTTGGCCGTGGCCAACATCACCCAGTCGTTTCTGCACATGCGCGCCCAAGCGGCCAACGAGCGTTTTTACGGTTTCGGCTTGGGGCTGGTAGAAGACCTGTGCGGCTTTTTCTGTGCCGGAAACACACTGGAATCGCTGCAACGGGTGCTGGACGATGAAGAAGATGATGACAGCGGTTGGTTTTGGTATATCTCCGAATGGGCTTATGAAGGCGTGGATGACGACAACGCCGTTCACCATGCCATTACCGCCCTTGACACCGAAACCGACGACGACCCCGAACAATACGTCCAACTGTGCCGTGATTACGAGCAGTGCCTTATCGCCGCGCTGAAAACCTGCGACAACAATGGCCTGTTCGGTGCCGAGCGTACCGCCGGAGAAATGGTGCTGTATCTGCACTATGCCGATGCCAGCGATGAAACCATCGACAACACCTCATCCGCACAACTGAATCCGCCCGCATTGCACCAAGCATTTTTGCAGCGCTGGAATCAGAATGCCAGCAACAGCCTGACTGATTTAATCCGTGACCGCTTGGACGATTAAACCAAGTCAAGTAAACCAAGTCACGCCGATAGTGAAATGCATAAAATTTGCATCCAAACCGCATGACCATGCTTTTCAGGCAGCCTCAAAGGCTGCCTGAAAAGCATCAAACACAGGAACACCCATGGCCATTCTTTCCGTTAACATCGGCTCTTCTTCAGCCAAATTTGCCCTTTATGCCGCCGAAAGCCACGGCATCGGCGCTTTACTTGGCAGCGGCCAAATCGATAACTTGCAACCGGGCGGTGCGCCGCAATGGCACTGGCAAATCGGCACCACCCGCGTACAAGAAAGCTTGGCCTGCCAGCACCCCGACAACCCACACCAAGATGCTTTGCGCCATTTGCAACACTGGCTGCAACACCATTTTGCCGACACCCCCTTAACCGCCGTGGTACACCGCGTGGTGCATGGCGGCGATTATTTCGACCGCGCCGTCTTGGTAAACGATGATGTGATGGCCAAGCTCGCCAGCCTTAACCGCCTTGCGCCTTTACACCAGCCGCACAACCTAGCCGGGATTGCCCGCTTTCAGGCAGCCTTCAAAAATGTGCCCCAAGTGGCCTGCTTCGACACCGCGTTTCACGCTGGCTTAAGCCCGCTGGAAACCACCTTTGCCATTCCCGCCGCCGAAACCGCCGCCGGCATTCGCCGCTATGGTTTTCACGGTTTGTCCTACCAATATGTGGCCGCACAAATGGCCGCCGCCAGCCCCCGCGCCCAAGCCCGCATGGTGATGCTGCACTTGGGCAACGGCAGCAGCGCCTGCGCCACTGTAAACGGGCGCAGCAGCGCCATGAGCATGGGCTTTACCGCGCTGGACGGCTTGATGATGGGCAGCCGCTGCGGCTATTTGGATGCGGGTGTGGTGCTGCACTGGCTGGCCGAAGGCAAAGACCACGCCGCGATTGAAAAACTGCTCTACAAACAAAGCGGCTTATTGGGTGTGTCCGGCCTATCGGCCAATATGCGCGAGCTGCGCCAAGCCGCCGCCGCAGGCCGGCAGCAAGCCCGTTTTGCGGTGGATTTATACACCCACAAAGCCCGCCGCGAAGTGGGCGCACTCACCGCCTGCATCGGCGGCCTTGATGTCTTGGTGTTTACCGCCGGCATCGGCGAAAACGACGCCCAACTGCGCCACGACGTTTGCCACGGCCTCAGCTATTTGGGTGTGGCGCTGGACAGCGGTGCCAACCAAGCCGCCAACGGCCAACTGCGCCCCATCCACAGCGCCGACAGCCGCGTGGAAATCTGGGTCTGCCCCACCGACGAAGGCAAAAACGCCGCCGAACAGGCGTGGGCATTGCTGCAAACATAAAGGCTTGGCAAACCAAGGTACACTGCCCATATCGGCATCACCATTCAAACAAGGCTGCCTGAAAGCATTTCAGGCAGCCTTTAAGCTTTGAAAATCAAACGTGATTGCCCAATTTATACCAATTCTAAAAAATAACCTAACTGCGTTGGCTCGCCTTGCCGTACTAGGTGTACTGTCTGCGGCTCGCCGCCTTGTTATCTTATTTTTTAGAATTGGTATTATTTTTTCGGATTGGCATTACACGCCGGCACCGCCGCCGGCACCACATTAACCGGCTGATTGGCCAGCGCAAACAAAGCGGTGATGTGTTTTTGCGCCTGCTCATTAGCCAAGGTTAAAATTTGCGCACGGCAGGCGCTGGCCAGAATTTGGGCGCGGGCTTCGGTTTGCACCGTGGCAAATACCGAGGTATCCACGGGGTGCAGGCCGAGGGTGCCGGTTTTGAGGTCGTATACTTCGATGTTGTCCAAATTCACCTGAAACACCGACACCGGCGGCAGCTCAATATGGATGCGGCCATCGGCAGCGGTGTGCACGTTTTCCGGGCGCAACTGCGCCAAGTCCACCCCCGCCACCACGCTGCCATGCACCAAAAACAGCCCTTTCTGGCTGTCTTGCCACAGGTTATACCAATGCCCCGGCTGCTGGGTGCGGATAATGCTGTCGATTTGAAAAGCGGTGGTTTCCAAGCGGTTGAGGCTTTGGATTTGCGTAATCACCGCTTCGCGGCTCATCACCTGCTGCGCTGCCGGTGTACGTTGCGTGTTCAGCCACCACCAAGCCGCCACGGCCAGCAGCGATAATGGCAGCAGCCATAAGATCAATTTTTTCATGTTTACTCCTTGCTCAAAATAAAAGGCTGCCTGAAACCTTCTATTGCGGTTTCAGGCAGCCTTTGAATACAGCAATGGCTTACACCACAATATTCACCAAGCGCCCCGGCACCACAATCACTTTCTTGGCCGGTTTGCCTTCCATAAATTTCACTGCGCCTTCGGTGGCCAGCGCAGCGGCTTCAATGGCGTCTTTGGGTGCATCGGCGGCCACGGTGATTTTGCCGCGCAGCTTGCCGTTTACCTGCACCATGATTTCGATTTCCGATTTCACCAGCGCGGCTTCGTCTACTTGCGGCCAAGCGGCATCCCACAGCGCGGTGCCGGGGCGCAACTCTTGCCACAGGGCTTCGCTGATGTGCGGCACTATCGGCCACAACAGGCGCACGGCGGCTTCGAGCACTTCTTGCGCCACGGCGCGGCCTTCGGCGCTGCTGCAATCGCCGTTGCGCACGCAGGTGTCGTATTGGTTGAGCAGCTCCATCACGGCGGCGATGGCGGTGTTGAATTGCAGGCGGCGGCCGTAGTCGTCGCCCACTTTGGCGATGGTGCTGTGCAGCTTGAAGCGCAATTCTTTTAGTGCTTTGCTCAAGCCTTCTTGGCTGCCTGAAAAGGCGGCCACGATGTCGCCGCTGCTGCGGTAGTCGTACACGGTGCGCCACAGGCGGCGCAAGAAGCGGAACGCGCCTTCCACGCCGCTGTCGCTCCATTCCAGCGATTGCTCGGGCGGTGAAGCAAACATCATAAACAGGCGCGCGGTGTCGGCGCCGTAGGCTTCAATCAGCGCTTGCGGGTCGACGCCGTTGTTTTTCGATTTCGACATTTTTTCGGTGCCGCCGATTACTACCGGCAGGCCGTCGGCTTTCAACACAGCGGAAACAGGGCGGCCTTTGTCGTCGAAGGTTAAATCCACATCGGCGGGGTTAATCCAATCTTTGCTGCCGTTGGCCGCTTCGCGGTAATAGGTGTCGCACACCACCATGCCTTGGGTGAGCAGGCGCTCAAACGGCTCGTCTACATTCACCAAGCCTTCATCACGCATCAGCTTGGTGAAAAAGCGCGCATAAAGCAAGTGCAAAATGGCGTGCTCGATGCCGCCGATGTATTGATCCACCGCGCCCCAATATTGCGCGGCTTGCGGGTCAACCATGCCTTGATTGAATGCGGGCGACATATAGCGGAACGGATACCAGCTCGATTCCATAAAGGTATCCATGGTGTCGGTTTCGCGCTTGGCCGCGCCGCCACATTTGGGGCAGCTGGTTTCGTAGAATTCGGGCATTTTGGCCAAGGGCGAGCCGCTGCCGTCGGGCACCACATCTTCGGGCAACACCACCGGCAATTGTTCGGCAGGCACGGGCACATCGCCGCACGTGCCGCAATGCACAATCGGAATCGGGCAGCCCCAATAGCGTTGGCGCGAAATGCCCCAATCGCGCAGGCGGTATTGGGTTTTCGGCGCGCCTTGATTGGCTGCCTGCAAATCGGCGGCCATGGCATCATAGGCTGCCTGAAAGCTTAAGCCATTGTATTTTTCGCTGTTCACCAACACGCCGTTTTCTTTGTCGCCATACCATTCCTGCCATTGCCCGGCATTAAAGGCGTTGTCGCCCACGGCAATCACTTGCTTGATGGGCAGGCTGTATTTGGAAGCAAACTCAAAATCGCGCTCGTCGTGTGCGGGCACGGCCATCACCGCGCCGTCGCCATAGCCCCACAACACATAGTTGGCAATCCACACTTCCAGCTTGTCGCCATTGAGCGGGTTCACCACAAAGCGGCCGGTGGGCACGCCTTTTTTCTCCATGGTGGCCATATCGGCTTCGGCCACGCTGCCGGCTTTGCATTCGGCAATAAAGGCTTGCAGCGCGGGGTTGTCTTGCGCGGCAGCGGCGGCCAGCGGATGCTCGGCGGCCACGGCCATATAGGTGGCGCCCATCAAGGTGTCGGGGCGGGTGGTGTAGACTTGCAGATAATCGGCATAATCACCCGCCAAGCCTTGCTTGCTTTCAGAGGCTACGGCAAAACGCACCTGCATGCCGCGCGATTTGCCGATCCAGTTGCGCTGCATGGTTTTTACTTGCTCGGGCCAATGTTCGAGTTTGTCGAGGTCGGCCAGCAGTTCTTCGGCATAATCGGTGATTTTGAAGTAATACATCGGGATTTCGCGCTTTTCAATCAGCGCGCCCGAGCGCCAGCCGCGCCCATCGATTACCTGCTCATTGGCGAGCACGGTTTGATCCACCGGATCCCAGTTTACGGTGCCGTTTTTGCGGTAGACAATGCCTTTTTCAAACAAGCGGGTAAACAGCCACTGCTCCCAGCGATAATATTCCGGTGTGCAGGTGGCGATTTCGCGTTCCCAATCAATGGCAAAGCCCAAGCTTTTGAGCTGGCTGCGCATATAGTCGATGTTTTCATACGTCCATTTGGCCGGAGCCACGTGGTTTTTCATCGCTGCGTTTTCGGCAGGCATACCAAAAGCATCCCAACCCATGGGCTGCATCACGTTAAAGCCGTTTAAAAGCTTGAAGCGGGAAAGCACATCGCCGATGGTGTAGTTGCGCACATGCCCCATATGCAGCTTGCCGCTGGGATAGGGAAACATGGACAAGCAATAATATTTGGGTTTGCTTGCGTCTTCAGATACGTTAAACAAACGGGCGTTGTGCCATTTTTCTTGGGCGGCCGGCTCGATGGCCGAGGGTTGGTAGTGTTCTTGCATGGTGTTGCCGTATCGCTCGGTGATGAAATCAAACGGGCATTATAGCAGCTTCAAATCAAAGCGGTGGCCGCATTTGTGAACAGCAAAAACAGAGATTTAAAGGCTGCCTGAAACGCCATAAATGAGCATGAAAACACCCAAATCGCAGACAAAAAAAACCACCGATATCAAGGGAGGGAATATCGGCGGTCAAGTTGCGGGAAAACGTTACTTACTCACTACTGACTGACTGCTTGTTTCGAAGCAATGTCGGTATGGGTGATTATACAAACGCTTTGTTTAAATGCGGTTAAGCTGTGCTAAGCCAAACTAAATTTATGTAGGATTAGCCGCGGGCTGGTTCAGTTTTTTCAGTAATGCGCGGGCTTTTTCCGGGTCGTCGTTGCGCACTAGGCGCAGCACTTCGGTTTCCAGCAGCAGGGTGTCGCTGTGGATGATGCGGTTTTTTACCGCTAATAGGTTGTTCGGGTTCATGGAAAAACGGCGCAAGCCCATGCCCAGCAGCAGGCGGGTGTATTGCTCGTCGCCCGCCATTTCGCCGCACACCGACACCGGTTTGTTCTGCTTTATCGCCGCGCGAATCACGTGTTGCAGCAGCTTCAGCACCGCCGGATGGTTGGGCTGATATAGATGGCTCACGCTTTCATCGCCACGGTCGGCCGCCAAGGTGTACTGAATTAAGTCGTTGGTGCCGATGGAAATAAAATCCACTTGTTTGAGCAGGCTATTGATGGTGAGCGCAGCGGAGGGAATTTCCACCATAATGCCCACCGGCATGGCATCGTCAAACGGCTCGTCGCGTTCGTGCAGCTGCTGTTTGGCGGTTTGCAGATGGGTTTGGCACTGGCGCACTTCATCCAGCGAGGAAATCATCGGCCACATCATTTTAATCGGCCCGTGGGCGCTGGCGCGAAGGATGGCGCGCATTTGGGTGCGAAACATCACCGGCTCGGCCAAACACAGGCGGATGCCGGTTAAGCCCAAGGCAGGATTAAGGGCATGGCTGTGGCCAAACCAGCGCGGATTTTTATCCACACCCAAATCCACGGTGCGGATGGTCATCGGCTTGCCTTTGAGCTTCTTGACAATATCGGTATACACCGCATACAGCTCGTCTTCGGTGGGCAGGGTATCGCGGTTTAAATAGGTGAATTCGCTGCGGAACAAACCCACGCCGTCGGCACCGAATTTGTGCAGTTGTTTGATGTCTTCAATGGATTCGATATTGCCCAACAGCTCGATGTTTACCTCGTCTTCGGTGGTGGCGGCGGTATTTTTGAGCTTGCCCAGCTGGCGTTTGTGGCTTTTGTATTCGCGCATACGGCGGCGGTATTCGGCCAACACGATTTCGTCCGGCGCAATAATCAGCACGCCGTTGCTGCCGTCTACAATCACCCATTCGTCTTCGCTAATCAGGTCGCGCGCACGCCCCAAGGCAATCACCGAAGGCATATCAAGGCTGCGCCCCAAAATGGCGGTGTGGCTGGTGGGGCCGCCCACATCGGTCACAAAGGCGGCGATGCGGCCGTCTTTGAAATACACGGTATCGGCCGGCGCCAAATCATGCGCAATCAGAATGGCATCGTCTTCCAAGTCTTCGTTTACGGCCAGCTCGGTATCCAGACCACGCAGGTTTTTATAAACACGCTCCACCACTTGCCACATGTCTTGCTTGCGTTCGCGCAAGTAATCGTCGTCGATGGCGTCGAATTGTTCGGCCAATTTATCGGCCTGCTGTTTGAGCGCCCATTCGGCATTGATGCTTTGCGCCTCAATCAAATCCACCGGCTCGCGCGACAAGGCCACATCGCTGAGCAGCATTAAATGCAATGAAATAAACGCACCCAGCTCGGTGGGGGCGTTTTCGGGGATGGCATTGCGCAATTGCTCCAGCTGGCGGCGGGTGGCTTTGATGGCTTGCTCATAGCGCGCCACTTCTTCAGGCAGCTCATCTGCTGTCAATTCGTTGTGCGGCACTTCGTCCATGCCGCGCACCACCAGATGGGCGCGGCCAATGGCAATGCCGCCGCCCACCGGCACGCCGTGCAGCACAATGCCCATGCTTATTCACCCTCGCCGAAATAATCGTTAATCAAATCCAACAAGGTTTGCATGGCCGCCTGCTCATCCGTGCCGTCGGTTTCCAGCTCAATCAAAGTGCCTTGTGCCGCGGCCAGCATCATTAAGCCCATAATGCTTTTGCCGTTTACCCGCCGCCCTTTGCGCGTTACCCACACTTCACACTGAAACCGCCCGGCGGTTTGGGTGAATTTACTCGAAGCGCGGGCATGCAGCCCCAGTTTATTGATGATTTCAACTTCTTGTTTCAGCATCGCAATGGCTCACATCGTTGTAGTCAATAATCATAATGCCGTTTATGGCGGCCTGCTGCACGGTTGTTGCCAACTCATGCACATTGTTGCTTTTGCTTGCGTATTGGATGGCTTTTACCATCATCGGCGCGTTCAGGCCGGTAACCATCAGCGTATTGTCGTCATGAATCAGCTTTTGTGCGGTGTTGCAAGGTGTGGCACCGAAGATATCAGTCAGCATGAGCGTGCCGCCGCTGCAATCCAGCTGTGCCAACAATACTTGGGCACCTTCCACCAATGTTTGCGGCGAATCATCGCCGCGCACGCCCAAAATACGCACATTAGGTGGTACTTCACCAAAAAAGTGTCCGGCCAATTGCGTATAGGCTTCACCCAAAGTTTCATGGGTAATAATTAACAAACCAATCATAATTCGCTTTCATTTTAACAACGGCAGTGTAGCCCAAATCGGCCAAGGTTCAAACTGCTTTGCGCTAAATACACAATGCTGGCAAACAATCAAATCAACAAGACGAAATCTGATGGCATCCGCGCATAAACAAACCCCCAAATCCACACTTGCGTGTTATTTAGGGGTTTGATGGCAATCCGGCCGCAGCGGATTTAATTTACCAAATAAATACTTTTCAGGCAGCCTTAGGGTCTGTTCACATTTCATCGCGTGGCCATATTTTGGCTTAAAAGCCCGCTTTCTGCGTTGAAAATGCGCGCAAGGTGTTCAACCTTGCTGTGCTTTTCGCCTTGAACGCAGACTTTTCTGCTCAAAATCTGCTGCACGGCTAAAATGTGAACAAACCCTAATGGCGGCCATAGCCTTCTACTTGGATTTCTACCCGGCGGTTGGGCTGCAAACAGGCAATCAAATCGGCACGGCTGCCCTTGTCGGCGCATTGTTTTACCGGCTGGCGCTCACCCGCACCAATGGCGCGGATTTTGGCGGCGGGCAAACCTTGGCCAATCAGATATTGGCGCACAGTTTCGGCACGTTGCTGCGACAAATTTTGGTTATATGCATCCGAGCCCAAGTAATCGGTGTGGCCGGTAACCGTGATGCTGTTCAGACGCTCAAAAGTTTTCAGCTTAACGGCCAATTCATCCAGCTCGCGACGGCCTTGTGCTTGCAAGTCATTCGCACCGCTGCGATTAAAGGCAAACAAGGCATCGGCACCCAAAGTGTAATGCTGGCCGCTGGCGGCTACTTTGCCCTGTACCGGACAAGCAGCCCCTTGCGGATCAACGGCATTCCAATAAAAATTACGTGCGATCATGTTTTTATCGAATAGCACTTTATATTGGCACGTGGTGATGTTATCCGTGCCTTGGCCGGGGGTGTGGAAATAAAACAGATAATTCCACTCCACTGGGCGCCAGGCTTCGCCGTAATGCGGGCGACCTAGCAAGTAATACAGCTGGTCTTTGGTCATGCCCGCTTTCACTTGGCGCAGACTTTCCGGATTGGGGAAAGTGCCACGGCCGTTGTCAAAGGTAACTTTGTCCCATTGCGGCCACACCGGCTCATCGGTGGTGCCATCGGGTTTCACAAAGGTGGTGGCGGCGCAACCGGCCAATACCGCCGCAGATGCGGCCAATACGGCAAATTTGCGCACAATATGCATTGTTTTCATGTTTATTCCCTTAAATATGTGGATAAACAGGCTGCCTGAAGGTTTCAGGCAGCCTGTTTCAAGCCATTACCATTGATAACCTGCACCCACAGAAGCACCAAAATTACCGCGTGAGTTGCCGCTGCCGGTGGCTTTAATCACCCAGTTACCGCTGTCGGAAATGGTGGAGAAGCCCACCGCATAGCCGGCTTCACCTTGGTAGTAGCCGCCACCAATCGCCATCATGCTCTTGCCCGGCAAATAAGCCTGCGGCAAACCAGCTGTGGCAATGGCTTGCGCCACACCCGCGCTGGCATTACGCTCCACCTTGTCGATGCGGCCGGCCAGCTCATTGCCCATAGCCTGTACTTGGCCTAGATTAGCTGCATCAGTAGCAGCCGTGCCCGCACCCACATTGTGGATCACCACCGGTGCCTTGTTGTCGGCACCCACCAAGGTAACGTCGTTGCTGGGCGCACCGCCGCCTTGGGTCGGGTTATTGGCATCAGAATACTGCACAATGCCTGCCTGCCCACTGGCCACCGCTTCCACCGCCTTATTGGTGTAGTACAACTGGCTGCCATTGATGGCATCGGTGCTGGTGGCAGACACCACTCCGGCGGCGACATTTTGGATTTGACGGGTTTGACCCTCTTTACCCACACTCACCACACCCACAGCATCCTTGGTGCCCGCCACATTGGCATCGTTACCGCCTTTATAGGTGTAGTTGCCACCGGCAGCAGTGGTATGTACCACGCCTGCCGCAGCGCCTGAACCCAATGCCACACTGTCTTTAGTGGTTACACTGGTGCCATCACCCAAGGCCACAGCACCGGAAACATCTGCGGTAGCCGCGTATACCGGGTTGCCATTGGCATCTACACCCGTTTGCACTCCATTCGCGCCAATATTGACATTATTTCCCAAGATAAACACATTCTTAGAGCTGGCGCCAATCTTGTTGTCATTACCGATGGCATAGCTGCTATCACCTGCGATATAACTCGGATCACCAATCGCACCCGCATTTTTACCAGACACCACATTGCCGGTACCGATAGAAATGCTGTTGTCACCCACCGCGCGGGCACCTTTACCAATCGCAATGGCTGCATCACCTGTGGCTTTAGTGCGCTCGGCGTCCACAGCAACACCATTTTTAATGCTGGCATTACCCATGGCCACACTATTCACACCACCGGCAACAGAGCCGATACCGATCGCCGTGCTGTAACTTACTTGGGCGCTGGAATCAACTTTATTCTGGCCATCAGCTGCCCCCATATTCGTACCATCATTGGTATGGAAGAATTTGATACCACCTTCATTCATATTTTTGACGGCTGCAATTACATTGGTATTATTGGTAGTGGTTTGACCTTTTACATCATAAGTTTGGAGTGCCTGCTTTCCTGCATCGGTGAGCGCCCCGTCTTTACCAATATAGGTATCACCGCCAATAGTGGTGTTGATATTGCTCACATTGTTGGTAATGTTGGTCACACTACTATTAACACCTTTAATGGCGGCATCCATTTGGCCTTTGTTCACCGCATCACCGGCCTTAACCGCATCGGCAACATTGCTAATGGCTTTGCCGCCCGCATCAATGCCCTTAGTAGTCACGCTGGGGCCATCTTTAATGGTTAAGCCGCCGCCATCAACCGTGGTATTACCAGCGGTAATACTGGTGACATTCAGCTTATCGCTGGTTTTCACCGTGTATTGCGCACCCCCGGATGCATTTTTGCCTTCCTCAACCACCATATTCAAACCTGCCACCACCGTAGTCGGCTTACCTGCGGCAGTTACCGCACTGTCCAACTTGTTGATGGCATCGTTGATACTGATGGTAGCGTTACCGCCCACAGTCATTTTGCTACCATCCAACTGAGCCACGGTCTTACCCTCGCCGTCAACCACTTTCACTGTACCGGTGGTGCTCACGCCATCCTTGCCTACGCTGCTCAGCGTTTTGCCGTCTGTACCTTTAACGGTTAAACCATCCAAGCCATAGGTGCTGCTGCGCCCGTCGGCGTTGCTCACTACGGTGCCGCTCGGACTCAATACGGTGGTGTTGCCTGCCGCATCTTTACCTAAGGTGACTTTGTCTACCGCCAACTCTTTGGCCAACGCTACGCGGATTAAACCGGTGTTGTCCACTTGAGTCATGATGTTGTTACCGCCATCAAACTTAGTGAAATCTTTGTTGGCATCCGCGCCTTTTACGTTAACGGTGCTGCCCAATTTGGCGGTGTAAACATCTCCGGCGTTGGCGCCGAATTTCAGGCCGCTGTTGGTAATGCCCGCAATCTGGTTGTTCAAATCACCCGCATTCACTGCCTTATATGCGTTGGCCGGGTCGCTGATGGTACCTGCGCTGGCTACGTTATTCAGGCTGGTGCCGCCGCTCATTGCGGTAAATGTGCCGTCCGCATTTTTAGTAACCGCAGTCGGTGCAGTGGCGCTGGCAAAGGTCACGCTGTCTTTGTTCGGCTTGCCGTCTGCGGTTTTGTCGTATTGAACGGCAAAGTCATTCGCAGTCGCTTGGGCGGTATTCAATGCGTTAATCGCTTCGTTTACGCTGGTGGTGTTTTTACCATCCGCACCTTTTACAGCCAATGCGGTGTTGTCCAACTGGGCAATCGTTTTGGTCTGATCTGCCGCATCAACCACTTTCACTGTGCCGGTGGTGCTCACGCCATCCTTGCCTACGCTGCTCAGCGTTTTGCCGTCTGTACCTTTAACGGTTAAACCATCCAAGCCATAGGTGCTGCTGCGCCCGTCGGCGTTGCTCACTACGGTGCCGCTCGGACTCAATACGGTGGTGTTGCCTGCCGCATCTTTACCTAAGGTGACTTTGTCTACCGCCAACTCTTTGGCCAACGCTACGCGGATTAAACCGGTGTTGTCCACTTGAGTCATGATGTTGTTACCGCCATCAAACTTAGTGAAATCTTTGTTGGCATCCGCGCCTTTTACGTTAACGGTGCTGCCCAATTTGGCGGTGTAAACATCTCCGGCGTTGGCGCCGAATTTCAGGCCGCTGTTGGTAATGCCCGCAATCTGGTTGTTCAAATCACCCGCATTCACTGCCTTATATGCGTTGGCCGGGTCGCTGATGGTACCTGCGCTGGCTACGTTATTCAGGCTGGTGCCGCCGCTCATTGCGGTAAATGTGCCGTCCGCATTTTTAGTAACCGCAGTCGGTGCAGTGGCGCTGGCAAAGGTCACGCTGTCTTTGTTCGGCTTGCCGTCTGCGGTTTTGTCGTATTGAACGGCAAAGTCATTCGCAGTCGCTTGGGCGGTATTCAATGCGTTAATCGCTTCGTTTACGCTGGTGGTGTTTTTACCATCCGCACCTTTTACAGCCAATGCGGTGTTGTCCAACTGGGCAATCGTTTTGGTCGGATCTGCCGCATCAACCACTTTCACTGTGCCGGTGGTGCTCACGCCATCCTTGCCTACGCTGCTCAGCGTTTTGCCGTCTGTACCTTTAACGGTTAAACCATCCAAGCCATAGGTGCTGCTGCGCCCGTCGGCGTTGCTCACTACGGTGCCGCTCGGACTCAATACGGTGGTGTTGCCTGCCGCATCTTTACCTAAGGTGACTTTGTCTACCGCCAACTCTTTGGCCAACGCTACGCGGATTAAACCGGTGTTGTCCACTTGAGTCATGATGTTGTTACCGCCATCAAACTTAGTGAAATCTTTGTTGGCATCCGCGCCTTTTACGTTAACGGTGCTGCCCAATTTGGCGGTGTAAACATCTCCGGCGTTGGCGCCGAATTTCAGGCCGCTGTTGGTAATGCCCGCAATCTGGTTGTTCAAATCACCCGCATTCACTGCCTTATATGCGTTGGCCGGGTCGCTGATGGTACCTGCGCTGGCTACGTTATTCAGGCTGGTGCCGCCGCTCATTGCGGTAAATGTGCCGTCCGCATTTTTAGTAACCGCAGTCGGTGCAGTGGCGCTGGCAAAGGTCACGCTGTCTTTACCTGTAGCGTCATACTGAACTGCATTGTCCGCTTTACCCAAAGAGGCGGTAACCTTATCACTCAACTTCAGCGTGATGCCCTGCGCAGCCGCTACGCTCTCAATTTGATTCGCAGTACCTTTAACCGCCAAAGATTCGGTTTTCAGGTTAACGCTGCCTGTACCTGTATCACCAGCAGTATTCAATGCAACATTGCCTACCGCTCCCGTTACTTGGTTATCAACATAAGTCTTGTTGGTCGCATCACTGCCACCTGTCGGCGCAGCCAATCCAGTGACTTTGCCGTCACTTATGGTGGTCTTCCTGCCACAAAGGTCGGGGCGGCTACCGTACCGGCAAATGTAGGCGCATCAACTACGCTGTATTTAAACGTGTTGGTGCCCGCATCATAAGTAGCTGTGGTATTGGTGCCGTTGGCAAAGTTGATGTTCTCGTCTTTGGCAATGCGATCCTTAGTGCCATTATTGGCAGTAACCGTAAACGCACCGGCATCCAATTGGCTGTTGATGGCGGTAATATCACCGGTGTTCTTGGTGATGTTGGTGGTGTTGGTAGCCACGTTTTGATTGGTCGCAAACAGTTGACCACCATTCACCGCATCAGTGCTGGCCGCACTGCTGATGTCTCCTGCTTTGACGTTGGTCAGCTGCACCGGAGTGCCGGCGGTACCCAACGTGACTTTATTTTTAGTAGGAGTGTCATACTGAACTGCATTGTCCGCTTTACCCAAAGAGGCGGTAACCTTATCACTCAATTTCAGCGTGATGCCCTGCGCAGCCGCTACGCTCTCAATTTGATCCGCAGTACCTTTAACCGCCAAAGATTCGGTTTTCAGGTTAACGCTGCCTGTACCTGTATCACCAGCAGTATTCAATGCAACATTGCCTACCGCTCCCGTTACTTGGTTATCAACATAAGTCTTGTTGGTCGCATCACTGCCACCTGTCGGCGCAGCCAATCCAGTGACTTTGCCGTCACTTATGGTGGTCTTCCCTGCCACAAAGGTCGGGGCGGCTACCGTACCGGCAAATGTAGGCGCATCAACTACGCTGTATTTAAACGTGTTGGTGCCCGCATCATAAGTAGCTGTGGTATTGGTGCCGTTGGCAAAGTTGATGTTCTCGTCTTTGGCAATGCGATCCGTAGTGCCATTATTGGCACTAATATTGGCACTAACGGTAAACGCACCGGCATCCAATTGGCTGTTGATGGCGGTAATATCACCGGTGTTCTTGGTGATGTTGGTGGTGTTGGTAGCCACGTTTTGATTGGTCGCAAACAGTTGACCACCATTCACCGCATCAGTGCTGGCCGCACTGCTGATGTCTCCTGCTTTGACGTTGGTCAGCTGCACCGGAGTGCCGGTAGTACCCAAGGTCACTTTATCTTTAGTAGTGCTGTCATACTGAACTGCATTGTCCGCTTTACCCAAAGAGGCGGTAACCTTATCACTCAACTTCAGCGTGATGCCCTGCGCAGCCGCTACGCTCTCAATTTGATTCGCAGTACCTTTAACCGCCAAAGATTCGGTTTTCAGGTTAACGCTGCCTGTACCTGTATCACCAGCAGTATTCAATGCAACATTGCCTACCGCTCCCGTTACTTGGTTATCAACATAAGTCTTGTTGGTCGCATCACTGCCACCTGTCGGCGCAGCCAATCCAGTGACTTTGCCGTCACTTATGGTGGTCTTCCCTGCCACAAAGGTCGGGGCGGCTACCGTACCGGCAAATGTAGGCGCATCAACTACGCTGTATTTAAACGTGTTGGTGCCCGCATCATAAGTAGCTGTGGTATTGGTGCCGTTGGCAAAGTTGATGTTCTCGTCTTTGGCAATGCGATCCTTAGTGCCATTATTGGCACTAATATTGGCACTAACGGTAAACGCACCGGCATCCAATTGGCTGTTGATGGCGGTAATATCACCGGTGTTCTTGGTGATGTTGGTGGTGTTGGTAGCCACGTTTTGATTGGTCGCAAACAGTTGACCACCATTCACCGCATCAGTGCTGGTCGCACTGCTGATGTCTCCTGCTTTGACGTTGGTCAGCTGTACCGGAGTACCGGCGGTACCCAAGGTCACTTTATCTTTAGTAGTGCTGTCATACTGAACTGCATTGTCCGCTTTACCCAAAGAGGCGGTAACCTTATCACTCAACTTCAGCGTGATGCCCTGCGCAGCCGCTACGCTCTCAATTTGATTCGCAGTACCTTTAACCGCCAAAGATTCGGTTTTCAGGTTAACGCTGCCTGTACCTGTATCACCAGCAGTATTCAATGCAACATTGCCTACCGCTCCCGTTACTTGGTTATCAACATAAGTCTTGTTGGTCGCATCACTGCCACCTGTCGGCGCAGCCAATCCTGTGACTTTGCCGTCACTTATGGTGGTCTTCCCTGCCACAAAGGTCGGGGCGGCTACCGTACCGGCAAATGTAGGCGCATCAACTACGCTGTATTTAAACGTGTTGGTGCCCGCATCATAAGTAGCTGTGGTATTGGTGCCGTTGGCAAAGTTGATGTTCTCGTCTTTGGCAATGCGATCCTTAGTGCCATTATTGGCAGTAACCGTAAACGCACCGGCATCCAATTGGCTGTTGATGGCGGTAATATCACCGGTGTTCTTGGTGATGTTGGTGGTGTTGGTAGCCACGTTTTGATTGGTCGCAAACAGTTGACCACCATTCACCGCATCAGTGCTGGCCGCACTGCTGATGTCTCCTGCTTTGACGTTGGTCAGCTGCACCGGAGTGCCGGCGGTACCCAACGTGACTTTATTTTTAGTAGGAGTGTCATACTGAACTGCATTGTCCGCTTTACCCAAAGAGGCGGTAACCTTATCACTCAATTTCAGCGTGATGCCCTGCGCAGCCGCTACGCTCTCAATTTGATCCGCAGTACCTTTAACCGCCAAAGATTCGGTTTTCAGGTTAACGCTGCCTGTACCTGTATCACCAGCAGTATTCAATGCAACATTGCCTACCGCTCCCGTTACTTGGTTATCAACATAAGTCTTGTTGGTCGCATCACTGCCACCTGTCGGCGCAGCCAATCCAGTGACTTTGCCGTCACTTATGGTGGTCTTCCCTGCCACAAAGGTCGGGGCGGCTACCGTACCGGCAAATGTAGGCGCATCAACTACGCTGTATTTAAACGTGTTGGTGCCCGCATCATAAGTAGCTGTGGTATTGGTGCCGTTGGCAAAGTTGATGTTCTCGTCTTTGGCAATGCGATCCTTAGTGCCATTATTGGCAGTAACCGTAAACGCACCGGCATCCAATTGGCTGTTGATGGCGGTAATATCACCGGTGTTCTTGGTGATGTTGGTGGTGTTGGTAGCCACGTTTTGATTGGTCGCAAACAGTTGACCACCATTCACCGCATCAGTGCTGGCCGCACTGCTGATGTCTCCTGCTTTGACGTTGGTCAGCTGCACCGGAGTGCCGGCGGTACCCAACGTGACTTTATTTTTAGTAGGAGTGTCATACTGAACTGCATTGTCCGCTTTACCCAAAGAGGCGGTAACCTTATCACTCAATTTCAGCGTGATGCCCTGCGCAGCCGCTACGCTCTCAATTTGATCCGCAGTACCTTTAACCGCCAAAGATTCGGTTTTCAGGTTAACGCTGCCTGTACCTGTATCACCAGCAGTATTCAATGCAACATTGCCTACCGCTCCCGTTACTTGGTTATCAACATAAGTCTTGTTGGTCGCATCACTGCCACCTGTCGGCGCAGCCAATCCAGTGACTTTGCCGTCACTTATGGTGGTCTTCCCTGCCACAAAGGTCGGGGCGGCTACCGTACCGGCAAATGTAGGCGCATCAACTACGCTGTATTTAAACGTGTTGGTGCCCGCATCATAAGTAGCTGTGGTATTGGTGCCGTTGGCAAAGTTGATGTTCTCGTCTTTGGCAATGCGATCCTTAGTGCCATTATTGGCACTAATATTGGCACTAACGGTAAACGCACCGGCATCCAATTGGCTGTTGATGGCGGTAATATCACCGGTGTTCTTGGTGATGTTGGTGGTGTTGGTAGCCACGTTTTGATTGGTCGCAAACAGTTGACCACCATTCACCGCATCAGTGCTGGCCGCACTGCTGATGTCTCCTGCTTTGACGTTGGTCAGCTGCACCGGAGTGCCGGTAGTACCCAAGGTCACTTTATCTTTAGTAGTGCTGTCATACTGAACTGCATTGTCCGCTTTACCCAAAGAGGCGGTAACCTTATCACTCAACTTCAGCGTGATGCCCTGCGCAGCCGCTACGCTCTCAATTTGATTCGCAGTACCTTTAACCGCCAAAGATTCGGTTTTCAGGTTAACGCTGCCTGTACCTGTATCACCAGCAGTATTCAATGCAACATTGCCTACCGCTCCCGTTACTTGGTTATCAACATAAGTCTTGTTGGTCGCATCACTGCCACCTGTCGGCGCAGCCAAACCCGTAATTGTGTTAGTAGCACCATTTGTTACCACTTTACCTACAGTGGTTTTAGTAAAGGAAACATCATCTTTAGTCGCAATACTAATTTTATTTGCCGATTGAGTAATGGCAATATTTTTACCAGCATCCACATTTAGCGTTTCACCCGGTTGGATGAGATCTTTCAGGCTGCCTGAAACATCACCTGCTGATTTGGTGGCCTCAACGGTAAAACCTTTGCTGCAATATCAGCCACGGCATAAAGCTGGCTGCCGTTGATGGCATCCAAGCTTGTAGCAGATACTTGTCCATTTGCCACATTTTGGATTTGGCGTGGTTTAGTTGTAGTACCAACACTGACCACATCCCCGTCAGCAGGTGCAGCACCTGAGGTGGCATAGGTGTAGGTAATGCCATTATTAATAGTTGAATTAGCTGTATCCACCGCCTTTGTCACAGTAGAAGCATTACCCAATACCACAGCGCCATCTAAACCTGTTGCCACAGTAACGCCATTACCCATCACCATCACATTGCTTGAGTTAACGGTATTGCCGTTACCCACAACACGAATACCCGTTGTACTTGCTGTCGGCATCGCATTGCCATTGCCAAACGCACCGGATTCAGTAGCAGCAATCGGCGCTGTTGCCGTGCCGTTATTATTGCCAATAGTATAGGTACCGCTGCCTGAAATATAAGATGGGTCACCCAATGCACCCGAATTGGCACCGGAGACCACGTTGCCGGTGCCGATAGAAATAGATTGCGCGCCGTTGGCTTGTGCGCCCTTGCCAATGGCGATGGCCTCACCGCCTGATGCTTTGCTACTGCTACCCATGGCGATGTTATCACTGGTGGTAAGCGGAGAAGCATAGCTAAACTTATTTGCCCCATTACCGATGGCGATATTGTTGTTTGACTTTGTTGCGCTAGTGAACGCCACCTCAGTGCTTGTTAATTGGGCGGTCATTTTGCCGATATATTGCCCTGCATTGGTGCCAAGCGATAGGTTGTCGTCACCATTCACCCATTGACCTGGAGTGTTACTGTTATCCGTTGCTGTCAGCGTGTCACTATTGCCACTACCATAAGAATAGTTTCGACTCCCATTAACTATACTGCCCGTCTTATAGCCATAAGAGCTATTGCTGCTACCGGCCACATATTTGCCTGCATCAATACCCATCGTATAGTTATCGCTACCCTTGACATATTGACCTGCGCGACTGCCGATAGCGTAGTTGGTGTTGCCTTGGTTATAAATCCCCGCAGAATTACCAATCGCCACCACTTCTGTGCCGTCGATGTAGTTTGCCCCCGCAGAACTACCAATCGCGATACCACTGGTATTCTTCTTATTGTTTGTTTTTGCAAGAGAATTCACCGAGCCGGCACTTGACCCGATAAATACACCATTGTCTGCAGTACTATCAGTGCCCGCTTGGGTACCAATAGACACGGTATTTCCACCACCGACGTAAGCCTTATAACCCATGGCAACCCCACGATTTCCACTAACCGTGCTGTTCGCTCCGATGGCAATCACATCGTTGATGCTATTATTGTTAACGGTTCCATTGGCTTGCGCGTTGTTACCAATGGCAATGGCATTGCGTCCCGTGGCTTTGGCAAACGCCCCTTGTGCCAAGGCAGGGCCAAAGTCTTCTGTCGTCACACTGCCAGCAGTGACGGTAGAAGAATCAGTGACAGTATTTTTACTGTACCCTTGGGCGGCACTGCCCAAGCCATACGCCATATCGCCTATGGTGTTGGTCGTGGCTTTATAACCTACCGCCACACTGCCTGCACCAGCCGCATTCGCTTTCACACCGGCAGCCAGTGCATTCGTGCCACCAGCGCCATCATTGCTGTAATTAGAACCTGCTGTTGTATCAGTTGAATTCACACTGTAGTAACGGGTAAGTTTAGTTTGTAGTGTATTGGCAACGGAAAATAGTTGGCTGCCGTTAATGGCATCGGTGCTAGTGTCAGTAACTGCACCGGGTGCTACATTTTTCAACTGGCGCTCAAAACCAGATTTACCGATTGAAACTTGGTCACCCGCCGCCACTACTTTAGCACCACCAAAGTTGGTATAAGTTACAGCGCTGGCTCCCGTACCTACGGTTGCCTGTGTTATGGCTGTAGCATTAGTGTCGGTAACAGATCCAGCACCCAATGCTACCGCCCTCTCTTTGCTGGCATTGGCTCCTACACCCAATGCTACCGCCCCCTTTTCGCTGGCATTGGCTCCTACACCCAATGCTACCGAAGCAATGCCCGTAGCCTTACTTTTAATACCCAAAGCAGTTGATATGTCACCTGATGCTAGCGCTTGTACCCCAACGGCTACTGCCCCTGCACCTGATGATTCAGTAGCCGGGTACCGTGTAGTGTTACTTGCATAATCGACTAAATCAGACCCTGTGAGTGCTTTATATTGGGTGGCAGCTGTCGTATTATTTTGTCCATTATTACCCGCAACCAAATCTATGTCATCGCCGCCAATCGCAATGGAGGATACTCCAGATGATTTTGTTTGTGCCCCTAAAGCAATAGATTGGTTTCCACTGGCATTCGCCTCAGAGCCAAGCGCAACAGCCTGACTTGTATTTGCTGTTGCACTCCTACCACATGTCAAGTTACTGGTATTGTCAATAGCAGAAACATCACATTGAAGTTGAGCTGCATAGACAGGTACTGGAATACCGACACTTAAACCCAAAGATAATGCTAATACATTAAATCTTAAGGTATTACTCATAAATACTTTCGATAATACCTTCGATGCCCTATTTTGCTCAGATTTACTGCTTTTACCTTTGCCGGTTTCGATTTCAGACACGGCCACCCAAGTTTGGGTGGTTTCGTTGTATACGGTGCGGTAGATTTTGTTCATGGTACGGCCTCTATTTTGATAAAGTTGGAATTTGATAAAGTTGGAAAAATTGAATTAGGGTATAAAAATTGGTTTATCTGTGCTGCGCCAAGTGGCTTGGCTTTTATGCTTGGCGGCGCTGGGCGCCTGCGCGGGGGTTTATCATTTATTAAGTACAAGCTGTTTGTTTCATTAAATCATCCAAACCCGTGCACTTGGGCACGCAATGGCAATCTGTTTTTTCAGGCAGCCTACAAAGTACGAGAATAAAGCAGCTTAAAGTTATTGCTGGCAAGCAATTTTTATGCCTTATTAACAAAAGCAATTATACCGATTTATTTTCACTTAATAATGATTTACGCATCCGCGCCTAGTGCATAGTTTATTGCTATTTAAAGGCACTTTTGTTCAAAATCGAGGCCGTTATGATCAATACGTGATTTTTATTGCTCTTGTTTCAAATGTATTTTAAAAGTGCAAGCCGGGTGAGCGATGTCGTTATTTGGCCGTAGCTGCCCTAATTCGGCAGGCAGAGATATTGGCTTTATCAAACTACTGCCAAACAAATAATACTAAGGTTATTTTTTTGGATTGATATAAAACCAAGCGGATAGGCAATATTTGGTGGCAACGCGCAACTCATGCCATTATCTATTAGGCATTTATTAGGCAAATATAACAGATTAGAGTCGAACATCAAGTGAATGTAAAAATTGTGGTGTGGTATGTTGGTTAAAGTGCCACACCGGGTAAGTTGATTCAAACAGGCAACGCGGATTGGCAGAATCAAAGCGCTGCTTTGAACCGAGCATTTGCTTGCGCAGATGCGATGGGCATATTGACCGAAGGGCTTCAGGCAGCCGTTAATAAATGGGTGCGTAGCTTCGGTTACGGGCTTTTACAAGGCTTAGTTGTGGAATAAGTGCCGATTGCCAAAGTTTTTCGTTTGCCGTCAATGGCATAGTCAAGCCGCCAATACTTGCCGCCGTTGGCATTTACAAGCGATTAAAGATTGTAGCCATCGGCCAGCTTATACGGTTTGGCGGCGGGCTTGGCGTTCTTTATCTGGCGGTCGTTTAGGGGCATTTACGGTATTTTTTGCAGTATGTCGGGTTGGTTACGTAAAATATACCGCAGAATTTTGGTTGCTTCAATAACACGGGATTAGGCGGCTTTAGACAATAGAGAAAGGCAGAATTAGGCGCAAAGCCTAGCCAGTTGGGTGCCTAGTTTATGGCGCTAGACGGTATTAGACAAAAAAATAACCACTAAAAAGTGGTTAGTGGTGCCCAGGGTCGGACTCGAACCGACACACCTTGCGGCGGGGGATTTTGAGTCCCCTGCGTCTACCAATTTCGCCACCTGGGCAGGTGAGAAGCGCGTATTATAGCCGCTTTGCGGTTGTTGTAAAGTATTTGTGCCGTTTTTTTTGTATTTGTACAGAGAATATCATTCAAGCTAATGAATTAATTATTTTTATTTTTGAATCGAATTCTATATGAACGGCGGCTGTGACATAATGCCGCAAGCGTGTGCTGGCAAGCGGGTGGGCAAGCGGCTACCATAAAGTGTTTGTTTATTGATGATATGAGGCTTTGTTGCTTATGCGTTACTTTACCCCCAATACCATTCAATCACACAAGCTGCGGCAACCATGCCATTGGGCGATGGGCTTGTTGGCCACGGCGTTGTTGGCGGCGTGTTCACCCGCTGCGGAAACGGCTGTGCCTGCCTCAGCTGCGGTCACCACGGCTTCCGCGCCCACCGCCGCAGCGCAGCTATACGGCAGCGATATCCGTGCCGAGCAGATTGGCGGCGACTTTACGCTGATGGATCACCACGGCAAGCCGGTGAAGCTGTCGGACTTTAAAGGCAAGGTGGTGGCTTTGGTGTTTGGCTATACGCATTGCCCGGATGTGTGCCCCACCAATTTGCTCACGTTTGCCGAGGCACTAAAACAGCTGGGGCCGCAAGCCGAGGCTGTGCAGGTGCTGTTTATCAGTGTAGACCCAGAGCGCGATACGCCGGCATTGTTGGCGCAATATGTGCCAGTGTTTAATCCGACTTTTATCGGCCTCACCACCGACGCGGCCAATCAAGGGGCGCTGAGTTTGGTGAAGCAGCAATACCGCATTGTGTCGCAAAAAGTGCCGCGCGGGGATGATGGCCATTATTTGGTTGACCACAGCGCGGGCAATTATTTAATTGATAAAAACGGCCACGCCGCGGTGTACGAACCGCACGGTCAAACGGCGGCGCAATTGGCGCACGATTTGAAAATCTTGTTAGAATAAGCACTTGCTGCGCTGGCAGCCAAATGGGCGGATGCGGTGCTTTAAATTTAGAGAAAATAGATTCCGCCTATCCTCTTTAACAGTAATGGATTTAATGGTTTCAGGCAGCCTTATATTGATTTCTCCCAAGCTTGATTTTTATCATTGGCTTGGAACCAAATCCATTTAAATACTTTGTAAGGAGCACATAATGTTGGACACATTCTATGCCAACACGCAAAAACATTTTTTGCTGAGCTGTTTTTCCTTTTTGGCTGCCTGTGCCTTGATTGGCATGGCCGTGGTGGGCACGGTGGCCACGGATATCCATTATTTGGTGTTTTTGCCTGTGGGCTTGATGGCCTTGCTTTCCAGCGTGTTCGGGCTGATGATTTTGGCCGATGAAGACGCAGGCATTGCCAAGAAAAAAGGCTATTTTGCCATTGAGGCGGCTTTATTATTGTTTGCTTTATTATTATTGCCGCCGAGCTGGTGGGCGTTTTATTCTTTATAATGAGCAGCAGCAATCTTTTCAGGCAGCCTTGAAATAAAAGGCTGCCTGAAAACACTGTAAATTAAAATCATCCCATTAAATCACCCCAAGCCAATATGAATTCATTAACCATTGCTTTATCCAAAGGCCGTATTTTTGACGAAACCCTGCCCTTGCTGGCGGCGGCGGGCATTGAGCCGGCAGAAAATCCGGAGCAGTCACGCAAGCTGATTATCGGCACCAACCACGCCAATATCCGCTTGGTGATTGTGCGCGCCACCGATGTGCCCACTTATGTGCAATACGGTGCCGCCGATTTCGGCATTGCCGGCAAAGACGTGCTCACCGAGCACGGCGGCAGCGGCCTGTATCAGCCCTTGGATTTGCAGATTGCCCGCTGCCGCATGATGGTGGCGGTGCGCAAAGGCTTTGACTATGCCGCCGCTTCGCAGCCGGGCTGCCGCTTGCGCGTGGCCACCAAATACCCCGACATTGCCGCCGAGCATTTTGCCGACAAAGGCGTGCATGTGGATTTGATTAAGCTCTACGGCTCAATGGAATTGGCGCCTTTGGTGGGGCTGTCGGATGCGATTGTCGACTTGGTGTCAACCGGCAACACGCTGAAAGCCAACGACTTAGAAGCAGTGGAACACATTGCCGACATCTCCAGCCGCCTGGTGGTGAACAAAGCGGCACTCAAGCTGAAATATGCTGCGATTCAGCCGATTATTGATGCTTTTGCCCGCGTGGTAAATGCAGATAAGGCTGCCTGAAAGGCCATTATGAATCACACCGAGCGCTTTACCCACCGTGTGAGTGATTATGTGAAAGCCCGACCCGGCTACCCTGTGGCAGTGATGGATTTACTGACTGCCCACGCCGGTTTTAGCCCCACCGCCGTGGTGGCCGATATTGGCGCGGGCACCGGCTTATTAACCCAATTATTGCTGCAACACAGCCGCCGTGTGTATGCAGTGGAGCCAAACCAAGCCATGCGCAGCGCCGCCGAAGCGCAATTGGGGCAACACCCCGGCTTTTGCAGCGTGAACGGCAGCGCCGAAGCCACCACCTTGGCCGATGCCAGCGTGGATTTTGTGTTTGCCGGGCAAGCCTATCATTGGTTTGACCGCACCCGCGCACAACACGAATTCAACCGTATTCTCAAGCCCGGCGGCCAAGTGGTGTTGGTTTATAATGAGCGCCACTACCAAGGCAATGCCTTTCAGGCAGCCTATGAAGCACTGCTGCAACGCTACGGCACCGATTACAACGCCGTGCCGCACCACAATATCGGCGAAGCCGCCATGCGCGATTTTTTTGCTCCCGCCCAAAGCCAAATTCATGTGTTCGAGCACGCGCAGCGGCTGGATTATGCCTTGCTGCAAGCGCGACTGCTGTCTTCGTCGTACGCCCCCACCGCCGAACACCCTGCCCACACGCCCATGCTGGCCGCTTTGCGCCAATTATTTGACCAACACCAGCAACACGGCTATATTGAATTTATCTATCAAACCAAAGTAACCCATGGCCATTTACCCAAGGCTGCCTAAACAGGAAATCACCTTTATGAACAATGAACAATCTCAAAAACTGGCGGTGTTAATCGACGCCGACAACGCCTCCGCCGACATCATCGACGCCTTGCTGGAAGAAATCGCCAAATACGGCATTGCCAGCGTAAAACGCATTTATGGCGACTGGAGCAGCGGCCTGAAAAAATGGAAAGGCGCACTGCTGCCGCACGCCATCACCCCAGTGCAGCAATTTGCCTACACCAAGGGCAAAAACGCCACCGATATGGCACTGGTAATCGACGCCATGGACCTGCTCTACAGCAACACTTTCGACGGCTTTTGCATTGTGTCCAGCGACAGCGACTTCACCCGCTTGGCCAGCCGCCTGCGCGAAAACGGCCGCACCGTATACGGCTTTGGCGAAAAGAAAACCCCGGAAGCCTTCCGCAAAGCCTGCGATAAATTCGTGTACACCGAAATTTTCCAACCCGCACGCAAAGCACCCGCCCCCGCCGACAGCGCCAACCGGCGCGGTCGCCCGGCCAAAAATGCCACCGAGCCTGCGGCCAACACCAACGACAGTGCCGACAGCACCGTAGGCAAAATCGATGCCAACTTACTCAACCTACTCTACCGCGCCGTAAAAGAAAGCGCCGACGATTTGGGCTGGGCCGGCCTAGGCGCCGTGGGCAGCTATGTGAATAAAGTCACCCCCGATTTTGATGCCCGCAACTACGGCTTTTCCAAATTCTCCAGCCTGATTAAATCGCTGCCGCAATTTGCCACCCAAGTAGACAACAACCAACTTAAAGTGCGCCGCACCCAAGCCGATAACACCACCAAAGTGGCTTCAGGCAGCCTGAAAGCCGAAACCGCCAGCGCCGTTACCCATGAAGCGCCCACTGCTGTTGCCGAAAATAACAGCGCCCCCAAACGCGGTCGCCCGGCTAAAAATACCGCCAGCGCAACCGAAAATGCTACCCCGGCCCGCCGTGGCCGCCCCGCCAAGCAAGCAGACACCACAGCAAAACAAACCGGCACTGCCGCCAAAGGCAAGCAAAACAGCGCGGCCAAAACAAAGCCTGGCAAAGCCAAAAGCAGCAGCACCTCGGCCAGCGGCCACAATTTCGGCCGTCTGATTCCGCTGGTGCAGCAAGCCGTAGATGCCGCAGCCAACCCCGAAGGCTGGGCGCGCTTGGGCGACGTGGTGAAACAACTGCCACAACTGGATGCCGCCTTCGCACCGCAAAACCACGGCTTCGACGATGCCCGCGATGCCATCCGCGCCATTTACACCGACTGGCTGGAAATCAACAAAATCGGCCGTGGCGAGCGTGTGCGCATCAATAAGCGCTTTGTGGTGCGCGAAGAACGCGCAGACACCCGCACAGAAACTCTTGCGCCTGCTGCCGATACTCAACCGGCTGCCGATACTCAAACAGCAACACCGGCCGAAGCTCCTGAACAAGCATCATAATGCAGATGCTGCCTGAAACCATCGAAGCCGTCATTGCCGAACTTGATTCGGTAAAACGGTTTTACCGTTTAGGCAGCTTTAACTTAATAGTGCGTCGCACCTGCGCCAGGCAGGTGCCCAGCCTAAAGCAGCGCTTCAGTTTTACAGAGTACGGTATTGGCTATTTTAAAATCAAAGTATAAACCGACTTCAACGGCCACTCCGGCGCAGAATCAAAGCAACGCTTTGAACTGGGCACCTGCCTACGCAGGTGCGACAGATGCTGTGGTGCAAAGACTTTCAGGCAGCCCATACACCAGCGTATCTTTAGTTATATAAGATTATTTTTTAGAATGGGTATTATTTTTGAGCAACTATCGGATTTAAGCATCCGGCCTGCAATCAACATAACAGCCCTGCCCACACCACCCTTGGCGACATCAACCATGAAACACCTCAACACCCAACAAGCCGACTTCTGGCCGCAACTCAAAACCCTGCTGGCATTTGAAACCGCACAAGACCCGCAAATCGACGCCACCGTGGCCGCCATTTGCGCCGACGTGCAGCAGCGCGGCGATGCCGCCCTTATCGAATACACCAACCGCTTCGACGGCATGGCCGCACAGAGCATGGCCGAGCTCACCTTAAGCCAGACCGATTTGCAGCAAGCATTTCACAGGCTGCCTGAAACCGTTCAGGCAGCCTTGCAAACCGCCGCCAAGCGGATTGAAACCTACCACCGCCATCAAAAACAGGAATCGTGGTCTTACCGCGATGCCGACGGCACCTTGCTCGGCCAGCAAATCACCGCGCTCGATCGCGTGGGCATTTATGTGCCCGGCGGCAAAGCTGCCTATCCCAGCTCGGTGATGATGAACGCCATGCCCGCCCATGTGGCCGGCGTGGGCGAAATCATCATGGTGGTGCCCACCCCGAAGGGCGAGCGCAACGACATCGTGCTGGCCGCCGCCTATGTGGCCGGGGTAACCCAGGTATTCACCGTGGGCGGCGCACAAGCCGTGGCGGCGCTGGCCTACGGCACCGACACCATCGGCCAAGTCGACAAAATCACCGGCCCCGGCAATGCCTATGTGGCCGCCGCCAAGCGGCGCGTGTTTGGCGTGGTGGGGATTGATATGGTGGCCGGCCCCAGCGAAATTCTGGTGATTGCCGACGGCAGCACCCCGCCCGAATGGGTGGCGATGGATTTATTCAGCCAAGCCGAACACGATGAAATCGCCCAAGCCATTTTGATTGCCACCGATGAAGGCTACCTGAAAAGCGTACAGGCAGCCATGCAGCGCTTGATCGCCGAAATGCCGCGCCGCGCCATTATCGAAGCCTCATTGCACAACCGCGGCGCCATGATTTTGGCACGCGATTTAGACGAAGCCTGCGCCATTGCCAACTTTATCGCACCGGAGCATTTGGAGTTATCCATCAATAATGCCGCCGCATGGGCAGACAAAATCCGCCATGCCGGTGCTATTTTTATGGGACCTTACACCAGCGAAAGCCTAGGCGACTACTGCGCCGGCCCCAACCATGTGCTGCCCACCAGCCGCACCGCCCGTTTTGCCTCACCCTTGGGCGTGTATGATTTCCAAAAACGCAGCAGCCTGATTGAAGTTTCCGCCGCCGGTGCACACAGCTTGGGGCAAATCGCCAGCGTATTGGCACACGGCGAAGGCCTCACCGCCCACGCCCGCGCCGCCGAAATGCGCCTGCAGGCCAAAGCATAGCCGCCACGGCTTTATCGGCGGTGCCCACCGTGTTTGATGCTGTTTGTTTCATTTGTATCGTACTGTAGTACCGTTGGTTAACCACACCTTAAGGAGTTAAGCCATGAGCAAGCGCATTTTGATGTTGGTGGGCGATTACGCCGAAGACTACGAAACCATGGTGCCGTTTCAGTTTTTAAGCGGCCTGGGTTATACCGTGCACGCCGTATGCCCGGATAAAAAAGCGGGCGACACTGTGGCCACCGCCATTCACGACTTTGAAGGCGAGCAAACCTACAGCGAAAAGCGCGGGCATAATTTTGCTTTAAATTACGATTTTGCCGCAGTTAAGCCGGCGGATTATGCCGGCCTGCTGATTCCGGGCGGCCGCGCGCCGGAATATCTGCGCATGAACGAAGCGGTACTGGCGCTGGTGCGGGCATTTGATGCGGCGCAAAAGCCGATTGCCGCTGTGTGTCATGGCGCGCAATTGCTGGCCGCTGCCGGAATCTTGCAAGGCAAAAACTGCTCCGCTTATCCGGCCTGTGCCGCCGAAGTGAAATTAGCGGGCGGCATTTATGCCGACATCGGCATCACCGAAGCGGTAACCGACGGCCATTTGGTTACCGCCCCGGCATGGCCGGCGCATCCGACGTGGCTGCACCAATTTATTACCCTATTGGGCGCCAAAATTAGCTTGTAATAACAATCCTAAAAAAACAACCTAACTGCGTTGGCTCACCTTGCCGTACTACTTGTACTGTCTGCGGCTCGCCGCCTTGTTATCTTATTTTTTCGAATTGGTATAGCGCCCGGCTTTCAGGCAGCCTAAACATTATTAAGGAAACACACTTGGCTCTGGCGCACATTAAATTGGCCGTTTATCAGCCGCAACACCGTCAGGCTTTGTGTGCCTATAGGCTGCCTGAAAACCAGCTGCCGTTTGCATATCAGCCTTATCAGTGGTTATCCGAACCCCTAGCCAGCGAACTGGCCATCAACGCCCATCTGTGCGCCGTCACCGTTCTGGCCGATGGCCAGCCGGTGGGCTTTTTTGTGCTCGACAACGGCGCTTTATGTCTTAATCACCAGCGCCAGCCCGGTGCGGTGCTGCTGCGCTCCTTGAGCATCAATCCGGCATACCAAGGCCAAGGTATAGCCAAAGCCGCCGTGGCAGCCCACCGGCTGGATGCCGTAGTGCGACAACATGACCCCGACAGCCAACGCCTAATTTTGGGCGTAAACCGCTGCAACACCGTCGCGCGCGATCTGTATCTGGCCGCCGGTTTTTACGATACGGGTGTGTATATCAATGGCGTTGCCGGGGCTCAGCATATCTTTCAGCGGAAATTCGCATAAAGAGAAAGATGGCAAGCTGATGCAAGAGTAATTGGTAGCTTACCTGCAAATTGTATCTAGAATTGGTATAGCGCCCGGTTTCAGGCAGCCTAAAACATTATTGAAAGACAAACCGATGCGCATCGCCCTTGTTTCCGACATTCACGGCAATCTGGCGGCACTGGAAGCGGTGGCGGCAGACATCCGCCGCCGAGGTGTAGATAGGGTGGCCAATTTGGGCGACAACGTTTCCGGCCCTTTATGGCCGCAGGAAACCGCCCAGTATCTGATGGCCAGCGGCTGGCTGCATTTAGCGGGCAACCATGAACGCCAGCTGCTGACCCTGCCACCGGAGCAACAAGGCTTGTCTGACCACTATGCCCGCACCCAGCTTAACCAGGCCGAGCTAGGCTGGCTGGCCGCACTGCCTGCTGTTTTGCATCTGGATAACGATGTTTTGCTGTGCCACGGCACTCCGCACAGTGACCATACTTATTTACTGGAAACCATCTGCAATGGCAGCACCGTACTGGCCAGTGCCCATGCCATCAAGCAGCGGCTGCAAGGCAGCCGTGCCGCCGTGATCGCCTGCGGCCACACCCATATTGCCCGCAACATTCATTTAGAGGGCATGTTGTTGGTTAACCCCGGCAGTGTCGGCTTGCCCGCCTATGCCGACGATTGCCCGCCGCACACCGTTGAAACCGGCTCACCCGATGCCCGCTACGCCATTATCGAGTACCGCAACGGCCGCTGGCAGGCCAGCCATTACCGTATTGCCTATCCCCACCAACAGGCGGCCGATTTGGCGCAACAACGGCAACGGCTCGACTGGGCGGCGGCCTTGCGGCATGGCCGCATTACGCAAGCCTGAATACGGAACCAAATCCGAATAACATGGTCTTAGGCCAGCCTATCTGCATCAATTCGGCACTGCCGGCGGTAGACAGGTATAATCACAAATGCGTTTCATTCATTACCCAAGGAAAATCATGAACAAATTACTCGTTGCGGCCTTGATGGCATTGGCACTGGCCGCCTGCTCGCAAGAAACCAAGCAGGAAACCAAAGAAGCTGCCCAAAGTGTGGCCTCCGATGTGAAAGCCGCCAAAGACAATGCCGCTTCTGCCGTGGGCGCCGCCACCGAGCAGGCCAAACAAGCCACCGATGCTGCCGTGTCCGACACCAAAAAAGCCGCCGACAATGCGGTTGAAAAAGCCAAGCAAGCCGGCACCGAAGTGAAAGACGCCACCAAAGATGCGGCTGATGCCACCAAAGACGCCGCCGCCGATGCCGTAGCCAAGGCCAAAGCCGCCGGTGCCGATGCAAAAAAAGCGACTGAAAAAGCAGTAGAAGACGTGAAAAAACCGTAATACCCAAATCTAAAGCAACACCCCAAAAAAGCCGACAGCACGCCGCTGTCGGCTTTTTTCAGCGCCGCTGTCATCATTTTTGACGGGGTTTTCTGTTATATTAACGGCGGTTAACACGCATACAAAGGCATTCCGGTGATTACATTCGACGAATACCGCCGCCACGACGGCATCGGCCTGGCACAAAAAATCGCCGCCGGCGACTTTAGCCGTGAAGAAGTACTGCAAGCGGCCTTGGCACGGCTGGATGCGGTCAACCCCGGCCTGAATTTGCTGGCGCAAGATTTGCGTAGCCACGCCCAAGCCCAGCTCAAGCAGCCTGCCGGTGGCAGCGTGTTGGCCGGTGTGCCCTTATTGCTGAAGGATTTGCTCGCCGATATGCAAGGCGTGGCCACCGGCTGCGCCAGCTCTCTGCTGATGGGCATCAAAGCGCAGCAAGACAGCGACTTAACCGCTGCCTACCGCCAAGCAGGCATGGTGTTGTTTGGCAAAACCACCTTGCCGGAGTGGGGGCTGATGCCTTATACCGAATCGGTTTTGCACGGCATCACCCGCAACCCGTGGGATGTAGAGCACACGCCAGGCGGCTCCAGCGGCGGTGCGGCGGCGGCTGTGGCGGCGCAAGTGGTGCCGATTGCCCACGGCGGCGATGGCGGCGGCTCCATTCGCATTCCGGCGGCCAATTGCGGCGTGTTCGGGCTCAAGCCCAGCCGTGGCCGCGTGAGCATGGGGCCTTTATTGGTGGATGCGTGGCAAGGCATGGTGTGTGAGCACGCGCTCACCCGCAGCGTGCGCGACAGCGCCGCCATGCTGGATATTGCCGCCGCCGCGCCGCAAACCGCCCGCCTCTATCATTGCCCGCCGCAGGCCACTTCGTTTCTGGATTGCCTGCAACAGCCCTTGCCGCGCCTGCGCATTGCCGTTACCGACACGCCGTGGCTCGGCGGCGACGTGGCCGCGCCGATTCGCGCCGCCCACGCCGATACCGTGGCCTTGCTGCAATCGCTGGGGCACGAAGTTACCGAAGCCCGCCCGGCCTTTGCCGATGTCGAAATCTTGGGGCGTGCCATGCTGGTGGCGGTGGCAGGCGAAACCGCCAAAATCAAACGCCAGCTTCAGGCAGCCTTGGGGCGCAAAATCAG
Source organism: Paralysiella testudinis (assembly GCF_016894345.1). Taxonomy (GTDB): domain Bacteria; phylum Pseudomonadota; class Gammaproteobacteria; order Burkholderiales; family Neisseriaceae; genus Paralysiella; species Paralysiella testudinis. The sequence goes on from NZ_CP069798.1 coordinate 483,351, forward strand.
CCACCGCGATGTGGAAGCGGCCACATGGTCGCTTATCGTGTATGGCGAACACATCAGCGCGGGCGAAGCCTTTTGGGCGCGTGATGTCATCAATGCCCAAATGCGCATTGCCGCGCAATTTCACCAACAATACGATGTGTTGTGCACACCGGTATTGCCCCGCCTCACCCCAAAAGTGGGCGAGCTCGCGCCCTCGGCCAAAGAAGAAAAAGCCAGCCGCATTATGTTGGGCAGCCTGAAGCTGGGCTTTTTGATGAAAAACAACCCTGTGGTCGACCGCAACAGCCGCCAAAGCTTGGCCTATATCGGCTTTACCGCGCCCTTCAACATCACCGGCCAGCCCGCCATGAGCGTGCCCCTGTATTGGCATAACAATCTACCCGTGGGCAGCCAGTTTGCCGCCGCCCATGGCCGCGAAGATGTGTTGTTGCAGCTGGCGCATGAGCTGGAGCAAGCCCGCCCTTGGTTTAACCGCACTCCTGATTTATGAATCCCAATCCTGCCGACACCCTCGGTGCCCTGCTGCGCCAACAACGCCAAACCTTAAGCCGCCAAGACGTGGGGCTACCTGAAACCGGCAAACGCCGCGCCCCCGGCCTCACCTTGGCCGAAGTGGCGGTATTGGCCGGGGTGAGCACCCGCTGGCTGGCGCAGCTGGAGCAAGACCGGCTCACACTGCACGAATACGATGCCCTCAAACGCCTGCTCAACACCTTGCAATTAAGCCGCAAAGAACAAAGCGCTTGGCTGAAACTGGCCGGCTGGCAGCCGCAAACCCTGGCCGATTTGCCGCCCAAAGCCCGCCGCCGCCAGCTGCAACAAGCCACCGACGCCATCCGCCAGCCCGCCTATGTGCTCGACCACCTGTGGAACCCAGTGTGCCACAACAGCGCCGCCAGCCAATTGTTTTCGCACTGGCTGGGCAAACAAGCGCACCACAGCAACTTGCTCGACTATCTCTTGCTCGACCCGCACAGCCGCGTGTTTATCGGCGATTGGCACACGCAAATACCCAAAGTATTGCAGCATTTTCTGCGCCACATCGAGCCCTATCGCGACAACGACACCGTGGCCGCCTTTATCCAAAGCCGCTGCGAATTAAGCCCGCTGTTTGCCCAACACTGCCGCCGCCCCAGCCGCAAAAGCGCCAGCCGCCCCATGCTGATGCACTTCCACCCCAGCGGCAAGCCCGCGCAAATCTGCCAACGCCTCACCCTGCACATCGCCGACTCACCCGATTGGCAATTGGTGATGTGGCTGCCTGAAAAAACCTGAGGTTCCCATGCCCTGCTTTCAGGCAGCCTAAACCCTTCAGCCCCAAACCTCACGCCACCCTGCAAGCGCCGCCCAGCTATGATATAGTTAGCGGCTGCCAAACCGCCTAATGATGGCGGCAGATTATTTTGCCTACCCGCTCTTGCAGCGGGCGGGTAGGCAAAATAATTTACGATTCAGAAAGCCCTGTTATGCTCAGCCCCAGTATTCCGCTGGCCAAGGATGTGGTGCGTCCGCCGGAAACCGTCCTCGTCAACATCACCCCGCAAGAAACCCGTGTGGCGGTATTAGAAGAAAACAAAGTTTGCGAAATCCACATTGAGCGCAACAGCGGCCACGGCTTGGTGGGCAATATTTATCTGGGGCTGGTGCGGCGGGTGTTGCCGGGCATGCAAAGCGCCTTTATCGACATCGGCCTAGAGCGGGCGGCGTTTCTGCATATTGTCGACGTGCTGGAGCAGCGGCAAAAGCCGGAGCAAACTCAGCGCATCGAACACATGCTGTTTGAAGGCCAAAGCGTGCTGGTGCAGGTGATTAAAGACCCCATCAACAGCAAAGGCGCGCGCCTGTCTACCCAAATCTCGCTGGCCGGGCGCTTTTTGGTGCACCTGCCGCAAGACGAACACATCGGCATTTCCCAACGCATCGAAGACGAAGAAGAACGCGCCCATTTGCGCGCACGCATGGAGGCTCTGCTGCCGGCCGAATCGTGCCACGGCTACATCATCCGCACCAGCGCCGAAACCGCCACCGATGCCGAATTGCAGGCCGATATCGACTACCTCACCAAGCTGTGGGCCAATATCCGCCAGCTGGCCAACACCAGCGCCCCCGAAAGCCTGCTCTATCAAGACCTGCCGCTCACCTTGCGCGTGCTGCGCGATATGTACAGCAGCAACACCCGCAGCATGTTGGTGGATTCCAAAGAAAACTTCGAACGCATGCACGCCTTTGCCCAGCAATATGTGCAAGGCGCTTTGGGCACGCTGGCACTCTTCAGCGGCGAGCGCCCGCTGTTTGAAACCCACCATGTGGAAGCCGAAATCAACCAAGCCTTGCAGCCGCGCGTTAACCTCAACTTCGGCGGCTACCTGATTATCGAACCCACCGAAGCGATGACCACCATCGACGTGAACACCGGCGGCTTTGTGGGCGCGCGTAATTTCGACGAAACCATTTTCAAAACCAATCTGGAAGCCTGCTACGCCATCGCCCGCGAATTGCGGCTGCGCAACCTTGGCGGCATTATCATCATCGACTTTATCGATATGGTGAATGAAGAGCACCGCAATGCCGTGCTGCAAGAATTGGCCAAAGCGCTGAGCTACGACCGCACCCGCGTTACCCTCAACGGCTTTACCAGCCTAGGCTTGGTGGAACTCACCCGCAAACGCACGCGCGAGAGCCTGAGCCACATCCTCAGCGAGCCGTGCGGCACCTGCAGCGGGCGCGGGCGCCTGAAAACCGCGCAAACCGTGTGCTATGAAATTCAGCGCGAAATCGTGCGCGAGGCGCGCCGCTATGATGCGCAAAGCTACCGCATCTTGGCCGCACCGGCGGTAATCGACTTGTTTTTAGACGAAGAATCGCAATCTTTGGCCATGTTGGTGGATTTTATCGGCAAGCCGATTTCACTGGCCGTAGAAGGCAGCTATACCCAAGAGCAATTTGACGTGGTGCTGCTCTAGGGGCTGTTAATATTTCATCACACGGCAATATTTTGGCTCCAAATCTTACTCGCAGATAAATTTAGGAACATCCCCTGTTTTCAGGCAGCCGGAAAGACCCTCCATGAACACCCTAACCCAACCGCAAAGCGACACCCTCTGGCACACCATCCGCCGCGAAACCGAGCAGGCCTGTGCCGACGAGCCCACGCTGGCCAGCTTTCTGCACCTCACCGTGCTGCGCCACCAAAGCTTTGAGCGCGTGCTGGCGTTTCATTTGTCCAGCAAACTGGCCAGCCCGATTATGGACGCGCGCGCGCTGTACGAGATTTACCTCAACGCGCTGCGCAGTGACGACAGCATTGTTGAAGCGGCGCTGGCCGATATTGTGGCCTACTACGAGCGCGATGCCGCTTGCGATGCGTATTCGCTGCCGCTGTTGTATTACAAAGGCTTTCACGCCATCCAAGCGCACCGTATCAACCATTGGCTGTGGCAGCAAGGCCGCCGCACACTGGCCTATTTCCTGCAAAACCGCGCCTCCGAAGTATTTGGTGTCGACATCCATCCCGCCGCCCGCTTCGGCCACGGCATTATGATTGACCACGGCACCGGCGTGGTGGTGGGCGAAACCGCCGTGCTCGGCAACGACATCTCCCTGCTGCACGGCGTTACCCTAGGCGGCTCCGGCAAAGAATCGGGCGACCGCCACCCCAAAATCGGCGACGGCGTGATGATTGGCGCCAATGCCTCGGTGCTGGGCAATATTCGCGTGCACAACTGCGCCAAAATCGGTGCCGGCAGCGTGGTGGTGGAAGACGTGCCCGCCCACACCACTGTGGTGGGCGTACCCGCCCGCACCGTGGTGGGGCAATCCGGCTGCCATATGCCCGCCGCAGAGATGGATCAGCGTATTTGAGATTGGTGGTGAGCCGATACATCATTTCATAATGAAAAGGCTGCCTGAAACGCAAAAACGGCGTTTCAGGCAGCCTTTTCATGTTTCGCTATCGCTGCTGTCCTCATAGTCTGATTTATACGCAACCCCAACCCTGTCGCACCCGCGAAGGCGGGTGCCCAGTGCAAAGCAATGCTTTGCTTGTTGTCAATTTTTAGAAAATATTTAATAAACCAAATTATTGTGAAATCTGCATATTTGAATTTGATTTCACTTTGTAAAAATCAACTGAAGCTGCGCTTCAAACTGGGCTCCTGCCTACGCAGGAGCGACAAACGACACAATCTGCATTCTGCAAAATCCTCAGCGATATGTGCACAGCCCAGTATCGGACATCACTGGCCGTCTACATCAACTTAAACCGCTTTCAGCGGCACGATGGCGCTAAAAGTGCTGCCCACGCCCACTTCGCTCTGTATGTCCAGCGTGCCTTGGTGTTCGGCCAAGGCGTGCTTGGTAATCGCCAACCCCAAGCCGGTACCGCCGCTTTGGCGCGAGCGGCCGGCATCGACACGGTAAAAGCGCTCGGTGAGGCGGGGAATATGTTCGGCGGCGATGCCGGGGCCGCTGTCGCGCACGCTGAATACCGCCACCGGCTGTTGCTGCGCATCTTCGCCACGTGCTAGGGTTAAATCAATATTGCCGCCTTCCGGGGTATAACGCACAGCGTTGAACACCAGATTGCTCAGGGCGCTGTATAAATCGGTTTGAATGCCTTCCACCCAGATGTCCGGCACGGTTTGGTGGCTGATGTGGTGGCGGCCTTTAGACAAGGTTTGTGCTTCTTGCAGCAATTGCCCCACCAGTGCCGATAGGTTGATGGGCTGGGTTTCGATGGCGGCCAGGCTATGGCTTTCCAAGCGCGACAGGGTAAGCAAATCGGCCAGCAAATTCAGCATGCGCTGGCCTTCTTTCTGCATCAGGCCGATAAACTGCTGTTGCTGCTCGGTGGGCAGGGCGGGCATATCGGCCATGGTTTCCAGAAAGCCGTTAATCACCGTGAGCGGGGTACGCAATTCGTGGGAAACATTGGCCACAAAGGCGGTGCGGGTGGCATTGAGCTGCTCGGCGGCGCTGATGTCTTGGGTAATCAGCAATTCGGCGCGCGCTTCAAAGGTGGAGCGGGTGAGTGCCAGCACGCGCTGGCGCTGCTTGCCGCAGGGCACGCTGATTTTGATGCTGCGCGGCGCGGCGTCCAGCGGCTGCTGCAAAAACTGGTGGAATTCGGGCGCGCGCAGCAGGTTGGGTAAAATGCCCATCCAATCGCGCTCCACATCCAAATTTAAATGGCTGGCGGCCAAATGGTTCATCCACTCGATACGGCCTTCGCGATTAAGAATAATCACACCGTTGGGCATGGCTTCGGCGGCGCGGTTAAAGCGTTGCAGCGCCATGCCCAGTTTTTGCTTGCGTTTTTTGCGGCTTTTGGCCTGCAACAGCAGGGTTTTAAATACTTCGTCCCACACGCCGAAGCCCTCAGGCGCCATGCGCAGCTTGGGGCTTTGCAGCCAACGCAGCAATTTGGCCATGTAAAACAGATACAGCGACAGCCACACCACCAACACCGCATTCACCACCACCAACATGGCCACCACGCCGCCCACGGCATAAGCTAAAACGGCGGCGGCCAGCAGCAAGAGCACGGCGCGGACAGTATGGCGGGTGAACGGGGTCATGGTGGCTTAGCAAATTTCTTTTTGCGAAAAGCGGTAGCCGGAGCCGCGCACGGTTTGCACCAAGCGATCGAAACCGCCCGGCTCTAAGCCGCGGCGCAGGCGGCGGATGTGCACGTCTACAGTGCGCTCTTCCACAAACACATGGTCGCCCCACACCAAATCCAACAATTGGCGGCGGCTGTACACGCGCTCGGGGTGGGTCATAAAAAAGTGCAGCAATTTGAATTCGGTGGGGCCAAAGGCAATGGCTTTGCCGTCGCCGTGCACGCGCTGCTCCACCGGATCCAACACCAGCCCTTTCACTTCAATCAGGGCGCTGGTTTTTTGCGGCGCGCGGCGGCGCAGCAAGGCATTGATGCGGGCAATCAGCTCGCGCGGGGAGAAAGGCTTGGTGATGTAATCGTCGGCGCCTTGGTTGAGGCCTTGCTCTTTATCCACCTCTTCGCCACGGGCGGTGAGCAGGATAATCGGCAGCTCGCGCGTGCGCTCGTCTTGGCGCAGCTGTTTGGTGAACTGCATACCGGAAATGCCCGGCAGCATCCAATCGAGTAAGGCGACATCAGGCAGCTCGGCCGCCAGCAAAGGGCGCGCTTCTTCCACACTGGCGGCGGCAATCACACCGAAGCCGGCCTGCTCTAAGGTAAAGCGTATCAGCGTCATGATGGCTTCTTCGTCTTCCACCACCAGCACATTGACATCCACCATTGCGTTTCTCCTAAGTAGTACTGCCGCATCAAGGGCATTGTCTTAAATGTGACAGCATACTGTCGGCTCGTGACAATAGCATGACAAAAACCACCGCTTGTGTGACGACATTTCAGGCTGCCTGAAAACACATGCCCGTATTACAGTGTGTTTGTTTGCGGGCGCAATACCATATTATCGCGGTGGATCAATTCGTCTTCGGCCACATAGCCCAGCAAATGTTCGATTTGATGCGAAGGCTGGCGCAGTAGTTTGGCCACTTCCTGGCTGCTGTAATTCACCAAGCCGCGGGCGATTTCTTCGCCGTTGCCGTTGTGTACCGCCACCAAAGCGCCGCGCACAAAGCGCCCGTTTACCGCCACGCAGCCGATGGGCAATAAGCTGGAATGCCGCCGCTGCAAGGCTTGCGCCGCGCCTTCGTCCACCACGAGGCTGCCTGAAAGCTGAATTTGCCCCATCAGCCATTGTTTGCGGGCATTGATGCGGGTTTCATCCGGCGTAAACAAAGTGCCTACCGCTTCGCCGCCGAGCAGGCGCAACAGGATTTGCTCGGCATGGCCGGAAGCAATATAAGTAGCGGCACCGCTTAAGGCAGCGCGTTTGGCGGCCATTACCTTGGTGTACATGCCGCCGGTGCCCACGCTGCTGCCCGCGCCACCGGCCATGGCTTCAAGGCCGGGATGGTTGGCGGCGATTTGTGCAATCAATTGCGCTTGCGGGTTTTGGCGCGGATCGCTGTCGTAGAGGCCTTGTTGGTCGGTAAGGATAATCAGCGCATCGGCTTCAATTAAATTGGTCACCAGCGCACCAAGGGTGTCGTTGTCGCCCAGCTTGATTTCGTCGATGGTAACGGTGTCGTTTTCATTGATAATCGGCACCACGCCTTTTTCCAGCAAGGTGCGCAAGGTGCTGCGTGCATTGAGGTAGCGGGTGCGGTTGCTCAAATCTTCATGGGTGAGCAGCACTTGCGCGGTTTGAATGCCCAGCGGCGCAAACGCCATTTCATACGCTTGCGCCAAACCCATCTGCCCCACTGCCGCTGCCGCCTGCAATTCGTTTAAAGCCTTGGGGCGCGCCGCCCAACCCAAGCGCTTAATGCCCTCGGCAATGGCGCCGCTGGACACAAACACCACATCAATGCCGCGCGACTTTAATTCGGCAATCTGCATCGCCCAATTGTGCAAGGCCGCCGCATCCACGCCGTGGCCGCCGTTGGTGACCAAGCTGGAGCCTACTTTAATCACCACGGTGTCGGCGCGGCTTAAATCGAATGTTTTCATAGGGGAATCTTTAACGGCAGAAATGGTTTTCAGGCAGCCTATAGTGAAATGCATAACAAAGTGCTACGGCGTTGCTGTGCCTTGTCGTACTGTCTGTACTGCCTGCGGCTTCGCGCCTTGTATCACTTTATTCTTCATTCCACGATATATCGGCTGCCTGAATTTATTGATGGTGTTTATTTTGCCAAAAATAGCGCCACACAAACGCCGGAAAGGCAAACACCACAAACATCAGCAGGGTAACCACATAAAAGGTGGTGCCTTGGCTGTGCACGGCACCGGCGCGCGATTCCAGCACATAAGCCAGCAGCCCCACCAACACATAGGCCAGCGCCAACTCAAACAATTGGTGGCCGAAATGCTTGCGCTTCAAGGCAAACACGCCCAGCAGGCGATTATTTAAAAACGGCAGATTGGCCAACGCCACGGCCAGCAGCAATAAAACATACATCGGGGCATTCATGTGCAACAGTCTTTCGGTGGGGTTTTGTGCTGCGCATCATTGTACCGCAGCCGTTTGGCTTTGCAAGGGCGGATATTGTAGGGCGCGCCATGCGCACCGGCCAGTTAACGCAATCCACAAAAAAGCCACGGTATCTACCGTGGCTTTTTAAAGACTACCTGAAACTTTGTCTTGGCAAAAACGCAGCTTCAGGCAGCTTTGCGGTTTTATTTACAGCACTTCAATCAAACCGGCCGCACCCATCCCGGTGCCGATACACATGGTTACCATGGCATAGCCGGTTTTGCCTTGATTGCGCAGGCCGTGAATGGCGGTGGCGGCGCGAATGGCACCGGTGGCGCCCAGCGGGTGACCCAAGGCGATGGCGCCACCGTTGGGGTTAACCACGCTCATATCGAGCTTAAGATCGCGGCACACGGCCAGTGCTTGCGCAGCAAAGGCTTCGTTTAATTCCATCCACTGCACATCGGCCAAGGTTTTACCGGCGGATTTCAGCACTGCGGGAATCGCCTCTTTGGGGCCGATGCCCATGATTTCCGGCGGCACGCCGCGCACGGCAAAACCGGCGTAGCGGGCAATCGGGGTGAGGTTGTAGCGTTTCAACACTTCTTCGCTCACCACCAGCAAAGCACCGGCACCGTCGGACATTTGCGAGGAGTTGCCCGCGGTAACGCTGCCTTTGGCGGCAAACACCGGGCGCAATTTGGCCAGCGTTTCCATACTGGTACCGGCACGCGGGCCTTCGTCGGTGTCGAGCAGTTTGCGCACTTCAGTGGCTTCGCGGGTGCTGAGGTTGGCGCTGCGGTACACGGCTTCGATGGGGCTGATTTCGGCCTTGAATTTGCCCGCTTCAATTGCGGCTAAGGCGCGGTTGTGGCTTTCCACCGCAAACGCGTCTTGGTCTTCGCGGGAAACACCCCATTGCTCGGCCACTTTTTCGGCGGTTAAGCCCATGCCGTAGGCGATGGCGTAGTTTTCGTCTTTATCGAAAATGGCCGGGTTGAGCGACACTTTATTGCCCATCATCGGCACCATCGACATGCTTTCGCTGCCCGCGGCAATGGCGATTTCGGCCTCGCCGGTGCGCACGCGGTCGGCGGCGATTTGCAGCGCGTTGATGCCGGAAGAGCAGTAGCGGTTGATGGTGATGCCGGATACGGTATTAGGCAAACCGGCCAACAACACGCCGATGCGCGCCATGTTCAGGCCTTGCTCGGCTTCGGGGAAGGCACAGCCCACCACCACATCGTTGATTTCGCGCAAATCGAATTCCGGCACTTGGCCGATCACGCTTTTAATCACATGCGCCAGCATGTCGTCGGGGCGGGTGGTGCGCAACATGCCGCGCGGGGCTTTGCCTACCGGCGTGCGGGTGGCGGCAACAATATAAGCATCTCTGAGTTGAGTCATTTTTATCTCCAAGTATTTGAATTGGGTGCGGATGCACAGGCTGCGCTGTGTTGGCCGCCGCTTATGAGCGGCACACGGTTTTCAGGCAGCCTGCTTATCCTTAGTTGCGCAGCGGTTTGCCGGTGGCGAGCATGTTTTCAATGCGCTCCAGCGTTTTTTCCTGTTTGAGCAGGTCCACAAACACTTTGCGTTCCAAATCCAAAATCCATTGTTCGTCTACCAGCGTGTTTTCGTCTACATCGCCGCCGGTCATCACCCAAGCAATCTGGCTGCCGAGGAAGAAGTCGTATTCGCTGATAAAGCCGCCTTCTTTCATGTTTACCAGCTGGCCTTTAATTGAGGCGGCGCCGGGACGGCCGGCCACTTTAAAGGTTTGCGGCACTTCGGGGCGGAAGCCCGCATCGGCCATGGCGCGTGCTTCGCTTAGCGCCACATACAGCAACTCGTAGGCATTGAACACCACTACGGCGTCTTCGGTGAGGTGGCCGGTTTCTTTGGCTTCCAAGGCGCTGGTGGCCACTTTGGCCATGGCCAGGTTCATGTAGCGGTCTTTCAGTGCCGCCAGCAAATCGCCTTGGCTGGCGCGTGCGGCACGCAGGGCAAAGTCTTTGCTGCCGCCACCGGCGGGAATCAAGCCTACGCCCACTTCCACCAAGCCGATATAGCTTTCCAGCGCGGCCACCACTTTATTGCTGTGCATCACAAATTCGCAACCGCCGCCAAAGGCGAAGCCTTGCACTGCGGCCACGGTGGGGATTTGGCTGTAACGCAGGCGCATGGCGGTGTCTTGAAACAGCTTAACAATTTGCTCGATGGCGGCGAAATTGCCGGTGGCAAATTCGGGCATCATCGATTTGAGGTCGGCACCCACCGAAAACGGTGCGTCCGGCGCCCACAGTACCAAGGCGTCAAAGCGCTCTTCGGCAATGTCGATGGCTTTATTCAGGCCTTCGAGTACGTCTTTGCTGATGGCGCGCATTTTGTTGCGGTTTTCCACCACCAAGATTTTGTTGTCCAGCGTGAAGGCGCGGATAACGTCGGTTTCAAATACGGTGTCGCCCAATACTTTTTCGCTCTCGCCCAGCAGTTTGGCCGGCACGTATTGGCGCTGGTACACATCCAAGCCGGAGCGCGGATCGTAAGCGCCGGTATGGAAGTTGAGGCTGCCTGTATCGTTGTGGAAAGCCTCCACGCCTTTGAGCCAAGCGGGCAGCGGTACATTGCTCATGGCTTTGCCGGCGGCAATGTCTTCTTCAATCCAAGCGGCCACTTGCTGCACACCGGCCGCTTGCCAGGTTTCCAGCGGGCCCATATCCCAGCCGTAGCCCCAGCGGATGGCAAAGTCGATGTCGCGGGCGGTGGTGGCGATGTCGGCGGCTTGCACAGCGATGTAGTGGAAGCAGTCGCGGAATACCGACCACAAAAATTGTGCTTGCGGGTTGCTGCTGGCGCGCAGGGCGGCCAATTTTTTAGCCCAATCTTTTTCTTTCAAGATTTCGGTCACTTCGGCATCGGCTTTTTGATTGCTCGGCACGTATTCGCCCGTGGCTGGGTCGAACATCATGATGCGTTTGCCTTCTTTTTTGAAGATGCCCGCTTTGGTTTTTGCCCCTAAGGCGCCGTTGGCAATCAGGGTTTGCAGCCATTCAGGCAGCGTGAAATGGGTGTGCCATGGGTCGTCAGGCAAATGGGTTTCCATGGTTTTGGCCACGTGGGCAAAGGTGTCCAAGCCCACCACGTCGGCAGTGCGGAAGGTGGCGGAGCTGGGGCGGCCCAGGCGTTTGCCGGTGAGGTCGTCTACCACGTCAAAGCGCAGGCCGAACTGGCTGGCGTTGTACATGGTGGCGAGCATGGAAAACACGCCGATGCGGTTGCCCACAAAGTTGGGGGTGTCTTTGGCGCGTACCACGCCTTTGCCCAAGGTGGATACCAAGAAGCGCTCTAAGTTGTCGAGGTATTTCGGCTCGGTGTCGACCGTGGGAATCAACTCCACCAAGTGCATATAGCGCGGCGGGTTGAAAAAATGCACGCCGCAGAAACGGTGTTTCAAGTCGGCGGGGAATTTGCTGGCCAAGGTTTCAATCGACAGGCCGGAAGTATTGGTGGCAAAAATGGTTTCTTTGCCCAGATGCGGGCCTACTTTGGTGTAGAGGCTTTCTTTGATGTCCAGGCGCTCGGCCACGGCTTCAATCACCAAATCACAAGTGGCCAGTTCAGCCAAGTCGTCGTCGTAGTTGGCGGCTTTGATGTAGCCCAGCGACGCTTTGTGTGCCAGTGGTGCCGGTTTTTGCTTTTTCAGCGCATCCAGCGCTTTTTGCACGATGCCGTTTTTGGGGCCTTCTTTGGCCGGCAAATCAAACAGCACGGTCGGTACTTTGGCGTTGGCCAAATGGGCGGCAATCTGCGCCCCCATTACCCCTGCGCCCAATACGGCGACTTTACGTACCACAAATTTCTCTTGTGACATGGTAACCTCTTTTAAAAAAGTAAATAAAAACCGCAGCCGTTTTCAGGCAGCCTCTGGGTGTTGGCGCAGGCGCATAAACAACACTTATGCGATGCGCCAATACCCATTACCGAGGCAGCTTGCTTCAGGCCGCGGTTAGCTCGGTTTAAAACTTATAGGTGTACTGCACACCCAAAATATGGGCATGGCTCTTGAAGTTGGCGCTGCCGTTGGTGCGGCTGGATACGCAGGCCTCGGAACCGGCACCCACTTCATTGCCGCCACACCAGCCGTTTACATTGGCTTTGCTGTTTTGAATATTCAAATAGCTGTAGGCCACGTTAATGCTGTTGTTTTTGTTGATGTCGTATTTGCCACCCACCGAGAACCACATGCGGTTGGCATCCGGCAGGGTGCTCATGCGGTAATCGGCACTTTTCACCGGCGACTGGTCATACGCCCAGCCAAAACGCAGTTGCAAAGGTTCGCTCACTTGATAAGACGCGCCCAATGATACTTTATAGGTGTTGCGCCAGTTGGGGTTTAAGATGGTGCGGTCGCTCTTGGTGCCGGTAGCGTTACCGGTGGTGGGATCGGTGACATCTTTCGGGTTGTCGTAAACCAGCTCGGCTTTGTTAAAGCGGGAGTGGCGGGTCCAGGTAACATCACCAAACACATTCCATTGCGGGTTGATTTTGTACATGCCGTGTACCGACAAGGATTCCGGCGTGGTGATTTTCACACTGGCGTCTTCGTTGGCTTTATAGCCGCGGTCACGAATGGTTTGTTGAATAGCACTGCCCAGCGCCGCATTCTGGAACGCATCGCCGTTCAGAATCCATTCGGCATCGCCACGCAGATTGTGGCTGATTTTGGAACGGTAGTTCACACCCACACGGGCAGAATCGTTGATGTCCCACAACCATGCCAAGTTATAACCAAAACCCCAGTCACCACCCTCTACTTTGGCATAGCCGTCGGCAGCGCCGTTGCCCACACCCGGCATATTCGCCAATTGGCTGTTCAATGCCTGCTGAGTGCCTACCAAAGTAGCCTGTTGGGTTTTTAATGTTACCAATTGGGCTTTTAATGGGTCAATAACACTGGCCGGAGCATTGGCAGCAATGGCTTTGGCAATCCCATCTTCAACCCGGGCAATCCCTGTGGCCAATTGTGGCAATGCTGTGGCCGCTTGCGCATCAACGGCAGCCTTATTGGTAGCCAGACCACGTTTAACTGCCGGGCCAAAATTGGCAAATTGGCGCAATTCCGCTTTGGTGTGCTGTGCCACTAAGCCCACGGCAAACGAGTGGTGATCATTCAGCTTAAAGGCCACCGTGGGTTGCAAGGCCATGGTTTCCAAGCCCAATTTATTCAGGTTGTAGCGCAATACCGAATCTTGGTCATATTCGGTGCCGGAGCCAAACGGTACATACACACCCAAACCCAATGAAATCTGATCATTCAGCTTGTGCGAAGCATACATATGCGGCACCACTGTAACACCGGAAGGCTCGATGCTACCTGAAGTTTTGCCTTGTACAGCTTGTTTCGGAAATGTGGTGGTGGTACTCAGGGGTACTGCCGGATATTCGGCGCTGGCGCCGGAGTATTTCACGCTGGGTGCCACCAAGTTTACGTTGATGGTGGCTTGCGTGCCTTCCAACTTGGTCAAACCAGCGGGGTTGTAAAACACGGTAGACGGGTCGGCCGCTTCGGCTGCTGAAGAATTGGCGGTGGCTTGGCTGCTCACAGACTGGGTGCCGAAATGGTAGCCCGAAGCCCATGCGGCTTGTGCCATCAGTGCGCCGCCAATCAAGACGGTGCTGGTTTTGACAGTAGTCAGTAAGGTTTTTTTCATTGTAGGGTTTCTCCTGAAACAAGGTCGTGCGCACGATTGTGCAAAAAAACGGCAGCGCGCTAGCGGCTGCATGAACATCAACTTTAATAAGGTTGAGTGTTCATTCTATACCGAAACAACCCTTGTGTAGCTACTCTAATCTTTGTATTTTTTAACGCATTGCGCTTTTATTTATGGTGCATTGCATCATTTCATTCACATGATTTAATTTATTTTCTTTTTAATAATTTAGGCAAAACCATTTTATATGCAGCGGCAATATTCAATTCGAATCATATTACCGAAGCTGGAGCTGCCTGAAATATGGGTAGACACTTTCAGCAGTATCCGTAGGTCGGATTCTTGAATCCGACGCTTGTTTGCAGAACAAGGCCATTGTATTTTTGGTTTGGCAGCCATCCGCTTTCAAAGAACAAAATGCTCCTGTTTTTTGACCTGTCGGCCAAATGTCGGATTCAAGAATCCGGCCTAGGAATCCTCATTTTGCAGCAAGTAGGGTGCGCCATGCGCACCACCATGGTGCTTAGCTTGGTGCGCATGGCGCACACTACTTGGTTTTGGTACCGATGTTTATTCAGGCTGCCTGAAAACAAGGGGCTTTGTTGGGTTACGGCCTGTGGCCTAACGCAACCTACCTGACTTTCAGGCAGCCTTTACTACAAAACACTAAGCCTTAAAACACGTGGCGGCTCAGCAAGGTTTCGTCGTGCTTGTCCAACTGCATGTCGAAGTCGTCCACCATAATCACGTCGCGCTTGAGTTTGCGGGCGCGGGTGATTTGGTCGAACTGCTCTTGCGTAATCACGCCGGTGTCCAGTGCTTCTTGCAATTGCGTGGCCGGGGATACGGCGGCAAATTCGCCTTTGCGTGCCCTATTGCGCAGTTTTTTCTCCAGCTCTTCGGTGGCAATCACCGCCGCATGAGCCGGCGCCAATACGCCGACAGACTCGGTTTCATCCTGCGGGATATACATGCCGTGGGTGAGGCGCGCCAAGGTGTCGTCGCCACGCATCATGGCGGCGGCCACTTTGCTGCCCAATTTATCGCTGGGCGGGGCGATGCGGCGGCCGGTGGGCAGAATCAGCACGCGCAGTATCCATGCCAGCGGGCGGGCGGGCAGGTTTTTCAGCACGCCGTCGATGGCGGTTTGGGCATCGTACAGTGCCTGCTCGGCCGCGTATTGCATCAAGGGCTCGTCCGCTTTTTGGGCGCCTTCTTTTTCAAAGCGTTTCAGCACGGCGCTACAGATGTAGAGGTTGGACAATATATCACCCAAGCGCGCGGAAATTTTTTCTTTGAACTTCAGGCTGCCGCCCAAGCTGAACATGCTCATGTCGGCCAGCAAGGCAAAGTTGGCGGCAATGCGGTTCATCTGTTTGTAGTAGGTGGCGGTAACGCCGCCTTTAGGTGCACTGCTGAACGCGCCGTTAGTGAGCCCCAGCCAGAAGCTGCGGAACACATTGGTGAGGATAAAGTGGCCGTGGGCGCTGAAGGCTTGGTCGAACGCGGCGGCATCGTTGGCGTAGGCGGCTTTCATTTCTTTAAGCACATAAGGATGGCAACGGATGGCACCTTGGCCGAAAATCATCATGCTGCGGGTGAGGATGTTGGCGCCTTCTACGGTAATCGCCACCGGAATGGCCTGATAAGCACCGGCCAAGTAGTTGCGCGGCCCCAATACCACTGCTTTGCCGCCGTGGATGTCCATGGCGTCGTTAATCACTTTGCGGTAGCGCTCGGTGTTGTGGTATTTGAGCAGGGCGGAAATCACGCTGGGGGTTTCGCCCATGTCCACGCCGGTGAGCGCCAAGTCTTGGCTGGCTTCCATTTGATAGGTGTAGGCACCAATGCGCGCCAATGCTTCGTCTACGCCTTCGAATTTACCGATGGGCAGGCCGAATTGGTCGCGGATGCGGGCATAGAGACCGGTGGTGTAGCTGGCGGCTTTGCCGGCGGCCACGGAGTTGGCGGGCAAGGAAATGCAGCGGCCTACGGTGAGGCATTCCACCAGCATTTGCCAGCCTTTACCGGCATAGTCCAAACCGCCGATGATGTAGTCGATCGGAATAAACACATCGCTGCCCCAAGTGGGCCCGTTCATAAACACGCTGCCTGAAGGGTAATGGCGGCGCCCGGCTTTCACGCCGGCAAAATTAGTGGGCACCAAGGCGCAGGTAATGCCGATGTCTTTCTTGTCGCCCAGCAAACCGTTGGGGTCGTACATTTTAAAGGCCAAGCCCAATACGGTGGCCACCGGTGCCAAGGTAATCCAGCGTTTTTCCCACGATACGCGGATGCCGAGCACGTCTTTGTGTTCTTCGCCGGTGTAGGGGTCGACATAATCGCCGCGGGTGACCACGCCGAAGTCGGGGATGCTGCCGGCATCAGAGCCTGCGTGCGGGCTGGTGAGCGCAAAGCAAGGAATGTCTTCGCCTTTGGCTAAGCGCGGCAGGTAGAAGTCTTTTTGTGCTTCGGTGCCGTAGTGTTGCAGCAATTCGCCCGGACCCAAAGAGTTGGGCACCATCACGGTAACCGCCGCGCTGCCCGAGCGGGTGCCGATTTTCATCACCACCTTGGCGTGGGCGTAGTTGGAAAATTCCAAGCCGCCGTATTTTTTCTTCACAATCATGCCCAAAAAGCCGTTGTCTTTAATGAACTGCCAGGCTTCGGGGGGCAAATCTTTACGGGTGTGGGTGATGTCCCAATCGTTAAGCATGCGGCACAATTCTTCCACCGGGCCGTCGATAAACGCTTGCTCTTCGGCAGTGAGTTTGGGGTCGGGGTAGTTCAACAGTTTGTTGAAGTCGGGCTTGCCGGAAAACAGCTCGCCATCCCACCATACCGTACCGGCATTGATGGCGGCTTCTTCGGTTTCCGACATCGCCGGGGTTACTTTTTTGAAGATGCCGAAAATGCGGTCGGTAATCAAGCGGCGCGCCGGGGGCAGGCACGAGAATACCGCCACCACAGCCACCACAATGGCGCCAATCCACCAAACGCCGGATTGGCCCAAAGCCAAGCCGATAATGGCGGCCAGCGCCAGAATCCAGCCGTTGGCGCGCCAATAGGCAGCAATGCCCAGCAGCACCAACATCAATACGATACTTAACATGTTTACCCTCTTTTCTGGTTTCGATGACAACAAACAACAACTAACTTATCTTTCAGGCAGCCTGAAAAGATTAAATCAAAAAAATTCAATCAAATCGGTGCTTTCAATCCGGCCACCACAAACGGCTTCACATAACGCGCCACTTGCAGCGGGTCTTTGGCATTCACCACCGTGGCCGGTGCCAAGGCCTTGAGCACATCGTTGCCGGCAAAGGCGTTGAACAAAGTGCTTAAGGTTAAATGCATGCGCCAGCGCACCGCTTGAGGCGGCAAGTCCGGCAAAATCTGCCCAAACGCCGCCAGCAGGCTGGTGGCCAGGTTTTCGTTTTGCGCCGCCAACAGCTCGCGAAACTGGCGGTATTCATCCAACATCAGCCGCGACACCAATTTGGAAAACAGCGCGGCATTGCGGTCTTCGCTTTGAATCAGCTCAAAGCAGGCGTGCACAAAACTGTCCACCACATCCTCGGCCAGCAACACCTGCTTGGTCGCCTGGATTTGCGCCAGCCCGCACAACACCGATTGCACAAACGGCACAATGCGCCGGTTTAGCACTGCCACAAACAGAGCCTCTTTGGAGCCAAAGTGGTAATGCACCGCCGCCACATTCACTTCCGCATCGCGGGTAATCTGCCGCAGCGACGACGCAAAAAAGCCGTGCACGGCAAAATGCTCTTCTGCCACATGCAGGATTTTTTCAATGGTTTGGCTGTCGTTGCCTTGGCTCATGGGGTGACTACACGCACTTTCAAACAAGTGTTTGAAACATACGTTTTAATGCAAAAGCTGTCAATGGGGCAGCACGGCTTTTACGCAGACTTTTTTAAGGCCATCACTCTAAAATGCTTGGCGCCATATGGTTTCAGGCAGCCTTGAATGCGGGCAGCAAGCCTATTGGCAACCCCGCCGCCAAGGCTTACACTGTGCGGGTTTGCAAACAACAGGCATCAATCAACATGAGTAACTGGTGGCGCATGGCGCCGATATTATTACTGTGGCTGGACATGGCCTACGGCTTTGCGCTCAATGTGCTGGGCAGCGTGGCGCTGAGCGGCAGCGATTTGCCCAAAGACGGCTTGCCGGTGGCACCGGAAATCGCTTTTAATGGCTTGCAGGTATTGGCCAACGGCGGCATGATTTTAATCGTGAGCTGGGGTTTTTGGTGTTTATGGCAGCTAAGTCGCAGCGTGGCGCGGCAACAGCCTTGGCCGATTGGCGTATTGCGTGCACTGGGACTGGCTACGGTGTTGGCATTCAGCCTGCCTCCTTGGTGGCATTGGCTGTGGGCGCTGTGGGATTTGCTGCACGGGCATATCGTGGTGGCTTGGCATAATCCGCGCTATCTGGTGGTGGCCTTATTGATGCCTTATCCGGCGGCATTGTGCTTGTGGGGTTTGTATCGACATTGGCGGCAGCGCCCGCAAAACAATGCTGTTGAAACAGCAGTATAGATGGGTTTTATAAACAATAAGGCTGCCTGAAAATATTTCAGGCAGCCTTATTATCAATATAAATCACTTTATTCAAACAAGTCGCGTAATTTATCCACAAACGATTTTTGCCGCGGCGTTTGCGCCCGATCCAAACCGGTGGAAATTTTTTCAAATTCTTCCAGCAGCTCTTGCTGGCGCTCGGTGAGGTTGACTGGGGTTTCCACCACGATATGGCAATACAAATCGCCCACGGCACTGGAGCGTACCGATTTAATGCCTTTGCCACGCACGCGCATACGGCGGCCGGTTTGGGTTTCTTTGGGGATATTCAGCTTAACGCGGCCTTCCAAGGTGGGCACTTCCACTTCGCCGCCCAAGGCAGCAGTGGTAAAGCCGATGGGCAGCTCGCAATGCAAGTCCATGCCGTCGCGCTCAAACACCGAGTGCGCACGCACATGCACGCCCACATACAAATCGCCCGCCGGTGCGCCGTGGCTGCCCGGCTCGCCTTCGCCGCTTAAGCGGATGCGTTGGCCGTCGTCGATGCCCGCAGGAATGGACACTTCCACCGTTTTACGGGTTTTCACCATGCCGTCGCCATGGCATTTTACGCACGGGTCTTTAATCTGTTTGCCGGTGCCGCGACAGGTGGGGCAGGTTTGTTGCAGCTGGAAAATGGCTTGGCGTACATGCACGGTGCCACTGCCGCCACAGGTGGAACACACCGAGGCCGAAGTGCCGGGCTTGGCACCGCTGCCGTGGCAGAGGTCGCATTCTTCGTGGGTGGGGATGGTGATTTTTTTCTTGATGCCGTGGGCGGCTTCTTCTAGGCTGATTTCGATGTTGTACTGCAAATCCGCGCCCTGATAATTGGGTTGGCGGCCACCGCCACCGGCGGCACCGCCAAACATTTGGCTGAAAATATCGCCAAAGTCGAAACCGCCGCCAAAACCACCGCCGCCCATATTGTTGGGGTCTACCCCGGCGTGGCCGAACTGGTCGTAGGCATTGCGCTTTTCCCGATCCGATAATACGGCATAGGCTTTTTGCACATCTTTAAACTGCTCTTCCGCCGCCTTGTCGCCCGGATTGCGGTCGGGGTGGTATTTCATCGCCAGTTTGCGGTAGGCGGCTTTAATCTCGCCCTCACTGGCGCCGCGCGCCACGCCCAATACTTCATAAAAATCTCGGTTGCTCATGTGATGCTGTTCCCTGTGGCTCGCCGCTGCTGTTTTGTGTGCTCGGAGTGCGGCGGCGTAATTGATACATAGACTGCTGCCCCATATCAGGGCAAAGCCGCCAAATACAAGGCGGCTTTATGGGGTAAAACGCAGATGCTGCGATTAGTAGTAGGTGCCGATAAACGTACCTACATACATACTAATCCTTTCAGGCAGCATCAATCGGGCTGGGCGCGATGGCGTTCAAATAATTCAAACCGATGCTGATTTGGTTTAAATCAACACCGCTCACCGCCAGCCGCACCCGGCTTTTGGGCAGGGCATCCACTGGGATGCCGCTGGCACGCGCCACCAAGGGCAGGCCTTCGATGCGCACCAAATCTTCTTTCAATACCACGGCATTCAACTCATTCAATTGCTGTTGTTGTACATACACCAAGCTCCAATAGCTTTCCATTTGGCGCTGAAAATCGGCATAGGCGGTGTAGGTGGATTCAAAATCGCGCAGGGCGGCAAACAGCATGCCGTCTTTGGGGGCAAAGCGCGGCGGTGTATCCGGCTGAATCAGGCTGAGCAGTTGTTTTTGGTTGATGTAGTCGGCGGCACGGCGCAAAGGTGAGGTAAACCAGGCATAGTGCTGCAAGCCCAAGCCGATGTGCGGCTCAGACTGGGTGCTCATGCGCACCTTACCCGCCGGTTGCACGCGGAACAGGCCGCCCACTTCGGCTTCATGCAGCATTTGCGCCCAGGTGCTGTTGGCCAAAATCATCAGCTCACTCACCACGGTATCAATCGGCGCGCCGCGTTCGCGCACGCTGATGCTCACGTGCTCTTGGTCGTCCACCACAATGCCGTAATCGTATTGCGGCGGGCGGGTGGGGTCGTATTTGCCGCGTGCCTGCTGCTGGGCAATGGCAAAGTCGTAGAGCCAGTTCATCTGTGTTTGATGCGGGAAAGCCTCGGTTTGGCTGCGCGCTTGTTGCGGCAAAAACAGCGGTTCAATATTTTGAATGCGCAGGTTTTCACTAATCCACACCGCTTCCACTTGATGGTGGGTGGCCACCACTTTGTAATCCGCGTCCACTTCCGCATACAGGCTCACCGCCGGGCGGTGTTGCCCGGCATCGAGGCTAAACGCGGCTACCCATTCATCAGGCAGCATGGTGATTTTGCCGCTGGGATAATACACCGTACTTTGGCGGGCAAACACCTGTGCCTCCATGTCGTCACCCGCTGCCATGGCCAGCGCAGGCGCGGCAATGTGGATGCCGATAAGGTGGTTGCCATTGGGCAAAACTTGTAGGCTTAAGGCATCGTCTACCTCGGTGGTATCGATATCATCAATCGAAAACGCCATGGCGGCGGCTTGCGGCAAGGCCGGCATGGGCGGCAACGACACATCGCCCCAGCCGATGCCGTGGGGGAAATTTTTCAGCAAAAAGCCGTCCAAAAAATACTGTGGCAACGACGGCACGCCACCCAAGGCCTGTGCCAATGCGAAGGGCGATTTTTTTTGCTGATCCGCCGCTTTGGTAAACGCTTTGTAAGTGAGGCTTTGCTTGTCTGGCGCGTGCAGCAATGATGGCAAGTCGGCGGCCACGGCTTCAGGCAGCCTGCCTTCTGCCAGCTCGGCTACCCATGCAGCAATTTGCGCTTCTTGCTGCTGTTTTCGCTCAATCGCTGCCAGTGCCTGGCGTAAGGTTTCTTCCGGCGCGGCTTTAAAAATGCCTTTGGCTTTTTTATAGAAATACATCGGTGCGGCAAATAAGGCGATTAAAATGGCGGCCTGTTCGGTTTGGCTGGGGTTATTGCCAAAATATTCTTGTGCGGCGGTTTGGCCGCTAAATTCCTCTTCGCCACATACCGACCACAGCAAATCCACATCAATTTCGGCGGCCTGTGTTTGCGCAGTCTGTAAAAACGCGGCGGCATCACCCTCGAAGGTGAGAAACACATTATTGGCCTTCACTTTGGCACGCTTGCCGTGCTGGGTGTCGACCAGATAAGTGGCATCGTTTTGCTGCACAATGGTGGCCACTTTGAATTGGCCGGATTCTTCATAAAACAGGTGTTTGCTCATGGGGGAGGTCTATATTTTGCTGACGTTGTGCTTAACAAACGCATAATTACCGCTGCTAAGGCTGCCTGAAATAAAAAACTGCCCATTGCAACAATAGGCAGTTTATTGGCCATAATTTGTGCTCGACATTACAGCTATTGCCGAATGCCGGACTGAAAGCAGGGGATTGGATGATATAAGGATATCACCCAAGGATGCTCTGCTAGCGGTAGATATCCACGATGCTTTTGGCTGCACGGCGGGCATCCAACAAAATCAGCCCCAACTTGGCGTTTTCATTGGCAGTTACCGCCAATACGGTATCGGCACCGGCCTGAATCAGCAAAATATAGCCATTGCGGCCTTTCACCATTACCTGCTCCAAATCACCACATTGCAATTCGCGCGCAGTGCGGTTGCCCAATGCCAGCAGCGCTGCGGCCATGGCACCCACGCGATCCGAATCAACACCGCGCGGCAGCAATGCCGCTACCGGCAAACCGTCGGTGGAAATCACCGCAGAAGCCGTGATGTCGGCAGAAGAGCTGTTCAAGTCGCTCAGTACGGAAGTCAGTAATTGTTCATGCATTTTACAATCTCTCTGATTATGTTATTTTGATGGTTTTTATTGTGTTTAAATATAGAAATTTAACGTTTAAGCCAGCTAATATCTTCACCGGTGAGTACATATAAGGAGCGCACCAAGGTAACAAATGCCTCACTGTTGAGCAGCGGCATGCCCGCAATCACCAAAATATATTTGATGTCGCCCACATACAGCGGGAAAAAACTCAGCTCGCTCTGCCCGCTCGGATCACAAATACCAATGGCGTTGTGGTAAATATTGAGGTTATTTTTCACCAACAGACTGTGCTTTTCCACCAAGCGGGTGGCCTCACTGGCCAGATTGGCTACTTCCTCTGCCGTTTCATGGTTAAAACCGATATTGGCAAAATAAAAGCCGTCTTGATCCACCAGTAAAGCTTTGTCATTGTCCGACAATTGACCCAAGATATCTTCAAAGCCTTCTGCGGTCACTTTTACCATCACCGAGCTAGGGTGGTCTTCACCATACAGAAATTCCAAACGCTGTAAGCGATACAGTAGGGTGAGCGCATCATGGCTGTCTTCGGCTTGCGCCCATTCAGTCAGCTTTTCAGTGGTAATCACATCATGCACATCAGCCTGCAACATATTGGCCAGCAAAATACGGCTGGCACTGTGCGCTGAGCTGGAAACCGCATAAAATGCTCCTGCCGGTGTTACTTTGGGATACAGATTATTTTGTAAAGTTAATGTTGATTCCATAAGTTGCTTACCCCTCCAAACCAGGATCAATTGAGTACAGCATGGCCGTGACCAGCTGCTTCACATCATCCTCGTTGCGCGCGTCTACTTCAAAAACCGGCACATTCAAACCATGCTGTTCTAGATATTGCTGATACACATCCACACTGGGCTGATTGCGCAAATCCATTTTGGTGACACCCACCACCACTGGAGCATCTTGTAACAAATCACGAAACGAGTCCAAAAAGAATTTCAAATCTTTCAGCGGATTAGCTCGCGTATTATCAAGCAGCAAAATCAATCCCATGCTGCCTTTACTCAGAATACCCCACATAAAATCGAAGCGCTCTTGTCCAGGAGTGCCATACAAGTGCACTTTGGTATTTTCGTCCAGACGAATCACGCCGTAATCCATTGCTACGGTGGTATAGCCTTTGCGCACCGAAGTCATGTCTGAGGCGCTGGCATCGGTTTGCACCGGCGGGTCATCTGAAAGAGCAGCAATGGCCGTGGTTTTGCCTACACCCACAGGACCGGTAAAGATAATTTTATTTTCAATCATAATATTGTTTTCCTAAATTATTTACCGCGCAGCCGGCTCATCAGCCGCTGTAATACACCACGGGGTTGCTTGGCCGGTTCATCATCACTTGCTGCTGGCGTGGCCGTGGCCGTTTCAACTTTGGGTGCTGCCCGGCTCAGTACGGTTTCGATTTCACGCTGTTGTTTTTTAGGCTCAAAGGCAGGCTGCTCAACCTGTAAATAGCCGGTGGCATAGGTTGCAGCAATGAAATTCAAAATGTCTTTCATGTCAACCGAAAGCAGCTTGTACAACATAGACAGGCTTACCGGCGTTTTAATCAAAAAGGCGGATAGCCGCATGGCATCGGGCAAAAATGCCATGCGTGTCATATTAGGCCATGATTTCAGCTTCAATACGCTGTCTGGGGTCACCGGCTCAATCAGTCTGCCTTGCGCTGTCCAAATCGCCAATTGCCAAATAAAGGCCATGGTTTTGATTTTGGCTTTCTCATGCAGCCCGGAGTTGGCCGGCACCGCTTTGGTTTCCAATGTCAGCGCGGGTTGCAGGCACAATTCTTCAATCCGCTCAGGGTCTGCGGCCAGCAGTATTTTTTCCATGGCGGGAAAAATCACCAATACGGGTTTGCCATCCACCATTATGGCAGTATCGGTATTTTCTGCTGCCAAGCGGCGCACCAAACCCAATAAAGTAGCATCGGTGCTGAAACTGCGGATAGAAACCGACTCTTGGCGTTGGTGCTCATGGCCCGCATCCGGTACATCATTTCTGTGTTTGTCTTCATTGCCCGCAGCAGTATGGCGCACTGGATTGGCGGTAGCTGCCGGCTCGGCCATGCCGGCCACCCACATGCCGTTACCTTGCAGCAGATTGCGCAAATTGGCAAACAAGCTATCGAATTTAATTGGCTTGGCCAAATAAGGAGCGGTAAATGACGGCGGTTTGGTGGCGAAATATACCACACGGGCATTGGCAAACTTCTGCTTGGCGCTACGCCATTGCTCTTGCCCATCGCCAGCATCACCATCAACCAAAACCAACTCTGGCGCAATGCCGTCACCTTCGCGTATCAGTTGGTAATTGGTGGTATTGTGCATTTTAAATGCCATGCGGAAAATGGCAAACTGACGCTCGTCCAAGTTCGGCAACAAGACATGTACGGTTTTAACGGTAGGGATATTATGGTTCATTAGTGCTGCACTCCACCATGATGAATACGTTGCAACAACTGGCTCATCGCCAGCACCACTTCTTCTGGCGGAGTTTTTACCGTATCTCGAATTTGATGTAACATTTTTTCCAGGCGCGGCCAATCTTCGGCTCGTTCATATAAATCAAACAACGCAATATAAAGCTGCGATTCTTGCGGATGTTCCAAAATGGATGTTTCCAGCAACTCCATGGAATGCTCCAATTGGCCGTAAGTCAATAACGATTCAGCATCGCGCAAAATACGCTCGGTCGGGGTTTCTGCCACAGAATCTTGGTTAGCCACGCTGTCTACCAAAGCACGGCGTTTGGCTTTGATGGCGCTGCTGCCCCGGGTAATATAACCCTGAGAAAGGCCGATTTCACGCAAGCGCTGCTCGGAAGGGTTGGCGGCCAACTCATCAAACATGGAATGGCTGCCTAAGTTATACCCCCAGCCCAGCATACGCTCTTTTACACGGCCCCCATATTGCCCCAAACTGTAATAAAGACGCCAGAGATGCTGTGCAAAAACAGTTAACTTATTATTGCGGTAGTCCAAGCTCAAGGCATCAATAATCAGGCTGGCCGGTTTTTCCGACTGGCGGATGGCTTTATTCAAGGTGCGTATGGCCGCATCATACACCAGCTGATCTTTAAGCAAACGGTAGCCATATTCGGCTTTGGTCATGCCCAGCAATACATCGCGCTCATCTTGGTTAATCTGCCAGCTCCCGACATCACCATGCACCAATAAATGGCGCTGAACATCGGCGGCAGGTTTATTTTTACCCACATCAGCAACCGCCGCCTTAGCCGCTGCCATCGGTTTGCCATGAGCGGCACCACCACTGATTTCATCCCGATCCAGACCCAGCTCTTGGGCTGCTTCTTTAACACCCCAACCCAGCAGCTCTTCTGCCAATACCCGTAAGCCCAAATGGTTGTTTTCAACCACCAAGCCGTCTTTAATCAACTGCTCGGCATCACTTTTATCCAAAGCATCACGGTATTGGGTAATAACGTCGGCCAACGCATCCATTTGCTTGGCCTGCAGCCACAGGGTTGCCAGCTCGGTAACCAACGGTTTGGTGGCAGCAAGGCTTAATTT
Source organism: Paralysiella testudinis (assembly GCF_016894345.1). Taxonomy (GTDB): domain Bacteria; phylum Pseudomonadota; class Gammaproteobacteria; order Burkholderiales; family Neisseriaceae; genus Paralysiella; species Paralysiella testudinis. The sequence goes on from NZ_CP069798.1 coordinate 509,006, forward strand.
GTTGTTTTTGAGATACAGTGCCAAAGATTCTGCGGCTTTTTGGTGATAGCCAAACTGCTTATATACTTTGTACTCAGTGAGTGCATCCACAGATTCAACCGAAACGGTGGCACTTTCCGACGCCACATCCCAAGCGGCCTCATCGGCTATTTCGGCTTGCTGTGCCGCACTTGTTGTTGTCTCAATTTGTTGAGGTTCAGCCTGTGGCGGCTGTGATTTTGGTGCGGCAGCCTTACGCCCCCCTTTTTTAGCGGGTGCCTTTTTAGACTGAGCTTTGGGGGATTGCTGCGCTTGCTTTTGCCGCTTGTTGACCACAAATAACACCGCCAACAAGCCCAGCAATAAAGGGATTAAAAGATATGTATTCATTTTTCACCCTCAACAAACGAACAATGGGCGCAAAAAATCATTTTGAGACCTTGATTATTCATCATCATGTATTTGAATTCTAAAAATATCTGTCTGGGCGAAAGCAGTAATCACCCATTTAAACATCAGCGCACTTCAGGCAGCATACCATTGGGCAACAACTGCCATACATAGCCAGGATGCTTCATTTTACCAGCCACGGCGCCCGCTTCGTCACCATAGCCCCAAAAATAATCCACCCGCACCGCACCATTAATGGCACTGCCAGTGTCTTGCGCCATCAGCAGGCGGTTCAAGCCGTGGCCGCTGGCCGGATGGGTGGTGGCCACAAACAGGGGCGCACCCAACGTAATGTAATGGCGGTCTATCGCGGCCGAATAGCCGCCGCTCAAAGGCACACCCAAGGCGCCGATAGGGCCGCTGTCATTACCCGGAAGCTGCCTGAAAAAAACATAGCTGGGGTTTTGTCCCAACACTTCCGCCATTTTTTGCGGGTTTTGTTGCAACCAGCCCTTAATGCCTTGCATGCTGGTTTGCCCTAAGGGCAAATAACCTTTATTGGCCATATAGCGGCCAATCGAAACATAGGGCTGGTCGTTTTTATCGGCAAAGCCCAAGCGCACATACTGGCCTTCGGGTGTTCTCAAGCGCCCGGAGCCTTGCACTTGCAGGAAAAACAGCTCCACCGGGTCATCCGCATAGCCCAATATGGGCGCCTTGCCATTCAGTGCGCCGGCATTGATTTCGGCTCGGGTATGGTAGGGCACAAACGCACTGCCCGACACCCGCCCTTTCAATGCGGTGGTTTTGGCATTCAGGGGGAAATCCGCCAATCGTGCTGTGTAAGCACCATCTGCCGCAATCACCCCTTGATTGGCACTGGTGATGCGCACCCGTACCGTACCGTTTTGTCTGGCGTCAACCGACAACGGCACCACCACAAAATCATTGGGAACACCGTAAATCGGGAATTTCGCCCGCCGATCTGCGCGGACATCACCCGACAATGCAGGCTCGTAATAACCGGTTACCGTGCCGGCCAATTGCCCGTTTTGGCTCACCTGCCACGGGGTGAAATAGCGCTCAAAAAAGGTTTTTGCCAGCGGGCTGTTATCCGGCAGCGCTTGCGCTTGGCGACACACACTTTGCCACGCGGGCTGCGCTTGCAAGCGTGTGCAGCTTTGCTTAAACGATGCCAAGCTGCGGCCAAACACTTGCTGCGGCCATTGTGGCAGGCTGCTGTACGCTGCGGTTTGATAACGCACACCGCCTTTGCCTGCATCATGTACATAGCCCAAAGGCATCGCCTGCCCCGGAGTTTCAGTTAGCGTAACCGGGCTTACCGTGGTGGGCACGCTGGGCGCACGCGAACCGCACGCCGCCAACGCCACCGTAGCCAATACCGCCGACCATCGCCATACCTGCCTGGAAATCATCACCATGCGCTGTTCATTCACTTGTTGGGTTGAATTCATAAAGCGCGTTTTTACCACCATTCACCAGCTTACAGCAAGGATTAGGCCAAAAAACAGCCACATCGGCCAAAATTAACCGAATTCACCCCTCGCTGGCAATCTTTATTTTCACAATATTTAACTTTATACAACAAAATTTGTTTTATGTGGGTCTTTAATCGACAGCCCAACCGTTATGACAGCCATTCAGCCAAACAGGGTTCGCACCGCCGTGGTTGGTAGATTGTCTGCAGCGGTTCGGCAAAACCGCTTATCTTGGTTACAATAGCGCTTTCGCCCGCTAACCAAACCATACACACCCATGAGCAACAAACCCGCCCTAACGCCAATGATGGCGCAATATCTGGCCATCAAGGCCGAACACCAAGACAAACTGGTGTTTTACCGCATGGGCGATTTTTACGAATTGTTTTTGGATGATGCGGTTCAGGCAGCCCGTTTGCTCGATATCACCCTCACCACACGCGGTCAAATCGATGGCGAGCCGATTAAAATGGCCGGCGTGCCCCACCACGCGGCCGAGCAGTATTTGGCCAAGCTGGTTAAGCTCGGTTGCAGCGTGGCCATTTGCGAACAAGTGGGCGAAGTCACCGGCAAAGGGCCGGTGGAGCGCAAAGTGGTGCGCATCGTCACCCCCGGTACACTCACCGATCACGCCTTACTTGAAGACAAAGAAACCAACCGCATTGCCGCGCTTTATCCGCTCAAAAAACAGCTGGGGCTGGCGTGGCTGTCGCTGCAAAGCGGCGAATTCAAAACCAAGCTCATCGACATCGCCGCCTTGCCGCACGAATTGGCACGGCTTCAGGCAGCCGAATTGCTGCTGCCGGATCACCCATCCGCCGCGGTACTTTCACTCAGCGGCGGCAACATCACCCGCTTAAATCACTGGCAATTTGCCGCCGATGCCGCCACCACGCTGATACAGCGCTATTTCGGCAGCCAAGATTTGCGCGCGTTTGGCCTCACCCCGGGCGAGCACGATGCTGCCATTGGCGCCGCCGGTGCACTGCTCAATTACGTGCAGCAAACGCAAACGCAATTGCCGCAACATCTGGACAGCCTCACGCTGGAAACCGAGCAGCAATACATCGGCATGGATGCGGCCACCCGCCGCAATCTGGAGCTCACCCAAACCTTGGGCGGACAAAAATCGCCCACGCTGTTTTCAGTGCTCGACCATTGCCAAACCCATATGGGCAGCCGCTTACTGGCCTTGTGGCTACACCATCCGCTGCGGCAAAAAGCCCAAATCCAGGCACGCCAACAAGCCGTATCGGCGCTCACCGAACACACCACCGCCGTACAAAATTTGCTGGCTGAAGTGGCCGACATCGAACGCATTGCCGCGCGCATTGCTGTGGGCAGCGCCCGCCCGCGTGATTTGTCGGCACTGCGCGACAGCTTGGCCTTATTGGCCGCCTTCAGGCTGCCTGAAACCGCCCGACAAAGCAGCTTAGTGGCCACCTTGCTAGACTGTTTTCCACAAGGGCAGGCCGTTGCCGCATTATTGCAAGCGGCCATTTTGCCCGAGCCCGCAGTGTGGCTGCGCGACGGCGGCGTGATTAACCACGGCCATCATGCGCCGTTGGACGAGCTGCGCCATATTCAAAATCACGGTGATGAATTCTTGCTCGCACTGGAAGCACGCGAACGCGAACGTACCGGCTTGTCTACCCTGAAAGTGGAATTCAACCGCGTACACGGCTTTTATATCGAGCTCTCCAAAGCCCAGTCTGAGCACGCTCCCGCCGATTACCAGCGCCGCCAAACCTTAAAAAATGTTGAGCGCTACATCACCCCTGAGCTAAAAACCTTTGAAGACAAAGTGCTCGGCGCGCAAGAACAAGCGTTGGCGCTGGAGAAAAAACTGTACGATGCCTTGTTGGCACAATTACAGGCGCAGCTGCCCTTATTGCAACAGTGCGCCAAAGCCGCCGCCAGCCTCGACGTGCTCACCTGCTTGGCCGCCAACACCCGCCACGGCAGCCATTGCCTGCCCCAATTTGTTGACTACCCCTGCATCGACATCGACCAAGGCCGCCATCCGGTGGTGGCCGCACAAGTGCGCCAGTTCACCCCCAACAGCACCCGCTTAGACGACAAACGGCGGCTGATGCTGCTCACCGGCCCCAATATGGGCGGCAAATCCACCTATATGCGCCAAGCCGCCCTGATTGTGCTGCTGGCACACATCGGCGCACCCGTGCCTGCCGTCGCCTGCACCTTGGGGCCGATTGACCAGATTTTTACCCGCATTGGCGCTTCGGATGATTTGGCCGGCAACCGCTCCACTTTTATGGTGGAAATGTCGGAAACCGCCTACATTCTGCACCATGCCGGGCCGCAATCGCTGGTGCTGATGGACGAAGTAGGCCGCGGCACCGCCACTTTCGATGGTCTGGCGCTGGCGCAAGCCATTGCCGAACACCTGCTGCAAAAAAACAAAAGCTTCACCCTGTTTGCTACCCATTATTTCGAGCTGACGCGGCTGCCGGAACAACACCCCGCCGCCATCAATATGCACCTATCCGCATTGGAGCAAGGCCAAGATATTGTATTTTTGCACCACATTGAGCCCGGCCCCGCTAGCAAAAGCTATGGCATTGCCGTAGCCAAACTGGCCGGATTGCCCGCCCGCGCACTCAACAGCGCCCACAAACACCTACTGGTACTGGAACAACAGGCCGATGCCAATCGGCGGCAACTGGATATTTTTCAGGCAGCCGCAGGCGATCAAGCCGCCCCCGATGCCAACCCCACCTTTCCGCCTGATTTGGCTGATTTGCTCAACCAAATCAACCCCGACGAATCCACTCCGCGCCAAGCCATGGAACAGCTCTACATCCTGCAACAATGGTGGGCACAACATCAGCGAAAATAAGGCTGCCTGAAAACAAATTACACAAATCCTTGACAAGCACGTGCAAGGTGCGTATAGTCCACATTCTTCAGACGCGGGGTGGAGCAGCATGGTAGCTCGTCGGGCTCATAACCCGAAGGTCGTAGGTTCGAATCCTGCCCCCGCAACCACTTACCCCTTTTCAGGGGTATTTTTTTTGTCTCACGCCGTGCAACGCCGTGAACCAAACGCCCAACAGGCAAGGCTTTGCGCCTGATTCTGCCTTTCTCTATTGTCTAACGCCGTGCAATCCCGTGTTATTGAATCAACCAATAATTGGGGGTATATTTGGGGACACTGCACGATACCCCCTAAAAAAGTACCCCCAATGCCGCTTAACGACCGCCAAATAAAGAACGCCAAGCCAGCCGAGAAAGCCTATAAAATTTCAGACGGCCACGGCCTGCACTTGCTGATTAAGCCAAATGGCGGCAAATACTGGCGCTTGAAATACCGCATAGACGGTAAAGAAAAGCTGCTATCAATCGGCACCTATCCCACAATCAGCCTTGTAGAAGCCCGCGCGGCTGCCGAAAACGCCCGCCGTATGGTGGCCAACGGGCAAAGCCCCAGCGAAGCCAAGCAAACAGCCAAACGAGAACGGGCAGAGGCCTTACAAAACACCTTTGGCCACATTGCGGCAGAATGGTATGCACACCAGCGCATTAGCTGGCAAAGCGGCCATGCTGGCAGGGTGTGGAAAATGTTCGAACGGCTGATACTGCCCGAAATCGGCAAGCTGCCTATTGCTGAAATCGGCGTTAGGCAGATTAAAGCGCTGATTGAATCCATAGCCGCGCAAGGCAACCATGAAACTGCCCGCATAGTGCTGCAAAAAACCAAGGCAGTATTTAACTATGCCGTACTCACTGAACGCGCCATCAACAACCCCGCCTTGCCGCTTGTTGGCCAAATTAAGCCCGCGCCCGTAAAACACATGCCCGCGCTGCCGCAAAGCGAAATCACCGAGTTTTACCGCCGTGTTATTACCGAGCCATCACTAAGGGAAGTTACCCGCTTGGCCTTGCTGCTGATGCCGCTTACTTTTGTGCGGGCAGGTGAATTGCGCAAGGCCGAATGGGTGGATTTTGATTTAGACGCCAAAGAGTGGCACATTCCCGCCGCTAAAATGAAAATGAAAGCGCCGCATATTGTGCCATTGTCTGATTGGGCGCTGGCGCTGCTGGCCGAACTGCACACCCTTACAGGACATGGCCGTTATTTGTTTAACGGACGCAATGACGAAACCCGCCCCATGAGTGAAAACGCCCTAAGCTACGCCATGGGGCGCATGGGCTATGCAGGCATTGCCACGCCGCACGGCTTTCGCAGCTTGGCCACCGATGTGCTGAATGAAAACGGCTATCCGCCAGACGTGATAGAGCGCCAGCTTGCGCATGTGGAGCAAAACAAGGTGCGGGCGGCCTACCACCGCACCGAGTATCTGCCACAGCGGCGCGAAATGATGCAGTGGTATAGCGACTTTTTGCGCCAGCGCTACGATGCCGCCAAGGCCATGCTTTAAGGCTGCCTAGAACACCAAGCCCACACCTAACACCAGCCCCGCGCTGGTGTTTTTTATTGCCTGCCGTTTTTGCAACGGTGTTTCAGCATGAATATTTTTCATTTAAAACCCTGCCCAGATGAAAAGCATTTTTTTAAAACGTTTTAAAAGACCGCAAACAGATACGTGCTTATCTTGTGCAACGCAGCGCAATGCAATGCAACGCCATGCAAACCAACACAAGGAGCACAACACTATGCAAAACGATGTTTTACGACCCAAGCAAGTAGCCCAGAAGTTAGGTATTTCTGTATCTGCCATCTGGCGCAAAACCAACCCCAAAAACCGCTACTATGATGCGGCATTCCCCAAGCCGTTTAAGGTTTCTGCCAACGCCACGGGCTGGCTGAAATCTGAAATTGATTCATACATTGCCAATCTGGCCACCCAGCGCCAAGGGGGTGAAGTATGAGCCCGATTATCTACACCAGCGCCGAAGCGTTTCAGGCAGCCTTTAGCCTGCTGGCCAAGCTGGAGCAACAGCGGGCAAGCAAGGCGGCCAAGCTGCAAGCCAAAATCAATGCTTTGCAGGCCAAGCACAACGAAGACACCAGCGATTTGTGCGAAGAAATCGACACCATCCGCACCGCTTTGTACGCCTATGCCCATGAACACCGCGCCGAGCTTACCGACAACGGCAAAAGCAAAACCGTGGCCATGGGCAGCGGCAGCATTAAATGGCGCAAACAGCCCGCCAAGGTAGAGATTAGCGGCGATGTGGCCGCCGTGCTGGCCGCACTGAAACGCCGCCGTTTGGGGCGCTTTATCCGCGTAAAAGAAGAGTTGGACAAGGCCGCCTTACTCAAAGACCCCGCCGCCATCAAAACCCCGATTCAGGGCTTGCAAATTGTGCAGGGCGTGGAAACCTTGAGCATTGATACAGGGGTGAAATAATGAATTCCAATGTAAACCATGATGATTTTTATGATGTTTTCTCTGAAGCCATCACCGCCACGCTGGTGCAAGAGGGCATTAGCCCCAAAGCCGCCGCACGGGCAACCATCAACGCCCGCCACTCGGTTTACCGCACCTTTCGTGGGCAAAATATTTACATTAAAAAACAGAATGATGAAGAACTATTAGAGCGCAATTTGCAATTGTTTGAAGACCACAGCAACGGCTGTAGCGTTCCTGAATTGGCACGTAAATATGAGCTAAGTGTACAACGTGTTTACGGCATTATCCGATGCGCCAGCCAAGGGGATAAACCATGCTGAAAACCTTTCAGATTTTCCGAGGTGGGGCGCAAAAATCGGGCAACGGCATAACGGTAAACATTTCCGCCGCCGAATTGCAGAAAATGGCCGAGCGCTACAACCAAAACGGGGGCACCGCCCCGCTGCTGATTGGCCACCCACCTGTAACAGAGCAAGCCGCCGCGCCCAAATACGGCATGGTTAAGCGGTTGTTTACCGATGGCCTAAAGCTGATGGCGCAAGCCGAAGTATTGCCCGATTTTGCCGCGCTGGTGCGTGCCGGGCGCTACAAGCATGTTTCTGCTTCGCTGTGGCCGCCCGGGCATTGGGGCAACCCCACGCCCGATGCTTGGGGCTTAAACCATGTGGGCTTTGTGCCGATTCCCGCCGTGAAAGGCATGGACGCGCTGGACTTTGGCGAAGACGGCACATTGCACTGCTGCACCGCGCTGGCAGCGCCCACAGCGGATTTTAGCGAAGCCTTTAAGGCTGCCTGTAGCCCTGCTTCGCTGGCCTTGCACCAAGCCGCTGTGCAACACCAACAGCAACACCCAAGCACCAGTTACGAGCAGGCTGTACGCGCCTGCCTTGCCCAGCATCCCGATTATTAAACCAAGGAGCAAACACCATGACAACCAAACCGAAAATTATCCAATCCGCCCTTGCCGCCATTTCTGGCGAGCTTAAAAAAATGCGTGAAGAACGCACCAGCACTGCCGCCGAAATCGGCAAGCTGCAAGCCGAAATCAAGCGCCTGCAAGATATGCCCGTGAGCCGTGCCGATTTTGGCCTGCTGCTGCAAGAACACATTGCCGCCCAAGCCCAGCGCACCGATGCCGCTTTGCTGCATGATTTGCAAGACGTTAAAAAAACCTTTGACGGCCAAAGCATTGAATACAACCAATACAACAAGCGCGGCATGGCTGAAATGGAAGTACACCGCTTTGGCGATTTTCCCGACTGGATTTTTTCCTACAACCTCCTTGCCAACCCAGCGGGCGGCGTGCTGGCTTCGGGGCAATTAAAAGCCCGAGAATTGCAAAGCCTGCTGTGTTGGCTGCTGCCTGAAGTGATTCACAGCAAAATCATGGCCGTGATAAATGAGCAAATTGGCGCGGAATGGGGCAATGATACCCTGCCCAGCGTGGCCGAACGGCGCGAACAAATCGCCGATATGCAGGCCGAAATCGCCAGCCTGCAAGCCCGTTTGGCCGAACTGGACGCGGCATTAGCAGAACTTGGCAGTTCGTTTCACCATCCCGCAGCGGATTAGCCGAAAACCAACAAGCCCTGCTGAATAATCACCAGTAGCGCTTGACAACCCCAAAAAGCAACGGCAATATGGCGGCCAGCGGTTTCAATCAACCGCGCCAGCCGTGACAAGCTGGACAAATCGGCAGACAAGCCGCACACGAGCAACAGAGCTACACCGATAGCCAAGATTGCCCAGCGGTTTTTTTACGTCTGTATATCCCTTGCAGTGCCTTTCAATGGCGGGCGGGGGCAAGGTAAGCGCTTGCGCTTGCTGGTTCGATTTGCCAGTTTGTCACCCCTTGCCCTTTGCTTGCCGCCCACCGTGTGACAACGGAAAGCGGCAAAGAAGCTAAATCGAAAGGTAACATCATGACTACCCGCAAAGCGTTCTCACGCCCCCTTGTTTCCCACAAAATCCGCACATTCCCGAATCTGATTCAAGCCGCCGCCTTTGTTGACCGCCTCACCGCCAGCAATGCCGCCGCCTACCGCTTCAATATCCAGCAAACCGCCGCCGATGCGTGGACTGTTGCCCGCGTGGTGTCAGGGGGTGCAGCATGAACAGCCTGCACACCAACACCCAAGCAACGCCAAACAATATGCTGCAAGCGCCAAATGGCGCATTGTATTACCCGCTTAGCGAAGACGCCCACAATATGCTGTGCCGCACCGAGGGCGCATTGTGTGCATTGTCTGAGCTGCTGTGGAATACCGCCCGCACGGGCAGCCATCCCAAACCCGACAGCATTGGCGATATTGTTGGCATGGCCGCCGATACCCTGCACGACATTCTGAAAGACATAAAACGCCAAGGCGGTGCAGCATGATATTCAACGGCCAACCAGACACCTACATTTTTAGCGAAGAAGAGTTTACCGCCATTGAGCGCGTGGCCGATATGCTGGACGTATTGGCTTCTTCCTATCACCGAGACGGCGACAGCTTAGAAAACAAGCTGTGCAACACATTGGGCTTTATGGCCGATATGTTGACCGCCGCCGCCCGCAACAACAACGGCACCAACGCCGCCGAATAAACCCCCGCCACCCGCCAAGCCCTGCCTAAAACACGGCAAGGCGGGTTTTTTGCATCCTGCATCTGGCTAAACCCGCCGCCAAGGCGGTCACAAACGCGCCAGACCGACCACCGAGCAGGCAGCAAGGGCAAACCCTTACCGAAAGGCACACCGCCATGAAAACGCCCCTAAACCGCATCCCGCCACTGGCAGACCTCAAAGCCGCCGCCCTTGGCCGCTGGCCTGAAATCCATGCCGCCCTAGGCATAGCCCTAGAATACCTAAACCCCCGCAAACATTGCCCCTGCCCCTATTGTGGCGGGCGTGACCGCTACCGCTACACCGACTTTCAGGGCAGCGGCGGCTTTATCTGCAACCAATGCACACCCGATGGCGGCAGCGGCTTTGATTTACTTATGCTGGTGTATGGCTTCAGCTTTGCCACCGCCGCCCGTGAAGTGGCCGCTGTATTGGGTATGGCCGATGTTTCAGGCAGCCAATACACCCCGCGCACCACGCCCACACCGCCCCCCGCCAAGCCCAAACGCGACCGCCAAAACGACCTTAACAAACTGCTGGCCGTAAGCCTGCCCATTACCCCCGCCTGCCCCGTGGCTGGCTACCTGCAAGGCAGGGGCTTGCCGCCTGCCGTGTTTCAATCCTGTGCCGATGTGTTCTATCAGCCCGATTTACTTTATTGGCACCACACCAGCGCCAATACAGCCCCTTTGCTGGATTTTTACCCCGCCATGCTGGCCGCCATCCGCACCCCAGACGGCCAATTGCAGGGCTTGCATAAAACCTACTTACAAGCCGCCGCAAACGAGCAGGGCTGGCACAAACTGGCCGCCGCCCATCCCGAAACAGGCGAAGCCCTGCCCGCCAAAAAAATGCAAAGCCGCTTTTCAGGCAGCCTGAAAGGCGCTGCCGTGCATCTGGCCGCCCCCGATGCGCAAGGCCGCTTGATGGTGGCCGAAGGCATAGAAACCGCCCTTGCTGCCAATGTGCTGTTTGGCTTGCCCGCCATTGCCGCCCTAAGCGCCTACGGCATGGCCGCGCTGCAATGGCCGTCTGAAACCAAAGAGCTGTTTATCGTGGCCGATAACGACAGCAACGGCACAGGCATGAAGGCCGCGCATGACTTGGCTGTGCGCGCTGTTAAGGCGGGTTTATCGGCCAATATCTGGCAGCCGCCCGCCGCAGGCTTAGACGCCTTAGACGTACTCAACCACCGCCAGCAAGGGGGCAAAGCATGAACACCGCCGCCACCAACACCAGCGCCGCCAACGACACCTTGCCCGAATGGGAAGCCGTTACCCTCAAGCCCTATTTTGAATGCACCCGCCACGGCGTGTTTTACATTGCACTGGAAACCGACAAAGACGGCCAAACCACCGAAAAGCCGCCCCTGCGCCTATCCGACCCCATCCGCCTGATTGGCCACGGCACCAACGCTGCAGGCAGCCATTACCGCGTGATTGAATGGCAAGACAGCATCAGCCGCCAGCGCCACATTGCCGCGCTGCCCATGGCCGAAATCGGCAGCAATTGGGCAAAGCTGCAGGGCATGGGCATTGCCATTATGGCCAGCCGCCGCAAACGCGAGCTATTGGCCGATTATCTGCAAACAGACGGCGCACAAACCCCCTACACCATTACCGAACAAGCGGGCTGGTGTGCAGGCCGCCGCGCCTATGTGCTGCCCAGCGGCGAAGTGCTGGCCGCCAATACCGAAGCGCCAAACGCAGCCAACAGCACCAAGCCCAAAAGCAAACGCACCGAAGCCCCGCGCATCATCTACAACGGCGACAAAAGCCAAACCGCCGCCTACCACGCTTCAGGCAGCCTTGATGAATGGCAGCAATACATCGCCCGCCACATGGCAGGCAACAGCCGCCTATGCTTGGCCATCGGCACCGCACTGGCCGCCCCGCTGGTGTCACTCTTGGGCATGGAAGCAGGCGGCTTTCACCTGTTTGGCGATTCGCGCGACGGCAAAAGCACCGCCGCCCGTGCCGCCTTAAGCGTATGGGGCAACCCCGATGCCCTTATGCTCACATGGACAGGCACCGGCCACGGCTTTGCCAATACCGCCAACGCCCGCAATGATAATCTGCTGGTGTTGGACGAAATCGGCCAAGCCGCCCCGCGCCATGTATCGCAAACCGCCTACAGCGTCATCAACGGCGTTTCCAAAATCCAAGGAGCCAAAGAGGGCGGCAACCGCGAAATCAGCCGCTGGCGCGTGTTACTGCTTTCTACAGGTGAGAAACCGCTAGACGGCTTCTTGCAGGCCGCCCGCACCGATTGGAACGCAGGCCAAGCCGCCCGCCTGCCGTCCGTGCCATCCGATGCAGGCAAAGGGCACGGCATCTACGACACCCTGCACGGCCACCCCAAAGGCAGCGCCCTAAGCGAAGCCCTAGCCCAAGCCGCCACCGCACACCACGGCCACGCAGGCCGCGCCCTAGTGCAGCTACTGCTAGACAACCCCGCCAGCCACAACGAAGCCCGCCAAATCATGGCCGATTTTATGGCCACCCTGCCCGATATGGACGGCCAAGCCCGCACCGTGGCCATGCGCTTTGCCCTAGTGGCCGCCGCCCTAGAGCTGGCCGCCCGCCATCAAATCACAGGCTTGGCCGCAGGCATCTGCCTGCCCGCCATTAAACAATGCTTTGACGCATGGCTGGAACGCAACGGCAGCGGTAAATACGAAGACCGCCGCATATTGGAAAACGCCATCGGCTTTATGCAGCAATTTGCCCATTCCAGCCGCTTTGCAGAGTACCCCGGCGGCGCGGCAGACCGCACACCCGCAGACTTGGCAGGCTACAGAAAACTGGCCGATACCCCCGCCGCAGACCTGTTTTACATCCTGCCGCCTGTTTTTGTGGCCGAAATCTGCAAAGACTACGACAAAAGCAAAGTGTGCCAAGTGCTGTTTGATGCCGCATGGCTCAAACGCTGCGATAGTGAAGAAAAACCCCGCTGGCAACACCAGCTAAGAGGCAGAGGGCGGCTTTATGTACTCATTGGCGCACTACCGCCAGACGAAATGCAGGATTAAACCACCACACCCCAAGCGGCCACACAGGCCGCTTTTTTATTGCCACCATAAACGCGCCAGAATGCGCCCAGATTGAATTTACCCACCAAGGTATACTACCCATTACCCAAGCATCAAAACGCCGTTACAGCGCAACAGCGGCGAAGGCAGACGCATTGCTGCCAGATACCAGCGCCACACCAGCAAACCAAAACCCCTATTCAACAAACAGGAAACAATCACCCCTGATTGTTGAATAGAAAAAATCGCTATAGGGAAAAACTGTTTTTTGGTGGATACGGTGGATACATACAAAAATTAACTATACAAAAGCTTATACAGAAAGGCTTACAGCCGTATCCACTACAAATCTTATCAGTGGATACATAGTGGATACGGTGGATACATTTGTAAAAGTTATTTTAAATCATTTGCTTGTAGAGCTGATTTTTTACAGTAGTGAAAATGTATCCACTGGTATCCACGTTAAGTTTTGTCCGTGGATACAAAAAGGATTATTTAATTCAATGGATTAAGTGACCGTATCCACAGTATCCACCATATCCACCTAGTTGCGCCTATATATACGGTTTTTTATAGGCGGTTTTTGGGAAATCCCCATGGCCGCTTTTTTGCTATAGGCCAAAACCGCCGCCAAGACAGGAAATACGGGCATTCTGCCCACCATGCAGGCGGGATTGGGCGGGATAAATCGGGATATGGCGAGACAACGCGGAACGCCAGCGGCATATTTGACAGCCGCCACCGCAACGCACAAAATGGCAACCCTACCCGCGGGCTAAAATCTTGGTTATTGCCGCACAGCAACATAACGGCAAAAAATGGGTGACTTTGACAAATTGGGGGTATTTTTGGGGGTATCCTTAAAAATTAACCAAAAAATAATATTTAAAATTAAGATATTATTTGTTTATTTCGAGTCATGCCCCAAAAAAAGACCTGCCCAAAGCAGGTCTTTTTTGCATTCTCATTTATCTTAAATAATGCCGCCGCCGCTGTTTTGGCTTAAAATATGCGGCTAACTACCGACTGATTTTTTGGATTTAAGCACCGATTCAGGCAGCTTTATCAAGCGGCCTGTAAAAGATTAATTTTCTTCAGGCAGCCTTTTAGGCTGCCTGTGATAGATTGATTTTTCAGGCAACCTATCGGCTGCCTGTGATAGATTGATTTTTTCAGGCAACCTATCGGCTGCCTGAATCCCCTCAAGCCTCAAGGACGCAAAATGAGCCAACAGCAACATCCGCAAGACGAACCGCAACTTGACGAAAACCAAATCATGGCCTTGCGCCGTGAAAAGCTGGCGCACATCCGCAGCCAGGGTGTGGCTTTTCCCAACGACTTCAAACGAGATGCCTTTGCCGCCGATTTGCAAGCGCAATACGGCCATTTAGACAAGGCCGAGCTGGATCCGCAAAACATCCCGGTGAAAGTAGCCGGACGCATGATGCTCAAGCGCGCCATGGGCAAAGCCAGCTTTGCCACTCTGGCCGATATGGGCGGGCAAATCCAGCTCTACATCAATAATCAAGGCGTAGGCGAAGCGGCGCACGAAGCGTTCAAACACTGGGACATGGGCGACATTATCGCCGCCGAAGGCACTTTATTTAAAACCAACCACGGCGAGCTGACCGTGCGCGTATCGGCCATCCGTCTGCTGAGCAAATCGTTGCGCCCTTTGCCAAATAAATTCCACGGCTTGGCCGACCAAGAGCAAAAATACCGCCAGCGCTATGTGGATTTGATTACCAATCAAGACACCCGCCACACCTTTATCCAGCGCAGCCGTATTATCCAAACCATCCGCAACGTGATGGTGGCCGAGCGCTATTTGGAAGTGGAAACGCCGATGATGCACCCCATCCCCGGCGGCGCCACCGCCAAGCCGTTTGTTACCCATCACAACACGCTGGACATGCCATTGTATCTGCGCGTGGCACCGGAATTGTATTTGAAACGGCTGGTGGTGGGCGGGCTGGAGCGCGTGTTTGAAATCAACCGCAACTTCCGCAACGAAGGCATGAGCACCCGCCACAATCCCGAATTCACCATGATGGAATTCTACGAAGCCTATGCCGACTATCGCCGCATGATGGACTTAACCGAGCAGCTGATCCGCAGCGCCGCCGAAGCCGCCACCGGCAGCGCCGTGGTGCAATACAACGGCAAAGCGGTAGACTTAAGCCAGCCTTTTGCGCGCATGACCATTGTAGAAGCCATCCAGCATTTCAATCCCAACTACACCAGCGCCCAGCTCAACGACGAAGCCTGGCTGAAACAGGCGATTGTGAAACACGGCGAAAAACTGCCGCCCGCGCCCGGCATCGGCAGTTTGCAGCTGGCTTTGTTTGAAGGCTGTGCCGAAGCCCAATTGTGGCAGCCCACCTTTATCGTGGATTACCCGGTGGAAGTATCGCCACTGGCACGTGCCTCCGACAGCAAGGCGGGCTTAACCGAGCGCTTCGAATTGTTTATAGTAGGGCGCGAACTGGCCAACGGCTATTCCGAATTAAACGACCCGGAAGACCAAGCCGCCCGCTTCAAAGCGCAAGTGGCTCAAAAAGACGCCGGCGACGACGAAGCCATGCACTACGACGCCGACTACATCCGCGCCATGGAATACGGCCTGCCGCCCACCGGCGGCTGCGGCATCGGCATCGACCGCTTGGTAATGCTGCTCACCGATGCACCTTCCATCCGCGATGTGGTGCTGTTTCCGCAAATGCGGCCGGAGTAAGTTGATTAGATGTAGAAAAGGCTGCCTGAAAGCATTTCAGGCAGCCTTTTTATGCACAATCAAATGATTATTCGCGTTTGTCTTGCGGCAAGGTATGGCTGGGTGGTACCGGATCGGCATCGCTCACCGTGTATTCGCCTTCAATTACATCACCATATTGCCCACGCTGCGTGCGCTGGGCGCCGGTATTGAAATCCGCCGTTTCCAATGGCCGCCCTTTAAATGGCAGCATCAATATCAAGGCGGCGATATCGGAAACAAAGCCGGGGCTCATCAACAACAGCGCCGCCACTACAAAACGAATCGGCCACAACAGCTGGTAAAGCGACACGCCTTGGCCATTGCGCACCGATGCCCCAGCCACCATCACTGCTGCAAAACCGATATTGCGAATCATCAGCGAGCCTATCACGCAGCCGGCCACCATCAACAAGAAAGTGATGCCACCGCCCAGCCAATCGGCCACCAGCACAATCGACAACACCTCTAGCAATAGCAATGAAATCAGCGCCCATCCCAAAAATCGCATGTTTTGTCCTTATATTTTTACTTATTTGGTGTATTACGCAGGCCAAATGGGCGTGGCCGTACGCAAATTCAATCAACCCCTACGTCAAAGCAGGTAAAACCACCCAAACACACCAAGCCAACTGCACGTTGGTAGAATTTTTGTTCTAAAAATCTGCTTTGCGCCCAACCCGTTTTACTCTATTGTAGTGCACTTGCTCGGCGCCTGCCAAACGTGAATAAAATCGCACGCCGGGCACGGCAAGACCCATAAATTGATGAAGGAGAAAACCATGAAAAAACTGTTGCTGGCACTCTTGGCCGTTTCGGCCACCGGTGCGGCCTTTGCCGACGGCATTGTGGGCAAATGGCGCACCATTGACGATGCCACCAAAAAACCCAAAGCCATTATCCAAATCACCGAGTCCGGCGGCATTTACAGCGGCCGCATTGTGGCATTGGAAGCCGGCGTAGACCCCAATTGCGGCGACTGCGACAACGCCCAAAAAGGCAAGCCCTTGGTAGGGCAAACCGTGTTGCGCGGCCTGCGGCTGGACGGCGATGCCTACACCGGCGGCAAAATCACCGACCCCAAATCGGGCAAGGTTTACAGCGCCAAAGCCACCGTGGCCAACGGCGGCAAATCATTACAGGTGCGCGGTTTTATGGGTATTTCCGCCTTGGGGCGCACCCAAACCTGGCAACGGGTGCAATAAGTTTTGTCTGGCAGCAAAACAGCCAGAATGTAAAAAAACGCAAACAGGGCGCAACCAAGCGCCCTGTTTTTTGTCTGCTGTCGGTGATGTTTGTTACCCTTGGCGTTTACTGCAATCTGCTGCAATCCATCCACGATAGCGCAGGCATAAACCAGCGCCGTGCGGATGCTGCCAACTTAATCAATGTCAATCCCGCCCATGGCGAGGCTCTACCCACAAGGAAACCGGATGAAAATGCCCACCACCTGTTGCGCCCATTTAAGTAAACAAGCTGTTTTTCGTTGTGCGGGCGCACTGGCGGCCATCGCCTTATTTTTGAGCGGTTGCGCCGGCGGCGGCGGCACCACACCCGGCCACAGCCCGACGGCTGCCGTGCCCGACGGCCACTACCGCGTACAGCGCGGCGACAATCTTTACCGCATCGGCCTGCGCTTCGGCCAATCGGTGGCCACATTAAGCGCCTGGAACCGCCTAAGCGACCCTAGCCAAATCGAAGTGGGGCAAATTTTGCGCGTGCGCCCGACAGGCAGCACTGCAACACGCGCCACTGCCCAACCCAATACCCGCTCCAGCCAAATCAACAATACCGCTACCGACATCACCCCTGCCAACCGCCTGCAATTCCAATGGCCGGCAAGCGGGCCGATTTTGGCGCAATACAACGGCACCACCCAAAAAGGCATCGACATCGGCGGCAGCCGCGGCACGCCAGTGAAGGCCGCCGCCGACGGCAAGGTGCTGTATGCGGGCAACGAAGTGCGCGGCTACGGCAACCTGATTTTAATCCGCCACAACAGCAGCACCCTCACCGCCTATGCCCACAACGACAGCCTGCGCATACGCAAAGACCAAACCGTGAAAGCGGGCGACACCATTGCCACCATGGGTGACACCGGCACCAACCGCGTGAAGCTGCATTTTGAAATCCGCATCGGTGGCAAGGCGGTTAACCCGCTGCCGTATCTGCCCAAATAGCCTTGTCCGTAGCAAGGTAACGGTTGTGACAGTGGTTTCAGGCTACCTGAAAAATAATTTGTCACGGTCCGTATTTTTCTTTGTGTACGCATCTTCAAGTGCTTAAGCAATATCAAACCTAAAAAAACACCTCCATAGCGGAGGTGTTTGGCCAATATAGCGGTGGCAGGTTTAGAAGAAGCCGAGTTTGCTGGGCGAGTAGCTCACCAGCATACACTTGGTTTGCTGGTAGTGTGCCAGCATCATTTTGTGGTTTTCGCGGCCGATGCCGGATTTTTTGTAGCCGCCGAATGCCGCGTGGGCGGGATAGAGGTGGTAGCAGTTGGTCCACACGCGCCCGGCCTGAATACCGCGACCCATGCGGTAGCAGGTGTTCATGTCGCGGCTCCACACGGCGGCGCCAAGGCCGAAGATGGTGTCGTTGGCAATGGCCAATGCTTCTTCGGCGGTTTTGAAGGTGGTTACCGCCACCACCGGGCCGAAGATTTCTTCTTGGAAAATGCGCATCTGGTTGTTGCCCTTGAACACGGTGGGCTCAATGTAAAAGCCGCCGGCCAAATCGCCGCCTTCGTGGCGCACGCCGCCGCCGGTGAGCACTTCGGCGCCCTCTTCCTGCCCCAGCTTCAGGTAGCCGGTGATTTTGTCGAACTGCTCTTGGCTGGCTTGCGCGCCCACCATGGTGTCGGTGTCGAGCGGGTCGCCCACTTTAATCGCTTTCACCCGCGCCACGGCTTTGGCAATGAATTTTTCGTAAATCGATTCTTCAATCAACACGCGCGAGGGGCAAGTGCACACTTCGCCTTGGTTGAGCGCAAACATGGCAAAGCCTTCCAGGCATTTGTCGAGAAAGTCGTCGTCATCGTCCATCACGTCGGCAAAGAAAATGCTCGGGCTTTTGCCGCCCAATTCCAAAGTTACCGGAATAATGTTTTCGGTGGCATAGCTCATAATCAGGCGGCCGGTGCCGGTTTCGCCGGTAAAGGCCACTTTGCTGATGCGCGAGCTTTGTGCCAAGGGCTTGCCGCACTCCACCCCAAAGCCGTTCACCACATTGAGCACGCCCGGCGGCAGCAAATCGCCGATAATTTCCAGCAAATACAAAATTGATACCGGGGTTTGCTCGGCTGGCTTGAGCACGATGCAGTTGCCCGCCGCCAGCGCCGGTGCCAGCTTCCATGTGGCCATCAGCAAGGGAAAATTCCACGGGATGATTTGCCCCACCACGCCCAGCGGCTCGTGGAAGTGGTAGGCCACGGTGTTGTCGTCGATTTCGGAAATACCGCCTTCTTGCGCACGAATCACCCCGGCAAAATAGCGGAAATGATCCACCGCCAGCGGGATGTCGGCAGCCAAGGTTTCGCGCACGGGTTTGCCGTTTTCCCAGGTTTCGGCCACGGCGATGCGCTCCAGATTTTGCTCAATGCGGTCGGCAATTTTCAGCAAAATGCCGCTGCGCTCGGCTACGCTGGTTTTGCCCCAAGCGGCTTTGGCGGCGTGGGCGGCGTCGAGCGCTTTTTCCACATCGGCCGCTTGCGAGCGCGGCACTTTGGCAAAAGCCTTGCCGGTGATGGGGCAAATGTCGTCAAAATATTCGCCGCCCACCGGCGGCACCCATTGGCCGCCGATGTAGTTTTCGTATTGCGCTTTGAACTGCACGATGCTGCCTTCGGTATTGGGTGCTGCGTATTTCATGCTTTTCTCCTGATGCGGGATTTAAGGTATGGCGATACGGAGGTTAAGGGTTTTACTCTAAAAACGCCATCTGCACTGCAACATCCCTTCAGGCAGCCTGAGATGGATTGATTTTTTTCAGACTGCCTTTCAGGCAGCCTGAAGGCACCAACTGCTTTATAATGCCGCCAATAAACGAGGGAAAATCCGATGAAAGAACACCGCGCCCGCAAACGCTTTGGGCAGAATTTTTTACAAGACACGCGCATTATTCAAGATATTGTCAACGCCGTGCGCCCGCAGCCGGGCGATACGGTGATTGAAATCGGCCCCGGTTTGGCGGCCATCACCGCACCTTTGGCCGCCAAGCTGGATGTGCTGCATGTGGTGGAAATCGACCGCGATATTGTGGCTCGGCTGCAAAAATTGCCGTTTGCCAACAAGCTGGTGATTCACCAAGGCGATGTGTTGCAATTTGACTTTGCCTCGGTGCCGGGCAAGAAAAAAATTGTCGGCAATCTGCCCTATAACATCTCCACGCCCTTGCTGTTCCGCTTCAGCGAAGTGGTGAGCGACATTATCGATATGCACTTTATGCTGCAAAAAGAAGTGGTTGAACGCATGGTGGCGGCTCCCAAAAGCAACGACTATGGCCGCCTAAGCGTGATGTTGCAGTATTTTTTCGATATGGAATGTTTGATTGACGTGCCGCCCGAAGCCTTCGATCCTGCACCCAAAGTGGATTCAGCGGTGGTGCGCATGATTCCGCAAGCCGGGCGCATCGGCACGGCACACGATTTTACCCATTTTGCCCGCTTGGTGAAACAGGCGTTTGCCCAACGGCGCAAAACCATCCGCAATAATCTGAAAGACATCGCCACCGATGCCGACTTGCTGGCAGTAGGCATCGACCCGCAACACCGACCCGAACACATCGAGCCGCAATTGTATGTGGCGCTCAGCAATCTTTTATTGCACAATGCCGCTTAAACACGCCGCGCCCAGAGCCTGTTCACACCTTTCCTGCGGCACACCCACACCGAATACTGAATAAGGAACACAACAGATGATTCAATTCAAAAACGTGCATAAGTGGTTTAAAGACCTGCATGTCATCAACGGCGTTAATCTGGAGGTTAAACAAGGCGAAGTGGTGGTGGTGTGCGGGCCTTCGGGCAGCGGCAAATCCACGCTGATTCGCACCGTAAACCAATTGGAAACCATTCAAGAAGGCGAAATCTGGGTAGACGGCGTTAATGTGGCCGATTCGAAAGCCGACCTAAACAAAGTGCGTGCCGAAGTGGGCTTTGTGTTCCAGCATTTCAATCTGTATCCGCATTTGAGCGTGGTGGAAAACATCATTCTCTCGCCGATGAAAGTGAAAAAACAAAGCCGCGAACAAGCTGAGAAAAAAGCCATGGAGCTGCTGGAGCGTGTGGGGCTGGCGCACAAGCGCGATGCCTTTCCGCAGCAGCTCTCCGGCGGCCAACAGCAACGCGTGGCCATTGCCCGCGGCTTGGCCATGAACCCGCGCGTGATGCTGTTTGATGAGCCTACCTCGGCGCTGGATCCGGAAATGATTGGCGAAGTGCTGAAAGTGATGAAAGACTTGGCGCTCAGCGGCATGACCATGATGGTGGTGACCCACGAAATGGGCTTTGCCCGCGAAGTGGCCGACCGGGTGGTGTTTGTGGATCAAGGCCAGATTGTGGAAGAAGCCGAGCCGGAAGCATTCTTCCTCAATCCGCAACACGACCGCGCCAAGCAGTTTTTGAAACAATTGCTCACCCACTGAGTAGGCGCAACCAAACAAAGCCACGGCATTTTATTAAAGTGCCGTGGCTTTGTTTGTTGTGTTGCGGGCTTGTTCTTAAGGCTGCCTGAAAACAGATTAACCACTCGGCCAGCTTCCATTTAATCCACTTGCGTAATTTCGGCACAAATCCGCAACACATCGGCGCCGAATTTATCGATTTTGGCCTCGCCCATGCCGTAAATCTCGGCCAAATCGGCGTGTTGTTGCGGCGGGTTTTGTACGATGTTTTGCAAGGTGCGGTCGGGGAAGACCACGTAGGCGGGCACGTTGTCTTCGGCCGCGCGCTGTTTGCGCCAGGTGCGCAAGGCTTGCCACAGGCGCTCCTCGCGTTCGGTGCGCAGCCAGCTGTCTTTCAGGGCGGTGGTGCTGGTTTTTTCGCGTTTCAATGGCCGCAGCCACACGGTGGTTTCGCCTTTGAGCACCGCGCGGGCGGCATCGGTGAGCTGCAAGGCCTGGCGGGGCGACAATTCGATGTTCAGGTAGCCCGAGGCGATGCACTGGCGTGCCACACTGCGCCATTCTTTGTCGGATAGTGTGCTGCCGATGCCGAAGGTGGATAATTGCTGGTGTTTGAAGCGCGCTACCCAATCGCTTTCTTTGCCGCGCAGCACATCGATCACATGGCCGGTGGCAAAGGTTTGACCCACGCGGTAGGCACAGGAAAGCAGTTTTTGCGCCAGCTCGGTGCCGTCAAAGCGGGTGGGCGGGTGGCGGCAATTGTCGCAATGGCCGCAAGGCTGGCTGCTTTCGCCGAAATGGTTGAGCAGCAATACGCGGCGGCAGGCGGCGGTTTCGCAAATGGCCAGCATGCTGTCGAGCTTTTGCAGGTCGATTTGTTTTTGTGCTTCGTCGCGCTCGCCTTGTTGGATGCGTTCGCGCAGCAACACCCAGTCGTTCAGCCCGTAGCACAGCCAGCTCACCGCAGGCAGACCGTCGCGCCCGGCACGCCCGCTTTCCTGATAAAAATGCTCCACGCTTTGCGGCATATCCAGATGCGCCACAAAGCGCACATCCGGCTTGTCGATGCCCATGCCGAAGGCCACGGTGGCCACCACAATCACGCCGTCGTCGCGGGTGAAGCGGCGCTGGTTTTCGTTGCGCGTGTCCATGCTCAAGCCGGCATGGTAGGCAATGGCATCCAGGCCGTTTTCGCACAAAAATGCGGCAATGTCTTCCACGCGCTTGCGCGACAGGCAGTAGACAATGCCGCTTTGGCCGGGCATTTGCTTTTGGATAAACTGCAATAGCTGTTTTTTGCCGTTGTTTTTTTCGATCACTTGGTAATCGATATTGGGACGGTCGAAGCTGGCCACAAACACCGGCGCATCGGCTAAGTGCAGGTAATGGATGATATCGGCGCGGGTGGCGTCGTCGGCGGTGGCGGTGAGCGCAATGCGCGGCACGGCGGGGTAGCGCTCGGCCAGCAAGCCCAGCTGTTGGTATTCGGGGCGGAAGTCGTGCCCCCATTGGCTCACGCAATGCGCTTCGTCGATGGCAAACAGGCTGATGCGGATGCGGTCGAGAAAGCGCAAAAAGCGCTCCGACACCAGCCGCTCCGGTGCCACATACAAAAGCTTGAGGCTGCCTGAATCAATATCGGCACTGATTTGGTGCACCGCTTCGGCACTGGTGCCGCTGTGCACGGCGGCGGCGGCCACCCCGGCGGCGGTGAGTGCAGCCACTTGGTCGTTCATCAAGGCAATCAAGGGCGACACCACAATGGCCACGCCCTCGCGCATCAGCGCCGGGATTTGGTAACATAGCGACTTGCCCGCGCCGGTGGGCATCAGCGCCAACAGGCTTTGCCCGGCGGCCAAGGTGTCGACCACGGCGGCTTGCTGCCCGCGAAATTCGGGATAACCGAAAACATCGTGTAGAATCTGCCGTGCGCTCACCACTGAAAACCTGACTGCCGTTGTTAAACCCAGCGCGTATTGTAACCCAGTTTGCCGTATTGCTTGGCTAAGGCTGCCTGAAGCGTAAACCTGTTATTGCAGAACCGGATTCGGCAATCCATTTATGTGTTTCAGGCAGCCTAAACAAAATAGTTTGTAAATGGCTGTTGCTTTATAAGAATGCGTAACTTCAAGTTGATAACTTAAGGATGATAATCATGCACCACCCGCATAAATGCGCCCGCCTGGGCTTATGGATTGGCAGCGCACTGGTTTTGGCCGCCTGCGCCACCGGCAGCGGCCCTAGCGTTAGCGGCAACTGGCAGGAAGTGGGGCTGTCCGGCAGCGGCAATGTGCGCCACGCCATCGACAAAGACAGCATCCGCCGCCAAGGCAATCTGGCCACCTTCCGCGACAAAAAAACCGTGATCGATATGGCGCACGAGCACTACAGCAACACCCCGGCCTATAAAGTGGCGGTAAGCGATTGGGAAATAGACTGCGCCCGCAAAACCTACCGCCTCAGCGCCTTGCAGCTACTGGACACCGGCGGCAAAAACCTCGGCCAATACCGCTACAGCAGCACCGATTTACGCCCGATGGCGGTGGCGCGCGGCAGTGCCACCGAAAAACAGTATGAGCTGGTGTGCGGGCAAAAGCTGTAATCTTATCCGGGCGCCGAAATCATTTCACTATGTTAGGTACAGCTATCTTCACCCATTTGGCAAAGGAAAACCCCATGAACAAATATCTGATCGCCGCACTGGCCGCTTGTTTGTCGGCCTCTGTTTGGGCGGAAAACCCCGCCGATGTGGAATTACTCAGCGCCCAAAAAGCCTATCAGGCTGCCCTAAAAGGCCAAACCGACAGCCAAACCCGCACCACCACCTTGCAAAGCCGTCTACAAGAGGCACAAGCACGACAGGAGCGGGCGCAGGCAGAAGTGACGCGGCTGCAAGCCGAATTAAACCAAGCCGATGCCGAGCGACAACAGGCCGACAGCAGCTTGCAGGCCGCGGGAAGCCGTTTGGATGCGGCTTGGGCTGCCGCACGCGGCACACGTTAATCCCGGCATGCTTCGCCTTCATCTCAGGCTGCCTGAACAGCGGCACCGTTCAGGCAGCCTTGGTGTTTTGATGATTCACAACAGGAGAATCCCATGTCCGCATGGTCAGACGGCTACGTTAGCGACATCAACTATACTTATGGCTATTACACCGAGCTAAACCCCAACCGTGTGGCACTGCCGTTTTTAATGGCCGGGCTGGCGGTGCCGAAAATGGCCGCCGCTTGCGAGCTGGGATTTGGCCAGGGCGTGTCACTCAATGCCCATGCCGCCGCGGGCAGCGCAAATTGGTGGGGCACCGATTTCAACCCCGCTCACGTGGGCTTTGCCCAAGAAATGGCCGCTGTATCCGGCAACGGCGCCCACGTGGTTGATCAGGCTTTTAACGAATTTTGCGCCCGCACCGACTTGCCCGACTTCGATTTTATCGGCCTGCACGGCATCTGGTCGTGGGTATCGCACGAAAACCGCCATATTCTGGTGGACTTTATCCGCCGCAAGCTCAAGGTGGGCGGTGTGCTCTACATCAGCTACAACACCTTGCCCGGCTGGGCCGCCGCCGCGCCGATTCGCCATTTGCTGGCCGAACACGCCCATGTGATGAGCGCACCGGGGCAAGGCATGGTGCAGCGCGTTACCGACTCCGTGGGCTTTACCCGCGAACTGCTGGGTTTGAGCCACCATTACTGCCAGCAAGTGCCCTCTATCCCGCAGCGCATCACCCAAATCGGCGAGCAAAACCCGCATTATCTGGCACACGAATACTTCAACCGCGACTGGCACCCGATGTATTTTGCCGAAATGCAAGACTGGCTGGAAGCGGCCAAACTCAGCTACGCCTGCTCGGCAAATTATCTGGACGACTTCGCTCCCGCGCTGTTTGACCAAGAGCAGCAAGCGTTTTTGGCGCAAATCACCGATGCCTCATTTGCGCAAACCGCCAAAGATTATTTGCTCAACAAGCAGTTCCGCAAAGACTATTGGGTAAAGGGCGCGCGCAAAATCAGCAGTGTGCAGGCCGAACAAAGCTGGCAGCAACTGCGCTTCTTACTGATGACCCCGGCCAACGACATCGCCCTGAACATCAACAGCCACCGCGCCATTACCTTGCTACCCGAAATGTACCAACCCGTGTTGACGGCGCTAGCCGACGGCCAAGTGCATCCCTTTGCCGACTTGGCTGCCGCTGCCGAAGCCACCACACTCAGCCGTGGCCAGCTGTTTGAAATACTGGCCGTGTTACACGCCAAAGGCGATGTGGTGTTGGTGCAGGATGAGGAAACCGTTGCAGCGGCACGCCCACGCTGCCGGGCACTCAACCGCTATTTGCTGCAACTGAGCCGGGTGAGCGGCGACGTACCTTATCTGGTGAGCCCCTTAAGCGGCGGTGCCATCACCTACGACCGCATCAACCAACTGTTTTTGCTGGCCTACAGCGAAGGCAAGAAAAAACCGGCGCAATGGGTCGATTTCGCTTGGCAAGCCTTGCAAGCGCAACAGCAATTGCTGATTCATCAAGGCGAAGTGCTGCAAACCGAAGCCGAAAACCGCACCGAGCTCAAGCGGCTGGCCGCCCATTTTGCCGACAAAGTGCTGCCCACGGCCCTTACTTTGGAGATTGTGGCGGATTAAGCGGATTGATTTTATTAAGCCATTTGGTTTTGTTGTGTTACGCCTTTGGCTAACCCAACTTACGCCGACCTGGCCGCTCCTGCGTAGGTCGGATTCTTGAATCCGACATTTGGCCTTATCGGCGAAAAAGATGAAACAAAACAATCTTGTTCTTTGAGCAAGCGTCGGATTCAAGAATCCGACCTACGGCTGCTACGTCGACTAAACAATTTAAAGGCTGCCTGAAAAGTGAATACCGCAATGTGATTAAGGCTTGCCCAACGGGCTTAGGCCCGGCAATTCGGCAAAGCTGCGTTCGCGCACGATTTGACAGAAATTATCAAGAAAGCTCTTGTCGGCATCGTCTTGGCGCATGGCGGCGTACAGCTCGCTTTGCAGCGGCGTATGACCGATTTGGCGCGCTACCACATAGCCTTTTTCCAGATAAGGCATCACCGTCCAATAGGGCAAGGCAGCAATACCCCGGCGGCTGGCCACCAGCTGGATAATCGCCACGGTGAGCTCGCTGTGGCGGCGTGCCGGGTTAATACCGGCGGGCAGCAGGATTTTGCGCAGCAAATCGAGCATATCGTCGGGCACCGGATAGCTGATTAAGGTTTCGGCGGCAAAGTCGGCAGCCTGCCATACGGCTTTATCGCCCAGCGGGTGGTCTTTGGCGCAAATACCCACCATTTCGTAGGCAAACAGTGGCTGGTAAACAATGCCGTTTTGCGCCGCCGCTTCCGACACAATCGCCAAATCGGCGCGGTGGGTGAGCAGCAGCCCCACCGGATCGGCCTGAAAGCCGGACACAATATCCAGCTCCACCTGCGGCCACAGCGGGCGGAAGGTGTCCATGGCAGGCATCAGCCAGTCAAAACAGGTGTGGCATTCCACCGCCACGCGCAATTCGCCCGCCTCGCCTTCGATAATCTGCGCCATATCGCGTTGGGCAGTGGCCAACAGCGGCGCCAACTCGCGTGCCAATTGCAGCAGCCGCTCACCGGCAGGGGTAAAGCGGATGGGATTGGATTTGCGCTCAAACAAGGGCGTGTCGTAATGCTGCTCCAACGCGCGGATTTGGTGCGACAAGGCCGATTGGGTGAGAAACACCCGCTTGGCCGCCAGCGAAACACTGCCGGTTTCCTGCAAAGCCAGCAGGGTTTTGAGGTGGCGCAGTTCGATAATGGAGTCCATTTTAAAATACCGATTTCCAAAATAAGCTATAAGGATAATATTTATAGACTGTTACTTATTATTTCTTCTAAATTTTTATGTCTTAAATATGCTTTAAGGTATTCGTTTTTATCGAATGCGCTAGGCTTATAACATGTAGTTAGAAAAATCAAAAAAGAATCATAATCGCCTATATCAACATATGACCTAGAATGGTTTTTATCTATAAAAAATAGCGGCATATGTTCCAAAAGTGCATAACGTTCAATTAATTTTTGAAAAAATGCAAACGATTCGGTTTTAGGTCGATAACAATTAATTGCTAATAATTGTAAGATTGAAGAGCTTAAACAGGCTCTTAAAATATTGCTATATTGTTTTTCCTTTAAAGTACATGGAACTCTATCTATGCATATCGTAGTGCAATCAGAGGTATTATTTTTTGCAGAGTGAGTGATGTAGATAAATTTTAACATTTGAAATATTAAAATAAATAATTTTGTAATATCTTCTTCTTTATCTATTTCTTTTTGAATATTCAAAACAATTGATAATTTCAAAGATTTTAATCTTGGCCATTCTAAAGGTATTATATTTTTAATTTTTTTAAAACAAAA
Organism: Paralysiella testudinis; assembly: GCF_016894345.1. GTDB lineage: Bacteria > Pseudomonadota > Gammaproteobacteria > Burkholderiales > Neisseriaceae > Paralysiella > Paralysiella testudinis. The sequence continues at coordinate 536,638 of NZ_CP069798.1, forward strand.
TTCAAGCTTGGTACTATACAATATTTTTCTTCTATCGGGCATGCCTAAGTGTTTAGTCCCTGAATTTTATGGAGTATCATTACCCCAATTAAAAGAGACCGACTTATGGCAAGCATATTGCATGGTAACGCCAAGACTACGCCTAGAATCAGAAAAGAAATACAAGAGTCTGAAGAGAGCATCGCAGCGTTAGCTAAAAAATACAATATTAATTTCAAAACCGTTCTCTACTGGAAACACGCAGATTCGGTCGAAGATAAAAAGTCCGGCCCCAAAACCCGCCCCAGCGTGTTGACCGAATTGGAGCAGCAGGCAATCTGTACCGTCCGGCGACATCTGCGGCTGTCATTGGACGAGCTGTATATCATCTTCAAGCCCAATATTCCAAAGCTGAGCCGCTCCAATCTGCACCGGTGCTTGCAACATCACGGATTGTCGCGCTTACCCAAGAATGAATCCGATGGCCAAAAAGGTAAAAAACATTCAAACAATATCCGGTTGGCTTTGTCCATATCGACATCACCGAGGTGCGTTGTGAAACCGGCAAGCTGTACCTGTTTGTCGCCATCGACCGCAAAACCAAATATGTTTATGCAGAACTTCATCCGCGTATGACGCAGAAAACCGCCGTTTCTTTTCTGCGCAACCTACAACAAGATTGTGTGTTTAAAATCACCCATATCCTAACGGACAACGGTGCGCAGTTTACCTACAACTTGCTGAGCCAAGCACAACGGCCTGATAAGGAGCATCCGTTTGACGAGCTTTGCCGGCATTTGGGCATTGAGCACCGTACCACGAAATTCCGTCATCCATGGACGAACGGGCAGGTGGAGATTACCAACAAGATGCTGAAAGAGGTAACGGTCAAACGCTTCCACTATGAGCATCCTGACGAACTTAAACGGCACTTGATGGTATTTTTGCTGTATTACAACCATCAACGCCCCTTACGGTCGTTGAAGTACAAAACGCCTTGGCAGGCTTTGGAAGATTGCTATAATCTAGAGCCTGAATTGTTTCGTGAAAATCCATTCCAGAAGATTATGGGTCTTAACACCTAAGCTAAGGCCTAATTGTGGAACTTGCCTTTCGAACACCATGGATAAATCAGTCGAAAATTTATTAATTTGATCAAGCAATGCAAAGAAAGTAGTCTCAAACTGTTGTTGGCTAAAAATTTCGGATTGTTCTACCAAGGCTTTTTCTGAATTTTCTTGTGCTTTAGCACTTCTTTTGAGTTCTTCACGTGTTGCTGCTAGTTCTTGTGCCTGAAGCCGAATAGTTACCAGTAATGCGATTAAGGATGCAAAGCCAAATATAGGATTGATAACCCCGCCCATATAATCACCAAACATGCTCCAGTGCTCAGGGTTATTGCTAATTAATAGTTGATTTTTAAAGCCAAACCAGTATATATAAAACCCTAAAGTAGCTATAAAAATAATAAAACAACAGGCTAAAATTACCCTCAAAAAAACGGGTTTATAATGATTTGAACTCATTAGGCTCACTCCATTTACTACTTCGAAATATTTAGATTAACTTTATGAAGTATTACTTATGCTTTTTACTGCTATCAATTAGACAAATCATTCATATACCCCACACCGCAACAACCACGGCAAAATCAGGGCAAGCCGCAAGCAAAGCATGGTGGGGCGTAGCGGCTGCCTGAAAAGCGTTCAGGCAGCCTGTATCGCGCTTACACCGGCATTATATTAAAATAATTCATACAAACCAGCAAAATTTATCGCTTGCGTGCACTGCACAACTGCCGCACACTGGCCTTAAGTTTATTTTCAAATAAAACCGCCAACAAAACATTGATAAAGGAGCAGTTTATGCACACGTTTCACCTGTCCGGCTACCCGCGCATCGGCGCCAAGCGCGAGCTGAAATTTGCCGTAGAGGCCTTTTGGAAAGGCAACACCAGCGAAGCCGAACTGCAACAAGTGGCCGCCGACATCCGCCGCAGCAACTGGGCCACCCAACAAGCCGCCGGTGCCGATTTGCTGCCGGTGGGCGATTTTTCGTTTTACGACCACGTGCTCGACATACAAGTGGCACTGGGTTGCATTCCGGCGCGTTTCGGTTTTGATGCCGCCACACTCACCCTACCCGAATACTTTCAATTGGCGCGTGGCAATGCCACCCAGTTTGCCATGGAAATGACCAAGTGGTTCGACACCAACTACCACTACATCGTACCCGAATGGCACCCGCAAACCGGCTTTAAAGCTAATAGCAAAAACCTGATTGCCCAAATCAAAGAAGCCCGCGCCCTCGGCCACGACATCAAGCCCACCCTGGTAGGCCCCATCACCTTGTTGTGGCTGGGCAAAGAAAAAGCCGACGGCTTTAACCGCTTGGACTTGCTGCCCAAACTGCTGCCTGAATACCAAAAACTGCTGCGCGAATTGGCCAACGAAGGCGTGGATTGGATTCAAATCGACGAGCCGATTTTGGCCGTGGATGCCGACCAAGCCTGGCTTGATGCCTTTGCGCCCACTTACAAAGAGCTGGCCATCACCGGCACCCGCATTATTTTGGGCACCTACTTTGCCGGCGTGGCCGAGCATGTAGACTTGCTGAAAAACCTGCCGGTACACGGCCTGCACATCGACGGCGTACGCGCCCCCGAGCAGCTGGCCGTATTTGCCCAAGCATGGCCGCAAAACAAAGTATTGTCGGTAGGCCTGATTGACGGGCGCAACGTATGGCGTGCCAACTTAAGCCAAGTTATCGACACCTTGGCACCGCTGAGCGCCAAGCTGGGCAACAATTTGTGGATTGCCCCGAGCTGCTCCTTGCTGCACAGCCCGCAAGACTTGGCCGTAGAAGAAAAGCTGGATGGCGAAATCAAATCGTGGATGGCATTTGCGGCACAAAAACTGGTGGAACTGGGCGTGGTAAAACAAGCGCTGGAACATGGCAAAGACGCAGTTAAAGACGCCTTGGCCGCTTCCGATGCCGCCGCGGCCGACCGCGCCACCAACAAGAAAATCCACAACCAAGCCGTACAAGAGCGCGTAGCCAACCTGCGCCCTGGTGCCGACGCACGCAAATCGCCGTTTGCCCAGCGCATTGAAGCACAGCAAGCGTGGATGAAACTGCCGCTGTTGCCCACCACCACCATCGGCTCCTTCCCGCAAACCAGCGAAATCCGCCAAGCCCGCGCCGCCTTCAAAAAAGGCGACTTGAGCGCCGCCGATTACGAAGCAGCAATGAAAAAAGAAATCGCCTACTGCGTGGAAGAGCAGGAAAAGCTGCAAATCGACGTGCCGGTACACGGCGAAGCCGAGCGCAACGACATGGTGGAATACTTTGGCGAGCAATTGGCCGGCTACTGCTTCAGCCAATTCGGCTGGGTGCAAAGCTACGGCAGCCGCTGCGTGAAACCGCCGATTATTTTCGGTGATGTTTCCCGCCCCAACGCCATGACTGTATTCTGGTCTACCTACGCACAAAGCCTGACCCAGCGCCCGATGAAAGGCATGCTCACCGGCCCGGTAACCATGTTCAAATGGTCGTTTGTGCGCGACGACATTCCGCTGAGCCAAGTGTGCAAACAAATCGCGCTGGCGCTGAACGACGAAGTGCTGGACTTGGAAAAAGCCGGCATCAAAGTGATTCAAATCGACGAACCGGCCATCCGCGAAGCCATGCCGCTGAAAAAAGCGCAATGGGACGAATACCTGGCTTGGGCGTGCGAATCGTTCCGCTTGTCGTCTACCGATGCCGAAGACAGCACCCAGATTCACACCCATATGTGCTACTCCGAGTTTAACGACATTCTGCCCGCCATCGCCTCTATGGATGCCGACGTAATCACCATCGAAACCTCGCGTTCGGATATGGAGCTGCTCACCGCTTTTGGCGACTTCAAATACCCCAACGACATTGGCCCCGGCGTGTACGATATCCACAGCCCGCGCGTGCCCAGCGAAGCCGAAATTGAGCATCTGCTGCGCAAAGCAATTGAAGTGGTGCCGGTGGCGCGTTTGTGGGTCAACCCCGACTGCGGCCTCAAAACCCGCGGCTGGCCGGAAACCATCGCCCAATTGCAGGCCATGATGAACGTAACCCAAAAACTGCGCGCTGAATTGCAAAGCTAAACCTGCGCCGGTTTAAACAAGGCTGCCTGAAAGCTTTACAGAAGCTTTCAGGCAGCCTTGTTTGTATGGTGGGCTTTGTGTAGCGTTGGCTTGTTTTACATTAAACCCAATCCAATGGCATTGGCGCTATAATAAACAGCGTGTCATTACCCTCGTTAATATTAATAAGGAGACTGCTATGGCTTTCCGTACCGAAATCCCCGCTGCGGCGGATATCGAACGCTGGCAAATCGGCAAATGGCTGCCCAACGAATTCACCCCGTGGACCATCGACCGCGAGCGCGAAAGTTATTTGATTTTCCTGCGCAAAGCCCCGGCTTTGGGCGGCATGCCCGAGCGAGAAGACTATTATTTCAGCCATAAAGGCCAAGCCGGGATTATCAGCACCGTGCTGCACTTGGAACACGAAGGCAGCGATTTGGTGTATCACTGGCATTTGGTCAGTAGCCTAGGGCTGGCACATCAGTTTCAAGCGGATGCGCACGTATTGCTGATGGGCACCGGCGGCGACACCCGCCATGCGGGCAATCTGGATAAAGCCGCCGCGGCGGAAACCCTGGCTTGCCTAACCGAAGCGTTCCTGAATTACAAGGCTTGGCTGGGCTTGCGCGATGGCGCCAACCAGCGGGTATTGCTGGATTCGACATCCTTGCTGGGCAACACCGGTGTGGATTTTTAATCTTTATAACGGAATGCGAGTATGAGCGAACTCACCCTGGTTTCACGCAACACCGTGTTTGGCGGCCATCACGAGCGCCATAGCCACCACAGCCGCAGCACCGGCACTGAGATGACTTTTGCCGTGTATCTGCCGCCACGCGCACTGCAAGGCCATGCCGTGCCGGTGCTGTATTGGCTCTCCGGCCTTACCTGCAACGATGAAAACTTCAGCACCAAAGCCGGCGCACAGCGGCTGGCAGCCGAATGGGGCGTGGCGCTGGTGATGCCCGACACCAGCCCGCGCGGTGCCGATGTACCCAACGACGAAGCCTATGATTTGGGGCAGGGCGCCGGTTTTTATGTGAATGCCACCCAAAATCCGTGGGCCGCCAACTACCGCATGTACGACTATGTGGCGCACGAGCTGCCTGCGCTGGTGGAGGCCCATTTCCCGGTAACCCAACAACGCAGCATTTTCGGCCACAGCATGGGCGGCCACGGCGCTTTAATGGTGGCGCTGAAAAACCCCGGCCGCTACGCCGCCGTTTCCGCCTTTGCGCCGATTGTGAACCCCACAGAAACGCCATGGGGGCAAAAAGCGTTTGCGGCTTATTTGGGCGATGATTCGGCCTTATGGGCGGATTACGACAGCACCCTGCTGGTGGCCGCAGCGAACCACAAACTGCCCATTTTGATAGACCAAGGCGATGCCGACAACTTTTATCCGCAACAATTGCAGCCGCAAACCTTTGTCGCCGCCGCCCGCAGCGCCGGCTTTACGGTGGAATTCAACCTGCGCCCGGGCTACGACCACAGCTATTATTTTATCGCCAGCTTTATCGACAGCCATTTTGCCTTCCATGCCGATGCGCTGGGCTTATAAGGCTGCCTGAAAGATAGTCACTTTCAGGCAGCCTTATGCACTCGTATAAAGCGCAGTCATTTACAAACTATTTTGTTCAGGCTACTTGAAACGAAAAATCCGTGCAGCCGCCCCTTGGCGCAGCCGAACGGAACGTGGTTTTGGCGGAAATAAGGGCGGTCCGGAGCGAAGCGACTAGCGCCCGCCGCCAAAAGCATGTGCAGTGAGGGAAGTTTGGCGCAGCCAAACCTGCAACCGGGGTCGCCTTTCTTTGCTTACTTTATTTGGCGAAGCAAAGAAAGTAAGTGGCCGCGCGGCCAGAAAGCGCAAAGTAAAACAATAAGAACATGTATAAAAAAACAGCACTTTTAAAATAATCCGCTTCGTTTTACTTTAGTTTGCCAATGGATTGCCGAATCCAGTTCGGCAATGGCAGTGTTACATTTTAGGTAGCCTTAGATAGGCGGGTGCGTAACTTCAGTCTATTAATTATGAATAAGGCTGCCTGAAAGACATTACTTTCAGGCAGCCTATTTTGATTGGATGGACATCAAAATCGATTCAACCCAATCACACCCAGTTCTGTATCACCGCCGCAGGCTCGGTATCCGCCAGCGCCACATGGCGGCTTTGTTGCCATAAATCGGCCACCAAGGCATGGCTGTTGTGATGGCGGCCTGCCACCAGCCACTGCGCCACCGCGGTGGCCACATCCGGGAACTCGGCTTTGGGCGGTGCCGCTTGCGCCAGCCATGGCTTTAACACCGCATGGTCAAACTGCTTCATCACCGTGGCGCGCCCAAGCTGCTGCAAAATCTGCGCATTCGACCCTTGCTCGATTTGCCGCCGCTGCGGCCGGGTGAGGATTTTTTTGCCCAACACCATCGCCTCGCTGCACAGCCCAAAGCCGCTATTGCACACCACACCGCTGCACGCGGCCAAATCTACTGGGAAGGTGGTGCGGTTCAGCGGCTTGATGGTGAGGTTTTTGTCTGTTACGGTTTGGCGCACGGCGGCGTAAACCACAAAACGCTGCTGCGGCAATTGCTTGAGCCAATGGCGGATAAAATCCGGGTTTTCAAACGGCAGATACACCAACACAAAACCTTCATCGGTGGTGGCGGTGTGGTGGCTGGCGGCAATCAGCGGCGGCAGAATCGGCGCATCAAAATCGGCCCAATGCACACCCAGTTGTACCGGCGCAGGCGCAAAAGTGTGCAAGCACAGCCCCAGCCATGGCGCGCGGGCGGTGCCGGGGATGCGGTGGCGTAAGGCATATTGATGCGCCAGCCCCACCGCCGGCACGCCTTGGCGCTTGGCCGCCCAAGCGCTTACCGGCTCAAAATCGGTGAGCACCAAATCGTAATCGCGCACATTCAGCGCCTGCACATCGCGATAAAAAGCGGCCATATCCGCTTGCCACAGGGTTTGCCCCCATTGTACTGCCCCTTGGCGGTTGGCAAAGGTAAAGCCTTTAAAGCAGCGGTAGCGGCCAAACGGCACCATATCGAAATAAGCATCGCGTGCCCGCCCGCTAAACACAAAATCCACCGTGCAGCCCAAGGCCTGCAAAGCGGGTAACATCACGCGGGCGCGGGTAATGTGGCCGTTGCCGGTGCCCTGCACCCCATACAAAATACGCATTGCCTACACCCCCAGCCATTGCAGTGCAACAGCCGCACTGAGCAAACCCAACACCGCCCCGGCCACAATATCACCCGGATAATGCACCCCCAACATCACACGGGAAAGCCCGATAAGTGTGGCCAATACAAAAGCCGGCAAGGCCAGCAGCGGATAAAAAGCCGCCAGCACCGCCGCAAACACAAAGGCAGCGGCGGTGTGGCCGGAGGGAAAACTGAATTTATCCGATGGCTCTATCAAGGCGGCCACCCCGGTGATGCCGTGGCAGGGACGGTGGCGACGGATGGCGTTTTTTAGCAACAAATACAGTGGCAACTCAATGGCATAAGCCAACAAACCGGCATAAAAAAACGCGGCACCGGCCACGCTTTCCCAATACCACACGCCCATGCCGATTAAGGCATATAAAGGCCCGTCGCCGCAGTGGGAAATGGCCCGGCTTAATAAAGCCACGGTTTTCTTATGGCTGTGGGCGGTAAACCAGAAAAACAGACGCGCATCGGTGGCGTCCAAGGTGAGTAAGGCACGGGGTTTCATGGTGGTTTCTCCCTTTGCAATATGGCGATTTTGATAATTGCGGCATTGCACCAATGCACTATAAGGGGCGGGGGGTGACAAAAACATGACCATGCAGTGAACTTTAGATGACGCTTTCAGGCTGCCTGAAAAAGCAATGGCTGTAAAAAAAGCACACCCTTAAAGGTGTGCTTTTGCCTGTATACAGCGGAAATTTAAAGCCGTGCTTAATCCTCTTGCGCGGCGCTTTGCAGATAGTTGGGCAGCCCCATATCCGCAATCAATTCTTGCTGGGTTTCCAGCCAATCCCAATGCTCTTCATTTTCGTGTTTTTGCTGCTCCAACAAAGCGCGGGAAACGTAATCCTGCTGCTGCTCGCAAATCTCAATGGCGGCCACCAAGGCCGCATGTTTGGCTTGTTCGCACTGGAGGTCGCAGCCGATGATTTCGGGCACGTTTTCACCCACCAGCACCTTGCCGTATTCCTGTAAATTAGGCAGCCCTTCCAGCAGCAAAATGCGTTCAATCAAGGCATCGGCGCTTTTCATTTCGCGGATGGATTGCTTGTATATCGGCTCGCCCAATTCGGCAAAACCCCAATTTTTCAAAATGCGGGCATGCAGAAAATACTGATTGATGCTAATCAGCAGCAGGCCGAGGTTTTTGTTTAAGGCCTGGATAACTTTGCGGTCGCCTTGCATAAGGTTTCTCCTGATAAAAAGGCCGATTAAGCTTGGCTTTGCAGGTAGTTTTGCAAGCCCATGGCATCAATCAAGCGCAATTGCTGTTCCAGCCAGTGAGCATGGTCTTCTTCGGTGTCTTTCAGCTGCTCCACCAAAAACAGGCGGGTAACGTAGTCTTGCTCTTTTTCGCACAGGGCGATGGCGTCTTTCAGGTGTTGGCGCACCGACAATTCCACCGCCAAATCCGCCTTCAGCATTGCCACCACATCTTTGCCCACGTTAATGGCTTCGGGCACCACCACCGGCGTGCCACCCAGCATCAGAATGCGGCGGATAAACTGATCGGCATGGCCGGTTTCGTCTTCCATTTCGTGGGCGATGCGTTCGTAGAGCTTGGTGTAGCCCCATTCGGCGTACATGCGCGAGTGGATAAAATATTGGTCGCGTGCGGCCAACTCTCCGGCCAAGAGTGAATTCATACAAGCCAGAACGGTTTTTTTGCCTTCCATGGTGCGCTCCTTAAGATGCGTGATGCAGGATAAAACAGCGGCACAAATACCGCAGCAGATGGGGGATTGTAGCAAGCAGCCGGGACAAATTCAAAAAAATCAATTTAAAATACAAATAATTATCATCAACACCCGGCCTCGTAAAATACAACCGTATAGAATATGCCGTGAAAAGAAGTGCTTAAAGCGAAAAGAATTATTGTTTGCCTTTTTAAGCGCAATACTCGCCGTTTTGCTTACTTATTTTTACAAAAAAGATGGGCTGGCTAGGGCTTAAGCTGGCTGATTTGTTATTTAAAAAAGCATTGTTTGCACCCAAACGCGGTTCAGGCAGCCCACGCCAACATGGCCCGCTTTATGCACTGCGCTTAACTTTGGCTGCCGCCAACAGTTAACCCGGCATCAATGCGCAAAGTGGGCTGGCCCACACCCACCGGCACGCTTTGGCCGTCTTTGCCGCACACGCCGATGCCGGTATCCAGCGCCATATCGTTGCCGATCATGCTCACGTGTTTGAGCACTTCAGGGCCGTTGCCCACAATGGTGGCGCCTTTCACCGGATATTGCAGGCGGCCGTTTTCCACCCACCAGGCTTCGGAGGCGCTGAACACGAATTTGCCGCTGGTGATGTCCACTTGGCCGCCGCCGAAATTCACCGCATACAGCCCTTTATCAATCGAGGCGATGATTTCTGCCGCCGGTAAGCCGCCGCTTTCCATAAAGGTATTGGTCATGCGCGGCATTGGGGTGGCCGAATAGCTTTCGCGCCGTCCATTACCGGTAACCGGCACACCCATTAGCCGTGCATTAGTTTCGTCTTGCAGGTAGCCGGTGAGGATGCCGTCTTCAATCAGCACGGTGCGGCCGGTGGCATTGCCTTCGTCGTCGATGCTCAGCGAGCCGCGCCGCGCTTCGATATTGCCTTGATCCACCACGGTAACGCCTTTGGCAGCCACGCGCTGCCCCAAGCGCCCGGCAAAAGCGCTGGTGCCTTTGCGGTTGAAATCACCTTCCAAGCCGTGGCCCACCGCTTCATGCAGCAATACGCCCGGCCAGCCGTTGCCCAGCACCACCGTCATCGCGCCGGCCGGTGCCGGGCGGGCTTCCAGATTGGTGAGCGCCTGCTTCACCGCGGTATCCACATAAGCCTGCAAACAGGCTTCGTCAAAATAAGCCAAATCAAAACGCCCGCCACCACCGGCACTGCCCTGCTCGCGACGCCCACCTTGCTGGGCAATCACCGTGAGCGACAAACGCACCAACGGGCGCACATCGGCATGGCTGCGCCCGTCTAGGCGCGCCAGATAAATCAAATCGTGCTCGCACACCAAGCCGGCCATCACCTGCACCACACGCGGATCCGCTGCACGCGCTTGCGCTTCCAGCTTTTGCAGCAAGGCCACTTTGGCGGCGGCATCCAGGCTGGCAATCGGATTTTCCGCCACATACAACGGCATGGCAGTGGCTGCGGGCGCCACCGCCACATGGCGCGCTTGCCCGGCTTGGCCAATGGCACGCACGGCTGCGGCCGCTTCGTTAAGTGCGCTGGCGGTTAAATTGTCGGCATAGGCAAAGGCGGTTTTGTCGCCACTTACCGCACGCACACCCACGCCTTGGTCAATCTGGAAGCTGCCTGATTTCACCATGCCTTCTTCCAGATGCCAGCTTTCGTAGGCCGTACGCTGGCAATAGATATCGGCATAATCCACATCGTGGCGGCCAATCAGCGCCAAAGCATGGGCAAAATCGGCTGGCTTAAGCTGGTTAGCGCTAAGCAATTCGTGTTCAACAAGAGAATGTGTGTGCATGAAAACCCGTGCGGTACGCCTGAGTGGCGGAAGTGAAATGAAATAAAGAGTAAGCCACGGCAATTATACCGATAAGCCCCGGTGCCTGCCCACAAAACCGGGCGGGCACCCATTCTGATCTGCTCATTAAATACGAACAATGCAATCCAGCACTGATAAAATAAACAATAAAAACAAATGTATAATCAACACAACATTAAATGACATTACTTATTATTGATAATAGTTATCATTTATGTAAAATATATTCAACCGCAGAGACATTGTTACGCGACCATTAAACACCTAAACACCGCTTTTGATTTGTACTGATACCAATTCTAAAAAATACAATACAATAGAACCCAAGCCCAAACTCCCCAAACACCACCATGCCCAAACTAACGCCCCACAAACACCAGCTGACTGATCATGATTTTTTGAAACTGTCCAAAACAGAGTCAAATCCGAGAGCGCGGATCAAATTGTTGATGCTGCATCAACTAAGCTTGAGTCACAGCTTAGACAGCATTGCACAAACCTTCGGCTATCATCAACAAAGCATCAGCGTCATCAGAAAGCACTATTGGCTGTATGGGCTGGACAGCATCTACGACAAACCCGGCAGAGGCCGCAAAAGCCTGTTGGCCGAAAAAGACATCGAAGCCTTTAAGCAAGCCATTGTAGAACAACAACAGCAAAGGGGCGGCGGCAGGCTGACTGCTGTTGATATTGCCCGTATTGCCAAGGAAGACTTTAATACCGACTATACACCGAAAGGCATTTACGGCTTATTGTCCCGCATCGGCATCAGCTGGGTATCTGCCCGCAGCCGACATCCCAAAGCGGATCAGCAGGCAATGGATGATTTTAAAAAAACTTCGTAAACCATGTTCGGACAGTGCTGCCTGAACACATTGAGCTGTCTGACGTAGACATCTGGTTTCAAGATGAAACCCGTATCGGCCAGCAAGGATCCATCACCCGGGTTTGGCACTATTGCGGCCAAAGGCCGAGGGTCGTACGCCAACAGCAATTTGAGTCTGCCTACTTATTTGGGGCATTCTGCCCCTCAAGCGGCAACAGTGTGGGTTTGGTATTGCCGTATGTAAATAAGCAAGCCATGCAGCTACATATGCAGCATATCAGCAAGGAAGTACCGGAGGGTCGTCATGCAGTGGTTGTTATGGATGGCGCTTTATGGCATCAAGCCGATTTAAACCTACATAACGTGACGATGCTGAAACTGCCGCCGTATTCACCGGAATTGAATCCGTCTGAACAGATATGGCAGTATTTAAAGCAGCATGATTTACCGAACCGATGCTTTGATGGTTATGATGCGATTGTAGATGCTGCTTGTGTGGCTTGGAATCGGTTGCGTGTACAGCTTGAATTGATTCGGTCGATTACCCTTAGGGCTTGGTCTATTGTATGTTAATTCAGAGAATTGGTATGAGTTTCTTTGCTATATTTTGCTATATTATATATAGTGGAATATATAAAAACTGATACAAGTTGACGTAGGGTGTGTGGCAAGGCCACGCACGCGGTTTAGATGGTTTCTGTGTACGTGGCTACGCCGCACACCCTACGCACGAACGATTTGAAATTTACTGCTTTTGTATCAGTTTTTCTTGTATTTCACTATAGTTCATCAGTGGCCGCACTTGCATCCTTCAGTTAATAATGAATCACACTGCGAATTGACTTGCCTTCGTGCATCAGCTCAAACGCATGGTTGATTTCGTCCAGCGGCATGGTGTGGGTGATAAAGTCGCTGAGCGCAAATTCGCCGTTCATGTATTGCTGGATAATGCCCGGCAATTCGCTGCGCCCTTTCACACCGCCAAAGGCCGAGCCGCGCCACACGCGCCCGGTCACCAATTGGAAGGGGCGGGTGCTGATTTCGGCACCTGCCGGTGCCACGCCGATAATCACGCTCTCGCCCCAGCCTTTGTGGCAGCATTCCAGCGCCGCACGCATCACTTCCACATTGCCAATGCATTCAAACGAATAATCCACGCCACCATCGGTAAGCTCCACAATCACCTCTTGAATCGGCTTATCATAATCTTTGGGGTTGATGCAGTCGGTGGCGCCCAGTTTTTCGGCCATGGCAAATTTGGCTGGATTGGTGTCGATGCCGATAATGCGGCTGGCACCGCTCATGCGCGCGCCGATAATCGCCGCCAAGCCAATGCCGCCCAAGCCGAATACCGCCACGGTGTCGCCGCGTTTAACCTTAGCGGTGTTCATCACCGCACCCATGCCGGTGGTCACGCCGCAGCCAAGCAAGCATACTTCATTTAAATCCGCTTCCGGCTGGATTTTGGCCAACGAAACCTCGGCCACCACCGTGTATTCGGAAAAAGTGGAGCAGCCCATATAGTGGTAAATCGGCTGGCCGTCTTTGAAAAAGCGCACCGTGCCGTCCGGCATCAGCCCCTTGCCTTGGGTGGCGCGCACCGATGAGCATAAATTGGTTTTGCCGGATTTACAGAATTTGCATTCGCCGCATTCGGCGGTGTAGAGCGGAATCACATGGTCGCCCGGCTTCACGCTGGTAACGCCTTCGCCCACGGCTTCCACAATGCCCGCACCTTCATGGCCGAGCACACAGGGAAACACGCCTTCGCTGTCTTGGCCAGACAAAGTATAGGCATCGGTGTGGCACACGCCGGTGGCCACAATGCGCACCAACACCTCGCCTTTTTGCGGCGGCATTAAATCCAATTCTTCGATTTTCAGCGGCTCGTTTGGCGCCCAAGCCACCGCAGCGCGGGTTTTGATGTAGTTCATTCCGATTGCTCCTGTTAAGAAGGGATGACAGCAGGTTTCAGGCAGCCTTGTTATGGCCAATATACCCTACCCACTATATTTAAATAATCTGTTAACGCTTATCTCAACGCCATGAATAGCTGGCCTTATGGTAAAACCAAATTTATAACAATAAAAATAAAGGGTTAATTACACTTTCCAGCCTTGCCTGCATTATTTGATATAGGATTTCACCAATGCAATCGCCTCATCAATGCTTTGATGTAAAGGCGCATGTGCCGGATCAGCGCAATCGGCATGGCCGAACGATTCACGCAGATGGTCTTCCATTACATCGCGCATCAGCCCGTTCACCGCGCCACGCATCGCCGCCAATTGCTGCAATACATCGGCACATTCCGCCCCGCTATCAATCTGCCGCGCCAACGCCTCCGCCTGCCCTTGAATGCGGCGCAAGCGGTTGATGGCACGTTTTTTGGCGGCGGGTGTATGTGGCATGGTTTGGCTCCAATACTATAGGGCAGTATATAGCGAAAAAAATAACCCGTAAAGCGAGGTTAAATTGCGCATTAAACTAAAAATTTGGATGCTGCCTGAAAACCGCTAAGCTTGATGTGCATTAATTTAAAACACAATCGCCCCGACGGGGGCGATTGTGTTTTGGGCGGGCGGCGATTTAACGGTAGTGCACACCTTCTACTTCGGTGCTCACGCGGGTACCGGCTTCGCCGCGCACAATGGCTTCGATGTCGGAAAGAGCGCCAATCACGGCAGTTTTGCCGGTTTTTTCGGCAAATTCGCAGGCAGCCTGGATTTTCGGCCCCATGGAGCCGGCCGGGAACGATAAATCACGCAAAGCCTGCGGGTGGGCGGCGGCAATGGCTTTTTCGGTGGGTTTGCCCCAGTCGATATAAGCGGCGGCCACATCGGTGGCAATCACCAGCAAATCGGCCTGTAGTTGCTCTGCCAGCAAGGCCGAGCACAGGTCTTTGTCGATTACCGCTTCCACGCCGCGCAAATGGCCGCTGTGGTCGTAGTAAGTGGGAATGCCGCCGCCACCGGCACAAATCACCACGGTGCCGCGCTCGAGCAGCCATTGCACCGGCCGGATTTCAAAAATCCGCTGTGGGCGCGGGCTGGGCACCACGCGGCGGTATTTATCACCGTCTGGCGCGATATGCCAGCCTTTTTCTTTTGCCAGCCGTTGGGCGTCTTCGTGGCTGTATACCGGGCCGATGGGTTTGCTGGGGCTTTGGAAGGCCGGGTCTTCTTTGTCTACTTCCACTTGGGTAAGGATGGTGGCAAACGGCACTTCCTGCGGCAGCAGATTGCCCATTTCCTGCTCAATCATATAGCCAATCATGCCTTCGGTTTGGGCGCCCAATACGTCCAGCGGATAGGTTTCCACTTCGGTGTAGGCCGCTCCTTGCAAGGCCAACAGCCCCACTTGCGGGCCGTTGCCGTGGGCAATCACCAATTCGTTGCCGGGCTGCACTTTGGCCATTTGCTTCGCCGCTAGGCGCACGTTTTCCTGCTGGTTTTCGGCGCTCAGGGCTTCGCCGCGCCGCAATAGGGCGTTGCCGCCCAATGCAATGACGATACGCATTTCAAACTCCTTGTTTGGGGGATTTTCAGGCAGCGCTGAAAATCAGGGCAGGCCACAACGGCGGCCTGCCCGAGGATGTGGTTTAATCAGGCGAGATATTTGCTGCCTGTTTAATGCCGATTACAAACCGCGTCGATTACAAGCCGCCTAAGGCCGATACCAACACGGCTTTGATGGTGTGCATGCGGTTTTCCGCTTGGTCGAAGGCAATGTTGTAGGGTGATTCAAACACGTCTTCGGTGACTTCAATGCCATTGGCCAGCTGCGGGTATTTCTCGGCGATTTGCTTGCCCACTTTGGTTTCGCTGTTGTGGAAGGCGGGCAGGCAATGCATGAATTTGGTGCGCGGGTTGCCGCTGGCTTCCATCATGGCCATATTCACTTGGTAAGGCAGCAAGGCGGTGATGCGCTCGCCCCAGGCTTCGATCGGCTCGCCCATGGATACCCACACATCGGTGTGGATAAAGTCAACGCCTTTCACCGCTTCGTGTGCGTCTTCGGTGAGCAGGATGCGTGCGCCGCTGGCTTTGGCAAATTCGCGGCACTGTGCCACCAATTCTTCGCTCGGCCACAGCGATTTGGGCGCGGCAATGCGCACGTCCATGCCCAATTTGGCGCCCACCAGCAGCAGGGAGTTGCCCATATTATTGCGGGCGTCGCCCAGATAAGCGTAGCTGATCTCGTACAAGGGTTTGTCGCTGTGTTCGCGCATGGTGAGCACGTCGGCCAGCATTTGGGTGGGGTGGTATTCGTCGGTGAGGCCGTTGAACACGGGCACGCCGGCGTAGTCGGTGAGCTCTTGCACCACGTCTTGTTTGAAGCCGCGGTATTCGATGGCATCGTACATGCGGCCAAGCACGCGAGCGGTGTCTTTCATGCTTTCTTTGTGGCCGATTTGGGATGAGCCCGGGTCGATGTAGGTTACATTGGCGCCTTGGTCGTAGGCGGCCACTTCAAAAGCGCAGCGGGTGCGGGTGGAGGTTTTTTCAAAAATCAGAGCGATGTTTTTACCGCGCAGGTGCTGTTTTTCGGTACCGCTGTATTTGGCGCGTTTTAGGTCGCGCGCCAAATCGAGCAGATAGCGCAAATCTTGTTGGCTGTGGTGAACCAGGCTGAGCAGACTGCGGTTGTGCAAGTTAAAAGCCATGATGAAACTCCTTCAATATCAATAATATTTTGCCTAGGCTGCCTGAAACGCTTCAGGCAGCCTACTAAAATGCGATGTAAATCAATAATCAACGGCGTCGCGGATAATCGGGCAAGTCATGCAACGGCCACCGCCGCGGCCGCGGCCAAGCTCGGAAGCACTGATGGTAATCACTTCCACCCCGGCTTTGCGCAGCAAGGTGTTGGTGTAGGTATTGCGGTCATAGCCCACCACCACGCCCGGCTCAAGGGCGAACACATTATTGCCGTCGTCCCATTGTTCACGCTCGGCGGCATAGTCGTCGCCACCGGTTTGCACCACGCGCAATTCTTTCAAGCCCAACGCATCGGCCACCACGTCGACAAAGCGTTTTTGCTCGTAGCGCACATCCAAGCCGCTGGGGCTGCTTTCGTCCGGGCGCAGGCTGAAAGAGCTGATTTGGTTGACTACATCGGGGAAAATATTCACCAAGTCGCGGTCGCAGAAGGTAAACACGGTATCCAAGTGCATGGCCGAGCGGGTTTTTGGCAGCGCGGCCACAATCACGCGCTCAGCGGCACCTTCAGCAAACAAACGCAAGGCGACTTGGGTGATGGCCTGAATCGAGGTACGCTCGCCCATGCCAATCAGCACCACGCCGTTGCCGATGGGGAATACGTCGCCGCCTTCCAGTGTGGCATTGGCAAAATACTGATCCGGATCGCCCCACCATACTTTAATGTCTTCCTTGGCAAACAGCGGATGGAATTTGTAGATGGCGGTGGTGAGCAGGGTTTCCTGCTGGCGTGCCGGCCAATACATCGGGTTGAGCGTAACGCCGCCGTAAATCCAGCTGGTGTTGTCGCGGGTGAATTGGGTATTGGGCAGCGGCGGAATGGCAAAGCCCACGCTGCCGTGCGATACGCGGATAAGCTTGCTTAAATCCGGTTTGAAATCTTTGGGCAGGTCGTTCACACTCACCCCGCCAATCAGGAATTCAGCTTGCTGACGCGGGCTCAAGCCTTCCAGCCAAGCACGCAATTCGTGCATTACGGTAACACCCACGGTATTGGCGGTGATTTTGCGATCCAGAATCCATTTCAGCGCTTCCGGATGGCTTACGGTTTCTGCCAGCAGATTGTGCATTTCCAGCACTTCCACATCACGCTCGCGCATTTTGGTGACAAAGTCGAAATGGTCGCGTTTGGCCTGGCTTACCCACAGTACATCGTCAAACAGTAAATCATCGCAATTGTCCGGCGTCAGACGTGTGTGCGCCAGCCCAGGGGAACACACCATTACCCGTCGCAATTTACCCACTTCAGAATAAACACCCAGTTTGTATTCGCTTTGCATGGTAAAACTCCTTCTGAAAAATCAATTAATAAACTGTGTTGCGCTTACTATCCTCTATTCATCACTTTATGTTCTTTGTTACAAAGTCAGGCTGCCGGTATAGAGGCCGATGGCCGCCCACACCGCACCCACCACGGCTACTGCCAAATACACTTTTTCCAGATTGGTAAACACCGGCTGCTGGTTTTCGCGGCGGGCCTTGATGTAGAGCAGGGCACCGGGCGCGTAGAGCAAGGCAGAGAGCAGCAGGTATTTCGCCCCGGCCGCATACAAGAGCCACACGCTATACACCACCGCAATCAGGCCAATCAGCAAATCTTTGTAGCGTTGGCCGCTGTCTTTGGCCGTATAGCCTTCGCTGCGCACCGCAATCATCACCGCATACACGGTAGAGAAGAAATACGGCATCAGAATCATGGAGGTGGCCAAATAAAGCAGATCTAAATACGAGCTGCTGGAAAACAGGGTAATCACCAGAAACGCCTGAATGGCGGCATTGGAAACCCACAAGGCATTGGCAGGCGCACCGTTTTTGTTTTCTTTTTGCAAAAAGGCGGGCATGGTTTTGTCGGTGGCGGCCGAGTGCAGGATTTCACCGCACAGCAAGGTCCACGACAGCAAGGCACCGGCCAGAGAAATCACCAAACCGATGGAAATAAACGCCGCACCCCAAGGGCCCACCACATGCGCCAACACGTGCGCCATAGACGGGTTTTTCAAGGCCGCCAGCTCAGGCTGGTTCATCACCCCCAGCGACAGCACATTCACCATCACCAACAGCGCCAACACACCGATAAAACCCAACACCGTGGCCTTACCCACATCGCTGCGTCGCTCGGCACGGGCAGAATAAACACTGGCACCCTCAATACCGATAAACACCCATACCGTTACCAACATCATGCTTTTCACTTGGGTCATCACACTGCCCAAATCCGGATTGCCATAGCCCCAAAAGTCGGCATTGAAAATATCCATTTTGAACGCCGCGCCCACCAGCGCAATAAAGGTAATCAGCGGCACGATTTTCGCCACGGTGGTAATCAGGTTGATAAACGCCGCCTCTTTAATACCGCGCAACACCAGGCCATGCACCAGCCATAGCAGTATCGAAGCGCAAATAATCGCCACCGGCGTATTGCCCTCACCAAACACGGGGAAAAAATAACCGAGGGTGCCAAACAGCAGCACCAAATAGCTGACGTTGCCAATCCAGGCACTAATCCAGTAGCCCCAGGCAGAAGAAAAACCCAGATAATTACCAAATCCGGCTTTGGCATAGGCATAAACGCCATTGTTCAAATCCGGTTTGCGGTTGGCCAAGGTTTGAAAAACAAAGGCGAGCATCAACATGCCCACCGCTGTAATCGCCCAACCAATCAAAGTGGCACCGGCTGCGGCACCGGCCGCCATGTTTTGCGGCAAGGAAAAAATACCGCCGCCAATCATTGAGCCAACCACCAGCGCCGTGAGTGCGCCCAGTCGTAACTTACTTGTACTTTCAGACATTATGCTGCTCCTTGTCGTTGTATTCCCAAGATTGCGGAAAATCAGCGTAAGCACCCGGTAAATAGGGAGTGGAAACAGCAACAATGGGTAATGTTTTCTAGCACTACATATGCATCAGCACCTATGCTGCTGCCAACCCCACCTGCCAACTCGGTGTGTACGGGTTTTGATAAATCATGTATTTCGGACTCATCTTAGACCTGCCCCATCCGGGAAACAAGGGCGCGATTTGATGCAAATCAAATATAAGTTCAAGATAATTTTTTATATAAAATAATGATTTTTAACTAAATTTAAATTTAGTTGTAAGCATATAGATTTATTTAAATATGACTTTATTTTGCTGCATTGCCGCATGAGATACCGGTTAAACCACCGTTTTCGGTCATCAAAAAACAGCCTGATTCATGCTATAATCGGCACGCATATCAGCAGGCTAGACAGCCGCCGCGTAACATGTTTACGGGGAGGAAAGTCCGGGCTCCGCAGAGCAGAATGCCGGCTAACGGCCGGGCGCCGCGAGGCGACGGAAAGTGGAACAGAAAGCATAACCGCCGATGGCCGTGGCAACACGGCACAGGTAAGGGTGAAATGGTGCGGTAAGAGCGCACCGTGCCGTTGGCAACAACGTGTAGCAGGCCAAACCCCATTCGGAGCAAGACCAAACAGAATGCGCTGACGCGGCTCGCCGAGCATTCGGGTAGGTTGCTTGAGCATGCTGGCAACGGCATGCCTAGAGGAATGGCTGTCCAAGACAGAACCCGGCTTACCGGCTTGTCTGATGTGCACCTTAAATTCATAAAAAACGGCAAGCATATAATTAATGCTTGCCGTTTTTTATGGCTCGGTGTTTCAGGCTGCCTGAAAACAAAGCTAAAACACAGTTTCAGGCAGCTTTGATACCGCGCCTAATCAAACCGGGTTTACCAATAACCCAATACTTTCCACCACACGCCACCCACCAGCACAAACACCAGCAGATTCACCACGCTCATCACAAAGCCGGCTTTCCACCATTCGCCTAAAGTAGTGTAGCCAGAGCCGAAAATCACCGGCGAAGTGCCCGTGGCATAGTGGGTGAGGGTCATCATCAGGCTGGAAGCAGCGGCCATCAGCAGCGCAAACAACATTGGCGGCGCACCCAAAGCCAGCCCAGCGCCGTAAAACGCCGCAAACATGGCGGTAATGTGGGCGGTGGTGCTGGCAAACATATAGTGCGCATACATATAGGCCAACAGCAGCAGGGCACACGCCGCCACCCAGCTTAAGCCCAAGCTGCCAATGCTGCTTTCCAGCACACCGGAAAACCAAGCAATCAAGCCAAGTTTGTTAAGGAAGGTGGCCATCATCACCAAGGCAGCAAACCAAGTAATCGTGTCCCAAGCACTTTTTTCTTTCAAAATATCATCCCAAGTCAGCACGCCGGTGAGCAGCAACAAAGACAAGCCGATAAACGCAGTGGTGGTGGCATCCACTGCCCACGCATCGCCCAACAGCATGGCGGGGATGCCCGCCCACAACAGCAACAATAAGGCGAAAATGGCCAGCATGATTTTTTCACCCCGGCTTACCGGCCCCATTTCCTGCAGCCGCGCCTTGGCAAATGCCGCCGCATTGGGTGTGGACTTGATTTCCGGCGGATAGAGGAAATACAGTACCAGCGGCATCAAAGCCATGGCCACCAAGCCGGGCAGCAACATGGCCACCGCCCAAGTACCCCAGCTTAAATGGATATCGCTGTTGGTGGCTTTGGTAATCAAGTCCACCACCAGCGGATTGGGCGCGGTGGCGGTGATAAACATGGCCGATGTAATCGGATTACTGTGATAGTTGACCAAGGCCAAATATTTGCCGATGCGCCCTTGGGTGCCTTTTTCCGGATCCGAATCGTAGCTGCTGGCAATCGCCTTCATCACCGGGTGGATAATGCCGCCGCCACGGGCGGTATTGCTGGGCGTTACCGGCGCCAGCATCAATTCGGAAAGCGCCAAGCTGTAGCCGATGCCCAAGGTGCGTTTGCCCCAAACGGCGATAAACCAATAGCCGAAACGTGCACCCAAGCCGGTTTTGAGCAAGCCGCGCGAAATCATGATGGCCACACCGATGAGCCAAATCAGCGGGCTGGCAAAACTGCTCAGCGCATCGCGCATGGCATCGGCCGGTTTATCGGCGGTGACGCCGGTGAGTGCCACCAGCATTATGGCAATAATCGACAGCGCCCCAATCGGCATGGCCTTGCCGATAATGGCGGCAATCACGCCCACAAACATCGCCAGCAAATGCCATGCTTGCGGCGATACGCCTTCAGGCACCGGCACCATAAACCAGATAATGAGTGCCAAGGCCAGTGCCACCGCGGCCGGAATAGGTTTAAAGCCCATGTGTGTGCTCCTTGTTATTTTGGCTTGAATTCAATAGGCATGATTCTCAATTTTCAGCATTGGTGCAAGCCAAAATCCACCGTTTTCTGACTTGCCGCAAAGTTTGTAATAAAACAACAAAACGGGATTTGCGGCAAAAAAAGGCTGCCTGAAAAGGAAATGTCGTTTTCAGGCAGCCTTAATAAAAATCGCTAGGGCTAAAACGGGCGGTGGGCTTGCAGCCATGCCGCCACCGCCGCGGCATCGGGCAACAGCACAGCGCCGGCGGCCTGCATTTGTGCCGTAGCGCTGGCGGTGGTGCTCGCGGCAATGCCACGGCAGGCGGCCAAGTTCACCAGCACTTGCCATTGGCCGTGGCCGCATAATTGCAATACGGTGTCTTTCACGCAATAGTCGGTGGCCAGGCCGCCCACAATCACACAATCAGCACCGCGCACCTGCAGCCATTCGAGTAGGCCGGTGCTGATGCGCCCGGCCATATCGTGAAAGCAGGCGCCGTAAGGGTGCATATGCGTATCCAGCCCTTTATGCACCAGAAAATCATAGTCTTCCGGCGCGGGCAGGCCGGGCAAGGGCAAAAAGCCTTCGCTGCCCACTTCGGCATGGCGCACCCACGTGAGGTCGGCATTCGGATAGGGCAGCGCTTGCAGCATTTCGGCAGGCGTGTCCACCACCCACACGGCTTGGGCGCTGTGGGCATCGCGGGTGAGCACGCGCCAATCGGCCAGCGCGGCTTGGGCATTCAGCTCGGGCACAATCAAATCGCCTTCGGCCACCGGCAGCTCTTGCGGGCACAGCGGTGAAAAGGCACGTTGGGCGTCGACATCAATGGCAACAACAGACATGGGGATTCCTTATATATCTCGATATATCTCAGCAAGATGATTAAGCAAATGATACCAATTCTACAAAATAACCTAACTGCGTTGGCTCGCCTTGCCGTACTACTTGTACTGTCTTCAGCTCGCCGCCTTGTTATCTTATTTTGTAGAATTGGTATGAAATAGGGCTTGATAAAAGGCTGCCTGAAACCATTTCAGGCAGCCTTTTCTATGACCAGATATTTAAGGCTGTGCAGCTGGCCAGTTCGGTTTTTTCAGTTTGGGATTGGAGTTACCCCACACGGTATACAAATCGGCCAGCAAGGCGCCGTTGATGTCTTCGATTTCGCCTTGGCTGATTTCGGCATTGCCTTGTTTACCGTAGAGCACCACTTCGTCACCGGCCACAATATCGGGGTAGTCGGTGACATCCACCATGGTGGTGTTCATCGACACTTTGCCCACCACTGGCACTTTGTGGCCGCGAATCAACACATGGCCTTTGTTGGTGAACACGCGGCGGTAGCCATCGGAATAGCCCAGTGGCAGGTTGGCCAAATAGGAATCACGCGTTAAGGTGTAGGTGCGGTCGTAGCCCACGGTGGTGCCCTTGCGGTAGTGGTTGACGCTGGCCACTGTCGATTTGAAGGCCATGATTTTCTGGTATTCGGTGTGCTCGGGAATGGTGTCGCCATACAGTAGGCCGCCGGGGCGAACCATGTCCAACCGCGATTCGGGCACGGCCAAGGTGGAGAATGAATTGGCGGTGTGCAGGGTGAGCTTGCTGCGATCCAGCCCGGCGTTTTTGATCAGCCAAGCCGATTCTTGATTAAAGGCGGCCAAGCCACGGCGCACATCGGCAGCTTCTTCCACCGGGAAATGGGTCATGATGCCGGTGATGTGCAGATTCGGTAGGCGGGTGATGGCCAGCGCGGTTTGTTTGCCTTCGTCGGTGGTGATGTCTAGGCCGTTGCGGTTCATGCCGGCGGAATTCAGGGCGAAATGATAGCGCAGGGTTTTGCCGTGTTCGGCGGCCAAGCGGCTGGCGGTTTGCGCCAATTGCAGATTGCCAATCAGCTCTTCCATATCGTATTGCAGGCCGTCGCGGATTTCATCGGCGGTGGCGGTGCGCACCCGCACCACTTTGCCTTTGTAGCCGTGGGCGCGCACCAAGCGGGCTTCTTCATTGCTGGCAATGCCCACGCAAGGTACTTTCATTTTAATCACGCTGGGCATCAATACATCAATGCCGTTGCCGTAGGCATCGGCCTTCATAATGGCGCAAATCTGCGACTGGCCGCCCAATAATTGTTGCAAAGTGGCGATATTGTGCTCAAAAGCCTGAGTGTCGATTTCCAGCCACGCATTGGTGTTTTGCTGGCTCACCACACCGTGGGCATGGTTGACCGTGCCCAGCACCGGGGCGGCCACGCTGCTGACGCTGCAAACCGCAGCCAAACACAGGGCGAGTATTTTGGGGGATGTACGCATGATGTGCTCCTAATAAGGGGATAGGGTTACCAAAACAAAGTTTTTGCGAAGCCAGAACGAAGATTAACCCAAGTTAGCGCAAATGCACATGATTGTTTAGATGAATATGGGTATGGCAGCCGCTGACCTTTGCAAAATAACATCTATTCCTTGCTTAATAACTAAAAATACGCACTGATTTGTTCAGTTAAGGCTGCCTGAACGGTATAGCACGGCTACAGTCAAAACCAAAAAAGGACACCTTACGGTGTCCTTTTGATGAGGCAAAACAGCGCTAAATGGCTAAGCCGGTTTTAGTCTTTTTTGTCTTTGACTTCTTCAAACTCGGCATCCACCACATCATCGTTGTGGGCTTTACCGGATTCGGCTTGCTGGCCGCCTTGCGCTTGTTGTGCTTCGGCCTGCGCATCGGCATACATCATTTCGCCCAGTTTTTGGCTGGCGGTGCCTAAGGCTTCGGCTTTGGCGTCAATCGCGGCTTTGTCGTCGCCTTTTACGGCTTCTTCAGCTGCTTTGACTGCGGCTTCGATTTTTTCTTTCTCGGCGCCGTCCAGTTTGTCGCCGTAGTCGGTGAGCGATTTTTTCACTGAGTGAATCAGTGCTTCAGCTTGGTTGCGGCTTTGCACCAGCTCGGTGAGTTTGCGGTCTTCTTCGGCATTGGCTTCGGCATCTTTCACCATGCGCTCGATTTCTTCTTCGCTCAAGCCGCTGGAGGCTTGGATGGTGATGTTGGCCTGTTTGCCGGTGCCTTTGTCTTTGGCCGACACATGCAAAATACCGTTGGCGTCGATGTCGAAGGTCACTTCGATTTGCGGCATACCGCGCGGTGCGGGCGGGATGTCGCCAAGGTTAAATTGGCCCAAGCTCTTATTGGCTGAGGCTTTTTCGCGCTCGCCCTGCAACACATGGATGGTCACCGCGTTTTGGTTGTCTTCGGCCGTAGAGAAGGTTTGCGTGGCTTTGGTGGGGATGGTGGTGTTTTTGTTGATGAGTTTGGTCATCACACCGCCCATGGTTTCAATACCCAAAGACAGGGGGGTTACGTCCAGCAGCAATACGTCGCTGCGGTCGCCCGCCAATACGGCGCCCTGAATGGCAGCGCCCACAGCCACGGCTTCGTCGGGGTTGACGTCTTTGCGCGGCTCTTTGCCGAAGAAATCTTTCACCGCATCTTGCACTTTGGGCATACGGGTTTGACCGCCCACCAAGATTACGTCGTCGATGTCGTTCACGCTCAAACCGGCATCTTTAATCGCCACGCGGCACGGCTCAATGGAGCGGGCAATCAAATCTTCCACCAAGCTCTCGAATTTGGCGCGGGTGATTTTCAGCGCCAAGTGTTTGGGGCCGCTGGCGTCCATGGTGATGTAGGGCAGGTTGATTTCGGTTTGCTGGCCGCTGGACAATTCGATTTTGGCTTTTTCGGCGGCTTCTTTCAGGCGTTGCAAGGCCATCACGTCTTGTTTCAGGTCGATGCCTTGGTCTTTCTTGAATTCGGCAATGATGTAGTCAATCAAGCGTTGGTCGAAGTCTTCGCCGCCCAAGAAGGTGTCGCCATTGGTGGCCAACACTTCAAATTGTTTGTCGCCATCCACATCGGCAATTTCGATAATGGAAATATCAAATGTGCCGCCGCCCAAGTCGTACACGGCGATTTTGCGGTCGCCTTTGGCATTTTTGTCCATGCCGAAGGCCAACGCCGCCGCAGTAGGCTCGTTGATGATGCGTTTTACTTCCAAGCCGGCGATTTTACCGGCGTCTTTGGTGGCTTGACGCTGGCTGTCGTTGAAGTAGGCCGGCACGGTAATTACCGCTTCGGTAACCGGCTCGCCCAAGTAGTCTTCGGCGGCTTTTTTCATTTTGCGCAGAATTTCGGCCGACACTTGCGGCGGCGACAATTCTTTGCCTTGGGCTTTCACCCACGCATCGCCATTGGCCGCTTTCACAATGTCGAACGGCATGGTTTCGATGTCTTTTTGTACTTCTTTGTCTTCAAATTTGCGACCAATCAAGCGTTTTACCGCATAAATGGTGTTTTTGGCGTTGGTAACCGCTTGGCGCTTGGCGGGTGCGCCCACCAGAATTTCGCCGCCGTCCAAATAGGCAACCACAGAAGGGGTGGTGCGTGCGCCTTCGGCGTTTTCGATTACTTTGGTCTGGCCGCCTTCAGAGATGGACAGACAGGAATTGGTGGTACCCAAATCAATACCGATGACTTTTGCCATGATAAAAATCTCCTGATTCAATATTTTAAAATTCGGTTTATGGTGCTGCTGAATTCACGTTGCGGCAGATGCCGCGTTTTTCTTGCCCTCTAAATGGGCATGGCGCGGGCGATTTCAAGCGCTGCTGCTGCAAAAATTGTGCCCTGCCTTTTTAAGGCGGCCAGACAAGGCGTGCAACACCGTTTTAATGCTGCAATGCGATTTTTCAGGCAGCCAATTGACAGCATAATGAGAAGGTTGATAATGGCGTTTGCGGCGGCCAGCTTATTTGTTTTATTTACCTTTTTACCGCTGTTTATTTTTGTCTACAAATCAAGGTGCGCTTATGTGGTTGGAACAACAATATGCCGAAGTGTTCCGGCAAACGCCCAAACCGTTTGCATTTGTGGACATGGCGGCGTGGCGGCAGAATTTTGCCGATTTGGTGGCGCGTTGCGGTCACAAACGCATCCGCATTGCCACCAAATCCATCCGCTGCCCCGATTTGATGCGCACGCTGGCTGGCCATCCGCAAGTGGATGGCTGGCTGTGTTTCAGTGCCGATGAAGCGCTGTATTTGGCCGGGCTTGGCTTCAACAATTTGCTGGTGGCCTATCCCACGCTGGAGCCGACCAGGGTAACCGCGGTGTGCCGTGCCGTGCAGCAGGGCGCGCAAATTGTGCTGATGGCCGATAGCGCCGCGCACCTGCGCGCGCTCAACCGCTTGGCTGCCGCAGCCGGGGCGGTGCTGCCGGTGGCGCTGGACATCGATGTGTCGGTGGCGTTTCCGGGGATTTATTTCGGCGTATACCGCTCCAGCCTGCGTCAAGCCGCCGATTTGCGTGCCCTGCTGGCGGTATTGCCCGATTGCCCGGCGCTGAAGTTGTGCGGGGTGATGACTTATGAAGCGCAAATCGCCGGTGTTACCGATGCACACAACGGCAAAAACGGTGCTTACAACGCCTTGGTGCGCCTGCTCAAACGGCGCTCATTGCCGCACATCCGCGCTTGGCGGCAGGAAATCACGCAAATATTGCAAGCATCAGGTGTCGAGCTGGCCTTTTTCAACGGCGGCGGCACCGGCAGCTTGGCCTCCACGCTGGCCGATGCTGCGGTAACCGAGCTTACCTTCGGCTCCGGCCTGTTTGCTCCGGCCTTGTTTGACGGCTATCAGGATTTCCAACCCCGCCCCGCCGCTGGCTTTGCGCTGGAAATCGTGCGCCGCCCGCGCGCGGATGTGTATACCTGCTTGGGCGGCGGCTATATGGCTTCCGGCAGTAGCGGGCGCGACAAACTGCCTTTATTGATGTATCCGCGCGGCCGATTGCTGGCCAACGAAGGCGCGGGCGAAGTGCAAACGCCGTTCCGTTTTTCAGGCAGCCTAGATTGGCCGCAAGACAATTTCGCCCTGTTCCGCCACGCCAAAGCGGGAGAATTATGCGAGCGCTTTAATGAATTGCTGCTGCTGGACAACGGCACTATTGCCGGGCGGGCGAAAACTTATCGCGGCGATGGGCAGTGTTTTTTATAAGTGTTTTATCTTGGTATAAGGCTGCCTGAACGCATTTCAGGCAGCCTTATACAAGCCGTTAAACTTGGATACATCCATATAAAGACATATAAAGACATATAAAGACATATAAAGACATATAAAGACATATAAAGACATATAAAGACATATAAAGACATATAAAGACATATAAAGACATATAAAGACATATAAAGACATATAAAGCAAGCCTATCATGAACCCTGTTTACGATTACCTAATTGTGGGCTCCGGCGCCGGTGGCGGGGTGACGGCCTATGTATTGGCCGCCGCCGGCGCCAAAGTATTGCTGCTGGAGGCGGGCAAGCGCTTTAGCGGCAACACCTATCCCAAAGATGAAATGCGCGCGGGGGCGCAGCTAATGTGGGGCGGCGGCACCGACATGACCACCGACGCCGCCACGGTATTACTGCGCGGCAAGGTATTGGGCGGCGGCACCGTGGTGAACCAAGCATTGCTGGATCGCTTCGACAACTTGGCTTGGGCCGACTTTAAAGCCGATTCCGGCGTATCGTTTTTCGACAACGCCGCCATGGCCGACCACTACGACGCCGTAGAAACCCATTTGGCGCTGCACACCTTCCACGACCGCAGCCGCTGGAACCGCAATGCCGCACTGTATGTGGCCGGGTTTGAAAAGGCAGGCTACCAATGGCAGCCTTTGCGGCGCGGCCAGGGCGATTGCGGCCACGGCAACGACTGCATGATGTGTTTGGGCGGCTGTCCACGCGATGCCAAGCAAAGCATGGCGGTGACCTTTATTAAAGAAGCCGAAGCCCACGGCCTGACCGTACGCACCGGCTTTCAGGCAGCCCAAGTGGTGACCGGTGCCGATTTTGTTACCGTATTCGGCCATGAAAACGGCGTGCCGCAAAGCCATTATGCCCGCCACTGCATTTTGGCTGCCGGCGCTTTGGGCAGCACCGAATTAATGTTGAAATCGCAATGGCAGCGGCGCCTGCCCGCGCTGGGACAGCATTTTTATTGCCACCCGCAATGGATGAGCACCGCCTTTATGGATGAGCCGGTAGATGCGCACAAAGGTGCATTTCAAGCGGTTAAATCGGCGGATCCGCGCTTTCGGCAAAACCGTTTTAAGCTGGAAAACGTGTTTGCCGGCCCGGTGGCCATGGCCTTGCTCAATCATCGGCAAATGGGCGCGGCTCACCAACACTATATGCGCCGCTACCGCCACATGATGTGCATTGAAGTGGCGCTGCGCGACCAAACCCCGGGGCAAATTAGCCTCAACCGCCAAGGCCGCTTGGCGGTGACAAAATCACTGCGGCAGGCCGATCTGGACAACGCCACCAAAGGGCGCGGCGTGGTGGCGGAAATTTTTGCCGCCGTAGGCGCCAAAGAAACCATGGCTTCCGATATCCGCGTGGGTTTGCACCTGATGGGCGGCGCCCGTATGGGGCAACAGGCCGCCACCTCGGTGGTGAACGAAGGCTTTCAGGTGCACGGCATGCCGCGGGTGTATGTGGCCGACGGCTCGCTGTTTCCCAATGCGCCGGGCATCAACCCCAGCTTGTCGATTATGGCGCTGGCCCACCGCGCCGCCCACAGTATCTTGGCGCAAACCGCCGGGGCGTGAGGCGTGGCGCAACAAGGCTGCCTGAAATATAAAACCGTTATTGCCAAACTTGATTCGGCAATCCATTTGGGTTTCAGGCAGCCTAAAAACAACTTATCAGCCCGTAGGTCGGATTCTTGAATCCGACATTTGGCCATCAGGCCAAAGTGATGTGAAAATCTTGTTCTGCGAACCAGTGTCGGATTCAAGAATCCGACCTTGTATCTCTCAAGCGGTGAGTAAAACGCGTATTATTCCCGCCCCGTATGGCAGCAAACTGTATCCGACCCAAGTGCCCGACACTGAAATGTAGATAACACTGCCATACACCTCATCCTACAATCTGAATGGTATCCAAGTGCGCGGCAGCGCCCGCAAGACACTGCATAAATAAGGATAGATTATGATGAACTTCCAAGTATTGGGCATCGACATCAGCAAAAACAAATTAGATTGTGCTCTTATCCGCGACATTGGCAGCAGTAAAATCAAAACCAAAGCATTGCCAAACCACCTCCAAGGCTTTAACCAACTGACAGAATGGCTGTATAAAAACATCGGTGAAGACTTAAGCCTACTCAAAATTTTCATGGAAGCCACCGGCGTTTACCATGAAGCATTGGCAGAGTATCTGCATAACAAAGGCATCGCCGTTTATCTGCTTAATCCTGCCGACAGTGCCCATTATGCCAAATACGACAGCTTGCACAAAACCGATAAGGCTGATAGCCAGTCACTGGCCAGAGCCGGTATTGACCGCCTCATGCACCACAAAGTACGCCAATGGCAGCCTGCTGCACCCACATCAAGCGGCTCAACGCACTACTAGCCCGTCTAGATGCGCTGCAAAGCGATCTGCAGCGTGAAGACAACCGCATGGAGAAAGCCGGATTCAGCGCTGTTCCCGAAGCGGTCAGCCAGTCCATCAGCACCATGCAGACCAATTTGAAGCAGCAGATCAGCACCATCACACAGGAAATCGAACAACATATTGACCGGCATCCTGATTTGAAAAAGACCGTGCTTTACTGCGCAGCATACCCGGTGTAGGTGAAGTGGTTTCATTGCGCATGGTTGCGCTCTATCATAGCAAACATTTTACCTCCGCCTCGCAAATGGCTGCCTATTTGGGATTGGTGCCGAAAAAACGGGAATCCGGCAAACACAAAGGCAAAGCCATGCTTTCCAAGCAGGGCAGTTCGGTCATACGAGCTAAGTTGTATATGGCTGCGGTGGTTGCAAAAACGTGGAATCCGGATATTAACGCGCATTACCGCAGACTGAAAGCCAGAAACAAAACGGAAATGCAGACCATCGGCGCAGCGATGCGCCGCTTGGTACAGATTTGCTTTGGTGTGTTGAAGCACCAATGCGAATATCAGGCCAAAATAACCATTGCGGCTTGATGCGAGAGATGGTATCTACGCGGATGGTACTGCCGAGCTGTTTTTATTTTGTAAGGTTATTTTTAGGATTAGCATCAGTGGCTGCACTTTATATCCCAGTGCGTCACTTCAAGCTCAGAAAGAAGGCATGTATGGCCAACTCTGTGTATTTTAATCCGCGCCAGCTCGGTGCGCTCAAACGCATCGGCGATGTATTGCTGCCTGCGGGTGGTGATTTCCCTGCCTTTTCGCACACCGGTGCGCTGGCGCACATTGATGAAATGATGGCGCCGGCACACCCCGATGATATCCGCGACCTCAAAACCGTGTTGCTGCTGCTCAGCTTGATGCCCACGCCGGTGCTGGCGTTTCTATTGCGCCGCTGCATGGCCGCCCATGGCCAAAATCATTGGCTGGCGGTGCCGCTGCGCCAGCTCGATATCGGCCTGCGCGGCATTGTCTACAGCCTGTATTACGCCAACCAGTGCGGCGAAGACGGGCAGGGCACGGTGTTTGCCGCCATGGATTACCAACTGCATTGCACGGCGGATTATTAGCTTGAAATAGGCGGCAATAGTGCTTTTCAAGGCTGCCTGAAACCGCATTCCTGTTTTCAGGCAGCCTTGGATAACTTAATGGAGATAAAACAAGGGGCTGTACTAGATAACTAGGGTTATTCAAAACCATTTAAAATAACCCCTATGAGAAAAAGTCGTCTAAGTCAGTATAAACAAAATAAACTCATTGAGCTTTTTGTTGCTAATGTTACTGCACGTATTGCCGCCCAATTAGTTGGCGTCAATAAAAACACGGCAGCTTATTACTTCCATCGCCTTCGTTTGTTGATCTACCAAAATAGCCCCCATTTAGAAATGCTTGATGGCGAGGTAGAAGTTGATGAAAGCTATTTTGGTGGTCAACGCAAAGGTAAGCGCGGACGTGGTGCAGCTGGAAAAACCATTGTATTCGGGCTTTTGAAGCGTAATGGCCGGGTTTATACGGTAGCGGTTCCCAATACGCAAACGGTTACATTGCTGCCGATTATTCGAGAACAAGTGCGACCCGACAGCATTGTTTATACCGACTGCTATAGAAGCTACGATGTGCTTGATGCCAGTGAATTCAGCCATTACCGTATCAATCACAGCACACATTTTGCCGAACAACATAACCACATAAACGGAATAGAGAACTTTTGGAATCAGGCAAAGCGCCATTTGCGTAAGTTCAACGGCATTCCTAAAGCACATTTCGGGTTGTATCTGAAGGAGTGCGAATGGCGTTTTAACAACAGTGAAATGAAAGTTCAAATTTCTATTTTAAAACAATTAGTAAAATACTATTTGGCCTAGTTATCTAGTACAGCCCCTAAAACAATTGTTTTAAGCTGCCTGAAACCCCAAAACAACCCCGCCCACGGAGAATGCTGCATGACCACACCTTCCACAACCACCGAAATGAGTGCTGCTGCCGTGGCCGAGGTGGCCGCGCAAGCCCGTGCCGCCGCCGATAAATTGGCGCACACCACCTTGGCCGAACGCTTGGCCGCGGTGAAAGCCATCAGCGCCTATGTGCTTGAGCATAAAGAAGACATCGCCGATGCCGTGTGCCGCGAAACCCGCAAAACCCGCACCGATGCTTTGGTGTCGGAAGTAATGGGCGTGCTCGACAATTTCGAATGGCTGCTGCACCGTGCGCCCAAAATTCTGGCCGACCAAAAAGTACCCACCCCAATTGCGCTGCTGGGCAAAAAATCGCGTATCTATCACCAGCCGCTGGGTGTGGTGCTGGTGATTTCACCATGGAACTACCCACTGCACATTGGCATCACTTCAATTGTGGCCGCCTTTGTGTGCGGCAATGCGGTGCTGTTCAAGCCTTCGGAAGTCACCCCTTTGCAAGGTTTGTTTGAGCGTATTTTTGCGGCGGCGCCGCTGCTGGCGCAAAGCGTGTTTGTGTGCTACGGCGGCGGCGAAACCGCGCAAAGGCTGATTGACACACAGCCCGCCAAAATTTTCTTTACCGGCTCGGCACGCACTGGCAAGCGCATTTTGGCGCAGGC
This sequence comes from Paralysiella testudinis, assembly GCF_016894345.1. Classification (GTDB taxonomy): domain Bacteria; phylum Pseudomonadota; class Gammaproteobacteria; order Burkholderiales; family Neisseriaceae; genus Paralysiella; species Paralysiella testudinis. The sequence goes on from NZ_CP069798.1 coordinate 569,264, forward strand.
GGCGGAAAAACTGATTCCGGTGGATTTAGAGCTGGGCGGCAAAGATGCGGCGATTGTGTTTGACAGTGCCAATCTGGATCGCGCCGTGGCCGGGGTGATGTGGGGCGCGCTCACCAACGCCGGGCAATCGTGTTCATCGCTGGAGCGCATTTACGTGCAGGCGGGTGTGTACGATGAATTTGTGCGGCGCCTCAGCGCGGCGGTCAACGGCTTAGTGCTTAATTATGGCGACAGCGGCGATGCCGATATCGGTGGCATCACCGCCGCTTTTCAAATGGACATCATCCGCCGCCATGTGGCCGATGCCCGCGCCAAAGGTGCCACCCAGCACACCGGCGGCGATGTGCTGGCCGCCAGCGAGCACATCTTCCAGCCCACCGTGCTCACCAATCTGCATGAAAACATGCTGCTGATGCAGGAAGAAACCTTCGGCCCCTTGCTGCCGGTGCTGAAATTCGACACCGAAGAAGAAGCCGTTGCCTTGGCCAACCACAGCGAATTCGGCCTCGCCGCCTCGGTGTGGGGCGGCGATAAAGCACAGCTGGAGCGGGTAACGCGGCGGCTGGTATGCGGCGCGGTGTCGGTAAACAACGCCATGATCACCGAAGGCAACCCCAATCTGCCTTTCGGTGGCACCAAAGCCAGCGGCCACGGCCGCCAAAAAGGCGCCGAAGGCCTGCTCGGCTATACCCGCAGCAAAGCGGTGCTATACGACGGCAACAGCGGCAAAATTGAAGCCAACTGGTATCCCTACACCCAAAAAAAATACCATTTGTTTGCCGATCTGATTGATACCCTATTTGGCAAAAGCGGCATAGCACGGCTGCTGGGGCTGATTAAAACCGGCACCGCACTGGAAGGCGAAGCCAAAAAACCGCGCGGCTGATGCTGCAGGCCAATCCAAATCATTTAATTTAAGCTGAATAATGCCGCTGCCAGCGTCGTGGTTAATACGGCGTTGGCAGCGGCATAAATTTAATTGAACCAACAGTGATTTATGCTTGCTTAAAGCGTATCAAAATTACAACACGCCGGTAAAACAATACAAGATTATTTTGTATTTTGGTTAAGAACATTTAATTTTTGGCCTATGATTCGATGGCCACTGCACTGCTTTACTAAAGGCCGCGCTGTTTTAGAAAACAACAACAAAATCTATTCCTAGGGAGAAAAACCATGCTACGCAAAACCGTGTTCGCCACCTTGCTTACCCTGCCGGCGCTGGCCGCCCACGCCGCCGCACTGGAGCGCAGCGATCAATCCACGGCATTTATGTTCGAGCCGGGCAACCGTGTTGAATTGGGCGCCGCCTATGTGGCACCTTCGGTGAAAGGGCAGGCGCTGGATACGCCCATGTTTATGGGCAGCAGCGGCACCGTGGCCAATTACGACATCCCCACGGGCGATGTGGGCAATAACTATATGCAGTATGCGGTTTCGGGCAAATTCCAGCTTAACGACCAATTATCCTTAGGGCTGAAATACGAGCAGCCGTTTGGCATCAATGTACGCTACAACAACGACAGCGGGCGCTATCAGGCTGTGGGTGCGCCCGACAGTGCCACAGCGGGCATGAATGCCAAAGCGCAGGCACACAACTTTACCGCACTGGTGGCCTACAAAACCCCGCAAAACATTTCCATTTTCGGCGGCCCGACCTATCAGTCGGTCAATGGCTCAGTAGCACTGCCCGCATTGGCGGGCTACGATTTGGATTTGCCTGGCAGCGGCGGCTGGGGCTATGTGCTGGGTGCGGCGTATGAGAAACCCGACATTGCTCTGCGCGCCACGCTCACCTACCGCTCCGCCGTCAAGTATGCACACAAGGTAACGGAAACCTTCAACCACCCACAAGCCGGTGCCATCAGTCAAACAAGTGATTTGAATTTCAAGCTGCCGCAATCGGTGAATTTGGAATTTCAAACCGGTATTGCCCCCAAAACCCTGCTCTTGGCCAGCGCCCGCTGGACCGATTGGAGCGCATTCAAAGTCCGCCCGGATCTTTACACCAGCCTGCAACAAGCCAATGGCGTCAACAACGCCGAGTTGGTGAGCTTTGGTAAAGATTCCTATCAATTTAATCTGGGCGTGGGGCGGCAGCTGAGCGAGAAATTCAGCGGCTATGTCATCGGCGGCTACGACAGCGGCAACGGCGATCCAGTATCGCCGTTAGGTCCGCCGGATAAAGCCTATACCTTGAATGTGGGCGGCAAATATGTGATTAACAAGCATGTGGATATCGGCGCCGGTGTCCAATACAACTGGTATAAAAACCAGTCCACCACCGTAGACGGCGTACCGGTGGCGGCGGCCAAATTCAATAATATGAATGTATGGGGGGTGGGCGCACGCTTGGGGGTGAACTGGTAATGCCGCGATTACATGCCCGTGGTGCAGTGCCGCAAGATTCCGTACAATAGGCGCACTTGCTTTTATCTTTTTTGCTTATGAAATTGGCTTTTGCGCTTTTATATTGTATTCAATGGCTGCCGCTGCGCTTGATTCACGCCTTGGCGCGCGCGGTGGGCTGGCTGGCGTTTTACGCCGTGCGCCCGCGCCGCCGGATAGGGCTGATTAATCTGCGCCATTGCTATCCGGAATGGACGGAGCAGCAGCGGCGCGCGCTGCTGAGGCAGCATTTTGTGCACATGGCCATGCTGGTGCTGGAATACGGCCTATATTGGTATGGCTCTGCACAGCGGCTCAAAAACATGGTGCATTACCAAGACAAACACCATTTGGACGATGCACTGGCTCGTGGCGACAAAGTCATTCTGCTCTATCCGCATTTCACCGCATTTGAGGCAGCGGTATATGCGCTGAATCAGGAAATGTTCTTAATCAGTATGTATTCCCGCCAAAAAAATCAGGCCATGGATGCGCAAATCCTGAAAGGGCGCTACCGCTACAATAATGTGTTTCTGATTGGCCGCACCGAAGGCTTGCGCTCGATTATCAAAAAACTCAAAGCCAGCACCGCACCGTTTGTGTATCTGCCCGATCAAGATTTTGGCCGCAAAGAATCGGTATTTGTGGATTTTTTCGGCATTCCCACCGCCACCATTGCCGGTTTGAGCCGTATTGCTGCTTTAACCGGTGCCAAAGTGATTCCCGCCATTCCCACCCGCCAAGCCAACGGCACGGTAAAGCTGCGTTTTTATCCGCCATGGGAAAATTATCCCGGCAACGATGCCATTGCCGACACCCAGCGCATGAACGACTTTATCGAAGCACGCGTGCGCGAGCAGCCGGAGCAGTATTTTTGGCTGCACAAGCGTTTCAAAACCCGCCCCGAGGGCGAGGCTTCTTTTTATTAGCCCAAAATAAGGATTGGTATAATACAAGGCTGCCTTTCAGGCAGCCTTGTATTATACCAATTCGAAAAAACAACCTAACTGTGTTGGCTCGCCTAGCCGTACTAGGTGTACTGTCTGCGGCTCGCCGCCTTGTTATCTTATTTTTTCGAATTGGTATTACTTTGCCTATTGCTCAATGATTTTAATGCGCCATTATCAGCGCCGATGTTCGTTTTTGTTGCCCACACCATGCAATCGCGCTTGCGGCTGACCTAAGCTTTATTTCTGCCCAAGATTCACTTTGGTGCTACTGTGATAAGCCATTGTTTTGATGCCGTTTAGATTTTATATTCCAAATCGGCTTTCAGGCAGCCTACGCACAATGCCACTACAGATTCTTGCGCAACATCTGCATAAAACAAATTTTTGCTGCATTAAAATTTAAAAATGCAGCATTTTCTGGCAATCAAACAAGTGTTTTAAATTCAGTCATCACAATCGAACATTGGTTTTTCGTTTAAGTAAGCAACGGAAAACACTAAAAAATTTTCAATCAGGGCTTCCATTGCCGCCCAAAAACGGGTAAATTTATTGCACCGCACCAACGCCGCATCCGGTGTCTTTTAAGAAAAATATTCGAGCAGATAGCAAAGGATTTACCATGTCTCAATACCAAAACGAAATCAAGCAAGCCCAAGCAGAAATCAAGCAGGCCGGTGAAGGTTGGAGCGCCATCAGCGCCGAAGCCGTAGCGCGTATGCGTTTGCAAAACCAGTTTCAAACCGGCTTGGAAATTGCCAAATACACCGCCGGTGTAATGCGCCGCGATATGGCCGAATACGATGCCGATGCTTCGGTTTACACCCAATCTTTGGGTTGCTGGCACGGTTTTATCGGCCAGCAAAAGCTGATTTCCATTAAAAAACACCTCAAAACCACCAACAAACGCTATCTGTACCTTTCCGGCTGGATGGTGGCGGCACTGCGCTCCGAATTCGGCCCCTTGCCGGATCAATCCATGCACGAAAAAACCTCGGTATCCGCGCTGATTGCCGAGCTGTACACCTTCTTGCGCCAGGCTGATGCCCGCGAGCTGGATTTGCTGTTCACCGCGTTGGATGCCGCCCGTGAAGCCGGCGACAGTGCCAAAGAAACCGAAATCATCGCCCAAATTGACAATCACGAAACCCATGTGGTGCCGATTATTGCCGACATCGATGCCGGTTTTGGCAATGCCGAAGCCACTTACTTGCTGGCCAAACAAATGATTGAAGCCGGCGCCTGCTGTATTCAAATTGAAAACCAGGTTTCCGACGAAAAACAATGCGGCCACCAAGACGGCAAAGTCACCGTGCCCCACGCCGACTTCTTGGCCAAAATCAACGCCGTGCGCTATGCCTTTATGGAATTGGGCGTTACCGATGGCGTGATTGTGGCGCGTACCGACTCTTTGGGCGCCGGCCTCACCAAACAAATCGCCGTCACCAACCAACCGGGCGACTTGGGCGACTTGTATAACTCCTACCTGGATTGCGAAGAAATCAGCGCCGAAGCCTTGGGCAACGGCGATGTGGTGATTAAGCGCGAAGGCAAGCTGCTGCGCCCGAAACGCCTGCCGAGCAATTTGTTCCAATTCCGTGCCGGCACCGGCGAAGACCGTTGCGTGTTGGACTGCATCACTTCTTTGCAAAATGGCGCCGACATGATTTGGATCGAAACCGAAAAACCGCACATCGGCCAAATCAAAGGCATGGTAGACCGCATCCGCGAAGTGATTCCGAATGCCAAACTGGTGTACAACAACAGCCCTTCATTCAACTGGACATTAAACTTCCGCCAGCAAGTATTCGATGCGTGGAGCGAAGCCGGTAAAGACGTGTCTGCCTTCGACCGTGCCAAACTGATGAGCGTAGACTACGACAACACCGATTTGGCCAAAGAAGCCGACGAGCGCATCCGTACCTTCCAGCGCGATGCTTCGGCACAAGCGGGCATTTTCCACCACCTGATCACCCTACCCACCTACCACACCGCCGCTTTGTCTACAGACAACTTGGCCAAAGGCTACTTTGCCGACCAAGGCATGTTGGCCTATGTGAAAGGCGTACAGCGCGAAGAAATCCGCCAAGGCATTGCCACAGTGAAACACCAAAATATGTCCGGCTCGGATATCGGCGACAGCCACAAAGAATACTTTGCCGGTGAAGCCGCACTGAAAGCCTCGGGCAAAGACAACACCATGAATCAGTTTCATTGATTTATCCGTTCTGTGATGTATTTCAGGCAGCCTATTCAGGCTGCCTTTTTTTGTGCGCGCGCTGTCACCGCATTGCCATATCGCTGCTTTAACATAAACCCCATATTTCGCCACTTCAAAACAGGATTCCTATGCAGCCACGCAACATCACCGTGGTGGGCGCAGGTTATGTCGGCTTGTCGCTGGCGGTTTTGCTGGCACCGCGCCACCGCGTGCAATTGCTGGATATTGATGCCGCCAAGGTCGATTTAATCTGCCAAGGCATCAGCCCCTTGGCCGATGCCGAAATCCAACAAAGGCTGCCTGAAAGCCCGATACACGCCACCACCGCTGCCGCACACGCTTATGCAGATGCCGACACGGTGATTATCGCCACCCCCACCAATTACGACAGCGACAATGGCTATTTCGACACCAGCAGCGTAGAAGCCTGTGTGGCCGAAGCCGCCCGGCGTTGCCCGCAAGCTCTGGTGGTGATTAAGTCCACCGTACCGGTGGGCTTTACCGCCGCCTTGCAACAGCGCTTTGCCAATATGGAAATTCTGTTTTCACCCGAATTCCTGCGCGAAGGCCGCGCACTGCACGATAATCTTTATCCCAGCCGCATCGTGGTGGGCGGCAATAGCCCGCGGGCGCAAGCATTCGGGCAAATGCTGGCCGAATGCGCCGAGGCCGCCGATATTGCCCAATATTATTGCGGCAGCACCGAAGCCGAAGCGATTAAATTGTTTGCCAACACCTATCTGGCCATGCGGGTGGCGTTTTTCAACGAGCTGGATAGCTTTGCCGAAATTCATCATCTGAATACACGCCACATTATCGACGGCGTGTGCGCCGATTCGCGCATCGGCCATTATTACAATAACCCCTCTTTCGGCTATGGCGGCTATTGCCTGCCCAAAGACACCGAACAATTGCGCGCCAACTACTTCAATGTACCCAACCAGCTGATTGGCGCCATTGTGGAGGCCAACCGCACCCGCAAGGATTTTATCGCCCATCAAATCCTCAAGCGCCGGCCACACACCGTGGGCATCTACCGCTTGGCCATGAAAAACGGTGCCGACAATTTCCGCGCTTCGGCGATTCAAAGCGTGATGAAACGACTACAAGGGCGCGGCGTGCACGTGGTGGTTTATGAGCCTGCTTTAGCCCAAAGCCATTTTCTCAACGCGCCGGTTATCGCTGATTTGGCCGAATTTATCCGGCTGGCGGATGTGATTGTGGCCAATCGCCAACATGCCGACTTGGCCGCCGTGGCGGATAAAGTCTATAGCCGCGACCTTTTCGGCTCGGATCAATAAAGCTGCCTTATCGTGAATTTACCGGTGCTCATTCCTTGCTACCGCTTGCACATGCAGGCGGCTTTTTTGTGCGCCATCGGCTACAATAGCAGCCATGGAAAATCCTTCATCTTCTTTATTGAGCGGCCTGAACCCCGAGCAATTGGCCGCCGTTACCTGGCCGCCGGCGCCCGCTTTGGTGCTGGCCGGTGCCGGCAGCGGCAAAACCCGCGTGCTCACCACCCGCATTGCTTGGCTGTTGCAAAGCGGGCAGGCCAGTATTCACAGCGTGCTGGCGGTTACCTTTACCAACAAGGCCGCCAAGGAAATGCAGCTGCGCCTTGGCGCCATGTTGCCGATACCGGTGCGCGCCATGTGGCTGGGCACGTTTCACGGCCTGTGTCACCGCTTTTTGCGCCTGCATTACCGCGATGCCGGTCTGCCGGCGGCATTTCAAATCTTAGACAGCGGCGACCAATTGTCGCTCATCAAACGCCTGCTCAAAAGCCTGAATATCCCCGACGAAAGCATTGCCCCGCGCAGCTTGCAAGGCTTTATCAATGCGCAAAAAGAAGCCGGATTGCGTGCAGGCAGCCTAGACGCTCCCGACCCACACACGCAACGGCTGATTGAATGCTATGCCGCCTACGATGCTCTGTGCAACCAAGAAGGCGTGGTGGATTTTGCCGAGCTGATGCTGCGCAGCTACGAATTGCTGCAAGCCAACGCCGCCTTGCGCAGCCACTACCAAAACCGCTTCAAACATATTCTGGTGGACGAATTTCAAGACACCAACAAGCTGCAATACGCTTGGCTTAAGCTACTGGCGGGCGAGCATGCGGCGGTGTTTGCGGTGGGCGACGACGACCAAAGCATCTACCGCTTTCGCGGCGCGCATGTGGGCAATATGGCGGCGCTGATGCGCGAATTTGCCATTGATGAGCCGATTAAGCTGGAGCAAAACTACCGCTCCGACGGCCACATCCTCACCGCGGCCAATGCCCTGATTGCCCACAACAACGGGCGTTTGGGCAAAAATTTGCGCACCGATGCCGATGCGGGCGAAAAAATCCGCCTGCTGCAAGCCATCAGCGACAACGAAGAAGCCCAATTTGTGGTGGACGAAGCACGGGCGCTGCAACGCGAAGGCTGGGATTTGGCGCAAATGGCGGTGCTCTACCGCAGCAATGCGCAATCGCGCATTCTGGAACAAGCCTTGTTCCGTGCCGGCATCCCCTACAAAATCTACGGCGGCCTGCGCTTTTACGAACGCCAGGAAATCAAGCATGCACTGGCCTATCTGCGCTTAGCGGTCAACCCGCACGACGACAATGCCTTGCTGCGGGTAATCAATTTCCCCACCCGCGGCATCGGCACGCGCACAGTGGAAAACCTGCAAGCCACCGCCAGCGCCGAAGGTGTGTCTTTATGGCAGGCGGCCTGTAGCACAGGCGGTAAACAGGCCAAAGTGGCCGCCTTTGTGCGCTTGATTGAAGCGCTGCAATCGCATATCGGCAGCAGCAATCTGGCCGAAACCATGCTGGCGGTGGTGCACGACAGCGGCTTGATGGCGCATTATCAAAACCAAAAAGGCGAGCATCAAGAGCGCATCGACAACCTAAACGAGCTCATCAATGCCGCCGTGGCATTCAAACCTTTGGAGTCCAATTTTGAAGTGCTGCCTGAAAACGCCGCCACCGATCCGGCCTGGCCGATATTGGCGTTTTTAAGCAATGCGGCGCTGGAATCGGGCGAACACCAAGCCCTGGCCGGTGAAGCCGCCTTGCAGCTGATGACCATCCACGCCGCCAAAGGCTTGGAATTCAACGCCGTGTTTCTTACCGGGCTGGAAGAAGGGCTGTTTCCAAGCGAATACAGCCTGGCCGAGCGCGACGGGCTGGAAGAAGAGCGGCGGCTGATGTATGTGGCGATTACCCGCGCGCGCAAACGGCTCTACATCAGCATGGCGCAGCAGCGGCTCTTGCACGGGCAAACCCACTTCGGCGTGGTGTCGCGCTTTGTCGACGAAATTCCCGCCGCCGTGTTGCATCATCTATCGCCCGCTTCAGGCAGCCTGGTGGCACAACAACACAGCAGCCAGCGCAGCAACCCGTTTCACAGCCGCAGCCCCGCCGCCCAAACACCGGAAAAAGCGCAGAATTATGCCGGATTCACCCTCGGCCAAAACGTGCGCCATGCCAAATTCGGCACCGGCGTGATTATTGATGCCGTTAATAAAGGCGACAGCGCCAAGCTCACGGTAAACTTCGGCAAAAACGGCATTAAAGTGCTGGATACCGCGGCCGCCAAACTCAGCCCGCTGTAAAACCCTATCCACGCTATTTCAGGCAGCGTTAAGGCTGCCTGAAAACCAACCCACCCCCACCACAAAGGCCAAACCATGCAAACCGTTTACGATACCGACAACATCTTTGCCAAAATCCTGCGCGGCGAGATTCCCAACCACACCGTTTACGAAGACGACAAAACACTGGCGTTTATGGACGTGATGCCACAAGCCCGCGGCCATGTATTGGTGGTGCCCAAAACCGCCGCCGTAGAGCTGAGCGACCTGCCCTTAGACTATGCCCAAGCCGTGCTGGCCACCGCGCAAAAAGTGATGGCCGCACAACGGCAAGTGCTCAAACGCAGCGGCATTGTGCAAATGCAGCTCAACGGCGCTCAAGCAGGCCAAAGTGTATTTCATTACCACCTGCACCTGATTCCCAGCAATGTACACGAACTGGGTCGCCACGAAGGCGGCATGGCCGACCACAACGAGCTGGCGGCGCTGGCAGCTGAATTGCGGGCAGCGCTATAATCGTAAACCCAAAAAACAATCAAGCCCGATACATTAGCAGAATGTATCGGGCTTTGTTTTCAGGCAGCCTTAGCGCAAACGCACACCACTGGCCAAATCAATAATCTGGCTGGGCTGGCGGTTGCCGCCGCAACGCCCCGGCACCAACCACACCTTATCGCCAAAGCGCCGCCGCACTTCCGCCGCGCGAACACACGGCCGCTCGCCGCTGCGGTTGCAAGAAGTCGACACCAAGGCCGTGCCCAGCTGGCGGCACAATTGCCGCGCACCGGCATGGGCAGGCACGCGTACCGCCAATTTATGGCGCCCGCGCCCGCGCAACATCGTGGGCGTTTGCGCAGCCGCTGCAATTAAATACGTTTTGGCGGCAGGCCAATTTTGTGCCAACAGCGCCTGCTGCGCCGGGCTTAAGGGCTGCAATAAAGGCTGCAATTGTGCCAAATCAGCGCCAATGCTGATTAATCCTTTATGCTGTGGCCGTTGTTTCAGCGCCACCACCCGCCGCAAGCCGCGTACATGCCGGGGCAAACAGCCCAAGCCATAGCTGGATTCGGTGGGATAAGCCACCACACCGCCACGGCGCAAATGGGCGCGCAAACGGTAAACGGCGGCATGGGCGAGCATTCGGGGCATAAAAGGGCAGGGAATCGGTAAGGGGATGAAATTGGAGCACTATAACAGCAGAATGTAAGGATATGCCGTATTTTGCGTATCCTAATTTTAAGATAACACATCTGCTACAGACAAAAAACAGGGCCGATTTGTCTATTATCGGCCCGGGCTTATTTGGAGCGGATGGCGGGATTCGAACCCGTCCGAACTGCTTGGGAAGCAGTTATGCTACCACTACATCACATCCGCATCAGTGTTTCAGGCTGCCTGAAACACAAGAGCCGAATTATACGCGCCGTTAAAAATTTACGCCAGCCTAGGGTCTGCTCACATTTTACCACGTGGCCCTATTTTGGCTTAAAAGCCCGCTTTCTGCGTTGAAAATACGCGTAAGGTGTTCAACCTTGCTGTGCTTTTCGCCTTGAACGCGAACTTTTCTGCTCAAAATCCGGTGCACGGCTGAAATGTAAACAGACCCTAGCGCCCAATCGCCTTATCGGCAATATCGGTGCGGTATTGCATACCGTCAAAAGTGATGGCGGCCACGGTTTGATAGGCGGCGGCTTTGGCGGCCTCTACATCATCGCCCAAGCCCACGGCGCACAACACGCGCCCGCCGTTGGTGATGGTATCGCCGGCCGCATTGCTTGCACTGCCCGCATGAAACACCTTGCCGTGCGCCTGTGCGGCGGCCAAGCCATGGATGACATCGCCTTTGCGCGGCGTTTCCGGATAATGGGCGGCGGCCAGCACCACGCCCACCGCGGTTTGCGGGCTCCATTGTGCTTGCGCCTGATCCAAGCGGCCATCCAGCGCGGCTTCAATCAAGTCCACCAAATCGCTGTCCAAACGGCTCATAATCGGCTGGGTTTCCGGGTCACCGAAGCGGCAGTTGAATTCAATGGTAAACGGCGCACCGTTGCTGTCTATCATCAAACCGGCATACAAAAAGCCGGTGTAAGGATGGCCATCGGCCTTCATGGTATGCACCACCGGCAAAATGATTTCGTCCATCACCCGCTGATGCACCGCAGGCGTTACCACTGGCGCCGGGCTGTAGGCACCCATGCCGCCGGTATTGGGGCCTTGGTCGTCGTTCAGCAGGCGTTTGTGGTCTTGGCTGGTGGCCATGGGCAGCACATTGTCGCCATCCACCATCACGATAAAGCTGGCTTCTTCGCCTTGTAAGAAGTCTTCAATCACCACCCGCGCACCGGCATCGCCCATTTTATTGCCCAGCAACATATCGTCGATGGCGGCGTGGGCTTCGGCTAGGGTTAGCGCCACAATCACGCCTTTGCCCGCGGCCAAGCCGTCGGCCTTAATCACAATCGGCGCGCCCTTGCGCTCAATATAATCGTGGGCGGCAGCGGCATCGGCAAAGGTTTGGTATTGCGCGGTGGGCACACCGCAACGCGCCATAAAAGCTTTGGCAAAATCTTTGGAGCTTTCCAATTGCGCACAATATTGGCTGGGGCCCAAAATGGGCAAGCCCGCTTCACGAAACGCATCCACCACGCCTTCGGCCAGCGGCGCTTCCGGCCCCACCACAGTAAAAGCGATGTTTTCGCGTTGGCAAAACGCAATCAAATCACCATGGCCGCTTAAATTGATGTTGTGCAACTTCGGCTCGGCGGCGGTGCCCGCATTGCCCGGTGCCACAAATACGCATGCTACTTTGGCTGATTGCGCCAATTTCCACGCCAAAGCATGTTCGCGCCCACCGCTACCAATCACCAATAGATTCATCATGCCCGCCTTTTTCCTTTTAATTGAATCACCCACAATGGGCTTAATTATAAAGGAAGCGTGGGGTTTCAGGCAGCCTTTTAAACTGCCTTGTTGCTTGGCAATTCGGTTTCATCTAAACACCAATGCCCGTTCAAAATATGCAAGCGCCCGCTTGGTTTGAGCGCCCGTACAAAATCGGCATCGTGCGATACCACCATCATTGCCCCCGGAAAATCGGCCAATGCCCGCTCCAGCGCCTGCACCGAGGGCAAATCCAAGTGATTAGTGGGTTCATCCAACAGCAATAATTGTGCCGCCGGTTGCCGCCATAACGCCACCGCCAAAGCCGCCTTGATCCTTTCGCCACCACTGAGTACACCGCAAGGACGGCATAATTGTGCGGCTGCCAAGCCCAGTTGATGCAGATATTGACGCAATACAGCTTCAGGCAGCATGGTATTTTGTTGCTGCAATTGGGTGAGCACATTGGTGCCGTTATCCAACAAGGAAGCCTGTTGGTCGATATAGGCCAGTGGCACAAAAGTTTGCACCGCACCCGCCGCAGGTGCTTGCAAACCGGCACATACACGCAACAGGGTGGATTTTCCGGCACCGTTGTCTGCCTGAATATGCAGGCGGAAAGCACCATGCAAATACAAATCAGCTACCTCGGCAATGGCCGTATAAGACAAACGCAAGGATTGGGTTTGTAATACTTGCCGCCGTGGCGGCACGGTGCTTTGGGGTAAGGTGAACAGTTTGTCTTGTGCCGGCGGTAAGGCCGATTGCGCTTGTTGTATTTGGTTTTGTAATTGCTGTTTAAACTGCTGCTGTTGCTGCCGTAACTTACCTTGTGCCTGCTGCGATTGTTCTTGCTGACGGTCTAAAATCAGCTTGCTTTGGTTGCAGGTTTGGCGGTTCCGCTGAGCTTGGGCGGTGCGCTTTTGCTGGCGGTCATGTTGTTGCTGCCATCTTTGCCGGGCTTTCTTTTCGGTTGCACGGGCATGCTGGTAATCGGCAATGGCATTGGCTTGTTCTTGTACCTGCGCAGCCAGATAAACGTCTATATCGCCAGAATACTGTTTCAGGCAGCTTTGGTTCAGGCTCAAAATGGCATCCGCACCCCGCAACAGGCTGCGATCATGACTGACCAAAACCACCGTGTGCGGATAAGCGGCTATTTGTGCTGCTAGCCATTGCCGTTGCCCGCTGTCTAAATGGTTACCGGGTTCGTCCAACAATAAAAAATCCGCTTGCTTGGCCAATGCAGTTTCCAATGCCAGCCTTTGCAGTTGGCCGCCGCTTAAACAAGCAGCGCTATCCTGCGGTGATAAATGCGGCCAGCCATGCTGGCACAAACGCTGTTGCAAGGTGTCCAACGCCGCCCAATCTTGCTCCAACACGGCATAATCGGCATTATCAGCCACCCCTTGCTGCAAGCGTTGCCATGCGGCTAACCACAAGCTCAAGCCACAGGCAGCGGCAATGCTGCCCTGAGCGGCAATGGTTTGTTGGGGCAGATAAACCAAACTGCCTTGGCGCTCAACCACGCCGGATTGTGGCAGCAAATCGCCCGCCAACAAACGCAATACAGTAGATTTGCCACTACCGTTAGCACCCACCAGCCCGATGCAGCCGCTATTAAAAACCGTATCACACAAGGTTAATACCGAGTCGCCATTCGACCAAGAAAAGGAAAGTTGTTTGAATGCCAAAAAGGCGGAAAGATGGACAACAGACATAATGACTCCTGTGAATGCGTTTATGAAATAAAAAACGGATTTACAGGATTGAAATCATGTGTGTGCCCCTAAATAACAATAAGTTTGATGAATCAGAAAATGCTTCTGCATTACAGAAACCCGATTCAGTATACAGAATGAGGCTGCCTGAAACAAAAATAACGCTTTTATACCCATTCTAAAAAGAACCGAACTGCGTTGGCTCTCGCCTACACGCTACATGAACGATTTTGTGCGGCATAGACGCGCCAACAAACTTTGTTTCGTACTGGCTGTATTGTCTGCGGCTTCGCGCCTTGTATCACTATTATTCTTCATTTCACTATAGGAAGTAACGCACCCGCCCACTCAAAGGCTGCCTGAAAGATAAAACCATCATTGCCTAACGGGATTCGGCAATCCATTGGCAAATATAGCTACGGCAAATACGGCGCCACGCTTCGCTGCAATAGCACCACCAGCTCCGCATCCATATAGCGGTAGTCGTCGGCAATATCCAATACCACTATTTTTTTATGCGTTAATGCCGTCGGAAACGCAGCCTGCAAGCGGCTTTTGTGTTTGTTTTCCATCACCATAATAATGTCTGCCCAAGCGATGTCTTGGGCAGACACCGTATGCCGTGCACGCGGGCTGGTGCCGCCGGAGCGTACTTGAATACCGGGCTGGCGGCGGAATAACGTTTCAGCCGTGGGGCTGCGCCACTGATTGCGGCTGCAAACAAACAGAATATTCATCTATTGCCTTTGTTTTATTCCGGCAGCACATCGTTAATCATCATGGCGCGGGTTTGCAGCCATGCTTGTGTGCAAGCGGCATACTGCGCCAATGGCACCGCCAGCAACAAACGGCAATCGAGCTGTAAATTTTGCTGCAATACTTCGGCATCGTGTTGTTTGGCAATGCGCAAGGCTTCGCTGAGGTGAGGATAATCGCAACGCAATTGCACGGTTTGGCGCACATCCTGCTCTAGGGTTTGCGCCGCTGCCAGTGCTTGGGCGGTGGCGGTTTTATAGGCATGAATCAGGCCGGGCACACCCAGCAAGGTACCGCCAAAATAGCGCACCACAATCACCAATACATCGGTAAGCCCGGCCGAATCAATCTGCCCCAATATCGGCCTGCCGGCGCTGCCCGCCGGTTCGCCGTCGTCGTTGGCGCGGAACTGGTTGCCATCGGTGCCCAAGCGCCAGGCATAGCACCAATGCCGTGCTTTATGATGTGCCTCACGCAGCGGATCCAAATGGGTTTTAACGTCTTCCACCCGCACAATCGGATAAGCATGGGCAATAAAGCGGCTGCCTTTGTCTTTGAATTCCGCGGTAGCAGGCGCGGCCAAGGTGGTATAGCGGGTGGCGCTCATATTTCAGGCAGCCTCTTGGCAGGCGGCCTGAATCGCAGCGGCAAAGGCGTCTACTTGCTCGGCAGTGGTGTCGAAGCTGGTCATCCAGCGTACTTCGCCACTGCTTTCGTTCCAGTCGTAAAAATGAAATTGTTGGTGCAGGACATGAACAGCGGCGGCGGGCAATACCGCAAACACGGCATTGGATTGGCGCGGCTGGGTAATGTGCACGCCCTCAATATTTTTGACTGCCTGATACAGGCGCTCGGCCATGGCGTTGCTGTGGCTGGCCAGCGTGCGCCACAAATCGTTTTCCAACAAGGCCAAAAATTGGGCGGAGATAAAGCGCATTTTCGAGCCAAGCTGCATATTGATTTTGCGCAGATACACCATGCTGTCGGCCAGCGCCGGATTCAGCACCACAATACATTCGCCCAACATAATGCCGTTTTTGGTGCCGCCAAACGACACCATATCCACCCCGGCTGCGGTGGTGATGTCGTGCAGGCTGGCATTTAAATGGGCGGCGGCATTGGCCAAACGCGCACCATCCATATACAGCCACATGCCGTGCTGATGGCAATAATCGGCAATGGCGCGGATTTCGGCCACGCTGTAGCAAGTGCCCAGCTCGGTGGTTTGGCTGATGTATACCGCGCGCGCTTGGGCGCGGTGTTCATTGCCCCAGCCCCAAGCTTGTTTGGCAATCAGCTCCGGTGTGAGCTTGCCATCGACAGTGGCCACTGCGAAGATTTTAATCCCAGCCACATATTCGGGTGCCACGCCTTCGTCGTTATGGATGTGGGCGCTGTCGGCACAAATCACCGCGCCGTAGCGCGGCAGCAGTGCCTGCAAAGCCATCACATTGGCACCGGTGCCATTAAACACCGGAAACGCTTGCGCTTGCTCGCCAAACTGCTGCCGGATGCACTGCTTTAATTGTTCGGTATACACATCGGCACCGTAAGCAGGCTGGTGGCCGCCGTTGGCGGTGGCAATGGCAGCCAATATCTGCGGGTGGATGCCGGAATAATTATCCGAAGCAAAGGCAAAATCATGGGGATTGTGTAGGGCTTGCATAGCTGTGCTTTCTTAACATTACAAGAATATAATACCAATCCTAAAAATAAGCTAACTGCGTTGGCTCACCTGATTGTACTACTTGTACTATCTTGGCTCAGCTCAAAGAGAACGATTTACTAAGGCACTGAAGCACCAAATAAATCAGTTCCGCCTTGTTATCTTATTTTTAGAATGGGTATAAGGCTACCTGAAAGGCTTGGTTTCACTTTCAGGCAGCCTTGTTGGCATGTTTCACGTGGAACACCAATCCAATTGCAACAGTATAAAAAGGCTGCCTGAAGTTTTCAGGCAGCCTTA
This sequence comes from Paralysiella testudinis, assembly GCF_016894345.1. Classification (GTDB taxonomy): domain Bacteria; phylum Pseudomonadota; class Gammaproteobacteria; order Burkholderiales; family Neisseriaceae; genus Paralysiella; species Paralysiella testudinis. The sequence continues at coordinate 585,728 of NZ_CP069798.1, forward strand.
GCATTGTGTTTCACGTGAAACATTTTAGCCGTTTAATGCGGCCACCAATTCCGGCACCGCAGTAAACAAATCGGCCACTAAGCCATAATCGGCCACATTGAAAATGGCCGCTTCTGGGTCTTTGTTGATGGCCACAATCACTTTGCTGTCTTGCATACCGGCCAAATGTTGGATAGCGCCGGAAATGCCCACCGCAATATACAGCTCCGGTGCCACTACTTTGCCGGTTTGGCCTACCTGGTAATCATTGGGCGCATAGCCCGCATCCACCGCGGCGCGTGAAGCGCCGATGGCGGCGTTTAATTTATCCGCCAGTGGCAACAGCACTGCATTGAATTGTTCGGCACTGCCCAAAGCACGGCCACCAGACACGATCACTTTGGCCTGAGTTAATTCCGGGCGGTCGGATTGAGTAAGCTCGCGGCCCACAAAACGGCTTAAATTTTGCGGGGCGGCAGCGGCAACCGTTTCTACTGCCGCAGAGCCGCCATTGGCGGGCGCGGCATCAAATGCGGTGGCGCGGAAGGTGAGCACCAACTTGGGCTCTGCACTTTTTACGGTGGCAAACGCATTGCCCGCATAAATCGGGCGCACAAAAGTGTGGGCGTCTACCACTTCGGTTAAATCGGAAATTTGCGAACAATCCAGCAAAGCGGCCACACGCGGCAGCAGGTTTTTACCGAAAGCGGTAGCAGTAGCACCAATATGGCTGTAATCACCCGCCACGCTCACCACCAGCGGCGCCAGCTCTTCGGCCAAGCCTTCAGCATAATGCGGCGCATCGGCCAGCAACACTTTGGTCACACCGGCCACTTGTTTGGCTTGTTCGGCCACAGCAGCGGCACCATTGCCCGCCACCAATACATGCACGTCACCCAATTTAGCCGCCGCAGTAACGGCGTGCAAAGTGGCGTGGTTGAGTTGTTGGTTGTTGTGTTCTGCAATAATCAATACCGTCATGGCAATCTCCTTAAATGGCCTTAGCTTCGTTTTTTAACTTGGCCACCAGCTCGGCCACGCTGTCCACTTTAATGCCCGCGCTGCGTGCTTTGGGCTCGGCCACTTTCACCTGCTGCAAGCGCGCCGCCACATCCACACCCAAATCGGCCACGGTTTTTTTGTCCAACGGCTTTTTCTTGGCTTGCATAATGTTGGGTAATTTAACATAACGCGGTTCGTTCAAGCGCAAATCGGTGCTGATAACGGCAGGTAGCTTCAAAGCCACGGTTTCCAAGCCACCATCAATTTCGCGGGTAACCAGCACTTCACCATCGGCCAACACCACTTTGCTGGCAAATGTGCCTTGGGGTGCGTTGAGTAAAGCCGCCAGCATTTGCGCAGTTTGATTGGCATCGTCGTCAATCGCCTGTTTGCCCAAAATCAGCAAATCCGGATTTTCGGTAGCAGCCACTGCTTTGAGCAGTTTGGCTACTGCCAAAGGCTCTAATTTTTCGTCGGTTTCCACATGAATGGCGCGATCGGCGCCCATGGCCAAAGCCGTGCGCAAAGTTTCTTCGCACTGCTTCACGCCCAAAGACACCACCACAATTTCATTGATGCTGCCCGCTTCTTTCAAACGCACGGCTTCTTCCACCGCGATTTCATCAAACGGGTTCATCGACATTTTTACATTGCCAATGTCCACATCCGAGCCATCGGTTTTCACCCGCACTTTTACGTTGTAATCCACCACGCGTTTTACCGCCACCAGTGCTTTCATGCAGCCTCCTTGTCAGTTATTTTAATCAATCTATGCTGCCTGAAATTCGGAATAAAATATCTGTTTTCAGGCAGCCTTGTCAGTACCAAATCAGCCTATTGTGCCTACTTTTGCTGCATTGAACAAGCCGGATTACCATCTCTTCTGCACCTCGAAACAATATCAGCCATAAAACTCAGGCATCCCCATTTTATCCACAACTTATCCACTGTAATTTACACAAAACACAGCATCGTGCCACAATTCTGGTTTTCAAAACCCATTTAGCCCACATCATGTCACTCCCTTGCCATACCGTAGCAGCCATTGGCTTTATCCAATCCCCCTACAAACAAAAATTCGGTGTTGCCCGACAGCCCGGCTTGGTGCCTGCGGCGGAAGTGGTATTGCCTTTATTACCGATTTACGGCGCTGATTGTGTGCGCGGTTTGGCTGAATTTGATTACGTGTGGCTGCAATTTGTGTTTCACGGCGTGGTGGAAGAAGGCTGGTCGCCACTGGTGCGCCCGCCGCGTTTGGGCGGTAAGCAGAAAATGGGGGTATTTGCCACCCGCAGCCCGCACCGGCCGAATCATTTGGGTTTGTCTTTATTAAAATTGGAACGCATTGAGGTTGATAAGCAAGTGCGTCTTTATTTAAGCGGTGCCGATTTATTGGATGGCACCCCGGTGCTCGACATCAAACCTTACATTCCCTTTGTTGAAGCCAAGCCTGAAGCCTGTAGCGGTTTTGTGGCCGGGCCGCCGCCTTTATTGCAGGTTTGTTGGCTGCCTGAAGCCGAGCAGGCTTTTCAGGCAGCCTCTTTGGGGGCTGATTTTCGTTTGTTGTTGGAACAAAGCATTGCCCAAGATCCGCGCCCTGCGTATCAAAACATTCAAGAGCGGATATATGTGATGCATTTGGCCAGCACCGATGTTTATTTTCGGATTGACCAGCAAATTGCATGGGTGGTGGATTTAAAGCCACATTTGGAAACAATCAAAGGTTTTTAATAGCTATATTTAAAATAAAAAGATGAAGAAATAGTTGAAGGCATAAGTTTGGCGGATAAGTTTTTTAATCATGTCAAAATAAGAGTTTGAACAATGCAAACTGAGGCTGTCTATCTGCGGGCAGATTGTGCACAATTGTGGATAAATTAATCTTTTTCAGGCAGCCTGTGCATAAAACAACACTTTGCCAATTCAATTTAACCAAACTATCCCCAATTTGATAAAAACAACTGCCATCCTCTGGCGCTTGGGATTATGATGTTATTTATTATCAAGGAAACCTTATGCTGCAAAGAACCTTGGCCAAATCAATCAGCGTTACCGGTGTGGGTTTACACTCTGGCGAACGGGTACGCCTTACCTTACACCCTGCGGCTGAAAACAGCGGTATCTTATTTCGCCGCACGGATCTTGAAGGTGAGCAAGGCCAAATCATTGTGCTTAGCCCTTATCTGATTAACGACACCCGCCTGTCTTCAACTGTGGTAACCGACCAAGGCGTGCGTGTGGGCACCATTGAACATATTATGTCGGCGCTGGCCGCCTACGGTATCGACAACATTTTGATTGAGCTGAACGCCCCGGAAATTCCGATTATGGACGGCTCCAGCCTGCCGTTCGTGTATTTGCTGCAAGATGCGGGTATTGTTGACCAGGCCGCGGAAAAGCGCTTTTTACGCATTAAAGCGCCGGTGGAAGTGCGCGAGCCGGACAAATGGGTGCGTTTCGAGCCGTATGAAGGCTTTAAAATTACCCTCACCATTGCTTTTGATCATCCCGTGTTCAACCGCAGCAAGCAAACCTTTACCATCGATTTTGCCGGGCAATCCTATATCGACGAAATTGCGCGTGCGCGTACTTTCGGCTTTATGCAGGAAGTGGAATTGATGCGCAGCCATAATCTGGGCTTAGGCGGCAATCTGAACAATGCAATTGTGATTGACGACACCGATGTGCTCAATCCGGACGGCTTGCGCTATGCAGACGAATTTGTGCGCCACAAAATTTTAGATGCCATTGGCGATTTGTATATTGCCGGCCACCCGATAATTGGTGCCTTCACCGGCCACAAATCCGGCCATGCCGTTAATAATGCATTGTTGCGCAAAATTTTGGCCGATGAAAGCACACACGAATGGGTGAGTTTTCCACGAAACAAAGGTTTACCGGCCGCTTTTCATGGCTTACCGAAGGCTGCCTGAAACAACAGTGTTGTAATAATAAAACCATTTAATTTGATTAAAATCAACCTTTGTCAAAATAATATCTATATTTGATAAAATGCACATTAAGAAATAATGTTGTTTAAAATTAAATATGGTATTATTACCCTATAGTTAATGGCAATTATTAGCTTTCTTAAGATATTTGTTATTAATTGAATGATTGATTAGCGATGTTTTGAAAATACGCCGCTTGGAAGCATTTTGTTTTTGCTTGGAATTCTAGGCATCGCACTTTTCAGCATATCACCAATTAATCTTAAGTGCAGATAATGCACAGTTGGTTAAGTCTTGGATAAATCTCTATTTTTATAAGTTCGGAGGAAATATGAATTACGATAACGCTGTATCACAAATGTTGAATGTTGATGGTGCTTTGGCCGCTGCGGTAGTGGATTTTGACAGCGGCATGCTGCTGGCTGGCGGCGGTTCTGCCGCTATTGATTTGGAAATCGCTGCTGCGGGCAATACCGAAGTGATGCGTGCCAAAATGAAAACCATGAAAATGCTGGGCTTGAAAGACGAAATCGAAGACATCTTGATTACCTTGGGCAAACAATACCACTTGCTGCGTCCGCTGCAACGCCATACCGGCCTGTTCCTTTACTCCGTATTGGACAAATCCAAATCCAATTTGGCTTTGGCACGCCGCTCTTTAGTTGACGTTGAACGCGAAATGGATAAATAAGCCGCAAATCCATTTTAACAAGTAAGAAAGGGAATTTATGCCTCAAACTTTGGTTAATATTGGTGGTATCAGCGGTAAAGCTGATGCGGATAAGCTGGTTGGTGCTGGTGAAGCACTTAACGGCGTGAAGCTGGTGAATGTCAACTTTGAAGACGGTCGCGTGGTGATTACTCACGAAGCAGGCTTTGATGTAGAAGCATTCAAAAAAGCAGCCACTGATTTAGGATTTTCTGCTTAAGTGCAACAGTTGTATTACAAAAGCCTGTCTCATAAAGACAGGCTTTTTTGTGTTATGCAATTCATACCAATTCTACAAAATAAGATAACAAGGCGGCGAGCCAACACAGTTAGGTTATTTTTCGAATTGGTATTATGATATTAAACCAATTCTATAAAATAAGATAACAAGGCGGCGAGCTGAAGACAGTACAAGTAGTACGGCAAGGCGAGCCAACGCAGTTAGGTTATTTTATAGAATTGGTATTAAACATCATAAACACCCGAAGCCGTATCCCCACCTTGGCCGGTCCAGTTGGTATGGAAAAATTGCCCGCGTGGCGCATCAATACGCTCATAAGTGTGGGCGCCGAAATAATCGCGTTGGGCTTGCAGCAGATTAGCGGGCAATTGAGCGTTGGTATAGCCGTCTAAAAAGGTGAGTGCCGAGGCCATGCAGGGCATGGGTAGGCCGATTTCAATCGCTTTGGCCACCACACGCCGCCATGCGGGCAAGCATTGCAGCAAAATATTTTTGAAGTAAGGATCCAGCCCTAAAAACAGCAAATCCGGGCGGGCTGCATAAGCATCGCGGATATTACCCAAGAAGGCGCTGCGGATAATACAGCCTTCACGCCACAATAGGGCAGTATTGCCGTAGTTAAGCTGCCAATCAAAAGCATCGGAAGCCTCGCGCATCAACATAAAGCCTTGCGCATAAGAAATGATTTTAGACGCCAGCAAAGCCTGGCGCAAATCAGCCACCCATTGATCTGTACTGCCTTGTTGATCAATCGGCCGGATTTGCTGCCTGAATGCGGCCGATGCTTCCAAGCGTTGTTGTTTCAAAGCAGAAACACAGCGGGCAAACACGGCTTCGGTAATCAGGGTTAGGGGAATGCCGAAATCGAGCGCATTGATGCCGGTCCATTTGCCGGTGCCTTTTTGCCCGGCGGTATCCAGGATTTTTTCTAACAGCGGGCTGTTGTCGCTGTCTTTAAAACCCAAAATATCGGCAGTTATTTCAATTAAATAGCTGTTCAGCTCGGTTTGATTCCAATCTTGAAACACTTGCTGCATGGTGTGGTGATCCAAACCCAATGCGGCTTTTAAAAAATGATAGGCTTCGGCAATCAGCTGCATATCACCGTATTCAATGCCGTTGTGCACCATTTTCACGAAATGGCCGGCTCCGTCTTTGCCCACCCAATCGCAACAAGGCTCGCCGTCTTTGGTTTTGGCGGCTATGGCCTGCAAAATGGGTTTCACATACGGCCAAGCCGCTTCATTACCACCGGGCATAATTGAAGGGCCATTGCGTGCGCCTTCTTCACCGCCGGACACACCCGCACCCACAAATAAAATGCCTTTTTTAGCCAGATAAGCCACGCGGCGATTGGTGTCGGGGTAGTTGGCATTGCCGCCGTCGATAATAATATCGCCTGCCTCCAAATAGGGCAGCAATTGCTCGATATAGTCGTCTACCACGCTGCCTGCACGTACCATCAGCATGATTTTGCGTGGATGGCTGAGTTTGGCGGTTAAATCAGCCAAGCTGTAGGCTGCGCTGATATGGGTGTTTTTAGCCACGCCATTAATAAATGCTTCTGTTTTTTCAGCAGTGCGATTATAGGCAACCACTTTAAAACCGTGGCCGTTCATATTTAAGATTAGGTTTTGGCCCATCACGGCCAAACCGATAACGCCAATATCGGCTTGCATAGTGTTCCTTAATGCCGGTTTAGCACCGGGATAATGAGGCTTAAATAAAACAATATTTAATAAAATAAAAAGATGATAATGATGAAGTTGGTTTTTTACAGTGGATAAGTTCAAAACCACTGATGATTTAATCAGTTAAATGCTTTTCAAGCCCGGCGCTAAGCCAAGTATAAAGGGCGAAGCAATGTGGATAAATTTTCAGGCAGCCTTTTATCTGTGGATAAGTTGATTTTTATCCACAGCCAAGGCGATATTTTATCCAAGTGTGGTGGCAACAACAATATGCGCTGAAACCTAGGCCTGCAGCCTTGCTGGTTTAAAGCTGATTTTGCGGCTGCCCGCGCACAAAGGCATTGATGTTGTCGGCCAGCATATCAAACAAACGGCTCATCGCTTCTTGGCTGCCCCAAGCCATGTGCGGGGTAATAATCAGATTGGGCAGCTGGCTGGCCAACAAAGGATTGCCGTTTACCGGCGGCTCTTCGGTGAGCACATCAAAACCGGCACCGGCCAAGCTGCCGTATTTCAGCGCCGGAATCACTGCATTTTCGTCTACTAAGCCGCCGCGGCTCACATTAATCAATACTGCGCCGGGTTTCATTTGTTGCAGTTCTGCTTCGCCAATCATGTGGCGGGTGTTGGTATTGAGCGGGCAATGCAGTGAAATTACGTCGGCGCGAGCCAATACATCAGTAAACGGGGTGTAGCCGCTTCGGCAATTCTTGGCGTGTTTGTGCTCGCCCCATAAGATATGCATTCCAAATGCTTCGGCACGTTGCGCCAGCGCTTGGCCGATGCCGCCACGGCCGAAAATGCCCAGAGTTTTGCCGTTCACATCATGGATGGGTGCGCCGAAGTGGCAGAAAAACGGGCTGTTCTGCCATAAACCGGCCGCTACATCGCGCCGATATGCGGGCAATTGGCGCATCAGTGCCATCATCAACATAAAAGCATGTTCGGCCACGGTGTCGTTGCCGTAGGCGCGGATATTGCTTACCACAATGCCGGCTTTATGAGCCGCGTCTAATGCCACATGTTCAAAGCCGGTGGCGGCAATGGCAATCATTTTGAGTTGCGGGTGGGCGGCCATCATATCGGCGCTGATGTGGACTTTATTGGTAATCACAATATCGGCACCGGCGAGCCGGGCTTGGGTTTCTGCCGGGGCGGTGTGGGCGTATTCGGTGAGGGTGTGGGCAAAATCAAACGCAAACGGGTGTTGGGGCAAGGTGTCGCGATCTAGAACCACAATATGGGGTTTTTGCATTGTTGATTCCTTATGTTTGGAGATATCGATTAAAAATATAAATCAATAGATTGCTAAAAATAGCTATCAGTTTATTTTGATAACCATTATCATCTAGTTAAATCATTATTCAGCCAGCAAGGATCAATACGATGTTGAAAACCATTACTTTTGCCATTTTACACTTTGGCGTGGCTTTTAGCGTGGCTTATCTGCTCACCGGCAGCATCGGCATTTCCAGTGCCGTGGCTTTGATTGAGCCGATGGTGAACACGGTGGTGTTTTATTTTCATGAAAAAGCATGGCAGCGGGCAGAGCGCAATAAACGCGAAAAATCCACTATCAAGCTGCCCATGCACCAATGCGTGGGTGAAAAAAGCGCTATTTAAGGCTACCTGAACGGTGTGCCGCTGGGTGAGGTTTATGTTACAGTTGCCCGCGTTACATCATCAACATGATTATTTTTTAAAAGGGCATCCACATGAGTTTACAGATTGAAGACATTGAAGTAGGCAGCGGCGCAGTGGCGGTCAAAGGCAAAGAAATCACCGTGCATTACAGCGGTTGGCTGGAAGACGGCACCTTGTTTGATTCCAGCTTGGCGCGCAAGCAGCCGCTCACCATTACTTTGGGCGTGGGCATGGTGATTAAAGGCTGGGACGAAGGCTTTGATGGCATACAAGAAGGCGGCAAACGCAAGCTCACCATTGGCCCGGAAATGGGCTACGGCGAACGCGGTGCCGGCGGTGTGATTCCGCCCAATGCTACGCTTGTGTTTGAAGTGGAATTATTGAAAGTGCATAATTAAAACGCGTTGTTTAATGCGTTCAGGCAGCCTTTTAAAGCCGGTTTTGATTGTCAAAACCGGCTTTTGTTTTGTGTGATTGGTTTGTTAAGAAGGGCAAATGAAATGCAAAGCCAATTGAGATAGGCGTATTTGTACCCATCAAAGCGGGGTAGACATGCAATATCTGCGATTAACCCGTTTATCACACAGGAGAATACATTTATGCTGAATTTGGCCACCATCAAAACCATTCAAAGCAAACGCGCATGGCCCAGTGTTACCATCACCCTGCCCACTTACCGCACTTCTCCGGATAATCAAAAAGACAGCATCCGCCTGAAAAACCAAGTTAAAGAAGCCGTTGAGCGCTTACAAAACGAATTCGGCAAACGCGAAACCGCCGACTTGGTGGCGCAAATTGAAACCTTGGCCGATGCGGTAGACCATGAATACAACTTGGACGGTTTGGTGATTTTTGCCAGCAGCGATTATGCCGAATTGTTTAAATTGCCTTACCGCCTGCCCGAGCGTGTGGCCATCGACAATAATTTCCTCACCCGCGACTTGGTGTTTGCCATGAAACGCAGCCCCTTGTATTGGCTGGCGGTATTGAGCGAGCAAGGCACACGTCTGTTTATCGCGCAAAAAGACCAATTGCAAGAAGTACATGCTTACGGCTTTCCCATGAGCGTGAGCGGTGAAGCGGCCAGTGCCAACCCCAGCCAAGACATCAGCCATGTGCGCGACCAAATCATGACTGACTTAATGCGCCAAGCCGGGCAAGGCATAGATGAAGCACTGAAAAACCTGCCTGCGCCCGTGGTGGTGGCCGGTGTCGACCGCAATATCGGCCATTATAAAGACGGCACAGCCAACCAAGCCGATGTGTTGCTGTATGTGGCCGGTGGTTATACCGATCAAAGCGAGCATGAGCTGGGCCAATTGATTTGGCCGCAGGTAAAAGACGTATTGGCCGAAGCACGGCAGCAGATTTTTGCCGATGTGGGTAACGCCCGTGGCAACAACCGCTTTGTGGGCGGCCTAAACGAATGCTGGAAAGCCGCTGTCGACGGCCGCATCGACACCTTAGTAGTGGGTGAAGACCTCAGCATTCCGGCGCGTCTGAGCGAAGACGGCCGCAGCGTAGAGCCCATCGACAGCCCGGATGCTGCCGGCGAAAACGTCTATGCCGATATTATCGACGAAATGATTGAACACGTTATGGCGGCAGACGGCAAAGTGGTGTTTGTGGACACCGGCAGCCTGAGCGAATTTAATCCGCAGCGCGACTTGGCGGCGATTACCCGCTATTAAAGTGAATTGCTTTGACCAAACCGGCCTGATGGCCGGTTTTTTACTGCTTCGGTTATAATGGCGCTTTATGCTTGTATTACACGGAAAGAACACCATGAGCTACCCCGCCTGCCCGCAATGCACTTCCGAATTCACCTACCACGACGGCCTGCAATTGGTGTGCCCCGAATGCGGCCACGAGTGGCAGGCAGAAGATGCCGCTGCCGAAGCGGAAGACTTGCTGGTAAAAGACGCCAACGGCGCCGTGCTGGCCGACGGCGACACCGTGGTGCTGGTGAAAGACCTTAAAATCAAAGGCAGCTCGCAAGTGATTAAACAAGGCACTAAAGTAAAAGGCATCCGCCTGCAAGAAGGCGACCACAATATTGCCTGCAAAATCGATGGCAGCGGCATGAATTTGAAATCGGAATTTGTAAAAAAAGCCTGAAGCAAGTGTTCAGGCAGCCTTGAATAAATTTATTTTCAGGCAGCGTTTATTCTGATTTTTCGAGTTTTGATTATTTCTAGTTGTCTGTTTAATTGCAAAGCACCGTTATGAGCCAAACCCACCCCACCATTGCCGCCATTGCCACCGCTCCCGGACGCGGCGGCGTGGGGGTAATCCGTTTGTCGGGCAAGGATTTGCTGCCCTTGGCGCAAAGTTTGAGCGGCGGCAAAACGCCCGTGCCGCGGCAGGCGCTGTATACCGATTTTGTGGATGAGCACGGCCAAGCGATTGATAACGGCCTGCTGCTGTATTTTGCCGCGCCCGCCAGCTTTACCGGCGAAGATGTGATTGAGCTGCAAGGCCATGGCGGGCCGGTGGTGATGCAGATGCTGTTGCAACGCTGCCTGCAACTGGGCGCACGCTTGGCTGAGCCTGGCGAATTCACCAAACGCGCTTTTTTAAACAACAAATTGGATTTGGCACAGGCCGAAAGCGTGGCCGATTTGATTGATGCTTCCAGCCAATCGGCCGCCCGCATGGCCTTGCGCAGCCTGAAAGGCGCGTTTTCGCAGCATATCCACAGCTTGGTGGATGAGCTGATTACTTTGCGCATGTTGGTGGAAGCCACGCTGGATTTTCCCGAAGAAGACATTGATTTTCTGCAAGCGGCCGATGCCGAGGGCAAGCTGGCACACATCCGCCGCCAATTGGTGCAGGTATTGGCCGGTGCCGAACAAGGCGCTTTGTTGCGCGAAGGCATGAATGTGGTGCTGGTGGGCGCGCCCAATGTGGGCAAATCCAGCCTGCTCAATGCCTTGGCCGGAGATGAGGTGGCGATTGTAACCGACATCGCTGGCACCACCCGCGATACCGTGCGCGAGATGATTACGCTCGATGGCGTGCCGGTGCACATCATCGACACCGCCGGATTGCGTGACACCGATGATGTGGTGGAGCGCATCGGCATCGAGCGCAGCCATAAAGCGGTGCAAGAGGCGGATGTGGCATTGATTTTGGTCGATCCGCGCGAAGGCTTAAACCGCAAAACGCAAGCCATTTTAGACACGCTGCCTGAAAGCCTGCCCAAAATCGAAATCCACAATAAAATCGATTTACACGGCGGTGAGGCCGGCTATGTTTCACGTGAAACCATGGCTTCAGGCAGCCTGAGTGTTCATTCCACGGCCACTGAGCTGATTGCTTTATCGGCCAAAACCGGAGCGGGCTTGGATTTGCTTAAGCAGGCGCTGTTAAAACAAGTGGGCTGGCAAGGCGAAAGCGAAGGGCTGTTTTTGGCACGCCGCCGCCACCTTAATGCTTTGCAGGCGGCGCAAACCGAGCTGGACAACGCCACTCTGTGCGCGCCGCAACAAATCGAATTGCTGGCCGAACACCTGCGCTTGGCACAATTGGCCTTAAGCGAAATTACCGGCGAATTCAGTGCTGATGATTTGCTGGGGGTGATTTTTAGTCGTTTTTGTATCGGCAAATAGGTTTTGTGTGTTGGCAAAGCTGTGTGTGTTTGGGCAGCGGGCGGGAGCCTGCCCCTACACAGGCTGCCTGAAACAAAATAAGTGATTGATAGAATGCGCCTTGGCGCATCAAATTCAAAACCATTCTATAATTGATGCGCTAAAGCGCATCCTATATTCTTATTCTTATGTGTAGATACCATCTCTCGCATCAAGCCGCAATGGTTATTTTGGCCTGATATTCGCATTGGTGCTTCAACACACCAAAGCAAATCTGTACCAAGCGGCGCATCGCTGCGCCGATGGTCTGCATTTCCGTTTTGTTTCTGGCTTTCAGTCTGCGGTAATGCGCGTTAATATCCGGATTCCACGTTTTTGCAACCACCGCAGCCATATACAACTTAGCTCGTATGACCGAACTGCCCCGCTTGGAAAGCATGGCTTTGCCTTTGTGTTTGCCGGATTCCCGTTTTTCGGCACCAATCCCAAATAGGCAGCCATTTGCGAGGCGGAGGTAAAATGTTTGCTATGATAGAGCGCAACCATGCGCAATGAAACCACTTCACCCACACCGGGTATGCTGCGCAGTAAAGCACGGTCTTTTTCAAATCAGGATGCCGGTCAATATGTTGTTCGATTTCCTGTGTGATGGTGCTGATCTGCTGCTTCAAATTGGTCTGCATGGTGCTGATGGACTGGCTGACCGCTTCGGGAACAGCGCTGAATCCGGCTTTCTCCATGCGGTTGTCTTCACGCTGCAGATCGCTTTGCAGCGCATCTAGACGGGCTAGTAGTGCGTTGAGCCGCTTGATGTGGGGTGCAGCAGGCTGCCATTGGCGTACTTTGTGGTGCATGAGGCGGTCAATACCGGCTCTGGCCAGTGACTGGCTATCAGCCTTATCGGTTTTGTGCAAGCTGTCGTATTTGGCATAATGGGCACTGTCGGCAGGATTAAGCAGATAAACGGCGATGCCTTTGTTATGCAGATACTCTGCCAATGCTTCATGGTAAACGCCGGTGGCTTCCATGAAAATTTTGAGTAGGCTTAAGTCTTCACCGATGTTTTTATACAGCCATTCTGTCAGTTGGTTAAAGCCTTGGAGGTGGTTTGGCAATGCTTTGGTTTTGATTTTACTGCTGCCAATGTCGCGGATAAGAGCACAATCTAATTTGTTTTTGCTGATGTCGATGCCCAATACTTGGAAGTTCATCATAATCTATCCTTATTTATGCAGTGTCTTGCGGGCGCTGCCGCGCACTTGGATACCATTCAGATTGTAGGATGAGGTGTATGGCAGTGTTATCTACATTTCAGTGTCGGGCACTTGGGTCGGATACAGTTTGCTGCCATACGGGGCGGGAATAATACGCGTTTTACTCACCGCTTGAGAGATACAAGGTCGGATTCAAGAATCCGACCTATGGCTTTTATTTCATGATACAAACCCGCCCCACGCTTAAAAAACCTTATTCAAAGTAAAGCGGATTTGGCGGCTGTGGCGGTCGTAGAGGGCGATGTTGGCGCGGTTGCGGCTGTATTGCAGCGCCAGCTCCGGGGCAAAGCCGTGCCAAGACCAGTTGCGTTTGAGCAGGCTGAGCTGGCCGGTGTATTGCTGCTCTTGGCGGGTTTGCTCAAAAAATGCTGTCGTGCCACGATAGCGGGTGTGGCTATAGCCTACTTTGGCGCCCACGGTAAGCTGTTGCCAGTTAAGCATATGTTGTACAGAGGCGCTAAGACCCACGGTTTCAAAGCCGTGGGCTTTTTCTTGTGCGCGGCTGCTGCCGGCTTGCAGTATGGCCTGATAACGGGTGCGGCCGCCTTGAACGATATTGATGCCGCCGCTAAGCCAATGCTGCTGCGCACGCAGATAGGCGTATCCGGGGCGGTAGTGTAGCTGCTGGGCTTCCCAGCCGGCAAACCATTGCGTGTTATTGCCCCATTGCTGGCTGTAATCCAGCTGTACCACTGCACCGGAGTACAGCGCCCGCTGCTGATACTGCACATGCTGGATGCCTACAGCGGCTTGCAGCTGGCGGCGCGGGCTGCCGGTATCGATGTTTTTGCCCAACATCAGGCGGCCATAAAGGCTGTCGGACTGCCGGCCGGCGTATTCCTGCGCGCTCAGTTGCAAGGTGCTGAACCATTGCCGCTGCGGGCTGAAGCGGTATTGGCCGCCCGCATTGACATGCAAGCCCACGCCTGCTTGGGCGCGGCTGCTGTCGCTGAGGGTAAATATCTTGTCGTCAATCTCTACGGTTTGATGGCTGCTGCCTTGGTTGATGTTGTTGCCGGGTGCCAGTGAAACGCTGATGTACCACGACAGGTGCTGGCGTTTGATGGCGAGCAAATAGTGATCCACTTGCCGCGCTACGTTTTCAGGCAGCCTTAAACTTTGTGCTAGGCGGAAATGGTGTTCCGCCGCTTCGGCTTCACCGGCCTGCCATAACACTTTGGCCAACTCCAGCCGTGGGCGCGGCAATTGCGGATTTTGCGCCAGCATTTGGCGGTAATAAGTGGCGGCTTGTTGTGGCTGTTGTAATTGCTCGGCAATCTGCCCGGCCAGAAATAAAGCGTCCATATCGGTGGGTGTGGCGGCGAGCAAGGCGTGCACCCGTTGCTGTGCTAAAGACCATCGGCCTTGCTTCATCGCGGCCAAAACTGCTGCCAACGGATGATCCATGTCGGCCACATCGGCTGGCGGCGGGCTTGTGTTGGCGGGTGGCGTTAAGGTTTCCGCTGCCACGGCGGGAATGTTTTGCGGGGTGTATTGCGGCAATCCGGGTGCGGATAGGGTGTCGGCATAAACGATGGCGGGCAGGCCGAGTAACAACAGCATAAAAACGCGCATGGTGTCCTTGGTTGGTGGGGGGTTATTTTTTGGGTTTCCGGCAGCCTTTGGCAAGCGGGTGCGATATTGGCTAATACTTTTAAGGCTGCCTGAAAAATGATGCAGCCAATCTATTCCCGTTTGCCACCAAAGCCGCCAATCAGGGTTTGGCTTTTATCGCTGTTTTGCAGGCCGAATACGCCGCCCACTTCGGCGGCATCCGGGCCGTAGAAGCGGCCGTGCACTTTGCCGGTGAGGCTGTCGTCTTTGGATACCGCCACGCCGCTGAAATCGGCCTTACCGGCATCCCATGCGGCCACGCCCCTGAGGTTTAAATTGGCTGCATCTTGCGGTGCCGCTAGGCCGCCGGTGGGCAGAATGGCATGGCGCTGGGTGTTGTCGGTGGTGAAGTTGAGCTTGCGTTCTGCAAAATTGGCATACACACGGCTGTTGGCGCTGAGCTGGTAGGCGGTGTTGTTGTCCACATACTCGCCAGTGGCAATGCCCTTATACTCTGCACCCCCTTGGGTGGGTAGGTTGGCGGTGGGGATGCCGATGCTTTGGTAGCCTTTATCGGTTTCGATGCTGCCGCTGCCGACAAAATAGCCGAAAGTTTGGTAATTCCACCCGGCCACCGCCGGATCGCGCCAAACATAGCTGTTACTGCCCAAATCGGCACTGTAGATGCCGCCGAATGCACCGCCAACGGCCAAGCCCGCATCATGGTAGGCAAGCGGGTTGTGTTGGGCACTTGCTGTGGTGGTGTGGTATGCCAAATTGTTGTTAAAGCCGGTTTTGCCCGGCAGATAGTCGCCCAGCATGGCGGCGGCCATGTTTTTACCGCCCGGATGCAGGCCGGTGATTTTGCCCTCCGCATCATAATAAATTTTATGCAAACCGCTTAAACGCGCCCGGCCGCCATCGCCGCCGGCTTTGATGTCGTGGCTGATGCTGTCGCCGTTGCGCCGCACGGTGGGCGATGTGCGCTCATTTTCTTTGCCGCTGCCGTAATTGTTGACCAGCATTTCGGTGGCACCGGCGGCCGCGGTTAAGAATGTGCCGGCTGCGGGGGCGGTCAGATTGAGTTTGCTTAAATCGGCTTTGGCTTTGGTGGCGCCATCGAGCATTTGTGGGTTTTCCGGCTGCGGTTTGGGGTTTACCGGCTCAGGCTCAACCACTTTGGGCGGCGGTGCGGTGGGAGCGTTGATGCTGGGCTGGCTACCGCCGGCGCCGCAAGCGGCCAGTGTGAATGCGGTGGCGGTTAACAGTACGGCCAAGCGGATGGGTTGGGTAAAAACAGGGGTGTTGAACATGGAGGTTTGCCTTGTTAATTGAATATAAATAGTGGATTGCCTTTCACGCTGCTTTTCAGGCAGCGTGAAGAAAGTCAATCAATTCCAGGCTGCCTGAAAGCACGAGCCGCATTAAAACTTCATTTCCAAGGTGAGGGCAAAATTGCGTCCGGGTGCGGTAAGGCGTTGGATACCATCGCCGCTCACATTCAATACTCCGGCGGTAGACTGGCCGCTGATGCCGAGCTGGCGCATGGCTTCCCATTGGGTGTATTTGCGGTTAAATACGTTGTAAACACCGCCGCGCAAGGTGGTGTGCTTGCCCCAGCGATACCAGCTGCTTAAGTCCAGTGTGGTCCATTTTTTGCTTAGGGCGGGCACGGCATCGGTGGTAACCGTGGCACCGGTGGCCGGATGGGTTTGCAGGTGTTTGATTTCTTGGTCTTGCTTGGGCATGGAATGCACCACCCGCGCGCCCACACCCCATTGGCCGGAAGGCGCGTCGTAATCCAACCCCCACACCAAGCGCGCCGGTTGCAGCGTGTCCATCAAATAATTGGTGTTAACAAAATTGTCGCTGTCGCCCAGCGCATCGGCGCTTTTGCGCGGCTTAACGATGCTGTAAGCCAGGCTGCTGCTCAAGCCTTCAGGCAGCATGCGGTGCACTTCGTGTAAGTCGGCCATAATCTGTACATCAAAGCCGAAGGTGTGGGCGTTTTGTACATTGCCGTACACCGTGGGTGTTTGGGTGTTGGCTTTGTATTGGCCGAGCAAATCGCGGTAGTCGGCACGAAAGGCGCTGAAGCGGGCATTGCCCAAGCGGCCTTTAAAGCTAAGCCCTATTTCTTGATTCAGCGCTTTTTCCTGCTTAAGCGGCTTTACACCCTTATCACTCAAGGTGTTGCTTAAATCACCCGGATACAGGATGGCGCTGCCGTACAGCTCTTCTGCCGATGGCACCCGAAAACCGGTGCTGGCTTTATAGCCCAGCTCGATGTGCTGGTTGGGCATAAAGATGAGCCCGGCATTCCAGGCGGTGTTGCGAAAGGTGCTGTCGGGCACAAAGCGGTTGTCGGAGCGGTATTGGTAATAATCGCGGCGCAAGCCCAAGGGTATGGCGAAATGTTCGCCCAAGCGGATGTTGTCGCTTAAGGCCCAAAAGCGGTTTTTGCCGTACACCGGGCTGAGGCTTTGCTGATGAGCGCTGTTATGTTCGGTTTTGCGGATGCAGGTATCCCACGGCTGCCCTAAAGCCACGCAGGGGTAGTCTTCCACCACGCTTTTGTCGCTGTTATAAGAGTGGTGATCAAAGCGGCTGTTGCCGATGCCGGCGCTAAGCTGTATTTGGTGGCGGCTAAAGCCCCAAGTAACGTTTTTATCTATTTCCAGCCGCAGGCGTTTGCTGGTTTCGCCGGTGCCGGTGTGGTCGTCGGAAATGCGCTGACCATCCTCAATCGGGGTACAGTTGCGGTCGATGTTGCGGGAGCAGCGGCGGCGGCTTAAGGTGTTGTCCATATCAATTTGCTGGCTATCGGCGGATATGCGCACGCCATCAGGCAGCCACGGGCTTGATTCGGCGGCGTTGTAGCGGTATTCGAGGCCGAAGCGGCGCTTTTGGTGATGGTTGTTTTGCCACAGGGTGCTGACGTTTCTTAGCGCATCGCCACTGGTGGAGTCGTTGCCCATGTTTACTTTGGGGTAAAACAAGGGGTAAGTTATGTCCATCATGTCGTAGCGCTGGCGGGTGTCTTCAAAAATCAGCCCGGCATAATGCTGCGGATTAAAACGGTAGCCGCCGCGCACAAACCAAGAATTGCTGCGGTAGTCCAGCGGATTGGCCACCGCCCGGGTGGGGCCCCACACATTTTTGGCGGCCACGGTGTCGGTATATTGATAGGAATCGCTGCCATTCCAGCCTAGCGGTTTGTAGTAATAGGTTAATTGCTGCGCTTCTGCATCATCATGGGATTGGATTTCGTGTCCTTGCCGGTGCGTGTATTGGATCAGCCCTTCAAAGCCACCCCAGCGCCCGGCCATGGCCAAGCTGTTTAGCGTGCGCGCATCTTTGCTGCTGTAGCCGCTTTTGTAATCCAGCCCCCAGTTTTGGCCGGGCTTAATCACATCATCGGCTTCTTTGCTGGTAAACATCACCGCCCCGCCCAAAGCACCGCTGCCGCCCTGCACCGAATCGGCGCCTTTTTGAATGGCCACTGATTTGATGTTTTCGTATTCGATTTCATTCACCGCACCACCGAATTCACCTTGTGCACCACCCAGTCCGCCGGGCGAAAACACCTGCCCTTGCGCCATGCCGTCCACCAAAATCGACACCCGATTGCGGTCGACCCCGCGCATGGAATAGCCCGCCGATGCACCGGAACCTTGCTCGTTTACGGCAATGCCGGGGTCGTAGCGGGTAAGATCGCGGATATTGTTGACCTGCTCTTTTTCCAGCGTGGCGCTGGTTTTGTGGATTTGGTTGTACTGGAACAAGGGCTTTTGCTGGCCCACGCCCACCACCTCAATATCGGCCAGTGCTTGAGCCGGTGTATCGGTTTCGTTGGCGTGTACTGCCAGCGGCAGCAATACCAAGAGCAGCAAACAAACGGAATTGAGGCGGAAAGGCGGTAAAGCAAACGGGGTTTGGCACGGATTTTGACGGAACATGGCGGTTTCAAATCAGGGGTTGGAAAGGCAATGCACGCATGGCAGCGAGCAGCAGAAATAAACGGTAATTTATCTTTAGAAATAAAAATGATTATCTTTAATAGATAATATTTGATACATTGTATCAGTTATTGAATAAGAATTGTTATCATTTTTAAAGAAATTGTATTTTTGAGCTTGGAAATGCAAAGCCAGCTGGCGGAAAAACAAGTTGAGGATTTTGCAAAGTTCAGATTTTGTTGTTCCGGCGCAGGCAGCAGCCCGGTGCAAAGCAAGGCTTTGTTGGTTGCCAATCTTGAGAAGATATTGATAAATTAAATGCTATAAAATTCTGATTTGTTTGCGTTTAAATTTAATCTACTGTATTTTTACTTTGTGCACTGCTTAACTGAAGCTGCACTTCAGACTGGGCTCCTGCCTACGCAGGAGCGACAAAAGTTTTGAATGGTGTAAGAGTCTGTTTACATAAAATATAAGGCTGCCTGAAAGCAAAATTAAATGCTTTCAGGCAGCCTTTATTGTATCCAGCAGCAGTTCTCGGTGTGTTACAGCCCGGCTTCGGCGCGCAACAGCGCGGCTTTGTCGGTGCGCTCCCAGGTGAATTCCGGCTCTTCGCGGCCAAAGTGGCCGTAGGCGGCGGTTTTGCTGTAAATCGGGCGCTGTAGGTCAAGCATTTGGATAATGCCTTTCGGGCGCAGGTCGAAATGTTGGCGCACCAAGGCAATCAGGGCTTCTTCGCTCAGCTTGCCGGTGCCGAAAGTGTCGATGGCAATCGAGGTGGGCTGGGCAATGCCGATGGCGTAGGAAATCTGAATCTGGCATTGGCTGGCCAAACCGGCGGCCACGATGTTTTTGGCCACATAGCGGCAGGCGTAGGCGGCGGAGCGGTCTACTTTGGTGGGGTCTTTGCCGGAAAAAGCGCCACCGCCGTGCGGCGCCGCACCGCCGTAGGTGTCGACAATGATTTTACGCCCGGTAAGGCCGCAATCGCCTTGCGGGCCGCCAATCACAAAGCGGCCGGTGGGGTTGATCAGATATTGGGTGGCATCGGTGAGCATATCGGCGGGCAGCACGGGCTTGATGATGTGCTCGATCACGGCGGCTTTGAGGGTATCGTGGTCGATGTCGGAGTCGTGCTGGGTCGACAGCACCACGGTGTCGATGCGTTTGACTTTGCCGCTGTCGCTGTCGTACACGCAGGTGAGCTGGGCTTTGGCATCGGGACGCAGCCACGGCAGGCGGCCGTCTTTGCGCACTTCGCTTTGGCGCTGCATCAGGCGGTGGGCGTAGTAGATGGCAAATGGCATCAGTGTGGGGGTTTCATCGCAGGCATAGCCGAACATCAGGCCTTGATCGCCCGCGCCCATGTCTAAATCCAGCCCTTCGCCTTCGTTTACGCCTTGGGCGATGTCGGGCGATTGCTCATCGTAGCACACCATCACTGCACAGCCGTCGGCATCGAAGCCCAGCTCGGAAGCGTTGTAGCCGATGCGTTTGATGGTTTGCCGTGCCACTTGAATATAGTTAACGTGGGCGCGGGTGCTGATTTCACCGGCCAGCACGCACAAGCCGGTGTTCACCAGCGTTTCGGCGGCCACGCGGGCGGTGGGGTCTTGTGCCAGCACGGCATCGAGAATGGCATCGGAAATCTGGTCGGCCACTTTGTCCGGATGGCCTTCGGAAACCGATTCCGAAGTAAACAAATATTCGCTCATGGATTTTGGGTCTTTCGCAGCGCCGGTGCGGGCGGCAAGATTGGGCAGTGGTTCGGGGCTTTTGCTACAATGCGGGCATTCTATTCTGTTGTTGGAATAATCCCCATGCAAAAGCTGGTTTATGTGTTGTTTGCGCTGGTGGCGCGCATCCCGCTGCCCTTGTTGCACGGTTTGGGCAATGTGTTGGGCTGGCTGGGTTTTTACACCTCGGCCAAAACGCGCGCACGCATCAAACAAAACGTGCATTTTAGCAAACTTGCCGCCAACGACCAAGCCGCAGAGCAGTTGGCACGCGCGGTGAGCCGCGAAACCATGAAAGGCGCATTGGAGCTGCCGCTGGCGTGGACGCGTTCGTCGGCGCATATTGTGTCGCTGTTTAAAGAAATACACGGCTGGGAATATATTCAGGCAGCCTTGGATCAAGGCCAAGGCTTGCTGCTGATTACGCCGCATTTGGGCAGCTACGACTTGGCCGGACGCTACATCAGCCAGCATTTGCCCTTTCTGCTCACCGCCATGTACCGTCCGCCCAAATTGGCGTGGCTGGAAGAAGTGATGAATGCCGGGCGCGTGCGTGATAAAGGCCGTACCGCGCCCACCAATTTGCAAGGTGTGAAGCAAGTGATGCGGGCACTCAAGCAGGGCGAAGCCACCATTGTGCTGCCCGACCAAGTGCCCAGTGAAGGCGATGGCGTGTGGGTGCGCTTTTTCGGCCGCCCCGCCTACACCATGACACTGGCGGCGCGACTGGCGAAAACGCCGCAAGTGACCACGTTGTTTTTCTGCGGCCAGCGCCTGCCGCACGGGCGCGGCTTTGCCTTGCACATTGCCCCGTTGGCGGGCGAGCTTACCGGTGATAAGGTGCACGACACGCAGTTGATTAACCACAATGTGGAACAATGGATTGCCCGCTTTCCGGCACAATATCTGTTTGGCTACAACCGCTTTAAAGGCCGCCCGCCGGCGGATTTTGACAGCAGTGTAAATTGAATAATACAAGGCTGCCTGAAAGCGAAGCCAAAAGCGTTCAGGCAGCCTTTAATTAGATATTTAGGCCAAATTGCCCTGAATATAGCCCGACAGCTGCGAAATGGTGGATTGTTGCGCTTCAATTACCGCCTTCACCACATCGCCGATGGTAATCATCCCCACCACCTTGCCCTCGCGCAGCACCGGCAAATGGCGGAAGTGGCCGTCGGTCATGGCGTTCATCACGCTGAGCAGCTCGGCTTCTTCGTGGGTGGTGCACACTTGTGCGCTCATCATTTCGCTAATCAAGGCATCGCGCGAGTTGTGGCCGTGCAGTGCCACTTTGCGGGCATAGTCGCGCTCGGAAAAAATCCCCACCAAGTTGTCGCCCTCCATCACCAGCAGCGCCCCCACTTTGTGGCGTGCCATGGCTTCCAGCGCTTCATACACATTGGCGCCGGGGCGGATGGTGTGGATGTCGCGCCCTTTGTGCGCCAGAATTTGGGCTACGGTAACACTTTGCAATTCCATCGGTTTCTCCTTCTGATTTTTATAAAGCTATTTTTATGGTTTTGCGACAATATCGCCGAAGTAATTTAACGTTATTTAACTGGCTTGTATAGCCTTTTTAAACATAATGCCGATACCAAAAAGGCTGCCTGAACGCGTAAATTCGCTTTCAGGCAGCCTTGATTTATTGTGTGCGCTGGCCGTTAACGCATGGTGACAAATTCTTCCGAGCCGGTGGGGTGAATGGCCACGGTGTTGTCGAAATCGCGCTTGGTGGCGCCCATTTTCATCGCCACCGCAAAGCCCTGAATCATTTCGTCTACACCGTAGCCGATGCCGTGCAGCCCCACGATTTTTTCGTCGGTGCCGGCGCACACCAGCTTCATGCGGCAAGGTTGGCGGTGTTGGGTTACGGCGGTGTACATGGCGGTAAAGGCCGAGGTATATACCTTGATGTGTTCGCTGCCGTATTGCTGCCGCGCTTCGGCTTCGCTTAGGCCCACGGTGCCGATGGGCGGATGGCTGAACACCACGGTGGGAATCAGCGTGTAATCGAGGCGCTCATCCGGTTTGTGGTTAAACAAACGCTCGGCCAAACGCCGCCCCGCCGCCACCGCCACCGGCGTGAGTGCGGCGGCGCCGGTGTTGTCGCCCACGGCGTAGATGCCGGGTACATTGGTGTTTTGGTAGGCGTCCACCGGGATAAAGCCATGCTCGTTCACCGCCACCCCGGCGGCCTGAAGGTTGAGTTTATCGGTGGCTGGCGCGCGCCCGGTGGCCCAAATCACGCAATCGGTGTCGTGGCGTCGGCCATCGGCCAGCACCAGCGTGAGGCTGCCGTCGGCCTGGCGGATGATTTCCTGCGGTGTGGCTTGGCGGTGCAGCGCTAGGCCGTCTTGCTGCATCACTTCCACCAGCGTGTCGGACAACATATCGTCAAAGCTGCGCAAGGGTTTGTCGCGGCGCACAAACAAATGCGTGGCCACGCCCAAGCTGTGCAATACCCCGGCCAGCTCCACCGCAATATAACCGGCGCCCACCACCGCCACCCGCGGCGGCAGCTCGGTGAGTGCGAATACGCCGTCCGAATCAATACCGTATTCGGCTCCGGGGATATCGGGGCGAACGGGATGGCCGCCGGTGGCAATCACAATGTGTTTGGCATGGTAGGTTTGGCCGTTCACCGTTACCGTGTTGGCATCCACAAACGAAGCGAAGCCGTGAATCACATCCACGCCGTTTTTGGCCAAGCCGTTGGTGTAAGAAGCATGAATACGCTCGATATAGGCTTGGCGGCTTTGCACCAAACGGGCAAAATCGAAGCCTTGCACGGCCACATCGAAGCCGTAGTCCGGCGCATAGCGGTGGATGGCTTCGGCCACTTGGGCGCCATACCACATCACTTTTTTGGGCACACAGCCCACGTTAACACAGGTGCCGCCCAATAAATTGGCTTCAATCAGGGCACATTTCTGGCCGTAGGCCGCAGCGCGGTTTACCGAGGCAATGCCGCCGCTGCCACCGCCGATGGCGATAAAATCATAGTGGTTTGCTGTCATCTTGCACTCCTTGCTGTATCGGGCATGAGTGTAGCCGATTTGGTTTGAGGCTGCCTGAAAATCTGCCCGGCGGCCATAGATGATTGCATAATGTGAAACGGATACCTTTAATATCAACACAGGAGCAAACCATGCCACCCAGCCAACATTGGCAAGCCGCCCAATATCAATACAATGCCGCCTTTGTGGCCGCCTATGGCACCGATGTATTGGCGTGGCTGGCACCACAGCCGCGCGAGCGTATTTTGGATTTGGGCTGCGGTGACGGTGCGCTCACCGCACAATTGGCCGCCAGCGGTGCCGATGTATTCGGTATCGACGGCAGCGCCGATATGGTGGCGGCTGCACAAGCACGCGGGCTGGCCGCAGCGTGTATGGATGCGCAACAGCTCGATTTTCACGCCGAATTTGACGCCGTGTTTTCCAATGCCGCCTTGCACTGGATGCCAAACGCCGCCGCCGTGCTGGCCGGAGTGTATCGGGCGCTGAAGCCGGGCGGGCGCCTGGTGGCGGAAATGGGCGGTGCGGACAATGTGGCCGCTATTCATCAGGCGCTGGCCGAAGCCGCCACCGCCCACGGCTTTGCCTTGCGTCCGGTGTGGTATTTTCCGACTCAAGCCGAATACAGCACCTTATTGCAACAGGCTGGATTGGCACCGCAGCGCATGGTATTGTTTGCCCGCCCCACGCCCTTGCCCACCGGCATCACCGGCTGGCTGGCCACCTTTGCCGCGCCCCTGCTGGCAGAAATGCCACCCGCGGTGCGCGTCGCCGTATTGCAACAAGCGGCGGCACAATTGCAAGAGCAGTTGCTGCAAGAAAACGGCTGCCTGCTGGCCGATTATGTACGCTTGCGCTTTGAAGCACATAAGGCTGCCTGAAAAGGCCCATGCGCAAGCCAAATCGGCTAAAATACGCCCCCACACATCATACCAATCATAAAAATAAGATAACAAGGCGGAACTGATTTACTTGGTGCTTCAGCGCCTTAGTAAATCGTTCTCTTTGAGCTGAGCCGCAGACAGTACACACGCACGACAAGGCGAGCTAACGCTTTAGGTTATTTTCTAGGATTGGTATAAATCAACCATCAACGAGGTTTTGCATGAACACCGCAGTTTTGCGCACCGCATTAGATGCCGTTACCCTTCCCCACAGCCAACGCACCTTGGGCGGCGAAAAAGCCGTGGCCGAAATCCGCGCAGAAGGCCAAGGCGTCCACATCACACTTGGTTTTCCATATCCCGTTGGCCATATCGAGGCCGAATTGCGTACGGCGGTGGCGGCGGCCTTAAGCCCGCACATCGGCACCGCGCCGCTGGAAATCACCATTCACAGCCACATCACCGCCCACAAAGTGCAGCCGGGCGTGGCCACCATTGCCGGGGTAAAAAACATCATTGCCGTGGCTTCGGGCAAGGGCGGCGTGGGCAAGTCGACCACCAGCGCCAATCTGGCATTGGCCTTAAGCCGCATGGGCGCACGCGTGGGCGTGCTCGATGCCGATTTATACGGCCCCAGCCAGCCCACCATGCTGGGCGTGGCCGCTGCGGCACCGCAACAACAAGAAGGCCATTTTATTCCGGTGCGGGCCGAAGGCGGCATTCAGGTGATGTCAATCGGCTTTTTGGTCGACACCGATCAAGCGGTGGTGTGGCGCGGGCCGATGGTGAGCCAAGCCTTGCAGCAATTGCTGTTTCAAAGCCGCTGGGACGATGTGGATTATTTGATTGTCGACCTGCCGCCGGGCACCGGTGATATTCAGCTTACGCTGTCGCAAAAAATCCCTGTTACCGGCGCACTGGTGGTCACCACGCCGCAAGACATCGCCTTGATTGATGCACGCAAGGCGGTGGATATGTTTAATAAGGTGAATATTCCCATTTTCGGGGTGTTGGAAAATATGTCGGTGCATGTGTGCAGCCAATGCGGCCATGCCGAGCCGATTTTCGGCCACGACGGCGGCAAACTGTTGGCACAAAAACTGGGCGTGCCCTTGCTGGGGCAGCTGCCGCTGAGCCTGCCCATCCGCGTGGCGATGGACGCCGGCCAAGCCGCTGAATTGGCACACACCGAGCCTGCCTTGGCACAAGCCTACACCGATGCCGCCTGGCAGCTGGTGCAGGCCGTGGCGGATAAAGGCAAAGACTTTAGCAGCCGTTTTCCGAAAATTGTGGTGGAATAAAGCGCTAAGGCTGCCTGAATCTTTCAGGCAGCCTTATGCAGGAAATAAAATTTATTGTTACTTTCAGGCAGCCTGATGAAGGCTGCTGTTTTTGTGGCAGCCCATTCTCTGGTTCTTGTAACAGAATAAGTGCCGGATTTAAGCATTCGACCTAAGGCTGCCTGAAACGCCGATAAGCTCATTCCAAATCATTTATCAGGACGCACCACCACCATGTCTCCCCGTTTTATCGGCATATTGCAAATCATCGGCGCCGCTGTGTGCTGGGGCACGCTGGGGCTAATCGGCACCCGTTTGCACCAGTTGCATTTTACGTCTTCGCAAGTGGCGGCGGTGCGCATTGTGGGCGCGCTGGCGGTGCTGTTGCTACTGTTGCCGCTGTTTTGGCCGTATTTACGCAATCTACATTGGCGGCGCTTGCCGTTTTTGGCCTTGCAATCCATGCTGGGGATGTTGGGCATGAGCTGGTTTTATTTTGCGGCCGTTACCCATGCGGGCAGCGCGGTGGCGGTGGCTTTGCTGTATACCGCGCCGGTGTGGAGTCTGATTTTGGCGCGTTTGATTCTGGGCGAAGGTATTCGGCCGGTGCAGGCGCTGCTCACGGTATTGGCCGCCACCGGGGTGGCACTCACCATGGCCGGCGGCATTTCCGCCCAGCCGGTAGGGCTGTTGTTCGGCCTGCTTTCCGGCTTGTGTTATGCGCTTTACGGCGTGTTGGGTAAGCGCGCCATGCAAGGCAATCCGCCTATGCTGGTGTTGTTTACCTCGATTGCCTTCAGTGCGCTGGTATTGCTGGCCACGGCACTGCCCTACGATGCGGCGGCGCTATTGTGGCAGATGCCGAATAAAAGCGTTTGGCTGTATGCGCTGGCGCTGGTGCTCACGGGCACCTTGCTGCCGTATTTTCTGTTTATCAAAGGGCTGGAAAAAATGCCCGCCGCCCAAGCTTCGGTGTTCACCATTATCGAGCCGCTCACCGCGGTGCTGCTGGCCACGCTATGGCTGGGCGAGCATATCGGTGTATTGCAAGCGCTGGGCATTGCCCTGATTGTGGCCGCAGCAGCGGCCAATGCAGTGCTGCGCCCGGCACCGAAGCGGATGCCGTTATAGCTCTTGCCATACCCAAACACAAAACCCTGCGGTATAGTGGCCGCACCTTAACGTCGTCCAAATTTATGCACGCACAACACTGGGCCTTATTGGCGCTGCTGGCCGATGGCCACCGCCACCACATCCGCACCTTGGCGCAAGCGCTGGGGCAAAAACCGGCGCAACTGAACGCCGCCTGGCAACGCATGCCTGCGCATTTGCGCGGCCTGTTGCGCCAGCACGACGGCCAATGGCGGCTGGTGCGCCCGTTGGCCATTCTCAGCCGCGATGCCATCGAGCAACACGCCCGCAGCCACGGCTTTCAGGCAGCCTTAATCGAAGAAACCGATTCCAGCAACAACCAGTTGCTATTGCGGGCGCGGCAATCGGCTGCCGCAGCACATCAGCACATCTGCGTGACCTATGCCCAAAGTGCCGGACGCGGCCGTCAAGGGCGTGAATGGGTGAGCCGTAGCGGCGAGTGCCTGATGCTGAGCATCGGCTGGGCTTTCGACTTGCCGCAAGCGCAATTGGGCGGCTTGGCGCTGGTGGTGGCGCTGGCGGTGTGCCGCAGCCTGCACGATGTGGGCGTGGCGGCGCAAATCAAATGGCCCAACGACTTGGTGCTGGGTGCCGACAAATTGGGCGGTATTCTGATTGAAACCGTGCGCCAGCAAGCGCAAACCGTGGCGGTGATTGGCATTGGCCTCAATTTTGTGTTGCCCAAAACCATTGCCCAGGCCACGTCGATCCAAACCGTGGCGCCCGCCACCCGAGTGGCAGATGTTTACGCCCGCTTGCTGCACCACTTGGCCGCCATGTTGCCGCAGTTCAACCAACACGGCTTTGCGCCTTTTCAGGCAGCCTATCAACAACATCACCGCGACCACCAGCAAACCGTGCATTTGCTGCAGCAGCAACAGCCTTTGTGCGAAGGCACTGTATTGGGCATTACCGAACACGGCGCCCTGCGCCTGCGCACCGCGGCAGGCGAGCAAACCGTGGTAAGCGGCGAAATCAGCTTGCGCCCGGGGGCGATGGCCGCGCCGGTGGCCACTGCGCACAAATACCTGCTGCTCGATGGCGGCAACAGCAAGCTGAAATGGGCATGGGTGGAACACGGCCACATCCGCCACAGCGGCAAAGCCGCCTATGCCGACTTGCGCCAGATCGCCAGCGATTGGCGCCAATACGGCGCCGGCACCGAGCGTATTGTCGGCTCCGCCGTGTGCGGCGCGGCCAAGCAGGCGTTGGTGGCAGCGCAATTGCCGCAAGCCATCGAATGGCTGTCGTCAATGCCGCAAGCCTTGGGCGTGCGCAACCACTATCGCAACCCGGCCGAACACGGAGCCGACCGTTGGTTTAATGTGCTGGGCAGCCGTCGCTATAGCCAACACGCTTGCGTGGTGGTGAGCAGCGGCACCGCGGTAACCATTGATGCGCTCACCGACGACAACCACTACTTGGGCGGCAGCATCCTGCCCGGTTTTCACCTGATGAAAGAAGCCATGGCCGAGCGCACCGCCAACCTCAACCGCCCGCTGGGCAAGGCTTATCCCTTTGCCACCACCACCCCCAACGCCTTGGCCAGCGGCATTATGGACGCCGTGTGCGGCGCTATCATATTGATGCACGGGCGTTTGCAACACAAAGTGGGCGCGGGCAAGCCGGTAGACCTGATTATCACCGGCGGCGGCGCGGCCAAGGTAGCGCAAGCATTGCCGCCGCAGTTTAGTTTAGACAACCGCGTTGAAATTGTGGATAATTTGGTGATTTACGGCCTTTTGAATTGGGTTGAACACACATGAAATGGTTGTTTGCCATTTTGGTGGCGCTGAACATTATCGTTTTTGGTAATGTGGTGGCCAGCAAACTGATGCGTCCCCCGCATGCCACCGCACAGGTCGAAGCGCCCGCTACGGCGCTTACGCCTACGCCCGCCGCCAGCGTCACTGAGCCGGTGGTCACCATCAACCCGCCCGAGCCGGCCTCTGCGGTTGCCCCGCCGCCGGAAACCAAAACCCGTGCCGAATTGCGTGCGGAAGCGGCGGCGAAGGCGCGTGCGGAAGCCGCCGCCAAAGCGCGTGCTGAAACTCAAACGCAAACCACCCCTTCCAGCCCGGCCGCCCCCGCGATTAATTGCAGTGCCACCGCCGTGCTGCCTGAAGACGACTACCACCGCATTAAAGGCTTGTTGAGCCGCTGGCCGCACGCCGCCAGCCGCTTTGTCGAACAAGGCGGTAGCCCACCTGCAAAAGCCACCAGCAGCCGTGTGCGCTATATGGTTGCGATTGATGGCGGCGCCGATATGCGCGCGCGCCTGAAAGAACAAGGCTTCGACACGGCCATCAGTAATGGCCGCTTAAGCTTGGGCGTATTCAACCGCAGAAATGATGCCGAAGCCCTGCTCGCGCGCGCCAAAATCAACGGCTTCAGCCAGGCCGAAATCACCCAGCTGGGGGGCACTACCGCCACCGAAGCACCAGCGGCGGCACTGAGTGTGGCCAAAATGCGCATTACCTTTATTCAGGTAGACGACCAAGCGGCGCAAGACATCAACCAAATTATCCAACGCTACGGGCGCTTGCAGCGCGGTACGTGTAAAAAATAACTATCGCAATAATTGGAATTTGGTATTATCATTGGATAAATAAGCTAAATTATTTACCAAAATAACACGTTGGCGGTGTTTTGAGCTTTGCCAAAACACCGCCATAATTTTGTAGTTAATCTTGATTAAACACCTTAAAAATTAATTATTGTGGATTTCCGTATGCCAAACCTTTTACAAAACACCATTGATAAACTTGATAACAAATCAGCCAAAATCGGCATTGTGGGATTGGGCTATGTAGGTCTGCCATTGATGTTGCGTTATGTTGATGTTGGCTATTCGGTATTGGGTTTTGATATTGATGCAGTCAAGGTAAGTAAGCTTAATCAAGGCGAGACTTATATTGAGCATATTCCCGCCACCAAAATTGCCGCCGCACGGCAAAATTTATTTGAAGCCACCACCGATTTCGGCCGTATCGGTGAATGTGAGGCGGTGATTTTGTGTGTGCCTACGCCGTTAAATAAATACCGTGAGCCGGACATGAGCTTTGTGATCAACACCACCGATGCTGTGAAGCCCTATTTGCGCGCAGGTCAGGTTTTGTCATTGGAAAGCACCACCTATCCGGGCACCACCGAAGAAGAGTTGCTGCCCCGTGCACAAGAGAGTGGTTTGGTCGTGGGTGAAAATATTTTTCTGGTTTACTCGCCTGAGCGTGAAGATCCCGGCAACCCCCATTTTGAAACCCGCACCATTCCCAAAGTGATTGGCGGCCATACACCGGCCTGCTTGCAGGCAGGCTTGGCACTTTACCGCCCTGCCATTGATCAAGTGGTGCCGGTGAGCTCCACCAAAGCTGCCGAGATGACCAAATTGCTGGAAAACATCCACCGTGCGGTGAATATCGGTTTGGTTAATGAAATGAAAATAGTGGCCGACAAAATGGGGATTGATATCCACGAAGTAATTGATGCGGCTGCCACCAAGCCATTCGGTTTCGTGGCCTACTACCCCGGCCCCGGCTTAGGCGGGCATTGCATTCCCATTGATCCATTCTATTTGACTTGGAAGGCGCGGGAATATGGCGTCAACACCCGCTTTATCGAATTGGCGGGTGAGGTAAATTCTGCCATGCCCGATTATGTTGTCAGCAAAGTGGCACTGGCGCTGAACGACAACCATCAATCAATTAAAGACAGCAGGATTTTAGTGCTCGGCATTGCCTATAAAAAGAATGTTGACGATATGCGCGAAAGCCCGTCGGTGATGATTATGGAACGTTTGCGCGATTTAGGTGCCCAAGTGGCCTATTCGGATCCACATGTGCCCGTATTCCCACAAATGCGCGAACATCATTTTACGCTCTCCAGTGAAACACTCACCGCCGAAAATTTGGCCAGTTTCGATTGTGTGATTCTGGCCACCGATCACGACAAGTTCGACTACGATCTGCTCAAACAACACGCCCGTGTATTGGTGGATACCCGCGGTAAATACCAAGGCCAGCATGATCGCGTTATCAAAGCTTAAATGGAAAAAATATGTTGGATACCATACAAAACCGCAAACTAAAACTGGCACTGGTAGGCTGTGGCCGCATCGCCAATAACCATTTTGGTGCCATGGAAGCTCATGCCGGCGACATCAGCATTGTGGGCGTGTGCGATACCGATATACAGGCCTTGCAACAAGCGGTTGAACGCACCGGTGCCAAGGGTTATAACAACATCAATGCCCTATTGGCGGATACCGATGCCGATATAATTGTACTTACCACCCCGTCCGGACAGCATCCGGCGCAAGCAGTACAAGCGCTAGAAG
This sequence comes from Paralysiella testudinis, assembly GCF_016894345.1. GTDB lineage: Bacteria > Pseudomonadota > Gammaproteobacteria > Burkholderiales > Neisseriaceae > Paralysiella > Paralysiella testudinis. The sequence goes on from NZ_CP069798.1 coordinate 616,727, forward strand.
CCGGTTTCCATGTCATCACCGAAAAGCCGATGGCCACACGCCTGCATGATGGCGAGCGCATGGTTCAGGCCGCCGATAAAGTCGGTAAACGCCTATTTGTGGTAAAACAAAACCGCCTTAATGCTACCTTGCAATTGCTTAAGCGCGCGGTAGAGGAAAAGCGTTTCGGTAAAATCCACATGGTGCACCTGAATGTTTTCTGGACCCGCCCGCAGTCGTATTACGACCAAGGCGGCGGCTGGCGCGGCACTTGGGAGTTTGACGGCGGCGCCTTTATGAACCAGGCCAGCCATTATGTGGATTTGGTTGAGTGGCTGATAGGCCCGGTGCAAGATGTACAAGCCATGATTTCCACCCACCGCGATATTGAAACCGAAGACACCGGCGTATGGAATATCCGCTGGCGCAATGGTGCATTAGGATCAATGGCGGTAACCATGTGCACCTATCCGAAAAACCTGGAAGGCTCCATCACCATCTTGGGCGAAACCGGCACTGTGCGCATTGGCGGCATGGCGGTGAATGAAATCCAAGAATGGCAATTTGCCGACAGCCGCGATTACGATGAGCAAGTGAAAGCCGCCAACTATGAAACCACCTCGGTTTACGGCTTTGGCCATCCTCTGTATTACAAGAATGTAATCGATGTTATGCGTGGCGTAGCCGAACCGGTTACCGACGGACGTGAAGGTTTGAAATCGTTGGAATTGCTGATTGCAGCTTATTTGGCTGCGCGCGATAACAAAACGGTATCATTACCTTTGGTTTATTGATAAGGCTGCCTGAAAGAATGTCTACCTCCGCTTACATTGTACACCTCAGTGCCATTATTGATGATGGCGCGCAAATCGGTGTCGGCAGTCGCATATGGCATTTTGTCCATGTCTGTGCTGGCGCTAAAATCGGCCAAAATTGTTCTTTAGGCCAAAACGTATTTGTGGGCAACCACGTTACCATTGGCGACAACTGCAAAATTCAAAATAATGTTTCCGTATATGACAATGTCCATCTGGAAGAAGGCGTGTTTTGCGGCCCCAGTATGGTGTTTACCAACGTCTATAACCCGCGTTCATTGATTGAACGCAAAAATGAATACCGCGATACCTTGGTAAAAAAAGGTGCTACGCTGGGCGCAAACTGTACCATTGTGTGCGGTACCACCATTGGACGCTTTGCCTTTATCGGGGCGGGTGCCGTAGTCAATAAAAATGTACCCGATTACGCATTAATGGTGGGCGTTCCCGCACGTCAAATCGGCTGGATGAGCGAATATGGGGAACAACTGGCTTTACCTGTTGTCGGCAGCGGCAAAGCTGTTTGCAGCCATACGGGCACTGTTTACACTTTACATAATGGACAGCTCAATAAAGCGGCTGTAGCGGAATAAACATGGAATTTATCGACCTCGCCGCGCAACAAGCGCGGATTAAAAGCCAAATCGACGCCAATATTCAAAAAGTATTGAGTCACGGCAAATACATCCTCGGTCCCGAAGTTGCCGAGCTAGAAGAAAATCTGGCCAATTACTGCGGTGCTCAATATTGCATCAGCGTGGCCAATGGCACCGATGCCCTGCAAATTGCCTTGATGGCATTAGGTATTGGTGCAGGTGATGAAGTTATCATCCCCGGCTTTACCTATATTGCCACCGCCGAAACAGCCGCCCTGCTCGGCGCCAAACCGATTTATGTGGATATCGACGAAAAAACCTACAATATCAACCCCGCCCTAATCGAAGCTGCGATTACTAGCAAAACCCGTGCCATTATGCCCGTATCGCTCTATGGACAATGCGCCGACTACGATACCATCAACGCCATTGCCGCTAAGTACAACCTGCCGGTAATCGAAGATGCCGCCCAAAGCTTTGGTGCTACCTATAAAGGTAAAAAATCGGGCAACCTTACCACCATCGCCTGCACCAGCTTTTTTCCCAGCAAGCCCTTAGGCTGCTATGGCGATGGCGGTGCCATCTTTACTAATGACACAGAGCTGGCCAAAATCATCCGCCAAATCGCCAGACACGGCCAAGACCGCCGCTACCACCATATCCGAGTAGGTGTAAACAGCCGTTTAGACACCCTCCAAGCCGCGATCTTATTACCCAAATTAGCCATTCTCGATGAGGAAATCGCGCTACGCCAACAAGTTGCCAATCAATACCAGCAACAGCTAAACCAAGCAGGCATACACAGCACACCCTACATAGAACCCCATAACCACAGCGTTTACGCCCAATACACCATCCGCGTCAAAAACCGCGATCATGTTCAGGCAGCCCTAAAAGAAGCGGGTATCCCCACCGCTGTGCATTACCCCATACCGCTCAATAAGCAACCTGCCGTAGCGAGTGATGTGGCATTGCCGATTGGAGACTTGGTCGCTGAGGAGGTGATGAGTTTGCCGATGCATCCGTATTTGCAAGTTGTGGATCAAGAGTCTATTACCCGCGTGCTCTCTCATGCCTTAGCCCCTTAACCAATACGGTAAAATCAAAAAATCAATATCCATGATTCGAAAAATTGGCTCCTCTATTGCTATTCAATCCTTAGGTACACTCTCAGGTTTTGCGGTGGTCTGGTTGATTACACGATATTTAGGTGTTAGCAAACAAGGGGAGTTTGCCTTACTCAAATCATGGATTGATTTACTTGTCGTTATCGGATGTTTTGGCTTTCCTCAAAGTTTTATTTATACAATCAATAAACTAAACACCTCAGCTCAGATCCTGAAGCGGTTTTCGAGTATTTATCCTGTCGCTATTTTTACTGTTGCCAGCATCCTTAGTTATTTTTGGTTTCATTACAGCTCTAATGTAATCAGTTTTTCTACTGTGCATTATGTTTTTATTGGTGCAGCCATTGCTGGTTTAGTCGGTCATGGTTTATTAAGAGGAATTTTTTTAACCCAAAATGATGGAAAAAAATTTGCGCTGATTAGTATCTTGCCTGCTTTAGGCTTGTTTGTTTTTATAGGCTTGGGCATTTTTGTAGATATTCCTATCTCCCTTCCTTTGGCTTATGTGCTCACAGGCTTGATCGCTTTTATAATCATGCTGTGGTTGGTTAAACCCAGCAGCGGAGGAAGAGCGCTACAGTGGCGACCCATACTGCTTAATGGCAATAGTATTTTTTTACAAGGTCTTGCTATGACTTTGCTGCCCATGACTACTTACTGGCTGATGTCCTATTTTGGTATGGATAAAAAGGCTATTGGCGGTTTTAATATTGCTGTGTATTGTTATCTGGCATTTGCTCTACCATTAAATATGGTTTCCCCTATATTTTTTAATCGCTGGTCAAAAAACCATGATAAAGCAGTGCTATCAAAAGAACTGAAGCGATTTTTATGGATTGGGCTACCCATCTTACCTATCAGTTTATTTTTAGCCTATTTGCTGAAATATATTGTTCCCTATGTTTTTGGTGGTGAATTAGAGTTTGCGATACCCAGTATGCAAATACTTTTGAGCGCGGGGATTTTGGTTTATGCTACTAACTTATTAAGTTGTATGAATATAGCCATGGGATCATTTACCAGTAATACACGCGCTTATATACTTAAAGTAGCAGCAAGCATTATTTTTATCTTTGGATCTTTATCTCTTTTCCAAAATGATTTAAAAATGGTTGCGCTATCTTGGCTTCTCGGTGATCTGTCTTTATTGATGATACTGTTTACGCTTGTTACCAGATCATTTAAAACACAAAGGAAAAGCGTATGATCATTTACAACATAACACAACTTCTGAAAAAGAAAGCTTATTATTTTTTGGGATTTATGAGGGCATCTTTTTTAGGGGTTAAGTTAGACTCCTCTGCAAAAGTATCCTTGTGGGCAGATATAAAATATGCCGCTTATATCGGAGATGCGGTTATTGGTAAAGATGTCTCTATGGGTAAAGGCAGTTATGTCAACTCGGGATGTATTTTTTCTGCAAAGATTGGGGAATATTGCTCGATTGCTTATAATGTTTTGATTGGCCCAACAGAACACGATATAAGTGCTATTTCTATGTCTCCTAACTCACCCATTTTAAAAGAACTAAATCAGTCTGCCGACCTCAATCTGCCTTGCCCTATTATTGAAGATGAGGTTTGGATTGGTGCTAATGTTGTGGTTTTGCGAGGCGTTACTATAGGCAAAGGATCGGTTGTTGCTGCAGGAGCAGTTGTCACCAAGAATATCCCACCTATGGAAATATGGGGCGGGATACCTGCTAAAAAAATAAAGGCTCGCATCATCACTTGTTTGGATGTATATAAATAATGCTCTATTATTACTTTTCTTTACTATTGGTTTGTATATGTGGATTCTTAGAGCAGAGTCACCCAAGTCCTTCATTTAAACTGCTGATTCGAATCATGCTGTTTGTGGTAATTACAATTACTATATCCGCTTCGATATCAAGAGGTGACTACTACTCATACTATCATTTTTTCCACTCAATTGACCTTCACTATCCAGAGCCAAACGTTGAGCTATTATTTTTTTGGATGAATTACTGGATAAAATACATTACCAATAATGAATTTTACATGTTCTTTATAGCCACATCATTGGCAATGTTACTAAAATTTTATGCTCTACGTAATTTAAGATTACTTAATGACCTGAAAATAAATTATGGTTATTATTTCTGTTTATATTTTTCTACATTTCTGATTTATCTTGATTTGGGCTCAATTAGGTTCGCTATTGCTACCTCTTTTTTATTTGTGGCTAGCACTTATTTAGTAGCCAATAGAGTGAGGTGGTTTTATTTTTATATATTAATTGGGATCCTTTTTCATGCTTCATTACTTCCTGCGCTACTAATACCAACACTATTAAAAGGCAGGCGCTCAATAAAATTTTTTTATATTTGCCTGATAATTGGACTCGTTTTTATTTTATCTATAAACAACTCAATTATTGTTAATATATTAAGTAGTAATTTTTACACTTCTAAAATATTAGGCTATTTGAGATTTGGTGGAATCACCATAACATTCCAGTTGGTAAAAAAAATAGTTATATTTACAGCATTCTATTTTATATTAAAAGAAGAAATTAAAAATAAAGCTTCTTATGTTTATATTTGCTGGATAGTGAGCTTATTTTCTTTTTCTCTTGCGGCATTATTTTTTATTAGTCAATTAACAGTTTCTAGATATTTACTCATGTTTGGCATATGTGAACCAATAATGCTTATCCTTATATTTAGAAAGGTCAATTTGTCATCAAAATATGCCTTAATCTTATTATTGGTTATTTATGTAGCAACAAATTATGGATACTCTATCTATGCTAATAGCAATGAAATCAATTTATACTTACCATATAAAAATTATCTTTTGGGAGACACGCAACCCTACCGAAGTAAAAATATATTAGATGAAATGTTATTCCATTAAGGAGGTGTTGAAGTGAAAATAATGATCGTTTTTGGTACGAGGCCGGAGGCTATAAAGATGGCCGCTTTGATTCGTGAACTAAAGTCGTATAACGAGATAGAGCTTAGTGTGTGTGTAACAGGGCAACATCGTGATATGTTAGATCAAGTTTTAAAGCTTTTTAATATAGATGTTGACTTTGATTTAAATATCATGCATAAAAATCAAAACCTCACATCAATAACAACCTCAATCTTAGAAAAAATAGAAGAGATTTTTAATTTACTAAAACCTGATTTAGTTTTAGTTCATGGGGATACATCAACTACTATGGCTACAACTTTGGCTGCTTACTACCACAAAGTAAAAGTTGGGCATATTGAAGCAGGACTTAGAACTAATAACCTTTACTCTCCGTGGCCTGAAGAGGGTAATCGTAAAATTGTTGGATGTCTTGCAGATTTGCATTTTGCTCCTACAATAACAGCAAAAATAAATCTTCTAAAAGAAGGTATTCCAGAGGATAAAATTTTTGTAACAGGAAATACAGTGATTGACTCACTATTAATTATGCAGTCAATTAATGAAAAATCTGCTTATCAAAATATCATGCAAATGCAATATGGTTTTTTAGATAATTATCGTCATATGATTTTAATCACAGGACACAGAAGAGAGAATTTTGGTGTTGGGTTCGAAAATATATGTAAAGCGATTAGAGAATTAGCTGAAACATACTCTGATATTGCCTTTGTTTATCCCGTACATTTAAATCCCAATGTTATGGACCCCGTCCATAAAGCCTTATCAAAACAGAATAATATTTACCTGATAGAGCCAACAGGTTATGATCATTTCGTTTACCTAATGAGTAAATCTCACATTATATTAACCGACTCTGGCGGGATACAAGAGGAAGCACCTAGTTTGGGAAAGCCTGTTTTAGTTATGCGGGCTAATACTGAGAGGCCTGAAGCTGTTGATTCTGGCACTGTACTTCTCGTTGGAACAGATAGTGCAAACATCGTAAAACATACATCAAGCTTACTTAATGATGCAACTTTATACGCTCGAATGAGTGCCGCCCATAATCCTTATGGAGATGGTACGGCATCTAAGAAAATTGCTGATGTGATTTTAGGGAAAGTACATGGCTAAACTATTAGTAATTACAGAGTCCTACCCAAGTCACAAAAATATTTATAACATGGGGTTTGTACATAGTCGAAATATAGAATACCTAAAGTTAGGGGTATCTGTAGATGTATTGAGTTTTAGCGCGGAAGAAAACTACACGTTTGAAGGGATAGAGGTCTTAAAAAGAAACTCTATAAATATTCGAGATTTGGCTCAATATGACTGCGTTGTTTCACATGCTCCAAATATTCGAAATCATATCCTATTTTTATGGCAATCTTTTAAATACATTAGAAAGGTGGCTTTTATTTTCCATGGGCATGAGGCACTCAAGATCAATGACTACTATCCAAGAATTTACCCGTGGGAGCGGAAAAACATTATTAAAAACTGGTCGCAAGATTTATATGATTACTTTAAGCTAAAGATCATGCGATTGTCGATTAATCATTTTTCGCATAAATTAAAATTAATATTTGTAAGTAATTGGATGAAAGATAATGCCCTTAAATGTTTAGGCAGCATAAATACTGATAAAATATATATCATCAATAATCCTATTAACCAGGCTTTTGTGAATCAAAATTTTAATGCCGATTGTGCTAAAAAAGGAGATTTTATTACGATACGACCTTTGGATAATAGCAAATATGGAATTGATTTGGTTGTTGCATTAGCTGAAAATAATCCTCAATATACTTTTACAATATATGGTAAAGGGCAGTATTTTCAACATCTGCCTAAACCTAAAAATATCTTCCACATATCAGATTTTGTACATCAAAAAGATATTCCAGAACTTCTCAATAGCTATCGCTACGCTATCATGCCCACTCGTTTAGATGCTCAAGGTGTTATGATGTGTGAAATGGCGGTTTATGGTATACCAATGATTATTTCAGACTTGCCAGTTTGCCATGAAATGTTAGATTATTACTCAAATTGTGTATTTGTTAAAAACTTAGAGTTCCACAAAATAAAACTAACCCATGACTATATACCCAAACCTAAAGCGGTTGCACAATTTCCATTAGTAAAAATATTTAACTCAGCACAACTGGCAAGAGAAGAGTTAAATATTTTTATAGGTACAGAATAATTGGCGTGATTCTCATAGAAATACCATTAGTAGCAATGATAAGATTTTTATCGATATAACATACAAATAAATTTATGAATGACTTTAAAAATATTTTAGTTCTAGCCCCGCATACAGATGACGGGGAATTAGGCGCAGGTGGTGCAATTGCTAAATTTTTAGAATTAGGCGCTGATGTTACCTATGTGGCATTTTCTACAGCAGAAGAATCTGTACCTGATGGCATGCCTAAAGATATTTTAAAAACTGAGGTTCGAGAGGCTACGCAGGCACTAGGTATCCCGTCTGACCATTTGATTGTACTTAATTATGAGGTGCGTAAATTAAACTATGCACGCCAAGAAATTTTGGAAAATTTAATACACATTAAAAGAACTAAAAAATTTGATCTCGTGCTGATGCCTTCATTAAAAGATATTCATCAAGATCATACAACTGTTGCCCAAGAAGGTTTAAGAGCTTTTAAGGGAACGACTATTTTGGGCTACGAGTTGATTTGGAATAATCTTTCATTTGATACAACTTCATTTATTAAATTGAGTAAGCATCATGTAGCAAAAAAAGTTGCTGCACTTCAGTGCTATAAATCGCAAAATGGACGTGATTATATGTCAGAAGAGTTTATTTTCTCTTTAGCAAAAACGCGTGGTGTGCAAATTGGTGCGGAATATGCGGAAAGCTTCGAGGTGATACGATGGGTTATAAGCTAAAAAAATCGATATCTTTAAAAGAAATTTTAATTGCCAATCAAATATTGTTTGATGATTTTAATGATTTTGAAATCACGAACGTTGCAGCGCTAAATCAAATTACTGAAGGCAGTTTTTCGTTTGCAAAATCGATTCAAAATATTGAGGTGAATTGTGCTATTTTAGTCTCGGAAAAACCTAAAATGCCGATGCAAAAAAAAACTTGTTATATCTATACTGACAATCCACGTTTGAATTTTATTCGAGTTTTGGATTTTTTAGAAAAGCATATTGGTTTTTCTCATTTTGATTTTGAATCACAAATTCACCCATCGGTGATCATGGGTTCAAATGTGCTGATAGAGCGAGGCTGTAAAATTGCAGAAGACGTTATATTAGAGCATAACGTTGTGATTTATAGTGGTACGTCTATAGGCAAAAACTCGAGGATTAGAGCCAATTCATCTATTGGAGGCGATGGTTTTGGTTTTGAGCGAATGGGAGAGGAAGGATTGCCTATTCGCTTTCCTCATTTGGGTGGCGTAGAGATTGGTGAAAATGTGGAAATAGGATCGAACACTTGTGTTGTCAGAGGTGTTTTATCAAATACCATTATTAAAAACTATGTCAAAGTGGATAATTTAGTGCATATTGCACATAACTGTATTATCGAAGAAGGTGCATTCGTTATTGCTTGTGCAGAGCTCAGTGGGGGGGTTCATATTGGGCGAAATGCTTGGGTTGGTCCTAATGCTTGTATCATTCAAAAACTATCTATTGGTGAAAATGCCTTAATTGGTATCGGTTCGGTGGTTACAAAGTCTGTAGCGGATAACGCAATTCATGCAGGTAATCCGGCAAAATTTATTAGAAATCAAGATATTTAAAATTATGAATATACTGTATATCAATCATTATGCAGGTTCTCCTAAGTACGGGATGGAGTATCGTCCATATTATATGGCAAAAGCTTGGCAGCAAATGGGACATAGGGTTACCATGGCCGCGGCGGCTTTCTCCCATATTCGCACCAAACAGCCCTCGATTAATGGTGAGCAAATTAATCGCAAAACAATTGAGCATATTGATGGAATTGATTATGTTTGGTATCCAGCGCCTGAGTATGATGGTAATGGCATTGGCAGGTTGAAGAATATTTTTACTTTTTTATGGGGTTTATGGCGAGATACGAGTAATCTGTTAGAAACGGCTAAGCCAGATGTGGTTATTGCTTCAAGTACTTACCCTATGGATATTTGGGTAGCTCATCATTTTGCTAAAAAAGCTAAGGCGAAATTAATCTTTGAGGTGCATGATTTATGGCCGCTATCTCCTATTGAGTTAGGCGGTATGTCGCCCAAGCATCCATTTATTATGTTGTGCCAAGCAGCTGAAAATTACGCCTATAAACATGCTGATGAGGTTGTTTCTATGCTGCCTAAGGTGCATGAACATATGAAAGAACACGGTTTAGACTTAAATAAATTATATATTATTCCCAATGGAGTTGTTGAAGAAGACTGGCTGCCTGAAAATACTCAAGCACTGCCTAACTCACGATTGAATGATTTTTTACTAGAGCAGCAATCTCTTGGTAAATTGATTGTTGGTTATGCGGGATCGCATGGAACATCCAATGCTTTAGAACATTTCATAGAAGCTGCTAAATTGTTAGAAAAGCAAGGTGTGGTTTTTGTGTTAGTTGGATCTGGTTTGGAAAAGAAAAATTTACAAGAAAAAACACAATATTTGCAGATAAATAATGTTCATTTTTTTGATTCAATCCCTAAATCACAAATTCCAGATTTATTGAAATATTTTGATCTTGCGTACATTGCAGCGCAACATTCACCATTGTATCGATTTGGGGTTAGCCCCAACAAACTTATGGATTATATGATGGCAACCAAGCCTATTCTTTGTGCGATCAAAGCGGGTAATGATCCGGTGGGTGATGAGCAGTGTGGTATTACGGTTGAGCCGGGGAATCCGCAAGCTATTGCAGATGGTATTATTGTATTAGCCAAGCTTTCTAAAGAAGAAAGATTGGCGATGGGTCAACGTGGTCGGGAATTTATTCTAAAAAACCAAACTTATACAGTGTTGGCTAATCAATTTTTAGAGGTAATGAAAAAATGAATCGCCCATTCCTTCCTTTTGCGTTACCTGAAATTGGCGAAGAAGAAATTGCAGAAGTAGTCGACAGCCTGCGTTCAGGCTGGGTGACAACGGGCCCAAAGGCCAAGCGCTTTGAGGCTGATTTTGCCGACTACCTGGGTGGCGAGGTGCAAGCATTGGCGGTAAATTCCGCCACTTCCGGTTTACACTTGGCTTTAGAGGCATTGGGTATTAAAGCAGGGGATGAAGTGATTGTGCCCACTTATACATTTACTGCTACTGCAGAAGTGGTGCGCTATTTGGGCGCACATCCGGTTTTTGTGGATATTGATCCAGCTACTTATAATATTGACCCTGCAGCTGTTGAAGCGGCAATTACCGATAAAACCCGCGCCATTATGGTGGTGCACTTTGCCGGTCTTGCTTGCGATATGCAACGTATTATTGCCATTGCCAAACAGCATGATTTGAAAATAGTAGAAGATGCAGCACATGCTTTTCCATCTCGCTATCAAGATAAACTTATTGGTACGCTGGATACAGATGTTACCGTATTCAGCTTTTATGCCAATAAAACCATGACCACGGCAGAGGGAGGGATGTTGGTATCACGCCATCCGGCCATTATCGAGCGTTGCAAAATTATGCGTTTGCATGGTATCAGCCGCGATGCTTTTGATCGCTACCAATCTAAAACACCGGCTTGGTATTATGAAGTGATTGAGCCGGGCTTTAAATACAATATGCCGGATATCAGTGCTGCTATCGGTTTGCACCAGCTAAAGAAAATCAACCGTTTTCATGAGAAGCGCTGTTTGATGGCAGCGCGCTATAATGCGGGCCTAGCCAATTTGCCTTTAGCGTTGCCGCCGATGCCGGATAATATCAATCATCATGCATGGCATTTATATCCAATACGCTTAACCGATAATGCTACGGTGTCGCGTGATGAATTTATTATCAAAATGGCAGAACAACAAATTGGCTGTTCTGTTCATTTTATTCCTCTACACAGGCAGCCGGTATGGCGGGATAACTATCAACTGCAATCATCTTCTTTCCCCCATGCTGATTCTTTGTTTCAGAATGTGGTGTCTATTCCGCTGTATACTATTATGACAGATAATGATCAACAATATGTCATTGAAACCATACATGCGTTACTGTGATAGGCCGCATCATGACTTTATTCTGGAAGCGGTTGTTTGATATTACGGCCTCAAGTATTGGTCTACTGGTTTTATTACCTGTGTTTATGGTGCTTGCCATATGGATTAAGCGCGATTCGGCCGGTCCTGTCTTTTTCCGGCAACATCGGGTTGGGAAAAATGGCCGTCTTTTTTCGATTCATAAATTCCGCAGTATGTATCTGGATACCGAAAAAGTGAGCCGTCTTACCGTGGGAGCCGATAGCCGAATCACACCAAGCGGCCGCTTTATCCGTAAATACAAGCTAGACGAGTTGCCCCAACTTATTGATGTGGTGGTGGGCAATATGAGCTTGGTAGGACCCCGGCCAGAAGTACCTGAGTTTATGAATCTATATCCTACGGAACAACGGCAAAAAATATTATCGGTACGTCCGGGTATTACTGACCGTGCCGCCATCGAAATGGTGGATGAAAACGATATTTTGATGCAATATGAAAATCCGCATCAAGCTTATGTTAATGTAATTATGCCTTTGAAAGCAAGATATTATCTTCAGTATATTGAGCATATTTCCCTTGCTGAAGATATTAAAATTATTTTGGCTACCTTAAAGAAAATAGTATCCCGTTAAATGAACCTAATCACTGCTCTATTAAGTTTACCGCGCAATACAAAAAAAACCATTTTGCTAACACATGATTTTTTAATTATTTTGTTTGCATTTTGGTTTAGCATCGCTATTCGTTGGGACTTCATCCATGAAGTTGCTAAAAAAGAGTATTGGGTGCTTTGGGCGATTACCACGGTGGTTACGATCACATGCTTTATCCGCTTGGGTTTGTATCGTGCTGTGATTCGTTTTTTGGGCAGTAAAGTGCTCAGCACGGCACTTGTGGGCAGCATTATTTCGGTGTTGATTTTAATTTTAACCGCCTATTTTTTGCGCATTGATTTGCCGCGCACCATACCAATATTGTATTTTTTGCTGCTATTAATATTGCTTACCGGATCGCGGCTCTCCATTCGTGCTTGGCTGCAAGGTTCTGATCGGCGCCATGCAGTGCCCGTAATTATTTATGGTGCGGGCGATTCGGGGCGCCAGTTACAAGAGGCTTTGTCTCAGCTCAATGAGTATTACCCTATCGCTTTTGTGGATGACGATCCCAAATTGCATCGCAGTGTTATCCGCAATATCGGAGTTTTTTCACCGCAAGATTTGCAAAAATTGATTGAGCGCCATGATGTAAAAAAAATCTTATTGGCGATGCCTAGTATTCGGGTAGAGCGGCGTAAACAGATTATCCGCCATTTGGAAATTTATGCTTGCGAAGTGTTAACGATCCCAGGCATGAAAGATTTGCTGGATGGCAAAGTTAGCGTAAGTTCGCTGAAAAAAGTTTCGGTTTTCGATTTGCTTGGGCGCACGCCGGTGGAACCGATGGCTGAGCTGATGGCGGCGAATATTGCCGATAAGGTGGTAATGGTAACCGGTGCCGGTGGTTCCATTGGGGCGGAGCTATGTCGTCAGATTATGCAACATCGCCCCAAAAAGCTGGTTATGTTTGAATTGTCTGAGTTCAATCTGTACAGCATTGATAAAGAGTTAAATGAATATAAGCAGCTTCACGGCTTGGATATTGAGCTGCTCCCGTTATTGGGCTCGGTTCAGGATCAAGCACGGCTGCAGGCAGTGATGCAAACATACGAAGTGGCCACCATTTATCATGCGGCCGCATACAAGCATGTGCCGATGGTTGAATTTAATGTGGTGGAAGGCATACGCAATAATGTATACGGTACCTTGCATTGTGCTCAAGCGGCGATTGCTGCCGGGGTACAAAATTTTGTATTGATTTCCACCGATAAAGCGGTACGTCCCACCAATACCATGGGGGCTTCAAAGCGTTTGGCCGAATTGGTATTACAAGCACTGGCTGCTATGCCTAATCAGGCCACTTGTTTCTGCATGGTGCGTTTTGGCAACGTTTTGGGCTCATCCGGTTCAGTGGTGCCGGTGTTTGAAAAGCAAATCCTTGCCGGGGGGCCGGTTACCTTAACCCATCCGGAAATTACCCGGTTTTTTATGACCATTCCCGAGGCGGCGCAGCTGGTGATTCAAGCCGGAGCAATGGGCAAGGGTGGCGATGTGTTTGTGCTGGACATGGGGGAGCCGGTTAAAATAATCGACTTGGCACAACAAATGGTGCATTTAAGCGGCTTAACGCTCAAAAATGAAAACAACCCTAAGGGTGATATTGAGATTAAAATCAGTGGTTTACGCCCTGGTGAAAAACTATATGAAGAGCTATTGGTGGGTGAACAGGTGTGCGGTACCAGCCATAGCCGCATTATGACGGCACAAGAAATATTTCTGCCTTGGCCGCAGCTGGAAACTTTGTTGGCAGCGCTAGACGAAGCCTGCAACAACAATGATCAACCAACAGTGCGCCACTTATTATTACAAGCCCCTGCTGCCTTTAAGCCCAAAGACAATATTTGCGATTTGGTGTGGCAGCAACAAAAAATGGCGAGCGGGCAGCCGCTAAACGAATAGAAATAGAATAAGCTAACTAATGGTATAATTTCACGTTTTATCCAAATTTTGATTTGAAAGGTTTGCAGTGAATATAAAACTGGGTATGGTCACGCTGGCTGCGATGATGGTATTGGTGGGTTGTTCAGTGGTTCCCGGCAGCAACCTTACGGTGGGTGGCAAAGAAATAAGAGTCCCGGCCACTAGGTCTGCAGATATCAACGCCATGGCCACAGTTTTCCCCATCACTCCCATTTTATTGGCACAACTGCAGCAGCAGCCTGCTTACATGGATAAATATAGATCTACATCGGCACAACAGCCATACCGCTACCGAATCGGCAGTGGTGATGTATTGAATATCCGAGTGTGGAATCACCCACAGCTCAATGTGGTAACGGAAGCCAATAACACCCAAGGCAAGCAAGTCAGCTCAGGTACTTGGGTGGACGAATCCGGTTATTTGTTTTATCCCTTAGTGGGCAAAATTTATGTGAAAGGCAAAACCTTGCCTGAAGTACAAACGTTGCTTACCGCACGCTTGGCACGCTACCTGAAGCAGCCGCAATTGGATGTTAATATCGCCGAATTTCGTTCACAAAACGTTACCGTTACCGGTGCGGTGAAGCAAAGCGGCCAGCTGTCGGTAACCAATGTGCCGATGTCATTGCTGGATGCAATTGGCTTGGCGGGCGGTTTTACCGAGCAGGCGGATACCAATCGGATTAAATGGACCCGTAACGGCAAAGAGCAAACGATTTCGTTGCAAGACATTGTGCGCAGAGGGGATACTGCACAAAACCGCTTGCTGGGCGGTGGCGATATTGTGTATGTACCGCCGCGCGAAGACGCACAGGTTTATGTTATGGGAGAGGTGGGTAAGCAGTCGGTCTTAACCATGGGCAACAATGGTTTGAACTTAACCGAAGCGCTGGGTAAGGCTGAAGGCATGAATCAAAACTTGGCCAATGCTACCGGTGTGTTTGTGATTCGCAACCAGCCCTTACAAACAGAAGGTAAACCCATTCATATCTATCAATTAAATTTAAGCGATGCCACCGCCTATGCTTGGGGAACACAATTTGCCCTAAAACCGGATGATGTGGTCTATGTAACTGCGGCGCCGGTGGTACGTTGGAACCGTGTATTGTCACAAATTATGCCGTCATTGACTACTGCCATTTTGTTAAACAATACACTTAAATAATATTTAAGTGTATTGTTTGCCATATCCCAAGCTGGCTGAAACAGGATTTTGCTTAAATTTAATTTAGTAATAGTAAGTATTTCAAGCAGGCTTGATTTGGCTTGCTTGTGTATTTTGAATCAAGATAGATGAAATCGGATTTGTAGAATAGAGGTTGGTCTATGTTTAACCGGATTTTGGTGGTTTGTATCGGCAATATTTGCCGCTCGCCCACAGCAGAGCGTTTGTTGCGCCAGAGGCTGCCTGAACATACAGTGGATTCTGCCGGCCTGAGTGCTTTGGTAGGCAACCCGGCCGATGCTGCTGCAAATACCGTTGCGGCTCAGCATCAGCTCAGTTTGGCAGGCCATCAAGCGCGTCAGCTGGATGTCGAAATATGTCAGCAATATGATTTGATATTGGTGATGGAGCAAGGCCATGTAGACATGGTTTGCCAACTATTGCCCGCTGCACGCAGTAAAACGATGCTTTTTGGCCAGTGGCTTCCGCATGGTCAAAAAGAAATTGCCGACCCGTATCGGCAAAGCACGGAAATGTTCCTGCATGTTTATCAGCAAATGGCAAAAGCTGCTGATTTATGGTCAGAAAAATTAAAGCATAACCTATCATGATTTAAATACCAGATTCTAAATCATAAAATTAAAGGTAAGTATCGGCATCCTGTCACCTCAATGTTGGTAGATGTGCCTTAATACCGCTTCTAAAATTTATATAAAGCAAATATAGACCACAATATGGCTCCTCAAACCAACACCAACAAAAACCACTCAGCACAAAATACCGATGATGAAATCGACTTAAGCCGATTGCTCAGTACCTTATTTTTTCATAAATACCAGATTGGTGCGGCGATTGCGGCCGGGGTATTGGTGGGTGGCTTATATGCGGTTACGGCAACCCCTATTTACCGTGCAGATGCCATGCTGGAAATTTCCAGCAACAAAAATCAGATTTTGAGTAATTTGACGGATATATTACCAGCACAGCAATCGGTTGCGGATCCTGAAGTTGAGTTAATCCGCTCGCGCTTGGTGCTGGGTAAAACCGTAGAGGATTTAAAGCTAGATATCACGGTTACGCCAAAATATTTTCCGTTGGTGGGCAAGCTATGGCATGGCAACAGTGCTGATCCGGTAGCAGAAATCAGCGTATTTACCGTTTCGCCGCAATGGCACGGTAAAGCATTTACGCTGACCGCCCAGAATAAAACCGATTTTACCGTGGTGACGCCGGATGGCGATGAGTTGGCCGGTAAAGTAGGTACCGCGCTGGAAATCAATGCCGACAGCCGTTTACTGGTGCGAAAGCTGTTGGCCGATGAAGGCCAGCGCTTCACTTTGGAGAAGTCATCATTTTTGAGCACCATTGACAACATGCTGCTTAATTTGTCTGCGGCTGCGCGCGGCCGGAATAGTCCGATTATCGGCTTAAGCTATACAGGTGAAAAGCCAGAGAAAATTCAAACTATTCTTAATAGCATCATCCATAATTATGTTCAGCAAAACCGCGATAAAGATGTGCAAATGGCCGCCAACGGCTTGAATTTTATCACGGAAGAGTTGCCCCGCTTAAAGGGTGATTTGCAGCAGGCAGAAAACAAATTGAATGCCTACCGCGCCAAAAGCGGATCCTTGGATATTCCGGTGGAGGCTAAAGGGGCATTGGATAGTTTGTCCAAAATTGAAATGCAGATTACCGATTTAAAAACCGAAGAGGCCGGGTTGACAGAGCTGTACACCCGCGAACATCCGGCATATAAAGCATTGCTGGATAAGTTGAGCATCTTGAATCAGGCCAAAACCCGCCTGAACCAACAAATCACCGCCATGCCGCAAACGCAGCAGGAAATCATCCGCTTAACCCGCGATGTGGAAATCAACCAAGCGATTTATGTGCAACTGCTAAATAAACAGCAAGAGCTGGGCATCCTTAAAGCCAGCTCTCAAGGTAATGTACGTGTTATCGATCAAGCCATGACCGCAGACAAACCCATTAAGCCGAAAAAAAGCATGATTGTTTTATTATCGGCGGTGGTGGGCGGCCTATTGGCCGCAGGGTGGTATTTGGTTAAAGCATTACTGCATCGAGGCATTAACTCTGCCGATGAGATTGAAGCTTTGGATTTGGATGTATTGGCCAGTGTGCCCTTGTCTGAGGTGCAACGCAAACGCGATAAACTGTGGGTAAAACTAAAAAGGGAAGCACCTACCTATGCTCGCGCCAATGTCTTATTGGCCTTAAAAGATCCTACCGACACCGCTATTGAGGCCATTCGTGCGCTGCGTACCAGCCTGTATTTCAGCATGATGGATGCTCGTAATAATGTGGTAATGATTTCTGGTGCTACACCTGGCGTGGGCAAATCCTTTGTGTCTGCTAATTTGGCGGTGGTGATGGCGCAATCGGAGAAAAAGGTATTGTTGATTGATGGCGATATGCGCAAAGGCTATATGCACCATCTAATGGAAACGGAGGTGGGCACCGGCTTAGCCGAAATTTTGCAAGACAACCACGCTGATTATGCTGGCACAATACAGCATACTTCTGTTCCTAATTTGGATTTCATCAGCGCGGGTAAAACTCCGGAGAACCCATCTGAATTACTGCTGAATGGTCGGATTGGTGAATTGCTTGCATGGGCCGGTGAAGCTTATGACTATGTTGTGTTGGATACTCCGCCGGTACTGGCGGTAACCGATGCTGCGGTAATGGGGCAATATGCCGGCGTTGTGTTACTGGTCACCCGTTTCGGACAAACCGCGGTACCGGAGCTGGAAGCCTGTATTACCCGCTTTGCCAACAGCAAGGTGCGTATTGACGGTGTGATTTTGAACGGTATAGAGCGAACAGCACAAAATTACTATAGCTATGAAAACTATGCTAAAAAATACCAATCCGAATGAAATCAGACGTATAGAAAATAGGCAGTCCTATGCTGGGTATCTGTAAAATAGGAAACGCAAATGAATTTAAAACCTTTCTTGCTATTTGGCAGCTTGTTGCTGCTCAATAGTCAGTTAATTCAGGCAGCCGGTTTATTGTTGCCCGATAGAGGCTTACGCCAAGATTTGGATTGGCTGAATAGCCGTGGGGTAATCAGCATCAATTTGGCTGTATGGCCGCTGAGCCAAGAAGAGATAGATGCCGCTTTAGATAATGCCAAACCGAGCAATACTACCGATAGCATGGTGTTAAACCGAGTGCAGCAACACTTGCAAAACATCAAGGCACCGGTACAGATATCTGCCTACGCAGGCAGCCAATTAAACGCTATGACTTCAGGCTTTGGTCAAACGGAACACGACCAGCGGCGTGCTTCTGTGGCCGGGCAATGGCAAAACCCGGATTTTGATGTGCGCTTGCAAGCCAATTTGGTGGGTGGTGATGGCGGGCGCAAGCCCAGCCATTGGCTGCCGGCTAACTCTTATGCTGCCGCAAAAGTCGGCAATCAGTGGCTGAGCTTCGGCCAAATTCCGCGTTACTGGGGGCCGGGGCAAGAAGGCAGTTTGATTTTGGGCGATGCCGCCCGCCCGGTAACGGCATTCAGTTTGCAGCGCGCAGAACAGAAACCCTTTGAAACCCCGCTGCTGTCTTGGCTTGGGCGCTGGCAATATCAGGTTTTTGCCGGTCAATTAAGTCAATATGACGCTATTCCGAATACTAAATTGATTGGCATGCGTGTTGATTTGATGCCCACTGATTATTTACAACTGGGCGCGCACCGTGTTTTTCAGTGGGGTGGTGAGAATCGGCCGCAGAGCCTGAAATCATTTGGCAAGGCTTTTCTTGGCAAAGGTGAAAACGAAGAATCGGCCGATAAAAGCAATGAGCCTGGTAACCAAATTGCCGGCTTGGATATTCAGTTAAAGCTCCAGCCGCTGGTAGATGTACCGGTAAATCTGTATGCACAGATGGTGGGCGAGGATGAGGCCGGGTATTTCCCCTCTAAAAAAGCCTATCTTTTCGGCATTCGCGGGGCACATGCTTGGAATGCAAATACCATCAATTGGTCATTGGAGGGTGCCGATACCCGTGTTGAATTTAAGGATACCGGAATTATATATGGCCACCATCTCTACCGCGATGGTTATTATCAACAAGGCTTGCCGCTGGGTTATGCCTTGGGTGGTGATGCACAAAACATTTCTGCCCGTTTGGCGGTTACCACGCCTGATCAGCAAACCTTTAGCGGTCATGTGATGCATGCCAAAGTGAATCCGACCAATCAGCGCAATAACGAGCGGTATTCGCACAACGACACTTTGAACGGTGTGGCGCTGGGCTGGGAAAAAACCTTTAAAAACGGCCTTAATTTAGGCTCTCAGCTTTGGTATGTTGATAGCCAAAACCACCAACACGACCATGGCTTTGGTGCCGGCATGAAGCTGTCTATGCCCTTGCGTTAATCGCTGAGAGCGCTGAGAGGATGTGGTGGCCTGCTTGATTATACCAACTCTAAAAAATAAACCATTTTAAAATTCATCCATATCAATTGATGCATAGGATGCGCCAAGGCGCATCCTATGCCGTATTTTGCGTATTTTAATTTAAGGTTATTTTTTAGAATTGGTATCAATAGTCCTACAGCGTTGGCTTACCTTGCTTTGCCGTAGTACTTGTACTGCCTGCGGCTCGCCGCCTTGTATGATTTATTTTCTTTGCTTTAGGGTCTGTTCACATTTTAGCCGTGCACCGGATTTTGAGCAGAAAAGTCTGCGTTCAAGGCGAAAAGCACAGCAAGGTTGAACACCTTGCGCGCATTTTCAACGCAGAAAGCGGGCTTTTAAGCCAAAATAGGGCCACGCGATGAAATGTGAACAGACCCTGGTTTAGATAAAAGAAAAACGAACACCAAGACCGTGAATCTCAAATCATACAAGGGTGTGTGGCGTAAGCCACGCTCGCGGTTTGATTTAATCTGATCTACAGCGAATCAGCAGCATTGTTTCGTGCATGGGTTACCTTACTCGCTGGCTATTCCACCGTTTTCGGCCAATCGCGGGTATCCACTTGCGGATACTGCATGCCCAAGGCACTGAGGCGATTGATGAGGATTTCCAAAATTAACTGGTTGCGGCTGGATTTGGAATCGGCGGGGATGATATACCACGGTGCCGCCACGCTGCTGGTGGCGGCAATCACGCTTTCGTATTGCGCTTGAAACGCATCCCACAATTTGCGGTCTTCCAAATCACCGGGGTTGAATTTCCAATTTTTATCGGCATTGTCGATGCGCTCTTGCAGGCGCTTGCGCTGCTCGTCTTTGGATATGTGCAGAAAAAATTTAATGATGGTGGTGCCGGTTTCGCTCAGCAGGCGTTCAAAATCGTTGATGTGGCCAATACGGCGTTCGGTTTCGGCTTGGTCTATCCAGCCTTTTACGCGCGTTACCAGCACGTCTTCGTAGTGGCTGCGGTTAAAAATCACCAATTCGCCGTTGCGCGGCACCACTTGGTGGATGCGCCATAAATAATCGTGCGCCAGCTCGGTTTCGGTGGGCGCTTTAAAAGCCTGCACGCGCACGCCCAGCGGGTCCACATTTTGGAATACTTTGCGGATGGTGCCGTCTTTGCCCGAAGTGTCCATGCCTTGCAGCACCACCAGCACTTTGCGCTTGCCTTCGGCATAGAGCAAGTCTTGCAGGGCGTCCAGTTGCGGTGCCAGTGCCGCCACTTGCGCATTGCGCGCGGCCTTGTCATTGGCGGTTTGGCTTTTGTCGGCCGGATCATAATCGGCCAGTTTCAGGCGCGCGCCGGCTTTGACGCGGTATTGTTTTTCCAGCTCAGACATGATGGTTTCCTTGATTTTCAATCTTCCATGGCGGCATCGATTTTAAAGCCCAGCCAGATACCGGCCAAGCCGCCCGCCACGCTCAATAATACACTGCTCAGCGACCATAAACTGCCGCCCCACAGCAGCGGCACATAGCCGCCGGCGGCCGCACCCAGCAGTGCGCCCAGAAAAAGCCAAGCACGCAACATCATCGCATCCTTTCGGTAAAAATACAGATTTCAGGCAGCCGGTGGTGTGTCGGCTTTGTCTTGCTCCGGATTTGGGGTGTCTTGATTGGCGGTATCCACATGCGCTTGCGCGGCGGCGGCATCAAACGGCTCGTGGGCGGCTTCGTTGCGCGGATCTAGGTCGGCAATCACCGCGCCGCTGTCGCCGGGCATGCCCACAAACACGCTGCGTTCGGCTTGCGGCACTGGTTTTTGCCGCCAGGCAAAGCCTGCCAACAGCAAGGCGCACACCAAATACACACCGTAAAAGCCGTAGTGGCGCGCCTGCTCCATGGCCACGCCCAAGAGCAAGGGTGCCGCCAGCGAGCCCATGCCGTAGCAAAACAGCAGGCTGCGGCTGATTTCCACCGTGTTCATATTGTTGGGCAGCACATCGTTGGCGCGCGCTAAGCTCAGCGAATACAGGGTAAACAGGCTGCAGCCGAACACAAAGGCAGTGAGGTAATGCGGCAGTGGCGAGCCGGGCCAAAACCACATCGCCAGCAATACCGCCAGCGAAGCCGCTGCGGCCAGCACCGCCCACAGTAAAATAATATTGCGCCGCCCGTAGCGGTTGGATAAACGCGCTACCGGAAACTGCACCACAAAGCCGCCCAACATCGCCAGCATCAAATACAGTGAAATCTGCTGCAAATTAAACCCTTGTTGCAGCAAAAACACCGACGACATGGTGAAAAAGCCGTTCACCATAATCCCCGCCAAAAAGCTGCCCACCAATGCCAGCGGCGCAATCGCCAGTAGATGCGGCAGGCTGATGCGCTGGCGCGGCGGCAAGGCCGGTTCGGCGATTTTGGTCAGCCCCACCGGCAGCATCGCCGCCATCACCAAAATGGCCGCCAAGGTGAAAATATTGCTGCTGGAGAGCTTAAGGCTGAGCAGGGCGATACCGGCGGTAAACGCCACGTAATACACCACATTGTAGATGGCCAATACCTTGGCGCGTTTGCGCGGCAGGCTGCGCTCGGTAAACCAGCTTTCCACCACCATCAGAATACTGAAATAGCAAAAGCCCAGCAAAATACGCAGCGCCGCCCACAGCCACAGGTTTTCCATCATCATATGGCCCAAGGCGGCCATGGCAAACACCGCACCGAACACACTGAAGCTGCGGATGTGCCCTACGCGCGACACAATGCGGTGCGCCACCACCGCGCTTAAAGCCGCGCCCACAAAAAAGGCTGCGTTCAGCGCACCGATGGCAATGTTGTTCACCCCCATTTGCGCCAGCTTCACCCCGGCGGAATTCAAAAACAGGCCGTAGCCGGCAAACAGAAAAAACACGCTGCCAAACAGCGAATAAAATTTGGTGGAGGAATTCATGGCCATGGCCCGGTGCGGCGGTGATGGGAAACGGTCATAGCCTGACACAGAACAAAAGCCAGTGTAAAGGGTATGGCGGTAAAAAAAATTCAGGCAGCCTTCAAGGCTGCCTGAAATGGCGTTGTTTTCTAGTGAAAGCGCCGCGACAAACTCACACTGCCGCCACGCTGTTTTTCAGGCAGGCGGTTTGGTGGTGGGCGGTGCCGGCCAGCAGCGGCTTGGTGTCGGCGCAGGCAGCGTCGGCAATCGGGCAGCGGGTGCGGAATACGCAGCCAGAAGGCGGGTTGATGGGGCTGGGTAAGTCGCCGGGCAAGAGCTGGATGGTTTTGCTGCGCTCGGCATCGGGGTCGGGCAGCGGCACGGCCGACATCAGCGCTTGGGTGTAAGGGTGCGTGGGGCTGCTGTAGACGGCTTTGTCGGTGCCCAGCTCCACGGCGTTGCCCAAATACATCACCAATACGCGGTCGGCAATGTGTTTCACCACCGATAAATCATGGGCGATGAAGATCAGCGCCAAGCCCATTTCTTTTTGAATTTGTTTAAGCAGGTTGATCACTTGCGCTTGAATCGATACATCCAGCGCGCTCACCGGCTCGTCGCAAATAATCAGCTTGGGCTCCAGAATCAGCGCGCGGGCGATGCCGATGCGCTGGCACTGGCCGCCGGAAAACTCGTGCGGGTAGCGGTTAATCTGGTTGGGCAGCAGCCCCACTTTGGCCATAATGGCTTTTACCCGTGCTTGGATGTCGGCTTTTTTCAGCGCGGGGTAGTAGGTTTGCAGCGGCTCGGCAATGATGTCGCCCACGGTCATGCGTGGGTTGAGTGAGGCCAGCGGGTCTTGAAAAATCATTTGGATGTCTTTGCGTTTCAGGCGCATGGCTTTGGCGCTTAAGCCCAATAGTTCGTCGCCTTCAAACACGATGCTGCCGGCACGCGCCTTCACCAAGCCGATGATGGCGCGCGCCAAGGTGGATTTGCCGCAGCCGGATTCGCCCACAATGCCCAAGGTTTCACCGGCGGCCAGCTCGAAAGAAACGCCGTTTACAGCTTTGAGGGTGGCCGGTTTTTGCCAAAACCAATCGCTTTTCTGGCGGATGTCGAAGGTTACTTGAATATCGCGCACGCTGAGTAAGGGCGAGGTCATGGGCGTGCTCCTGTGGTGTGGGTAAGGGGCAGGCCGCCTTCAGGCAGCCAATGGCAGGCGCGTTGACGCTGGTCAGCCAGCTGTTGCAGCGGCGGCGCGGTGTGGCGGCAGATGTCGCTTACGTGCAGGCAGCGTTGCTGGAAAGGGCAGCCCGGCGGCAGGCGCGACAAATTGGGCGGATTGCCGGCAATGGTGGTGAGCTCTTCGGCTTCGTCGTCTAAGCGCGGCACGGCGCCCAACAGGCCGATGCTGTAGGGATGGCTGGGGCGGTAGAAAATATCGTTTACCGCGCCGTATTCCATGGTGCGCCCGGCATACATCACCAGCACGTGGTCGCAAATGCCGGCCACCACGCCCAAATCGTGGGTAATCATGATGATGGTGGTGTTGAAATCGCGCTTCAGCTCATTCAGCAAAGCCATGATTTGCGCTTGTACGGTAACGTCCAGCGCGGTGGTGGGCTCGTCGGCAATCAGCAGTTTGGGGCGGCACAGCAAGGCCATGGCCACCATCACGCGCTGGCGCATGCCGCCGGAAAACTCGTGCGGATACATGCCGATGCGGTTTTTGGCCTCGGGAATTTTCACCGCTTCGAGCATACGCACCGATTCGGCCCAGGCGGCGTCTTTGCTCATGCCTTTGTGCAGGCGCAGCACTTCGGCCAGCTGGTCGCCCACGCGCATATAGGGGTTGAGCGAAGTCATCGGGTCTTGAAAAATCATGGCGATTTCTTCGGCGCGGATGCGGTTGAGGTGTTTTTCAGGCAGCCCCAAGATTTCTTTGCCTTCAAACAGCACCGAGCCTTGGGTGCGGCCGTTTTTGGCCAGCAAGCCCATTAAGGCAAACGCGGTTTGCGATTTACCGGATCCGGATTCGCCCACAATGCCCAAGGTTTCGCCTTGGTGTAAATCGAAGTTTAGGTCGTTTACGGCGGTAACATCGCCGTCTTCAGTGGCAAAGGTTACGCGTAAATCGCGTACTTGCAGCAAACTCATGGCGGGCTCCTAGCGGTCTTTCGGGTCCAGCGCATCGCGCAGACCGTCGCCGATAAAGTTAAAACAAAACAGGGTAACCACCAGAAACACCGAGGGCACCAGCAATTGCCACGGGGCTACCTGCATGGTTTGCGCGCCGTCTTGCAGCAAAGCGCCCCAGCTTGTCATCGGTTCTTGTACGCCCAAGCCCAAAAAGCTCAAAAACGATTCAAACAAAATCATCGATGGCACCAACAACGAGGCATACACCACCACCACGCCCAACACATTGGGCACAATGTGGCGCAGCACAATATTGCGCCCGGATACACCGCCCACTTGTGCGGCTTCAATAAACTCCTTGCGCTTGAGGCTGAGCGTTTGCCCGCGCACAATCCGCGCCACATCCAACCACGACACTAAGCCGATGGCCACAAAAATAAACACCAGATTGCGGCCAAAGAAGGTCACCAGTAAAATCACAAAAAACATAAACGGAAACGCATTGAGGATTTCCAGAAAGCGCATCATCAGCATATCCGTTTTGCCGCCCACATAGCCGGATACCGCGCCGTATATCGTGCCGAACAGCACCGCCACCAGCGCACCGGCCAGTCCCACCATCAGCGAAATACGCCCGCCCACGGCGGTGCGCACCAATAAATCGCGCCCGAGCGAATCGGTGCCGAAGTAATGTTGGTTGGCGAAAGAGGGTGGCGACTGCATATTGCCCCAGTCGGTTTCGGCATAGCCAAACGGTGCAAACAACGGTGTTAACAGCACAAAAGCACCAATCAGCAGCAATACCACGCCGCTCACCAGTGCCGCCCTATTATGGCGGAAACGCCGCCAAGCGTCTTGCCACAGGCTGCGCCCCTTGATTTCGGCCTCGTCTGCCATTTGGGCAAGCGCGTTGGCCTGTTTTTTACTGATCATCATGGTTTGTGTTCTTTTATAAAGTGGTTGTTGTTTTGGTGCTCAGGCTGCCTGAAGCCGTAGGTCGGATTCTTGAATCCGACGTTTGGCCATTGGCCAAAGTGATGGGGGTGCCTTGCTCGGCGAACAAGTGTCGGATTCAAGAATCCGACCTACCGTATTTATTGGTTTTTCAGGCAGCCTATGCTGCTCAATCGGGGGGTTAATAGCGGATTTTCGGATCAATCACCGCATACAGAATATCCACCACCGCATTAAAGGCAATGGTGAGCACCCCTACCAAAATGGTGAGGCTGAGCACCATGCCATAGTCGCGGTTAAGCGCACCGTTCACAAACAATTGGCCGATGCCGGGCAGGCCGAAAATGGTTTCAATCACAATCGAGCCAGTGATGATGCCCACAAACGCGGGGCCTAGGTAAGACACCACCGGCAGCATGGCCGGGCGCAAGGCGTGTTTGAGCACGATGTAGCGCATCGACAAGCCCTTGGCCTTGGCGGTGCGGATAAACGGGCTGTTCAGCACTTCAATCATGGAGCTGCGCATAATCCGCGCAATGCTGGCGGTGTAGGCCAGCGCCAATGCGGTTACCGGCAGCACCATATTGATGGCCGCACCGCCGTTCCAGCCGCCCGCAGGCAGCCATTGAAGGGTGATGGCGAAAATCAGCACCAACAGCGGCGCCTGAACAAAGCTGGGTATCACCACACCAATCATGGCAAAGCCCATTAATATATAGTCGAGCCAGGAATTTTGCTTCAAGGCGGCAATGATGCCGAGGGTAACCCCCAGCAGCAATGCAATTACAAAGGCATATAGGCCGATTTCCAGCGATACCGGCAGCGATTGCGCCAGCAATTCATTTACGCTGTAATCTTTGTATTTAAACGAAGGGCCAAAGTCGCCGTGCGCCAATTGCTTTAAATAATTTAGATATTGCACGCCGATGGGGTCGTTGAGGCCGTATTTGGCTTCGATATTGGCCATCACCGCCGGCGGCAGGTTGCGCTCGCCGGTAAACGGGCTGCCCGGTGCCAGCCGCATCATAAAAAACGACACGGTAATCAGCACCAGCAGGGTGGGAATGGCTTCGAGCAAGCGGCGGAAAATCAGTTTTAACATAATGGATGCCTTGTGGGCTGGTGTTGCGAAAACGAAGTTTCTGCGCAGCTAAAACGAAGTTTTTGCGCAGATAAAATACGGTTTAGGCTGCCTGAAATCCATTTTCAAAAATAACGTAAAATGAAAATACTCAACATCCTATGGATCCGCTTTATTTCAATACAATCTTGATGTAGTGGCAGTAGGATTCAAGAATCCGACCTACGCAGCTGCCTGAAACATAAAAAGCCTGTTGCCACCCACGGCGGCAACAGGCTGATGAGCCGATTTAGTGTTTCAGCACCGACAGGTTTTTGATCTGCCAGTTGTCCATCGGATCTTTGACAGAATAGCCGGCCACATATGGTTTCACCAAGCGGGCGCTCACGTAGTGGTATACATTGGCTTGCGGTTGATCCACATCCAACACCGCTTCAGCCTGTTGATAAAGATCGGCACGCTGCTCCGGCGTGGTGTCTGGGTGCAGGGTTTTGTCCAGCAGGCTGTCGAACTGGGCGCTGGTGTATTTGGCGTGGTTGTTGCTGTTGCCGCTTTTCAGGGTGTTGAGGAAGCTGGAAGGCTCATTGTAATCAGCACACCAGCCACCGCGTGCCATCTGGAATTTCTGCGTGCGGCGGCTGTCCAGATAGGTTTTCCATTCTTGGTTGGTGAGGGTGATGTTCACAAAGCCCAGTGCCTCTTTCCACAACGATGAAGCGGCTACGGCTGCTTTTTTGTGGTTTTCGTTGGTGTTGTAGAGCAGCTCGAAATTCAGAGGCTTGCCATCGCCATAGCCGGCTTCGGCCAGCAGTTTTTTGGCTTCGGCAATGCGCTGCTCTTTGCTCCAGCTCTTCCATTCCGGCTCAAACGGTTTGTCGCCTTGGGTGGCATTGGGGGTGTATTGGTAGGCCACGGTTTCGCCACGGCCAATCACCTTGTTTACCAAGGTGTCGCGATCCAAAGCCAAAGCCAGTGCACGGCGCACTTTGGGGTTGTCGAACGGGGCTTTGGTGGTGTTCATCTCGTAGTAATAGGTACACAAGCTCGGTGCTACTTTGAGTTGATCGCCCAGTTCTTGCTTCAGTGATTGGAATTGCTCAGTGGGCAAATCGGTGTAGCCCATATCGATTTCACCGGCTTTGTAGCGCGCCACATCGGTGGGTGGTGAGGCAATCGGCAACAGAATCGCTTTATTGATGGTGGTTTTGGCGTCGTTGTAGTAGTTGGGGTTGCGCTCCAGCACGATTTGGCTGTTTACTGCCCACTCTTTCAGGGTGTAGGCACCATTACCCACAAAATTGCCCGGTGCCGTCCATTTATCGCCCAGCTCTTGCACCACTTTGGGGTTAACTGGTTTTACCGAAGTATGCACCATCATATCGGGGAAATACGGTACTGGCTCGGATAGGGTGATTTCCAGCGTTTTCGGGTCGATGGCTTTTACGCCCAAGGTATCGGGTTTGGCCTTGCCATCAATAATGGCTTGTGCGTTGGCCACCTTGGCATCGGCCAGATAGCTGGCGTAGGGTGAAGCGGTGGCCGGGTCGGTAACGCGGCGCAGGCTATAGGCAAAGTCTTCCGCGGTTACCGGGTCGCCGTTAGACCATTTGGCATCGCGCAGGTGGAAAATCCAAGTTTTGTTGTCTTCGCTTTCCCATTTCTCGGCCATGCCCGGGACGGTGTTGCCATCGGCATCGGTGGTGGTGAGCCCTTCCAGCAGCTGGCGCAATACGCCGGATTCGGGCACGCCGGAAACTTTGTGGGGGTCGAGCGATTCGGGTTCGGCGCCGTTGTTAATCACAATTTCCTGTTTTTCCGCCAACTCGCCGGATTGTACCGTTGATTTGGCATCGCTGCCGCCGGCCGGGGCTTTGTCGCCGCCGCCGCATGCGGTAAGGCCGAAAGCCAGCGCCAACAACAGCGCCGAAGTTTTAACAGGGTGCTTGCCGCTTGTGCTCATTTTTCTTTCCTTTGTTTAAATCCGCAACGGGAATATGCCTGTCCAATTGGCAGGCTGAGGTGGCGGGCGATTCTAACTCGTTGAATCGCCCGGATATTGGCTTGTTCACTAAAATATCGTTGCGCCAACACGGGCTGCCTGAAACACAAAAAAGCCCACATTAGTGCAATAGCGTCATAAAAGCGTCATGCTGGTGACTCTAGCGCTATCTTTGAAAAATTTGAACATAATGTCAAGGGAATTTGCACAAGCATTTGTTGTGCAATGCAGCATGGTTGGCTGTTGCCACGGTACCGAAACAGTACTTTCGGGTGGTGGAAATTTTACGTTCAGGCAGCCTTGGGCCATCAAATTGATTGCAAAAGCCAATGGCGGCGTTTTATAATCGCCACCGCTCTTAAGGGAGTAGTTGTTGAGGCTGCTTCATACCAAGCCTAAAAAATAAGCTAACTGCGTTGGCTCGTCTTGTCGTACTACTTGTACTGTCTTCGGCTTCCCGTCTTGTTATCTTAATTTTTTAGATTTGGTATCCGCCAGCCTTAAGCGGTAATCAACATCTTTGCACATTGCTGCATGGTTGCCGTGTCTGAGCCT
This sequence comes from Paralysiella testudinis, assembly GCF_016894345.1. GTDB lineage: Bacteria > Pseudomonadota > Gammaproteobacteria > Burkholderiales > Neisseriaceae > Paralysiella > Paralysiella testudinis. The sequence goes on from NZ_CP069798.1 coordinate 646,087, forward strand.
AGGCGCAGATTAACGAGACTTAAGACACCGCAAACCCCACAGGCGGGCGTTTGCCGGTGTCTTTTGTTTTCTGCCCGCCTGCGGTGTCTTTGCATATGGATGCGTTTCTCTCTTCTACTTTGGCCGTGGCACTGGCCGAAATCGGTGACAAAACCCAACTTTTAGCCTTATTTTTGGCTGCCCGCTTTGCGCAAAAATACGCCATTGTGGCCGGTATTTTGGTGGCCACGCTGCTCAATCATGCCGTGTCGGCATGGTTGGGCGTGTGGTTGTCGCAATGGCTATCGCCGATATTGATGGGCTGGCTGGTGGGTTTGAGTTTTGTGGCGGTGGGGCTATGGCTGCTCAAGCCGGATAAAGACGACGATGTCGATGGCCGCTATCTGCGCTATGGTGCGTTTGCCGCCAGCACGGTGCTGTTTTTCCTGGCCGAAATCGGCGACAAAACCCAAATTGCCACCGTGTTGTTGGCGGCCAAATACCATGATGTGGTGGCGGTGGTGGGCGGCAGTACCTTAGGCATGTTGCTGGCCAATGTGCCGGTGGTGTTTGCCGGTGCTTGGCTGATGGGCAAGCTGCCGTTTAAGGCGGTACGCATCGGCGCCTGTGTGTTATTCTGTGCTTTGGGTGTGTTTACCTTGGTGCGTTTATATGTCTGATGCGGTGTCGGCTAAAGCTGGGGTGTTCAGGCAGCCTGAGATAGGGCTGCCTGAAATAAACACGGTGGCCATACTGTACCGCCATGCCGATTTTGTGGCCATCCACAAACCGGCAGGCGTGAGTGTGCAGCAAGAAGCCGATGCGCCGGCATTTTTGCCTGCGCTGGCAGCGCAGTTGGGCGTGCCGCGTTTGTGGCTGGTGCATCGCTTGGACAAGGTAACGTCGGGCGTGTTGCTGTTGGCGCTGAATGCCGCAGCGGCATCAACACTGGCGCAAATGTTTGCCGCCGGGCAGATGCACAAAACCTATTGGGCTGTGGCGGCGGGCAAACCGAGCAAGAAACAAGGCTGGGTAACAGGCGATATGGCCAAGGCGCGGCGCGGGGCATGGAAACTGCTGCGCAGCCAGCACAACCCGGCGCGCACCCGTTTTGACAGCGTGAGCTTAGAAGCCGGTTTGCGTTTTTACCGTTTATGGCCGCAAAGCGGCAAAACCCATCAATTACGCGTGGCGATGAAAAGCCTGGGCTGCCCGATTCTGGGTGATGTGCTGTATGGTGGCGAAGCCGCCGCGCGGGTATTTTTGCATGCGCAGCGGCTGGTGTTTGCGTATCAGGGTGAACAGACGGATATTCGTGCCGATGCACCGCTGCCGTGGCCTGCTGCTTGGGCAGCGGTAGGAGAAGACACATGAAGCCGATAATGTTTGCCGGCGTGGCCATGCTGGCCGCGCCGTGGCTGGTGGCACAAACGCCGGCCTATGTTTGCCCTGATGCCAGTGGGGCGGCGGTGTATGCCTCCGAACCCTCTAGCGTTGAATGCCAGCCCGCGCAGGCTTTGGGGGCGACACAAGATAAGGCGGCGCAGCAGCTATGGCAAGCCGGTGCATTGCCCGCCATGGACGATGTGCGCGTGTTGCCGCGCCAGAGCGCGCCGCCTTTGCAAATCCGTTTGCGCCGCACAGCGCCCAAAGCCGCTCCAGCACCTGCACGCGTAGCCCCGCCACCCAAACCGCTCACGCCCAAACAATTGATTCAGCGCGATATCGCCGCCGAGCAGCGCGCCCTGAGCCGCGAAAAACAGCAATTGCAACAAGCGCAACAACAAGGCAATACCGCCCGCATCCCCGCCCTTAGGCAAACCGTGGCCGACCGTGAGGCGAATATCCGCGCTTTGCAGCAGGAATTGGGGCGACAATAATTTGAGTCTCAGCGACACATAAAATGTATTCAGGCAGCCTGAAAATGTTTATTTTTAGGGTATGTTCACAATTACTTGTCATAAAGGTAACCACATCACAATGCACCCCAATAAAACCGTACTGTGGAAGTTGCGTTTCAGCTTATCGTAACGGCTGGCAATCGCTCGGAAATGTTTCAAACGGCAAAAGGCATTCTCTACCAAATGCCTGATTTTATATAAATACCAGTCCATGTCTTTATTTTTCTCTTCCCTATTTCTTTTATAGGGAATATTGGCTTTCGCACCGCTTTGCTCTATTTGCTCCCTGAGCCGGTCTGAATCGTAACCTTTGTCCGCATTAACCAACTCAGTTTCGGCAAGGTTGATGTTGTCAAGCAGCTCCGGTGCAACGGTGACATCATGGATATTGCCCGCAGTAACGATAACCTCAACCGGATTGCCTGCAGCATCTACAGCCAGATGAATCTTGCTGGTTCTGCCGCCTCGGCTCATACCGATTGCGTGATCCTCTTGCGCACTGAGCGCTGAGGCGCAGTGTTGGTGGGCACGGATATAACTGCCGTCTATGGCTACCCACTCCAAGTCACTCTCTTGGCTGAGCTGTTTCAAGATTGCAGTAAAAATGCCTTTTTCTGACCAACGGTTATAAGCGGTATAAACAGTATGATACTTGCCGAAATACTCGGGCAAATCCCGCCACGGTATGCCGGTTCTTATTCTGTAAAGTATGCCTTCAAGAATTCTGCGCAAATTGGGTTTGCTATAAATACCCAAATCACGCAGAATAGGTAACAGCTTCGTCCAATGTTCATCTTCGAGTAGTGTACGGGGCATCGCAGGTGTATTGGGGGGGTGTGAGAACTTCCTTTTATGCCTGCGTTTCTTTTTTATTCAAGGGCATGACAAGTAATTGTGAACAGACCCTAGTAAAAGACAATAAAAAAGCGCACCACTGGGTGCGCTTTTTTATGTGGGTGATGGCGGTTTAATTTCCCGCCGCCACAAACTGCACGCCAGCCAGTTTGGAGGTCACAATCGCCGATTTAATCGCTGCCAGCGCTTGCGGACGCACGAAATTGCGGCGCGAGGCCAAGGCGATGCGGCGCTGCGGGCTGGGGTGTTCAAACGGCACAATGCTGAACAGCAGATGGTCGTTTTCGGTAAGCGCGGTGGCGGGCAAGATGCTGATGCCCAAGCCGCTGGCCACCATATGGCGGATGGTGTTGATGGAGCTGCCTTGAATGGTGTTGGCCAAGCCTTGTATTTTTTGGCGCGAGGCCAGCTCGCTGCAACTGGCCAGTACATTGTCGCGCATGCAATTGCCTTCGGTGAGCAGCAACACCCGTTCTTCGGCCAGTGCGGCAGGGCTCACCGCATCCAGCTCTTCAAACGGATGGCCTTTGGGCACAATCACGAAAAACGCTTCGTCATACAAGGGCGTGGTAACGATGCCCGGCTCATGAAACGGCTCGGCCACCACCGCTGCGTCCAAATCGCCTTTTTTAAGGGCGTCGGTAAGGGTTTCGGTGTGGTTTTCGTCTAATTGCAGCGGCATTTGTGGTGCGATACCGCGCAGTGCCACAATCAGCTTGGGCAGCAAATAGGGGGCTACGGTGAAAATCAGCCCCAGCTTAAACACGCCTTCCAGCTCGTTTTGCTTTTCGTTGGCCAAGGTTTTGATGCGTTCGGCTTCTTCCAGCACGCGGCGCGCCTGCATCACGATGCGATCACCCGCTTCGGTGGTAATCACTTCATTGCTGCTGCGGTCAAACAAAGATACGCCCAGCTCTTCTTCCAGCTTTTTAATCGCAATCGATAAGGTAGGCTGGCTGACAAAGCTGCGCTGGGCGGCGCGGCCAAAGTGGCGCTCTTGCGCCACGGCCACAATGTAACGCAGTTCGGTAAGGGTCATACATCGCCTTTTTTGGGGGAGTCCGGCAGGGTGATGTTCAGTTCCAATACATCCACGCCGTCTTGTTTTTCCTGCGAGATGCGGATGTCGTCCAGCGACACATGCACATATTTGGATAACACTTCCAGCAGTTCTTTTTGCAAGGTGGGCAGGTAATCGGGCGCCTGCTCTTTTACGCGCTCTTGTGCAATGATGATTTGCAGACGGTCGCGGGCGGTTTGGGCGCTGGTTTGCTTTTTGCCGAACAAAAATTCAATCAATGACATGGCCTAACCCCCAAACAAACGCTTGAGCAAGCCTTTTTTCTCGGCTTCCAGAAAGCGGATGGGGCGGTCTTCGCCCAGTAGGCGCGCCACCACGTCTTTATAGGCTTCGGCGGCAATGGTGTCGTTCAAATGAATCACCGGCGAGCCGGAGTTGGAGGCTTGCAGCACGTTTTGCGATTCGGGAATCACGCCCAGCAGCGGAATGCGCAAGATATCGCAAATGTCTTCCACCGACAGCATTTCGCCTTTTTCCACCCGCTCGGGCGAATAGCGGGTAATCAGCAAATGCTCTTTTACCGGTGCTTCGCCTTGTTCGGCGCGGCGGCTTTTGCTGGATAAAATGCCCAAAATGCGGTCAGAATCGCGCACGCTGGAAACTTCCGGATTGGTGGTCACAATGGCTTCGTCGGCAAAATACAAGGCCATTAAAGCGCCTTGCTCGATGCCGGCGGGCGAGTCGCAAATCACATATTCAAAACCCATGTTGTCAACCAGGGTTTTGAGTACTTTTTCTACGCCGTCGCGGGAAAGCGCGTCTTTGTCGCGGGTTTGCGAGGCAGGCAGGATATACAGATTGTCGCAATGTTTGTCTTTAATCAGTGCCTGGTTCAGGGTGGCTTCTTCCTGAATCACATTAATCAGGTCGTACACCACGCGGCGTTCGCAGCCCATAATCAAATCCAGATTGCGCAAGCCCACGTCAAAGTCGATAACGGCGGTTTTGTGGCCGCGCAAGGCCAAGCCGGCGGCCAAGCTGGCGCTGGTGGTGGTTTTACCAACGCCGCCTTTGCCTGAGGTGACTACAATGATTTTTGCCACGGTGCTTCCTTTTATAAATAGATTGTTTAAAGTAAATGAATCGGGGATTGCTCAATGGTTTCAGGCAGCCTGAATGGGTGCAATCGCCAAACGGTCGTCCTGTAAATGGATTTGTACGGCTTTATGGTGCAGATGCGGCGGCAGATTTTGGTCGAGTACCCGGTAAATCCCGGCCACCGATACCAGCTCTGCCTGCATCGACTGCACAAAAATACGTGCCTGCTTATTGCCCGCCGCACCGGCCAGCGCGCGGCCGCGCAAAGGGCCGTAAACGTGGATATTGCCGTCGGCAATGATTTCTGCTCCTTCGCTCACCAAGGCCAAGACAATCAAGTCGGCATTTTCGGCATACACTTGCTGGCCGGTGCGGATGGGGCGGTCGACTACTACTGTAGACATGGCTGCAGGAGGTGGGGCAGTGGCGGGTGCCGTTGCATGCGTTTGGCTGGTTTCGGCTGCCTGCACCACTTGGCGCACCTTTTCGTCCGCCCGCTCTTGTGGCAGCAGGCTAAACGCCAGCCGGTGCTGTTTGGCCAGCGCCGCCCAGCGCTCATCGTTGTGGCGCAGGGCAATAATACGCAGATTATTTTTGGCGAAAACGGCAATCAGCCGTCCCAAATCCAGCGAAGCCGGATGGCTCAAGGCGTGTACATCCAAGGTAAACGGCATGCTGTGTAAGTCGCCAAAGCGCGACAAGCGTTGCTGTAAATCGGCCTGAATAACCGATACATCATCGGTTTGCAGCTGGATGGCCAGCGCATCCAAACGCGCGGATTTAACATCAAAAGCAGGGTTCATGGCAACCAATCGGCGGCGGCTTAAAGCCGGTAAATCAAAAGCACTTAAGTGTACAGGGTAACGCGGTGTGCTTCAATCGGCTTAATGGCGCTGGCCTATGCCCCGTGGATGGTGGTAGGGTATCTAATCTAATGATGACAAAGCGAGAGGCAGATGGTTCCAGTACCCGGTTTTCATATTGTGGGCGCAGGCAAAGTGGCGCAAACCTTGGCAACATTATGGCAGCACAGCGGGCGCTATTGCCTGCGCGGCGTATGGAGCCGCAATCCAGCCTCGGCGCAGCAACTGCTCGGGCAAGTGGCTGGCGGGCAATATTGTGCCGATATACACACGCTGCCTGAAGCCGATATTGTGGTGGTGGGGGTTAAAGACGATGCCATTGAGGCCATGGATGCGATGTTGGCAAACTTGCCGTGGCTGTCGGCGCAAACTACCGTGCTGCACTTTAGCGGTGCGCACAGCAGTCGGATTTTCCGCCAGCTGCTACGCAAAGGCGTGTCGCTTGGCAGCCTGCATCCCGTTTATGCCTTTGCCGAAGTGACTACGGCGCCTGCGCAACTGCGCGGCCATTTTTGTGCGGTTGAGGGCGATGCGTCGGCATTGCCGCTATTGCATGATTTGGCCGCTACCGCCGGCTTACAGCCGTTTGCCATCGCTGCACAAGACAAAAGCCGCTACCACGCTGCCTTATCGGTGAGCGCCAATTATCTGGTTACCCTTAATGCTTATGCGCGCAACATCTTAATTAATACCGGGCTGCCTGAAACCGTGGCCGCCACATTGGTGCACAGCTTAATGCAGCAAAACCTGAGTCAATTGGCTAATCTGCCGCCACAGCAAGCCTTAACCGGGCCGATTGTGCGCGGCGACGCAGCCACAGTAGCGGCACACCTAAAAGTATTATCAGCTTCAGAGCAGCCGCTGTATCGTGCGCTGGGCATGGAAACCGCCCGCTTGGCGCAAGCTAGGGTGGGTTTGGCAGATACGCAGGCGATGTTGGATTTGTTGAGCGGCAAAGAATAAAACCTTAGCTCTGATATATTTTCAGGCAGCCTATGTAGGCTGCCTGAAAGCTTTATTGATGTTTGTTGTAGCTATTTTGTTATTGATTTTTGCTTTATTGTTTGGATTATTGTGTTTGTTGATGGTGATTCTTAGATTATTTCCGCAAGACATCCCGAATAATATTCTTTTAAATTTTAGCGATTTGCTGGTTTGGGGTATAGATTTTTGCGAATGGGTGTTGACGGTTTGGATGGGTTTGCGTATAGTTCGCTTTCTTCGCTGCTGCAGCGAAGTCGAGACGGAAGAGAAAATTATACCACAAAGTGGTTTCGTTGCTTCGGTTTTGGGATGGCTCTTTAACAAACAGATTACCGATAAGTGTGAGTGCGACAAGCCTCACACTGTTTAAGAAGTAAAGACAAGACATGAATGTTTGCCGGTGGGTTTCTGCCGGTATACATCATTCTCTGTTTTTCTTTGAGAAGCAGACCAGTATGGAGTTGGGTTTTTGCCTGGCTCTAACAGTATTAAAGCTAAGATTGAACATAAGAGTTTGATCCTGGCTCAGATTGAACGCTGGCGGCATGCTTTACACATGCAAGTCGAACGGCAGCGGGGAAGTGCTTGCACTTCTGCCGGCGAGTGGCGAACGGGTGAGTAATATATTGGAACGTACCGAGTAGCGGGGGATAACTGTCCGAAAGGATGGCTAATACCGCATACGCTCTGAGGAGGAAAGCTGGGGACCTTCGGGCCTGGCACTATTCGAGCGGCCAATATCTGATTAGCTAGTTGGTGGGGTAAGAGCCCACCAAGGCGACGATCAGTAGCGGGTCTGAGAGGACGATCCGCCACACTGGAACTGAGACACGGTCCAGACTCCTACGGGAGGCAGCAGTGGGGAATTTTGGACAATGGGGGCAACCCTGATCCAGCCATGCCGCGTGTATGAAGAAGGCCTTCGGGTTGTAAAGTACTTTTGTTGGGGAAGAAAAGCCTGGCGTTAATAGCGTTGGGTCATGACGGTACCCAAAGAATAAGCACCGGCTAACTACGTGCCAGCAGCCGCGGTAATACGTAGGGTGCAAGCGTTAATCGGAATTACTGGGCGTAAAGCGAGCGCAGACGGTTATTTAAGTCAGGTGTGAAATCCCCGAGCTCAACTTGGGAATGGCGCTTGAAACTGGGTAACTAGAGTGTGTCAGAGGGAGGTAGAATTCCACGTGTAGCAGTGAAATGCGTAGAGATGTGGAGGAATACCGATGGCGAAGGCAGCCTCCTGGGATAACACTGACGTTCATGCTCGAAAGCGTGGGTAGCAAACAGGATTAGATACCCTGGTAGTCCACGCCCTAAACGATGTCAATTAGCTGTTGGGGTACTTGATGCCTTAGTAGCGTAGCTAACGCGTGAAATTGACCGCCTGGGGAGTACGGTCGCAAGATTAAAACTCAAAGGAATTGACGGGGACCCGCACAAGCGGTGGATGATGTGGATTAATTCGATGCAACGCGAAGAACCTTACCTGGTCTTGACATGTACGGAAGGCTTTAGAGATAGAGCTGTGCCTTCGGGAACCGTAACACAGGTGCTGCATGGCTGTCGTCAGCTCGTGTCGTGAGATGTTGGGTTAAGTCCCGCAACGAGCGCAACCCTTGTCATTAGTTGCCATCATTCAGTTGGGCACTCTAATGAGACTGCCGGTGACAAACCGGAGGAAGGTGGGGATGACGTCAAGTCCTCATGGCCCTTATGACCAGGGCTTCACACGTCATACAATGGTCGGTACAGAGGGTAGCCAAGCCGCGAGGTGGAGCCAATCTCAGAAAGCCGATCGTAGTCCGGATTGCACTCTGCAACTCGAGTGCATGAAGTCGGAATCGCTAGTAATCGCAGGTCAGCATACTGCGGTGAATACGTTCCCGGGTCTTGTACACACCGCCCGTCACACCATGGGAGTGGGGGATACCAGAAGTAGGTAGGGTAACCGCAAGGAGCCCGCTTACCACGGTATGCTTCATGACTGGGGTGAAGTCGTAACAAGGTAGCCGTAGGGGAACCTGCGGCTGGATCACCTCCTTTCTAGAGAAAAGAAGAGGCGGGTCGTACTCACACTTATCGGTAAACTGAAATAGAGATGCGAAAGAAGTAAGAAGACCTCATGGGTTTGTAGCTCAGCTGGTTAGAGCACACGCTTGATAAGCGTGGGGTCGGAGGTTCAAGTCCTCCCAGACCCACCAATATCAGGGAGCAGTCTACAGGCATCAGGAATCAGATTGCGGCACAGCCGCACAAGAGACTGACGCCTGGCACCTGAATCCTGACACCCGGACAGGGGGCATAGCTCAGTTGGTAGAGCACCTGCTTTGCAAGCAGGGGTCATCGGTTCGATCCCGTTTGCCTCCACCACTTCAGGAATCAGGAATCAGGGAAAGCAACAACAAGTCTACTTTACAAATTAAAGCATACTGAAAGCAGTGCATACTGAAAGCAGTATTAACTCAGTATTCTTTGATTTGCGAAGTAAAGCCGGCAAAGTCGGTAACAAGCAACGCATCGATCTTTAACAAATTGGAAAGCCGAAATCAACAAACAAAGACAATGTTGGTTTGGATGGAGATGCAGGTTCTTGCAAGAGCCCGTATTTCAGCAAGTTAAAGGCTGCCTGAAAGGGTGGTTGCTTAACTTGCACAGCCAAGCCACAACAATTTGGGTGATGATTGTATCGGACACATTCTGAACACAAAAGGCAGAATGTGTCACACAACAAAGCAGTAAGCTTTATCAAAGTAAGTACTTCTAGCCTAGCCCCTAGTCAACGGGAGCGAAGCCAAGTCAAAGAGGTTCTTGAAATGATAGAGTCAAGTGAATAAGTGCATCAGGTGGATGCCTTGGCGATGATAGGCGACGAAGGACGTGTAAGCCTGCGAAAAGCGCGGGGAGCTGGCAATAGAGCTGTGATCCCGCGATGTCCGAATGGGAAACCCACCGCATTTTGTGCGGTATCCATAACTGAATACATAGGTTATGAGAAGCGAACCCGGAGAACTGAACCATCTAAGTACCCGGAGGAAAAGAAATCAACCGAGATTCCGTAAGTAGTGGCGAGCGAACACGGAAGAGCCTGTATGTGATAGCTGTTGAGATAGAAGAACAACTTGGGAAAGTTGGCCGTAGTGGGTGAAAGCCCCGTATTCGAAATCTCATCAGTGGTACTAAGCATACGACAAGTAGGGCGGGACACGAGAAATCCTGTCTGAACATGGGGGACCATCCTCCAAGGCTAAATACTCATCATCGACCGATAGTGAACCAGTACCGTGAGGGAAAGGCGAAAAGAACCCCGGGAGGGAGTGAAATAGAACCTGAAACCTGATGCATACAAACAGTGGGAGCGGACAAGTTCCGTGACTGCGTACCTTTGTATAATGGGTCAACGACTTACATTCAGTAGCGAGCTTAACCGGATAGGGAGGCGCAGGAAACCGAGTCTTAATAGGGCGACTAGTTGCTGGGTGTAGACCCGAAACCGAGTGATCTATCCATGGCCAGGATGAAGGTGCCGTAACAGGTACTGGAGGTCCGAACCCACGCATGTTGCAAAATGCGGGGATGAGCTGTGGATAGGGGTGAAAGGCTAAACAAACTCGGAGATAGCTGGTTCTCCCCGAAAACTATTTAGGTAGTGCCTCGAGCAAGACACTGATGGGGGTAAAGCACTGTTATGGCTAGGGGTCATTGCGACTTACCAACCCATGGCAAACTAAGAATACCATCAAGTGATTCCTCGGGAGACAGACAGCGGGTGCTAACGTCCGTTGTCAAGAGGGAAACAACCCAGACCGCCAGCTAAGGTCCCAAATGATAGATTAAGTGGTAAACGAAGTGGGAAGGCCCAGACAGCCAGGATGTTGGCTTAGAAGCAGCCATCATTTAAAGAAAGCGTAATAGCTCACTGGTCGAGTCGTCCTGCGCGGAAGATGTAACGGGGCTCAAATCTATAACCGAAGCTGCGGATTCAGGAATCAGACTACAGGAATCAGGAATCAGGATGAAAGCACAGCGATTCGAAGATTTGCAGGTATTTCAAAAGCGTACCGTATCTCCTTAGAGATACACCGCAGCAGTTTGGAATTTCCACAAATCGAACAATACGCACTGGCCGATTAAATTAGACGCGCCAGCAAAAGCATCTGTTCAAATCTTGCTGAAGGCTATGGCAAAAGAAGCCAGTCGCCAGCAGAATTTAAAAGATACATCCTGATCAGTATCGGCTCAGCAGACGAAATGCGCGTCTGGCTGCGATACTGTCTTGATTTACAGTACATCAGCAACACGGAATGGCAATATTGGCGAGAAACATATGAAGAAATCGCCAAAATGCTGCAAGGACTCAGTAAAAGCCTGAATAAATAAAGGCAGTTACTGATACCCGATTCCTGTAGTCTGATTCCTGGATGGTAGGGGAGCGTTCTGTAGGCCGAAGAAGGTGACTTGAGAAGGTTGCTGGAGGTATCAGAAGTGCGAATGTTGACATGAGTAGCGATAAAGCGGGTGAAAAGCCCGCTCGCCGAAAGCCCAAGGTTTCCTACGCAACGTTCATCGGCGTAGGGTGAGTCGGCCCCTAAGGCGAGGCAGAAATGCGTAGTCGATGGGAAACGGGTTAATATTCCCGTACTTTGATTTAGTGCGATGTGGGGACGGAGAAGGTTATGTCAGCGGCCTGTTGGAATAGGTCGTTCAAGCCGGTAGGTGGAAAGTTTAGGCAAATCCGGACTTTCATAACACCGAGAAGTGATAACGAGCGTCTACGGACGTGAAGTGACAGATACCACGCTTCCAGGAAAAGCCACTAAGCTTCAGCTAAATCAGAACCGTACCGCAAACCGACACAGGTGGGCAGGATGAGAATTCTAAGGCGCTTGAGAGAACTCAGGAGAAGGAACTCGGCAAATTGATACCGTAACTTCGGGAGAAGGTATGCCCTTTGATGTGAAAGACTTGCTCTGTAAGCATCGGAGGGTCGCAGAGAATCGGTGGCTGCGACTGTTTATTAAAAACACAGCACTCTGCAAACACGAAAGTGGACGTATAGGGTGTGACGCCTGCCCGGTGCTGGAAGGTTAATTGAAGATGTGCAAGCATCGGATCGAAGCCCCAGTAAACGGCGGCCGTAACTATAACGGTCCTAAGGTAGCGAAATTCCTTGTCGGGTAAGTTCCGACCCGCACGAATGGCGTAACGATGGCCACACTGTCTCCTCCTGAGACTCAGCGAAGTTGAAATGGTTGTGAAGATGCAATCTACCCGCTGCTAGACGGAAAGACCCCGTGAACCTTTACTGTAGCTTTGCATTGGACTTTGAAGTCACTTGTGTAGGATAGGTGGGAGGCTTAGAAGCAGGAACGCTAGTTCTTGTGGAGCCGTCCTTGAAATACCACCCTGGTGACTTTGAGGTTCTAACCCAGACCCGTAATCCGGGTCGGGGACCGTGCATGGTAGGCAGTTTGACTGGGGCGGTCTCCTCCCAAAGAGTAACGGAGGAGTTCGAAGGTTACCTAGGTCCGGTCGGAAATCGGGCTGATAGTGCAATGGCAAAAGGTAGCTTAACTGCGAGACCGACAAGTCGAGCAGGTGCGAAAGCAGGACATAGTGATCCGGTGGTTCTGAATGGAAGGGCCATCGCTCAACGGATAAAAGGTACTCCGGGGATAACAGGCTGATTCCGCCCAAGAGTTCATATCGACGGCGGAGTTTGGCACCTCGATGTCGGCTCATCACATCCTGGGGCTGTAGTCGGTCCCAAGGGTATGGCTGTTCGCCATTTAAAGTGGTACGTGAGCTGGGTTTAAAACGTCGTGAGACAGTTTGGTCCCTATCTGCAGTGGGCGTTGGAAGTTTGACGGGGCTGCTCCTAGTACGAGAGGACCGGAGTGGACGAACCTCTGGTGTACCGGTTGTCACGCCAGTGGCATCGCCGGGTAGCTAAGTTCGGAAGAGATAAGCGCTGAAAGCATCTAAGCGCGAAACTCGCCTGAAGATGAGACTTCCCTTGCGGCTTGACCGCACTAAAGAGACGTTCGAGACCAGGACGTTGATAGGTCGGGTGTGGAAGTGCAGCAATGCATGAAGCTAACCGATACTAATTGCTCGTGAGGCTTGACTCTATCATTTGAAGGACTTCGTGGTTCAGGGTTCAGACAACAGGCATCGGGAATCAGGAAAACTGATAACCGGGCTAATCTGAGCAGACATGAACGACAGAAGAAAATGAATAAAGCTTACTGAAGTCATGCGTTACACAGAAAGTGTGAGCATGCGATACACAGCATCACCCAACAAACACAGTTGATTTAGCCTGACAAACAGGCAACGGCTTACCGATTTGACAGTTTAAGTTTGGCGGCCACAGCGAGTTGGTCCCACGCCTTCCCATCCCGAACAGGACCGTGAAACGACTCAGCGCCGATGATAGTATGGATACCCATGTGAAAGTAGGTCACCGCCAAACACCCTATATAAAGCCCCTGATACTCACGTATCGGGGGCTTGTTCTTTGGGGGCAAGATAACAAGATTTAGGCTGCCTGAAAGCAGTAAATCTGCCCACACCGTCGCCAAATAGGCATAAAGCGCTGCTCTTGCAGGCAAAATCTGGGATAATCCCGCCCACGGGTGCCGCTCAGGTACCGAGAAGTCTATTAAAGGATACACACATGACTTGGAATACCGAAAACAGTGCCAGCCTGTACGGCGTTAATCATTGGGGTGACGGCTATTTTTTTGTGGGTGACAACGGTGACGTGATGGTGCGCCCGAATGGGCAGTCCGACACCGCGGTGAGTTTGTATGGATTGGTGCAGGATTTGCATGAGCAAGGGCAGGATTTGCCCATGCTGTTCCGTTTCCCGGATATTCTGCAAGACAGGGTAGCACGTTTGTGTGCGGCGTTTAACCGCTCTATCCGCAAAAACGATTACCAAGGCCGCTATACGGCGATTTACCCGATTAAGGTAAACCAACAGGAAAGCGTGGTTAAAAACATCATCATCCCCAAAAACGATGAAGTGTCGATTGGCCTTGAGGCCGGTTCGAAGCCGGAGCTGATGATTGTATTGGCCTTTGCACCCAGAGGCGGCACCATTGTGTGCAACGGCTATAAAGACCGCGAATTTATCCGCTTGGCCTTAATGGGGCAGCGCTTGGGGCACCAAGTATTTATTGTGATTGAAAAAGAAGCCGAAGTTGATTATGTGATTGAAGAATCAAAAAAACTCGGCGTTACCGCCAACATCGGTTTGCGCGTGCGTTTGTCATCCTTGGCCTCCAGTAAATGGGCGGACACCGGCGGCGACAAAGGCAAATTCGGCCTGTCTGCCGGGCAACTGATCTCGGCGGCCAATAAGCTTACCGCCGCCGGTTTGGGCGATACGGTGCGGCTGATGCATTTCCATATGGGCTCGCAAATTGCCAATATTGCCGACTATCGCACCGGCTTTAAAGAGGCCGTGCGTTATTTTGCCGAGCTGCGCGCCTTGGGGCTGCCGATTAATCATGTGGACGTGGGCGGCGGTTTGGGCGTGGATTACGACGGCACCCATTCGCGCAATGCCAGCTCCATCAATTATGATTTGGGTGAGTATTCGCATGTGATTGTGTCTATGCTGGCCGAATACTGCAATGAAAACGGCATTCCTCATCCGCATGTGTTTTCGGAATCCGGCCGCGCCATGACGGCGCATCATGCGGTGCTGGTGATGAATGTTACTGATGTGGAGCGGCTGCCGGATACCGTGCCGCCGATTGCGGATGAAGACAGCTTAAGCTTTCCCACCAAAAAACTGCTCGACAAGCTCAATGTGACCGACAGCGAAATGGTGACCGAAACCTACTACCGCATCAGCCACTATTTGGCCGAAGTCACCGAGCTGTATATCGAAGGCAAAATTCCGCTGGCGGAAAAAGCCTTGGCCGAACAACTGCACGCCGTGCTGTGCCGCCGTCTCAAAAAACAATTGCAGGCCAGCCAACGCAGCCAGCGCCAAGTATTTGACGACCTTACCGACAAACTGGCCGACAAGTATTTCTGCAATTTTTCGGTATTTCAAAGCCTGCCCGATACCTGGGCGATTGGCCAAGTGCTGCCGATTATGCCTATCCACCGCTTAGACGAGCAGCCCACCCGCCGTGCGGTGTTGCAAGATTTAACCTGCGATTCCGACGGCAAGGTGAGCCAATATGTTGACCAACAAAGCATCGAATCCAGCATGCCGATTCATGCGCTGAAAGAGCGCGAGCCGTATTTGCTGGGCGTGTTTATGGTGGGGGCGTATCAGGAAATTTTGGGCGATATGCACAACCTTTTTGGCGACACTGACTCGGTGAATGTGTTTGTGCACGACAACGGCACGGTGGCCTATGGCGGCATGGAAGAGCACGACACCATCGAAGACATGTTGCGCTATGTGCACTTGTCGCCGGAAGAAGTGTTGAATAAGTTTGAAGAAAAAGCCCGCTTGGCCAAGCTGGATGCGGTGAGCAGCAAGCAGTATT
Organism: Paralysiella testudinis; assembly: GCF_016894345.1. GTDB lineage: Bacteria > Pseudomonadota > Gammaproteobacteria > Burkholderiales > Neisseriaceae > Paralysiella > Paralysiella testudinis. The sequence continues at coordinate 661,301 of NZ_CP069798.1, forward strand.
TTGCCGAATTCTGCCGTGGCTTAAAGCAGTCGTCGTATTTAAGCGTGGGCGACGAAGCCTAGCATACGGCAAAATATTTTCAGGCAGCCTTCGATGCTTTAAGGCTGCCTGAAAACATTTATCAAGAAAGACATCAACATGAACCACACCGATTTAAACCAAAAACGCCTCGACACCGAAGCCATGCTGGCCGAAGCCGATTTGCTGTTTGACCAAGCCACCTGCCAAACGGCACTGGAAACCATGGCTGCCGCCATCACCGCCGAGCTGGGCGGCAGCTATCCTTTGCTGCTGCCGGTAATGGGCGGGGCAGTGGTGTTTACCGGCAAATTGCTGCCCTTGCTGCGCTTTCCGCTTGATTTTGACTATGTGCATGTGTCGCGCTACGGCGACAAGCTCGAAGGCGGCAACTTTCATTGGTCGCGCGCGCCGCAAAGCAGCGTGGAAGGCCGCGATGTGCTGATTCTGGACGACATTCTCGACGAAGGTCACACTATGGCTGCCATCAAGCAGCATGTGCTCGATTTGGGCGCCAAGTCGTGTCACACCGCCGTGTTTGCCAATAAGCTGATTAATAAGCCCAAACCGCTGGTGGCGGATTTTGTTGGCCTGGATGTGCCCAACCGCTATGTGTTCGGCTACGGCATGGACGCCGCCGGGGCGTGGCGCAATCTGGACGCCATCTACGCCTTGGCCGGGCATTAAGCCGCCGCCATGCTGAGTTCTGCCGATCTGGATTTCGACCGCCGCCATATCTGGCACCCCTATACCGGCATGACCGCGCCACTGCCGGTGTATCCGGTGGTGCGTGCCGAGGGCGTGCAGTTGTATTTGGACGATGGCCGTGCGCTGATCGACGGTATGTCGTCGTGGTGGTGCGCCCAGCACGGCTACAACCACCCCGCACTTAATGCCGCCATCAATATGCAGTTGCACGACATGGCGCACGTGATGTTTGGCGGCATCACCCATCCGGCGGCCATCCGCTTGTGCCAAAAACTATTGCCGATGCTGCCTGAAGGGCTGGAATGTGTGTTTTTGGCCGATTCCGGCTCGGTGGCGGTGGAAGTGGCGCTGAAAATGGCGCTGCAATACTGGCACAGCCTTGGCACGCCGCGCCACAAAATGCTCACCATCGCCCACGGCTACCACGGCGACACCTTCGGCGCCATGAGCGTGTGCGATCCGGTGAATTCCATGCACGGCCTCTACCGCCGTTTTCTGCCTGAGCATATCTTTGCGCCTGCGCCGCAAAGCCGTTTTGACGGCGAATGGCTGCCTGAAGACATCTTGCCGCTTCAGGCAGCCTTGCAGCAGCACCATGCCGATATTGCCGCACTGATTTTGGAGCCGATAGTGCAGGGCGCAGGCGGCATGCGCCTGTATCATCCCGAATACCTGCGCCAAGCGCGGGCCTTGTGCGATGAATATGGCGTGCTGCTGATTGCCGACGAAATCGCCACCGGCTTTGGCCGTACCGGTAAGCTGTTTGCCTGCGAACATGCGGCGATTGCGCCGGACATCATGTGCGTGGGCAAAGCGCTCACCGGCGGCATGATGACCTTATCGGCCACCATCACCCGCCGCACCGTAGCCGACATCATCAGCCAAGGCGAAGCCGGGGTGTTTATGCACGGCCCCACCTTTATGGCCAATCCGCTGGCCTGTGCGGTGGCGGCGGCCAATCTGGATTTATTGGCGCAAAACCAATGGCAAGGCCAAGTGGCGGCCATTGAGCAGCAGCTTCAGGCAGCCTTGCTGCCCTTGCGGCAATGCCCTGCGGTGGCCGATGTGCGGGTGTTGGGGGCAATTGGGGTGGTGCAGATGCGCGCACCGGTGAACATGGCGGCGGCGCAGGCGTTTTTTGTGAACCAAGGCGTGTGGATACGCCCGTTTGGGCATTTGGTGTATTTGATGCCGCCCTATATCATCAGCGCGGTGCAATTGCAGATGCTCACCGATGCGGTGGCGGCGTATTGCCGTGGCGGGGTGGATTGATAGGGCAAGCCCGTTTCAGGCAGCCTGGCTGTGAATCAACGCGCTTAAAAAGCGGTCGCAACGCGCCAATTGCGCCAGCTCAATGTATTCATCGGCACGGTGCGCCTGCTCAATGCTGCCCGGCCCGCAAATCACCGTGTGCATACCGGCTGCCTGAAACTGGCCGCCTTCGGTGGCGTAAGCCACTTTGTGTTGCTGCGCATCGTCTACCAGTTGTGCTATCAATTCGTGCAACAAAGCATTGTCGGCCTGCCCCAGCGCCGGTACGTTTTCGCGCTGGGTCATTTCAATACGGCAAGCCGGGTCGACCGCCTGCATTTGCGGCTCCAGCATTTCGGCAATATGGCGGCGGATGGGCGCGGCCACGTCTTCCGGCTGCATGTGCGGCAGATTGCGGTAGTCAAATTCAAATTCACACAGCGCGGGGATAATGTTTACCGCCGTGCCGCCTTTAATGATGCCGGTAGAGAGCGTGGAAAACGGCACATCAAATGCCGCGTCCAAATCTTGGCGCCGTTGCAATTCGCCCGCCAGCTGGTTGATGTACACAATCAGCTTGGCGGCGTATTCAATCGCGTTAACCCCTTGCGGCGTGAGCGAAGAATGGGCGCTTTTGCCGTGTACGCGGCAGCGAAAGGTGTGGATGCCCTTGTGCGCCACCACCATGCGCATCGAAGTGGGCTCGCCCACAATGCAGTGCTGCGGGTTTAGCCCGCGCTGCGCCAGCTCGGCCAGCATCACCGGTGCGCCCAAACAGCCGATTTCCTCATCGTAAGACAAGGCAATGTGCAGCGGCTGCATTAGGCGGGCGGCCTGCATTTGCGGCACCGCCGCCAGCACTGCGGCAATAAAACCCTTCATATCGCAGCTGCCACGCCCGTAGAGACGGCCATCGGCGATGCGGGCGCTAAATGGGTCGGACGTCCACTGCTGCCCGTCCACCGGCACCACATCGGTGTGGCCGGACAACACAATTCCACCGGCGTGGCTACCATCGGCGGCGGGAATGGTAACAAACAAATTGGCTTTGGTTTGCGCACCATTGTGTGCCAGCCACGGCTGCAAACCAAGGCCGTGCAGATAATCGGCTACATGGTGGATTAACGCCAAATTGCTGTGGCGGCTGGTGGTGTCGAATGCGATTAAGGTTTTAAGCCACGCCACGGTGTCCATAAAATGCCCTTTTTGAATTTGCGCCACCATAGCATAAATTGGCTGTGGCAGTGCAACAATGGCAGTACAATACAGGCTGCCTGAAACCCACGGAATCCATAATGAAACAAACGTTTTACCTTAGCGGGCATGAATACATCGCCCTGTGCGACCTCTTAAAACACAGCGCCGTGGCCGACAGCGGCGGCCAAGCCAAGGCCTGGATTGCCCAAGGCTTGGTGCTGCGCAACGGTGTGGTGGAAACCCGCAAAACCGCCAAAATTCGCGCCGGTGAAGTGGTGGCCTGCCACGGCGCCGAATTGACGGTGGAGCCCGGCCATGACCCTGCTGAAACCTGAAGATTTACTGCCCGAGCCGGTGCGCCCGGAAGATTGGGAATGCTGCAACAGCGAATGCGGCGATGCCTGCATCCAAACCATTTATTGGAACGAAAAAGCCAAATACGATGCCCAGCAGAAATTATGGCGCGAGCAGCAAAATGCCGCACAAGACGCAGCAGATTAACAGCAAGGCTGCCTGAAAGAACCCCATGATTGATTTACACTGCCACTCCACCATTTCCGACGGTGCTTTAAGCCCCGCCGAAGTGGTGCGGCTGGCGCACGCCAATGGCTGCACTATGCTCGCGCTCACCGACCACGACCACACCGGCGGCCTGGCTGCGGCGCGTGCCGAAGCCGATGCGCTCGGCTTAAAGCTGATTAACGGTGTGGAAGTTTCGGTGACTTGGCGCCAGCGCACCATCCATATCGTGGGCTTGGATTTTGATGACGCCGATGCGCCGCTGCAAAATTTGCTAGCCCGCGTGCGCAGCGGGCGCTTGCAGCGCTTGCAGGCGATTGCCGACAAGCTGGCCAAAAAAGGCATTGACGGTGCTTATGAGGGTGCTTTGGCGCTGGCCGCCAATCCCGAAATGGCTTCGCGCACCCATGTGGCCGAATATTTGATTCAAGGCGGCCATGTGCGCAACAAAGCGCAAGCGTTCAGCAAATACTTGGGCGACGGCAAACCCGCCAGCGTGGCACACGAATGGGCGGCGCTGGAAGATTGCGTGGCGGCCATCAAAGGCGCAGGCGGCTTGGCAGTGGTGGCACACCCCATGCGCTATGGTTTATCGGCCACCGCCAAGCGCAACCTGTTTGCCGAATTTAAAGCCTTGGGCGGCGACGGCATCGAAGTACACAGCGGCAATGGCGACAAAAACGACCGCCTCAATTACGCGCTGTTGGCGGAGCGCTTCGGCTTTTTGGCCAGTGCGGGCAGCGATTTCCACCGCCGTGGCGACCACAGCGGCGGCATCTTGGGCGCCTGCCCCGATTTGCCGCCGCAATGTAAGCCGGTATGGGCGCATTTTGGCCAAGCCGGTATACAGGCGTAATATCGTTTACCGGAGTGGCGCACCTGCTTATCAAGGCTGCCTGAAAATGTAAAACCGCTATTACCGGATCGGATTCGGCATAATAGATTCGATGGTTTCAGGCCGCATTGGCCAATAAATGCCTAACTTCAGTTGTTTACTCAAAAAGGGAGAACATCATGCAACAATTCAGCATCAGCAACCACACCCAAAAACAAATCCAGCAATTTTTGGCCGAGCGCAATGTGGATTTGCAAACCGCCATGGACGACGAAGCCATGAACCGCGAGCTGGCCGCATTGCTGCACGCAGGCTTGCCCGCCATGGTGCGCAAATTCTACGGCCTGGCCAAAATGGAAGCGCTGTTTACCGATAAAAAAGACATGATTTACACCGCCATTGCCCAGCGTTTGCAGCAGGCAGAAGCCAAAAGCAAAAAATAAAACGGCGGGTGATGGATATATTGATTGTAGGGCTGGGCATAAAGCCTACCCCTACAAGGCTGCCTGAAATAAAAAGATACAATAAAGGAACCCAAACCATGGCTCAATTCTTTGCTATCCATCCCGACAATCCGCAAGATCGGCTGATTAAACAGGCTGCCGATCTCGTGCGCGGCGGCGGCGTGGTGGCCTATCCCACCGACTCCTGCTACGCATTGGGCTGCCAGCTGGGCGACAAAGCGGCGATGGAGCGTATTTTAAACATTCGCCAAATCGACCAAAAACATCACCTCACCTTAATGTGCGCCGACTTAAGCGAATTGGGCACCTATGCCAAAGTCGACAACAGCCAATTCCGTCTGCTCAAAGCCACCACACCGGGCAGCTACACCTTTATTTTGCAGGCCAGCAAAGAAGTGCCTGCGCGCACCTTGCACCCCAAACGCAAAACCATCGGCCTGCGGGTGCCCGACAACACCATTGCCTTGGCATTGCTGGCCGAGCTGGGCGAGCCGCTGCTCAGCTGCACCCTGATGCTGCCTGAAGACGACGAGCCGCTCACCGACCCTTACGAAATCCGCGACCGCTTGGAACACAGCGTGGATGCGATTATCGACGGCGGCTGGTGCGGCACCGAGCCCACCACGGTGATTGACATGACCGACGGCATCGAGCTGGTGCGCCAAGGCAAGGGCGATTTGGCGCCGTTTGGTTTGTAATACCAATTCGAAAAAATAACCTAACTGCGTTGGCTCGCCTTGCCGTACTAGGTGTACTGTCTGCGACTCGCCGCCTTGTTATCTTATTTTTCGAATTAGTATAAGGCTGCCTGAAACGCCGTTTTTGTGCAGTTAAACCGAAGCTTAGTACAGTTAGAATAATCGTTATCAACACAAGATGGAAAACATATGTTTCAAAATTTTGATTTAGGTATTTTCTTATTGGCGGTATTGCCGGTGTTGCTGGCCATCACCGTACACGAGGCGGCGCATGGCTATGCGGCACGGCATTATGGCGACCGCACGGCGGAGATGATGGGGCGGCTTACGCTGAACCCCATCAAACATATTGATCCGGTGGGCACGATTCTGGTGCCGGCACTGATGTTTATGTTTACACCGTTTTTATTCGGTTGGGCCAAGCCGGTACCGATAAATACACGCAATTTTAAAGACACGCGCATGGGCATGCGTATGGTGGCGATTGCCGGGCCGCTGTCGAACTTGGTGATGTGTTTTGGCTGGGCGCTGGCAATGGTGGCATCGCAATGGGTGCCGGAGTCGTTTCAAGAAGCCATGCAAACCATGAGCCGCTACGGCATCATCATCAATGCGGTGCTGTTTGTGCTGAATATGCTGCCGATTCTGCCGCTGGATGGCGGCCGTTTTGTGGACACGTTTTTGCCAGCCAAGGCATCGATGCAGTTTCAAAAAATCGAACCTTATGGCATGTGGGTGCTTATCTTGCTGCTGGTTACCGGCTTGCTGAGCAAAATCATGTATCCGTTTATCAGCATGATTTTGATGGCGGTGCAGCATTTTATGGGCTTGTTTGGTTAGGTTTCAGGCCGGGTTGGATTTTATGTAGGGTGCGCCTTGCGCACCGACAGCCAACACAATAATCTTGCTGGTGCGCGCGGCGCACCCTACTTGTTGCTTACAAAACCAACCGCCATCAAATCAACATGATAAAAGGCTGCCTGAAAGCAAAGCTTCTGCGAAGCTAAAGCGTTTCAGGCAGCCTTTTGTCTTATCCGGCGTTGTTTTAATAACCCAAACGCTGGCAAATGGTGGACACCAAGCCCGCTTGGTTTAGGGTGTAAAAATGCAGGCTGGGCGCGCCGTTGGCCAGCAAACGCTCGCACATTTGCGTTACCACATCTAAGCCTAGCGCTTTGATGGAAGCGGTGTCGTCGGCATAAGACTGCAATTTCAACCTCAGCCAGCGCGGGATTTCCGCGCCGCAGGTTTCCGAAAAACGCGCCAATTTGGAAAAGCTGGCAATCGGCATAATGCCCGGCACAATCGGAATGTTGACACCGCGGCTTTGCACTTCGTCTACAAACCAGAAATAGCTGTCGATATTGAAAAAATATTGGGTAATCGCCGAATCGGCACCGGCTTGGCATTTGCGCACAAAATGGTTTAAATCGTCTTCGGCGCTGCGTGCTTGCGGGTGGAATTCGGGATAGGCGGCCACTTCGATGTGAAACCAGCTGCCGAATTCTTCGCGTATCAGCGCCACCAGTTCATTGGCATAGCGCAAGCCTTGGCCGCCAAAACCCACGCCGGAAGGCACATCGCCGCGCAGTGCTACTACATGGCGGATGCCCATTTCACGATAGGTGCTGAGGATGTCAATCATCTCTTGGCGGGTGGCGCCCACGCAGGCCAAGTGTGGGGCGGCGGCAATGCCTTCGCTCATAATGTCGGTAATGGTTTGCAGTGTGCCTTCGCGGGTGGTGCCGCCGGCGCCGTAGGTGCAGGAGAAAAAAGCCGGTTGGTATTGGCTTAGCTGCTTGCGGGTAATCGCCTGTTTGCGGCGGCCTTCTTCGGTGCGGGTGGGGAAAAATTCAAAACTCAGTGCGGTTTGGTTCATGATGGCAGGCTCTTGGGGGCAATCAGACGGATTGCGCAAATGGTGTTTAATTTAGTAATTAATAAAGATTATAAAGCACTTGCTAAACAGCCAAGCCTGAAAAATATGATGTTGATAATGAATTAAATTCATTGTGCTGGGGTATTGGCGAGGCGGCCTGAAAAATAGGTCGTACCTGCGCAGGCAGGTGCCCAGTCTGAAGCAAAGCTTCAGTTGTACAAAATAAGGCAACTCGGCTTTGCAGAATCAAAGCGCTGCTTTGAACTGGGCACCTGCCTGCGCAGGTGCGACGGGCGCTGTGGAATATAGTGAAATGAAGAATAAAGTGATACAAGGCGAGCCAACGCCGTAGCACTTTTTTTATGATTTCAGGCAGCATTGGCCAATAAGTGCCTAACTTCAATTGAGAATACCCATTCTACAAAATAACCTAACTGCGTTAGCTGGCCTACGTGCCAATTAAACCCAGTAACTGTTGAAAACAAACCCCGGTGCACAGCGGCGCACCGGGGTTTGTTATGGTGTGGCGGTGTTATTTGCCTTCGCTTTGACGGCGTGAAAACTGGATGCCCAGCTGCTTGAGCTTACGGTATAAATGGGTGCGCTCCAAGCCCACTTTCTGCGCTACGCGGCTCATATTGTGGCCTTCTTGTGCAATATGGTATTCAAAATAGCGCCGTTCCAATTCTTCGCGCAATTCGCGCAGCGGTAGGTCGAAATTAAAGCCGCCCACCATTTCCGTGGGTTGGCTGAGAGTGAACTGGCTTAAGATGGTGGCCACGGCATCGGCGTCGACATCGCTTTTTTCGGCGGTGAGCGCCAAGCTTTTGACCACGCTGCGCAGCTGCGCCAGATTGCCCGGCCAATCGTATTGGCGCAAGGCATTGAGTGCGGCGGTGCTGAATTTAACCACCGGTATTTTTTGGCTTTCGGCCAGCTCGGTCACGATTTGATCCACCAGAAACACGATGTCGTCCATCTGGTTGCGCAAGGGCGGAATTGACACCATCAGCGAGGAAAGGGTGTTGAGCAGCTTGCTGTCTTGGTTGGGATCAGTAAGCATGTCTTGCAGGGGCTGGCTGCAGGCGCACACTAAGCGCACATGGTAGCGCTCGGCCTTGCTGAGCATAAAGCCGATGCCTTGTTGCACGGTTTTGCTGTATTGGGCGATGTCACCCACATACAAAATACCGCCATTGGCTTTTTGCAGCAATTCCACCGGCGCATCGGTGATTTGCTCGATTTTGGAAGGCTCTACCCACGGGGTATTGCTTTTGTGGAAGTAGCGCGCCACCAGTTCAAACGGTGAGCCGGATTCGCCGGTGAGCAGCACTGGCGCCTGGATTTTGGCGGCGCGCTCCAATTGCAGATTCAATTCTTTAATCACCGGGCCGTTGCCCAGTTTGTCGAGCGAGAGATTGGAGGCAGCCTGCATTTGGCCGTATTTGAGGGCGCGATCCACGGTGCTGAGCAGTTTTTGCAGGCTGATGGGCTTTTCAAGAAAGTCGAGTGCGCCGATTTTGGTGGCTTCCACGGCGGTGTCGATGCTGGCGTGGCCGCTCATCATCACCACCGGCATGGTGAGTTGGCCGGATTTGGCCCATTCTTTCAACAGGGTGATGCCGTCGCAGTCGGGCATCCAGATATCCAGCAACACCATGGCGGGGCGTGTTTGCTGGCGAAGCTGGCGGGCGGTGTCGGCATTTTCGGCCACGGTAACGGTGTGGCCTTCGTCTTGCAGGATTTCAGACAATAAGTCGCGAATGCCGACTTCGTCGTCCACAATCAGGATGTCACTGCTTCGCATCGTTTCTCACCAATAAGGGTAATGTTATTTTCACACAAGCACCGCCGGCTTCGTTGTTGGCCAGCTGGATGCGTCCGCCATGTTCTTCTATGATTTTTTTCACCACCGGCAGGCCTAGGCCGGTGCCGCTGGGTTTGTCGGTAACGTAGGGGTCAAAGGCGTGTAGCAGCATGTCTTTGCTAAAGCCTTTGCCATTGTTTGACACGGTTAAAACCATTTGTTCCTGTTGTGTGTGGCTGTGGAGGGTGATGGTGGGCGCCGCATCGCTGGCGGCGGCCTCGGCCGCATTTTTGAGTATATTGTGTATTACTTGGCGCATGGCGCCACTGTCGGCCGCTATCCACAGGGGCATATTACTTAAGTTAATTGAGAATGTACAATTTGCACCTTCATATAATACCAAAACTTCACGCACCAGCTCATTCAAATCCAAACTAATGAAATTGAGCGCCGGCGCACGGGCGTAATTGCGGAAAGCCTCCACCATGTCTTTCATTGCCGCCACTTGTTTGATAATGGTTTGGGTGGCGCGCTGCAAAATGGCGGCATCGGCTTCGCCCAGCTTGTCGCTCAGCTTCCATGCCAGCCGCTCGGCCGACAATTGGATGGGGGTGAGCGGATTGCGGATTTCGTGCGCCAGCCGCTGCGCCACTTCGCCCCAGGCGGCTTCTTTTTGGGCGCGCACCAATGCGGTGACATCATCGAATACCAGCACGGTGCCGTCGCCGCTGTCGGTGGGCAGCGGTGTGGCCTTGCCCAGTAAAATACGTGCTTCGTCTTGGTGGCTGTAGCTGATTTGTGCCGGGCGGTTTTGGTATTGGGTGGCCATAATCGCTTCAATCACTTCGGCCAGCATCGCTGCTTGCACATCGCCCTGCTGCAAGGCTTGCCAAGGCTGGTTTTGCCAGGGCTGTAGGCTTTGGCCGAGGATGTTTTCGGCGGTGTGGTTGTGGGTTTTGATGATGCCGTGGTTGTCTAGGGTAATCACGCCGGTGGTGAGGCTGTTGAGGATGTGCTCCAGATAATCGCGCGCGGCCTCTTGCTCGGCGCGGGCCACCCGCAATTGGGTGGTCATGTGGTTAAACAGGGTTTGCAGCCGCCCCAGTTCATCGTTGCGGTATACCGGCGCTTGCGGGCGCAAATCGCCTTGTGCCACGGCGCGCGCACTTTGCGCTAGCGCCAGAATCGGCTCTACAAAGCGGCGGGCAAAATACAGCGCCACCAATAAGGCCAGCGCAATCGCCAGCAAGGTGGCCATTAACAAGGTAACCAGAAAAAAGGTTTGCAGCCCTTGCTTGGCATAGCTGAGCTCGGCGTATTTGGCTCGCGCCGCTTCAATCAAAGTGGCATCTTTGGCCACTTGGGCGGGAATAGGCTGCCTGAAAAACAAGGCTTGCTGGCGGTGTGCGTTTTCAGGCAGCATCAGCCAGCCTTGGGCATATAAGGTGTTGTTGATGCTTTCGAGGTCGCGCAGCGAGCCGCTGCGCTGCAAAATGGCTTGGCTGTCGCGTCCCAACTGCGGTAATGGCAGGGCGTGTGGATTGTATTCGGCCAACGTGCGGCCGGTGTGCAAATCGCGCAGCAATAATTGGGTAAACTGTTTTTCCCGCCCGGCTTCACGTAGTAAGGGCGTGGGCGGGCTGTCGAGGGCTGCAGCGGCAATCAGCTGCACTTGAATGGCGGTGGCGCTGCGCAGGCTGTTATCCAGTGATAAATCCAGTGCCGATTTGCTTAGGCTTAGGCTGCGGTTAAGCGCTTCGGCAGTGTCGTTGCCAAACCAAGAGTCGATGCTGTGGCTGATGAATTGCGCCGATACACCAAACAAAAACAGGCCGGGCAATACCGCCACCAGCGTAAACATGATTGCAAGGCGGCGGGCGATTTGCGAGCCGAATTCATGCCGGCGGCTGCTGCGCACCAGCTGCCACACATATTTGCCCACCATGCCCAGCAAGGCCAGCAGCAACAGGCTGCTGAAGCCGAACACCCACCAGAAATAGGCCGACAAGGCGCTGGCGTTGCCGGTGGCCAGTGCCAATATATAGAGGGTTACCACGCTGAAAACCGCCATCACCAACAAGAAGCGACGCATGGCTGTATCCTATTCTGCGCGGATGGTGAGCGGCTGCCAGCCTGAATCAAGCTGCCAGTTTTTGGAAGTGAGCGCGTTGATTTGAAACGGCTTGGGCAATTGGCTGATGCTCAGGTTTAGACGCACATCGGCACGCACGTCGGCGCTGTTGCCCAAGGTGCCGCTGGCCAGCACTTTCCAGTTGGCCGCCCCGCCGATGGCGCGCAAGGCGGTGTCCAGATTGTTGTATTCGGTGGAAAAGGTGCCCATGCTCACGCGGTAGCGGTTGGTGAGCGGGTGGTAGGCTAAGCGGTAGCTAATTTGGTTGTCGCCGCCCATCAGGTTGTTGAAGCGGTTGCGGTAGGCGGCCAGCGTGGGCGCGGTGAGCTGGTAGCTCAAATCGAAATTCAACGGCACGCCTTGCAGCAAGGCCTGCTTGAGCTGGTCGGGCAATTCGGTGTTGAAGCGGGTGCTGATCGACAGTTGACCGTTGCTGGTGACCACGGCTTGCGCGCGGGTATTGCTGATGCCTTCGGCCAGGCTCCACGGGGCGGCCAGCAGCAGGCACAACAGCGCGAGCAGCGGGCTAAGCTTTGTCAATAAGCGCGTAGTAAAAGCCATCTTGTTTGCCGTTGGGTAACAAAACATGCACTTGGCGTGGGCGCGCATCGGCATGGCGGTTGAGGAAAGCGTCGTGTTGTTGCTGGTTTTCTGCGGGAAACAAAGAGCAGGTAGCCAAAAGCAGGCGCCCGCCCGGTTTTAAGGTTTGCCATAAAGCATCCAGCATACCGGCCTGCTGTTGTGCCATTTTGGCGGCATCTTGCGGCTGGCGCAGCCATTTGATGTCGGGATGGCGCCGCGCCACACCGGAGGCGGTGCAGGGCACATCGGCCAAAATGGCATCAAATGGCTTGCCATCATACCATGTGTTGGTTTGTTGTGCGTCTGCAACATGCAAGGTGGCGTGCAGGTTTAGGCGCTGTAAATTGTCGCTTACGCGCGACAAGCGTTGCGCATCCACATCAATGGCGGTGAGATTGCAGTCGGCCAGCTCCAATAAATGGCCGCTTTTGCCGCCGGGGGCGGCGCAGGCATCCAAAATCCGCTCGCCCGCTTGCGGGTTGAGCAAGGGCGCGGCTTGCTGAGCGCCCCAGTCTTGCACCGACACCCAGCCTTCGGCAAAGCCGGGAATGGCGCTCACCGGCAGCGGTTGTGCCAGCCGCACGGCGTAATCGCCCAGCGCATCGGCGGCAATACCGGCTGCCTGCAAGGTGGCCAGATAGCTTTCGGCATTGCCGTGGCGGCGGTTAACGCGCAAGGTAAGCGGTGGGTGTTGCTGGAAAGCGGCGGCAATATTGTGCCAATGCTGCGGATAATGGCGGCGCAAATCGGCCAGCCACCATGCGGGCAAGTTGTATTTGGCTTCTTCGTGCTGCAAGGCTGCCTGAACCAGATGGTCTTGCTCGCGCAAAAAGCGGCGCAATACGGCATTGGCCAGATTTTTATATGCGGGCGCGGTTTTACCGGCTTGGCGCACCGCTTCGTTGACCACGGCATGGCTGGCGTTGCGGGTGAAGCGCAATTGATACAGCGCCACCATCAAAATACTGTGCACGGCAGCGGGCGGCGGCGTTTTGAGCATTTGCCGCAAAAGCTGCTGCAACAGCCCGCGCTGACGCTGGCAGCCGTAGGCCATGTCTTGCAAAGCGCCTTTTTCGGCAGGGCTTAATTGCGGATATTGCTGCCACAGCTCGGCCAGTACGTCGCTCAAATTGCGCCCGGCAGCCACGGCGGCCACGGTGTGTGCGGCCAGGCGCTGTGCCTGTGCCATGCTCATGCTTGCGGCTCCGGTTGCGCCAGCACGCTGCCGGGAGCGATGGGCTTGCCCGCCACAAAGGCCGCTACCGGCATGGCTTTGCCACCGGCAGCCTGTACCTGCTGTAAAGACAAGGCTTGCTCGCCGCAGGCAACAATCCACTGCCCTGCTTCACCGGCCAATACCGTACCGGCGGCGCCGTGTTGGTTAACCACGGCAGCTTGCCAGATTTTTAGCGGCTGCTGTTGCCATGTGGTCCAAGCGCCGGGCACGGGATTGAAGGCGCGGATTTGGCGCTCAATCACGCTGGCGGGTTGGTGCCAGTCGATTTGGGCTTCGGCTTTGCTCAGTTTATGGGCGTAGGTAATGCCGGTTTGTGGCTGAGGTGTGGGCTGTAGGTTGTCCAACTGTTGTAAATCCGCAACAATTGCGCGTGCGCCGATTTGTGCCAAGGCATCGTGCACGGTTTGGGCAGTATCGGTGGGCTGAATGGCATAGCGATGGGTGCTGACAATGGCACCGGTGTCCAGCCCGGCGTCCATCTGCATAATGCACACGCCGGTTTCGGCATCGCCGGCAGCAATGGCGCGCTGAATGGGGGCAGCACCGCGCCAACGCGGCAGCAAAGAGGCGTGGATGTTCAGGCAGCCTCGGCGCGGAATGGCGAGGATTTCGGCGGGCAGCAGCAGGCCGTAGGCGGCCACCACCATCACATCGGCTTGTTGTGCGGCCAAGAGTGCGGCAGCTTCGGCGTTGCGCAAGGAGGCGGGTTGCGCCAGCGGCAAACCCAGCGCTTGGGCGGCTTGTTTTACCGGGCTGGCTTGCAGCTTCATGCCGCGGCCTTTGGGGCGGTCGGGCTGGGTGAGCACCAGCACCACGTCAAAACCGGCAGCGGCAATGGCGTGTAGGGCGGTGGCGGCAAAGTCGGGGGTGCCGGCAAAAATCACTTTGGTGGTCATGGGCGGGTTTCTTGGTGGATAAGCAGGCGGCTATTGGTTTTCAGGCAGCCTTGGAGCAGGTGCGTTGGCTGTATTTTATAGCGTGGTGCGGCTGCGCTTTTTCATTTTGGTTTTGATGCGCTCTTGCTTCAGTTTGGACAGGTATTCCACAAATACTTTACCCGCCAAATGATCCAGTTCGTGCTGAATGCAGATGGCGAGCAAGCCGTCGGCTTCTAGGGTGAAGGGCTGGCCGTGTTCGTCAAGCGCTTCTACGGTAATGGTTTCGGCGCGGGTGACGGTGTCGTAAATACCCGGTACGCTCAGGCAGCCTTCTTCGTAGGTGGTTTCGCCATTTTTATGGGTGATGGTGGGGTTGATAAACACCCGCAGTTGGTTGTGTTCTTCGGTTAAATCCATCACCACCACGCGTTCGTGCACGTTCACTTGGGTGGCGGCCAAGCCGATGCCACGTGCGGCATACATGGTTTCGGCCATATCGGCCACCAAAGTGCGGATGCGTTCATCCACTGCGGCCACCGGTTTGGCCACAATATGTAAACGTTCGTCGGGATAATGTAATATATTCAATAAAGCCATGTTGTCTGCTTCTCAGGTGGGGAAACAGTAGATTATCGACCCAGATGGTGCAAAATCTGCTGCATTCTTCAGAATTATTTGATAAATGGTCTAGCGCAGTTAACAGGAAATAGCCTAATATTCAGGGTATTTAAACAAAAATAAATAATCATTAACGTAAGGGAAGACCCATGCAAAAACGCATTATAACCTTGCTGTGCGCTGTTGGCTTGGCTTTGTCCGCCCCGGCCATGGCGCAAATGAAATTACGCTCGGATGCCCCGGCACGCTATGAAGTGAAAAGCGGCGATACTTTGTGGAGCATTTCCGGCAAATACCTCTATCAGCCGTGGCAGTGGCCGAAATTGTGGGGCGCCAACCGCGACAACATCCGCAACCCGCACCTGATTTACCCGGGGCAGGTACTGGTATTGCATTATGTAGACGGCGAGCCGCGCTTGGGTTTTGACGGCGGCAACGACGCCATCCCCACAGTCAAACTCTCACCGCGCGTGCGTGAGGTGTCGTCCGGCTACGGTATTGCCACCATCAATGTCAATTTCTACCGCATGTTTATGCAGCATCCGCAGATAATTGACCAGATGCAAACCCAAAATGCCCCGCGCCTAGTGGCAGGCCCCGATAACCGTCTGCTCTACAGCAAGGGCGATCGCGTTTATGCCGATGGCGTGACCGAGCCGGGAAAATACTTTGTATACCGTGCGGTAAAAGATGTGCTGGATCCGGATACCGGCAAATATCTGGGGCAAGAAGTGGTGTTCAGCGGTGAGCTGATGACCCAGCCGGTACGCCAAAGTGCGCTGGAAGGCCGCAGTGACACCGATGCTCAAAACCTGAAAAAAGGCGAATACTACACCCGCCTGCATCCTTTGCTGAAAGTGCCCACCGAAACTGCGCAAGCGCTGATGATAACCGAAGCCGTATCGGAAATCCGCAATGGTGACTACCTGCTCAAAGTGACTGATGAGGGCGATGCCTTCAATATGATGCCGCATGCGCCGGAAAAAGCGATTGATGCCAAAATCGTGTCGGTGATGGACGGCATTATTGAAGCCGGGCCTTACCAAACCATCACTTTAAACAAAGGCAGTGCCGACGGCTTGGATAAGGGATCCGTGTTAAGCTTGTATAAACGCAGCAAGCAGATACGCACCCGGCTGGAAGATCGCCCCGGCGGCAGCAAATCGGTGGTGAAATACCTGAGTATCCCGGCTGAAGAAGTGGGCTTGGCGATGGTTTACCGCGCAGGAGAGCATGTGTCGTCGGCGATTATTCTGGATGCCAAAACCAATGTGCAGGTGGGTGATTTGGTCACCAACCCCGGCCATGATTTGGACGATATGCCCTATAATTACGAGCACGTGCCCAATACGCCGCAAGACCCGCACAACTATAAGCATGAGCAATTTGATATCCGCAGCAACATCAAATAAAGCGGCTGCCTGAAATTGGATAGGAAAAAGCACAACCGATGAATTTGGGTTGTGCTTTTTTGTTTTAGGCTGCCTGAAGCGTTATGTTAACGATAAGGTAAAGTAAGCAGGATTGAAAAAAGCACAACCGCCATCATGGGTTGTGCTTTTTTGTTTTCAGGCAGCCTATTGATATATTAGGCTACCTGAAAACGCCACATTCAATATGATTTAAAACGACTCCAGCGGCACCGCCAATAGCGCCGGGCTGCCGCTGTGTACCAAGGCGGCATGGGTGTGGATTTGCGGCAATACTTGGGTGAAATACACCTGGGTAACGTGCTGCTGGGTTTGGTAGAAGTCTTCGCCCAATGGCGCATTGGCGGCATCAGCCAGTGCGTCTTGTGCCGCCAAATGGGCGCGTGCCAGTGCCACCGCACCCAAGGTGCAGCCCATCTGGTTTAGATAAGCATTGGAGGCGGCAGCAGCCAGCTCGGGATTGCTGGTCATTTGCGCCAGAATATCGGCCACGCTTTGCTCGGCCAGTGCCAATGCTTGTTGCAGCTGCGCGCCCAGTTCGGCATCAACGGTGGCCAATTTGGCGGCCACGCTTTGGCCGTCGGCCAGCAGCGCACGCGCCACGGCACCGCCGTCGGCAGCGGTTTTGCGGCCAATCAAATCCAGCGCTTGAATGCCGTTGGCACCTTCGTAAATCGGGGTGATGCGCACATCGCGTACATATTGCGCCGCGCCGGTTTCTTCCACATAGCCCATGCCGCCATACACCTGCATGGCCAAGTTGGTGAGCACGGTGCCGTTGTCGGTACACCATGATTTCACAATCGGAATCAGGAAGTTCAGCACTGCTTCGGCACGCGCGGCTTCGTCGGCATTGGGGTGGCCGTGGGCGGTGTCGATGGCGGCGGCGGCCTGCATGTAGAGCGCACGCTGGGCGGCGAGGGTGGCTTTTTGTACCAGCAGCATACGGCGTACATCGGGGTGGTGGATGATGGTGACTGGGGTTTTGCTGTGGCCGCCGATGTCGCGGCTTTGCACGCGTTCGCGCGCATAGGCCAAGGCGGCCTGATAAGCGCGCTCGGCCACGGCATGGCCTTCCACGCCCACGCCCAAACGGGCATGGTTCATCATGGTAAACATATACATCAGGCCTTTACCGGCTTCGCCAATCAAATAGCCTTCGGCTTCGTCGAACTGCATCACGCACGTGGGGCTGGCGTGGATGCCCAGCTTGTGCTCCAAGCCCACTGCGTGCGCCGCATTGCGCGCGCCCAAGCTGCCGTCGGCATTCACCAGATATTTGGGCACGATAAACAGCGAAATACCTTTGACGCCGGCGGGCGCATCCGGCAGGCGCGCCAGCACCAAATGAATCACGTTTTCGGTGAGCTCTTGGTCGCCCCAAGTGATGAAGATTTTTTGGCCGGACACGGCATAGGCGCCGTTGTCTTTGGGTACGGCTTTGCTGGCCACTTGTGCCAAATCGGTGCCTGCTTGCGGCTCGGTGAGGTTCATGGTGCCGCTCCACAAGCCTTGGCTCATATTGGGCAGATAGGTTTGTTTTTGCTCATCGCTGGCGTGGCTGAGAATGGCTTCGATGGCACCCAAGGTGAGCATCGGCAATAAGGAAAAGGCCAGATTGGCCGAACACCACATTTCTTCACAGGCCGCCGACACCACCGCAGGCAGGCCTTGGCCGCCGTAATCGGCCGGGGCGCGCAAGCCCAGCCAGCCGGCATCGCGATAGGCGGCAAAGGCTTGTGCCAAATCGGGGTGGGTAAGCACTTTGCCGTCCACCAGCCGGGCGCCGTTCAAATCGCCGGTGCGGTTGGTGGGCGCCAGCTCCTGTTCGGCAAATTTGCCTGCTTCTTCCAACACCGCGTCTACAGTATCTTGATCCAAACCGGCGGCGCTGGGCAGCGCCAGTATTTCAGGCAGCCTACCGTGTACTTGCAGGGCAAAGCGCAGTTCATTGACAGGGGCGTGGTAAATCATGTTCTCTTCTCCAAGTAAGGGGTTGTTGTGGTTATGGATGGTTGGCACAAGTATGGCTATACTTGTTTTGATGTTGAAACCCAGCATAACAAATCGGCACGGCTTTGAATACGTTTCAGGCAGCCTACCGGGCAAGGAAATTAAAGTGTTTGCCCTTGCTTATGGTAACGGCAGTTACTATAATCCACATTTGTTTATCTGGAAAACCAAGCCATGCCGCCCGAGGCTGCCCAACTGCACCATGCCTTGCAGTCTTTATCGCAACAAATCCCCGGTATGGAGGTGGATTTGATTCTGCATGGCCGCCTGATCCGCCAGCTGGCGGTGCGCACCACCCAATGTTTTAACGAATGCCTCAAACAGCACGGCCTTACCGAAAGCCTGTGGTATGCCTTATTGGCGGTGTATGCGCACCCGCAACATGCCTTATTACCCTCGGAATTAAGCGAAATACTCGATTTAACCCGCACCAGCGCCACCCGTTTGTCGGACGAGTTGGTGCAGCAAGGTTGGGTCGAACGGCGCTCGCATCGTGATGACCGCCGCAAAATCACCCTGCATCTCACCGCGGCGGGCGAGGCCAAAATCCACCATGTCAGCCCGTACACCAATGCCTTGCGCCACCAATTGTGGTCAGGCTTGGCCGAGCCTGAGCGCCAACAATTGCACGGCTTGCTGCAAAAACTCCTTCACCAACTGGACGTTGCCGACACCACGGCGGCAACGCAAGAAAGCGCCTAACCATGCCCAACCACCCCAGTCGTGCTGCTTTACTGCGCAATCTGAGTGTGCTCACTGCAAGCTGCGTGCTGGCCGCCTGCGCCCACACCGGCAGCCAAAAAACACCGGATACTCCCTATACCGCATCGCAACTGGGTTTGGCGGCCGGTCAAACCGCTGCCGTGGAAGCACAGTGGTGGCGCCAATTGCAACAGCCGGTGCTGGATCAATTGATGGCACAGGCGTTGGCGCAAGCGCCGGATTTGCGCGTGGCCGAAGCGCGCTTGCGGCAGGCCGAAGCCCAATGGCGCGGCAGCCGCGGTGAGGGCGGTCTGCAAGTGGGTGCTGGCATCAGCGGCGGCAGTTTTTACTTGTCGCCCAAGCCCGACGCCAGCCGCATTGGCGAGAGCAGCAGCCATGTCTTCACCACTGCTGCCGCCATGCTGCAAGCATCGTATGCCTTCGATTTTTGGGGCAAGCAGAAAAACACCGTTCAGGCAGCCTTGGGGCGGCGCACGGCCGCGGCTTTGCAAACCGAACAAGCCCGTTTGCTGCTGGCGCAAGCCGTGGTGGCTCAATACACCCAGTGGCAGCGCTTAAACCAACAACAAGCTGTGCTGGCCAAACGCATTGCCGTCAACGAAGCCGGGCAACAACTGCTGGCCGCGCGCGCGCAGGCCGGTTTGATTCCCGCCAGTGCGGTTTATCCGCAGCAACAGGCTTTGTTGCAATTGCAGGCGGCGCAGCAAGCGGTGCAGACGGAAACGGCGCGGGTGCGCCACAGCCTAGCCGCCTTGAGCGGGCAAGCACCCGATGCGCTGGCCAACACCGCACCAGCGCCGTTGGGCAACACGCCTGCGGTGGCGGTGGGCAGCCTGAAAGCCGATATTTTGGGGCAACGGCCGGATATTGCCGCCCAGCGCGCCTTATTGCAATCGCGCCGCTACAGTGTGGCTGCAGCCAAGGCTGAATTTTATCCCAACATCGAAATCAAAGGCTTGGCCGGTTTTGCCCACATCGACGCTTTCGACTTGCTCAGCGGCAATTCGCGTTTTGCCGGATTGATGCCCGCCATCAGCTTGCCGATTTTTACTTCAGGCAGCCTGCAAGCCAATTTGGCCGCTAAAAATGCCCAATATGACGAACAAGTGGCGGTATACGACCAAACCGTGCTGACCGCTTTGCAGCAGGCCGCCGATGCGGTGAGCCAATACCAAAGCAGCGGCACTGCCGTGTCCTTGCAGCAGCAAGCCTGGCAAGTGGCGCAAAAACGCGCCGCCGCCAGCGCCCGGCGCGTGCGTGCAGGGCTAGACAACGGCATTATTCGCTTGCAGCAAGAAGACGCCGCCTTGGCCGCACACAGCGATTACCTTGATGCCGCCGCTGGCCATCAGCAGGCTTGGAATCAGCTTCAGGCAGCCTTGGGCGGTGGTTTTCAGGCTGAGCAAAGTGGTGATGAATAGCTGGAGGGGGCGCCTGTTTATTAAGGCTGCCTGAAAGTTAAAACCGTCATTGCCGAACTGGATTCGGCAATCCATTGCCAAACGAAGTGCAACGAAGCGGATGATTTTAAAAACAGGTTGTGTTTTTATGCATTTTTTATCGTTTTACTTTGCGCTTCATGGCCGCGCGGCCACTTACTTTTCTTTGCTTCGCCAAAGCAAAGTAAGCAAAAGAAAGGCGACCCCGGTTGCAGGTTTGGCTATGCCAAACTTCCCTCACTGCACATGCTTTTGGCGGCGGGCGCTAGTCGCTGCGCTCCGGACCGCCCTTATTTCCGCCAAAACCACGTTCCGTTCGGCTGCGCCAAGGGGAAGGCTGCACGGATTATGAGTTGCAGATAGCTTAAACAAAATAATTTCAAATGGTTGAACTTTAAATAAATATTTAATTTAAACAAATAACTTGAACCCACATCATTAACTTGATTCCCACGAGACCCAAACCATGAGCGAAACCGCTACGCCCACCGCCGCTGCTGCGGCGGCCACCCCCATCAAAAAGCCGCTGCGGCGCAAGCGCAATCTCACCGCGCTCACGCTGGTGTTTGTCGCCATTGCGCTGGGTTTTGCACTAATGTATTTTTTGGTGTGGCAGCACCAGCAAAGCACCGACGACGCCTATGTGGGCGGTCATGTGGTGCAGATTACCCCGCAAATCGGCGGCACCGTGCACAGTGTGGCGGTGGACGACACCCAAGCGGTGAAAACCAATCAATTATTGGTGAAGCTGGACGATAGCGATATGCAGCTGGCGTATGAGCGCGCGCAAAACGATTTAATCAATGCCATCCGCCAAAACCAGCAGCAAACCGCGGTTTCCAGCCAAAGCCGGGCGCAGGTAACGGCGCAAAAAGCACAGTTGGCGCGTTTGCAGTCGGATTTAAAACGCCGCCAAGCGTTGGCCGGCACCGATGCCATTTCCGCCGAAGAGCTCAGCCATGCCCGTGCGGCGGTAACGGAAGCGCAAGCGGCGCTGAATGCCGCCGAAGCGCAGGAAAAAGCCGCCCAAGCGGCCTTGGGACAAAACATCCCGCTGCGCCAGCAGCCAGCGGTGCTCAGCGCCGTAAGCCGCCTGAAAGACGCTTGGCTCAACTTGCAGCGCACGCAAATCCACGCGCCGATGGACGGCCAGATTGCCAAGCGCAATGTGCAGGTGGGGCAGAAAGTGGCGCCGGGCACGCCGATGATGGCGGTGGTGCCGCTGCACAATCTGTGGGTAGACGCCAACTTTAAAGAAAGCCAATTGGCCAAAATGCGCGTGGGCCAAACCGCCACCGTGTATGCCGATATTTACGGCAGCAAGGTGAAATACCAAGGCAAAGTGGTGGGTTTGTCGGCCGGTACCGGCGCGGCTTTCTCGCTGTTACCCGCACAAAACGCCACCGGCAATTGGATTAAAGTGGTGCAGCGCGTGCCGGTGCGCATCGAATTGGACGCACAGCAATTGGCCGAACACCCTTTGCGCGTGGGTTTGTCGATGAGTGTGGAAGTGGACACCGAAAACCAAACCGGTAGCCAGATGACCGCCGTGCCTGCCGCCAACACCGCCACCCAAACGGCAGCGGTGGATTGGCAGCCGGTGGAAGGCATTATCAACACCATTTTTAGCCAATACGCGCCTTAAGGCTGCCTGAATGACACACGCTCCTTTAAAAGGCCTGCCGCTGGTGTTGGTCACGTTGGCCTTGTCGATGGCGGTTTTTATGCAGGTGCTCGATTCCACCATCGCCAACGTGGCCTTGCCCACCATTGCTGGTAATCTGGGTGCGGCCACCAGCCAAGGCACTTGGGTGATTACCTCGTTTGCGGTGGCCAACGCCATTTCTGTGCCGCTCACCGGCTGGCTGGCCAAGCGCTACGGCGAAGTGAAGGTGTTTGTGGGCGCCACCTTGCTGTTTGTGGTGGCGTCGTTTTTGTGTGGCATCGCCCCCAGCTTGGAATTGCTGGTGGTGTTCCGCATTATGCAAGGCGCGGTGGCCGGGCCGATGATTCCCTTGTCGCAAAGCCTGCTGATGGCATCCTATCCGCCGCAAAAACGCGCCATGGCCTTGGCGCTGTGGTCGATGACCATCATCGTGGCGCCGATTTTCGGCCCGATTTTGGGCGGCATCATCAGCGACAACTGGCATTGGGGCTGGATTTTCTTTATCAATATCCCCATCGGCATTGCCGCCGCGTGGGTGGCGTGGCGCCAGCTCAAACACCGCGAAACCGACATTGCCCGCATGCCCATCGACCGCATCGGCTTAGCGCTGCTGGTGGTGGGCGTGGGCGCTTTGCAGATGATGCTCGACCGCGGCAAAGAGCTGGATTGGTTTGCATCCGCCGAAATCATCACCTTGGCGGTGGTGGCGCTGGTGAGCCTGAGCTATTTTATCGTGTGGGAGCTGGACGCCGAGCACCCGATTGTCGACTTGCGCCTGTTTCAAGACCGCAATTTCACCGTGGGCGTGCTGGCGCTGAGCTTGGCGTTTATGGTGTATATGGGCGCCATTGTGCTGCTGCCGCTGGTGCTGCAAACGCAGCTGGGCTACACCGCCACCTGGGCTGGACTGGCCACTGCGCCCATCGGTATTTTTCCGGTGCTGCTGTCGCCGCTGATTGGCAAATTTGGCAACCGGCTGGATATGCGCTGGCTGGTGACCATCAGCTTTGCCGTGTATGCGGGCTGCTTTTTCTGGCGCAGCGAATTCACCGCGCAAATGAGCTTTTGGGATGTGTTCTGGCCGCAGTTCGTGCAAGGCATTGGCATGGCCATGTTTTTTATGCCGCTCACCGCCATCACATTGTCGCGCATGCCTGCGCACCAAATTGCCTCGGCCTCGGGTATTTCCAATTTCGTGCGCATTTTGTGCGGCGGCATCGGCACCTCGATTGTGACCACCCTGTGGGAGCGGCGCTCGGCCTTGCACCACGCCCGCCTCACCGAAAGCATCACCCCCTATGCCGACAGCACCACCGCCGCCCTCAACGGCTTGCAGCAGCTTGGGCTGGACGCCCAGCAACAGGCGGCGGCACTGAACCGCACCATCTCGCAACAAAGCAGCATTATCGGCTCCAACGAATTGTTTTGGCTGTGCGGCGCGCTGTTTTTGCTGCTGATTGCGGTGGTGTGGTTTGCCAAACCGCCGTTTGGCGGCGGTGGCGGCGGCGGGGCGCATTAAAGGCTGCCTGAAATGTATAGTGAATTAAATTTGAACCAATACTGCGTTGGCTCGCCTTGCCGTACTGGGTGTACTGTCTGCGACTCGCCGCCTTGTCTTGATTCAAATTTAATCCACTATAACGCCGCCCGCCACCACACCCACTGCGGGCATTTTATTTTCAGGCAGCGTAGAATGGCTGCCTGAAAAAACCGCCGGATTACCTTATGCTGATTCGCCCCGCCACTGCGGCAGACATTCCTGCCATTACCGCCATCTACAACCACGCCGTGCGCCACACACTGGCCATCTGGAACGAAGCCGAAGTAAGTACAGCCGAGCGGCAAGCCTGGTGGCAGGCGCGGCAGGCGGCGGGCTATCCGGTGTTGGTGGCGGCAGACGAAACCGCGGCCATCTTGGGCTATGCCGGCTTTGGCGATTGGCGTGCTTTTGCCGGTTTCCGCCACACCGCCGAGCATTCGGTGTATGTGCACCCCGAACACCAAGGGCGTGGCGTGGGTAAGGCGTTGTTGCAGGCGCTGGTGGTAGAGGCAAGGGCGTGCGGCAAGCATGTGCTGGTGGGTGGCATCGAATCGGGCAACCAAGGCTCCATCGCCCTGCACCAAAGCCTGGGGTTTGTGTGCAGCGGCAGCATGCCGCAAGTGGGCTGTAAATTTGGCCGTTGGCTGGATTTGCAGTGGTGGCAATTGCAATTGGATCAAACTACGGCACCGCCGCCGTAATCTTGCTATATAGTGAACTGCATAAAAAGTACTACGGCGTTGCTGTGCCTTGTCGTACTGTCTGTACTGCCTGCGGCTTCGCGCCTTGTATCACTTTATTCTTCATTCCACTATTATCTATATATCTGCAAAATCTTAAAAGGCTGCCTGAAACCCTTTCCGGACATTTTCAGGCAGCCTAAAATCAACCCCCCATCTTGCCCCCATATCCGGCTGAATCTTGCCTGCCGTTATGCCATAATCAACGCTGCCTTTACCCACCCCGGTGCCCGCAGCCATGTCTAAAGCCAAAACCAAAACGCCCTACATCCCCGCTACCGAGCTCAAAACCATTCTGCATTCCAAGCGGGCGAATCTGTATTATCTGGAGCATTGCCGCGTGTTGGTGAACGGCGGGCGGGTGGAGTATGTCACCGACCAAGGCAAAGAATCGCTGTACTGGAATATCCCCATTGCCAACACCACCTGCATTTTGCTCGGTAGCGGCACTTCCATTACCCAAGCGGCGGTGCGCGATTTGGCCAAGGCCGGGGTGATGATGGGCTTTTGCGGCGGCGGTGGCACGCCTTTGTTTGCCGGTAGCGAAGCGGAAACGGCGTGTGAATTTTTCAGCCCGCAAAGCGAATACCGTCCCACCGAGTATTTGCAGCAATGGTGCCGTTTTTGGTTTGACGACGCACAGCGCCTAGCGGTAGCCAAGCAATTGCAGCAACTGCGCCTGCACATCATCGCCCGCACTTGGCCGAAACACGCTTGGACGTATGACGCCGAAGCCCTCAGCCGCCTACTCACCCAATACACTGAAGTCTTTGCCCAAGCGGCAGACAGCATGAGCCTGCTGGCGGCAGAAGGCCGGCTCAGTGCGCAGCTCTATGCGCTGGCCAACCGCGCCACGCTCAACCAGCCCGAATTCAAACGCAGCCAGCGCGGCAACTCGGTGGATCCGGCCAACCGCTTTTTGGATCACGGCAATTACTTGGCCTACGGCATGGGCGCCACCGCCTGCTGGGTGTTGGGTTTGCCGCACGGCTTAGCGGTATTGCACGGCAAAACACGGCGCGGCGGCTTGGTGTTTGACGCCGCCGACATCGTCAAAGACGCCATGATTCTGCCGCAGGCCTTTATCGCGGCGGCAGAAGGTGCGGGCGAGTCTGAATTTCGGCAAAACTGCATCGCCCAGCTCACCCGCTTTGAGGCGCTGGACACGGTGATTGAAGGCTTGCAAAGCTTGGCCAAAGCAGGTGCGGCATGAATATTCTGCTCATTAGCCAATGCCATAAAAACGCCCTCAAAGAAACCCGCCGCATTCTCGATCAATTTGCCGAGCGTTGCGGCGAGCGCACATGGCAAACGCCGATCACACAAGCGGGCTTGGCCACCTTGCGCAAGCTGCTGCGCCAAAGCGCGCGCAAAAACACCGCCGTGGCCTGCTACTGGACACACGGCAAAAACCACACCGAGCTATTGTGGGTGGTGGGCGATCGGCGCCAGTTCAACGAACAAGGCCGCGTGCCCACCAACCGCACCCGCCGCAATATTCTGCGAGCCGAGGCCGAACACGGCAGCCGCCACGCCCACAGCATCCAAATCATGGCCACCTTGGCGGCGCTGCTGCACGACATCGGCAAAGCCACGCTGGGTTTTCGCAATAAACTCAAGCAAAGCAAAATCCAAGCCGGTGACCCGTATCGGCACGAATGGATTTCCCTACGCCTGTTTCAGGCCATGATTCACGGCTGCACCACCGATGCGCAATGGCTGGCGCGCTTGGCACAGTGGCGCGACTATGCGCAGGCGCAGCCCGATTGGGATAGCCGCATCATCAACGACAGCCATGCCAAGGCCAGCCATGATTTCTCCAGCGCCCCACCGTTGGCGCAATGGTTGATGTGGTTGATTGTCACCCACCACCGCTTGCCGTTTTACAGCGTCAACTACCATAAAGACAGCGAGCGCAAAGGTTTGCAGCAAAGCAGCAGCCATTATTATGCGATTACCCTAGCGGAATGGTATCGCGCCTACCTCACCCCCGTGTCCGGCTGGGTGTGTCCGCCCAGTTGGCAGACCAATATCCATCCGCAACCACAACAGTTTTGGCAATTCCCGCCCGCTGATGAAAGTGAGCAGTCTGCAGCCAATCAGCCCTTGGATGCGCCCGCTATTCACCACGTCATCCGCCACGCCATGGACAGCACCACCTGGCAGCAAACCATGCGCCGCTGGGCGAATAAAGCGCTCAACCACCCGCCGTTAATGGCTTTAAGCCAAGCGGCGGCGCCGATTGCCGACCCCTTGCTGCTGCATTTGTCGCGCCTGTGCTTGATGGTGGGCGACCACAATTATTCGAGCTTAAAACCGGGCGATGCCAAGCGCGTGCCCGCCGATGCAAACTTCAAACTCTATGCCAACACCGATCCGCTTTCAGGCAGCCTGAAACAAACGCTAGACGAACACCTGTGCGGCGTGGGCAAATTCACCGCCCGTTTTGCCCGTTTATTGCCGCAGTTACCACAAGCATTGCCCGCCATCAGCACACGCCACAAACCCTTTACTGCGCGCAGCCAAAACCCGCGCTTCCAATGGCAAGACCGTGCCTACGACTTAGCCCGCAGCGTGCGTGAAGCCAGTGCGCAGCAAGGTTTCTTCGGCGTGAATATGGCCAGCACCGGCTGCGGCAAAACCTTGGGCAACGCCCGCATCATGCACGCGCTGGCCGATCCAGAGCGTGGTCTGCGCCTCACCGTGGCGCTGGGTTTGCGTGTGCTCACCCTGCAAACCGGCCAGGCACTGCGCGAGAAATTGGGCTTGGATGAAGACAGCTTGGCGGTATTGGTGGGTGGCGCGGCCAACCGCACCTTGTTTGAATTAAACCAAACCGAGCCTGAGCCGCGCGATTCGAGCGAAACGCCGGATTTTGGCAGCGAGTCGGCACAGGCCTTATTGGATGATGCCGAAAGCGTAGACGGCATGGCCGGCGTGAGCGAAAGTGCCGTGGATGCGGATGAATTCGGCACCGTGATTGCCGACACCAAGGCGCGGCAACTGCTGTATGCGCCGATGGTGAGCTGCACCATCGACCACTTGATGCAGGCCAGCGAATGCTTGCGCGGCGGCAAACACATTGCGCCGATGTTGCGCTTGCTCAGCGCCGATTTGATTCTGGACGAGCCGGACGATTTCAACCAAGCCGACCTGCCCGCACTGGCGCGGCTGGTGCATTGGGCCGGCTTGCTCGGCAGCCGCGTGCTGCTGTCTTCCGCCACACTCACCCCCGATTTTGTCAGCGGCCTGATGCAGGCCTACCAAGCCGGCCGCGCCATTTGGGCGCAACACCAAGGGCTGCCTGAAACGCCCGTGCTGTGCGCCTGGTTCGACGAATACACCCAAAGCAGCCATGCCTGCGCCGATGCCGCCGAATTTGAACGGCAACACCGGCAGTTTGCACAACAGCGTGCCACCGAGCTTGCCGCCGCTGCCGTGCGCCGCCAAGCCGAGATTTGGCCGTTGAAGCTGCCCAAAGCGCCGGAAGGGCAAAAATTGCACTTTGCCGCCTTGGCCGAGCAAATCGTTCAGGCAGCCTATCAGCTGCACAACGCACACGGCGAAATCAGCCCGCACGATGGCAAACACATCAGCGTAGGCCTGGTGCGCTTAGCCAATATCGGCGCCATCACCGCACTGGCGCAAGCGCTGCTGGCAAGCGCTGCGCCCGAAAACACCCGCATCCACCTGTGCTGTTACCACGCCCGCCAATTACTGCTGTTGCGCAGCCGCTTGGAAAACACCTTGGATCGCCTGCTCAACCGCACCCAGCCCGAAAACCTGTTCAGGCAGCCTGAAATCATCGCCGCCACCGCAAACCAGCCCGAGCAGCAGCATATCTTTATCGTGCTGGCCAGCCCGGTGAGCGAAGTGGGGCGCGACCACGATTACGACTGGGCAATTATCGAGCCTTCCTCCATGCGTGCCATCATCCAATTGTGCGGGCGCGTGTGGCGGCACCGCCCGCACAAAACCGCCGAGCAAGCGAATGTGCTGATTTTGGGCAGCAATCTGCGCTCCCTGCGCCAGCCCAATTTGCTGCTGGGTGAAGCCACCTTTATCTACCCCGGCTTTGAAGAAAAACCGCGCTTTTTACTGCGCAGCCACCGCAGCGAAGAGCTGATTACGCCTGAGCAGCTGGCGCACATCAACGCCATTCCCCGCATTGTTCAGCCGGAAATACCGGAACCCGCCAAACTGCGCCGCTTGGCCGATTTGGAACACGCCGTGATGGCCGACTTGCTCAATCCCGCCACCCCTAATTTTGTCAGCGCCTATTGGCAGCCCAACAACGCCAACCGCGCCTGCGTCCACAGCCAGCGCATCGCCCCGTTTCGCGCCAGCCAGCGCCAAACCGACTACACCTGCCTGCCTAATGACGACAGCGATTGGGGCTTTGTGTTCAAACAGTCCGAAAAGGCTTGGGCACATCCCTACGATGCAGACGCCGGTAAAGCCAGCATCCGCCATTACCGCCTGCCCGCCAGTACCGGCCGTATACAGCCGTGGCTGCACACCGATTTACACACCGCCGTGACCCAACTTTCCGAACAACTCAGCGAAGCAGACCCCACCCAAACCACCCTGCGTTTTGCCACCGTTTCACTGCCAGAAGACCAACAGCCTGCGGCGAGCTGGTGGTTTAATGAGTGGTTGGGGTTTGGGGATTTTTAAACAAGGTTGTAGCCATTGAAAGAAGGTAGGGCAGAAATTAAGCTATAATGCTTTTGGCTCATCATGATGAGCAGTAAATGCCGAATAGGCAGCTTAGAAAATAGAGGCTTCGCTTTTTTATTAGCGCTTTACCGCCGAATAGGTGGCACGATTAATATCGTGTTGTGAGCAAATCATCTAATTATTTAATGGGTGGTTTGTTGTAAAATACCATAGATGTTTCACTTTTAATTTGACGTTCCTTGATTGAAGAGATATGATTTGATCATACAAGTTTGCAGAAAGAAGGAGAGCGCCCATGCAAGACATCACCCGCGCTGACGTTCAGGCCGCCATCAGCGGTTTTCTGAACGATCAGTTTCTCAAAAAAGCCGAGCCGGACATTAAGCGGCTGGAAAAAGCCGAGACGGAGCAGAACGAAGCCGCTATTGCCGCCGCGCAAGAAGCGCTGGCACAGTGGCGGCATAAATACAGCGCGCCGATATGGCTGGACGATGCGGCGCGGCGTATGGCCGGGCAGCTCAAATTTGGCAGTCATATCTCAAAGGGCATTCACCCGGATGCCAAGGGCGATAATGTCAATTTCTCTGCCGACACGCCGTTGCCCGAGCATTTAATCGGCTCGCAATCGGCGCATGCCTTGGCGCTGGACGCCAATGGCAACGCGGCGGCACTGCCGCTGGCGGCTTTTTTTAATACGCCGGTGGGCGCGGCACAAATGGTGAAATTGCGCCAGCTAATTACCCAAAACCATCCGGCGTTGCAAGGTTGCTTTGCCGATGATGCCGCGCTGTCAGATGAATATCAGCTGTTGTTTCAGGCAGCCTTAATCGGTGCAACGGATGCGCCAATCACGCATGAGCGCAATAAGCAAATTCTGTGGCCGCGCGGTGAGCAGGCCATTGTGCATGATGATTATATTTGCTTGGTACCGCTTTACCCTTCGGCGCTTACCCATGCGGTGTACCAGCAGATCAATCAAGCGCGCTATTCGGAAGAAAACAAGCTGGCGCGTGATAATCGCTTTAAAAAAACCGCCGAACATAAGCCCTATGTCAGCATCACGCAACTGGCCATCACCAAATTGGGCGGCACCAAGCCGCAGAATGTGTCGCAGCTTACCAGCGCACAAGGCGGGCGCAATTATTTACTGCCCAATCTGCCGCCGAAATTGCAATCGAGCAAAGCCTTCAAAATCTCAGCCGTGGCGGTGACCATTTTCAATAAACGCCTGCGTTACCACAGCTACCGCGGTTGGATTGAATTTGATGAAGTGATTAAAGCGAAGAAAAGCGTGATGGCGGTGCGCGATCAACGCAAGCTGGCTTTGCAAATGATTTTGGCCGAAGTATTTCAGATTGCCGAGCGCATTCAAACCCAATGGCCGGCCGGTTGGAGCCGTGATTATCAGCTCAGCATGGCGGAAAAATATTGGCTTGATCCGGATCGCGCCGATTTGGAAGGCGAAGAGGCGTTTAAAGCCGCCTGTGATGCGGGCGATTGGGCGGGGGAGGTAATCCGCAGTTTCGCGCTATGGCTCAATCAGTGGCTGAAAGAAACGCACACGGCCATCGCCGAGGATTTCGATGAGGCCGAGGAATCCGAATGGCGCCGCGCCATGGCCTCTGCCCTGCGCACCAGCCAACGCCGCTTCGGGAGAATCTACGCATGAATCACGCCAACTACTATCTATTATTCGACCGCATCCAAATTCAGGCAGCCAATGCCATTTCCGGCCCATTAAGCTACGGCTTTCCCTCGCTGAATGGCTTTTTGGGCGCCATCCATGCGCTGAACCGCAGGCTGCCTGAAAGCGACGGCATCACCTTGGGCGGTGTGTTGGTGGCCTGCCATCATTGCGATGTGCAGCTGTATCGCCCGCACGCGTATGCCGATGCCACGTTTAACCAAAGCCGCAATCCGTTGAAGAAAAACGGCGACACCGCCGCCATTATCGAAGAAGGCAAAGTGCACCTCACCGTAAGCCTGCTGGTGGAAGTGCGCAAAGCGGATCAAGTCTGGGCCAATTTAAGCCAAAACCCGCAGGCTAGCGAATGGTGTACACAGGTGCAAAACATGCTGATGCAGCAGCGCATTGCCGGTGGCAGCGTTACCAGCATTGGCCGCACCCAGCTCTTTGAGTCACACCAACAAGACGACATGATTGCCGCCTTGCTGCCTGCTTTTGTGCTGATGGATGCCGGGCAGGATTTGCTGGCGATTACCCGCGAATTGCAAACCGGCCAACAGCATCTGGTGAATGAGTTCGACGAAATTCAGCCCGCTTGTGATGAAAACGGCGCACCTCTGCCCAGCGCCCGCCCCGCACAAACAGAGGTCACCGCGCTGGACGCCTTGATTGAAGTGGCCACCTTGCACCATCTGCCACCCGATGCCAAAGACAGCAAAGAATGGCGAGCCTACAGCGTCAAAAGCGGCCGCGGTT
Organism: Paralysiella testudinis; assembly: GCF_016894345.1. Taxonomy (GTDB): domain Bacteria; phylum Pseudomonadota; class Gammaproteobacteria; order Burkholderiales; family Neisseriaceae; genus Paralysiella; species Paralysiella testudinis. The sequence goes on from NZ_CP069798.1 coordinate 692,797, forward strand.
GGCTGGTGCCGTTGCCGGTGGGCTATCAAGGTATTGCCGCACCGTTTGCCGCCGGTGAATTGGCGCACTGCCGCACCGCCGAATACCCCAGCCAATACGTTGAAACGATTTACAGCCTCGGCAAATGGGTGTTCCCGTTTAGGCTGCCTGAAAACTTTCAGCAATGCTTTTGGCGCTACGCCACCCCGCAAGACAATTTGTATCTGATTACCCAACCCCCAGCCCACTGATTTTAAATTTAAGGAGAAAAACATGACTACATTGACCACCGCCAGCGTATTGGCTTTTGAGCGCAATCTGGATATTTCCGATGCCACCTTCACCCAAATCGACAGCCAAAAGCCCGATGCCAAGGCAAGCATGGTTAAAGTGCGCGAAAAATCCGTGCGCGGCACCATCAGCAACCGCCTAAAAAATGCCATTGCCAACGACCCCACCAAGCTGGACGCCGAAATCCAAAAGCCCAACCTGCAAACCGTCGACGTGGCCACACTGGATGACGACAAAGACACCCTCATCGCCCGCTGGAGCTGCAAAGTACTGCCCTTTACCGGCGAACCAAGCGTATGCAACAACAGCGACTACCAAGCCAAGCTGATCGACACCGTATCCGGTTATTTGCAACAACACGGCGTAAACGAATTGGCACGCCGCTACGCCGCCAACATCGTCAACGCCCGCTGGCTCTGGCGCAACCGCATGGGCGCCGAAACCATCCGCATCCAAGTGCGCACCCAGATTGACGGCAAAGACCAAACCCTCGAATTTGCCGATGCCAAAGCCCACCCGCTCAACCATTTCGACTGGCAAGCCGACGGCCTGAGCCAATTAAGCGACTGGATTGCAAAAGGTCTGCGCGGCGAAGCTTTTGTGATTCTCTATATCGAAGCACGCGCCAAAGTCGGCTATGGCCAAGAAGTCTACCCTTCGCAAGAGCTGATTCTCGACACCGGCAACCGCAAAAGCAAAGTGCTTTATCAAATTAACGACAAAGCCGGCATGCACAGCCAAAAAGTCAGCAATGCCATCCGCACCATCGACACCTGGTACCCGAATGCCCAATTCCCCGTCGCTGCCGAACCCTATGGCGCCGTCACCACGCTGGGCACCGCGTTCAGGCAACCTAAGAAGGGTGATGACTTCTATACTCTGTTCGACAACTGGGTACTCAAAGGCACAGCCCCATCCGTGGATGAACAACACTACGTTATCAGCGTGCTGATTCGCGGCGGCGTATTTGGTGCCAGCGGCAAGGAGTAAACCATGAGCCAAAGCCACTACCTCGAGCTGCGCGCCATACCGCAGCCCGAGCTCACCCAAAGCCAAGTGCTCAGCCACCTGATGCAGGCGCTGCACCAACACCTGCCCGCCTACGCGGGGCGTATTGGCGTGGCCTTCCCCGGCTACGGCCAAGCGCGCACCCTCGGCGGCATCATCCGCCTGATCGGCAATGAGGCCGACTGCCAAGCCCTGCACCAGCAATTGCACGCCAGCGGCAACATCAGCGACTACGCCTTGCTCTACGCTGTGGCCAAAGTACCCCAAGGCATCCAAAGCCATGCGCGCTACAGCCGCAGCCACCACAAAGGCCCAAGCGCCCTGCGCCGCGCCGAACAGCGCCTCAGCGCCCAAGGCAAATGGCAGGCCGAAATCGCCGACAAAATGCGGGCAAAATGGCAAACCCCGCCCAAACTGCCTCACCTACAACTAAGGAGCGCCAGCACCAAACAAACATTCACCCTCTGGATTCAACAGCAAAACCACACCCACCCCAAACCCGGTCTATTTAGCGCCTACGGCCTCAGCCAAGAGGCCACTGTACCGCAGTTTTAAGCCAAGCCAAATCCAACCCTTTTTTCAGCTAAATAAAAACCATATTTTAAAACAATTGGTTATAAACGCAGCCTGAAAAAGGGTTGGTTAGGCAATCTGATCTTTAACAGATTGAAAGCAAAACAAGTTTGGCATAATTTACGCTAGGATTCCTGCCGCACAGGCAGCTTAGAAATGTTGATTCACAGCAAGCATGTATGTCTGTAAGATTCCTGCCGCACAGGCAGCTTAGAAAACGCGCGGCGGCTGCCAAGTTGGGTTTTGCTAGATTCCTGCCGCACAGGCAGCTTAGAAAACAGCCAACGTGCGCCCGCTCACTGCCTCAAAGATTCCTGCCGCACAGGCAGCTTAGAAAGCTCAAGCCCAGCTCAATAGCCGCCACGATGCGATTCCTGCCGCACAGGCAGCTTAGAAATCCGCACTTCGACCTGCTTTAATATCCGCCATGATTCCTGCCGCACAGGCAGCTTAGAAACAACAACCCCAATACCACTATAAGTCCAAACAGATTCCTGCCGCACAGGCAGCTTAGAAATGCTGTTGCGCAGGAGCTGGCACGGGCACGCTGATTCCTGCCGCACAGGCAGCTTAGAAACATTACCCCCCCGCTTTAAATTTAATATCTTCGATTCCTGCCGCACAGGCAGCTTAGAAAAAACCGCGAACCGATGCAGGGGGTGAATCTGGGATTCCTGCCGCACAGGCAGCTTAGAAAATATTTGGCAAGTGAGGGTTATGAATGGCTTGGATTCCTGCCGCACAGGCAGCTTAGAAAATCTGCATCATTTTCTGCGCCATCATGTCTTGGATTCCTGCCGCACAGGCAGCTTAGAAACAATACCCCGCGCGGGATAGATTCCGCTGTGCGATTCCTGCCGCACAGGCAGCTTAGAAAATCCATGCTTCAGGCAGCTAGGGCTTGTCAAAGATTCCTGCCGCACAGGCAGCTTAGAAAAACAGGCGCTTAATAAGGCGAATTGCCCACACGATTCCTGCCGCACAGGCAGCTTAGAAATGAAAATGTCGGTGCAGTGGTTGCATATGACGGATTCCTGCCGCACAGGCAGCTTAGAAATCCTTTTCTCCCAAACTGGGGATTCTGTAGCAGATTCCTGCCGCACAGGCAGCTTAGAAAATATTTGGCAAGTGAGGGTTATGAATGGCTTGGATTCCTGCCGCACAGGCAGCTTAGAAACAGCAAACCCTGAAAACAATGGCAAAGTGTTTTGATTCCTGCCGCACAGGCAGCTTAGAAAATTGCCAAATTTGCTACGGTTAGTTACAATTCGATTCCTGCCGCACAGGCAGCTTAGAAAATATACCCGTTTTCTTCTTTTTCACCAGTATTGATTCCTGCCGCACAGGCAGCTTAGAAAAACTGCAGAAATCATAATAGCGAATTTGGCAAGATTCCTGCCGCACAGGCAGCTTAGAAAGTGGCCGAGCACCACTATCGCCGCGCCGTCTAGATTCCTGCCGCACAGGCAGCTTAGAAAAAACGCGCGGGCAGGTGCACAGCGGCCAAAATGATTCCTGCCGCACAGGCAGCTTAGAAAATTAACATAGGCAGCTACAGCGGCACATTCACGATTCCTGCCGCACAGGCAGCTTAGAAATGATTTACAGCCCGAAAGCCCTGAAGCCCCGGGATTCCTGCCGCACAGGCAGCTTAGAAATTTAACACCTTTTTTTGCATTTCCCAATAGTTGATTCCTGCCGCACAGGCAGCTTAGAAATTAGCCAAATACGCCGCCGCATCTTGCGGCGTGATTCCTGCCGCACAGGCAGCTTAGAAATTTTCATAAATAAAACAAATGGCAGCCTTATGGATTCCTGCCGCACAGGCAGCTTAGAAATATGCTGCTGACTTTTGCAGGCCGCATACTCAGATTCCTGCCGCACAGGCAGCTTAGAAACCAAACCCATTACTGGCACGCCATCGAAAACAAGATTCCTGCCGCACAGGCAGCTTAGAAAAGACTGATGCGCTGGCGCAGCATAAACGGCAGGATTCCTGCCGCACAGGCAGCTTAGAAAAGCCGGGCGGTGTAGCCGTCAAAGTCGTTGTAGATTCCTGCCGCACAGGCAGCTTAGAAAATAAGGCAAAGATGCTGCGGGGATTTCTGCCCGATTCCTGCCGCACAGGCAGCTTAGAAAAGATGAATAACTTTAGTTCTTATAGCTGGCTTGATTCCTGCCGCACAGGCAGCTTAGAAAAGATGAATAACTTTAGTTCTTATAGCTGGCTTGATTCCTGCCGCACAGGCAGCTTAGAAAGCCGCAGAGCGCAAAGCATTGCAAGCCAAAGCGATTCCTGCCGCACAGGCAGCTTAGAAAATCGGTGGCGCGCACTGCTGCCCAAGCCATATGATTCCTGCCGCACAGGCAGCTTAGAAACGCCTAAATACATGAATGCCATGATTGAACAAGATTCCTGCCGCACAGGCAGCTTAGAAATATAAAGGCCGCAAACTCTTCAGCAACATTAAGATTCCTGCCGCACAGGCAGCTTAGAAAAACAACAGACTGCATGAATGGCTGCCTGATAGGATTCCTGCCGCACAGGCAGCTTAGAAACAATACGACACCTTTGAAGACGCTTTCAATTCGATTCCTGCCGCACAGGCAGCTTAGAAAGCTGCCGGTCTGTCACTGGCCGCTATGTCCGCGATTCCTGCCGCACAGGCAGCTTAGAAAAATCTGATGATTCGGCTGCACTTGCGAAGTCAGATTCCTGCCGCACAGGCAGCTTAGAAATGACAGCCGTTTTCTTGGTCGCGGAAATGCACGATTCCTGCCGCACAGGCAGCTTAGAAAACTTTCCATGCAAATTGGGGATTGAAATGCTAGATTCCTGCCGCACAGGCAGCTTAGAAAGCCGCCCCGGCGGCCAACACTTTAACAATGGTGATTCCTGCCGCACAGGCAGCTTAGAAAGTTTGTTAATGCAACACGTGAAAGTCAAAATTGATTCCTGCCGCACAGGCAGCTTAGAAATTTGAAGACGCCTTCAATTCCGGCACTGAAGAGATTCCTGCCGCACAGGCAGCTTAGAAATCCGTTCGTTCGGCCATAAGGCTGCCTGAAAAGATTCCTGCCGCACAGGCAGCTTAGAAAAAATTGGCAGCGAAGAAAAAATGCGCGCCCACGATTCCTGCCGCACAGGCAGCTTAGAAATGCAATTTCAGAAAAATCACCTGTGGATAACTGATTCCTGCCGCACAGGCAGCTTAGAAAAAACTCACCAGTGCAGCCCGCGCCGCCCAAACGATTCCTGCCGCACAGGCAGCTTAGAAATGTGAAGTTCGATTCCATCGCCGTTTGATTCAGATTCCTGCCGCACAGGCAGCTTAGAAAGCGCTGGGCAATGATGCAAACTTTGCGGCCACGATTCCTGCCGCACAGGCAGCTTAGAAAACCAACTCGGCGTATTCGGCGCTGTCGTCTTGGATTCCTGCCGCACAGGCAGCTTAGAAATTACTGGCCAAGCTGGCTGTAAACGACAACCTGATTCCTGCCGCACAGGCAGCTTAGAAACACGCAAGTGATGCTTATTTAGGCTGTGCACCGATTCCTGCCGCACAGGCAGCTTAGAAAGTTTGTACCGCAACAGAACAACCTTTCAGGCAGATTCCTGCCGCACAGGCAGCTTAGAAAATATCATTAAAATAATACTTGTATGCCCCCCAGATTCCTGCCGCACAGGCAGCTTAGAAAGTTAGGATATCCTGTAAAAGGACGCCGATTACGATTCCTGCCGCACAGGCAGCTTAGAAATTTGTCGCCCGCTTTGGCCATGGCGTTATAAGGATTCCTGCCGCACAGGCAGCTTAGAAATTACGCTGTCATTTTTTATCGTGAATTAAAACGATTCCTGCCGCACAGGCAGCTTAGAAACACCCCAGTTTAAGGCCACGGGTGCAGCCTTAGATTCCTGCCGCATAGGCAGCTTAGAAATAAAGCACACCGACCAAATTCAAAAGCTGCTGGATTCCTGCCGCACAGGCAGCTTAGAAAACGATGGCACGCCGCACTGGCATGGTTTGCTGGATTCCTGCCGCACAGGCAGCTTAGAAAAACATATGTTATTGCGGTAATGCCTAGGGCGGGATTCCTGCCGCACAGGCAGCTTAGAAATCCCGCAAACATTTGGCATTTATAAACTGCCTGAAGATTCCTGCCGCACAGGCAGCTTAGAAACGGAACAGGAAAAATCAGACCTGTGCAAAGACGATTCCTGCCGCACAGGCAGCTTAGAAATTGGCCACGGTTTCCGGTTCGTCCCCCCCCCTATGATTCCTGCCGCACAGGCAGCTTAGAAATTGATTGGCTTTATGGGCTACCGCATGTACAAGATTCCTGCCGCACAGGCAGCTTAGAAATGCACAAGTACGGCTTTGGCCGTGCGGAGCTTGATTCCTGCCGCACAGGCAGCTTAGAAAGCCACGATGCCGCCACGGCAGCGGTAAACAAAGATTCCTGCCGCACAGGCAGCTTAGAAATTCTTCTGAGAATGGTTTTTCTTGGTCGCCTTGATTCCTGCCGCACAGGCAGCTTAGAAAGCTGATGTGGCTGTGGATGCCACCGCATATCAGATTCCTGCCGCACAGGCAGCTTAGAAAACCAGCACCAATCCGGCCGGCGAAATGGCCGCGATTCCTGCCGCACAGGCAGCTTAGAAATTCGGTTTTTAAATCGTTTACGGTTTTGGCTTGATTCCTGCCGCACAGGCAGCTTAGAAACTTGTTTGTTGACTGTAGCAGCCGTTGCGCTAGATTCCTGCCGCACAGGCAGCTTAGAAAGCCCGCCCCATCGCCCTGCCCGAACCTACCTTGATTCCTGCCGCACAGGCAGCTTAGAAAGCCGATATTACGCCCAGCTTTGCGCACAACCAGATTCCTGCCGCACAGGCAGCTTAGAAAATTTCAAAATCGCGCCACTTGGGATGTAGTCCGATTCCTGCCGCACAGGCAGCTTAGAAATTGTTTGGCGACAAAGCGGGCAGTGTCGGTGAGATTCCTGCCGCACAGGCAGCTTAGAAAGTACTACGCCAGCCGCGAAAAACTGCAACACGGATTCCTGCCGCACAGGCAGCTTAGAAATCGGTATAGCGTTGCATAAAGCCGCCGAATAGGATTCCTGCCGCACAGGCAGCTTAGAAAGTACTACGCCAGCCGCGAAAAACTGCAACACGGATTCCTGCCGCACAGGCAGCTTAGAAATCGGTATAGCGTTGCATAAAGCCGCCGAATAGGATTCCTGCCGCACAGGCAGCTTAGAAATCCACCGCAGGCAACACATGCACATCAATACAGATTCCTGCCGCACAGGCAGCTTAGAAAGTTTAATTCAATCAGCATTGTTTCACGCTGGCGATTCCTGCCGCACAGGCAGCTTAGAAAATCAAGCGCAACCCCAATTACGCCGGCATCAAGATTCCTGCCGCACAGGCAGCTTAGAAAACGGCTTGGTCTAGCGTAATCACGGGGGTTTTGATTCCTGCCGCACAGGCAGCTTAGAAAAATATAAGTGCCTTCTTCTTCATCAATCCAGGGATTCCTGCCGCACAGGCAGCTTAGAAAAAGACGTGTCAAGCATGGGAAAACGGCGTGGAGATTCCTGCCGCACAGGCAGCTTAGAAATGAAAACACCGAGAGCGCCATGAGTGCCTTTTGATTCCTGCCGCACAGGCAGCTTAGAAAATACGCCGCTGCCAAGCCGCCCAGCCACCAAAGATTCCTGCCGCACAGGCAGCTTAGAAACGGATCAAATGTAGGCATTAGAGGTGTTGATAGATTCCTGCCGCACAGGCAGCTTAGAAATGAAGTCGAACAACGCCGTCTGTTTCTTTCACGATTCCTGCCGCACAGGCAGCTTAGAAAGTTGGCGTGTTTGATTTGGTCTTTTAGATGGTGATTCCTGCCGCACAGGCAGCTTAGAAACCGAGCTGATTAATGCCGATGCCATTTCCATGGATTCCTGCCGCACAGGCAGCTTAGAAATTGTCTGTTTCCGCCATCGAAGCCGTGTTTTGGATTCCTGCCGCACAGGCAGCTTAGAAATGAAAAGCGGCCAGCTGCTGATTAACGTAAACGATTCCTGCCGCACAGGCAGCTTAGAAATGTTGTTGTGTTTGATTGGGCTTTGGCTGGATGATTCCTGCCGCACAGGCAGCTTAGAAAGATAAAGCCAGCAGTTGGGCCAGCAGCCTAGAGATTCCTGCCGCACAGGCAGCTTAGAAAAGTTTGCCGATTTCTTTGATGCCAAAGACTTAGATTCCTGCCGCACAGGCAATTTATGCAAACATCCATCACCCTATACAACTTTTCGCGCTAGGTTATTGACATTAAGACATTAAACCAATCTATTTATGAAATATGAATTATGAATAAAATGAAAAGGCTGCCTGAATTTAAAGCTTCTACGAAGCCAAAACATTCAGGCAGCCTTTGCTTGTGTTTACTTGTTGGCAGCTTAAGTCGGTGCGTGTTCTTGCACACCACTTACAGCGCAGCCTTTAAAGGTTTTGTTGCCCACATCCAAGGTGGCGGTGAATTCATTTTCATGGCCGTCTAGGGTGCAGGGTTGGCTGCGGATGTTCAGGCCGATTTTCTGGCCTTGATCTTCGCCGAAGAATTCCACGCCTTTGGCGTAGGCGGAGCGTTCTACGGTGATGGTGGCGCTTTTCAGCTTAGCGCCTTCGATGCTTAATTGGTCATGATCCACCACCGCGCGCCAGGCGCTGCTGTTGTCGCCAAAGGCGGTAAAGGCAGTGATTACGGTGTTTTCAGGGTTGGTTTCGGCGCTGGCGGCGGTATTAGTAGCGGGTGCAGAAGCGGGGGCGGTTACAGCTGAAGCAGCGGGGGCGGAGGCCGGAGCCGGGGTGTCGCTGCCGGATTGGGTGCCACCACAGGCGGCCAAAAACAGTGCCAGCGCAGTGGCGGCGGAGGTACGCAGTAACATAAACATTCCTTATGAAGGTGATTTGGTGGGGAAAGCATTGATTATGCCATAATCGGCACCAGATTAGTTCAGAGCCAAAATCACTGCATTGGTTCCCTGCTTTTCAGACAGCCAGTTGCGGCTGTTGTTATTTTCTTGCCCTGCACAAAAGGAAACCCCATGTCCGACAATATCCTGCTCCATTTGGCCGATGAGCCGCGTTTTGATGCGGTGGCCGTGGCCGACATTGAGCCTGCATTAAGTGCCGCCATCAACCAAGCGCAAAGCGCCATTGCCGCCATCAAGGCCTTGCCCGATGCCACATGGGACAACACCGTGGAAGCGCTCACCGACATCACCGAGCGCGTGGGGCGGATTTGGGGCGTGGTATCCCATTTAAACAGCGTGGTCGACACCCCCGAACTGCGCGCGGTATACAACCAATTGATGCCGCAAGTCACCGAATTTTTCACCGCGATCAGCCAAGACATCGAATTGTACGCGCGCTTCAAAGCCGTGAAAGCCGCGCCGGAATTTGCCCGCTTATCCGCCGCGCAACAAACCAAGCTCAACCACGATTTGCGCGACTTTGTCTTGGGCGGTGCCGAGCTGGATGCCGCCGCGCAAGCCGAATTTGCCGCCTTACAAAGCGAAGCGGCGCAGCTGGGCGCGCAATTCAGCCAAAACGTGCTCGATGCCACCGATGCTTTCGCCCTGTATTTTGCCGATGGCAATACCTTGGCGGGGATTGATGCCCCGGCGTCTTCCCCTTGTGCAGCCGCCGATTTTGAAGCCGACAGCGCCAAAACCGGGCTGCCTGAAGATGCGCTGGCCATGTTTGCCGCCGCAGCGGCAGCCGAAGGCAAAAGCGGCTATAAAATCGGCCTGCAAATGCCGCACTATCTGGCGGTAATGCAATATGCCGACAACCGCGCCCTGCGCGAAAAGCTCTACCACGCCTACAATACCCGCGCCAGCGAACTGGGTGCGGCGCAGTGGGACAACAGCGCCAATATCGGCCGCCGCCTGCAAATTGCCCAGCGCGAAGCCGAATTACTCGGCTTTGCCAACTATGCCGAATTGTCGTTGGCCACCAAAATGGCCGACACCCCCAACCAGGTATTGGCCTTTTTGCGCGACTTAGCCGCCCGCGCCAAGCCGTTTGCGCAACGGGATTTGGCCGAAGTGGCCACCTTTGCCACCACAACCTTGGAGCTGCCTGAAATCCAAGCTTGGGATTTGGCCTGGGCCAGCGAAAAGCTGCGCCAAGCCAAATACGCCTTTAGCGAAACCGAAGTGAAAAAATATTTCCCCACCGACCGCGTGCTGCACGGCCTGTTTGCGCTGATTGCCAAGCTCTACCGCGTGAACCTGATGGAGAAAAAAGTGCCGGTATGGCACCCCGATGTACGCTATTTCGAGCTGGAAAAAGGCGGTGCCATTATCGGCGGCGTGTATTTGGATTTGTATGCCCGCGAAGGCAAACGCGGCGGTGCGTGGATGAACGACTACCGTGGCCGCCGCCGCTTTGAGTCCGGCACCCGCCGCGGCCAATTGCAAACGCCGGTGGCTTATTTGGTGTGCAACTTCACCCCGCCGGTGGGCGGCAAAGCCGCGCGCTTAAGCCACGATGAAATCCTAACCCTGTTTCACGAAATGGGGCATGGCCTACACCACCTGCTCACCCAAGTAGACGAATTAGGCGTGTCCGGCATCAACGGCGTGGAATGGGACGCGGTGGAATTGCCCAGCCAGTTTATGGAAAACTTTGTGTGGGAATACGATGTGCTGGCCGGCATGAGCAGCCACGAAGACAACGGCGCCGAGCTGCCGCGCTCGCTGTTCGACAAAATGCTGGCGGCCAAAAACTTCCAGCGCGGCCTGTTTATGGTGCGGCAAATGGAATTTGCCCTGTTTGATATGCTGATTCACAGCCAGCCCGACGCCGATACCAATTGGATGCAGACGCTGCAAGACGTGCGCCGTGAAGTGGCCGTCATCCAGCCGCCCGCCTACAACCGTTTTGCCCATGCGTTCAGTCATATTTTTGCCGGCGGCTATGCAGCGGGCTACTACAGCTATAGCTGGGCCGAAGTGCTGTCGGCCGATGCTTATGCCGCTTTTGAAGAAGCCGGGCCTGAGCAAATGGTGGCCACCGGCAACCGCTTCTGGCAAGAAATCCTCGCCGTGGGCGGCGCCCGCAACGCCATGGCTTCATTTAAAGCCTTCCGCGGCCGCGAGCCGGAAATCGACGCTTTACTGCGCCACAGCGGCTTTGATGGCGAGGCTGCCTGAAGATTAATATGTTGTTTACGTTGAGATAAACCCTTATCGGTTTAAAAGGCTGCCTGAAAGCAAAGCTGCTGCAAAGCAAAGCCATTCAGGCAGCCTTTAGGCTGTATGCGGGCAATCAATGGCGTTAATTGAATAGGAGGTGCCTTGGTGCATCAACGGCGGGTTGATTGGGATTCGATGCGCCAAGGCAGTTTGGGTTTTTGAATCAGGCAGCATGTTTACTGTTTGTTTACTGCCGCACAGGCAGCTTAGAAAGCCGGCATTATGAACGACAACATGCGTGGCGAGATTCCTGCCGCACAGGCAGCTTAGAAATTAGCGATTGCATGAAGTTTAGTAGCCATGATGATTCCTGCCGCACAGGCAGCTTAGAAAATGAAGCGTCCAAAGCGGGGGCGGTAGTCGCCGATTCCTGCCGCACAGGCAGCTTAGAAAGCACTGGCCGCAGAATCAGGATGCCAGCCGGAGATTCCTGCCGCACAGGCAGCTTAGAAAGTTGAAGGCCGTATGCCGCCCGTCGTCCGTCGGATTCCTGCCGCACAGGCAGCTTAGAAAACTGCGCCACTGGCACCGCCGCCGCTTAATACGATTCCTGCCGCACAGGCAGCTTAGAAATACAACAACATGGTTCGCTTCCAAGCCGCTGCGATTCCTGCCGCACAGGCAGCTTAGAAATCCTGCCGCACCGCCCGATTCAATCGGATTTTGATTCCTGCCGCACAGGCAGCTTAGAAATTGGTGACCATGAAGTCAGTTATGGAGTCGTTGATTCCTGCCGCACAGGCAGCTTAGAAATCGGGTGTCAGGTTTCAGGTGCCGGACATCAGGGTTTTGCTGCATAGGCAGCGTAAGAGAACAATGTATAAACCAAAAGGCTGCCTGAAACATAATTGGATGCAGCCGCCATGTTTTAGCCGCGCCGAAACCATGTTTCAGGCAGCCTTAACGGCTTGGCAACGCCAAACGATACCTTGGCTGCAAGCCCGTTATTCAAATTTCCATCATTTCAAAATCATCTTTGCGCGCATCACAATCCGGGCAAGTCCAGTTGGGTGGTACATCCGCCCACAAGGTGCCGGGTGCAATGCCGTCTTCGGGCAAGCCGGCAGCTTCATCGTAAAAAAATCCGCAAATCAAGCACATATAGGTTTTCATGCTGCTCCTTGTTTTCAGTAAGGGTTAAAATTGACGCCAGATTGAACCTCAGCCGGTGTGGCGGTGGTTTTGATGCCTTATTGTAGCGCAGCGGCGGTTTCGTGCCAGCAGGCTCTTAGGGTATGATGGCGGCCATTGTAGGGTACGGCACAGTGCCGCTGCCATTTTGATAAAGCCATTATGTCCGCTTCTTATCCGTCGTTGCGTTTTTCTTCCGCTCATTTTGCGGCCGCTGTGGCCGCCATTTTGGTGTCTTACGGCTCCAGTGCGGTGATTATTTTTCAGGCAGCCCAGGCCTTTGGCAGCACGGCGCAGCAAATCAGCTCGTGGTTTACCGCCTTGGGGCTGGGCTGCGGTGTGCTCACGTTGCTGTTGTCGCTGCGCTTTAAAGCGCCGGTGATGGTGGCGTGGAGCACGCCGGGCGCGGCGATGATGGTGGGCATGAGCGGCATTCCCTTAGGACAGGCGGTGGGGGCGTTTATGTTTGCCGCCGCGCTGATGCTGCTGGTGTCGGCCACCGGCTTTTTCAGCCGGTTGGTGGCGCTGATTCCCAAAACCTTGGCTGCGGCGATGTTGGCAGGCATTTTAATCAATTTCGGCAGCAAAGTGTTTGTGTCGATGCAGTCGCAAACCGGTTTGGTGCTGCTGATGCTGGCCACTTATTTGCTTAGCAAAATCCGTTTTCCGCGCTATAGCATTTTGCTGATGCTGGTGGCCGGGTTTGCCTATGCCGGTTTTGCCGGTTTGCTGCATTTGGAAAATCTGCACTGGCAGCCGCCCACCTTGCAATGGCTGGCGCCGGAATTCAATGTGGGCGTGCTGATCAGTGTGGGCATACCGCTGTTTATTGCTACTTTGGTTACGCAAAACGTGCCCGGTATTGCGGTGATGCGTGCCTACCACTACGAAACCCCGGCCACGCCCTTGATTAACGCCACCGCGCTCGGTTCGCTGCTGCTGGCGCCGTTTGGGGCGTTTATGATGAATCTGGCTGCCATCAGCGCGGCCATCACCATGGGGCGTGATGTCGACCCCGATCCCAAGCAGCGCTATCTGGCCAATATTTGGCTGGCGCTGTTTTATTTTGTGCTGGCCGCTTTGGGCGGTGTGGTGGTGTCTTTGTTTGCCGCGTTGCCCAAAGAATTGCTGTGGGCGTTGGCGGGCATTGCCATTTTCGGCACTTTGCTGGCCAATCTGTTGGCCGCGTGGGAAGACGAAGCCACGCGCGAAGCCTCGTTAATCACCTTGCTGGCCAGTGCTTCGGGCATGAGCTTGTTTGGCATTGGCAGCGCCTTTTGGGGGCTGGTGTTTGGTATTGTGGTTTACCATCTGAACCGCAAATTGCAGCGCCGTTAATGCCGGTTTTCGGTTTTAGCCTGCGTAAAACCGTGTTTCAGGCAGCCTGAAAACGTTGGATGGCGAGATGGCAAATGTAAAGACGCCGTATGTGTCTGTAATGGCGGGGGTGCTAACGGCAGCATAGTGATTGTTAAAAACAAATGCAAAAGCAAGCCGTTAAGCTGTGCAGGGCGGTGCGGTTGAAAAAACAATCTTCAATATAACCATATATTGAGAATCAATATCATTTAAAAGCCTGAAAAGGCAGTGCTTTTCTCAACAATATTTGCGCCTAAGCTTTCAAAAGCCCGTAGAAATTGGGTATAATGCCAGATGTCTTTACCTATATTTTCATAAAGGTGCGCGCAGCCATGTTGGCGAATTATTTTCCCGTATTGGTCTTTTTGCTGGTCGGCTTAGCTGCCGGTGTGCTGTTTATTTCACTGGGCTTATTGCTGGGGCCGAACCGTCCGGGCGTGGTCAAGCAAGATCCGTTTGAATGCGGTTTTGAAGCATTTGAAAACGCACGTATGCGTTTTGACGTGCGTTATTATTTGGTGGCCATTTTGTTTATCCTGTTTGATCTGGAAGTGGCCTTTATGGTGCCATGGGCGGTGGTGTTCAAGGAGTTGGGCGCATACGGCTTTTGGTCCATGTTGGTGTTTCTGGTGATTTTGGTCATCGGCTTTATTTATGAATGGAAAAAAGGCGCTTTAGAATGGGAATAGAAGGCGTTTTGAAAAAAGGTTTTGTCACCACCAGTGCGGATACGGTGCTCAACTATGTGCGCACCGGCTCTTTGTGGCCGGTGACATTCGGCTTGGCCTGCTGTGCCGTGGAAATGATGCACGCCGGTGCCGCCCGTTACGACTTGGATCGCTTCGGTATTATTTTTCGCCCCAGCCCGCGCCAGTCTGACCTAATGATTGTGGCCGGCACTTTGTGCAATAAAATGGCGCCGGCGCTGCGCCGTGTGTACGAGCAAATGGCCGAGCCGCGTTGGGTATTGTCGATGGGCTCTTGTGCTAACGGCGGCGGTTATTACCATTATTCCTATTCGGTGGTGCGCGGTTGCGACCGCGTGGTGCCGGTAGACGTGTATGTGCCGGGCTGCCCGCCCACCGCCGAAGCGCTGGTGTACGGCCTGTTGCAGTTGCAGCAGAAAATCCGCCGCACCGCCACCATTGCGCGTGCTTAAAGGAGCTTGAAATGGCAGACATCAGCAAACTTCAGGCAGCCTTGGGCGCAATTTTGGGCGAGCGTGCCACGCTTATTAACGCTGTGGATGAGCTTACCCTCGAATGCGCCGCCGCCGATTATCATTCGATTATGCAAACCCTGCGCGACCACGACGAGCTGCACTTTGAGCAGCTAATCGACTTGTGTGGCGTGGACTACAGCACCTACAAAAACCAAGAATGGCACGGCAAGCGCTTTGCAGTCGTGAGCCATTTGTTGTCGCTCAAGTACAACTGGCGCCTGCGCGTGCGCGTATGGGCCGATGACGACGACTTCCCCATGGTGGATTCGGTGGTGGATTTATACAATGCTGCCGATTGGTATGAGCGCGAAGCGTTCGACCTCTACGGCATCTTGTTCAACAACCACCCCGATTTGCGCCGCATCCTTACCGACTACGGCTTTGTCGGCCACCCCTTCCGCAAAGATTTCCCCATTTCCGGCCATGTGGAAATGCGCTACGACGAGGCCGAAGGCCGCGTAATCTACCAGCCGGTGACGATTGAGCCGCGCGAAATCACCCCGCGCATCGTCAGAGAGGAGCAATACGGTGGCTAAATTACGCAATTACACCATCAACTTCGGCCCGCAACACCCGGCAGCACACGGCGTGCTGCGCATGATTTTGGAGCTGGAAGGCGAAACCATTGTCCGTGCCGACCCGCACATCGGCCTCTTGCACCGCGGCACCGAAAAACTGGCGGAAACCCGCACCTATCTGCAAGCACTGCCGTATATGGACAGGCTCGATTATGTGTCGATGATGTGCAACGAGCAGGCCTATTGCATTGCCGTTGAGCGTCTGCTCGGCATCGAAGTGCCGCTGCGCGGCCAATACATCCGCGTGATGTTTGCCGAAATCACCCGCATTCTGAATCACCTGATGGGCGTGGGCTCGCATGCGCTTGATATTGGCGCGATGACCGTATTCCTCTATGCCTTCCGCGAACGCGAAGAGCTAATGGATTTATACGAAGCCGTGTCTGGCGCCCGTTTGCACGCGGCTTATTTCCGCCCCGGCGGCGTTTACCGCGACCTGCCCGATTTTATGCCCAAATACGAGTCGAGCAAATACCGCAACGCCAAAGTATTGAAAGAGCTGAACGAAAGCCGCGAAGGCACCATGCTCGACTTTATCGAGGCCTTTACCCAGCGCTTCCCTGGCTGTGTCGACGAGTACGAAAGCTTGCTCACCGACAACCGTATCTGGAAACAGCGCACCGTGGGCGTGGGCGTGGTATCGCCTGAGCGCGCCTTGCAAAAAGGCTTTACCGGCGTGATGTTGCGCGGCTCCGGCATTGAGTGGGACGTGCGCAAAAAGCAACCCTACGATGCCTATGCGCAAGTGGATTTCGATATTCCCGTGGGCGTAAACGGCGACTGTTACGACCGCTACCTGTGCCGTATCCATGAAATGCGCCAATCCAACCGCATCATCCAGCAATGCGTGGCGTGGCTGAAAGCCAATCCGGGGCCGGTGATTGTGGAAAACCATAAAGTAGCACCACCCAAGCGCACCGACATGAAAATGGGTATGGAAGACCTGATTCACCATTTCAAGCTCTTTACCGAAGGCATGCACGTGCCCGAAGGCGAAGTGTATGCGGGCATTGAGCACCCGAAAGGCGAATTCGGCATTTACCTGATTTCCGATGGTGCCAACAAACCCTACCGCATGAAAATCCGCGCCCCCGGCTTTGCCCATTTGCAAGGCATGGACGAAATGGCACATGGCCATATGCTGGCCGATGTGGTGGCGATTATCGGTACTCAAGACATTGTATTCGGGGAGGTGGATCGATAATGTTGTCCGCTGAAAGTTTAAAACAAATCGACATCGAGTTGGCCAAATATCCGGCCGACCAACGCCGCAGCGCGGTAATGGCCGCCTTGCGTATTGCGCAAGTAGAGCAAGGCTACCTGAAACCAGAAGCCATTGAATTTGTGGCCGACTACATCGGCATGGCGCCGGTGGCGGCCTACGAAGTGGCCACTTTTTATAATATGTACGACCTGGCGCCGGTGGGCAAATACAAGCTCACCGTGTGTACCAACCTGCCTTGCGCCCTGCGCGGTGGCGTGGATGCCGCTCAGTATCTGCAGCAAAAGCTCGGCATCGGCTTTGGTGAAACCACCGCCGACGGCAAATTCACCCTGATGGAG
Source organism: Paralysiella testudinis (assembly GCF_016894345.1). Taxonomy (GTDB): domain Bacteria; phylum Pseudomonadota; class Gammaproteobacteria; order Burkholderiales; family Neisseriaceae; genus Paralysiella; species Paralysiella testudinis. The sequence goes on from NZ_CP069798.1 coordinate 709,762, forward strand.
GGCGAATGCATGGGTGCTTGCGGCGATGCGCCGGTGATGCTCTTAAACAACCACAAAATGTGCAGCTTTATGACCCCCGAAGCGATTGAAGCGAAACTGGCGGAGTTGAACTGATGGCGATTTACCAAGCAGGCGTGATTTTTGACGGGGTAGACACGCAAGACCCCAATGTCTGGACCTTGGCGGCCTATCGGGCGCGCGGCGGCTATCAGGCGTTGCAGCAAATCCTCGACAACAAAACCGCGCAAGACGATGTGATTGCGGAAGTGAAAACCTCCGGCCTGCGCGGCCGCGGCGGTGCCGGTTTCCCCACCGGCTTGAAGTGGAGCTTTATGCCGCGCTCGTTTCCCGGTGCCAAATACGTGGTGTGCAATACCGACGAAGGCGAGCCGGGCACCTTTAAAGACCGCGACATCATCGACTACAATCCGCACGCCTTGATTGAAGGCATGATTATTGCCGGTTATGCCATGGGTGCGGTGGCGGGCTACAACTATATTCACGGCGAAATTTTTTCCGGCTACCTGCGTTTTGAAGCGGCTTTGCAAGAAGCGCGCGATGCCGGTTTGTTGGGCAAAAACATCTTGGGCAGCGGTTTCGATTTCGAATTGTTTGCCCACCACGGCTACGGCGCCTATATCTGCGGCGAAGAAACCGCGCTGCTGGAATCGCTGGAAGGCAAAAAAGGCCAGCCGCGCTTTAAGCCGCCGTTTCCGGCTTCGTTCGGCCTGTATGGCAAGCCCACCACCATCAACAACACCGAAACCTTTGCCTCGGTGCCGTTTATCATCCGTGATGGCGGCCAAACCTTTGCCGACAAAGGCATTCCCAACAACGGCGGCACCAAGCTGTTTTCCGTTTCCGGCCACGTTGAGCGCCCGGGCAACTACGAAGTGCCGCTGGGCACCCCGTTTGCCACCTTGCTGGAAATGGCCGGCGGCATGCGCGGCGGCAAAAAGCTTAAAGCGGTGATTCCCGGCGGCTCTTCCGCTCCGGTATTGCCCGGCGACATCATGATGCAAACCACCATGGATTACGATGCCATTGCCAAAGCGGGCTCCATGCTCGGCTCCGGCGCGGTGATTGTGATGGACGAAGACGTGTGCATGGTGAAAGCGTTGGAACGCTTAAGCTACTTCTACTTTGAAGAATCGTGCGGCCAATGCACGCCTTGCCGCGAAGGCACCGGCTGGCTCTACCGTGTGATCCACCGCATTGCCAACGGCCAAGGCCGCCCGGAAGATTTGGATTTGCTCGATTCCGTTGGCAACAATATGGCCGGACGCACCATTTGCGCTTTGGCCGATGCCGCCGTATTTCCGGTGCGCAGCTTTACCAAGCATTTCCGCGCCGAATTCGAGCACTACATCGAACACGGTCGCCCGATGAAAGAACACCGCTGGTGCTGATTGGCGCTGTGGCGCAACGCGCTTATTTAGGATTGCGAACCCATGTTACAAATTCAAATAGACGGTAAACAACTCTCGGTGGAGCAGGGCAGTACGGTAATCGAAGCCGCCCACCAAGCGGGTACCTATATCCCGCACTTTTGTTACCACAAAAAACTCTCCATCGCCGCCAACTGCCGTATGTGCTTGGTGGAAGTGGAAAAAGCCCCCAAGCCCTTGCCGGCCTGTGCTACTCCGGTAACCGACGGCATGGTGGTGAAAACCGATTCGCCGCTGGCGAAAAAAGCCCAGCAAGGCGTGATGGAGTTTTTGCTGATTAACCACCCGCTTGATTGCCCGATTTGCGACCAAGGCGGCGAATGCCAGCTGCAAGATTTGGCCGTGGGCTACGGCAACGGCGCCAGCCGCTACACCGAAGCCAAACGCGCAGTAATGGGCAAAGACATGGGGCCGTTGGTGTCGGCGGCTGAAATGAGCCGCTGCATCCATTGCACCCGCTGCGTGCGCTTTACCGAAGAAATCGCCGGCGTGCAGGAAATCGGCATGATTAACCGTGGCGAATTTTCCGAAATCGTGCCGTTTATCGGCGAAGTGGTGCAAACCGAATTGTCGGGCAATGTTATCGACTTATGCCCGGTGGGTGCGCTCACCAGCAAACCGTTCCGCTACGATGCGCGTTCATGGGAATTGAGCCGCCGCAAAACCATTTCCGCCCACGATGCTTTGGGCAGTAATCTGATTGTGCAAACCAAAGACCACGGCGTGCGCCGCGTATTACCGTTGGAAAACGAAGCCATCAACGAATGCTGGATTGCAGACCGCGACCGCTTCGCCTACGAAGGCTTGTACCAAAACCGCTTAAGCCAGCCGCAAATCAAGCAAGACGGCCAATGGCATGTGGTGGATTGGCAAACCGCGCTCGACTATGCCGCCAAAGGCTTGCGTGGCGTGAGCAAAGATTTTGGTGCCGACGCCATCGGCATGTGGGTAAACCCGGCCAATACCGTAGAAGAAATGTATCTCGCCCGCGAGCTGGCGGTCGGTTTGGGCGTTAAAGCCATCGACAGCCGTTTGCGCCAGCTCGACAGCCGCCTTTCAGGCAGCCTCAAAGGCGCGCCGTGGCTGGGGCAAAGCATTGCCGCATTGGCGCAAAACGATGCCGTGCTGTTTGTGGGTGCCAATCTGCGCCAAGAGCAGCCGCTGCTCACCGCGCGCATCCGCCAAGCCGCCAAACAAGGCATGAAAGTGGCGGTGTTGGCTTCCGGTACCGAAACCTTGCATATGCCGCTGGCCGCGCAAACTGTGCTGCACCCGGGCGCTTGGGCGCAATGGCTTGGCAGCGATGAAGCCGCTGCCTTGCTGCAAGGCGCAGGAAAAGCCGCCATTGTGTTGGGTGCGGAAGCGCAAAACCATCCTGATGCCGCTGCCATTTATGCTGCGGCGCAAGCCTTGGCGCAAAGTAGCGGTGCCACATTGGGTATCTTGCCGCAGGCCGCCAACAGTGTGGGGGCCGATGTGGTGGGCGTGAATGCCACTGCCGCCGAGCACAGTATTGCCGCGCAAATCGCCGCGCCGAAAAAAGCCGTGCTGTTGTTGAATGTAGAGCCGGATATGGATGTGGCCAACGGCGGTGCCGCTGTGGCGGCACTGAAACAGGCGCAAACCGTGATGGCCTTTACCGCTTTTGACAGCCCGGTGCTGCGCGAAATGGCCGATGTGCTGCTACCGATTACGCCGTTTACCGAAACTTCAGGCAGCTTTATCAATATGGAAGGCCGCTTGCAATCCTTCCACGGCGTGGTGAAAGCCGCAGGCGAAGCGCGGCCGCTGTGGAAAGTATTGCGGGTGTTGGGCAATGTGCTGGGTTTGAGTGGCTTTGAGTATGAAAGCAGCGAGCAAATTCTGGCGCGTGCGGTTAATGCGGAAACGCTTTCAGGCAGCCTCAACAACGATTGTACGGCACCTGCCGCCCCCGCTGCCGATACGGGTTTATTGCGCGTGGGCGGCGTGGCCATGTATGCCACCGATGCGGTGGTGCGCCGTTCTGCCCCGTTACAGGCCACTGTGCAAGCCGCCGTACCGGCCGCGCGTGTAAACAGCGCCACGCTGGCACGTTTGGGTTTAGTCGCCGGCGACACCGCCCAGGCCAAACAAGGCCAAGCAACATTGGCGGTAACTGTGGCTGCCGATGACGGGCTGCCTGAAAACGTGGTGGCCTTGCCGCTGCATCAGGCCAACTGGACATTGGGTGCTTTATTGACCACCGTTGAATTGAGCAAAGGATAATCATGCAAGCGTGGTTCCAACAATTACTGGGTACAGACATCGGCTTGGTGGTGTCGGTGTTGGTGAAAATCGTCATCATTCTGGCGCCGCTCATCCTCACCGTGGCCTACCTGACTTATTTCGAGCGCAAAGTGATCGGCTATATGCAGCTGCGCGTGGGTCCGAATGTGGTCGGTCCTTTCGGCTTGATTCAGCCTTTTGCCGACGTACTCAAACTGCTGTTTAAAGAAGTTACCCGCCCCAGTCAATCGAACAAGGCGCTGTTTTACATCGGCCCGATGTTGTCGTTGGCACCGGCGTTTGCGGCGTGGGCGGTGATTCCGTTTAGCGACACCTGGGTGCTCACCAATGTAGATGCAGGCTTGCTGTATATCCTGATGATTACTTCATTGTCGGTGTACGGCGTGATTATTGCCGGTTGGGCGTCCAATTCCAAATATGCCTTTTTGGGTGCCATGCGCTCGTCTGCGCAAACCATCTCCTACGAAATCGCCATGGGCTTTGCCTTGATTGGTGTGATTATGGTTTCAGGCAGCATGAACTTTAAAGACATCGTGGCGGCACAATCGAGCGGCATCATGGGCGGCTCGGTGTTTTCGTGGAACTGGCTGGCGCTATTCCCGCTGTTTATTGTGTATTTGATTTCTGCAGTGGCCGAAACCAACCGTGCCCCGTTCGATGTGGCCGAGGGCGAGTCGGAAATTGTGGCCGGTTTTCATGTGGAGTATTCCGGTTTTGCCTTTGCGCTGTTTTTCCTAGCCGAATACATTTTCATGATTTTGATTGCCGCGCTCACGTCCATCATGTTCTTGGGCGGCTGGCTGTCGCCGTTTCCGCAAAGCTGGGGCTTTGTGGGCACGCCCGGTGCGCTGTGGATGTTTATCAAAATGGCGGCCATTTTGTATTTTTACCTGTGGATCCGCGCCACTTTCCCGCGCTACCGTTACGACCAAATCATGCGTTTGGGCTGGAAAATACTGATTCCGGTAACGATTGTGGCGGTGATTGCGCTGGGTTTATGGATGATTTCACCCTTGTCGTTGTGGCAATAAGGGGAGCGAGTATTTATGGCTAATTTAGTAAAAACCTTTTTGCTGACAGAGTTGCTCACGGGCATGAAAGTGACCCTGAAAAACTTCTTCGCCCGCAAAGTCACCATTTATTTCCCCGAAGAAAAAACACCGCAATCGGTGCGTTTTCGCGGCCTGCACGCCCAGCGGCGCTACCCCAACGGCGAAGAGCGCTGCATTGCCTGTAAGCTGTGCGAAGCCGTGTGCCCGGCCTTGGCCATCAATATCGAATCGGAGCAGCGTGACGATGGCACTCGCCGCACCACCCGCTACGACATCGATTTAACCAAGTGTATTTTTTGCGGCTTTTGTGAAGAAGCCTGCCCGGTAGACGCGATTGTGGAAACCCATATCCTCGAATACCACGGCGAAAAACGCGGTGATTTGTATTACACCAAACCGATGCTGCTGGCCATTGGCGATAAATATGAAGACGAAATCGCCAAACGCAAAGCAGCCGATGCACCGTATCGTTAAGAGGTGGCTATGACTTTCCAACTGATTTTATTTTATGTGTTTGCAACGGTGATTTTGGCCGGTGCCTTGGGCACGGTGATGGCCAAAAACCCCGTACATGCGGCTTTGTTTTTGGTGCTCACCTTCTGTGCCAGCGCCATGATGTGGCTGCTGATGCAGGCCGAATTCCTCGGCATCGTGCTGGTGGTGGTATATGTGGGCGCGGTGATGGTGTTGTTCCTGTTTGTGGTGATGATGCTCGACATCGACGTAGAAGCCATGCGCGCCGGTTTTTGGCGCCATGCGCCGCTGGCCGGTTTGGTGGGCGTGGTTACCGGGGCGCTGGTGATTCTGATTCTGGTAAACCCGCAAACCAATCTGGCTTCTTTTGGCGCGATGAAAGACATCCCCGCCGATTACAGCAATGTGCGTGATTTGGGTATGCAGCTTTACACCACTTATTTGTTGCCGTTTGAGCTGGCAGCGGTATTGCTGGTACTGGGCATGGTGGCGGCGATTGCGCTGGTGCACCGCAAAAACACCAACCCGCGTTATATCGATCCGGCCGAGCAGGTTAAAGTGCAGGCCAAAGATTGCTTCCGCATGGTGAAAATGCAGCCGGAAGTAGTGCAAAAAAACCATGAAGAAGCGGCGCAAGAGGAGGGCAAAGCATGATTACCCTGAGCCATTATCTGGTATTGGCGGCCTTATTGTTTGCCATTTCCGCCATGGGCATTTTCATGAACCGCAAAAACGTGATTGTGCTGTTGATGGCCATTGAGCTGATGCTGTTGGCGGTGAATTTCAACTTTATTGCCTTTTCGCAGTATCTGGGCGACACCGCCGGACAGATTTTTGTGTTCTTTATCCTCACGGTGGCGGCGGCCGAATCGGCCATCGGCCTGGCGATTATGGTGTTGATTTTCCGTAACCGCAGCAGCATCAACGTGCAGGATTTGGACAGCCTCAAAGGCTAAACGAGCGAGTGAGACGAGATACGAATGGATAATATGAGCTTATATCTGACGATTGCCTTGGCCCCGCTCTTCGGCTCCATTATGGCCGGCTTGTTTGGCAAATGGATTGGCCGCGTGGGCGCGCATTGCGTCACCATCGCCGGTGTGGCGGTGTCGGCCGTGTTGTCGGCATGGGTGCTGTATGGCTTTGCCACCGGCCAAGCACAGGTGTTCGACCAAAACGTGTACACCTGGCTGACCATGGGCGGGCTGGATTTTTCTGTGGGCTTTTTGGTAGACAGCCTCACTGCGGTGATGCTGGTGGTGGTGACCAGTGTGTCGCTGATGGTGCATATCTACACCATCGGCTATATGCAGGATGACCCGGGCTATCAGCGCTTTTTCAGCTATATTTCGCTGTTTACCTTCTCCATGCTGATGCTGGTGATGAGCAATAACTTTATCCAGCTGTTTTTCGGTTGGGAAGCCGTGGGTTTGGTGTCGTACTTGCTTATCGGCTTCTGGTTTAAACGGCCCACTGCTATTTTTGCCAATTTAAAAGCATTTCTGGTTAACCGCGTGGGCGACTTCGGCTTCTTGCTCGGCATTGCCTTGATTTTAGGCTATTTTGGCGGCAGCTTGCACTACGGCGATGTGTTCGGCAATGCGCCGACGCTGGCCAATGCCACCATTGAGCTGATTCCGGGGCAAGAGTGGTCTTTGCTCACCGTTACCTGCATCTTGTTGTTTGTGGGTGCAATGGGCAAATCGGCACAGTTCCCCCTGCATGTATGGCTGCCGGACTCTATGGAAGGCCCGACACCGATTTCGGCCTTGATTCACGCCGCCACCATGGTAACGGCCGGTATCTTTATGGTGTCGCGCATGTCGCCGTTGTATGAAATGTCGAGCACAGCGCTGAATGTGGTGATGATTTCCGGTGCGATTACGGCCTTGTTTATGGGCTTTTTGGGCATGATCCAAAACGATATCAAGCGTGTGGTGGCGTATTCCACCTTGTCGCAGCTGGGCTATATGACCGTGGCGCTGGGTGCATCGGCCTACGGCATTGCCGTATTCCATGTGATGACCCACGCCTTTTTCAAAGCCTTGCTGTTCTTGGCCGCCGGTAGCGTGATTATCGGCATGCACCATGATCAAGACATGCGCAATATGGGCAACCTGAAAAAATACATGCCCATCACTTGGATTACCATGTTAATCGGCTCCTTGTCGTTGATTGGCACGCCGTTTTTCTCCGGCTTTTACTCCAAAGACTCGATTATCGAAGCGGTGCACGCCTCCAATCTGCCAGCCAGCGGCTTTGCCTACTTTGCCTTGGTGGCCAGTGTGTTTGTTACCGCGTTTTATTCTTTCCGCCTGTACTTTATGGTGTTCCACGGCAAAGAAAAATGGCGTGAAGCCAAGCATGACCACCACGACGATGATCATGACCACCATCACGGCCTAGGCCCGAACGATAATCCGCACGAAAGCCCGTGGGTGGTTACACTGCCGCTGGTGCTGTTGGCCATTCCTTCGGTATTGGTGGGCTTGTGGGTAATCGAACCCATGCTCTACGGCAATTTCTTTAAAGACGCCATTTTCGTGAACACCGAAGCCCATCCGGCCATGGCGGTGATGAAAGAAGAATTCCACGGTGTGCTGGGCATGGTGGCGCACAGCGTGCAAACGCCGGTGTTGTGGTTGGCGATTGCCGGGGTATTTACCGCTTGGTTCTTCTACATGAAAGCGCCGCACATTCCGGCCAAAATCGCCGCCAGTGTTAAGCCGATTTATAAAGTGCTGGACAACAAATACTACCTCGACGACATTTACTACAACGTGTTTGCCAAAGGCAGCCGTGCTTTGGGTCAGTTCTTCTGGAAAGTGGGCGACACCTTCTTGATTGACAATGTGCTGGTGAACGGCTCGGCCAAAGCGGTGGGTGCGCTGGCTGGTGTGGTGCGGCGCATGCAAACCGGCTTTATCTACACTTATGCCACCGTGATGGTGTTGGGTGTGCTGGTATTGCTGCTGTGGTGGTTCCGCTCCTTGTTTGGCATTTAAATACCGTTTTATTTGGTATCGTTGTGCGAATTCAATTTGGTATTTTTTAGGCTATAAATATGTACGATTACTTACTCAGTTTGGCCATTTGGCTGCCGATACTGGCCGGTATAGTGGTGTTGGCCACCGGTACCGACAGCCGTGCCGGTATGGCGCGCGTGTTGGCCCTGGTGGGCGCACTTGCCAGCTTTTTGGTAACGCTGCCCCTGTTTACCGGTTTTGACCGTTTGAACGGCGGCTTCCAGTTTACCGAGTTTCACAGCTGGATTCCGGCACTCAACCTCAACTACGCCTTGGGTGTAGACGGTTTGTCGGTGCTGTTTATCATTCTGAACAGCTTCACCACGCTGATGGTGGTGCTGGCCGGCTGGCAAGTGATTCAGAAGCGCACGGCGCAGTATATGGCGGCATTTTTGATTATGTCCGGCCTGATTAACGGCGCTTTTGCCGCCATGGACGCGATTCTGTTTTACGTGTTCTTTGAGGGCATGCTGATTCCGATGTATTTAATTATCGGTGTGTGGGGCGGGCCGCGCCGCGTGTATGCCTCGATCAAGTTTTTCCTCTATACCCTACTAGGCTCTTTGCTGATGCTGGTGGGCTTGATTTACCTGTCTTACTTGGCCGAAGGCAGCTTTGCCATTGTTGATTTGCACAACATCAAGCAAATCGCCATGCCGGTGCAGATTTTGCTGTTTATCGGTTTCTTCCTCTCCTTTGCGGTGAAAGTGCCGATGTGGCCGGTGCACACTTGGCTGCCGGATGCCCACGTGGAAGCGCCCACCGGCGGCTCCATGGTGTTGGCAGCCATCACCCTGAAAATCGGCGCCTACGGCTTCTTGCGCTTTGTATTGCCGATTTTGCCGGATGCGGCCAAATACTTTGCGCCCATGATGATTGTGCTCAGCCTGATTGCGGTGATTTACATCGGCATGGTGGCGCTGGTGCAAACCGACATGAAAAAACTGGTGGCTTATTCATCCATCAGCCACATGGGTTTTGTTACCTTGGGTATGTTTTTGTTTACCGGCGGCTACCTGAACGATTGGGCGCTCAAAGGTGCCATTATCCAGATGATTTCGCACGGCTTTGTGTCGGCCGCCATGTTTATGTGTATCGGCGTGCTGTATGACCGCATGCACACCCGCAATATTGCCGATTACGGCGGCGTGGCCAATAAAATGCCGGTGTTTGCCGCCTTTATGATGCTGTTTGGTATGGCCAATGCTGGCTTGCCGGGTACCTCGGGCTTTGTGGGCGAATTTATGGTGATTATGGGCGCTGTGAAAACCAATTTCTGGGTGGGCGCACTGGCGGCTTTGACGCTAATCTACGGCGCAGCCTACACCTTGTGGATGTATAAGCGGGTGATTTTTGGCGCGGTGGCCAATCCGGAAGTGGAAAAATTGCAAGACGTGAACAAGCGCGAGTTTTTCATTCTGGCGGTGCTGGCGTTGGCGGTATTGGGCTTTGGCCTGTATCCCGAGCCCTTTATTGCGGTGGTGCATCAAGCCGCCAACGATTTGATTGTCCAAGCGGCACAAAGCAAACTGTAAGGAAGTGTGAATGAACTGGGCAGATTTGAATTTGATTCCCGCCGCACCGGAAATGGTGTTGGCAACGGCACTGTTTACGGTGTTGCTGGTGGACTTGTGGCTGAACGACCGCCAACGCTGGATTACCTACGCCTTAAGTATTTTGGCGGTGGCGCTCACCGCTGCCGTGCAGTGGGGGGTGTGGGTGAAAGAGCCAGTAGAAACCTTCAGCCATATGTTTGTGCTCGACGGCTTTGCACAACTGGCCAAAATGGCCATGTACGCTGCCGTGATTGCGGTATTTGTGTACAGCAAAGCTTATGTGCAGGTGCGGCAGATTTATCAGGGCGAGTTTTATACCCTCAGCTTGTTCGGCTTATTGGGCATGTGCGTGATGGTGTCGGCCAACCATTTTCTCACCTTGTATGTGGGCTTGGAGATTTTGTCGTTGTCGCTGTATGCCTTAATTGCGCTGCGCCGTGAAGACGGCAATGCCGCCGAAGCCGCTTTGAAGTATTTTGTGCTCGGCGCCTTGGCCTCCGGCTTGCTGCTCTACGGCATTTCGCTGATTTATGGTGCCACCGGCTCCTTGCAATTGGGCGAAGTGCTGGCGGCAACGCAACAAGGCGACAATCCGTGGCTGCTCAAGCTGGGCTTGGTGTTTGTGGTGGTGGCCATTGCCTTTAAACTGGGCGCGGTGCCGTTTCATATGTGGGTGCCCGATGTATACCAAGGCGCCCCCACAGCCGTGGCGGCATTGGTGGGCACCGCCCCTAAAATTGCGGCTACGGTATTTACCTTCCGCATTTTGGTTACCGGGCTTGGCACCAGCTATGGCGACTGGACGCAAATGTTCCAACTGCTGGCGATTGCCTCGCTGTTGGTGGGTAATTTGGCGGCAATTATGCAAACCAACATCAAACGCATGTTGGCCTATTCCACCATTTCACATATGGGCTTTATCCTGCTGGCGTTTATGGGTGGCACCGAAGGCTTTGCCGCGGCCATGTATTACGCTATTACCTATGCGCTGATGGGTGCACTGGCCTTTGGCGTGTTGATGCTGCTTTCCGATGAGCAGCATGAATGCGAAAACATTGCCGACTTGGCCGGTTTAAACCAGAAAAATGCTTGGTATGCCTTTTTAATGTTGCTGGCAATGTTCTCCATGGCCGGTATTCCGCCGCTGATGGGTTTTTACGCCAAATTTGCGGTGATTAAAGCCCTGCTCGGCCAAGGGCATGTGTGGGTGTCCGTGTTTGCGGTGGTGATGTCGCTGATTGGCGCTTTCTATTACCTGCGCGTGGTGAAAACCATGTATTTTGACGAGCCGAGCCAAACCGGTGCCACCGTACAAAGCGGCTTTGATGCCCGCTTATTGCTGTCGGTAAACGCGTTGCTGCTGCTGGCTTGGGGCGTCATGCCGCAAGCGGTGGTGGATTGGTGCATCCGCGCCTTGCAAACCACTTTATAAACTTTCAGGCAGCCTAATAAAAAAGCCACGGTGTATGAACCGTGGCTTTTTTATTGGCATGGGAAGTTTTTTTGACCAAACCTGGTGTGCATGGTGCACCTTAGGGCAGACGCAAAATCAGTAGTTACGGTTAGACGGTATGCCGTAATCGTACGTATGAGCCGTAAAAATAAAAGCCATTTAAGAGGCTGCCTGAAAGCGAAGCTTCTGCGAAGCTAAAACACATTCAGGCAGCCTTTTAAGTTTAAATGGTTTGGGTATTACTGGGTGCGGCTGGTTTCGTAGCCGGTTTTGATTTCGCCATAGGCTTCGCTGTGGCTGCCGCCGTGTTGGCTGGCGCAGGCGCCGAGCAGTAGGGTGGCCAGTACGGTGCCAAGGGTAAGCAGGGTTTTCATGGGTTTGCTCCTTCTGAGGTTTGGTGGTTGCGCATTACGCGCACATAGTGTTCGGCGGAATAGGGCAGAAAGGCGCGCTCTTGCTCGGTGAGCGGGCGTATTTGCTGCACCGGGCTGCCCACGTATAAATAGCCGCTGGCAAGGTGTTTTTTGGGCGGCACCAAGCTGCCGGCGCCAATAATCACGTCGTCTTCAATCACCACGTCATCCAATACCACGGTGTTGATGCCCACCAATACGCGGTTGCCGATGGTGCAGCCGTGCAGGGTTACGTGGTGGCCGATGGTGGTGTCGGTGCCGATAGTCAGCGGCGAGCCTTGCGGTTTGGTCTCGGTTTTGTGGCTTACATGCAGCATGCAGTGGTCTTGCACATTGCTGTTGTTGCCGATGTGGATGTGGTTTACGTCGCCGCGAATCACTGCAAACGGCCATACGGAAACGTTTTCGCCCAGCACCACATCACCGATAACCACGGCCATGGGGTCGATATAGCCGCCGGGGGCGATTTGCGGGGCGGTGTTGAGGTAGGGGCGGATGTTGTTCATGGGTGGGCTTTCGGGGGAGATAAGTTTTCAGGCAGCCTATTGTAAATCCAGTAATAAATCGCGAAAGGCGTTGGGATCTTTGATAAAGGTAATCTCACCCGCTTGCGGAAAATGGTAGTCGAGCAGGCGCGATACCCAAAAGCGGATGCAGCCGGCGCGTTGGGCAATGGACAAATAGGCGAGCTCATCGCTGCTTAATGGGCGCACGCTTTGATAGCCTTCCAATAAGGCTGCCTGAAGCGCGGGGTTGAGCTGGTTGTTGCTTTGCCGTGCCCAGTCGTTGATGGCAATGGCCAAGTCGTACACAAAGCTGCCGTTGCAGGCGTAGTAAAAGTCGATAAATCCGGCCACGGCATCATCGGCCAGCAGCACATTGTCTTTGAATAAATCGGCATGGATGATGCCGCCGGGCAGATGGCTGTCGGGATGGGCAGCCAGAAAGGCGATTTCGCTGTGCAGCAGGGCGGCGTCACTTTCGTCCAGCAGCGGCAGCAGGCGTTGGCTTTCGGCCTGCCACCAGGCGGCATGGCGCGGGTTGGCCATGTGTTGGGGAAAATCGGCACCGGCCAGGTGCATTTTGGCCAGCATGGCGCCGGTGCTGAAGCATTGGGCGGCGGTGGGCAGGCTGGTATCGCGTCCGGCCAAGCAGCTCACCAAGCACGCAGGTTTGCCTGCCAGTGTGCTGTTAAAACGGCCGTCGCGCCGGGCAATGGGCGCGGGGCAGGCCACGCCGCGCTGGCTGAGGTGTTGTTTCAATTCCAGAAAAAACGGCAGCTCGTGTGCCTGCAATACTTCAAACACGGTGAGCACATAGCGCCCTTGGGTGGTGGTGAGGAAGTAGTTGCTGTTGGTGATGCCTTGGGCAATGCCTTGCAAGGCAATGAATTTGCCGATGGCGTAGTCTTGCAGCAAAACGCGCATTTCATCATCGGAAACGGGGGTGTAAACAGACATGATGCCAGCCGGAGAAAAAGTGGCGTTTATGATACCAAACCCACGGCGGCGGCGCAGCAAAAAGCCGCCATGGCGGCGGCTTCGGGATGCGGTTTTCAGGCAGCCTAGTGATACAGTTCAGGCTACCTGAAAGCCATTACCAAATATCCGATTTGATTTTGCGCTTCAGGCCGGGGTGTTCTGATAATTTAAACACCGGGTCTTTGCCCATTTTCAGCTTGGTTTGGTAGTCTTTGAGCAGCATAAACACATAGGGCGACAGCAGCACAATCGCCACCAAGTTAATCAGCGCCATAAAACCCATGGACACATCGGCCATGTCCCACACCAGCGGCACGCTGTTGATGGAGCCAAAATACACCATACCCAACACCGCCATGCGGAAGAGCACCATCACGCCGCGGCTGTTTTTGATGAACTGCACATTGCTCTCGGCATAGGCGTAGTTGCCGATGATAGAAGAAAAGGCAAACATAAACAGGATAATGGCGAGGAAGTCGGCACCCCAAGCGCCCACGTGGCTGATGATGGCCGCTTGGGTGAGCTGCACGCCGGTGAGTTCGGTGGTGGCATGCACATTGGAGAGCAGCAGGATAAAGGCAGTGCAGGAGCACACAATCATGGTGTCCACAAACACGCCCAGCATTTGAATCATGCCCTGGCTTACCGGGTGCTTCACCTCGGCCGCGGCGGCGGCATTGGGGGCAGAACCCATACCGGCTTCGTTGGAGAACAGGCCGCGCTTGATGCCCAGCATCATGGCTTGTGAAATCAGCCCGCCCAGCAAGCCGCCGGCAGCGGCGTCAAACTGGAAGGCGTTTTCAAAAATCAGCGTAAACACCGCCGGTACGGCGCTGATGTTGGTAATCATGATAAACAGCGCCATCAGCAAATACAGCGCCGCCATCACCGGCACCAGTGCTTCGGCCACGCGCGACACGCGTTTGATGCCGCCAAAAATAATCGGCGCGGCCAGAATCACCAAGGCGGTGCCGACGATGTATTTGTTCCAGCCCCAGGCTTTTTCGGTGGCAGCCACAATCGAGTTTGCCTGTACGGCGTTGAACACAAAGCCGAAGGCCAAAATCAGGCTTAAGGCAAACAAAATGCCCAGCCATCGCTGTTTCAGGCCGTTGGTGATGTAGTAGGCGGGGCCGCCGCGGAATTGGCCGTTGCCGTGGTCGCGGATTTTAAACAGTTGCGCCAGTGAAGATTCGGCAAAGGCCGAGCTCATGCCCAACAGTGCGGTAAACCACATCCAAAACACCGCACCGGGGCCGCCCAAGGAAACGGCAATCGCCACCCCGGCAATATTGCCCACACCCACACGGCTGGCAAGGCCGGTGACAAAAGCTTGAAACGGGGTGATGCCGTGCGGGTCGCTACCGCTTTGGCGGCCGGACAGCATTTCTTTGATGCTGCGCGGGAACAGACGGATTTGAACAAAAAAAGTGCTCAGGGTGTAAAACAGCCCCACGCCCAAAAGCAGGTACACCAGATAGTCCCACAAGGGGCCGTTAATGGCGTTGACCAAGGTATGTAATTGTTCGGTCATGATGATTGCCTCGATTTCTGTGATGTGGTTGTGGTGCTTTCAGGCAGCCTTCATGAAGGTGAGATAAGCTGCCTGAAAGGGCGTTATTGTAACTGAGTGTTAATTTGGTTTGAAATTTTTTTACATCGGGCGGGCGGCTTGAAACGGCTCCTACTAGGGCTGCCTGAAGCCGATGTTTTAAATCAATACAAAAACGCCTGCACAGGCAAGCCGGTGCAGGCGTTTATCGAAATAATACCAATCCTAAAAAATAACCTAACTACGTTGGCTCGCCTTAGCGCAAAGCGAACGATTTTGTAAGGTGCTAAAGCACCAACAAAAGTCTGTTCCGTACTAGTTGTACTGTCTGCGGCTCAGCTCAAAGAGAACGATTTACTAGGGTGCTGAAGCACCAAGTAAATCAGTTCCGCCTTGTTATCTTATTTTTTAGAATTGGTATAACGCAGCGTTACAGCGTTTTCAGCAAAATCCGCAGCATGCGGCGCAGTGGTTCGGCCGCGCCCCACAGCAATTGGTCGCCCACGGTAAAGGCGCTGATGTAGTCACCGCCCATGCCCAATTTGCGGATGCGGCCCACCGGTACGGTGAGGGTGCCGGTAACGGCGGCGGGGGTGAGCTCGGCCATGGTAACGGCTTTTTCATTCGGCACCACGCGCACCCAATCGTTGGCATTGGCCAGCAGTTGCTCGATTTCGGCCAGCGGCAGGTCTTGTTTCAGCTTAATGGTGAGCGCTTGGCTGTGGCAACGCATGGCGCCGATGCGCACGCACAGGCCGTCCACCACCAAAGGTTTATCGCTGCGGCCAAGGATTTTGTTGGTTTCCACGCCACCTTTCCATTCTTCTTTGGATTGGCCGTTGCCCAAATCAGCGTCAATCCACGGAATCAGGCTGCCTGCCAAGGGTGCGCCGAATTGGGCTTTGGGGTAGGCATCGCTGCGCAAAAAGTCGGATACTTTGCGGTCGATATCCAGAATGGCGCTGGCGGGGTTGGCCAATTCGGCGGCCACTTGCTGCTCAATCGCGCCCATGCCGCTGATCAATTCGCGCATGTTTTGCGCACCGGCACCGGAAGCGGCTTGGTAGGTCATGCTGGTGGTCCATTCCACCAAATCGTTTTGAAACAGGCCGCCCAGCGCCATCAGCATTAAAGACACGGTGCAGTTGCCGCCCACAAAATCCTTGCCACCACCCGCCAGTGCTGCATCAATCACATCGCGATTTACCGGATCGAGCACAATCACCGCTTTATCGTTCATGCGCAGGGTGGAAGCGGCATCAATCCAATAGCCTTGCCAACCGCCATCGCGCAGGGGCTGATACACGGCTTGGGTGTAATCGCCGCCTTGGCAGGTAACGATAATATCCATTTGTGCCAGCGCATCCAGATTGTGAGCATCCAACAGGGTGCTCGCGGCTTGGCCGAAATCGGGCGCGGGTTTGCCGGGGCTGGAGGTGGTGAAAAAATGGGCTGCTTCAATGTGTTGGAAATCGTTTTCTTCCTGCATGCGCTGCATCAACACCGAACCCACCATGCCGCGCCAGCCTACAAAACCTACTTTCACGTGCCTGCTCCTTGCTATTTGAAATAAATACATTAATCAGCCTGCCTTTTTAAACCTTGCGCCGTTGCTTGTAAAGCGCCTTGTGCGGGAATTGCGGCAGTGCAACACAATTACCACAGGCGCATATGGATTTTGCGGATTGGCTGCCAAGCCGATGATGTTGGGTGTGCGTAGGCAGAAGCCAAAGCGATATATTCTGTTTATATTCAGCCGACACCGCAAACCACAGGCGATATTTTAGTTCCGCTGTGCGAGATAATAAAAATAAAATTTTGCTTATAAGAATCTTAATGTTATTTTAATCATTAACATTTAGATGTAAAACTTTACAATATTAGTGAAACGCTGTAATACTACGGCCACACAAAACGACAACTTAACAAGGAGCAACGCGGATGACTGAACAAAACCACCATCAATTTGAACGCATTTTGGGCACAAAAGAGGTGTTTGCACTGGCTTTTGGCGCCATGATCGGCTGGGGCTGGATTGTGCTTACCGGCACGTGGGTGCAAACCGCCGGCAGTATCGGCGCGATTTTATCGCTGGCCATTGGCGCGGTGATTATTATGTTTATCGGTTTGGCTTATGCCGAGTTGTGTGCGGCGATGCCGCATGAAGGCGGCGAGCATATTTTCAGCTACCGTGCGCTGGGGCATTCGGCCTCGTTTTTATGTACTTGGGCAATTATTCTGGGCTATGTGTCGGTGGTGGCGTTTGAGGCGGTGGCCTTGCCCACGGTGGTAGACCATGTGGTGCCCAATTACCAGAAAATACTGCTGTGGAATGTGGCCGGTTGGGATGTGTATCTCACTTGGGCGCTGGTGGGCATGGTGGGCACGGTGGCGGTCACTTGGATTAACCTAGTGGGCGTGCAAACCGCGTCTAAAGTGCAAACCGTGGTGACTGCGCTGATTGTGCTGGTGGGTGTGGCCTTTGTGTTGGCGGCGCCGTTTGGCGGCAGCTTTGCCAATTTAAGCCCCATGTTCAACGAAACTCCGGTGGAAGGCAGCCCGTTTCCGGCGCTGATTGCCGGTATGCTGCCGGTATTGATGATGGTGCCGTTTATGTTTGTGGGCTTTGACGTGATTCCGCAAGCAGCCTCAGAAATCAATATGCCCGCCAAATCCATCGGTAAAATGCTGCTGATTTCGGTGTTTGCAGCCACCGTTTTTTACTGCGCCATCGTGTTGGGCGTGGGCTTGGCGCTGGATGAATCGCAAATGAGCCCGGATGTGCTGTCTACCCCGCAGGCGATGCAGATTGTATACAACAGCCCCTTGGCCGCCAAAATCATGGTGTTGGCCGGTTTGGCCGGGATTATCACCAGCTGGAACGCGTTTTTTATCGGCGGTAGCCGCGCCATTTATGCCATGGCACATGCCAAAATGCTGCCGGCGTTTTTGGCCAAGCTACACCCGAAATACAAAACCCCCACCAATGCCATTTTGCTGATTGCCATTCCCACTTTCTTTGCACCACTGCTGGGCCGCAAAGCCTTGCTGTGGTTTGTGAATGCGGGCAGTTTGGCGATTGTGATTGCCTACTTTATGGTGTGTATTTCGTTTTTGGTGCTGCGTCGCCGCGAGCCGAATATGCCGCGCCCCTTCCGCGTGAAAAACGGCACTTTGGTGGGCTTTATCGCCTGCTTGCTCAGCTTAGGCTTGATTTATATGTATCTGCCGTTTAGCCCTTCGGCGCTGAGCGTGGAAGAGTGGGTGATTTTTTGGGCATGGATGTTGCTGGGTTTGGTGATGTATTTGGTGGCACGCAAGCAATTCGGTTTGAAAGAGTCTGACCGCATTATGCGTGCGCAATGGGAAGAGGACGAAGCCAAAAACCGCGATTATGTGCGTACCCATCCGAATGAATAAGTATTGATAACGTTTTACCTTTATCTAATATCTAAGGCTGCCTGAAAGATTGCGTTTCGCTTTCAGGCAGCCTTTTTTGGCGACGGCGGGCGCAGTTAGATTGTTTGCATAAATGGGTATAGAATAGCCGGTTTGTGTTTTCAGGCAGCCTGTTTCCATGAATTTGCTCCGCACGCTGGCCAAAGTCAGCAGCATGACCATGTTGTCGCGCATTCTCGGCTTTGTGCGCGACACCATTATTGCGCGCACCTTTGGCGCGGGCATGGCCACCGATGCCTTTTTTGTGGCCTTCAAACTGCCCAATCTGTTGCGGCGCATTTTTGCCGAAGGCGCGTTTGCGCAGGCGTTTGTGCCGATTTTGGCCGAATACCGCCAAACCCGTTCGGCAGAAGCCACGCAAGAATTTATCCGCCATATTGCCGGAATGCTCACGCTGGTGCTGACATTGGTTACCGCCATCGGTATGCTGGCGGCGCCGTGGGTGATTTACGTTTCCGCGCCCGGCTTTGCCGCCGATGCGGCCAAATTTGATTTGTCGGTGGCGCTGTTGCGCATCACCTTTCCCTATATCCTGCTGATTTCGCTCTCCTCTTTGGTGGGCAGTATTCTGAACACCTATCACCAGTTTTCCGTACCGGCGTTTACGCCCACATTTTTGAACTTGTCGTTTATCGTATTTGCGCTGTGGCTGGCGCCGTATTTCGACCCGCCGGTGTTGGCGTTGGCGTGGGCGGTGTTTGTGGGCGGGCTGTTGCAGCTCGGTTTTCAGCTGCCGTATTTGTTTAAGCTCGGCTTTTTGAAAATGCCGCGATTGGATTTCAAATATGCGGCGGTGAACCGCGTGTTGCGGCAGATGGGGCCGGCGATTTTGGGCGTGAGTGTGGCGCAGATTTCCTTGGTAATCAACACCATTTTCGCCTCGTTTCTGCCTTCCGGATCGGTGTCGTGGATGTATTATGCCGACCGCCTGATGGAATTGCCCACCGGGGTGTTGGGGGTGGCGCTGGGTACCATTTTGCTGCCGTCGCTGTCGAAACATTCGGCCACGCAAGACACGCAGGCGTTTTCGGCGCTGTTGGATTGGGGCATTCGCCTATGCTTGCTGCTGGCCTTGCCGGCGGCCGTGGGGCTGGCGGTGCTGTCGTTTCCGCTGGTGGCCACGCTGTTTATGTACCGCGAATTTACCCTCCACGATGCGCAGATGACCCAAGGCGCTTTGATTGCTTATGCTTTTGGTTTGGTGGGGCTGATTTTGATTAAGGTGCTGGCACCGGGCTTTTACGCGCGCCAAAACATCAAAACGCCGGTGAAAGTGGCGGTGTTTACCTTGCTGATGACGCAGCTGATGAACCTGGCCTTTGTGTGGCGCTTGCAGCATGTGGGGCTGGCCTTGGCCATTGGCTTGGGTGCGTGCTTGAATGCGGCGCTGCTGTATGTGCTGCTGCGCCGCCAAGGCCTGTACCGTCCGCAGCCGGGCTGGCCGCTGTTTTTGGTTAAATTGCTGCTGGCGTTGCTGGTGATGGGCGGCGGCCTGTGGCTGATGCAAAACCAAACCTGGCTGCCGCTTAATTGGCATGCCCACGGCTGGGTAAAAGTGGCGCAGCTCAGCGGGCTGGTGGCCGGCGGTATGGCGTTGTATTTCAGCGCGCTGCTGGCGCTGGGCTTCCGCCCGCGCCATTTCCGGCGGCATGAGGTTTAGGGTTGTTGGTCGAAGTTATGCATGCAATGTTTCAAAGCTGTCTGAAACCCTGGTATTACAGCGTTCGTCGCACCTGCGAAGGCAGGTGCCCAGTTCAAAGCATCGCTTTGATTTTGCAAAGCCGGATTGCTTTTTAAAACCAGTGGATAACTGAATTAAATGCAGCCGATGCGGCATGCCGTAAAGCTGAAGCTTTGCTTCAGACTGGGCACCTGCCTGGCGCAGGTCCGACCTATTTTTAAGGCTGCCTGAAAGCAATTACTTTCAGGCAGCCTTGGTTTTTAACGCACAGTGAAATCAACTTGCCTTTAACGGCCTTGCTCGGCCAGTTCCGGTGCGGGCGGTTGTTGTACGGCGGTGAGTTTGGCGGTTAAGAAGCGCAGCAGCACGCCGTAAGCGGGTAGGAAAAACAGCGCGCAAATCAGGATTTTAAAGCCGTAGTCTACCAGTGCGATTTCCGGCCAATGCGCGGCCATAAAGGGGTCGGAGCTGAGGTAAAACGCCACCGAGAAAAACACCAGTGTATCCAGTGCATTGCCCACCACGGTGGAGGTGCTCGGTGCCACCCACCATGCTTTCAGGCGGCGCAGGCGGTTGAATACATAAATATCCAGCAATTGCCCCACCACATAGGCGGCAAAGCTGGCCAGCGCAATGCGCGCCACAAAGCCGTTAAAGCTGCCCATGCTGTCCCAGCCTGTCCACGCGCCGTTGTGAAACAGCACCGATACGCCGTAAGACAAGGCCAATGCGGGCATCATCACCCAAAAAATAATCCGCCGCGCCAGCGTGGAGCCGAAAATGCGCACGGTAAGATCGGTGGTGAGGAAAATAAACGGAAAGGTAAACGCGCCCCAAGTGGTGTGCAGGCCAAACAGCTCAAACGGAAACTGCACCAGATAATTGCTGGCGGCAATCACCAGAATATGGAAAAACGCCAGCCAAAACAGCGCTTTTTTTTGTTGTGCTAGGGTAAAGGTATACATATTAAGCTAACTTTCATACGGGCTTGGGCTTAGAGCCTGTTCACCATCTTGTGTTGTGCTGTTTTCTGTACTAAATCCAGCTACAAAAAAGATGTGAACAGGCTCTGAAAGTTTTTTACTTTCAGGCAGCCTTTTATTTATGGGAAGAAGGGAAATCAGCGCAACTGAAAGTTCAGCAAACGCTCGGCGGCCATATCGGCAAAACGGCTGCCCGGGCGGCCATAATTGGCGTAAGGATGAATGGCAATGCCGCCGCGCGGGGTGAATTCGCCGTACACTTCAATGTATTTCGGCTGCATCAGCGCCAGCAGGTCTTTCATAATGATGTTCACGCAATCTTCATGAAAGTCGCCGTGGTTGCGAAAGCTGAATAAATACAATTTGAGCGATTTGCTTTCCACCATTTTTACATCGGGAATATAGGCAATGTGGATGGTGGCGAAGTCCGGCTGGCCGGTCATCGGGCACAGGCTGGTGAATTCGGGGCAAATAAATTTGACCAGATAATCGTTGTCGGGGTGCTTGTTGTCGAAGGCTTCGAGCACGTCCGGCGCGTATTGGCCGGGGTATTGCGTGTGCTGATTGCCCAACAGGCTGAGGCCGTTTAATTCGTCGGCTTGGCGCATGGGAAGATTCCTTAGTTTTTTATTGTGGGAGGTTTGCGAACCACAGAAGGAGCGCGATTGTAAAGCAAAGCGCATCAAAATCAAACCATTATTTTATTGCGTGCTGTAGGCTGCCTGAAACCCCATTACCTGAACCCCATCAATTGCTGCAACACAACATTCCACCTTTTTTCGGCTATATTCTGTCGCATTGGCGGTTTTTATAGAAAATCACCCATTCAAAAGGCTGCCTGAAGCCATAATAGCGCCATTAAATGGCACGATAGCAGCTCGCGCCTTGATTTTTCGGGGCAAAGCGGCTAGGCTGCCGTATTACATTAAACCCAATAAAACGCCCACAGGAACCCCTTATGAGCCCCGCCTTAGCCCGCCAAACCGACGACACCAAAATCAGGGAAATCAAAGAATTATTGCCACCGATTGCGCATTTATACGAGCTGCCCATCAGCGATGAAGTGGCCGAGCTGGTGTTTGATACCCGTCAAGAAATCGCCGATTTGGTGCATGGGCGCGATGAGCGCCTGCTGGTGATTATCGGCCCGTGCTCTATTCACGACCCGCAAGCCGCCATCGAATACGCCCAACGCCTGCTGCCCTTGCGCCAAAAATACGCCCAAGAATTGCTGATTGTGATGCGCGTGTATTTTGAAAAGCCGCGTACCACCGTGGGCTGGAAAGGCCTGATTAACGATCCGCACCTAGACGGCACGTTCGACATCAACTACGGCTTGCGCCAAGCACGCCGCCTGTTGCTGGAATTAAACAGCTTGGGCATGCCCGCGTCTACCGAATTTCTCGACATGATTACGCCACAGTATTTTGCCGACTTGATTTCGTGGGGTGCCATCGGCGCGCGCACCACCGAAAGCCAAGTACACCGCGAGCTGGCTTCCGGTCTCTCATGCCCGGTGGGCTTTAAAAACGGCACCGACGGCAACCTGAAAATCGCCATTGATGCCATTGGCGCGGCCAGCCATCCGCACCACTTCTTATCGGTAACCAAAGCCGGCCATTCCGCCATCGTGCACACCGCCGGCAACCCCGATTGCCATGTGATTTTGCGCGGCGGCAAAGAGCCCAACTACAGCAGCGAACACGTGCAAGCCGCCGCCGAACAACTGGCCGGCGCCAAGGTAACCCCGCGCTTGATGGTGGATTTCAGCCATGCCAACAGCCGCAAAGACTACCGCCGCCAAATGGAAGTGGCCGCCGATGTGGCCGCGCAATTGCAAAACGGCGAGCGCAATATTATGGGCGTGATGGTGGAAAGCCATTTGGTTGAAGGCCGCCAAGACAAGCCGGAAACCTACGGCCAAAGCATCACCGATGCCTGCATCGGCTGGAGCGACACCGAAGCGTTGTTGGCACAGCTGGCCGCTGCCAATAAGGTGCGTATGGGCGCTAAATAAGCCTTATACCAATCCTAAAAAATAACCTAACTGCGTTGGCTCGCCTACGCGCTAAGCGAACGACTTTGTTATCTTATTTTTTGAATTGGTATTATATGCTTTGATGATGCTTCACCAGCGGTTAAAGCAAAAACACCGCCATCTGCTAAATCAGATGGCGGTGTTTTTATTTTCAGGCAGCCTTTAATACATCAATACGTGCCTTTAACCAAAATATCTTTGGTTACATCCTGAATATTACGGTGGCCGGTGAAGGCCATGGAAATATCCATTTCTTTATAGAGGATCTCCAGCGCGCGGGTAACGCCTTCTTCGCCGTAAGCGCCCAAGCCATAAAGGAAGGCGCGGCCGATTAAGGTACCACGGGCGCCTAAGGCCCAGGCTTTGAGTATGTCTTGGCCGCTGCGAATGCCGCTGTCGAGCCACACTTCAATTTCGCTGCCCACGGCCGACACCACATCGGGCAGGGCTTTGATGCTGGACACAGCGCCGTCGAGCTGGCGGCCGCCGTGATTCGACACCACTAGGGCATCGGCACCGCTTTTTACCGCCATCTCCGCATCTTCCGGCTCCATAATGCCTTTGATAATCAGCTTGCCGCCCCACAGGTCTTTGATGCGAGCCACATCGTCCCAGCTTAGGCGCGGATCGAATTGCTCGGATGTCCACGATGACAGCGACGACAAATCGCCCACGTTTTTGGCATGGCCAACAATATTGCGGAAGGTGCGTCGCTCGGTATTGAGCATTTTCATGCACCACTCAGGCTTGGTGGCCAAGTTGAGCAAATTCATCAAGGTGGGCTTGGGTGGTGCGGACAGGCCGTTTTTGATGTCTTTGTGGCGCTGGCCCAGTACTTGCAAGTCGGCGGTGAGCATCAGTGCCGAGCATTTGGCTTCTTTGGCGCGGCGGATGAGGTCTTCCATAAATTCGCGGTCGCGCATCACATACAGCTGAAACCAAAACGGGGCGCTGGTGTTTTCGGCCACATCTTCAATCGAGCAGATGGACATGGTGGATAAGGTAAACGGCACGCCGAATTTTTCGGCGGCGCGAGCGGCCAAAATTTCGCCGTCGGCATGTTGCATGCCGGTAAAGCCGGTGGGGGCGATGGCCACGGGCATTCTGACTTCTTGGCCAATCATTTTGGTGGCCAGGCTGCGGTTTTCCATGTCCACCAGCACTTTTTGGCGCAGCTTGATGTGTTGGAAGTCGCTGCTGTTTTCGCGATAGGTGGTTTCAGTCCATGAGCCGGAGTCGGCATAGTCGTAAAACATTTTCGGCACTTTGCGCTGAGCCACGCGGCGCAGGTCTTCGATGCAGGTCATTTTGCTAAGATCACGTTTCATGAGAGTCCACCTTTGCTGGGTTTGGGCATGCCATTTAGAGCCAATGGCTTAAACCGCGATTCTTGCGCATTTGGCGCAAAAAAACAATGCCTATTTTCGGATATGGTGATTTTTTTGTTCGATATTAATCATGCTGATGTTGTTGGGTGTGCGGTAGATGATGAGGTGAAGGCTACCTGAAAGCCATTTATAAGGCTTTCAGGTAGCCTTGTGGTGAATTAAACCGCGGATTTAGCCGCGCATGATTTCCTGAATGCCAGCCAAGGCATTCGGGTCGTCCAGCGTAGACAAGTCACCCGGGTCGCGCCCTTCGGCCACGGCCTGAATCGAGCGGCGCAGCAGTTTGCCGGAGCGGGTTTTGGGCAGGGTGAGGGTGAAATACACTTCGGCCGGGCGTGCCACGGCACCCAGCTGTTTCACCACTTCGGCAAACACTTCTTTTTCCAGTGCGGCGCGTTTGTCGGCCGAATCCATGGCGCTGTTGTCTTTTAAGGTGCAAAAGGCAATCGGTACTTGGCCTTTGAGTTCATCGGCTTTGCCCACCACGGCCACTTCGGCCACCAGCGGATGGCCGCAAATGGCTTCTTCGATTTCGCGGGTGCCCAAGCGATGGCCGGCCACGTTAATCACGTCGTCGGTGCGCCCCAAGATAAAGTAGTAGCCGTCTTCGTCTTGCACCGCCCAGTCGGAAGTAGAGTAGTAGCTGCCGTCAAATTCGGAAAAATAGCTGCTGATAAAGCGCTTGTCATCCCCCCACACGGTGGCTAAGCAGCCCGGCGGCAAGGGCGGCTGTACGGTGAGCAGGCCTTTTTCATTCGGTTGGCACGGCGCGCCGGTGGCTTCATTGCGGATGGTGACATCGTAGCCGTATACCGGCATGCCGGGCGAGCCGTAGCGCAGCGGTTTTAAATCCACGCCGGGCAGGTAAGACAGCAGCGGCCAGCCGGTTTCGGTTTGCCAATAGTTGTCGACAATGGCGGCGTCAAGGTTGTCGGCCAGCCAAGAGGCGGTGGGCTCATCCAAGGGTTCACCGGCCAAGAAGAAGTATTGCAGGCTGGAGAGGTCGTATTTGTCCATCCATGCCGGATCTTGTTTTTTGAGGATGCGTGCGCCGGTGGGCGAAGAAAACAGCGCGGTTACGCGGTATTCGGCAATGGTGCGCCACCAGATGCCCGGGTCGGGATTGGTGGGTAGGCCTTCGTAAACAATGGTGGTCATGCCGTGCAGCAGGGGGGCATATACTATATAAGAGTGCCCCACCACCCAGCCGATGTCGGAAGTAGACCAAAACACTTCGCCGGGGCGGCAGTCGTAGATGTGGTTCATGGAAGCCGCCAGCGCCACCGCATAGCCGCCAATATCGCGCTGCACGCCTTTGGGCTTACCGGTGGTGCCGGAGGTATAAAGAATATAAGAAGGATCGGTGGACTTCATCCAAGCGCAAGGCACGCTGGCTTGGCGGTCCACGCTGTTGTGGCGCATGGTGGCGTAGTCCACATCCCAATTTTGCTGCGGCATGGCGGCGTCCAAGCCACGGTTCACCACCAATACATGCTCGGGTTTGAATTCGGCCTGCTCCACCGCGCTGTCGACCAAATGCTTGTACGGCACCACTTTGCCGCCGCGCATACCTGCATCGGCGGTAATCAGCACTTTGGGCTGGGCGTCGTCGATGCGCATGGCCAAGTTGTGGGCGGCAAAGCCGCCGAACACCACCGAATGAATCGCACCCAAGCGTGCGCAAGCCAGCATGGCAAACAGCGCTTCGGCAATCATCGGCATGTAAATCACCACCCGGTCGCCACGATCCACGCCCAAGCGCTGCAATACATCGGCAAAGTAATTCACCTCTTGGTGAAACTCGCGATAGCTGATGTGGCGTTTCACACAGCCGTCTTCCACGATAATGCGCGCACCTAAATCATCAAAGGCTGCCTGAACCGCCGGTTTCTCTGCCAGCAAGGCACGGTTGATTTCGGTGGAGAGCCACACAATCGCATTTTGTTCGGCACGTTCGGCCAAATGGCGGTCGATGCAGTTGTGGCTCAAATTCAGCTCACCATCCACAAACCAGCGCGCAAACGGCGGATTGCTGAAGTCCAGCACTTGCTCCGGGGCTTTGTGCCAGTCAATCAATCGCGCTTGCTCGCCCCAGAAGGCGGCTTTGTCTTCAATTGAACGTTGGTGGAATTCGGCGTAGTTCATGATGCTCCTTTGTGTTGATTATTCTTATGGGTGGTGTAGTGAATGAAAGAAACCGTAGGTGGCATACATTACAACAGCACCTCGCTCCCAAATACAGGGGCACGAAGGTGCTGTGTGTGTTTGCCGCTGTGGCTTATTATGGTATTAAGTTTCTGCTCTAGTAACGAAATTTAGCGGATTTCAGGCATGAGTGCAATGTATTCATGCGATTAAATTATTGTTGCGGCAGCATGGTTTTTAAGGGCGTCCAACCCGGCTTTGGGTCATCGCCGACGCATGGGGAGCCCTATAGCGGAATATATTGATACAGCAAAGGCAAAGCTATAAAGAAAGAATCGATATATTTTCAGGCAGCCTATGTAGGCTGCCTGAAAGCTTTATTGATGTTTGTTGTAGCTATTTTGTTATTGATTTTTGCTTTGTTGATGGTGATTCTTAGATTATTTCCGCAAGACATTCCGAATAATATTCTTTTAAATTTTAGCGATTTGCTGGTTTTGGGTATAGATTTTTGCGAATGGGTGTTGACGGTTTGGATTGGTTTGCGTATAGTTCGCTTTCTTCGCTGCTGCAGCGAAGTCGAGACGGAAGAGAAAATTATACCACAAAGTGGTTTCGTTGCTTCGGTTTTGGGATGGCTCTTTAACAAACAGATTACCGATAAGTGTGAGTGCGACAAGCCTCACACTGTTTAAGAAGTAAAGACAAGACATGAATGTTTGCCGGTGGGTTTCTGCCGGTATGCATCATTCTCTGTTTTTTCTTTGAGAAGCAGACCAGTATGGAGTTGGGTTTTGCCTGGCTCTAACAGTATTAAAGCTAAGATTGAACATAAGAGTTTGATCCTGGCTCAGATTGAACGCTGGCGGCATGCTTTACACATGCAAGTCGAACGGCAGCGGGGAAGTGCTTGCACTTCTGCCGGCGAGTGGCGAACGGGTGAGTAATATATTGGAACGTACCGAGTAGCGGGGATAACTGTCCGAAAGGATGGCTAATACCGCATACGCTCTGAGGAGGAAAGCTGGGGACCTTCGGGCCTGGCACTATTCGAGCGGCCAATATCTGATTAGCTAGTTGGTGGGGTAAGAGCCCACCAAGGCGACGATCAGTAGCGGGTCTGAGAGGATGATCCGCCACACTGGAACTGAGACACGGTCCAGACTCCTACGGGAGGCAGCAGTGGGGAATTTTGGACAATGGGGGCAACCCTGATCCAGCCATGCCGCGTGTATGAAGAAGGCCTTCGGGTTGTAAAGTACTTTTGTTGGGGAAGAAAAGCCTGGCGTTAATAGCGTTGGGTCATGACGGTACCCAAAGAATAAGCACCGGCTAACTACGTGCCAGCAGCCGCGGTAATACGTAGGGTGCAAGCGTTAATCGGAATTACTGGGCGTAAAGCGAGCGCAGACGGTTATTTAAGTCAGGTGTGAAATCCCCGAGCTCAACTTGGGAATGGCGCTTGAAACTGGGTAACTAGAGTGTGTCAGAGGGAGGTAGAATTCCACGTGTAGCAGTGAAATGCGTAGAGATGTGGAGGAATACCGATGGCGAAGGCAGCCTCCTGGGATAACACTGACGTTCATGCTCGAAAGCGTGGGTAGCAAACAGGATTAGATACCCTGGTAGTCCACGCCCTAAACGATGTCAATTAGCTGTTGGGGTACTTGATGCCTTAGTAGCGTAGCTAACGCGTGAAATTGACCGCCTGGGGAGTACGGTCGCAAGATTAAAACTCAAAGGAATTGACGGGGACCCGCACAAGCGGTGGATGATGTGGATTAATTCGATGCAACGCGAAGAACCTTACCTGGTCTTGACATGTACGGAAGGCTTTAGAGATAGAGCTGTGCCTTCGGGAACCGTAACACAGGTGCTGCATGGCTGTCGTCAGCTCGTGTCGTGAGATGTTGGGTTAAGTCCCGCAACGAGCGCAACCCTTGTCATTAGTTGCCATCATTCAGTTGGGCACTCTAATGAGACTGCCGGTGACAAACCGGAGGAAGGTGGGGATGACGTCAAGTCCTCATGGCCCTTATGACCAGGGCTTCACACGTCATACAATGGTCGGTACAGAGGGTAGCCAAGCCGCGAGGTGGAGCCAATCTCAGAAAGCCGATCGTAGTCCGGATTGCACTCTGCAACTCGAGTGCATGAAGTCGGAATCGCTAGTAATCGCAGGTCAGCATACTGCGGTGAATACGTTCCCGGGTCTTGTACACACCGCCCGTCACACCATGGGAGTGGGGGATACCAGAAGTAGGTAGGGTAACCGCAAGGAGCCCGCTTACCACGGTATGCTTCATGACTGGGGTGAAGTCGTAACAAGGTAGCCGTAGGGGAACCTGCGGCTGGATCACCTCCTTTCTAGAGAAAAGAAGAGGCGGGTCGTACTCACACTTATCGGTAATCAGGAATCGGATGTCAGGTGACGGGAATCAGGATAGAAATTGACTACCGTAGCGAGAACCGATTCCGTTGTGTATAAAGATGCGAAAGAAAGAATATCGATTCAGAAGAACAAGCCAATAAAATGGATGGTTTGAATGAATGGATAGCAAAGACCTCATGGGTTTGTAGCTCAGCTGGTTAGAGCACACGCTTGATAAGCGTGGGGTCGGAGGTTCAAGTCCTCCCAGACCCACCATTACCTTGACCCTTATGGGGGCATAGCTCAGTTGGTAGAGCACCTGCTTTGCAAGCAGGGGGTCATCGGTTCGATCCCGTTTGCCTCCACCATCATCAGCAAGCGATGAGGGGAATCAAAAAAGCAACAAAGCAACAAAGCAACAACAAGCCTCAATCTTACTTTACAAATCAAAGCATACTGAAAAACAGGGCTGATTAATAAATCAGTACTGCTTATAGTGTTCTTTGATTTGCGAAGTAAAGCTGGCACAAGCCGGTAAAAAGCAACGCATCGATCTTTAACAAATTGGAAAGCCGAAATCAACAAACAAAGACAATGTTGGTTTGGATGGAAGTACAGGTTCTTGCAAGAGCCCGTATTTCAGCAAGTTAAAGGCTGCCTGAAAGGGTGGTTGGCCAACTTGCACAGCCAAGCCACAACAATTTGGGTGATGATTGTATCGGACACATTCTGAACACAAAAGGCAGAATGTGTCACACAACAAAGCAGTAAGCTTTATCAAAGTAAGTACTTCTAGCCTAGCCCCTAGTCAACGGGAGCGAAGCCAAGTCAAAGAGGTTCTTGAAATGATAGAGTCAAGTGAATAAGTGCATCAGGTGGATGCCTTGGCGATGATAGGCGACGAAGGACGTGTAAGCCTGCGAAAAGCGCGGGGAGCTGGCAATAGAGCTGTGATCCGCGATGTCCGAATGGGAAACCCACCGCATTTTGTGCGGTATCCATAACTGAATACATAGGTTATGAGAAGCGAACCCGGAGAACTGAACCATCTAAGTACCCGGAGGAAAAGAAATCAACCGAGATTCCGTAAGTAGTGGCGAGCGAACACGGAAGAGCCTGTATGTGATAGCTGTTGAGATAGAAGAACAACTTGGGAAAGTTGGCCATAGTGGGTGAAAGCCCCGTATTCGAAATCTCATCAGTGGTACTAAGCATACGACAAGTAGGGCGGGACACGAGAAATCCTGTCTGAACATGGGGGACCATCCTCCAAGGCTAAATACTCATCATCGACCGATAGTGAACCAGTACCGTGAGGGAAAGGCGAAAAGAACCCCGGGAGGGAGTGAAATAGAACCTGAAACCTGATGCATACAAACAGTGGGAGCGGACAAGTTCCGTGACTGCGTACCTTTTGTATAATGGGTCAACGACTTACATTCAGTAGCGAGCTTAACCGGATAGGGGAGGCGCAGGGAAACCGAGTCTTAATAGGGCGACTAGTTGCTGGGTGTAGACCCGAAACCGAGTGATCCATCCATGGCCAGGATGAAGGTGCCGTAACAGGTACTGGAGGTCCGAACCCACGCATGTTGCAAAATGCGGGGATGAGCTGTGGATAGGGGTGAAAGGCTAAACAAACTCGGAGATAGCTGGTTCTCCCCGAAAACTATTTAGGTAGTGCCTCGAGCAAGACACTGATGGGGGTAAAGCACTGTTATGGCTAGGGGTCATTGCGACTTACCAACCCATGGCAAACTAAGAATACCATCAAGTGATTCCTCGGGAGACAGACAGCGGGTGCTAACGTCCGTTGTCAAGAGGGAAACAACCCAGACCGCCAGCTAAGGTCCCAAATGATAGATTAAGTGGTAAACGAAGTGGGAAGGCCCAGACAGCCAGGATGTTGGCTTAGAAGCAGCCATCATTTAAAGAAAGCGTAATAGCTCACTGGTCGAGTCGTCCTGCGCGGAAGATGTAACGGGGCTCAAATCTATAACCGAAGCTGCGGATTCAGGAATCAGACTACAGGAATCAGGAATCAGGATGAAAGCACAGCGATTCGAAGATTTGCAGGTATTTCAAAAGCGTACCGTATCTCCTTAGAGATACACCGCAGCAGTTTGGAATTTCCACAAATCGAACAATACGCACTGGCCGATTAAATTAGACGCGCCAGCAAAAGCATCTGTTCAAATCTTGCTGAAGGCTATGGCAAAAGAAGCCAGTCGCCAGCAGAATTTAAAAGATACATCCTGATCAGTATCGGCTCAGCAGACGAAATGCGCGTCTGGCTGCGATACTGTCTTGATTTACAGTACATCAGCAACACGGAATGGCAATATTGGCGAGAAACATATGAAGAAATCGCCAAAATGCTGCAAGGACTCAGTAAAAGCCTGAATAAATAAAGGCAGTTACTGATACCCGATTCCTGTAGTCTGATTCCTGGATGGTAGGGGAGCGTTCTGTAGGCCGAAGAAGGTGACTTGAGAAGGTTGCTGGAGGTATCAGAAGTGCGAATGTTGACATGAGTAGCGATAAAGCGGGTGAAAAGCCCGCTCGCCGAAAAGCCCAAGGTTTCCTACGCAACGTTCATCGGCGTAGGGTGAGTCGGCCCCTAAGGCGAGGCAGAAATGCGTAGTCGATGGGAAACGGGTTAATATTCCCGTACTTTGATTTAGTGCGATGTGGGGACGGAGAAGGTTATGTCAGCGGCCTGTTGGAATAGGTCGTTCAAGCCGGTAGGTGGAAAGTTTAGGCAAATCCGGACTTTCATAACACCGAGAAGTGATAACGAGCGTCTACGGACGTGAAGTGACAGATACCACGCTTCCAGGAAAAGCCACTAAGCTTCAGCTAAATCAGAACCGTACCGCAAACCGACACAGGTGGGCAGGATGAGAATTCTAAGGCGCTTGAGAGAACTCAGGAGAAGGAACTCGGCAAATTGATACCGTAACTTCGGGAGAAGGTATGCCCTTTGATGTGAAAGACTTGCTCTGTAAGCATCGGAGGGTCGCAGAGAATCGGTGGCTGCGACTGTTTATTAAAAACACAGCACTCTGCAAACACGAAAGTGGACGTATAGGGTGTGACGCCTGCCCGGTGCTGGAAGGTTAATTGAAGATGTGCAAGCATCGGATCGAAGCCCCAGTAAACGGCGGCCGTAACTATAACGGTCCTAAGGTAGCGAAATTCCTTGTCGGGTAAGTTCCGACCCGCACGAATGGCGTAACGATGGCCACACTGTCTCCTCCTGAGACTCAGCGAAGTTGAAATGGTTGTGAAGATGCAATCTACCCGCTGCTAGACGGAAAGACCCCGTGAACCTTTACTGTAGCTTTGCATTGGACTTTGAAGTCACTTGTGTAGGATAGGTGGGAGGCTTAGAAGCAGGAACGCTAGTTCTTGTGGAGCCGTCCTTGAAATACCACCCTGGTGACTTTGAGGTTCTAACCCAGACCCGTAATCCGGGTCGGGGACCGTGCATGGTAGGCAGTTTGACTGGGGCGGTCTCCTCCCAAAGAGTAACGGAGGAGTTCGAAGGTTACCTAGGTCCGGTCGGAAATCGGGCTGATAGTGCAATGGCAAAGGTAGCTTAACTGCGAGACCGACAAGTCGAGCAGGTGCGAAAGCAGGACATAGTGATCCGGTGGTTCTGAATGGAAGGGCCATCGCTCAACGGATAAAAGGTACTCCGGGGATAACAGGCTGATTCCGCCCAAGAGTTCATATCGACGGCGGAGTTTGGCACCTCGATGTCGGCTCATCACATCCTGGGGCTGTAGTCGGTCCCAAGGGTATGGCTGTTCGCCATTTAAAGTGGTACGTGAGCTGGGTTTAAAACGTCGTGAGACAGTTTGGTCCCTATCTGCAGTGGGCGTTGGAAGTTTGACGGGGGCTGCTCCTAGTACGAGAGGACCGGAGTGGACGAACCTCTGGTGTACCGGTTGTCACGCCAGTGGCATCGCCGGGTAGCTAAGTTCGGAAGAGATAAGCGCTGAAAGCATCTAAGCGCGAAACTCGCCTGAAGATGAGACTTCCCTTGCGGCTTGACCGCACTAAAGAGACGTTCGAGACCAGGACGTTGATAGGTCGGGTGTGGAAGTGCAGCAATGCATGAAGCTAACCGATACTAATTGCTCGTGAGGCTTGACTCTATCATTTGAAGGACTTCGTGGTTCAGGGTTCAGACAACAGGCATCGGGAATCAGGAAAACTGATAACCGGGCTAATCTGAGCAGACATGAACGACAGAAGAAAATGAATAAAGCTTACTGAAGTCATGCGTTACACAGAAAGTGTGAGCATGCGATACACAGCATCACCCAACAAACACAGTTGATTTAGCCTGACAAACAGGCAACGGCTTACCGATTTGACAGTTTAAGTTTGGCGGCCACAGCGAGTTGGTCCCACGCCTTCCCATCCCGAACAGGACCGTGAAACGACTCAGCGCCGATGATAGTATGGATACCCATGTGAAAGTAGGTCACCGCCAAACACCCTATATAAAGCCCCTGATACTCACGTATCGGGGGCTTGTTCTTTGGGGGCAAGATAACAAGATTTAGGCTGCCTGAAAGCAGTAAAATAAAAAAGGAATACATGACTTCAGATACCATGTTACAAGGTCAAATAAAATTTGTGTAAAGATTTTAACTTATTGATTTATATTTATAAATAGTGTTGCTGTTTCGCTAGGCAACACTAAACCGAACGCGGATTGCTTGCAATTCGCGTTTTCTGTTTGCATCAGGCATGGCGTTGCGTCGCCATACCCACGCTTAAGGTTTCTGCATACCGTATCGCGCCGGGTCGAATGATTCGCCTTTGTTCCAGAGGTGCCAGGCTATACCGGCCAGTTTGCGCATAAGGGCAACAATGATGACTTTTGAGGGTTTGTTTCTTTGTCTTAAGCGCTCTACAAAAGCGCTGAAATAGCCGCAACGCAGGCAGACGAGTGCGGACATATACAGGCTGCCTTTAAGCGTTCTGTTGCCGTACTTTGATAGCTTATCCGGTTTATTAACGCTGGTTCCAGATTGCTCTTTTTGCGGGCTTAATCCGGCAAAGGCAACAAACTGATTTTCTGTTTGGAATCGGTAGAGGGTTAAGAAGTGGGATAACGTGGCCGCAGTGATTGCGCCGAATGATGGCATGGTTTGCAGATTGGTTGCGGTATCCGCCGCCGGAGATTGCTGTGTCAAATCGGCAATATGCTGTTTCAATTGCTTAATGCTGGATTCAATCATTTTGCGATGGGTGTTAAAGATTTCGAGCAAGTGAGCATCTTTAACGGCTTTAATGCGGTTTTTGATGGCGTTTAAGTCTTTGTTAAGCTGGCGCAAGCCTGCTATGTTGCGTCTGATTTTATGCTGTATTGAAGTGGGTTTAACATAGATGCTTTGCGGTTTGATTTTGTCGCAGTAGCGGGCAATCATTTTGGCATCTTGTTTGTCTGTTTTGGTTCGTAAAAACTCGGTTTTGGCGAAGCTCTTTATTTTAAGCGGGTTGATGACGCTTACTTTGTAACCGCAATCCGTTAGAAAGTCGGCAAAGTCCTCATAGTAATTGCCCGTTGCTTCCATGCAGAAGTGCGGCTGCAAATTCAAATCATCTACATGCTGTTTCAGCTGCAAATAACCCTTATGGCTGTTTTCAATTTTGATATGCGTGATTGCATTTTCATCAATCAAAAATCCGATGTCGATATGCAGTTTTGATATGTCGCACCCCGTCGGTGTAAAGCTTTTCATGTTGTTTTTCCTTATATGCAGGCTTTAATGCTATTCGCATTTTACCTATTGATACCATTCAACTTTAAATTTACGGCGCACAGTCTGAAAAACAGCCTTGATGGCTCGGTAGCTTTTACGTGCTTATGCCGTGGCTTGTCACGCAAGACAAGCTGCCGTTATGGCAGTGACATGGTAACGCAAAACGTTTCAGGAATTTTAAATTTCAAAGCAGCAGGATAAATTGAACATTGCCGAATCCGGCCGTTCCGCTTGTTTTTACATCGCTGTGCCGCTTGCTGTTATCGGCATCGGCCGGGGTGCTGTGATTGGGGCACAAACATAAAAAACCGCAAGGGGGTATTCATAAAGACACGGTAAAGCTGTGTCTTTACAAACCTTCCCCCTTGCGGTTTTTTCTGTTCGCGCCTGATCCAATCGCACCCCGACCGATGCCGATAACAGACGGATAAGCAGCACAGCGATATAAAAAAAAGCGCCACTAATCGTTTTCCCCTCCCTTAACCTCCTCCATCCGGATAGGGGGTAAGGCAACAGCAAACCGAAAGGAAATATCATGGAAAAGCAATACCCCTGCATTTTGGTTCAAAAGTGGTCCGAACAGGATTGGCGGGTTTATCTGCACATCACCGAAAGAGTGTGTACGGAAGTATGCAGATGGCCGGAAGAAGAAAAAGCCCGTGAGGCGGCACGCAGGACAAGCGTTGACTTAAACACGCCCGTTTATACGGTTTTATAAGAAAGGGAAAGAGCCAAAACAAAACCGCCGGAGAGATTCGGCGGTTTTGGCATTTTGTTGTGGTCGAGTTCGACGGCCGGAAGGCAAAAACAATCTATTTTGCTTAAATTTTAGGCATGGTTGGCAAGGTGTGCGCAATTTAATGCTAAGAATTTGAATTGTTTGGTTGGACATCTACAGTGTCTAAAAACAAAACCATGCGCTCCAATGCCGAACGGGTGTTATAACTGAGGCTCTTGCCTTTGTCTGTCAAATCAAATTCGGAAATTGTATTCAGCGTGTGAAGTAAAAACTGAGCCTGATCTGCATCAAGCACCAAAGCACCCAAAGCATGATTTAGCGGCTGAGAATTACCGGGAATACGGGTTAAAAAAAGCGCATTATCTTCAAAAAAATACTCAAAAGCAAAAAATCCCGGGGAAGTAGAAACATGTTCAAAACCTTTAAAATGAACAAACTTCATTACACGCCTTTCACTGCAGACTTTTAAAATCCGGCGGCATCAAATCCGGCCGGGGTTTGCTATCCAGCATCAGCACAGAGCCGCTTGACGCTGCCGCTGATACCGAGGTATCAACCGCCGCTGCAACGGCCTGTTGCGGCTGTTTGTAGGGGTTATAAATGCCATTCTCGACAAAGTCAATACACAGACCCTTATCCATGCCCTGAATCGGGGTGCCTTGGTCGGTATAGCAGGTGCAACGGTTGCCGTTTTGCACACAGCCCACCGGGTAAGGCATGGTTTGAATGTTGCGGTTGTGTGCGTTGTAAATCGGCGCAGTCCACGGTTTGCCGTCAATCGACGGACGCCACTCTTCGGGTTTCAGATTATTGTCCGGCTGCTCCTGCTGCGGTTGCGACGCCATCGGATAACTGCCCGGCGCAGGCTGTTGCGGCTGATTCTCGTTTTGCGGCTGAGACTGGCTTTCAGGCTTTATTGCCCGCTCAGGCTGCTTCATTGCATCGTAGCGGGCATTAACGTAATAAGCGCCGTATGCGGTGGCCATAAGCAAAACGGGCAGGCTATAAACCCAAAGGCTGGACTGGCCTTTGATTTTTGTGTGCTGTGCCGATGATTTATACAGGCCGAATGCTTTGCTCTTTCGGAAGAAAACGGAGTTTTTACCATCTGAAACATCGGCACGACTTTCAGGATTGCGGCAGCCCTGCCAATAGGTTTGCCGCAGCAAACCGGCAAGCATGGTTTTTGAGATATTGCGGTGCTCACCGATAAGACTGCGCAGATGGATATCAATAAGGCGCGGGTGCTGGGTTAAGACAAATATATCAACGCCCCTATGCCGGTGCTCTTCAAGCCATCTAACATAGTTCGGAACGGCAGCACCGGAAGGACGGCCACGGAAATAATGCTGTGCTTCATCAATGACAAGAATCGCGCCCTTAGGCAGCCAAAAGTGCATATCTTCAATACCGTGACCTTCGGGAATCGTAAGATGGGGAATTTGCAAATCGGTAATACCCTTCACATACAAAGGGCGGTTTTTAAGGTCTTTACGCGTCATAAGCTGCCAAACCATAAAAGAGGTTTTACCGATACCGGGCAAACCGGTCAGAAGGCTAATCATGGTTGCGCATCCTATTTACGATTAAAAACAGTACCAAGCTTGGCAGCAGTACCCCAACCGGCCAGAAAGGCAAACGCGCCCAATATCCAGTTAAGAGCAACGCCGCCGCCTGCAATATAAAAGAGCTGCAAAGCGGCAGGGGGTGTCTGCCCCAAACCTTGAGTAATATGGCTGATTAGCTGCTGCTGAAGGGCGCTAACGCCGGTATAACTGATAACGGAGACACCCAAGGCGGTCATGATTTTGCCCGCGGTAGTGGTCAGTACGGCGGTTAGCAAGGTTCCTATGCTGGTTTTCATTTTTGGCTTAATCCGAGCGCGTAATAAACGAGCGTGAACGAAAACAACATGGACAGCATGATTATCCAAGGTCTGGATTTACCGGCAACGTCACACATGTTTTCATAAGATATCTGCTGATGGCTGCGTAGCAATGTAAATGAAACCGGAGCCGGGCAAACGCCGTTCGATGCAAAGACGTTCAAGGGATTCAAACTGATTTGAATGGGGGAATTGGGCAAAACAATGTCCTCATAATCGGCATTGCCGAGCTCTGCGCACATGGCGGCATTGGGGTTTTGTGAGCAGATGTCGGGGGCAGATGCCGTTGCCGGTTCCGTTGGCTTGGTTTCGCCCGGGGTTGTTGTGCTGGGGCTACCGGGGATTGGTGCGGTGGGAATATCAGCGCGGGTCGGGGCTTGGCTGCTGTTCGGGGCAAGGTCTGGCCGGGGGATTGTGGTTGCGGTAACGCTGCCATCTGCCTGAACTTTAAACTGGGTTTGTTGGGGGGCGTTTGTTCCGGCAGGGGTGTATGCGCTGGTTAAAAAGGTGTTGTTGGTGACGTTGTTGCTGTCAACTGTTGTTGTTGTGTTGCCGCCGTTGGCTACACCGCTGCCCCAGATTGCGTTAATCAATTCGGTGTTGTTGCGGTTGGTGTCGTTAAGCAGTTGCGCCAGCAAATTGATGATGGCGGCTTCGCCCGGCAGGACTTGGTCAATGGTCGGGGCGTTTTGTTCGTTGTATCTGATGATGTCGGCGGCGCTGGCATCGGTTTTATAAAGCTGTATCCAGTTGCCCTTTTCGGCAGGCAGTTGCGGCCATACTTCGACATCGCCGAAGCGCATGGGAAATGTCAGTTCGTAATTCTGGCTTTGTATCATTGTCCAGTCCACTGAGTTGGAAGGAATAATAATTGTGCGCTTTAGGTTGAGGTTGCCACCCCACTCGGTGATGGTGAGCTTTGAATATTGCTTGTAAGCGGCGGGGTCAATGGGTTTCTTTGATGCTTGGTAGTTGTCATACAGTTGGCGGGCTTTGGCTTCGGATTGTTGCTGTAGCTGTGCGGTAGGGACTGCATCGTTGTTGAGGTTTGCGTTGAGACGTGAGCCGATGCCTGTCCAGTCAAACAGCTTGCCAACTGCGGCGGCAACGTCAGACCATGAGCCGTTTTCCATTCCGCGCACGAACTGGTCTGCCGCACCGTTTTGCTTGAGGTTGCCGAGGTGGCTTGTAGCGAGGTCGGCGACAATAAGACCGCCCAAACCTTGTGCCATGCGTGAGGTGGGCGGAAGTTGGGTTGTGGTGGTAATTTTGCCTTGTGCGGTGGCGCCGTAAGCGTCAACTGCTTTTATACCCAAATCTGTACGACCAATAATGCCACCATTCTTATTTGAATATTGAGTAGATGAGCCACGAAAATAATTATAATAATCCCTACTATTCCCGATTGTTTTACGATCACGAGAAAGACCATCACGACTGTACAATGCCTCTTCCACCGGCGTACGACCAGAGTAATAGGACTGATGATAGGAAGGTGGGTTCGTACTGTAAGAAGGGGGCGGAATTGCATCAGCCCTAGCAGCCCCTGGCCACAGGCTCAAGACAACAATACCCAAAACGGCAAAACGACAAAAAGAAAGCCAAGACAAAAGGCTAAAATCATCATTGCGCATTTCCTTTATTCTCATGATTCGTTTCAATTCGATTTTTTTCTTCTGGCATTGCGCAATTTCGCAAGCTCTGCTTTGGTTTTCTTTGGTATGAACATGTTGATAACGGCAACAAAACCGAGAATTAAGGCTCCAATCGCAATCATGATAAAACCGACAGAAGTCAGATCGGTACTTAAGCCTTCCGACGAATAAGCTGGATTCTGAGTAATGGCTTTCTGAAGGCTGCCCGATTCGTAGCCGGAAGAACCGGGAATAATTTCTATTTGTTTTGGGTTGTTTATATCATTAGGCATTAAAAAACATCCTTTTCTTCAAATGATTTACGGAATAGACGAGTAATAAGCCGGAATAAATAAGCAATCAGCATTAAAGCGACAAGTGGAATTGCAACAAGCACGCCATCTTTAAATTCGGCTTCCAAGTTGCATTCTGGAAAACTAAGATTGATTGGCTGTTCTGCGTAATACCATTGTCCGCCATGGTAGACGGGGGTTTTAAGCCCCCCGTCAGCAGTAATGGTAGGCAGAACTTGCGACATCTTGTAATTGGACGCTTCATGCACGGTGCCGAAGCATTGACCGCCGACCTGATAACCCATGTTCCGCCCCCAAAACCTTAAATACCGCGTTTCAACATGCGGATTGCGGCAACAAAGCCGATGCCGATAAGCGCAATGCCGACGGCAATGCCACCAACAGCGGTAAAGTCGGTTTTAAAATCGGCTGTTGATGATGTGACTGCGTCGGCAATGGGGCCCGCAACAGACATGGCGGACAAACCCATTAAGCCACCAACAGCGGCCAGTTTTGTGCCGTATTTACGGCATGCGTTCATTGCTTTCATGATGTTTCCTTTCAAGTGAGTGGCAACGTTTCAAATATTCCGGCTGTTGCCATGGCCGAAATTCATTAATTCATTTGTGATAAAAATATATGGCAATCAATATGATGATTAATGCTGTTAGCATGTAAGCCCAAATATTGCTTTGGTTTGCAGTTTGGGCTGCTGCGTAATATGCTGTATTCATTGATGGCCTACTATTGATTGCTAAGCCATTCGTTTATTTCATCCGCAGCCTGCCTTTTCTCTACAAGCTCAGATTCAAGCTCTGCAATTTCAAGGCGTAAAGATTCAAGCTCATTTAGCATTGAATAAAAAAGTTCCAGATGCTCATCGGGCGTGTAACCATTGGGCAGGACAAAGTTGACGGATTCACTATCGTCATGTTCACTATCGTCATATTCATCGTAATCAATCATTTTTAGCACCTGTAAATGGGCGGCTACCGAGGGGATTTAACGCCGCCGCCCGGAGCGTTAATCTTGTTTAAGCCTTGGCCGTAGGCTGGACGGGTTCCATGCGCTGAATCACTTGGACGATGTTGCTGCCTTTCTTTTGGGGCATGATGTCAACCTCAACCAGCATCGGCAGTTTGCCTTTCAGTCCAAGCAGCTTGTGGTGGTCAGCGGCAAGGCCGTATTCGGCTTCCATCACATCGTGGCCGAATTCGTTTTTGGCGTTGTCGTAAACGGGCACTTGCAGCAATACGCGGGTGTAGTCGTATTCGGTGCCGTTGTCGGTTTTGCCTTGGTTCCATTTCACTTTAAGCAGGGTCGCTTTCATGTTGTTTCCTTTCGATGGTATTTGGGATTAAGGATGTTATGCGGGGTTAAGTAATGGCCGTATGGGTCATACGGGCGGGCGGTGCCTTTTGCTCTTTCTTCGGCATTGGGCAAAACTTTTTGCAGGTGGTGCAAATATTGTTGTTGTGCGGTTTTTTGCTTCGGGTAGCGTTGCGGCGGGCAAAGCTCATCACCAAGCTGTTGCAGTAGCTCATGCTCATTTACGGGCAGGCGTTTGTATTGGTGAATAAAGGCAACGTTGATGTAGTCGCAATCGAATGCCGCGGGCATTAGGCGCTTGGGCAAATCGGCTCTGTCATTCAGCAGGCATTCAACGATCTGGCTATCTGTAAAGCCCATTTGCTGAAGCATTTTGATGGCCGGGGAAACCTGCATGGAGGCATATTTAAGGACATGCTCATGCCCCACGTCCTGCATCTTTTTTACGCGTTCAGGCTTTGCAATGGCTTCGTTAAACTTCTGAAACAATTCGATAAATACAGGATATGCGCCGGTTAGGAATTTACCCGGCTCAATTAAGACTTCATGCGGGATGATGATGTCTTTGTTTTTCATCTCTAATTCGACACGCACCCAGGCGCTATCTGTGTCGCCAAGCTGTTTGCCTTTTTCGTAAATACGGGCGAAGCGGGAGGATTTACGGCTGCCGACATAGAAGGTTTTGCCGCGGTTTTCGTTGGTGAGCCAGTCGCTGCCGACGCATTCGGCTACTGGTTTGGTGTGGCGGCTTGTGTACAAGCCAGCTTCCCAGTCTTGTTTGGCTTGTTCGGGGGTGTAGTCGCCGTTTAAGAAGTCGTGTGCGAGGTCGCAACGGGTGATTCTGGCAAACGGGGCATAGTCTTTAATGTAGCTGTAAAGGCGGTGTTCCCAGCCGTTTTTGGCTGCAACGAGCCCCTCACCGGTGAAGTAGAAGCAGATGCTGCCGCGTTGGTTTTGGCCGCCCATGGCGACAAAGCCATAGTTCACTTTTTTATCGCCCATTTTGTAGGATGTGGCGTAGCCGTTTCTGCCGTTTTGCTGGCAAAAGAGGCCGTAGCCCATGATTTCAAGAAGCTCAGCGCTGATGTTGGCGGCGATTTCTTCCTCTGTGCCAATCTGGTCGGGACGGATAAAAACATCTTCTGTGACCGTAAATGTGAGGGTGTCAATGAAAGCTGCGGTGCCGCTGCCCTTCTTAAGCGGGATTTCAACAAGCTTGCCGTCCGCCATCACTAATGTGTGGCTGTACGCTTCGCTTGCCAGTCGCCCCGTGTTACTAGCGGGGGCATAAGCAGAGGCGCTTGCGGCCGCGCCTTCGGCACGCCCCGCATGCGCCTCTGCCATTTGCCTGGCGGTTTCGATATGCATTTGGTATTTATTCATGATTGTGCAACTCGGAAAGCGTTGGGTAATCCCGATTCCATTGTTTGCATCGGGCGGACGCTGTGTTTAAGGCGTGTATTTTGGTGCGTTGCGGAAATTTGCTGTGCGTAACCGGATGGCTTTCGGTACTCAACAGGGTTGCACCGTGGTAGTAGCGGACGATGTACGCAACAGGAACGGGGAAGCCGACAACCAACATTTGATAATGAAAGCAGGCTGGCGCGCTTTCCAATGGAGGCCATGAGCTTACTGAGGTCGTTTTGGGTTTGCGGCGGGAGAGGATGCTCATAGCTCACCCCGCTGGCGCATGGCGGCAATGTCGGCGGGTTTGACTTGTTCGTATTCAACGGTCAGAAACGACGGTACATCAACAAGCGGAATATCGGAATAAATGGGAACTTTTGGAACGCCGCGGGCAGTATTAAATACGTAATCTGAGATTTCTTTATGATGTAAATTTGACCAAAATACTTTAACGCAAAAAAATTCAGATGGAGACAATTCAAAAAATAAAGCTGAAGCGTCCGCGGTTTTACGAAGAAAAAAACAAGGATATTGACGTTCTGACATGATTAAAGCCCCTCAACTTTAGGTAAGTAAAGGGGCTTGGGAATTAAAAGAATTTAAGTTTGTCAAGACCCCTTGGATTGGGGGCTAATATATAAGGTAGCTTTATGCAATCCGCTATAAATCTTGTTGATGTCTACAATTTTTTGATGTGCGGTTAATTTTTTGATTGCCCAATCATAATGGCTGGCAGTTGCGCTGACAAAATAGGCACCTAAGGTGCTGCCGCCCACCCATTGGAATGCGCCCTTGGCAAACAGTTCATTATCGGTAAACCGTTCTGCCAAATTTAATACTTGCTGATGGGATTGCGCCAGCATATCACTTGCTTTTTCCAACGGGGTATTTTGATGTTGCTGCCAAAACATCCTATTCATTTCACCATAGGTTTTCCAGTTGTACGGGGGCGGCAGAAATGGTTTATTTTTGCCGTTTTGATTTGCATCAACCCAATCAAGCAATAGCTGATGCCACTCATAAAGATGGATTAAAACATCGCGAAGATTTTTATCCCGTTGCCAATGGGCTTCTTTCTTGCGTTCATCTTTTGAAAAGTCGAAAGGGGTGGATAGTTCAGTATCGCTTAAATTGGTAATCAGCAAGTTGAGTTGTCGGTATTGGTTTTGTGCGGCATTGAGTAAGTCTGATTTTGTTGTTGCCCTTGCCATGACATGCTCCTTTTTAAAAACTTGCTTGGAAAATAAGGCATTGTGCGCAATATTCTAATCAATTTTAATTTGATGGGTTTGAATCAAATCAAAAGGCTGCCTGAAAACTACGTTTTCAGGCAGCCTTGTTTTAAGCCGCAAATGAATATTATGGCTGCGGTGTTTGAGTGATTTTCTGCATTTCGGCGGCCAGTGCTTGGATGTCGAGCCAGCCCATGGCGTTGAATATCATCAGCAGCAGGCTGCCGGCGAGCATCAGGATGATGAAATAGGCAAGGTAGCCGAGCAATACTTTAAGGCCGCTTTGGCCGCTTAAGCGGGTGAGGCCGATGATTTGCACCACGAATATCCATGCTTGCCACAGGGTGCCCACCAAGCCGAGGTGTTGCGGCCAGTAGAGCATGGCAATCAGTGGGGCGGCCAAGAGCTCGGTCATGGCGATAAAGCCGTAGAGCTGCATTTTGGGTGCGCCGTAGTAATGCAATACCTTGGCCATGATGGTGCTGAGTACCGCCCATTTGAGGATGGTGAGTGCCACGCCAAAGGCTAGGGCACCGGTGTGGCTGCCAAATAAGGGCGCCATGGCGGCGGCGTTGATGGCGCCCACCACCAGCAAGGCGCCGATAATTACCGCCGGATTGTAGCGGTAGTGTGCGGCAGGGTGAAAGCGTAGGCGCAGGGCGGCCAGGGCGTCGAGGAAGAGGGTGTACATCAGTCGAATACCACCGTACGGTTGTTATAGGATAAAACGCGGCTTTGCAAATGCCATTTTACGGCGCGGCTGAGCACCACTTTTTCTAAATCGCGGCCTTTTTCGGCCAAATCAGCCACGTTGTCGCGATGGGATACGCGGGTCACTTCTTGCTCGATAATCGGCCCTTCGTCCAAATCGTTGGTGACGTAGTGGCTGGTGGCGCCAATCAGTTTAACGCCGCGGGCATGGGCGCGGTGATAGGGGCGGGCGCCGTCAAACGCGGGCAAAAAGCTGTGGTGGATGTTGATAATGCGGTTGGGGTAGGCGGCCACAAACGCGGGCGACAATACCTGCATATAGCGTGCTAACACAATCACATCCACCGCCGCTTCTTGCAGCAGCGCCAGTTGGGTGGCTTCGGCCTGTGCTTTGGTGTCGGCGCTCACCGGAATATGGTAGAAGGGGATGCCGTTGTATTCAACCAAGTGGCGCATGGATTCGTGATTGCCGATGACCAAGGGAATGTCGCAGCCCAATTCGCCGATGCGGTAGCGGTGCATTAAGTCGACCAGGCAATGTTCGTATTGTGATACAAACACCGCCATGCGCGGGCGTTTGTCGGACACATGCAATTGCCACTGCATTTGCCGCACCTCGGCAATGGGAGAAAAGGCTGCCTGAAAGCGGTTGATGGGCAAATCAAAACCAGCCAAATCCCACTCCACCCGCATTAGGAAGCGGTTTTCTTCGGCGTCTTGGTGTTGGTCGGCATGGAGGATGTTGGCGTTGTGTTGCAGCAAAAATTGGGCAATGGCGGCCACCAGACCTTTTTGGTCGGGGGCATTAATCAGCAG
This sequence comes from Paralysiella testudinis, assembly GCF_016894345.1. Lineage (GTDB taxonomy): Bacteria > Pseudomonadota > Gammaproteobacteria > Burkholderiales > Neisseriaceae > Paralysiella > Paralysiella testudinis. The sequence goes on from NZ_CP069798.1 coordinate 754,379, forward strand.
GGTGGCGCTGTGGCGGGGCGGGTTGGATGGGTTCATATTGGTGTTGGGATAGGGCAGGGTTTCAGGTAGCCTTTTTAAATCGTTTGGTCGTGCATTTGGGCGGCGGCGAGGGTGTTTTCCAATAAGGTGGCGATGGTCATCGGCCCCACGCCGCCGGGCACGGGGGTAATCATGGCGGCGCGCTCTTTGGCAACGTCAAATTCCACATCGCCGCACAGCTTGCCGTTGGGCAGGCGGTTGATGCCCACGTCGATCACCACGGCGCCCGGTTTAATCCATTCGCCTTTCACAAAGTTGGGAATGCCCACGCCCACCACCACAATATCGGCGGCGGCCACTTCGGCGGCCAGGTTTTGCGTGGCGCTGTGGCAAATGGTTACGGTGGCGCGTGCCAACAATAATTCCAGTGCTTGCGGGCGGCCCACAATATTGGATGCGCCCACCACCACCGCTTTTTTGCCCACCACATCCACGCCGCAGCTGGCGAGCAGGGTCATCACGCCTTTGGGGGTGCACGGGCGCATCAGTGGCATTTTTACCGCCAAACGCCCCACATTGTAGGGGTGGAAGCCGTCTACATCTTTGTGCGGCACAATGCGCTCCAGCACATGCTGGCTGTCGATGTGCTCCGGCAGCGGCAGTTGCACCAAAATGCCGTCAACGCTGTTGTCGGCATTCATTTCGTCAATCAGTGCCAGCAGCTCGGCTTCGGGCGTGCTTTCAGGCAGCTCGTAAGAGCGTGAATCGAAGCCCACTTTTTCACAGGCCAGCTTTTTGTTGCGCACATACACTGCGCTGGCCGGATCATGCCCCACCAGCACCACCGCCAAACAGGGTGCGCGCAGGCCTTGTGCCTGGCGGCCGGTAACGGCTTTGGCCACCACGGCCAGGCGTTGTTGGGAAATCTGTTTACCGTCGATGATTTGGGCTGTCATAGGGCGGGCTTTCAATGGGTGGGCAATCGATAAAGCGCAGATGCTGGCGTTGCATTGCACAAAACGGTGTATTGTCGCATTTTTTGCCTTGGCTTTCATCTTGGATTTTAGGCTGCCTGAAACGTGGCATTCTTGGCTGAGCTTATTTGTGCCGGATTTAAGCATACGGCTGGCGTTTTTAACCACACGGTATTGTTGCCATGAGTGGTTGCAAAAAATCTGCAAAAAAGCCGCATCGAGTGCTTGACGGGCATACAGCCCGCGGGTATAGTTCGCATCTCTCGTCGGGGTGTAGCGCAGCCTGGTTAGCGCATCTGCTTTGGGAGCAGAGGGTCGTGAGTTCGAATCCCACCACCCCGACCACAGCATAGCCCAACCCCAGCCAAGGTTAGAGCGCCCGTAGCTCAACCGGATAGAGCACCGGCCTTCTAAGCCGGGGGTTACAGGTTCGATTCCTGTCGGGCGTGCCAAAGATTTCGTTTTCAGTGGTGGTTGTAGCTCAGTTGGTAGAGCCCTGGATTGTGATTCCAGTGGTCGTGGGTTCGAGCCCCATCAGCCACCCCAGATTAAAAAAGCCCGAGTGCAGACCACTCGGGCTTTTTTACCGTTTGCGTAAAGTGGCTATTGTTATGAACAAACCCCTCACCATTGCTTTGTGTGCCGGCGAAGCCTCCGGCGATTTGCTGGGCGCGCATTTGATGGCGGCGATTAAGGCGCGTTGCCCGCAGGTGCGCTTTGTGGGCATTGGCGGCCCGCGCATGTTGGCCGAAGGCATCAACAGCTTATACGAGCAAGAAAAACTGGCGGTGCGCGGCTTTGCCGAAGTGATTAAAAGGCTGCCTGAAATTTGGCGCATCCGCCAAGGCTTGGTGCGTGACTTAACCGCGCTGCGCCCGGATGTGTTTGTGGGCATTGATGCACCCGATTTTAATTTGGGCGTGGCCGCCAAGCTCAAAGCCGCCGGTATCCGCACCGTGCATTATGTGAGCCCGTCGGTATGGGCGTGGCGGCGCGAGCGGGTGGCCAAAATTGTGCACCAAGTAGACGAGGTGCTGTGTTTGTTTCCAATGGAGCCGCCCTTGTATGAAGCGGCGGGCGGGCGGGCGCAGTTTGTGGGCCATCCTTTGGCGCAAACCTTGCCGGTGGTGGCCGACAAAGCCGCTGCACGGGCGCGGCTGAAATTGGCCGACGATGTGCCGGTGTTTGCGCTGATGCCGGGCAGCCGCGTGAGTGAAATCGATTATATGGCACCGCTGTTTTTTCAGGCAGCCTTGCTGATGTTGCGCGATTATCCGCAGGCGCGCTTTGTGTTGCCGCTGGCCACTGCGGCCACCCGCACCCGTGTGCAGGCTTTATTGGCCACGCCGCTATATGAACAACTGCCGCTGCAATTGCTGTCGGGTAAGGCCGATTTGGCCTGTACCGCCGCCGATGCGGTGCTGGTGGCCAGCGGCACCGCCACGTTGGAAGTGGCTTTGTGCAAACGGCCGATGGTAATCAGCTATAAAATTTCACCGCTCACCTATGCTTATGTGAGGCGTAAAATCAAGGTGCCGTATGTGGGGCTGCCCAATGTATTGCTGGGGCGCATGGCGGTGCCGGAGCTGCTGCAACACGATGCCACGCCGGAAAAACTGGCCGCCGCCATGCTGGCTTGGTATCGCGCCCCCGCCGAAGTGGCCGCGCTGGAACAGGCGTTTACCGATTTGCATTTGCTGCTGAAGCAAGACACCGCCGCCTTGGCCGCCGATGCGGTGTTGCGCCACGCCCAAGGTGCGGCGGCATGACGGTGTATGCGGTGTTGCCGCAACATGCCGGGGTAGACGAAGCCGGGCGCGGCCCCTTGGTGGGTAGCGTGTTTGCGGCGGCGGTGATGCTGCCTGCCGATTATGATTTGCCCGGCTTGACCGATTCTAAAAAACTGAGCGAGCATCGGCGCGACACATTGGCGGTGCAGATTCGGGCGCAAGCCTTGGCTTGGAGCGTGGCGGCGGCGGATGTAGCCGAAATTGCCCGATACAATATTCTGCATGCCACGCTGTTGGCGATGCGCCGCGCGGTGACCGGTTTAAATAGGCTGCCTGAAAAAGTGTGGGTCGACGGCAACCGCACTCCCCCCGATTTGCCCATGCCCGCCGAAGCGGTGGTGCAGGGCGACGGCAAAATCGCCGCCATTTCCGCCGCCTCTATTTTGGCTAAAACCGCACGCGATGCAGAAATGTATGCGCTGGATGCGCAATACCCGCAATACGGCTTTGCCCGCCACAAAGGCTATGGCACGGCGGCGCATTTGGCGGCATTACAACAGCATGGCGTGCTGCCGCAACATCGGGCGGATTTTGCGCCGGTGCGGGCGCTGTTGGCGCAAGGGCGGTTGTTTGAGAAGTTGGATTGAAGTGGGGTTGGTAAAACAAAAAAAGCTTTCAGGCTGCCTGAAAGCTTTTTTGTTATTGCTGATAACAGCGCCGATTTAGTCGGCAAACTGTTTTTTCATCCGTTCGCGCCGCTCTTGCGCTTCTACCGAGAAGGTGGCGGTGGGGCGGGCGAGCAGGCGTTTGAGGCCGATGGGCTCGCCCGTATCTTGGCAGAAGCCGTATTCGCCTTCGTCGATTTGGCGCAGCGAAGCCTGGATTTTGTTGAGCAGTTTGCGCTCGCGGTCGCGGGTGCGCAATTCCAGCGCATACTCTTCTTCCAAAGTAGCGCGGTCAGCCGGGTCGGGCGTGGCGTCTTGCTCTTGCAAATGGCCGGTGGTGGCCGACGCATTGCTGATCAGCTCTTCTTGCAGCTTCAACAGCAATTCGCGGAAGAACTCCTGCTGCGCTTCGTTCATATACTCTTCTTCAGGGCCACTCCAGTGGAGGATGTCTTGTTCTGTGAGTTTTGTCATCGTGCGGTCTTTCTCAAATCAATGCTTGTGAACGGTTGTTTCAGGCAGCCTTTATTGGGTTAGGCCATGTATTCACAAGCTTATTTTGTCAAGCTGCTACGGAGCGCCTGTTGATTATCTTTTATAGTGAAATGCATAACGAAGTGCTACGGCGTTGCTGCGCCTTAGCGCAAAGTGAACGATTTTGTACGGCGCCAAAGCGCCAACAAACTCTGTTCCGTACTATCTGTACTGTCTGCGGCTTCGCGCCTTGTATCACTTCATTCTTCATTTCACTATATTATTTCACTATATTGTGCCGTTTTCAGCACATAAACAGGCTCATGCTGCGTTAAAAATGCGCGCCAAAGGGGGCTTTGGTTGTGCTTTTTGCCTTGCCTGTGCCTGCTTCTGTACTAAAAACAGCTACAAAAAAGACAATAAACAGGCTCTGAAAAGTGCGGGCATCATAGCACGAATTACCGCAGGCACCAGTATTTTGTGAATAGGGCGCGTATACCAATCCTAAAAAAGTAAGATAACCAGGCGAGCCAACGCAGTTAGATTGTTTTTTAGGATTGGTATTAACGCAGCAACCACAGATTGAGCTGCATCATCACTTGCGGGGCAAAATGGCTCAGCCACAACCATAAGGCCAGCACCAATACGGTGGCAGAAAAATCCATGCGGCCGATACGCAAAAAGGCAAACGGGCGTGTGAGCGGATCAAAAATACGCTGCAACACCGGCATAATCGGCGCGGCGGGTGCGGCAAAGCTCAACATCATGCGCAACACCAAGCCCAGCAATAAGGTGTAGGCCAAAGCTTTGAGCGCCGAAAACACGGTAAACAGCACATTGGCGGCCACCAGCTTGGCGCTGATTTGGATTTCAGGCAGCCCCAACAACATGGCGGCGGTGTAGGCAAGGTAATACACCAACAGCACCGCCAGCACACAAGCGCTGTCCCAACGGCCTAAGGGCGGCGCCAGTTTGCGCAAGGGTTTAATCAGCCAGTCGGTGCTGCTGCGGCAGAATTCGGCCAAGGGCTGTTTGTAGTGCAATTGCCCCCATTGCAACAACATGCGCGCCAAGCACACAATCGCCAATACATCGGCCAGCAATAAAATCACTTTGCTCAACAGAGGCATTAGCGCACCTCCTGAGTATCGGCGGCAAACTGTAAACCCAAGGCGCGGGAACGCGCCACGCAGGCGGCCACGCCCTCGGCAATGGCTTCGGCCACATGATGCTGCCTGAAGGTTTCGATGGCTTCGTGGGTGGTGCCGCCTTTGGAGGTGACATTTTGCTGCAGCTGGGCAAAATCGGTGTCGGCTGCGGCGGCCAGTGCCACCGCTCCGTTAAACGTGGCCAAGCTTAAACGGCGGGCTTCGGCGGCATCAAAGCCTTGTGCCTGCGCGGCTTGTTGCAAGGCATTGAGCAGGTAAAACACATAAGCGGGGCCGCTGCCGCAAATGCCGACGATGCGGTGCATATCGTCTTCTTCAGGCAGCCACAGCACTTGGCCGGTGGTGCGCATCAGCGTTTCGGTAAAGGCTTTGTCGGCAGCGCTGATGTGTGCGGGCGCATACAGCCCGGCCATGCCCATGCCCACTTGGCCGGGGGTGTTGGGCATGATGCGTATAATGCGCGTGCTGCCGCCCAGCCAGCGGCTTAAGGTGGCGGTGGTCAAGCCGGCGGCCACGCTGAGCACCAACGCGCCACCGGTGTCGATACCGGCGGTGGCCGCCTGCATGTCTTGCGGCTTTACCGCCAGCACCAACACATCATCGGCATTGAGCGCGGGCAGGGTGGATGAGATGGCCACGCCGTAGCGCTCGGCCAATTGCTGTTGTTTGGCGGCATTGCGCCCCACCACATGAATGGCATAGCCGCCGTGGCGCACCATACCGGCAATAATGGCGGCGGCCATATTGCCGCCGCCGAGGAAGTAAACTGTCATGGTGTTCAATCTCTATTTTTAAATAATGTGTGTTGGCTTGGTATTTCAGGCAGCCTTGAGTTAAATGGGCACGCCATTTCAGTTATCAACTGAAGCGACAGATTCATTTTATTAAAGGCTGCCTGAAAAGACTTATTGCCGCCGCCCGAAAATGGCACTGCCCACCCGCACTTGGGTGGCGCCGCAGGCTATGGCGGTGTCCATATCGGCGCTCATGCCCATGGATAAGGTGTCTACGGCCAATCCGGCGGTCTGAAGCTTAGCCAATAGCTGCTGCATGCGTGTGAATTGTTGCGTTAGCTCGGCACGGGTGCTGTCGGCCTTGGCCACGCACATCAGCCCGCGCAGGCGCAGACGCGGCAGGGTGGCGATGTATTGCGCCAGCGGTAGCAATTCATCCGCCCCAATGCCGTGCTTGTTGGCCTCGGCGGCAATGTTGATTTCGATGCACACATTCAAGGGCGGCATGGTGTCGGGGCGCTGCTCGCTTAAGCGGCGGGCGATTTTGGCGCGATCGACAGTGTGCACCCAATGCGCCCGCTCGGCCACGCTGCGGCTTTTGTTGGCCTGAATTTGGCCGATGATGTGCCAAGCCAAATCATCCAAATCGGCCAGTTCGGTGCATTTCTGTTGCCATTCCTGAATGTAGTTTTCGCCAAAATCGCGCTGCCCGGCTTCATATAAGGTGCGGATATCGGCGGCGGGAAAGGTTTTGCTCACCGCAATCAGGGTAACGGCGTGGCCGTTGGCGGCGGCAAGGTTGGCGCATTGTTGGCGTACCGATTGCCATTGTTGGATTAACATAGACATAATGTCTGCCTGTGTATGATGTAGGGGTGGTGGCGGCACCAAACAAAAATAAAAAAGTGTTGTATTGTATGCAAAATGCCGGATTCGCCGCCGCAAGGTGACACAATACGGAATAATTTGCGTGAAAACAAATTTTTTCATTTGATTTGCGCCGCGGGTTGATTAGAATAAGCGATTGTGAAATTAAATTTAATTTTGTGAAGGCGTTTAAATATGCAAATTACCGATTTGTTGGCGTTTGCCGTCAAAAATAAAGCTTCCGACTTGCACCTGAGTGCCGGGCTGCCGCCAATGATTCGCGTGCACGGCGACATCCGCCGCATCAACTTGCCGGAAATGAGCGACGAAGAAGTGGGCAAGCTGATTACGTCGGTGATGAACGACAACCAGCGCAAAAACTACCAGCAAAATCTGGAAACCGACTTTTCTTTTGATTTGCCCAATGTATCGCGCTTCCGTGTGAATGCTTTTAATACCGAGCGCGGCCCGGCGGCGGTGTTCCGTACCATTCCCAGCAAGGTGCTTACGCTGGAAGAGTTGAATGCGCCGCGCATTTTTCAAAAAATTGCCGACACCCCGCGCGGCTTGGTGCTGGTGACCGGCCCCACCGGTTCGGGCAAGTCCACCACCTTGGCGGCGATGATCGACTACATCAACAATACCCATCCGGCACACATCCTCACCATTGAAGACCCGATTGAGTTTGTGCATCAAAGTAAAAAAGCCTTGGTAAACCAACGCGAGCTGCACGAACACACCCATAGCTTTGCCAACGCTCTGCGCTCGGCGCTGCGTGAAGACCCGGACGTGATTCTGGTGGGCGAGATGCGCGACCCGGAAACCATCGGCTTGGCGCTCACCGCCGCCGAAACCGGTCACTTGGTGTTCGGCACCTTGCATACCACCGGTGCAGCCAAAACCGTAGACCGGATTGTGGACGTATTCCCAGCCGGGGAAAAAGAAATGGTGCGCTCTATGTTGTCGGAAAGCTTGCGCGCGGTGATTTCGCAAACCCTGCTCAAAACCCGCGACGGTAGCGGCCGGGTGGCGGCACATGAAATCCTGATTTCCACTCCGGCGGTGCGCAACCTGATTCGTGAAAACAAAATCGCCCAAATCGGCTCGGTGCTGCAAACCGGCCAGAATTCGGGCATGCAAACGCTGGATCAATGCCTGCAAGGCTTGGTGCGGCAAAACCGCATCAGCTTGGAAACCGCGCGCAGCAAGGCGCAAAACCCGGATCAATTGTCGTAAGCTGGCATCATGGCAGGCCGCAGCATGGCTTAATGATTCAGCATTCCATTCACACGGATAACAGGCAGAGCACGTATGCATAAAGAAAAAGCCCCCAGCCAAGACTTGGCCTCGCTATTGTCGGATATGGTGTCCAGCTATAAACAACCGAATGCCACCGCAGCGCCAACCGAAACAACCGCAGCGGCAACGCCGCCCGAGCCTAGCCCCGGCGTGACGGATAAGCCCCCGGTAGCCGTGCCTGATTTACAGAATGGGAATGATGAGGCGTTGGAATGGTTTGCGCCGGATGAGTTGACTACGCCTGCGCCCGGCGCCGATAGCGCCACGACATATAACGCCGCAGCAGATGAGGGCTTGGAGTTTGTTGTATTCGAGGTAGACGACGCTGCCACGGCGCAGGTTGATGCGGTGCCTCAGGCCGCAGCCGGTGCGGCAATCAACCCGGAAACCACTCAAGAAACCATTGTCGCAGTAACGCTTGGCACGGTAGAGCCCATGGCTGAAGCTGAAATGGATGCCGTGGCTGTTGCCGAGCCGCTAAACAAACCGGTATCGACAGTTGAGCCGCAAGCCAACTCAGATGCTGCGCTTGGCGGTTTGGCTGCCGACAGCAGTGAGCCGATAACAACGGAAACCGTTGTCGAAGCAGAGCTATCTGCTCCAACGCTACCTGAAGCATTACCGTCTGAGTCTGTGCCGGAAATCGTGCCGGATACCGCCAACAGCGATGTGCCTGCTGAAAATACCGATGGCTTTGTGGCGGAAATAGCGGTGGCAGAAGCCGCAATAGCGACATCTGAACCGCTTGGTGCAGCGGCGGTTCAGCTTGAAGACACATCCACATCAGCCACTGTCGCCGAGCCTGTGGCGGCATCAACGCTGCCTGAAACCGCAGCGCCGGAAAGCGACACTGCCAAAGCAGCACTCAGCCCCGCGCTGGCCACACCGGCCGCCGCACCGCCTGTGCCTGCCGAGTCTGTGTTGGCCGCAGGCATATTGGCGCAAACCGATTTTTCATTAGATACGGAGCCTTCTGTGAATTCAACGCTTACCCCCGAACAGCCGCATACCGGCACCGGCACACTGCCTGAAACCCCTGCCGCGCATGAAGGCTTGGCCGCGCCGGTGTATCCGCATCCCTTGCTGGAAAAAATGGCGGTGGAGTCTTTGCGCTTAAAGGCTTCGGATATCTTTATCAGCACCGGCTTCGCCCCGGCGTTTAAAATCGACGGCACGCTCACCCCGGCGCCGGTGCACCCGCTCAGCCGCGAAGAAGCGGCCAAAATTGTGTATTCCACCATGAATGCGGCACAGCAACACAAATTTGCCCATGAGCTGGAGTTGAACTATTCCTTACAGGCCAAAAACGGCGTGCGTTTCCGTGTCAACGCCTACCATGAGCAAGGCCGCATCGGCATGGTGTTGCGGCGGCTCACCACCGAAATCGCCACTGTCGACGATTTGTTTTTACCGCAAGCGCTGAAAGATTTGGCGATGAAGCCGCGCGGGCTGATTATTCTGGCCGGGGCCACCGGCTCGGGTAAATCCACCTCGATGGCGGCGATGATTGATTGGCGCAACGAACATCAGGCCGGGCATATCGTTACCATTGAAGACCCGATTGAGTACATCCACCAGCCCAAAAAAAGCATTGTTACCCACCGCGAAGTGGGCATCGATACCTTAAGCTGGAGCAACGCGGTGCAAAGTGCCATGCGCCAGGCGCCTGACGTGGTGTGCGTGGGCGAGGTTCGCAACGAGCAAAGCCTCGAATACGCCATGCAATTGGCGCAAACCGGCCATTTGTGCTTTTTTACCATCCATGCCAGCAATGCCAACCAAGCGGTGGAGCGGATTCTGAACTTCTACCCGGAAGAGCAGCACAAACAGGTGTTGATGGATTTGGCGCTCAATCTGGTGTGCATCATCGGCCAGCGCTTGGTCGTGAAAAAAGGCGGCAAAGGCCGCCGCGCCATTGTGGATTTGCTCATCAACACCCCGGCGATGCAAGACTACATCTTCAAGGGTGAATTGATGGAGATGAAGGCGCTGATGAACAAGGCCGAGCAAGACGGCATGCAAACCTTCGACCAAGACCTATTCGACCTTTATTGCGAAGAAATCATCGATTACGATGAAGCCTTGCGCCAGGCCGACTCGGTGAACGACTTGCGCCTGCGCATCAAACTCTACGAAGAAGGCCGAGCCTCCGGCCATATCTTCGACCGTGTGGGCGATTTGAATTTGATTTAAAGCCGCAACGGCAACAACGGCCATTGTGCAGACTGTACAATGGCCGTTTTGCTGGTGGCAGGCTTTCAGGCAGCCTTTAATCAGGTATCGGGAATCAGGTGTCGGTGTTTGGTTTAGGATAATCGGAAGCGTTCAAATTTTTGTCATTGCCGAACTGGATTTAGCAATCCATTGAACGCAGATAACATCCAGAGCCGTACGTATGAAAACCCTGTAACTTTAAAAGCGGTAGCAGCGCCAATGGCAATATGCCTTTAGGCTGCCTGAAGTCCACAAATGCATATTGGTGCGGCAATACATTAAAAATATAACCGTTTTAAAATGGAAGGGGTTTTATTTTACGGTTCAGGCAGCCTTAAAAATAGGTCGCACCTGCGCAGGCAGGTGCCCAGTCTGAAGCAAAGCTTCAGTTGTACAGAATAAGGCAACTCGGCTTTAGCGGAATCAAAGCGCCGCTTTGAACTGGGCACCTGCCTGCGCAGGTGCGACGGGCGCTGTGGAATATATGAAAATGTGACAGGCTGTAGGTTGGGTTGAAAACCCAACAAAACCGGCAAGAAGCCTGAAACATTGGGCTTGACAACTCAACCTTTCAGGCAGCCTTTAATAAAAATAAATTCGGATCTTCAGCTGGATAGCTGAAAAACAAACCTTTATCACGGACACCCACTATGGCAGGCGCACCGCGTTGGCACAGCCCAACGCAAAATTGGAACGAGTCACAAAAAGGGCTGCTGTATGCGCTGCTCTGCTATGTGTTTTGGGGTCTGTTTCCGCTGTATTGGCTGCCGTTGTTGGGGCAGGGCGTGGGGGCGGATCAGTTGTTGGCGCAGCGCATTGTCTGGTCGTCGTTGTTGGCGGTGGGTTTGGTTTGCTGGCAGCGGCAATGGCCGGTATTGGCCGCGGCCTTGCGCAACCCCCGTGTGTGGCGGGTGTTTGTGCTTTCCTCGCTGGTGTTGGCGGTGAATTGGCTCACTTATTTGTGGGCGGTTACCAACCACCATGTACTGGATGCGAGCTTGGGCTATTTTATGTCGCCCTTAGTTACGATTGCCTTGGGGCGTGTATTTCTGAAAGACCGTTTGCCGTGGCTGCAATGGCTGGCGGTGGGCTTGGCCACGGTGGGTGTGCTGTGGCTGGCGATACTGGGCGGACGCATGCCGTGGGTGGCGCTGGGCTTGAGCATCAGCTGGGGTATTTACGGCCTGCTGCGCAAAAACGCGCCGCTGGGCGCGCTGCCGGGGCTAACGCTGGAAACACTGATGTTGCTGCCCTTGGCCTTGGCCTATCTGGCGTGGGCAAAAATACACGGGCAGCTGCTGTTTGGCGCGTTGCCGTGGCTGCCGATGTTGCTGATTGTGGGTAGCGGCGTGGTTACCACGCTGCCCTTGCTGTTGTTTGCCGCCGCCGCCCGCCGCATCAGCTTGGCCAGCTTGGGCATGATTCAGTATGTGTCGCCCACGCTGCAATTTATTATCGGCCTGTGGGTATTTCACGAAACCTTTGATGCGGTGCGCTTTATCGGCTATGTGTGGGTGTGGGGCGGGGTGTTGTTGTTTGCCGCCGCCAGCTATGCCCGCCACCGCCGCAGTAATACAGCCAGCGCAGTAGTAAAGGAATAGCATGAAAGCAATGATTTTGGCCGCCGGTCGCGGCGAGCGCATGCGCCCGCTTACCGACCACTGCCCCAAGCCTTTGTTGGCGGTGGGCTCGGAGCCGTTAATCGGCCACCATCTGCGCCGTTTGCAAGCGGCAGGCATCACCGAAGTGGTGATTAACCACGCTTGGCTGGGGGCGCAAATCGAAGCGCGGCTGGGCGATGGTGCCGATTACGGCGTGCATATCCGCTACTCGCCCGAAGGCGCGCAAGGGCTGGAAACCGCCGGCGGCATTGCCACCGCCTTGCCGCTGTTGGGCGAGGCGCCGTTTTTGGTGGTAAACGGCGATGTGCTTACCGATATCGACTTTCAGGCAGCCTTGGCACAGGCGGCGCGGTTGTCGGCCGCCGGCACTTTGGCGCATCTGTGGCTGGTGGCCAATCCGCCGCACAATCCGGGCGGCGACTTTGTGCTGGCCGCCGATGGCGCTGTAAGCAGTGCGGGCGCAGGCATTGCGCTCACCTTTAGCGGCATCGGTGTTTATCACCCACAATTGTTTGCCGACACCGCGCCGCACCAAGCCGCCAAACTTGCGCCTTTATTGCGCACCGCCATGCAGCAAGGGCAGGTAAGCGGTAGCGAGCATCGCGGCTTGTGGCTGGATGTGGGCACGGTTGAACGCTTGCAACAGGCGAATGAGTTGGCGGCAGATTGGCGTTATTAAACATCAATATGGCGTTTCAGGCAGCCTTGTTTAACAGGTGCATCACTTCAATTAATCATAACAACCAACAGCAATAGGGGAGCAAACATGGCTTTAGTAGAAATAGAACGGCAAGCAGGCATTGCCACCGTATGGCTGAACCAGCCGCAAAAGAAAAACGCCGTCGGCTTTGCTGCCATGCGCGAACTGGTGGCGGCGGCCAAAACGTTGCGGGCAGACCAAAGCGTGCGTGCGGTGGTGTTGGCCGGGCGCGGGCAAACTTTTTGTGCCGGTATTGATTTGGCCGATCTAAACGATCCGGCCAACCGCAAAACCGCCATGTGGGAGCTGATTAAGCCCGGGCGCAGCCTGTTTCAGCATGCCGCGCTGGTGTGGCAGGATTTGCCGCTGCCGGTATTGTGTGCGATAGAAGGGCATTGCTTGGGCGCTGGTGTGCAACTGGCGCTGGGTGCCGATATCCGCTTGGCCACGCCAAGCAGCCAATGGGCGATTTTGGAGGCGCGTTGGGGCATTGTGCCGGACATGGGCATCAGCCGCACCGCCCAAGGCGTGTTGCGCCAAGATGTGCTGCGCGAGCTGACCTACAGCGGGCGCGTATTCAGCGGCGAAGCGGCGGCGGAATATGGGCTGGTGACGCATTTGAGCGACAATCCTTTGGCGGCGGCTTATGCCTTGGCCGCCGAGCTGACCGAGCGCTCGCCCGATGCCCATGTGGCGGCGAAGCGGGTATTGCAAACCATGCAAACCAAGCCATTAAAAACGCTGCGCATGGAAAAAATCTGGCAAATCAAATTATTGCTTGGCAAAAACCAGCGCCGCGCGGTTAAAAAAGACCGCGACCCGCAAACCGAATTTTTACCGCGTCAGTTTGATTGAAACGACATATCCCAGGTTTTCAGGCAGCCTTGATGGATAGCCTGCTACACAGTATTTTGGCGGTGCGCGTATTGATTAAAGGCTGCCTGAAAGAATGAGCCGTATCAAATCGGCACTTCAGGCAGCCTTGCATTTTTGCAGCTACGCGACAGATTAAACCGCCAAGCAACAGCATAAAGCTGCGTTATCACTGTAGTTGCGGCGTTTTATGCTGATATCGACATAAGATAAGCTGGTTTAAGGCCAAAATCCATAAATTAGACTTATTGTCTATTTGAATCTTATTTATTTCTGTATGAACTTAGCGTAATATCTGCACATTAATTTGATATACATAAAGTCTAATTCCCCGCACCTTTGGCGGGGTGTTTTTTTTTAACAGAAAGACCAACACCGCATGACCGAACCAAGCGCAACCACACTTTCCCCTTCACGTTGGCACAGCCGCCTGCGTGCTATGGGTCCGGGTATTATGATGGCTTCCGCCGCCGTGGGCGGCTCGCATTTAATTGCCTCTACCCAAGCCGGTGCACTCTACGGCTGGCAGCTGGCACTGATTATTGTGCTGGCCAATGTGTTTAAATACCCGTTTTTCCGTTTCGGCCCGCAATACACGCTGAGCACCGGCAAAAGCCTGCTGGAAGGCTATGCTGAAAAAAGCCGGGTGTATTTGTGGGTGTTTTTTGCGCTGAATTTATTTGCCACGGTGATTAATATTGCCGCCGTGAGCATGTTGTGTGCTGCCATTTTGGGCTTTGTGCTGCCGGGCGAGTGGTCGGTAAATGCCTTGGCGCTGGCGGTGTTGGCGTCGGCGGTGCTGATGTTGCTGGCCGGCCCTTACCGCACGGTAGACCGCATGTCCAAAATCATCATGATTAGCCTCACCATCACCACCGTGGCAGCGGTGGTGATTGCCGCTGGCAAAGGGGCGGCGATGCAGGCCGATTTTGTCGAGCCCAGCCCATGGAATCTGGCCACGCTGGCGTTTATGGTGGCATTGATGGGCTGGATGCCGGCACCGATTGAAATTTCCGCCATCAATTCGATGTGGGTGGCGGCCAAACGCAAGTTGGAATCGGTGAGCTATGCCGACGGCTTGTTTGATTTTAACGTGGGCTACATTGGCACCGCCTGCTTGGCGCTGGTGTTTCTGGCATTGGGCGCGCTGGTGCAATACGGCTCTGGCACACCGGTGCAAATGGGCGGCGGCGCCTATATCGGCCAGCTGATCAATATGTACGCCGCCACCATTGGCGAATGGGCGCGCTGGCTGGTGGCGTTTGTGGCGTTTGCCTGCATGTACGGCACCACCATCACCGTAATCGACGGCTATTCGCGCACCAATATGGAATCGCTGCGGCTGATTACCGGCGGCCAGCACCGCAGCAACCGCCTGTTGGCGGTGTGGATTGTGTTGGGCGCCATTGCCGGCTTGTGTGTGATTTTGTTCTTTAAAGGCGCGGTATTGCCGATGCTTAAATTTGCCATGATTGCTTCGTTTGTGAGCACGCCGATATTTGCCTGGCTCAACTTAAGCTTGGTGCGCAAAAACACCGGCGTAGGCGCCTTGCCGCGCTGGCTGCTGTGGTTGGCGTGGATTGGCCTGGTGTATTTGAGTGCGTTTACCCTGCTGTTTTTATTCAGCCAAACCGGTTTGTTGGGCTAGCTTTGTTGTAGGCAATACCTTGGTGCTTATTGTGTCCTAGCAAGCGGTGTGAATACCGGCAAAGGCTGCCTGAAAGCGTTTCAGGCAGCCTTTTTATATCAGCAGCACCCAAAATCGGCTATATAATCGGCCGTATTACAAATCTTAAAGCGCTTGGACAAACCATCACCATGCAGGCAAACACACGCATTTTGGGCATCGACCCCGGCAGCCGCGTTACCGGCTTCGGCGTGATTGACGTGGCCGGGCGCCACCACAGCTATGTGGCTTCCGGCTGCATCAAAACCCCCGTGGGCGCGCCCTTGGCCGAGCGCATTGCCGTGATTGTGCGCCACATCAATGAAATCATCGTCACCTACCGCCCCACGCAAACGGCGGTGGAGCAGGTGTTTGTGAATGTCAATCCGGCGGCCACGCTGATGCTGGGGCAGGCACGCGGCGCCGCCATTGCCGCGCTCACCCTGCATGATTTGCCCGTATACGAATACACCGCCTTGCAAGTGAAGCAGGCGGTGGTGGGCAAAGGCAAGGCCGCCAAAGAGCAGGTGCAGCACATGGTGGTGCAAATGCTGGCCTTGTCCGGCACCCCGCAAGCCGACGCCGCCGACGGCCTGGCTGTCGCCCTCACCCACGCCCTGCGCAACCACAGCCTCGCCGCACAAATCCAACACGGGCTTACCATTAAGGCAGGGCGGTTTCGGTAGCGGGTTTCAGGCAGGCTCAACAAAATAGCGGCATACGATGCGCCTTAGCGTATCAGATTTGGGGCCTGTTTTGGTTTGATGTGCCAAGCTGTATTTTATGTAAGATGGTTACGAGAAATGTTTGGCGGTTTCAGGCAGCCTTAATCAGCAGATGGCTAACTTCAACAACTCAACACCAACGGGGAGCAAGCAATGGACACCCGCGAGCGTGAATCTTGGATTGAATTGGCGTTAACCCCGTATATCGGCGCAGAAAGCTTTTTGCGGCTGTGGCAGCATTTCGGCAGCGCTGCGGCCGTGTTGGCGGCAGACCCGCAAGCGCTAAAGCCGCATTTGCACTTTCAGGCAGCCTTAAAACATTGGCGCGGTGATGCGGCGCGTCAAGCCGCCGAAGCGGCGTTAAACTGGGAAACGAGCCATGCCGACGGGCGTTTGCTGTTGCTGGCCGATGCCGATTATCCGGTGATGCTGGCCGAAGGCATGGCACCGCCGCCCTTGTTGTTTGTGCGCGGCGATGTGGCCAGCCTCAGCCGCCCGGCCTTGGCGATTGTGGGCAGTCGCCACGCCACCCCGCAGGCGCTGCGCATTGCGCGCGATTTCGGCCAGGCCTTGTCGGATGCGGGTGTGGTGGTGGTGTCGGGCATGGCCGACGGGATTGACACCGCCGCCCACGAAGGCGCGTTGCGCGGGCGCGGTGCTACTGTGGCGGTGTGGGGCACCGGCATCGATCGGGTTTATCCGGCCAAAAATAAGGCGCTAGCGCAGCAAATCACCGGCCAAGGCTGCGTGGTGTCGGAATTCCCGCTCGACACCCGCCCCGTGGCGGGCAATTTCCCGCGCCGCAACCGCATTATCGCCGCCCTGAGCCAAGCCACTTTGGTGGTGGAAGCCGCGCCGGAGTCCGGCTCGCTGATTACCGCACGGCTGGCGGCGGAAATGGGGCGCGAAGTGCTGGCGGTGCCCGGCTCGATCGATAATCCGCACAGCAAAGGCTGCCATGCTTTAATCAAACAAGGTGCCAAGCTCACCGAAAATTTGGACGACATTTGGCAGGAATGCCCGGGGCTGATGGCGGCCTCATTGCAACACAGCTTTGGCCGCAGCCCCTTGCAAAATGCGCCGCTGCAACCATCTGGGCTGCCTGAAAGCTTGCCAAGTGCGGCTGCCACGCAGGAAAATGCTGGCAATATTGCATCGCAGCATGGTATGTTGGCGCAAATGGGCTTTGACCCGGTGCATCCCGATGCGCTGGCACAAACGCTTGGCATCGCCGCCGCAGATGTGTATGCTGAACTTACCGAGCTGGAGCTGGCCGGCAGCATCGCCGCCCTTCCCGGTGGCCGTTACCAACGTGTTCAATCTTGAAAGGAAGAAAAATGATTGATGTAATTGCGTTTTTGATTGAGCACTTTCAAGATTTCGATGCCTGCCCGCCGCGCGAAGACTTGGGCGAGCTGCTGGAAGAAGTGGGCTTTGATGATGAAGAAATCGGCAGTGCCTTGTGGTTTGTGGATGTGCTTAAGCGCCAGGCCGATATTCCTGCCGACGCCCTGCGCCAAAGCACTGCCTTGCGCGTTTACTGCGCCGAAGAGCTGGAAGCCCTGCCCACCGAAGTCTACGGCCTGTTGCATTTTCTGGAGCACAACGGCGCGATTAACCCCGAACAGCGCGAATTGGTGCTGCACGCCTTAATGAGCCTGCCCGATGATGACATCACCACCGACCACGCCAAAGTGCTGGCGCTGCTGGTGTTGTGGGCACACAAATCCGAGTTGCCGGTGCTGATTGGCGACGAATTGATGGCGGTGCTGAACGGCGAAGCCGTAATGCACTAAACACCATAATGGCTTAATACAAACACAAACAAAGCTTTCAGGCAGCCTGAAAGCTTTTTGGTTCCACACCACACCCCGGCCGCAGCCCTTATTCGGCGGCGCCATTCTTTAAAGAAGAGCCTGAGCAAATGGCAAAAAACCTGTTGATTGTCGAATCGCCTTCCAAGGCCAAAACCCTGAAAAAATACCTGGGCAGCGACTTTGAAATCCTCGCTTCCTATGGCCATGTGCGCGATTTGGTGCCCAAAAGCGGCGCGGTCGACCCCGATAACGACTTTGCCATGAAATACCAGCTGGTGAGCCGCAACGTTAAACATGTCGACGCCATTGTGGCCGCCGCCCGCGAAGCCGAATACCTTTATCTGGCCACCGACCCGGATAGGGAAGGCGAGGCCATTTCCTGGCATTTGCAGGAAATCCTCAAATCCAAGCGCGGGCTTAAAAATCTGCAAGCGCAGCGGGTGGTGTTTCATGAAGTCACCAAAAAAGCCGTGCTCGAGGCCATTGCCAACCCGCGTGCCTTGTCGCAAACCCTAGTGGATGCACAACAAGCCCGCCGGGCGCTGGATTATTTGGTGGGCTTTAACCTCTCACCCTTGTTGTGGAAAAAAATCCGCCGCGGCCTAAGTGCTGGGCGCGTGCAAAGCCCGGCCTTGCGGCTGATTTGCGAGCGCGAAAACGAAATCCGCGCCTTTACCACCCAAGAATACTGGAGCGTGCATTTAGACAGCCACAAAAGCCGCACCAAATTCACCGCCAAGCTCACCCACTGGCAAGGGCAGAAGCTGGCGCAGTTTGATGTACCCGATCAAGCGCGCCAAAGCGAAATTATCGCAGCCTTAGACGGGCAAAGCGCCCAAGTGGCTCAGGTGGAAAAGAAAAAACGCAGCCGCAACCCCGCCGCGCCGTTCACCACCTCTACTTTGCAGCAAGAAGCCGTGCGCAAGCTGGGCATGACCACCGACCGCACCATGCGCACCGCCCAGCAGTTGTATGAAGGCATCGACGTGGGGCAGGGCGCCATCGGCCTGATTACCTATATGCGTACCGACTCGTTTAGCTTGTCGGACGATGCCATCACCGAAATCCGCCACTACATCGATAACAAAATCGGTGCCGATTACCTGCCCGCCAGCGCCAAGGTCTACAAAACCAAATCCAAAAACGCACAAGAGGCGCACGAGGCCATCCGCCCCACTTCGGTATACCGCACGCCGGAGGCGGTGAAGCCGTTTTTGAGTGCCGAGCAATTCAAGCTCTATCAAATGATTTGGCAGCGCACCGTGGCTTGTCAAATGGCCCCGGCCCGTTTTGATACCACCACCGTGGATATTGTGGTGGGCAAAGGCATCTTTCGCGTTACCGGCCAAGTGCAAACCTTTGCCGGCTTCCTCAGCGTGTATGAAGAAGGCGTAGACGATGCGGACGACGACGAAGACAACAAAAAACTGCCCGAGCTGAAAGAAGGCGAAAACCTGCCGGTAGACAAACTCTACGGCGAGCAGCACTTTACCCAGCCGCCGCCGCGCTACTCCGAGGCCAGCTTGGTGAAAGCGCTGGAAGAATTCGGCATCGGCCGCCCGTCTACCTATGCCAGCATTATTTCCACCCTCAAAGACCGCGAATACGTTACCTTGGAGCAAAAGCGCTTCCTGCCCACCGACACCGGCGAAGTGGTGAACAAATTTCTCACCGAGCATTTCGGCCACTATGTGGATTACCACTTTACCGCCAAGCTCGAAGACCAGCTCGACGACATCGCCAGCGGCAAACGCCGCTGGGTGCCGGTGATGGAGCAGTTTTGGAAAGGCTTTGATAAAGAAGTTAAATCCAAAGAAGACATCCCGCGCGCCGAGCTTACCGCCGAAAATCTGGACGAAACCTGCCCCAAATGCGGCCAGCACCAATTGCAAATCAAGTTCGGCAAACGCGGCCGCTTTGTGGCCTGCTCCGGCTACCCCGAATGTGATTACACCCGAAATGTGGGCGAAACCGCCGAAGAAGCGGCCAAAGCAGCAGAAGAGCCCACCGTGGTGGAAGGGCGCGACTGCCCCAAATGCGGCGGCCAATTGGTCTACAAACGCGGCCGCTACGGCAAATTTATCGGCTGCGCCAACTACCCCAAGTGCAAACACATCGAGCCCTTGGAGCCGCCCAAAGACACCGGCGTGGCCTGCCCCAAATGCGGCAAAGGCCATTTAATCGAGCGCAAAAGCCGCTACGGCAAGCTGTTTTATAGCTGCAATACCTACCCCGATTGCGACTACGCCACTTGGAATCCCCCCATCGCCGAAACCTGCCCCAATTGCCAATGGCCGGTGCTCACCATCAAAACCACCAAACGCTGGGGCGTGGAAAAAGTATGTCCGCAAAAAGAATGCGGCTGGAAAGAGCAGATTGAACCGCCTGCAGGTAAAGAGTCGTAATTTAAGCTGCTAAAAATTGATTGTAAAATCCAAAAGGCTTTCAGGCTGCCTGAAAGCCTTTTGATGCATTATGGCAAGCCCGTTATGAAGAAAAAATACCTTAATCAAGTGCGCATTATCGGCGGCACCCATCGCGGTCGCAAATTGGCGGTGGCCGATGCTGAAGGCTTGCGCCCCACGCCGGACAGGGTGCGCGAGCAAGTATTTAATTGGCTCGGGCAGGATTTAAGCGGCAAAAATGTGTTGGATTTGTTTGCCGGTAGCGGTGCCTTGGGGCTGGAAGCGGCTTCGCGCCATGCCAAAAGTGTAGTGCTGGTGGAGCAAAACCGAGCTACCGCGCGCACATTGGCGCAAGCCGTGCAAACGCTGGGTTTGGCGCAAACCGAAATCATCACCACAGATGCGCTGGCTTATTTGCGTACGGCGGTAGCCGCATTTGATGTGGTGTTTTTGGATCCGCCTTTTGCCTGGCAGCAATGGCCTTTATTGTTCGACTTATTGCCAGGCTGCCTGAAAGACGGCGCACAGATATACATCGAAGCCGGTGCGTTGCCTGAAATACCGACTTGGTTGGCAGCGCACCGGCAGGGCAAAGCGGGCATGAGCCGGTTTGAATTGCGGGTTTATGCTCAAGTGGCTGAATAAGCGTGTGTTTAATGCCAATTTAACAAAATCAGATAACTATACGGGCCAACGCAGTTAGGTTGTTTTGTAGAGTTGGTATAAGAATGGTTCTCAAAATGCAAAGCCAGAGTAAAGACACGAATGGAAAACGGAGTGTGCTATAATCCGCCGTTATCGGTTTTGAAAACACAAACAGAAGGATAAGCACAATGTCACTCTTTATTACCGATGAGTGCATCAATTGCGACGTATGCGAGCCTGAGTGCCCGAATGATGCCATCTACCAAGGCGATGAGATTTATGAAATCGAGCCCAGCAAATGCACCCAATGCGTCGGCCACTACGATGAGCCGCAATGCCAGCAAGTGTGTCCGGTGGATTGTATTTTGATTGACGAAGAGCACCCGGAAACCCCGGAGCAGTTGCAAGTCAAATATGAGCAGTTGATGAAAAACAAATAAACCCAAGTTTCTGGCTACCCGGCGGTGATGCAAAACTTAGCCAAGCAGCCATAATTTTAAATTGATTAAAAACAGTATTTTGATTATTTTTTAGTGAAAAAAAAATCAAATCGCCTTGACGAGTATGCGCGGCTTCATTATTATGCCGTTCTCTTTTGGAGGGATTCCCGAGCGGCCAAAGGGGGCAGACTGTAAATCTGTTGCGAAAGCTTCGAAGGTTCGAATCCTTCTCCCTCCACCAAAATTCAAGTCTTGCTTGGAGTGGCTGTTTTAAGCAGTTTAAGTAAGTTTTAGCGGGTGTAGCTCAATGGTAGAGCAGAAGCCTTCCAAGCTTACGGTGAGGGTTCGATTCCCTTCACCCGCTCCAAAAAGTTGTTTTTATAGTGATTTAATTAAAATCAAGACAAGGCGGCGAGCCTCAGGCAGTACGCAGGTACGGCAAGGCGAGCCAACGCAGTATTGGTTTTAATTCAATTTACTATACAATTAAGCCCATGTAGCTCAGGGGTAGAGCACTCCCTTGGTAAGGGAGAGGTCGGCAGTTCAATTCTGCCCATGGGCACCACCTCTTTTTTTAAACCCGTAAAATCTTTAGGAATAGGAAGTAGCCATGGCTAAAGAAAAATTCGCGCGGAACAAACCGCACGTAAACGTTGGCACCATCGGTCACGTTGACCATGGTAAAACCACCCTGACTGCCGCACTGACCACCATTTTGTCTAAAAAATTCGGTGGCGCGGCCAAAGCCTACGACCAAATCGACAATGCCCCGGAAGAAAAAGCCCGCGGCATCACCATCAACACCTCACACGTTGAATACGAAACCGAAGGCCGCCACTACGCCCACGTAGACTGCCCGGGTCACGCCGACTATGTGAAAAACATGATTACCGGTGCTGCCCAAATGGACGGCGCCATCTTGGTATGCTCTGCCGCCGACGGCCCCATGCCGCAAACCCGCGAACACATCCTGTTGGCTCGCCAAGTAGGCGTACCCTACATCCTCGTGTTCATGAACAAATGCGACATGGTTGACGACGAAGAACTGTTGGAACTGGTTGAAATGGAAATCCGCGACCTGCTCTCCAGCTACGACTTCCCCGGCGACGACGTACCCATCATCAAAGGCTCTGCTCTGAAAGCCCTGGAAGGCGACAGCAGCGACATCGGCGAAACCGCCATCTTCGCCCTGGCCGACGCATTGGACAGCTACATCCCCACGCCCGAGCGTGCCGTAGACAAACCCTTCCTGCTGCCGATTGAAGACGTATTCTCTATTTCCGGCCGTGGTACCGTAGTAACCGGTCGTGTAGAGCGCGGTATCGTTAACGTGGGCGACGAGATTGAAATCGTAGGCCTGAAGCCCACCCAAAAAACCACCTGTACCGGCGTGGAAATGTTCCGCAAATTGCTGGATCAAGGCCAAGCAGGCGACAACGTAGGCGTATTGTTGCGCGGCACCAAACGTGAAGACGTAGAGCGTGGCCAAGTATTGGCCAAGCCCGGCTCTATCACCCCGCACACCAAGTTTAAAGCCGAAGTGTACGTATTGAGCAAAGAAGAGGGTGGCCGTCATACCCCGTTCTTCGCCAACTACCGTCCGCAATTCTACTTCCGCACCACCGACGTGACCGGCGCAGTAAGCCTGAACGAAGGCGTGGAAATGGTAATGCCGGGTGAGAACGTGGCCATCACTGTAGAACTGATTGCCCCGATTGCCATGGAAGAAGGCCTGCGTTTCGCGATTCGCGAAGGTGGCCGTACCGTGGGTGCTGGTGTGGTTTCTACCGTAATTGCTTAATTTGAGGTTTTAGGCCAGTAGCTCAATTGGTAGAGTATCGGTCTCCAAAACCGAGGGTTGGGGGTTCGAGACCCTCCTGGCCTGCCAAAAGACAGACTAATCGGCCTTGTGCCGATTAGTCTTTTTCGTATTGTTAAAGGTTGTATTGATTATGGACAACAAGACATCGAAAGATGTTGTAGCCAAACCGAAGATTCATGCCAAAACCGAAGCCCGGCTGAAAGCCCAGCAAGAGCGCGCGGCAATCCGGCGCAGTGATTGGGCCAAATTCATTTTGGCGGCGGTATTGGTGGTGGCTGGTGTGTATGGTTTTTATGCGCTGGCGGCACAGTTGCCGGTGTATGTGCGTGCCTTGTTCCCGGTTGTGGGGGTGGTGGCGGCTATTTTGATTGTGTTTCGCTGGAGCTCGGCCGGCCGGGGCTTGAGTGCTTACGTGAAAGACTCAACCGCCGAACTGCGCAAGGTGGTGTGGCCCGACCGTGCGGAAACGGCGCGCATGACATTATTTGTATTGGCCTTTGTGAGTGTGTTGGCGCTGTTTATTTGGGGTGCCGACAGCCTGATTTCGTGGTTGTTTTTTGATGTATTGATGAAAAGGGGTTAGTCATGGCGAAGCAGTGGTATGTGGTGCATGCTTATTCCGGTTTTGAAAAAAACGTTCAGAAAACCCTGAAGGAGCGCATTGAGCGCGAAGGCATGGCCGATTATTTCGGCCAAGTGTTGGTGCCGGTGGAAGAGGTGGTGGACATTAAAAATGGCCGCAAAACCATCAGCGAGCGTAAATTTTTCCCCGGCTATGTGTTGGTAGAAATGGAAATGACCGACGATTCTTGGCATCTGGTAAAAAGCACCCCGCGTGTGACCGGCTTTATCGGCGGCACTGGCAACCGTCCGCTACCGATTATGCAGCGCGAAGTGGATGCCATTTTGCAGCAAGTGCAAACCGGCGTAGAGAAACCCAAGCCCAAAGTGCAGTTTGAAGTAGGCCAGCAAGTGCGGGTGAGCGAAGGTCCGTTTGCTGACTTTAACGGCGTGGTGGAAGAGGTGAATTACGAGCGCAACAAATTGCGGGTATCGGTGCAGATTTTTGGCCGCGAAACCCCAGTTGAGTTGGAATTTGCGCAAGTAGAGAAAATTTAACCACAGTTTTGTGGTGGGTAATCGACTGATTCTTGTAAAAGAATTGTATTTCTTTTATACTTATCGGTCTGTCTTTTCGGGGAGCGGCCTTGTGGGCTGCGTTTGACCCATTTTTGGAGTGTAACAAGTGGCAAAGAAAATCATCGGCTACATTAAACTGCAAATTCCTGCAGGTAAAGCCAATCCTTCTCCTCCGGTTGGCCCGGCTTTGGGTCAGCGCGGTCTGAACATCATGGAATTCTGTAAAGCATTCAACGCGGCTACTCAATCTATGGAGCCGGGTTTGCCGATTCCGGTGGTGATTACGGCGTTTGCAGACAAGTCTTTCACCTTTGTGATGAAAACCCCGCCTGCCTCTATTTTGCTGAAAAAAGCCGCTGGCTTGCAAAAAGGCAGCGCCAATCCGCTGACCAATAAAGTGGGCACCGTGACCCGCGCACAATTGGAAGAAATTGCCAAGACCAAACAAGCCGATTTGACGGCTGCTGATTTGGATGCGGCAGTGCGCATTATTGCCGGTAGCGCCCGCTCTATGGGCTTGGAAGTGGAGGGTGTGTAATCATGGCAAAAATTTCTAAACGCATGCAGGCTTTACGCGCTGCGGTTGAGCACAACAAGCTGTACGCCATCGATGAAGCCATCGGTTTGGTGAAAGCCAATGCCACCGCTAAATTCGACGAATCTGTGGATGTATCTTTCAATCTGGGTGTGGATCCGCGTAAATCAGACCAAGTGATTCGTGGCGCTGTGGTGTTGCCAAAAGGCACCGGTAAAACCACCCGTGTGGCGGTATTTACTCAAGGCGCCAATGCCGAAGCAGCTAAAGAAGCTGGTGCCGATATTGTGGGTTTTGAAGATCTGGCTGAGCAAATCAAAGCCGGTAATCTGGACTTCGATGTGGTGATTGCTTCTCCGGACGCCATGCGCATTGTTGGCCAATTGGGTACCATTTTGGGCCCGCGCGGTTTGATGCCGAACCCGAAAGTGGGCACGGTAACGCCAAACGTGGCCGAAGCCGTGAAAAACGCCAAAGCCGGTCAGGTTCAATACCGTACCGATAAAGCCGGTATTGTGCATGCCACCATCGGCCGTGCCTCGTTTGCCGAAGCCGATTTGCGTGAAAACTTCAATGCTTTGCTGGACGCCATTGTGAAAGCCAAACCGGCTGCCGCTAAAGGCCAGTACATGAAGAAAATCGCCGTATCCAGCACCATGGGTTTGGGTGTACGTGTTGACACCGGTAGTGTTAATTAATAGCAAATCCCAAAAAACAACCTAACGGCGTTGGTTCGCCTTGTCGTACTAGACGTACTGTCTACGGCTCACCGCCTTGTTATCTTGCTTTTTGAATTTGCTATAAAATTTGTTCAGGTAGCCTTTCAGGCTGCCTGAATAATTGGGCTACCCGGCTTGCCGGGTAGATGTCCAAGACCGTAGGGAGCTTGCGGGCTTTAATTGTTTAACCCTACGCAGACGGTAGTCCCAGAACATTTTTTCCAGGCTTGTCCTGTCAATGTCTTTTTGGGTTGCCGCGCTGGTGGAGTGGTGGCGTTGCCGCTGCTCTGATTTTAAAACAGTGGGAGGTAGACCTTGAGTCTCAATATTGAAACCAAGAAAGCCGCCGTAGAAGAGATTAGTGCTGGTATTGCTAATGCTCAAACTATGGTGATTGCTGAATATCGCGGTATCAGTGTTGCCAGCATGACCGAACTGCGTGCCAATGCGCGTAAAGAAGGCGTATATCTGCGCGTTCTGAAAAACACTTTGGCTCGTCGTGCGGTAGAAGGTACTTCATTTGCCGCCTTGGCCGACCAAATGGTGGGTCCGTTGGTGTACGCGGCGTCTGAAGATCCGGTTGCTGCTGCAAAAGTACTGCATCAATTTGCAAAAAAAGACGACAAAATCGTGCTCAAAGCCGGTTCTTACAACGGCGACTTGCTGGATGTTGCCCAAGTGGGCGAATTGGCATCCATTCCGAGCCGCGAAGAGTTGTTGTCTAAATTGCTGTACGTTATGCAGGCACCTGTTGCCGGCTTTGCTCGTGCGTTGGCTGCTTTGGCTGAAAAAAAAGCCGAAACTGAAGCCGCCTAAGCAAGCACTGAATCGAATTATTTATTTAAATCTTATGGAGTTTTGATAGCATGGCTATTACTAAAGAAGACATTTTGGAAGCCGTTGGCGCGTTGACCGTGATGGAACTGAACGACTTGGTTAAAGCGTTCGAAGAAAAATTTGGCGTATCTGCCGCCGCTGTTGCTGTTGCTGGTGGCGCTGCTGCCGGTGGCGCTGCTGCCGCTGAAGAGAAAACCGAATTCGACGTAATCTTGACTGAAGCCGGTGCACAAAAAGTGGGCGTGATTAAAGTGGTACGTACCATTACCGGCCTGGGCTTGAAAGAAGCCAAAGACTTGGTTGACGGCGCACCGAAACCGGTTAAAGAAGGCGTGTCTCAGGCTGAAGCCGACGACATCAAAAAACAATTGGAAGAAGCCGGCGCCAAAGTCGAAATCAAATAATTCCGTTGTTGTTTTACAGGCTGGCAGCTTAGGGCTGCCGGCCTGCTTTCGCTTGTCTGGCGCAAGTGATTTTTTATAAATATTTACCTATTTGCCGATAAATTTTCCTGATTTTACATATTGAGCTTTTCAGGCAGCCTGAAGCTATCAATATAAAGGCTTCAGTGATGGCAAATAGCGCCCAATAAAACTGGGCGATACCGAATTCACCCAAAGCGGTATTTCGATAGCCAAGTATTTATGCCAAGTATTTATACGGAATTACTTGCCAAACCGCTCTTATATTGGAGAATCTTCCATGTCCTACTCCTTTACCGAAAAAAAACGCATTCGCAAAAGTTTTGCCAAGCGTACCAATGTACTGGAAGTGCCGTTTTTGCTGGCCACCCAGCTGAATTCCTACGCCCAGTTTTTGCAGTTGGAAAAACCCTACGACAAACGCAATGAAGAAGGCCTTCAGGCAGCCTTTAATTCCATTTTCCCGATTGTGAGCCACAACGGCTATGCCCGCCTGGAGTTTGTGCATTATGTATTGGGTGAGCCGCTGTTTGATATTCAGGAATGCCAATTGCGCGGCATCACTTATGCCGCCCCTTTGCGTGCGCGCATCCGCTTGGTGATTTTGGACAAAGAATCGTCTAAGCCCAATGTGGTAAAAGAAGTGCGCGAAAACGAAGTGTATATGGGCGAAATCCCGCTGATGACGCCGAGCGGCTCGTTTGTGATTAACGGCACCGAACGCGTGATTGTGTCGCAGCTGCACCGTTCTCCCGGCGTATTCTTCGAGCACGACCGCGGTAAAACCCATTCTTCCGGCAAACTGCTGTTTTCTGCCCGCATCATTCCCTACCGCGGCTCTTGGTTGGACTTCGAGTTTGACCCCAAAGACTTGCTCTACTTCCGTATCGACCGCCGCCGCAAAATGCCAGTAACCATTCTGCTCAAAGCCTTGGGTTACACCAATGAGCAAATGCTGTCGATGTTTTATGACCAAGAGCAGTTTTTCCTCTCCAAAGACGGCGTACAAACCCCGTTGGTGTTGGCGCGCCTGAAAGGCGAAGCCGCCAAATTCGATATTGTGGGCAAAGACGGCACCGTATTGGTGGCGCAAGGCAAACGCATCACCGCTAAAAGCCTGCGCGACATCGCCGCTGCCGGTATCGAGCGCTTGGATGTGGAAGCGGATAGCCTGATTGGTAAAATTTTGGCTGCCGACGTGATTGTGGCCGAAACCGGTGAAGTGTTGGCCAGCGCCAACGATGAAATCACCGAAGAATTGCTGGCGCAGCTGGATATTCACGGCATTGGCGAAATCCATACTCTGTACATCAACGATTTGGATCAGGGCGGTTATATTTCCAATACTCTGCGCACCGACGAAACCGCCGACAAACAAGCCGCGCGCGTGGCGATTTACCGCATGATGCGCCCGGGCGAGCCGCCCACCGAGGATGCGGTGGAGTTGCTGTTCAACCGCTTGTTCTTCAATGAAGACAGCTATGATTTGTCGCGCGTGGGCCGCATGAAGTTCAACACCCGCACCTACGAGCAAAAATTGAGCGAAAGCCAAGAGCACACTTGGTTTGGCCGCATGATGAAAGACACCTTTGCCGGTGCCGCCGCCGCGGGCACTTATGTGCTGTCGGTAGACGACATCGTGGCCTCAATTGCCACGCTGGTGGAATTGCGCAACGGCCACGGCGAAGTGGACGACATCGACCACTTGGGCAACCGCCGCGTGCGCTCGGTGGGCGAGCTGGCTGAAAACCAGTTCCGCAGCGGTTTGGCGCGGGTAGAGCGTGCAGTAAAAGAGCGTTTGAACCAAGCGGAATCGGAAAACCTGATGCCGCACGATTTGATTAACGCCAAGCCGGTATCTGCCGCGATTAAAGAGTTCTTTGGCTCCAGCCAATTGAGCCAGTTTATGGATCAAACCAACCCCTTATCGGAAATCACCCATAAGCGCCGTGTATCGGCTTTGGGCCCGGGCGGTTTGACCCGCGAGCGTGCCGGTTTTGAAGTGCGCGACGTACACCCCACCCACTATGGCCGCGTGTGTCCGATTGAAACACCGGAAGGCCCGAACATCGGCTTGATTAACTCCTTGTCGGTGTATGCCCGCACCAATGAGTACGGCTTTTTGGAAACGCCTTACCGCCGTGTGGTAGATGGCAAAGTAACCAACGACATCGATTATTTGTCGGCCATTGAAGAAGGCCGTTTCGTGATTGCTCAGGCCAACGCTGAGCTGGCCGAAGATGGTACCCTCACCGACGAATTGGTGACTTGCCGTGAAAAAGGCGAAACCATCATGTCCACGCCCGACCGCGTGCAATACATGGACGTGGCCACCGGCCAAGTGGTGTCTGTGGCCGCTTCGCTGATTCCCTTCTTGGAGCACGACGACGCCAACCGCGCCTTGATGGGTGCCAACATGCAACGTCAAGCCGTGCCGTGTCTGCGCCCAGAAAAAGCCATGGTGGGCACCGGTATTGAGCGCGCCGTAGCGGTGGATTCGTCTACCGCGATTGTGGCACGCCGTGGCGGTGTGGTGGAGTATGTGGATGCCAACCGCGTGGTGATTCGTGTGCACGACGACGAAGCCACCGCCGGTGAAGTGGGTGTGGATATTTACAATTTGGTGAAATTCACCCGTTCCAACCAGTCCACCAACATCAACCAACGTCCGGTGGTGAAAAAAGGCGACGTGCTGCAACGCGGCGATGTGGTGGCCGACGGCGCTTCTACCGATTTGGGCGAGCTGGCTTTGGGTCAAAACATGACCATCGCCTTTATGCCGTGGAATGGCTACAACTTCGAAGACTCGATTTTGATTTCCGAGCGCGTGGTGGCCGAAGACCGCTACACCACCATCCACATCGAAGAATTGAATGTGGTGGCGCGCGACACCAAATTAGGTGCCGAAGAAATCACCCGCGACATCCCCAATTTGTCGGAGCGCATGCAAAACCGCTTGGATGAATCGGGCATTGTGTACATCGGTGCCGAAGTGGAAGCCGGTGACGTATTGGTGGGTAAGGTTACCCCCAAAGGCGAAACCCAGCTCACGCCGGAAGAAAAACTGCTGCGCGCCATTTTCGGCGAAAAAGCCAGCGATGTGAAAGACACCTCTTTGCGTATGCCCACCGGTATGAGCGGCACCGTGATTGACGTGCAGGTGTTTACCCGCGAAGGCATCACCCGCGACAAACGGGCACAGGCGATTATCGACGCCGAGCTGAAACGCTACCGCCAAGACTTAACTGACCAACTGCGCATTTTCAACGACGATGCTTTCGACCGTATTGAGCGCCTGATTGTGGGTCAAAAAGTCAACGGTGGCCCGATGAAGCTGGCCAAAGGCAAAGAAGTGACCGCCGAATACTTGGCCGGTTTGCCGAGCAAGCACGATTGGTTCGACATCCGTTTGGCCGACGAAACCATCGCCAAGCAAGTGGAATTGATTAAAGCCAACCTGCAATCGAAACACCAAGAAGCCGACGAACAGTACGAAATCAAGAAGAAGAAACTCACCCAAGGCGACGAATTGCAGCCGGGCGTGCAAAAAATGGTGAAAGTGTTTATCGCCATCAAACGCCGCCTGCAAGCCGGTGACAAAATGGCCGGCCGCCACGGTAACAAAGGCGTGGTGTCCAAAATCATGCCGGTGGAAGACATGCCCTATATGGCCGACGGCCGTTCGGTGGACATCGTGCTCAACCCCTTGGGCGTACCGTCGCGGATGAACATCGGCCAGATTTTGGAAGTGCATTTGGGCTGGGCAGCCAAAGGTATTGGCGAGCGCATCGGCAAAATGTTGGATGAGCAACGCAAAGTGGCCGAAATCCGCCAGTTCCTCGACACCATGTACAACGGTGACTTGGGCGGCCGCGACATGCACCGCGAAGACTTAAGCCAGCTGAGCGATGAAGACATCCTCACCTTGGCGGCTAATTTGCGCAAAGGTGCCACGTTTGCGTCGCCAGTGTTTGACGGTGCGCACGAGAGCGAAATCAAGGCCTTCCTTGAGTTGGCCTACCCCAGCGATGATCCGCAAGTGCAAAAATTGGGCTTTAACCCCACCAAAACCCAAATCACCTTGTACGACGGCCGCTCCGGTGAAGCGTTTGACCGCCGGGTAACGGTGGGTGTGATGCATTATCTGAAGCTGCACCACTTGGTGGACGAAAAAATGCACGCCCGCTCTACCGGCCCCTACAGCTTGGTAACGCAGCAGCCCTTGGGCGGTAAAGCCCAGTTCGGTGGCCAGCGTTTCGGTGAGATGGAGGTGTGGGCGCTAGAAGCTTACGGCGCCGCCTACACGCTGCAAGAAATGCTGACCGTGAAATCGGACGACGTGAATGGCCGTACCAAAATGTACGAAAACATCGTTAAGGGCGAGCACAAAATCGAAGCCGGGATGCCGGAATCGTTTAACGTGCTGGTTAAAGAGATCCGCTCTTTGGGCTTGGACATCGATTTGGAACGTTACTAATACCGGCAAGCCTGTTTTCAGGCTGCCTGAACCTTTTCAGGCAGCCTGAAAGCGGCGCCGTCAGGAGCAAAAATGAAAGCCTTATTAGACTTGTTTAATCCGCTGCAAGCCGGTAGCGACGAAGAATTTGACGCCATCAAAATCGGCATTGCCTCGCCCGAAACCATCCGTTCTTGGTCTTACGGCGAAGTGAAAAAACCGGAAACCATCAACTACCGCACCTTCAAGCCCGAACGCGACGGCTTGTTTTGCGCCAAGATTTTTGGCCCGATTAAAGACTACGAATGCTTGTGCGGTAAATACAAACGCTTGAAATTCAAAGGTGTTACCTGCGAAAAATGCGGTGTGGAAGTGACCTTGTCCAAAGTGCGTCGCGAACGCATGGGGCACATCGATTTGGCCGCACCGGTGGCGCACATCTGGTTTTTGAAATCCTTGCCGTCCCGTTTGGGCATGGTGTTGGACATGACCTTGCGCGACATCGAACGCATTTTGTATTTTGAAGCCTTTGTGGTTACCGATCCGGGCATGACCAGCATGCAGCGCCGCCAGTTGCTCACCGAAGAAGACTTCTACGCCAAATACGAAGAATTCGGCGGCGACTTCGAAGCCAAAATGGGCGCCGAAGGCATCCGTGATTTGCTGCGCGGCTTGGACATTGCCCAAGAAGTGGCCACTTTGCGTCAAGAGCTGGATGCCACCAGCTCCGACACCAAAATCAAAAAAATCGCCAAACGCCTGAAAGTGCTGGAAGCGTTCCAACGCTCCGGCATGAAGCTGGAATGGATGATTATGGACGTGCTGCCGGTGTTGCCGCCGGATTTGCGCCCCTTGGTGCCGCTGGACGGCGGCCGTTTCGCCACCTCCGATTTGAACGACCTCTACCGCCGCGTCATCAACCGCAACAACCGCTTGAAGCGTTTGTTGGAGCTGCGTGCGCCCGACATCATCGTGCGCAACGAAAAACGCATGTTGCAAGAAGCGGTGGATTCCTTGCTCGACAATGGCCGTCGCGGCAAAGCGATGACCGGTGCCAACAAACGCCCGCTCAAATCGCTGGCCGACATGATTAAAGGTAAAGGCGGCCGTTTCCGTCAAAACCTGTTGGGTAAACGCGTAGACTACTCCGGCCGTTCGGTGATTACCGTGGGCCCTTACTTGCGCCTGCATCAGTGCGGCTTGCCGAAAAAAATGGCGCTGGAGCTGTTCAAACCGTTTATTTTCCACAAGCTGGAAGTGCTGGGCTTGGCCTCTACCGTCAAAGCCGCCAAAAAACTGGTGGAGCAGGAAGTGGCCGAGGTGTGGGATATCTTGGAAGACGTGATTCGCGAACATCCGATTCTGCTCAATCGTGCGCCCACCTTGCACCGCTTGGGTATTCAGGCATTTGAGCCGATTTTGATTGAAGGCAAGGCCATCCAATTGCACCCCTTGGTGTGCGCGGCCTTTAACGCCGACTTCGACGGTGACCAAATGGCGGTACACGTGCCGCTGAGCTTGGAAGCGCAAATGGAAGCCCGCACCTTGATGCTGGCTTCCAACAACGTGCTGTCGCCCGCCAACGGCGAGCCGATTATCGTGCCGTCGCAGGATATCGTTTTGGGCTTGTATTACATGACCCGCGACAAAATCAACGCCAAGGGCGAAGGCAGCCTGTTTGCCGATGTGAAAGAAGTACACCGCGCCTACCAAACCCGCCAAGTTGAGCTGAGCACCAAAATCACCGTGCGCCTGCGCGAATGGGTGAAAAACGACCAAGACGAATTCGAGCCGGTAATCAACCGCTACGAAACCACCGTGGGCCGTGCGCTGCTGAGCGAAATCCTGCCCAAAGGCCTGCCGTTTGAATACATCAACAAGGCGCTGAAGAAAAAAGAAATCTCACGCCTGATTAACGCGTCTTTCCGCCTGTGCGGCTTGCGCGATACGGTGATTTTTGCCGACCATCTGATGTATACCGGTTTTGCCTACTCCACCCGTGGCGGCATCTCCATTTGCGTGGACGACATGGAAGTGCCGGCCAAAAAAGCCGAATTGCTGGCCGAAGCGCAGCACGAAGTGAAGGAAATCGAAGAGCAATACCGTCAAGGTTTGGTGACCAACGGCGAGCGCTACAACAAAGTGGTGGACATCTGGGGCCGCACCGGCGACAAAATCGCCAAAGCGATGATGGATAATCTGTCGACCCAGAAAACCACCGATCGCGACGGCAAAGAAGTGGATCAAGAGTCGTTCAACTCCATCTACATGATGGCCGACTCCGGCGCCCGTGGTTCGGCCGCGCAGATCAAGCAGCTTTCCGGTATGCGTGGTTTGATGGCCAAACCGGACGGTTCGATTATCGAAACGCCGATTACGTCGAACTTCCGCGAAGGCCTCACGGTACTGCAATACTTTATTTCCACTCACGGTGCGCGTAAAGGCTTGGCTGATACCGCCTTGAAAACCGCCAACTCAGGTTATTTGACCCGCCGCTTGGTAGACGTAACCCAAGACTTGGTGGTGGTGGAAGACGATTGCGGCACCACCGACGGCTTTGTGATGAAAGCCGTGGTGCAGGGCGGTGATGTAATCGAGCCCTTGCGCGACCGTATTTTGGGCCGTGTTACCGCGGCTGATGTGGTAGACCCCAGTACCGGCGAAACCTTGGTGGAAACCGGCACCATGCTCAACGAAGCCATGGTGGATATGATTGACAACTCCGGCATCGACGAAGTGAAAGTGCGCACGCCGATTACCTGTAAAACCCGCTACGGCTTGTGCGCCAAGTGTTATGGCCGCGACCTGGCACGCGGCAAGCTGGTGAATTCGGGCGAATCGGTGGGGGTGATTGCCGCCCAGTCTATCGGTGAACCGGGCACCCAGCTCACCATGCGTACCTTCCACATCGGTGGTGCGGCATCGCGTGCTGCTGCCGCCAGCCAAGTGGAAGCCAAGTCCGGCGGCGTGGTGCGCTTCTCCAGCCAAATGCGTTATGTGGCCAACAACAAGGGCGAGCTGGTGGTGATTGGTCGCTCTTCTGAAGTAGTGATTCACGACGACATCGGCCGCGAGCGCGAGCGCCATAAAGTGCCTTACGGTGCCATTTTGCTGGTGAAAGACGGCGAAACCGTTAAAGCCGGCCAAACCTTGGCCACATGGGATCCGCATACCCGCCCGATGATTACCGAACACGCCGGTCGTGTGCGCTTTGAAAACATCGAAGAAGGCGTTACCGTGGCCAAGCAAACCGACGATGTGACCGGTTTGTCTACCTTGGTGGTGATCGACGGCAAACGCCGCAGCGCTACCCAGTCTAAACTGTTGCGCCCCTTGGTGAAACTGCTGGACGAAAACGGCGAAGAAGTGAAAATGCCGGGTGGTGATGCGCCGGTGTCGATGGCTTTCCCGGTGGGTGCGGTGATTACCGTGCGCGAAGGGCAGGAAATCGGCAAAGGTGATGTGTTGGCGCGGATTCCGCAAGCCTCAACCAAAACCCGCGACATTACCGGTGGTCTGCCGCGCGTGGCCGAGCTGTTTGAAGCGCGTACGCCCAAAGATGCCGGTATGCTGGCCGAAGTTACCGGTACCGTATCCTTCGGTAAAGAAACCAAAGGCAAACAGCGCTTGGTGATTACCGATGTAGACGGCGTGGCCTACGAAACCCTGATTTCGAAAGAAAAACAGGTGCTGGTGCACGACGGCCAAGTGGTGAACCGTGGCGAAACCATTGTTGACGGCTCGGTAGATCCGCACGACATCCTGCGCTTGCAAGGCATTGAAGCGCTTACCCGCTACATCGTGCAGGAAGTGCAAGAGGTTTACCGCTTGCAAGGCGTGAAGATTTCCGACAAACACATCGAAGTGATCATCCGCCAAATGCTGCGCCGCGTGAACATCGCCGACTCCGGCGAAAGCCACTTCATTACCGGCGAGCAAGTGGAGCGTGCCGATGTGATGGCCGCCAACGAAAAACTGGAAGCCGAAGGCAAAGAGCCGGTGCGTTTTGACAATATCCTCTTGGGTATCACCAAAGCCTCCCTCTCTACCGACAGCTTTATCTCGGCGGCGTCCTTCCAAGAAACCACCCGCGTGCTCACCGAAGCGGCGATTATGGGCAAGAAAGACGACCTGCGCGGCTTGAAAGAAAACGTGATTGTGGGCCGCCTGATTCCGGCTGGTACCGGCTTAACCCACCACCGCACCCGTCGCCAGCAGTTTGCCGACGAAATGCGTGCGGCTGCCGAAGTGGCCGCGGAAGAGCCGCAAGCCTAAGCATTATCTTGCGCCATTCAGGCTGCCTGAAACGGCGGCCAATCAAACAGCCAACGCTTTGCGTTGGCTGTTTTTTGTTTGTTATCGGGGCTGACAAATGTTCAGGCAGCCTTGTATGTTTATGGCGATTGAATGAACTTGCGTGCGCCAGCCCGCGCGACGGCATGTTTTTTGCTAAAATGGCAAGCCGTTTGACTGGAATGGCATTATGGAAACGCAAGCCACCAAAAAAGTTTTGCTGGTTTATTATTCGCAAACCGGCCAATTGCATACCTTGGCGCAGCATTTTGCTGCGCCTTTGCAGGCACAGAAGGGTATCGAGGTGGAAATGCTGGCCTTGCAGCCGGAGGTGCCGTATGCGTTTCCGTGGCGGTTTTGGCGCTTTTTCAATACCTTCCCCGAAACCGTGCATTTGCAACCGGCGCCCATTGTGCCGCCGCAAACGGCACATACACATTATGACTTGGTGGTGTTGGCGTATACGGTGTGGTTTTTATCGCCTTCGCAGCCGATGACCGCCTTCTTGCAAAGCCCGCAAGCCGCCGCGCTGTTGCGTGATACGCCGGTGATTACCCTGATTGGCTGCCGCAATATGTGGCTGATGGCGCAAGAGCAGATGAAGCGCTTACTGGCCGGGCATGGTGCGCGCTTGGTGGGCAATGTGGTTAAAATCGATGCTTGCAGCAGCGCAGCCAGCTTTGTTACCACCCCGGCGTGGATGCTCACCGGCCAGCGCCAATTTTTCCGTACGCTGCCCGCCGCGGGCATTGCCGATGCCGATTTGGCCGATGCCGCCCGCTTTGGCGCGCGCACCGGTGAAGGCTTGCTTAGCGGTGCGGTGGATGAAACCCTGTTGCGCGGCATGGGTGCGGTGCGGGTGAATGAAAAGCTGATTTTCAGTGAAAAAGTGGCGCGGCGCAGCTTTTACCTCTGGGGCAAGCTGTTGCTGGCGGCAGGGCGGGTGGCACCGTGGCTGCGGCGGGCATTGCTGGCGTTTTATATTGTGTTTTTGGTGCTGATGATTGTCACCGTGGTGCCGATCAGCGCCTTGGTGAAAACGGCATTGGCGCCTTTGTTGCGCAACAGTATTGCACGGCAAAAGCAGTATTTCAGCCAGCCTTCGGGTGAATAAAGGCTGCCTGAAAAATCGGCTATAAAAAAGGCTGTAATACCAATTCGAAAAAATAACCTAACTGCGTTGACTCGCCTTAGCTCAAAGAGAACGATTTTGTAAGGCGCTAAAGCGCCAACAAACTCTGTTCCGTACTGGGTGTACTGTCTGCGGCTCGCCGCCTTGTTATCTTATTTTTTGAATTGGTATAAACAGATTCTTAATCAAACCAACCCTAAAAAGATGCAGGCATGACGCCCACTTTATTCGATGTATACATTCGCCATACGGCGGCATTTTTGCCCAACCAGCCGGTGGGCAACGATGAAATGGAAGCCGTGCTGGGCATGGCCGGTGATGTGCCTTCGCGGGTGCGTTCGCGCATTTTGCGCTCCAACGGCATTCATAGCCGCCATTACGCCATTGATCCGCGCAGCCGCACGCTTACCCATTCTTGTGCCGAATTGGCGGCGCTGGCGGTACAGGCGCTCTATAGGGAAGGGGTTGAGCCCGAAGCGGTGGGCGTGTTGGCCTGCGGTACTTCTTATCCTGATCAGACCATGCCCGGCCACGGTGCCATGGTGCATGGCTTGCTGCCACAAGCCGGGCCTTGTGAAATGGTGAGCATGGCGGGCGTGTGTGTGGCGGGCATGGCGGCGCTGAAATATGCCTATACCGCCATTCGCAGCGGCGAACACCGCGAGGCGGTGGCCTGTGCCGCCGAAACCGCATCGGCGATGATGCGCAAAGAAGCCTTTGCCAGTGAAACGGCGCTGAAACAAGCCGCCGATTTCCGCCCGGAATTGGCGTTTGCCAAAGATTTTCTGCGCTGGATGCTGTCGGACGGCGCCGGTGCGCTGCATTTGAGCAATACGCCCGCACCTGGCTGCCTGAAGATTGTGTGGCTGGATTTGGTGTCGTATGCCCATGAGCAGCCGGTGTGCATGTATGCCGGCGGCGACTGGGTAGACGGCCAATGGCGCGGCTGGAAAACATTAACAGCGGCTGAGGGCGAAGCGGTTAGTGTGATGAGTGTGAAGCAGGATGTCAAACTGCTCAACGAGCACATCATCCATTACACCGTAGAAGAGGCCTTGCAGCGCAGTATCTGCCGCCACGGCTTGCGGGTGGAGGATGTCGATTATTTCCTGCCGCATTATTCATCGCACTTTTTCCGCGATAAAGTGGCGCAAGGGCTGGCCAATATCGGCTTTGCCATTCCCGAGCACAAATGGTTTACCAATTTGCCCAGCAAAGGCAATACCGGCTCGGCCTCGATTTACATTATGCTAGACGAATTTATGCGCACCCACCGCTTGGCCAGCGGCGAGAAAATTTTGTGTTATGTGCCGGAGAGCGGCCGGTTTTCGTCGTCATTTATGTTGCTGGAGGTGGTGTGATGGAAGAAAAAGACCTGCCGCAAGACAACTGCGCCACCTATGCTGGCCATCAGAAAGTGATGTATGCCACCCGCAACGGGCATTACGTTAAAGCGGTGAGCACCGGCTGGCAAGACGAAGCCTTTGCCACCGAGCAGGCGGTGGGTAATTTGCGCGCCCAAGCCGATGCGGCTCGTGCCGCGGTGGTGGCGGGCACCCATTCGCCTTTGTATTATTGTATGCACGCTTTTCGCCATGACGAAGTGTCGTTGGCGCAGGCGGTGGGTTTGTTTCGCTGGCAGGTGCGCCGCCATTTCCGCCCGGCGGTGTTTGCGCGGTTGTCGGACAAAATGCTGGCACGTTATGCACAGGCGCTGCAATTGGATGTGGCGGCTTTCAGGCAGCCTTTTGAACCGGCAAAGCTATGCCCGCCGGGCTGGGAGTAAGGCCATGCAAGCCCCTTTATTTCAGCATCAGCACACCGCCCATTGCGAAAGCGGGGTGATGTCTACGCTGTTGCGCCATCATGGTATTGATTGGGATGAAGCGATGGTGTTTGGCATGGCCGCCGCGCTCACCTTTGCCTATATTCCGTTGGTGAAGCTGGGGGGCCAGCCGCTGGTGGCCTACCGCATGCCGCCCAAAAGCATTATCCGCCGCAGCTGCCGCCAGCTGGGCGTGCGCCTGCATATGCGCCGTTTTAGCAATGAAGAGGCAGGCATGGCTGCGCTGGATGCGGCGTTGGCACGCGGCGAATTAGTGGGTTTGCAAACCTCGGTATTCTGGCTACCGTATTTCCCGGAAGCCATGCGTTTTCATTTCAATGCCCATAATTTGCTGGTGTACGGCAAAGAAGGCGACGATTATTTAATCAGCGACCCGGTATTTGAAACCGTGCAGCGTTGTGCTGCGGCCGATTTGCGTCGCGCCCGCTTTGCCAAGGGTGCATTGGCGGCCAAAGGGCTGATGTATACCTTGGATACCGCCAGCCTGCCGGACGTTGCCACGCTGGATTTACGCCCGCTGCTGCGCCGCGCGCTGTTGCAAAGCGTGCGCCAAATGCAAGCGCCGCTGTTTTTTATCGGCGTACGCGGCATCCGCACCGTGGCCGACAAATTGGCGGCATTAGACCGCAACGGTAGTGCCGAAGCGCAAAAGCAGTGGTTGGGGCATTTGGTGCGCATGCAGGAAGAAATCGGCACCGGCGGTGCGGGTTTCCGCTATCTGTATGCCTATTTTCTGGAGCAGGCCGGTGAAGCCTTAGCACACCCGGGCTTGTTGCAAGCGGCGCAAGCGCTTACCGATATCGGCGATGCTTGGCGGCAGTTTGCCAGCCTGTGTGTGCGCCAATGCCGCAAACCCGATGCTGCCGGCCCCGCCACTTTGGCCGCCGCCTTGCGGGATGTTGCTGATCGCGAAGCGGCGTTGTGGCAAGACATTCGCCAGCTGGCCAAGGCTTTATGATGCGCCATCGCCTTCAAATCCCATTGCTTGCTTTCAGGCAGCCTGAAAACCTGATTCCCCGCTCAAAAACGCCCCGCCCATGATTCGCATTCAAGCCCTAAGCCATCGCTATGCCGCCGCGGCCACGCCGGCGCTCACCGACATCAGCCTCAATATCGGCCGTGGCGAATGCTGGGGCTTGCTCGGTGCCAACGGTGCCGGCAAAACCACGCTGATGTCGATTTTGTGCGGCTTGCAAGAAGTGCAAAGCGGGCAAGTGCTGTTTGAAGGCGTGCCCATGCAGGCACTCAGCCGCCGCCAGCGCCAGCAAATCGGCTTGGTGCCGCAAGACTTTGCGTTTTATCCGCAGTTAAGCGTCTGGGACAATATGCTGTTTTTTGCCGCGCTATACCGCCAGCGCGACCGCGCTCACCTGCGCCGCTTGCTTGACGAAGCCGGGCTGGCCGAACACACCCGCAAAGCGGCCCGGCATTTGTCGGGCGGGCTGAAGCGGCGGCTGAATTTTGCCATCGGCTTGATTAACCGCCCGCAGCTGGTGTTTTTGGATGAAATCACCGTGGGCATTGATCCGCAGTCGCGCCAGTTTATTCTTGACAGCGTGGCCCGCTTGAATGCCGCCGGTGTTACCGTGGTGTATACCTCGCACTATTTGCAGGAAATCGAGCTCTTGTGCCGCCATATCGCCTTGCTCGCGCAAGGGCGGCTGGTGTATCAGGGTGAATTGGCACAGCTGTTGCAGCAGCCGTGCGCACATGTGCGTTTTCAAACCGAGCCGATGTTGTCGGCGGCAGAGCTGGCCGCTTGCGGGGCGCAGCCATTGCCCAACGGCATGGCACAGGTGGCTGCCACCGGCGATGAAGCGGCGGCACTGTATGTGCAGCTGGGGCAAGGCGGACGGCAAATCCGTTATTTCCAGCAAGGCCACGGCTCGTTGGAATCGTTTTATCTGGACTTTTTACAACGGCAAACCCCATGATTCTGGCCTCTTTGATTAAAGAACTGAAATTGCTCGGCCACGACCTGCACGGTTTGGCGGTGCTGTTTGTGTTGCCGGTGGCGTTTATGCTGATTATGTCGGTGGCGCTCAGCCGCGATGCTGATCCGCATATCAACAGCCATATTGTGTTGGTGGGCGCGGCCGACAATGGGCTTAATGCCGATTTTGCCGCTGCCTTGCGCGAAGTGCAGATAGCGGTGGATACGCTGCCTGAAAGCGATTTGACCCAAGCGCAGGCGGCATTGCGGCAAGGGCGCTACCAAATGCTGGTACACAACCCCAATGCTGCCGCGGCGGCTTTGGCCGACGAGCAGCCCTTGCAGCTGCAATTGCCGCCCGATACCGAGCCTTCGTGGCTGCTGGCGATGAAAGGCGTGCTGCGCCAGCATTACACCGCCACACGCTTGAATGCCTATTTTGCCGCGGCCAAGGCCGAGCCGGTGCATGTGGATGCGGTGCCCGCACCCTTGCGGAAAACGGTGAATAATGCCGTGGCCGAAGCCACCCGCAGCCGCTTTGATGTGGTGGGCGACTATCTGGCGCGGCCGGTGTTTGCTGAAACCTACATCAGCCGTGCGGGTGAGGCAGTGGAAAAACCCAATTCGGTGCAGCACAGCGTACCGGCGTGGCTGGTGTTTGGCATGTTTTTTATCATGATTCCCTTGTCTAATGTGATGGCGCTGGAACGGCAAACCAACACCATCACCCGCCTGCGGCTGGCGCGCGCCCCGGCCACCACGCTGGTGGCGGCCAAATTGCTGCCGTATTTTCTGATTAACCAATTGCAATTCGTGGTGATGCTGCTGCTGGGGCGCTACTTGTTGCCCTTGTTGGGCG
Organism: Paralysiella testudinis; assembly: GCF_016894345.1. Lineage (GTDB taxonomy): Bacteria > Pseudomonadota > Gammaproteobacteria > Burkholderiales > Neisseriaceae > Paralysiella > Paralysiella testudinis. The sequence continues at coordinate 795,371 of NZ_CP069798.1, forward strand.
TGCCACCCTTGCTGCTCAACGGCCCGCTGTGGCCGTATGCCCTGTTGGCGGTGGCGGTGAGTTTGGCGGCGTTGGGCTATGCGCTGTTGGTGAGTGTGCTGGCCAAAAGCACCGAACACGCCGTGGTGTTGGGCGGCGGCGGCATTATCATCATGGCGGCGCTGGGCGGCATTATGGTGCCCGCCTATGTGATGCCGGAAGCCATGCAAGCGCTCGCCCGGCTGTCGCCCATGGCTTGGGGGCTGGATGCGTTTCAGCAATTGCTGCTCAACCGCGCCGGTGTGGGCGGGATTGCCGCTTATCTTCAATTATTGCTGCTGTTTGCGGCTGCCTGTTTGTTGTCGGCAGTGTGGCTGTATCGGCGGCAGCTTGCCACACAGGTGCGATTCTGATGGCCGATTACCTCTTTACCCTAGCGCCCGTTTTGCTGGAGCAGGAGCTGAAAAAATTGATTGTGTACGAAGCCGATAAGGCCGATGTGCTCAGCGCCGAAGCCTTGCAAGACGATGAGATGCTGTTTGGCGATGCCAGCCGCATCGGCTTGGATTCGCTGGATGCCTTGCAGATTTCGGTGGCGTTGCAGCGGCATTTCAAAGTGCGCCTGCAAGGCGACCGCGCCATACGCCGCCACATGATGTGTGTGCGCGATTTGGCGCAATTTGTGCGCGAAAGCCACGCCGCATGAGCTATGTACACGGCCACAGTATTTGCTGCGCCCAAGGCGCAGGGGCGGCATTATGGCCGCAATGGGCATCGCCCTTGCCTGCGGCCAGCGTGCCGTTTGCTTTTTTGGGGCAAACCGCCCACGCCGCTTATTTCCGCGCATTTTCGGCGCAGAGGCTAGGCTTGGCGGCATTGGCTGATTTGATTGAAGCCCATCTTCAGGCAGCCGCGGCAGATGCCGGTTGGTCGGCAGCGCAAGAGGCCGAGGCGGCGGTGTTTATCGGCTCCACCGCCTACAATATGGCCGATTGCGAGCAGCGCTATCTGGCCGGTGCGCCAGACGCTCTAAGCTATACCTTGCACACCATCACCGCCGAACTCATGAAGCGGTTGGGGCATGAGCACATTTACAGCTTTGCCACTTCGTGCACTTCGTCTGCCCATGCCTTGATGCATGCCCACCGTTTGTTGCAGTCTGGCTTGATTGAACGGGCGCTGGTGGTGGGGGTGGAAAGTTTTAATTTGCTCACGCTGGTGCATTTCCATGCCACCGGCTTGCTGGCGTCGGCCTGCACCCCGTTCGCAGGCGAAGGCTTCGTGTTGGGCGAAGGCATTGCCTGTTTAGCACTGGCGGCCGAAGCGCCGACAGCGGGCGGCTTGCGTTTGTGTGGCGTGGCTGCAGGCAGCGGCGGTGGCAGCCTAACCGACACCGACAGCCAGCGCATGGCTGCGGTGATGCAACACGCCTTGGCGCAGGCCGGCGTGCCTGCGCAAGCATTGAAATTGATTAAGGCGCATGCGGTGGGCAGTGCCGGCAGCGACGAAGCCGAGCGGCAGGCCTTGATGGCGGTGGTGGGGCAAGCGGTGCCGGTGGCGTGGTTTAAGCCGCATATCGGCCACACATTGGGTGCCAGCGGCGCCATTGAAACGGCACTGCTGCACCAAAGCCTGCAAACGGGTACGCTGCCCGGCGCACTGGCGGGGCAGCCGGTGGCGGGATTGTGCACGGCCACTGCCGATATGCCTTTGCCGCCGGGGCATTATCTGGCCCAGTTCGCCGGTTTTGGCGGTAGCCATATCAGCATGGTGTGGGGGTGGCAGCCATGTTGAGATTGTCAATTCAGGCAGCCTGCTGCGGTGAGGTTGATGCGGCGCTTGGGGATGCCGTTTTAAAACGCTATTTGCAGCGGCAGTACGGCATCAATGCCCGCCGCCTTAGCCGCTTGAGTATGTTGGCCTTGGCTGGCGGGCTGGGTGCTGCCGGGCAGGAGGGAGTGCCTGCGCAGAGCAATATTTATATGGGCGGTGCGTTCAGTTCACCATCGGTATTTCAAAACATGCTGGCCAATGTGTTGGAAGAGCAGGTGGCGATGCCCTTTGATTTTCTGGCCAATATCCACAATGCCCCGGTGTTTCATTTGGCTTCGGCGCTGGGTTGCCATGGCGCCGGGGTGTTTTTGCCGCTACCGGCCAGTGGCAATGCCTGGGTGCAACCTTTGCTGTTGGCGGCCAATGACATGGCGCAAGGCATTACCGACAGCGCGTTGGTGGGTTGGTGTTATGAAGCGCCGCCAACGGCCGAATCTTCGCTTTCAGGCAGCCATTGGCTGTTGTTGCGGCGCGCGCCGATGGTCGCCGATAAGCCAAGCCCCGTGTTACATTTGCTGCGTACACCCGCCGTTAACAGCGCCCCCGCTGCTGCGCCTGCCGCTGACGATTATTATTTTGCCGCCGTGGCTACGGCTTTTGCGTGCCTCAATCGCGATACGGAACACACCGTGGCGGTGTCGCCCGCTGCCAGCTTGGCTTGGCATGGCGCTACCGGATTTGAATGGCAGACGATTGATTGGGATAAATGATATTCAGATGCGTGGGTTGAGATTTTGACTTGGGTTCTTCTAAAAGTTTGTTTAAGGCTGCCTGAAAGTGTTTCAGGCAGCCTTTTTGCCATTACATTGGCAATAATGCAACGGCAAAATGGCGGCTGTGGCAGTGCTATTGGGCATGGGCTTGACTAAGTGCTTGCCAAGATTCTATAATTCCGCTCTTGCCGTCATGGTGTCGGCAAGTTTTACCTCAACAGGAATAAAGAGAAATATGCCTACTATTAACCAATTGGTACGCAAAGGACGCAAGGCTCCGGTCTACGTCAACAAAGTACCGGCGCTTGAGGCTTGCCCTCAAAAACGTGGTGTGTGCACCCGTGTGTACACCACCACGCCGAAAAAACCGAACTCTGCATTGCGTAAAGTGTGCAAAGTGCGCTTAACCAACGGCTACGAAGTGATTTCGTACATCGGCGGTGAAGGCCATAACCTGCAAGAGCACAGTGTAGTGCTGATTCGCGGCGGTCGTGTAAAAGACTTGCCGGGTGTGCGCTACCACACCGTGCGTGGCTCTTTGGACACCGCCGGTGTTAAAGACCGCAAACAAGCCCGTTCCAAATACGGTGCCAAACGTCCCAAGTAATGCACTGGGATGCGTAGGCGGCGCTAGGCCGTCGAGTAAGTGGGTGCTTTACTGAGTGCCCATGGGCAATAAGGCCCAACTGAATAGATTGAAGGAATTGAAATGCCAAGACGTAGAGAAGTCCCCAAACGCGACGTATTGCCGGATCCGAAGTTCGGCAGTGTTGATTTGTCCAAATTCATGAACGTGCTGATGATCGACGGTAAAAAATCCGTTGCTGAGCGCATTGTTTACGGTGCACTGGCGCAAATCGAGAAAAAAACCGGCAAAGCCGCGATTGAAGTATTCAACGAAGCCATGGCCAACGCCAAGCCTGTTGTAGAAGTGAAAAGCCGCCGTGTCGGTGGTGCCAACTACCAAGTTCCTGTTGAGGTTCGTCCGGCACGCCGTATGGCATTGGCCATGCGCTGGGTGCGCGATGCCGCCCGCAAGCGCGGTGAAAAATCCATGGATTTGCGCCTGGCTGGCGAATTGATTGATGCGGCCGAAGGTCGTGGCGGTGCGTTGAAAAAACGTGAAGAAGTACACCGCATGGCCGAAGCCAACAAAGCCTTCTCGCACTTCCGCTTCTAATTTTGAAAGGCGACCAAAATGGCTCGTAAAACCCCCATCAGCCTGTATCGCAATATCGGTATTTCTGCCCATATTGATGCGGGCAAAACCACCACATCAGAGCGTATTTTGTTCTATACCGGCATGACCCACAAACTGGGTGAAGTGCATGACGGCGCAGCCACTACCGACTGGATGGAACAAGAGCAAGAGCGTGGTATTACCATTACTTCCGCTGCCGTTTCCACCTACTGGAAAGGCATGGCCGGCCAGTTTAAAGAACACCACTTCAACATTATCGACACCCCGGGACACGTGGACTTTACCGTAGAGGTAGAGCGCTCCATGCGTGTACTGGATGGCGCGGTGATGGTGTATTGTGCTGTGGGCGGCGTGCAGCCGCAATCGGAAACCGTATGGCGCCAAGCCAATAAATACAAAGTGCCGCGTTTGGCTTTTGTAAATAAAATGGATCGTCAAGGTGCCAACTTCTTCCGTGCAGTTGAGCAAATGAAAACCCGCTTGCGTGCCAACCCGGTGCCGGTGGTGGTGCCGATTGGTGCCGAAGACAGTTTCCAAGGCGTGGTGGACTTGCTGAAAATGCAAGCCATTATCTGGGATGAGTCTACCCAAGGCCTGACCTTTGAATACAAAGACATTCCGGCCGATTTGGTTGAACTGGCTGAAGAATGGCGCGGCAACATGATTGAAGCGGCTGCTGAGGCTACTGAAGAGCTGATGGACAAATACTTGGGTGGCGAAGAGCTGACCGAGCAAGAAATCGTTGCGGCTCTGCGCCAACGCACGCTGGCATGTGAGATTCAGCCGGTATTGTGCGGCTCTGCCTTTAAAAACAAAGGCGTACAGCGCATGTTGGATGCTGTGGTTGAATACTTGCCCGCACCGACAGACATTCCGCCTGTGGCCGGTGAAACCCCCAAAGGTGAAAAAGAAACCCGCGAAGCCAGTGACGAAGCCAAATTCTCGGCTTTGGCGTTCAAACTGATGAACGACAAATACGTAGGCCAGCTGACCTTTATCCGTGTTTACTCTGGCGTGCTGAAGTCTGGCGACAGCGTTATCAACTCGGTAAAAGGCACCCGCGAGCGTATCGGCCGTTTGGTACAGATGAAAGCCGACGACCGCACCGAAATCGAAGAAGTGCGCGCTGGTGACATCGCCGCCGCCATCGGTTTGAAAGACGTCACCACCGGTGAAACCCTGTGTGCCGAAGATGCACCCATCATTCTGGAACGCATGGAATTCCCGGAGCCGGTAATTCACGTTGCCGTAGAGCCGAAAACCAAAGCCGACCAAGAAAAAATGGGTATTGCCCTAAATCGCTTGGCCAAAGAAGACCCGTCTTTCCGCGTGCGTACCGACGAAGAATCCGGCCAAACCATTATTTCCGGCATGGGTGAGTTGCACTTGGAAATCATTGTTGACCGCATGAAACGCGAGTTCGGCGTGGAAGCCAACGTGGGTGCCCCGCAAGTGGCCTACCGCGAAACCATCCGCAAGGAAGTGGAATCCGAAGCCAAACACGTGAAACAGTCTGGCGGTAAAGGTCAGTACGGCCACGTGGTTATCAAAATGGAGCCGATGGAACCCGGTGGCGCAGGCTACGAGTTTATCGACGAAATTAAAGGCGGCGTGATTCCGCGTGAATTCATCCCGTCTTGCGATAAAGGTATTCGCGATACCCTGAGCAACGGCATTGTGGCCGGCTACCCGGTAGTAGACGTACGCGTACGCCTGACCTTCGGCTCCTACCACGATGTAGACTCTTCGCAAATCGCCTTTGAATTGGCCGCTTCCATGGCCTTTAAAGACGGTATGCGCAAAGCTTCACCGGCACTGCTGGAGCCGATTATGGCTGTAGAAGTGGAAACCCCGGAAGACTACATGGGCGATGTAATGGGCGACTTAAACCGTCGTCGCGGCATTGTGCTGGGCATGGACGACGACGGCATCGGCGGCAAAAAAGTACGCGCCGAAGTACCGTTGGCCGAAATGTTCGGTTACTCTACCGACTTGCGTTCCGCCACCCAAGGCCGTGCAACTTACTCCATGGAGTTCAAGAAGTACGCCGAGGCGCCCGCGCATGTGGCTGAAAAAGTAGTAGCAGACCGCAAAGGCTAACTTTGCACTTGAGGCTGCCTGAAACTGAAATTTTCAGGCAGCCTGTTGTTCTTTAATCTTGATCTTTACTAAGGAATTGCCTCATGGCTAAAGAAAAATTCGCGCGGAACAAACCGCACGTAAACGTTGGCACCATCGGTCACGTTGACCATGGTAAAACCACCCTGACCGCCGCACTGACCACCATTTTGTCTAAAAAATTCGGTGGCGCGGCCAAAGCCTACGACCAAATCGACAATGCCCCGGAAGAAAAAGCCCGCGGCATCACCATCAACACCTCACACGTTGAATACGAAACCGAAGGCCGCCACTACGCCCACGTAGACTGCCCGGGTCACGCCGACTATGTGAAAAACATGATTACCGGTGCTGCCCAAATGGACGGCGCCATCTTGGTATGCTCTGCCGCCGACGGCCCCATGCCGCAAACCCGCGAACACATCCTGTTGGCTCGCCAAGTAGGCGTACCCTACATCCTCGTGTTCATGAACAAATGCGACATGGTTGACGACGAAGAACTGTTGGAACTGGTTGAAATGGAAATCCGCGACCTGCTCTCCAGCTACGACTTCCCCGGCGACGACGTACCCATCATCAAAGGCTCTGCTCTGAAAGCCCTGGAAGGCGACAGCAGCGACATCGGCGAAACCGCCATCTTCGCCCTGGCCGACGCATTGGACAGCTACATCCCCACGCCCGAGCGTGCCGTAGACAAACCCTTCCTGCTGCCGATTGAAGACGTATTCTCTATTTCCGGCCGTGGTACCGTAGTAACCGGTCGTGTAGAGCGCGGTATCGTTAACGTGGGCGACGAGATTGAAATCGTAGGCCTGAAGCCCACCCAAAAAACCACCTGTACCGGCGTGGAAATGTTCCGCAAATTGCTGGATCAAGGCCAAGCAGGCGACAACGTAGGCGTATTGTTGCGCGGCACCAAACGTGAAGACGTAGAGCGTGGCCAAGTATTGGCCAAGCCCGGCTCTATCACCCCGCACACCAAGTTTAAAGCCGAAGTGTACGTATTGAGCAAAGAAGAGGGTGGCCGTCATACCCCGTTCTTCGCCAACTACCGTCCGCAATTCTACTTCCGCACCACCGACGTGACCGGCGCAGTAAGCCTGAACGAAGGCGTGGAAATGGTAATGCCGGGTGAAAACGTGGCCATCACTGTAGAACTGATTGCCCCGATTGCCATGGAAGAAGGCCTGCGTTTCGCGATTCGCGAAGGTGGCCGTACCGTGGGTGCTGGTGTGGTTTCTACCGTAATTGCTTAATTCAGAAGGTAAATAAAAAATGGCTAGCCAAAAAATCCGTATCCGTCTGAAAGCTTATGATTACGCTTTGATTGATCACTCCGCCCAAGAAATCGTCGAAACCGCCAAGCGCACCGGCGCCGTGGTGAAAGGCCCGATTCCCTTGCCCACCAAAATCGAGCGTTTCAACATCCTGCGCTCACCGCACGTGAACAAAACCTCACGTGAACAGCTGGAAATCCGCACCCACCTGCGCTTGATGGACATTGTCGATTGGACCGACAAAACCACCGACGCGCTGATGAAACTGGATTTGCCCGCCGGTGTGGACGTGGAAATCAAAGTACAATAATTCAGGCTACCTGAAAACCAAACGGACAAGCTTTGCGGCTTGTCCGTTTTTTTTTATGGGTACTGGCAGGTTTCAGGCAGCCTATAGCAAAGAAAATCAATAAATCATACAAGACGACAAGTTGAGCCAACGCGGTAGGATTATTGAGTTTCTTTGCTATGTTGCGGCAATTGCGCCGCATACTCGGCCATGGCCGCGGCCAAGCGTTGCACGCCGGTGTGGATGGTGGCGACGTCTACGGTGCAATAGCTCATGCGAAGGTGATGGCGCTGGCTGGCATCGGCAAAAAACGGCTCACCCGGCACAAAGGCCACGCCGTGGCGTACGGCAATGTGGAACAAGTCGGTGGCCGACCAGTGTTTAGGCAGCGTGAGCCACAAGAACATGCCGCCTTCCGGTGTGGTGTGGGCAATGCCGGGTGGCAGATGTTGCTGCAATGCCGCCACCATGGCTTGTTGCTGCTGTTGGTAGGCGTGGGAAATCTGGCTGATGTGCTCATCTAAATTATTGTCTTGCAGGTATTGGTAGAGCACGCGCTGGCTGAAGTAGCCGCTGTGTAGGTCGGCGGCCTGTTTGGCCACTGCCAATTGCGCTAATACCGGTGCCGGGGCAACCATCCAGCCCAAGCGCATACCGGGAGCGCAAACTTTGGAAAACGAGCCCAACATCACCACCTGCTCCGGTGCCAAGGCGGCCACCGGCGGCAGGCTGCTGCCGCTAAAGCGCAAGGCACCGTAGGGGTCGTCTTCAATCATCAGTTGCTGTTCTTGTTGCAGCATGGTGGCCAGCTGCTGGCGGGTGGTGGCGCTGTAGCTTAAGCCGGTGGGGTTTTGGAAGTTGGGGATGCCGTAGAAAAAGCGGCATTGGTGTTGCCGCATCACCGCTTGCAGCTCGGCCACGTCAATACCATCGGTGCTGAGGGTGGCGCTGTGAAATTGCGGACGGAACAGGCGGAAAGCTTGGATGGCGCCCAGATAGCTGGGGTTTTCCAAGGCCACGGCATCGCCGGGATTGAGGAAAACCTTGCCCAGCAAATCCAGTGCCTGTTGCGAGCCGTTGGTGATCAATACTTGCTCCGGCGCCACATTCATGCCGTGGCGGGCATAGCGCTCGGCAATCCAAGCACGCAAGGGGGCGTGGCCTTCGGTGGTGCTGTATTGGAGGGTGTTGCGGCCATCGCGGCTGAGCACGTGTTCGGCGGCATGGCGGATGGCATCCACCGGAAACAGGGCGCTGTTGGGCAGGCCGCCGGCAAAGGAGATGATGTTGTCACTCTGGGTGAGCTTGAGAATTTCGCGGATAAACGATTTGGGCGTGTTGGCAATGGCGTCGGAAAAGCGGTAATCCATAATAAGCTCTTAAAGTTTTTTAGAAAAATGAAAACAATCGGCCACATAGTCGTGGCTGTAGTAAAACTTGTGCGCACGGGTGCGGAAGGTGCCGGAATCAAGCGATAAATAATGACAGCCGTTGCTGCGCGCGATATGCTCGCACTGCAATAAAATTTGGCTGCCCAGATGCCGGCCGCGCTGATTTTCGTCGACCACCAAATCCTCCAGAAAAAACAATTTGTGCTGATAGGTGTTGTGGTGCATACGGTACAAAGCAAGGCCGATGGCTTGGTGATCGGTGTATTGCACCACCAGCAAGCGGGCATGGTCGGCCAACACCCGTTGCATTTGTGTCAAATAGGCATCGAAATCCTGAAAATGCGGACGCAGGCTTTGGTGTAAGGGAAAAACGGCTTCCATCAGGCCGGCGTGTTGTTGCAAGGCGTCGGCGCTGTCGATGCTGGTGTAAATCAGAGTATGCATGGTATGGGTTCGCAGTAGGGGCTGCCTGAAAATGTTTCAGGCAGCCTGTTATTTAACCAGCAACATCATAAACAGGCGGCAAGGGAGAAGCAATGGCGGTGAAACAATTTTTGGCGGCGCGCAATATTGAATTCAGTGTGCGCCGCTACGGGGTGGATGCGCTGAACTTTATGGCGCTGGGCTTGTTCAGCTCGCTGATTGTGGGGCTGATTCTGAAAACCATCGGCACTTGGGCGGATTTGCCGTGGCTGGTGGCGGTGGGCACGCAGGCGCAAGGGGTGATGGGCGCGGCGATTGGCGTGGGCGTGGCCTATGCCTTAAAAGCCCCGCCGTTGGTGCTCTTGGCCAGCGTGGCCACCGGCACCGCCGGCGCGGCACTGGGCGGGCCGGTGGGCTGTTTTATTGCCGCGGCAGTGGGTGCGGAATGCGGCAAGCTGGTGAGCAAAACCACGCCGGTAGACATTATCGTCACCCCGGCAGTAACGCTGATGGCGGGGGTGGCGGTGGCGCAATTTATCGGCCCGGCCATTGCGGCGATGATGACCGAAATCGGCGCACTGATTATGTGGGCGGTGGAGTTGCAGCCTTTGCTGATGGGGATGGTGGTGGCGGTGTTGATGGGCATTATCCTTACCTTGCCGATTTCCAGCGCGGCGATTGCCATTGCCCTATCGCTCAGCGGCTTGGCGGCGGGTGCGGCCACGGTGGGCTGTTGTGCGCAGATGGTGGGCTTTGCGGTGATGAGCTTTAAAGAAAACCGTTGGGCCGGGCTGCTCAGCCAAGGCTTGGGCACCAGCATGCTGCAAATGCCCAATATTGTCAAAAACCCAAAAATTTGGATTCCGCCGATTGTGGCCAGCGCAGTGTTGGGCCCGGTGGCCACGCTGGGCTTTAAAATGAGCAATATTCCTTCGGGCGCGGGCATGGGCACCAGTGGCCTGGTGGGGCAGGTGGGCACCATCAATGCTATGGGCAACGCGCCTTCGGTGTGGCTGGCCATCGGCCTGTTGCATTTTGTGCTGCCGGCGCTGATTACCTTGGCGGTGGCGATGCTGTTGCGCAAAAAAGGCTGGATTAAAGAGGGTGATTTAAAGCTGGATGTGTGAGGTTGCGTTTGCTTTGCTGCCAATGGGTGTGTAGGATGGGTGCGTGGGCACGGAACGGAATTAGGTGCAGCCGTGTCCCATTTGGGTATTATGCCAATACATCACACATTCATCATTAATATTAATAAGGAGCACCTCTATGCTGCATTACGCCGTGATCTTTTTTATCATCGCCATTATTGCCGCCGTATTGGGTTTTGGTGGCATTGCCGGTGCAGCCACCGGTATTGCCAAAATTCTGTTTATTGTGTTTTTGATTATGGCGGTGTTGTCGTTCTTGTTCGGACGCAAACGCTAGCCGTTGATAAAACCGCAAAACCACCGCTGAGGCGGTGGTTTTGTTTTTCAGGCAGCCTTGATAAATGGATACGCAACCTTTGTTGCTGCTTATATTATACCAATTCTACAAAATAACCTAACTGCGTTGGCTCGCCTTGCCGTACTACTTGTACTGTCTTCTGCTCGCCGCCTTGTTATATTATTTTGTAGAATTGGTATTATAAATCTATCCACGATAAGCCCAGTTGATGCATGCGCCTAATCTTGGCTTGAATGCGAGCCGTTTCATCAGGGCATTGTTCCCGTAAAATCATATCTGCTTGTTCGTGGGTCAATTCTCCGCGAATGCGCTCCATAACAACCACTTTACCAAATTCGTCCGGCTCCGCATTTTCAAGAGCGCAACTGGCAACAATCTGAATAAAACTTTTTTTGCGCCGGGCAATTTCTTCTGCCGTAAAGTTGACCACTTTAGGCCGCTCAAACTCCACTAGCAGTGCTGCTTTGTCAATTGTTTTCATTGATATAAACCTCATTTCAGGCAGCCTGATACGCTTCTATATGCAGTATTAGGGATAAAGTTTACCTTGTGTAAATCATCAACCGTTTGCAGATATATCCGGATTAAGCAGAGTGTGTCTTCAATCCGCCAAACAAGCCTGCTCGCCTGCCAACAGCTGTGCCACGGTTTCGCGTTCGCGGATTAGGCGGTGTTGATGGCCGTGCACCAACACTTCGGCGGCGCGCGGGCGGGTGTTGTAGTTGCTGGCCATGCTGGCGGTGTAGGCACCGGCGCTGTGGATGGCCAGCAAATCGCCCGGTTCCACCGCCAAGGTGCGTGCTTTGCCCAGAAAATCGCCGGTTTCGCAAATGGGGCCAACCACATCGGCGCAAATCGGCGCAATGGCTTTTTGCTGCACGGGCTCAATGCGGTGGTGGGCATCGTATAAAGAAGGCCGCAGCAAGTCGTTCATGGCGGCATCCACAATCACAAAGTCTTTTTCTTCGCCGTGTTTGATGAATTCCACTTGGGTGAGCAGCAGCCCGGCATTGCCCACTAAGCTGCGCCCCGGTTCCAGCATCAGCTTCAGTTTCCGCCCGGCCAGGCGCTCGGCCACGGCTTGGGCGTAGGCGGCCAAATCGGGCACCTCTTCGTTGTCGTACACAATGCCCACGCCGCCGCCGATGTCGATGTGTTGCAAGGCAATGCCTTGGGCGGCCAGCGTGTCTACCAGCACCAGCAGGCGCTCCAGTGCTTCCACCAGTGGGCTTAAATTGGTGAGCTGCGAGCCGATATGGCAGTCGATGCCGGTGATGCGCAAGTGCGGCAGGCTGGCGGCGTGTTGGTAGGCGGCCAGTGCATCGGCAAAGGCAATGCCGAATTTATTGGCTTTCAGGCCGGTGGAAATATACGGGTGGGTTTGTGCGTCCACATCGGGGTTGATGCGCAGCGAAATGGGCGCGGTTTTGCCCAAGCGCGCGGCCACCGCATTGATGCGGTCTAGCTCAGGCAGTGACTCCACATTAAAGCACAGCACGCCTTGTTGCAGCGCGTATTCGATTTCGGCCACGCTTTTGCCCACGCCGGAAAAAATCGTTTTCGCCGCGCTGCCGCCTGCGGCCAACACCCGTGCCAGCTCACCGCCGGACACAATATCAAAGCCGCAGCCCAAGCGGGCGAAATGGCGCAAAATGCTCAAATTGCCGTTGGCCTTCACTGCATAGCAAATCAGTGGATTTAGCGCCGCAAAGGCGTGTTGGTAGTGGCCGAGGGCATCGGTGAGCGCTTGGGTGCTGTAAACATACAGCGGCGTGCCGTAGGCAGCGGCCAAATCAGGCAGCGGCACCTGTTCGCAGTGTAGGGTATCAGTCATGTCGGGGCTGGTTTTGCGGTTGGATGGGCTGGTTTGGCAGGCCGGTTTGTAGGCCGGTTTGTACCACGCCGAACTGGGCTTTGTCGTCTTGTTTGGGCAGATACAAATCGCCTTTGTAGCCACAGGCGGCCAAAAGCAAGGCGGTGCACAGCAATAGGGGTAATCGGGACATGGGGGTTCCATAATAAAAAGGCTGCCTGAAAGCATACCTAACGGCGTTAAGCCAAGTTTGGCCGTTATTATAGGCCAAACTATGGCAAAATAGCGCCCTACAAACAAAAAATGCGGCGGCACACAAAACCATGATGACCGAAAGTGAATTTTTACAGTTTTCCGACGATTTATTTGCCCGCATCGAAGACGAAATCGATGCCGGCGGCTGGGATTTAGACTGCCAAAGCGGCGGCAATGTGCTCACCATCGAGGCCGACAGCGGCGAGCAGGTGATTGTAAACCGCCACACGCCCAACCAAGAGCTGTGGATTGCCGCCAAAAGCGGCGGCTTTCATTTTGGCCGTCAAAACGGCCAGTGGCTGGCCACGCGCGACGGCAGCGAGTTTATCGCGGTGTTAAATCAGGTATTGTCGACAGCGTGCGGTGAGACGGTGGTGATTAAGCCTTTGGCGGCTGAATAGGCCGGATTGAAAAATCTGGCCTGTAACGGCACAAAAACGGTGATGCAAAATAAGGCTGCCTGAAGTTGTTTCAGGCAGCCTTATTTTGCCATGCCCTTTAAGCTTAAGCGGCAAAATCGTGTTGATGGATTTCAATCGCCGAGTTGCTGCCGGGCAAGGGGTGCAGGTAAGCATTGGTTGGCTTGTGCTGTTTTATTCGTAAATCGCCAAAAAGGTGTGCTTGCGCAAGCATACCCATGCTTTGTGTAGGTTGACGGTATTGATCGGCACATCGCCGATGTCATCAGAAGCAATGTCTGCCGAATGCTGCCTGAAAAGCAGCAAGGAATCCGGCCGCAGTTGGGCAAGATGCGGCAGGATTTGCTAACATAGCAGCCGTTCTGCCGCAAGCAGTGGCCATGCCGGGAAAGTTTTTATGCTGCACACCTTGATTAAACATGATTTAAAAGCGCTACAGGCTTTTGTGGCGATTGTGGAGTGCCAGGGCGTGAGTGCGGCGCAGGCGCGCTTGAATATGTCGCAATCGGCCATCAGCACCCATTTGGCGCATCTGGAAGAAAGCTTGGGCGTGTCGCTGTGCCGCCGCGGCCGCGCCGGTTTCGGGCTCACCAAGGCCGGGCATCAGCTCTACGATGCCTGCACGCTGCTGTTGCAGGCCACCGCCGAATTTCACCGCGATGTGCAAAACATCAAATGGCACCGCTCGGTGCTTTCCGGCACCTTGCGCATCTGCATGGTGGACCACATGCCCGACAGCTTTACTCAAGCATTGGCCAGCGTGATTCAAACCGCTTATCAGCGCTATCCGGAGCTGCGGCTGGCGGTAGACATCCGCTCGCCGCAGGAAATCGAAACTGCGGTGGCCACCAATCAAATGGATTTGGGCATGGGCTATTTTGCCAACCCTTTAAAAAACCTGCGCTACCAGCCGATGCTGGAAGAGCGGCAAAATGTGTATTGCCACCGCGACCATCCGGCGGCACAGGCGCCCAACCTGACTTTAAACATGCTGGAAGAAGATTATGCTTGGGTGAAACGCGGCTATTTGCAGTCGGCATTTTTGTCGGGCTTAAACCCGGTGCAGGTTACCGCCACGGCTTATCAGATGGAGGCCACACGGCTGTTTTTGCTGGCGGGCAGCCACATCGGCTATTTGCCGCAAGACTACGCCGCGCCGCTGGTGGCCGACGGCATACTGTGTGCGCTGCTGCCGCAACAGGCCACTTATTTGGTAACCCACTACGCGGTTACCCGCCCCACGCCTGATCCGCGCGTGAATTGGTTTTTAGGGCATTTAAGCAGCTTGCTGCCGGTGTGAGTGCCGGGCGACAGGTTTCAGGCAACAGTTTTCAGGGGACGGTTTCGAGTAAGCGTAGCGTGGGCTATGCCTACGAATATCAAGACGGCTGTTTGAAACCAAGCATTTTTCTACGTGAGCAACGCGCCCACGCTACCCTTAAAAATGGCCTTATACCAATTTTAAAAATAACCTAAAGCGTTGACTGAAGAACCAAGTAAATAAGCTCCGCTTGATTACTTTATTTTTCAAATTGATATGCGTAATTTTGGAATGAAAAACAGGCTGCCTGAAACCATTTCAGGCAGCCTGTGGTTCATTTTGCTCTGTTGCTAGCCCTTAAACACCGGCACCCAGCCCCATTGGCTCAGCAATTGCGCCGCAATATTGATTACGCCAAAGCTGAACACCAACAACATCAACGTCACGCCGCCGCGCACGCGGTAGCGGCCAAGGCCGAAGCGTTGACGGCTACGCCGCAACAGCATGGCGGGCACCAAGGCCGTCCACACCGCGGCGGCCAGCCCCACATAACCGATAACGGTAACAAAGCCGGTGGGAAACAGTAAACAGGCCAAGAGCGGCGGTAAAAAGGTGAGCGCGGCGGTTTTGCTGCGTCCGGCGGCATCGTCGCCCCAGCCGCACAAGTCGGCCAAGTAGTCGAACAAGCCCAGCGTCACCCCCAAAAACGAGGTGGCAATCGCCATATAGGCAAACAGCGACAGCATTTTGCCCATACCCGCCGCCGCGTGGCCGCCGTAGCGGGTGATTTCGGCAATCAATACCGACACCTGGCCGTCGGCCGCAATCACCGGCGCAAACGCATGGCGCGGTAAATTACCTTGAATGGCCAGCTGCCACAGCACATAAATCAGCAAGGCCAGCAGCGTGCCCAGCCACAAAGCCTTGGCTACCTTGGCCGCATCGCCGCGGTAGTGTTTATACAGGCTGGCCACATTGCCGTGAAAGCCAAACGAAGCCAGGCATACCGGCAGCGCAGTGAGCACATATGGCCAATAGCGCGTGCCCGCCGCCGCACCGCTGTCGAGCAACAGCGGCCATTGCGCCGAGCCGATCAAGGGGCCGGTGGCCAGCAGAAAGGTGATGACCATGCCGCCCAGCAGCACACTGGTGAGCCGCCCTACCCAGCGGCTGCTCCACACCACGCACAGCGCCAGCACGGTAAAAAACAGCAGCTGCCCCACTGGTAGCGGCACCGTTTGCCCCATGGCGCTCAGGTTTTGGGCGGTTAAATCGCCGCCCACAAAAATATAGGCATAGGTGAGCACATACAGCACAAACGCCACCGCCAGCCCGGTAATGCCGTTCCACACCGGGCCGAGTAAGTCTTTCACCAAAGTGTCGAAGCTGGCGCCAGCCGGATAATGGCTGCCCACTTCCAGCAGCATCAGCCCGGAGGCCAACATGCAAAACCAAGTGTAGGCCAGCACCAGCAGCGAGCCGCCAAACCAAATACCGGCGGTGGCGGTGGGATTGGCAAACATACCGGCACCCACCACGGTACCGGCGATAATTAAAGCGCCGCCGAGTAAAGACGGGGCGCGGGAAGGGGTGAGCGGCATGGTTGTTGGCAATCCTGTGGCCGTGGGCTATGGCCACGGCAAAAGCGGCCATTATACCGATGGCCACGGCCTGCGCGCCACCGTGTACAATGGCGGCATTTCCACCACCAAAGCTTGCGGCACCGTGATTTACCACCAACTGGCGCTCAATGTGCCGCTGGACACCCTCTTCACCTACGCCCACCCGCACAGGCTGCCTGAAGGCACGCGGGTGGCGGTGCCGTTTCGCGGTAAAACCGTGGCGGCGCTGGTGTGGGCAGCCGATGTGGCGGCAGAAATCGACAGTGCCAAAATCCGCCCGATTGCACAGGTGTTTGACCACGAGCCGCCGCTGGATGCCGATTGGCGCGCGCTGTTGCAGTTTGCCGCCCGCTATTACCACTATCCCTTGGGGCAAGCGGTGTTTGCCGCCTTGCCCCAGGGTTTGCGTGAGGCGCGGCCGGTGGCGCCGCCGCCGGTGGCGCAATCGTTTGTATTGTCGGCCACCGGCTTGACACAAGCTGCACCCAAGGCGCACCACCGCAAGCAGCTGGCCTTATGGCAGGCTTTGCAGCAAGGTGCACTCAGCCTGCCGGCGGCCAAAGCCATTCACACGCAAGCCCCATCGCTGCTGAAACAATGGCAACAACAAGGCTGGTTAGACGCCATTGCCAGCCCGGCGCATGGGGCGATGCCGCCGTCGCCGCATGTATTAAATGAAGAACAACAGGCCGCCAGCCAAGCCGTTCAGGCAGCCTGTGGCGGCTTTGCACCGTTTTTGCTGCACGGCATCACCGGCAGCGGCAAAACCGAAGTGTATTTCGACATCATGGCCAAGGTGTTGGCGGCGGGGCGGCAAGTGCTGTTTTTACTGCCGGAAATCAACCTTACCCCGCAGCTGTTGGCGCGCGTGCAGCAGCGTTTTCCCCACACCCGCACCGCCGTGCTGCACAGCCAGGCCGCCGCTGGGGCGCGTACCCAAGATTATTTGCGTGCGCAAAGCGGACAGGCCGCCTTGGTGGTGGGCACGCGGCTGGCGGTGTTCACGCCGCTGCGGCAATTGGGGCTGGTGGTGGTAGACGAAGAGCACGACAGCTCGTTTAAACAAGACAGCGATTTGCGCTATCAGGCGCGTGATTTGGCGGTGTGGCGCGCGCAACAGGCCGCCTGCCCGATTGTACTGGGCAGCGCCACCCCAAGCCTAGAGAGCTGGCACAAAGCCCGCCATGGCGACTACCGCCTGCTCAGCCTGGGCAGGCGCGCCCATCACGCCGCTGCCTTGCCGCAAATTGTGCTGGCCGATGTGCGCCGCCAAAAATTGGACAACGGCTTTAGCGCCCAAGCGCTGGCGCTGTTGCAACAAAACCACGCCCAAGGCGGCATGAGCATGGTGTATCTGAATCGGCGCGGCTTTGCCCCGGCGCTGTTTTGCGGCGATTGCGGCCACACTTTCGGCTGCCCGCATTGCTCGGCCAAAATGGTACTGCACCAACAAGCGCGCCAGCTGCGCTGCCACCATTGCGATTTCAGGCAGCCTATCCCGCGCATTTGCCCCGATTGCGGCAATCAGGATTTAACCGCCGTGGGGCATGGCACCCAGCGGGTAGAAGAAACCCTGCGCCAAGCCTTGCCCGGTGCGGCAGTGGTGCGGGTGGATCGCGACAGCACCGCCCGCAAACAAGATTGGGCGCAGTTGTATGAGCGCATCGATGCTGGCGCAGTGGATGTATTGGTGGGCACGCAAATGCTAGCCAAAGGCCACGATTTCGCCCGCTTGAATTTGGTGTTGGTGCTCAATGCCGACGGCAGCCTTTACAGCGCCGACTTCCGCGCACCGGAGCGGCTGTTTGCCGAATTGATGCAAGTGGCCGGGCGTGCCGGGCGGGCCGATGCGCCCGGGCGTGTGTTGGTGCAAACCCAATTGCCCGACCACGCCGTATTTCAGGCGCTTAAAGCACAGGATTACCCGCGCTTTGCCGATGCCGAGCTGGCGGCAAGGCAAAGCTTGGGCTTGCCGCCGTTTGCCTTTGTGGCCGCCATCCGCGCCGATGCCCCCAGCATGAGCGAAGCCGTGGCATTTTTGCGGCTGATAATCGACGAGCAGGCCAACGGCTTCAGGCTGCCTGAAACCATCAGCCAATTCGGGCCGGTGCCGATGCTGATGGCACGGCTGGCCGGGCGCGAACGGGCGCAAGTATTTTTGGAAGGCACCCAGCGGCGCGACTTGCACCACAGCATCGGCCTGTGGCGGCAACTGCTGCGCCATTTTGAAACAACACACCGCGCGATAAGGTGGTCGATTGATGTGGATCCAACAGATATTTAATACCCTAGCTAGGCCTATTATACCAATCATAAAAAATAAGATAACAAGGCGGCGAGCCGCAGACAGTACAGCTAGTACGACAAGGCGAGCCAACGCAGTTAGGTTATTTTTTAGGACTGGTATTTCAGGCCGCCGCGCGGCCGCCTTGGCATGGCTGTGTTTATTGACAACACCGGCAGTGGCGCTGGATTTCGGCCGCATCCCGCCCGAAGAAGTGGCGCTGTATGTGCAGGATTTACACACCGGCCAAGTGTTGCTGCAACACCGCGCCGACGCCAGCATGAACCCGGCTTCCACCATGAAATTGGTGACCACCTTTGCCGCTTTGCGTGCGCTGGGGCCGGACTACCGCTGGCACACCGAATTCAAGAGCGATGCCCCCGTGCGCGACGGCGTTTTGCAGGGCAACCTGTATTGGCAGGGCAGCGGCAGCCCTGTGTTCGACCAGCCTGATTTGCAAGACATGCAGGCACAATTGCGCTTGCTGGGCATCAGCCGCATCGGCGGCCAAGTGGTGCTCGATCGCAGCGTGTGGGGCAGCAGCGGCAGTGCCGACGGCTTTGAGGCCGACGAAGGCGCCCTGTTCGTTACCCCGCCCGATCCGCATATGGTGGCCTATAAAGTGTTGTGGGCTACCGCCGGCATTGATGCCGAAGGCAATCCCCAGTTCGACCTCAACCCGCCGCTGGCCGACACCCCGCGCGACATCCAAGTGGCCGTGGCCAATCGCCCGGCACGCTGCGGCAAACTGGCCAATTATTTGAGCATCCAGCATCTCAACGGCGTATTGCAGTTTCGCGGCCGCCTGCCGCAAAGCTGCGTGGGCGAAAAAATGTTTGTCAACCTGTTTGACGCACCCACCTTTGCCCGCCAAAGCTTTAGCGGACACTGGCTGGCCACCGGCGGCAATGCCGTAACCTTTGCCGAAGGCCGCACCCCGCCGCAGGCACGCACCTTGGCCGCCAACAACAGCAAGCCCTTGGCTGAAGTGCTCACCGACATGAACAAATTTTCCAATAATCTGATTGCCCGCAGCGTGTTTCTTGCCATCGGCGAGCACGAAGCCGCCGGCAAGCACACCGTGCAAAACGCCAAAGGCGCCGTGCGCCGCCAGCTCGTGGCCGCCGGATTAGACGACGAAGCGCTGGTGTTGGAAAACGGCTCCGGCCTGTCGCGGCGCGAGCGCCTCACCGCCCGCTTTATGGGGCAAATGTTGCAGCAAGCCTGGCAAAGCCCGTTTCAGGCAGCCTTTATCAACACCCTGCCCATCGGCGGCCACGACGGTACCTTAAAAGGCCGCTTTAAAAACAGCGGCGGCGGCCTGCGCCTGAAAACCGGCACCCTGCAAAACGTGCGTGCACTGGCCGGCTATTGGCTGCCTGAAAACCCGCAGCAACATCCGCTGGCGCTGGTTGTTATCATCAACTCCGAGCGCAGCGGCGGCTATTTGCCCGATATGGACAAGCTGGTGGAGCGGGTATTAAACGACACCCAAGCGCTTGAAAAAACCTTGCCCTGACCTTATTTATTTGAATCTGTGTACCGGTGTTTTAAAAGCAACCGTCGGATTAATAATGAAGATATGCACTCGGATGGAAAGTGCAGCAATTTACAAGTTATTTTGTTCAGGCTACCTGAAACGAAAAATCCGTGCAGCCTTCCCCTTGGCGCAGCCGAACGGAGCATGGTTTTGGCGGAAACAAGGGCGGTCCGGAGCGCAGCGACTCGCGAGCGCCGCCAAAAGTATGCGTAGTGAGGGAAGTTTGGCGTAGCCAAACCTGCAACCGGGGTCGCCTTTCTTTTGCTTACTTTGCTCGCCGTAGGTGCGCTTCGCGTGAGCGAAGCAAAGAAAAGTAAGTGGCCGCGCGGCCATGAAGCGCAAAGTAAAACGATTAAGAAAATGTATAAAAAACATAATCTGTTTTAAATAACTCACTTTATTTTAAAGCTTATCCATTGGTAAGTTAAACCACAGCAATCCACCAAAACCATGGAAACCGCCATGCCCACCATCACCATGTACACCACCGCCTACTGCCCCTACTGCAATATGGCCAAAGCATTATTGAAGCAAAAAGGCATCCACCACATCGAAGAAATCCGCATCGACGCCGAACCCGCCTTGCGCAGCGCCATGATGGAACGCACCGGCCGCCGCACCGTGCCGCAGATTTACATTGGCAGCACCCATGTGGGCGGCTTTGACGATTTGAACGCGCTAAACCGCGCGGGCAAGCTGGATGCTTTGTTGGCAAACGGCTAGAATGTATTACTTGAAACTTTCAGCGTTCGGGCCGTTTCAGGCAGCCTGAACATTTTGTTTTCCCACCTTTAGCCACGATTATTTTATTAAGGAAACGCCATGAGCGAAGAAGTAAAAGCTGCCGAACAGCAACCCGTATTCAGCATTGAAAAACTGTATCTGAAAGACCTGTCTTTGGAAGTGCCGCACGCACCGCGCATTTTTCTGGAAAACGGCGAGCCAGAAGTAGACATGCGCGTGGCCACCGAAAGCACCAAGCTGGAAGACGAGTTTTACAACTGCGCGGTTACTGTTACCGTTACTGCCAAGCTGGCCGATGATAAAGTGATGTTCCTCAACGAAGTCACCCAAAGTGGTATTTTCCGCATCGCCAATATCGACGACGCCGACATCCAGCTCTTGCTGGCCGTGGCCTGCCCCAACATCCTATTCCCCTACGCCCGCGAAGCCGTATCCAGCACCATCACCCGCGCCGGTTTCCCGCCGGTGCTGCTGGCGCCCATCAACTTTGAAGCCATGTACCAGCAAGGCCAAGAAGAAGGCGAAGCCGGCAACGCTTAAGGCTGCCTGAAGCCCTTAATCAAAAACCCTGTATTGCTGCGGTGTTTCATCAGCGGCAATACAGGGTTTTAATATGGATTTGAACTCTAGAGTTGTTGGTTTTATTGCTTTTATTTCACTCTATGATTTATTTTCAGGCAGCCTCGTGCTGCTGATATTTTGCATACCACCACTGCGCGGCATAACCAAGCAAAATGCCAGCAAACAAGGCACCGGTGGAGGCCAGGCCGGTAAGCAGCAACATAATCAGCAATACCGCAATCGGCTTGCCCATGCACACGGTGGCCATGGCGCCTGCTGCGCTCACAATGGCCACGGTGAGCGGTATGGCGGGCACCAAAAGGTGCACGGCGGCAGCCAGTGCGGCGGCGGCAAAAATGGCCGGGAAAAACTCACCGCCGCGCCAGCCGCCGCACAGGCATATAGTCATGGCCAAAACTTTGCCCAGCGCCAAGGCCAATAAACCCCAGAAGCCCAGCTGAATGCTGTGCTCCAGTGCATGTGCCATTTCATGATGGCCGGAAAAGCGCAGCAGGGGAAAGCAGGCGGCCATGGCGGCAAAGATGATGGATGCGACCAGAATTTGCCGGAATGGGCTGCCAATATGCGCCAGCCACTGCGGCATTTTGTGGTGCAGCTTGAGGTAGAGCAGCCCCAGTAAGGCGCCGCACAGGGCGGTGGGCAAGGCCGTGACGGCATCGCTGCCCGTTTGCGTGTAGTCGGGCAGCGGCAGGGCTTGGAAGTCGCCATGGGTGAGCCATTGGTGGCTGAACCAAAAGCCGCTTAAGCCGCAGACGGCGGCCAGAAATTTAAGCACCAACGGTGTGGCTTGGGCATCGATTTGGCCGTTGGCTTGCTCGTCTACCAAAATGGCGGCACCGGGCGGTGCGCCATACAGGCCGGACAGCGCGGCCACGGCGCCGGTGTCGCGAATCAACCGCTGCTCTTGCTGGCTGGCGGCCAGCAATAAGGAAATAATGGCCGAACAGCCTGCGGCCACGGCCAGCAAGCCTGCTTCGGGGCCAACGGCGCCGCCGAAACCCACGGCGATAATGGCCGACACGGCAATCAGCAGGGTATCGCGTTTTTTGGCTTGCAGCGGCGAATGCAGGGCGTGCAGTTGTTGCTGCACGCTGCCATCGCCCGCCGTGCCCTGATGGCGGTAATGCTGAATCCAAGCCAGAATGGCGCCGCCGATGGTGATGACGGTGAAGATATAGCCGGGATGATTGCCGTAATCGTGCGACCACAGCAGATGCTGCACGCTTTGCATCAGATACAGTACCAGCGCGGCCAGCGCACCGGCGGCAAAACCGTAGCCGATGGCAATGGCAAAGGATTTGGTGCGGATATTCATATAAAGCCTCGATTTGATGCCGAGCAGTTTATTTTTTCAGGCAGCCTTTTAGGGGCACCGCCGTAGGTTGGATTCTTGAATCCAACACTGGTTTGAAGAACAAGATATACCGATGCTAAAAATAAAACGATATTGATACGCAGCTGGATTGCCGAATCCAGTTCGGCAATGACGGTTTTATATTTCAGGTAGCCTTGATACACAACTGCGTATCTTTAGTTATTAAGCTTCGTGCATAAAAGCATTGAAAAACCTTTGGTTTTCTTGGCGAAATAGGCTCTAAAGGCTACCTGAAAGCATTGGTACTTACAGCAAATGCTCAATCGGTAGCTTAGACATCATCCACAGGCCGATGCGCTGAATGGGCCCGCTTTGCGGCTCGGTGTCCAGGGTGAGCTGGCGGCCGTTTTCCTGCGTGCGCCATTGCAGTTTGTCGTGCTTATCCAGCATCACGGCATAGGTGTGTTCGGCAACGTGTTGGTGCAGGTTTTGGCTGATGTGTTGCGCCAGCTGCGGGTGGTCGAACACCAGCCCCATTTCGGTGTTGAGCGTGGCCGAGCGCGGATCCATATTGAAAGAGCCGACAAACACATAGCGGCCATCCACGGTAAAGGTTTTGGCATGCAGGCTGGCGCCGCTGCTGCCGCCGATGGCGCCTTTTTCGGCATCGGTGATGGTGGCTTCGGGCTTGAGCTCAAACAGGCGTACGCCGTTTGCCAATAAATCGCGGCGGTATTTGGCATAGCCGGCGTGCACCACGCCCACATCGGTGGCGGCCAGCGAGTTGGTTAACACGGCCACATTTACGCCGCGCTGGGCAATGGCCGAGAGCATGTCGGTGCCTTTGCGGGTGGGCACGAAATACGGCGACACAATCATCAGCTCGTGTTGGGCGCTGTCCATTAAGGGGGTGATGTGGGCGATAACAGTGTTGTCGGGCAAGGCTTTGCCCAAGCCTTTGGCCGGGTCGTCGCTAAACAAAGTGGCGGGCGCCCAAGTGAGCGTGATGGTGTTTTGCAGCAGCTGGGCGGCAAAATCGGATTCGCGCAGGCGTTTCAGGTAGCCTTGGGTGGCCGCGTCTGGGCTGGCATCGGTATTTAACGCGGCCGCGGCGGTGTTGTTGGGCGCCAAAATGCGCTCGGCGGCGTAGGTGGATTCGCTGCGCCAGTAGCGGTCGAAATCGGTTTGGATGGCGGCCACCACCGGGCCGGTAGCGGCAACGTCTAAATCGGCAAACATCACGCCGTCGCCCGCGCCAAAATATTCATCGCCGATATTGCGCCCGCCCACAATGCTCACCACGCCATCGGCGGTAAAGGATTTATTGTGCATGCGGCGGTTGAGGCGCGAAAAATCGCTTAAATACGCCACCGGGCGGAAGTTGCGTTGCATAAAGGGGTTGAACAGCCGCACTTCGATGTTGGGGTGTTGGTTGAGCGCCAGCAGCAAGGGATCGAGCCCTTGGGTGTTGTTGTCGTCTAACAGCAGGCGCACGCGCACGCCGCGCTCGGCGGCTTTGAGCATGCTTTGAAACAGCAAATGGCCGGAGATGTCGTTGTGCCAAATGTAATACTGCACATCCAAGGTTTTTTGCGCCGCTTCGGCCAACGACAGCCGCGCCACAAACGCGTCTACGCCGTCTTGCAGCAGATAAACGCCGCTCAAGCCCGGATGGGCTTCATTTTGCGGGAAAATCGCTTGCGCTAATGGGCTGGCCGGGTCGGGCGGCAAATGGGTGCTGAGCTCATAATCGTGCGTACCCGGCAGATTTTTGTGGGTAATCAGGGCGGTGGCGGTGAGCGCCAGCGCGGCGATGCCCACTGTCCATGCTGTTTTTTTGAGCCATTTCATAAGATTAGTCCGATTTGTGTTTGGATGCTGTGCGACGCTTGCCATCGGTGTGGATCAGTTCGCTGCGGATGTGTTGCAGCAGATGCTCGGCAAAGGTGGCGGTGGTGACCACAAACACGCCGATGCCGAAAATCAGGTAGCCTACGGTAAACAATTTGCCCAGCGGCGTTTGCGGCGCAAAATCGCCATAGCCCACCGTGGCAATGGTGATCACCGAAAAATACAGCGCATCAATCCAGCCCCAGCCTTCTTGAAAATGATAAAACACCGTGGCGGTGATGATAATCATACAGCTGAGCAGCAGCAACACCCGCACTTTGGGGTTGCGCAGCGCATCCCGCGCCGCTGAACCGAAAAAGCTGTATTTAAGCGGCGCAGTCATGGCGTGTTTTCCTTCTTAAAATTGGGGGGCTAGTGTATTGGCGGCAGTGAGCCTGCGCGGTGCATTACAGCGATACGGGATGGCATGATGCAATAAGGCCACGATTGAAGCACAGTGCTCAATCGTGGCCTTATTGTATGAAGCTCGGGCGACATAATCCAGATGTTTGCGCCATCTGAATGAATTTTGGTGGGTCGTGATGGATTCGAACCATCGACCAACGGATTAAAAGTCCGCTGCTCTACCAGCTGAGCTAACGACCCAAAGAGCTGCGCATTCTAAGCATCGGTGCCGGGGCTGTCAAGCGGGCGGGTGAAAAAATTATTCGGTGCTGGCTAGGTAGGCGGCCATTTCGGCAGCGGGCACCATGCCGCCGCCGGTGGCCCACACAATGTGGTTGGCTTGGCGCAGAATGTGGTCGCTCAGATTGAGGCGGGCGCGATAGGCTTGGTCGGTGGCCACCGCAGGCAAACCGGCAAAACCGGCCAGGGCGGAAGGCTCGAGCAGGATGTTTTCGCTTTGCTGTAATTGGCGCAACCAGTGGAATAAGCGCTTATCGCTCACGGTAACGTAGCCGTCGATTAAGGGCGCCATTGCGCGGCCAACAAAGCCGGACGGGCGGCCTACCGCCAAGCCGTCGGCGGCGGTGCGGTTGCTTAAGCCCAAGTCTTGCACGGCAATGGCTTCGTGTAGGCCGGTGTGCACTCCCAACAACATACAGGGCGACTGTGTGGGCTCAACAAACAGGCAATGCACATGGTCGCCCAGCGCCATTTTCAGGCCGAAAGCCACGCCGCCGGGGCCGCCGCCCACGCCGCAGGGCAGGTACACAAATAAGGGGTGTTCGGCATCCACACGGATATGTTGCTCCGTCAATTGTTGTTTCAGGCGTTCGCCCGCCACCGCGTAGCCCAAAAACAGGGTGCGTGAATTTTCATCGTCGATAAAAAAGCAATTCGGATCGGCGGCGGCTTGGGCGCGGCCTTGTGCCACGGCGATGCCGTAGTCTTCGGCGTATTCGACCACGCGCACACCCAAGCTGCGCAAGCGCTCTTTTTTCCATTGCCGTGCATCGGCCGACATATGCACGGCTGCCTGAAAGCCCAATTTGGCCGCCATAATGCCGATGGACAGCCCTAAATTGCCGGTGGAGCCCACGGCAATGGTGTATTGGCTGAAAAACGCCCGCGCCGCCGGGGTGTCGAACACGCGATAGTCGTCGCTTTCGCGCAGCCAGCCGGCCGCCAGCGCCAATTGTTCGGCATGAGCCAAAACTTCGTAAATGCCGCCGCGGGCTTTGATGGAGCCGGATACGGGCAGATGGCTGTCCATTTTCAGCCACAAACGGCCGGGTAGGGCGGTGTCTAAGGCGGCTTGCATGGCGGCAATCGGGCGCAAGGGCGATTCAATCAGGCCGTTGGCGGCGGCGGTGTCGGGAAATACCGCGGCCAGATAAGGCGCAAAGCGTTGCAGGCGCTCGGCAGCGGCGGCAATATCGCCGCCATCCAGCCCAATATGGGGCAGGGCGTCGGCCACGCTGGTGGTGGCGGGGTTGAACCAAGCCAGCTCTTCGGCGACTTGCAGGCGCTGCAACAGCGGATATTGTTGTAATAAGGCGTGGATAGGGGGTGTGGGCGTCATGGTTTAGGCTGCCTGAAAAAGTGATAAGGATGATTTTAAAATGATGATTGATGCGAACCAAAGCGCTGTAGCCCATGTTCACACACAAACGCATCCAGCGGCATATCGTGAGCCTCGCGCGGCAATTGCGCCACTTGTTGGCAGGCAAAGCCTACGCCGATGGTGTGCGGATGCAAGCGGGCGCGGGTGTGGGCCAGCGTAACATCATAATAGCCGCCGCCTTGGCCTAAGCGGTAGCCGTGGCGGTCGATGCCCACCAAGGGCACGATTAAGGTGTGCAATTGGTGGGCGCGGATTTTGTGGCCGCTAAACTGAGGAATGCGCAAACGGCTTTGGCCGCGCGCGCGCTCGGCGTGGGCGGTATTGGCGCAGTAAGGGGTAAACCACAGGCGCAATGAGTGCGGCTCGATATAAGGCAGATACACGCGTGCACCGCGCGCCAGAGCTGCGCGCATAAAGTCATCCAAGCGCAATTCGCTGCCCACCGGCCAATACACGCCGATGCGGCGGGCGCGGCGGATGAAAGGCTTGAGTGCGCTGTTGCTGCGGCGCGTGGCATTGCGGCGTTGGCTGCGGGTGAGGCTTTGGCGGGCGCGGCGCAGTTGTTGGCGCTGGGCGGCTTTGTCGGTGCGGCTCATGGTGTCCACTTTTGGATGCGGATGGGTGCAAGGCTACCTGAAATTGGGGTGGCAGTATAGCGGGCGGCACTGGCCGTGGGTGCTGGTTTCAGGTAGCCTTGCAGATTGATTGAATGGGCTTGGCATAAAGGCGGCGGGCATGTGGTATATCATTATGGTGGGTTATTTGTTTGTAACCGTGTTATTCAGCGCGGCGCAGCCTTCTTTGGCGCGGGCGCTGATTTATTTGCTGTTTTGGTCGGTGCTGCCCACTTTGTTTGTGTTTTGGGTGGCGCGGGTGCGGCGGCGCAACCGTTTGGCCAAATTGGCGCAACACCCGCAGCCTCAGGCCGATGACCTTGCCGAATAGACTTGTTTTTAAAGCTAAAAACAGGTAAGATGCTGCGGCTTTTGTTTAAAAGCCTTTTTTATTTGTTCTTAACGCTCGCGCCGTTTGCCAAAGGGTGCTTATTTTTCAATAAGTTCTGTGCAGGTGGTGCTAGGCTTTAACCCTTTGTAAGGAATATCATGTCTCAAGTGACCATGCGTCAAATGCTGGAAGCCGGTGTCCATTTCGGCCACCAAACCCGCTACTGGAACCCGAAAATGGCTGAGTACATTTTTGGCGCCCGCAACAAAATTCATATCGTAAACTTGGAAAAAACCCTGCCCTTGTTCTTGGAAGCCCAAGACGTGGTGCGCCGTTTGGCCGCCAACAAAGGCACGGTGTTGTTTGTGGGTACCAAACGCCAAGCGCGCGAAATCATTCGTGAAGAAGCCGAACGCGCCGGTGCGCCGTTTGTGGATCACCGCTGGTTGGGCGGCATGCTCACCAACTACAAAACCGTAAAACAATCCATCAAGCGTTTGGAAGAAAAAAGCGCCTTGTTGGAAAACGCGGCTGAATCTGGTTTCAACAAAAAAGAAATCCTCGACATGCAGCGTGAAGTGTCTAAGCTGGAACGCTCTTTGGGCGGCATCAAAGACATGAAAGGCCTGCCGGACGCCATTTTTGTCATCGACACTGGCTATCAGCACGGTACTTTGGTAGAAGCCGAAAAACTGGGCATCCCGGTGATTGCGGTGGTAGACACCAACAACAGCCCCGATGGCGTGAAACACATCATTCCGGGCAACGACGACTCTGCCAAAGCCATCCGCCTGTACTGCCGCGGTATTGCCGATGCGATTCTGGAAGGCAAAGCCCAGTCTTTGCAAGAAGTGGTGCAAGCCGCTCAGGCCGCTGAAGAAACCCGCGCCGCTGCCGAATAAGGCAGGCAAGGATAAAGGGGCGTTAAGCCCCTTTTTTATACCGATACCAATCCTATAAAACAACCTAACTGCGTTGCTTCGCCTTGTCGTATATCTATACTGCCTGCGGCTCGTCGCCTTGTTATCTTGTTTTATAGAATTGGCATAATATTTTTTCAGGCAGCCTTGTGTTTATCTGAGGCTGCCTGAAAACGAAACTTTATTATAGATATATTGAAGGAGCTATAAATGGCTGCAATTACCGCAAAAATGGTTGCCGATCTGCGCGCCGCCACCGGCCTGGGCATGATGGAATGCAAAAAAGCCTTGGTGGAAGCCGATGGCGACATGGAAAAAGCCGAAGAAATCCTGCGCATCAAATCCGGTGCCAAAGCAGGCAAACTGGCCGGCCGCACTGCTGCTGAAGGCGTGATTACTTCTGTGGTGGAAGGCAATGTGGGCGCCGTAGTGGAAATCAACTGCGAAACCGACTTTGTGGCCAAAGACGAAAGCTTCCTGGCATTTGCCAAAGCCGCCGCGCAAGCCGTGGTGAGCGGCAACCCTGCCGATGTGGCCGCCTTGGGTGACGTGAAAACCGCCGATGGGCAAACCGTGGAAGAAATGCGCAAAGCCGTGATTGCCAAATTGGGCGAAAACATCAGTGTGCGCCGTTTTGAGCGTTTTGAAACCGCTAACGGCATCGTAACCTATATGCATGGCGCCAAAATCGGCGTGATGGTCGAGCACAAAGGCGGTGACGAACAAGCCATCCGCCAAGTGGCCATGCACATTGCCGCTTCCAAACCGCAAAGCGTTTCCAAAGACGAAATCCCTGCGGAAGTGATTGAAAAAGAGCGTCATATCTACACCGAACAAGCCAAAGAGTCTGGCAAGCCTGCCGACATCGTGGCCAAAATGGTGGAAGGCCGCGTCAACAAATTCTTGGCCGAAGTAACCTTGCTGGGTCAGGCTTTTGTGATCAATCCGGATCAAACCGTGGAAAAATTCTTGAAAGAACAAAACGCCGAAGTGGTGCGTTTTGCCGCTTTCCATGTGGGCGAAGGCATTGAGAAAAAAGTGGTGGACTACGCCGCCGAAGTGGCTGCCGCTGCTAAAGTGTAAGCAGGCAACCCCCATGAAGCACTCTGGATTCGGTACGCTGAATCAGGGTGCTTTTTTTTAAACAGACTGAGGCTGCCTGAAAAAATCGCATTTCACCAGTCTGTTCAAGAAAAAGCACCATACTCCTAATACCAAATACCGATTCGAAAAATAAGATAACAAGGCGAGCCAACGCAGTTAGGTTATTTTTTCGAATTGGTATAACCCAACCCAACCGACAAAAGGCCAACACCATGAGCACCCAACCCAAATACCAGCGCGTTTTATTGAAATTGTCCGGCGAATCCCTGATGGGGCCGGACGCCTTTGGCATCAACCGCGACACCATTATGCAGATTGTCGGCCAGGTTAAAGAAGTGGTGGACATGGGCGTGGAAGTGGCGGTGGTGATTGGCGGCGGCAATATTTTCCGCGGCATGGCGCAATCGGCCAAAGGCATGGAGCGTGCCACCGCCGACTATATGGGCATGATGGCCACGGTAATGAATGCCTTGGCTTTGAAAGAAGCGTTTGAAACCGTGGGCGTTAAAGCGCGGGTGCAATCGGCCTTGAGCATGCAGCAAGTGGCCGAAACCTATGCTCGCCCCAAAGCGATTCAATATCTGGAAGAGGGCAAAGTGGTGATTTTTGCCGCCGGCACCGGCAACCCCTTCTTTACCACCGACACCGCCGCCGCCCTGCGCGGTGCGGAAATGAATTGTGATATTATGCTCAAGGCCACCAATGTGGATGGCGTTTACACCGCCGACCCCAAAAAAGACGCCGCGGCCACCCGCTACCAAACCATTACTTTCGACGAAGCCATCAGCCGCAACCTCAAAGTGATGGACGCCACCGCCTTTGCCCTGTGTCGCGAGCAAAAACTGAATATCGTGGTGTTCGGCATCTTTAAAGAAGGCGCACTCAAACGCGTGGTTGCGGGTGAGGATGAAGGTACATTGGTACACGTATAAACCAGCCCGCAGGATACGGCTGGCCGCTTATTCGTTCGGATGCTTGGAAGCACCGGCCAGATAAGGTAGTATGCGCGCTGATTCATGTTCAGCAGCCTGCTGATTAACGGGCTGCCGAACCTATTCGTTTTAAGGAAGGCAATATGATTAACGACATTCAAAAAACCGCCGAAGACAAAATGCAAAAATCGCTGGATGTGCTGCGCGACAACTTGGCCAAGGTACGCACCGGCCGCGCCCATGCCGGTTTGTTGGATCAAGTGGAAGTGGAATACTACGGCAGCCCGGTGCCGGTAAGCCAAGTGGCCAACGTTACCCTGATTGATGCACGCACCATCGGCGTGAAGCCGTTTGAAAGCAAAATGGCCGGCGCGATTGAAAAAGCCATTCGCGATTCCAACCTCGGTTTGAATCCGGCCAGCATGGGCGATTTGATTCGCGTACCCATGCCCATGCTCACCGAAGAGCGCCGCCGCGATTTGATTAAAGTGGTACGCAGCGAAGCCGAAGACGGCCGCGTGGCCATCCGCAATGTGCGCCGTGATGCCAACAACGACTTTAAGCGCCTGCTGAAAGACAAAGACATCACCGAAGACGATGCGCGCCGTGGCGAAGAAAATATTCAGAAAACCACCGATAAATACATTGGTGAAGTAGATAAATTGCTGGCGCACAAAGAAGAAGATTTGATGGCCATCTAAAACCGGCCGTGCCGCACAGTAGCATCAGAGGCTGCCTGAAACAGCAACAAAGGACGTGTATTGAAAAGCAGCACCCAAGCAGTGCCGACCCATGCCGATGTGCCGCGCCATATTGCGATTATTATGGACGGCAATGGCCGCTGGGCGAAAAAGCGGCTGTTGCCGCGCGTGATGGGGCACAAAAAAGGCCTAGCGGCATTGGAAGCGCTGATTGCCGAATGCGCCGGGCTGCGCGTGTCTTATTTGACTGTGTTTGCTTTTTCCACCGAAAACTGGCGCCGTCCTGCAGACGAGGTGGGTTTTTTGATGAACCTGTTTTTGCAGTCTTTACAAAAACAGGTGATGCGTCTGCACAAAAACGGCATGCGCCTGCAAGTAGTGGGCGACCGCAGCCGCTTTACACCGGAGATTGTGGCCGGTATTGAAGCCGCCGAGGCGCTAACAGCCGCCAACACCGGCCTCACGCTCACCATTGCCGCCGATTACGGCGGGCGCTGGGATATTCTTCAGGCAGCCAATAAAGCTGTTCAGCAAGGCGCCGAGCACTTGACCGAAGACAATCTGAGTGCACATTTGTGCTTGGGTAATATGCCTGAGCCGGATTTGTTTATCCGCACCGGCGGCGAGCAGCGCATCAGCAATTTCCTGTTGTGGCAGCTGGCCTACACCGAGCTTTATTTCACCGATGTGCTGTGGCCGGATTTCGACAGCACAGCCTTGCAACAAGCCATGGCCTCATTCCATGCCCGCGAACGCCGCTTTGGCCGCACTTCCGAACAATTGCCGCCCGAACAGCAGCGCCCCTAGCCTATGTTGAAACAACGTATTCTTACCGCCCTGGTTTTGCTGCCACTGATGATTGGCATGCTGTTTTTTGCCGGCGAGCGCTTGTGGGCCGCCTTTGCCGGGCTGATTGCCTTATTGGCCTTGTGGGAATATGCGCGCATCTGTCATATGCGCGCCTGGCAAAATGCGCTTTATCTTGTGATCAGCTTCTGCGGCGGCCTGTATCTGTATCACAGCGGCTTTCGCTTCAGCCTGTGGCAACATGCGCTGGTGTTGGTGTTTTGGCTGCTGCTGGTACCGCTGTGGTTGAAATACAAATGGAAGGTTAAAGCCGATGTGTGGGGGGCATTGCTGGGCTGGTTGCTGCTGCTGCCGTTTTGGCTGGCCTTAATCAGTTTGCGTCCGAATACGGCGGCTGCGGGTTATTTACTGGCGGTGATGGGCATGGTGTGGCTGGCCGATGTGGCGGCGTATTTTGTTGGCCGCGCCATCGGCAAGCGTAAATTGGCGCCCACCATCAGCCCGAATAAAAGCTGGGAAGGCGCCATCGGCGGTGTGGTGTGTGTCACCCTCTACGCGGTGGTGCTGCAACAAAACCACTGGTTTGCGGTGAATCTGCCCTTGTGGCAAACCGTGGTGGTGGCAGTGGTGCTCACCGCCGTGAGTATTTGCGGCGACTTGCTGGAAAGCTGGCTCAAACGTGCCGCCGGCATCAAAGACAGCAGCCAGCTCTTGCCCGGCCATGGCGGGGTGTTCGACCGCATCGATTCCCTCATCGCCGTGTTAAGCGTGTATGCGGCATTGTTGGCGTGGTTTACGCTGAAAGTGGTTTCTGTATGAGTATGGTTTCCCTTACCCTTTTGGGCTCTACCGGCAGCATCGGCGTGAGCACTTTGGATGTGCTGGCGCGCCATCCGGATAAATTCCGTGTGTTTGCCTTGGCCGGGCATCGCCAAGTGGAAAAACTGGCCGAGCAATGCCAGCAGTTTTGCCCGCAATATGCGGTGGTGGCTGACGAAACTGCGGCGCAGGCGCTGAAAAGCCGCTTGCAGGCCGCTGCGGTGGCCACCGAGGTGCTGTTTGGCGAGCAGGCGCTGTGCGATGTGGCCTCCAGCGGCGAAGTAGATGCGGTGATGGCGGCCATTGTTGGTGCTGCCGGTTTGATGCCGGCACTGGCTGCGGCCAAGGCGGGTAAAACCATTTATCTGGCCAATAAAGAAACCTTGGTGATGGCCGGCGGCCTGTTTATGCACACCGTGCGCACACATGGTGCCCGGCTGCTGCCGGTAGACAGCGAGCACAATGCCATTTTCCAAGTGCTGCCTGAAAAATTTGACGGCGATTTGGCTGCCGCCGGCGTCGAGTCGCTGATTCTCACCGCTTCGGGTGGGCCGTTTTTACACACCGATTTGAATACTTTTGCCCGCATCACCCCCGCGCAAGCGGTGAAACATCCTAATTGGAGCATGGGGCAGAAAATTTCGGTGGATTCGGCCACCATGATGAACAAAGGGCTGGAGCTGATTGAAGCGCATTGGCTGTTTAATGCTCCGCCCGCGCAATTGGAAGTGGTGATTCACCCGCAAAGCATTGTGCACAGCATGGTGCGCTATACCGATGGCTCGGTGCTGTCGCAAATGGGGATGCCTGATATGCGCACCCCAATTGCTTATTGTTTGGGGCTGCCTGAAAGATTGAATACCGGCGTGGCCAAACTGGATTTGGCGCGCGTCGGCGCACTCACCTTCAGCCGCCCCGATTTTGTGCGTTTTCCGTGTTTGCAGCTGGCCTACGAAGCCATGCAGGCGGGCAATGCCGCCGCTTGTGTGCTTAATGCCGCCAACGAAGTGGCGGTGGCGGCCTTTTTGGCCAAACGCATCCGTTACACCGATATTGCCGCATTGGTGGCGTATTGTCTGCACAACCATGGCCACCAGCGTGCTGAAGCTTTAGAAGATTTACTGGCTTTAGACCAACAAGTACGCGCCGCCGCCCAGGTATGGGTGCGCAACCATTTCCGGGTATTGAACGATTGAGTTTGTGGCGGCTTCAGGCTGCCTGAAACGCGGTGAGCGCATTTAAACAACGAAGGATTAATTTGTTAACCGTTATTGCATTTATCAGTGCCATTTTGATTTTGGTGAGCCTGCATGAATTGGGGCATTTTGCCGTGGCGCGGCTGTTTGGGGTGAAAGTGCAGCGCTTCAGCGTGGGCTTTGGCACGCCTTTTTTCAAAAAGAAAGTGGGCGACACCGAATGGTGTTTGGCGCCGATTCCTTTGGGCGGCTACGTTAAAATGGTAGACACGCGCGAAGGCAATGTGGCCGAGGCCGATTTGCCCTACGCGTTTGACCGCCAGCATCCGGCCAAGCGCATGGCGATTGTGGCCGCCGGGCCGATTACCAATTTGGTGCTGGCGATTGTGCTGTTTGGCGCCAGCTTCAGCTTTGGCGTTACCGACATCCGCCCGTGGGTGGGTATGGTGGAGCCGGCATCGATTGCGGCACAGGCCGGTTTCCAGCCGGGCGACCGCATTGAATCGGTGAATCAAAAGCCGGTGCAAGATTGGGGGCAGGCACAAACCGAAATGGTGCTCAATCTGGATGCGGGCAAAGTGAATGTGGCGGTGCAAACCGATGATGGCCAGCCGGCACAGCGTGTCATTGATGCTGCCGGTACGCCGCAAGCGGCCGAAGCGGCCAAGCGCGGCGGCTTTATCGGCTTGATGCCGTTTAAAATTGTCAACCGCATCGGCGAAGTAGTGCCGGGCAGCCCGGCGGATAAAGCCGGTTTGAAAAAAGGTGACACTTTGCTGGCGATTGACGGCGAAGGCGTGGCTGATTGGCAAAGCTGGGTAGAAAAAGTGCGCCGCAGCGCCGGGCAAAAACTGACCGTAAGCTACGAGCGCGACGGCAACCAATACCAAACCGAGCTGCGCCCGGATTCTACGGTGGTAAACGGCCAAATTATCGGCCGCGTGGGCGTGGGCGCCATGAACGATGAGGCTTGGGATGCCCAAGTGCGCCATCGTTATGTGCCCGGTGTAGCCGCCGCTTTTGCTATGGGGGCGCAAAAAACCTGGGATTACTCGGTGCTCACCTTGCAGTTTTTCGGCAAGCTGCTCACCGGGCAGGCTTCTTTAAGCCATATTTCCGGCCCGATTACCATTGCCGATGTGGCCGGAAAAACCGCGGCCATCGGCTTGCAAAGCTATGTGGAATTTTTGGCGCTGGTGAGTGTCAGTTTGGGCATCCTCAATTTGTTGCCTATTCCGGTATTGGACGGCGGGCATTTGTTGTATTATGCCTTCGAGTGGCTGCGCGGCAAGCCGGTAAGCGAGCGTGCGCAGCAAATCGGCTTGCGGCTGGGCATTGCCATGATGCTGATGCTGATGTTTGTGGCGTTTTTTAACGATATCACCCGATTATTTGGATAAACCATGAAATTGAAACACTTAACCGCCGTATTAATGGCATTGGGCCATGCCAGTGTGGCCTTGGCAGCGGCTCCGTTTACCATTCAGGACATCCGTGTGGAAGGCCTGCAACGCACCGAGCCGGCCACCGTGTTTAATTACCTGCCGGTAAAGGTGGGTGACACCTTTACCGAAGTGCAGGGCGAAGAAATCATTAAAAACCTCTACGCTACCGGCTTTTTTGACGATGTGCGCGTGGAAACTTTGGGCAACCAAGTGTTGCTCACCGTGGTGGAGCGTCCGGTAATCAGCAGCCTGAACGTGACCGGCGGCAAAACCCTTTCCAACGACGCCATCCGTAAAAATCTGGATGCCTTCGGCTTGGGACAATCGCGCTCGTTTAACCAAGCCACACTCAATCAGGCTATTGCTGGTTTGCAGCAGGAATACCGCAACCGCGGCAAAAATTCGGTGAGTATCACCCCGGAAATCACCCGGTTGGAGCGCAACCGCGTGGCGGTGGACGTGAAAATCGACGAAGGCCCCACCACCACCATTACCGACATTGAATTTAATGGCAACGAGCGTTATTCCGACCGCCAGTTGCGTAATCAGATGTCGCTGAGCGAGGGGGGTCTGTTTACTTGGATTTCCAAAAGCAACCGCTTTTCCGACACCAAATTCCGCCAAGATTTGGAAAGCATCAACGATTTTTACCAAAACAACGGCTATTTTGATTTCCGCATCACCCATGTGGATGTGGCGATGAGTGAAGACAAAAAAGCGCAAACCATCAAGGTGGATGTGCACGAAGGCCAGCGTTACCGCTGGGGCAAAGTGGCGATTGAAGGCGATACCCGCGAAGTGCCCAAGGCCGAGCTGGAAAAACTGCTCACCATGAAAGAAGGCCGCTGGTACGACCGCTCGAAAATGATGGACAGCCTCAAAACCATGCAAGACCGCATGGGCTCGGCCGGTTATGCGTTTAGCCAAATCGATGTGCGCCCGCAGGCCAACCCCGAAACCGGCGTGGTGGACTTTACCTTATTCGTGGTGCCGGATCGCAAAGTATATGTGAACCGCATTAACATCAGTGGCAACAACAAAACCCGCGATGAAGTGGTGCGCCGCGAATTACGCCAAATGGAAAGTGCGCCCTACGATGTATCCAAAATCCAGCGCTCACGCGAACGCGTGGAGTTGTTGGGTTATTTTGACAATGTACAGATAGATGCGCAGCCGGTAGCCGGTACGCCAGATCAGGTGGATTTGGCTATGTCGGTGAACGAGCGTGCCACCGGCTCTTTGGAAGTGGCGGCCGGCTGGGTGCAGAATGACGGCTTGGTGTTGTCTGCTGGTGTATCGCAAGACAATCTGTTTGGCACAGGCAAATCGGTGAGCGCCCGCGTGTCCAACGCCAAGGTGAGCAAACAGGCTTCATTGTCGTTTACCGATCCCTATTTCACCCCGGATGGCGTGAGCTTGGGCTACGATATCTATTACCGTAGCTACAATCCGTCTAAATCAGATAGCAACCGCTTGGGCTACAAAACCGATACTTATGGTATTGGTGCGCGCATGGGCGTGCCGGTAACCGAATACGACCGCGTGAATTTCGGCCTTGGTGTGGAGCGCTTGGGTGTGAAGCTGTATCAAAATCCGCCGCAGCGCTATCAGGAATTTGTTAGCCAAAACGGTGAAAACAACTGGATTGTCAAAGGCAATGTGGGCTGGGGGCGCAATAAAACCGACAGCGCTCTGTGGCCGACGCGCGGCTATAGCACTAGTGTGAATCTGGACAGCGGCCTGCCCGGTGGCGGCCTGCAATATTACAGCCTCACCCACGACCAAAAATGGTTTTTCCCCTTAAGCAAAGATTTCACCCTGATGTTGGGCGGCGAAGTCGGTTATGCCAACAGCTACGGCAAAACCAAAAAACTGCCCTTCTTCCAGAATTTCTATGGCGGCGGTTTAGGCTCGGTACGCGGCTATGAAAACGGCAGCTTGGGGCCGAAATTCAAAACCCAATATATCGACAATTCATACAGCAGCACTAGCAGCAGCTACGGCGGCAATTACAAGGCTTATGCCGGTGCCGAATTGCTGTTTCCGCTGCCGGGCATCAAAGATCAGCGCACCGTGCGCTTAAGCCTGTTTGCCGATGCCGGTAGTGTGTGGGACGGACAAACTTATAATGCACTTCCGTATAGTACTGAAAATCCCAATGGCACTAATGGCGCCTATACGGGTGAACACAAATCAAGCTTCAGCAACGAGCTGCGCTATTCCGCCGGTGCAGCGGTCACTTGGCTGTCGCCCTTGGGGCCGATGAAGTTCAGCTATGCTTATCCGATTAAGAAAAAACCGGAAGACCAAATTCAGCGGTTCCAATTCCAATTGGGTACTACGTTCTAACGGTTGCGGCACAAGGATGGTGATGATGAAATTATTACAAGGCACGCTGCTGGCGCTTATGCTGGGTTTGGCGGCCACCGCCGGAGCCGAGGGCGTGCAGAAACTCGGTTTTATCGACACCGGCCGCGTGTATCAGGAATCGCGGCAGGCGCAGGCGATTCAACAAACGCTGGACAAGGAATTTGCTGCCCGGCAGAGCCAGTTGCAGCAACTGCAAACCGAGGGCTTACGCCTGAAAGAAGCGCTGGAGGGCGGCAAGGTAGCCGAATCCGAGCGTGAAGCGCAGGCGCAAAAGCTTATTGCCATGGATCGGGAATACCGCCTGAAATCAGCGCAACTGGCCGAAGACTACAATCTGCGCCGCAATGAGGAGTTTGCCTCTTTGCAGCAAAACGCCAATCGGGTGATTGTGGATTTGGCACGCAAGGAAGGCTACGACCTGATTTTGCAAGATGCAATCTTTGTGAATAAACAGTTTGATATTACCGATGTGGTGATTAAAGCCTTGAATGCAAAATAAACAGGCTGCCTGAAAGATGAAAACATCCTGGTTATTAAGTGAAATCACGGCCACTTTGGGTGGCGAAGGGCGCGGTGCCGATGTGGCGGTGTCGCGCCTGTCTGCGTTGGCCGCAGCCGCCAGCGGCGACATCAGCTTTTTGAGCAATCCCAAATTCAAGGCCGATGCCTTGGCCAGCCCTGCCGGTATCTTGATTGTGTCGCCGAAAATGGCGGCGGAATTTACTGCCGCGCGCAGCTTGATTGTGGCCGACGACCCTTATCTGTATTTTGCCCGCGTGGCGCGCTTACTGCATCCGCTTCAGGCAGCCTTGCCGGGTATTCACCCCACTGCGGTGGTTGATGCCAGCGCCTGCATTGCCCCCGATTGTGAAATCGGCGCCCATGTGGTGATTGGCGCTAATGTGGTGATTGGCGCCGGTTGCCGTGTGTTGGCCGGTTGCGTGATTGAAAATGATTGTGTGCTTGGCGAAGCCTGCTTGCTGCATCCGCGCGTTACCTTATATGCCGCTTGCCGCTTGGGCAATCGGGTGGTGCTGCATTCGGGCTGTGTTATCGGCGCGGATGGCTTTGGCAATGCTTGGGACAAGCAAAACCGCTGCTGGTATAAAATCGTGCAAATGGGTGCGGTGCAGATTGGCGACGATGCGGAAATCGGTGCCAACACCACCATCGACCGCGGCGCACTGGCCGATACCGAAATCGGCCACGGGGTGCGCATCGACAATTTGGTGCAGATTGCCCACAATGTTAAAATCGGCGCCCACACCGCCATTGCCGCGTGCGTGGGCATTGCCGGCAGCACCGAAATCGGCGCTTACTGCATCATCGGCGGCGCGGCCATGTTTGTGGGCCACATTCACATTGCCGACCACACCGTAATTGGCGGCGGCACGCTGGTGAGCCACAGCATTAAAGAAGCGGGGCATTATGCGTCGTCTTACCCCTTGCAACAACATAAAGATTGGGTGCGCAATGCCGTGCACCTGCGCCATTTAAACGAATGGCACAAGAAAATCAAAAAACTGGCACGGGCGCTGCCTGAAACGCCGAACACGCCAGATACACAGGAATAACGCCATGGATTTTTCACTGCCGCTTGACATCCGTACTTTGCAAAAACTGCTGCCGCACCGCTACCCGTTTTTGCTGATTGACCGCGTGCTGGATTTTGAAATCAGCAAAAGCCTCACCGCGATTAAAAACGTGACCGTTAACGAGCCGTTTTTTCAGGGCCATTTCCCTGATTTTCCGGTAATGCCGGGGGTGCTGATTATCGAAGCGATGGCGCAGGCGGCGGGTACGCTGGCGATTGTGAGCCATGGTGGGCGTCAAGATGATGAAATCTACTTTTTTGTTGGCATCGACAAGGCGCGCTTCAAGCGCCAAGTGGTGCCGGGCGACCAGCTCACCTTTGAAATCGAATTGATGACGCAAAAGCGCGACATCGGTAAATTCAAGGCAGTGGCCAAAGTAGACGGCCAGGTGGCTGCCGAAGCCGAGATTATGTGCGCCCGCCGTAAAGTGGATATGTAATCACACGGCAGATTGCCTTTCAGGCAGCCTGAACTTTTCGGTATCCGCTAGGCCAAATACTTGGCTGAAGCAGGCCAAAAACGTGACCACTTTACTTCATTCCCGGAAAGACCCTGTATGAGCTTGATTCACTCCACCGCCATCGTCGACCCTAAAGCCGAGCTGGACAGCAGCGTGCGCGTGGGGCCGTATACGGTGATTGGCGCGCATGTGCAAATTGGCGCGGGCACCAGCATCGGTGCGCACGCGGTGATTGAAGGGCACACCACCATTGGTGAGCACAACACCATTTTCCAATTCGCCTCGCTCGGCGCGGTGCCGCAAGACAAAAAATACGCCGGTGAGCCCACCCGGCTGATTATCGGCAACAACAACACCATCCGCGAATTCACCACCTTCAACCTCGGCACCGTTACCGGTATCGGCGAAACCCGCGTGGGCAACGACAACTGGATTATGGCTTATGTGCATCTGGCACACGATTGCGTGGTGGGCAATCACACCATTTTTGCCAACAACGCCTCGCTGGCCGGACATGTAACCATCAACGACTGGGTGATTCTGGGCGGCTATTCGCTGGTACACCAATTCTGTATTATCGGCGAACACGCCATGACCGCCTTTGCCGCCGGGGTACACAAAGACGTGCCGCCTTATGTGATGGCCGCAGGCTACCGCGCCGAACCGGCCGGTTTGAATACCGAGGGCCTCAAGCGGCGCGGTTTTAGCGCCGAGCAAATCGCCAACATCAAAAACGTGTATAAAATCCTCTACCGCCAAGGCCTGCCTTACGAAGAAGCGCGGGCACAAATCGTGGCGCTGGCCGACACCGCACCGGAGCTGGCGGTATTCAAAGACTTTTTTGCCGTGTCTGAGCGTGGCGTGATTCGTTAATATCAGCAATTCAGGCAGCGTGTACGCACGCTGCTTTTTTTGTATAGTGGATTAAATTTGAATCAAGACAAGGCGGCGAGCCGCAGACAGTACGGCTAGTACGGCAAGGCGAGCCAACGCAGTATTGGTTCAAATTTAATTTACTAAAAATGGCATTGATGGCCAAAGGAGGGTGTAACATGCAGGATTTTCGCGAAGCATATCAATCCACAGCAGTGGAGGTGCAGGAAAATGATATACAAGACAACGAAGTGGAGCTGGCCAGCCCGTGGCAGCGTATCGGCGCGGTGTTGATTAACAGCCTGATTACCATGGTGCTGTATGTGCCGTTGTTTGTTGGTACCGCCATGATGGGCGACAGCAATGGCGAAAGTGGTGTGATGTGGATAGGCATCTCGGCCGTGTTGTTGTTGGCATGGGGTATTTATCAGGCCATATTGATGAGCAAAACCGGCCAATCGCTGGGCAAAAAACTGTTGGGCATCAAAGTGGTGACACTGGAGGGCGACAATCCTGGCTTTGTGGGCACGGTGTTGCTGCGTGAAATCGTGTACAACATTATTTTGACGGTATTGGGCATGATTCCTTTCTTGGGCGTATTAATCAGCATTGGCGCTGCCATTGCGTTGCTGGTGATGATTTTCCTTGATGGCAACAATCGCCGCACCTTGCAGGATATGTTGGCTAAAACACTGGTGGTAAAAGCCTAATCATAACGCCGCTGTGTTTTCAGGCAGCCTAAATCTAAAACCGCCACGGTATTTGCCGTGGCGGTTTTTTATACATCCAACATCAGATTTGCGCCCATTGCCGCAGCAGGTTGTGGTAAGTGCCGGTGAGCAGCACCAGCTCTTCGGTTTCGCCGTGGCGGCTGCGTAGGGTGGAGATGGCGCGATCCATATCGAACAACAGGGTGCGTTTTTCGTCGCTGGCAATCATCGATTGGGTCCAAAAAAAGCTGGCCACGCGCTGGCCGCGGCGCACCGGGGTAACGCGGTGCAGGCTGGTGGCGGGGTAAACCACCATATCACCGGCGGCGAGTTTAACGCTGTGGCTGCCGTAGTTGTCTTCGATAATCAGCTCGCCGCCGTCGTAGTCGTCGGGATTATTGAGAAACAAGGTGCTGGACACATCGGTGCGCACCCATTGGCCGTTGTAGGGGTCGCTGCGCACGGCGTTGTCGATGTGATTGCCGAAATTCTGCCCTGGTTGATA
This sequence comes from Paralysiella testudinis, assembly GCF_016894345.1. Classification (GTDB taxonomy): domain Bacteria; phylum Pseudomonadota; class Gammaproteobacteria; order Burkholderiales; family Neisseriaceae; genus Paralysiella; species Paralysiella testudinis. The sequence continues at coordinate 837,174 of NZ_CP069798.1, forward strand.
GCAGTTGATTAAAGGCGGGAACACGGTGTGCGGCAGAGTGGCGGAAAAAAAGGTGCTGTTGCGCAGCACCGCCGCTTTTACCAGCTGCGACAAGGCTTGCCCGGCTTCGCTGTGTTGTGGCAATTGCAGGTTGTTTTTAACTTGGCCGGATTGGCTGCCGGCGGTGATTTTGCCGTCGGCCCAGGGCGCATCGGCCAGAAGGGCTTGTGCATGCGCCAATTCATCGGCGCTGAGAACGTTTTCGATATGGAGCAGCATAAGGTACTTTCGGCGTGTTTAATGTTTATAGCAATTCTACAAAATAACCCAACTGCGTTGGCTCGCCTTGCCGTACTACTTGTACTGTCTTCAGCTCGCCGCCTTGTTATCTTATTTTGTAGAATTGGTATTAGTTCGATAGATAAAGGCTACCTGAAAATGCGGCGTACACACCGTTTTCAGGTAGCCTTTGGCTTTAAAACTTATAACCCAAAGTCATCACCACGGCGCGGCGTTCGCCGGGGATGGCTTGCTGGCGGTGGCCGGTGGTGAAGTGCTTTTTGTCGAACACATTGTTTACATTAAGCTGGGCGCGGTAGTTTTTGTTTTCGTAGCTCACCATCGCATCGGCTACGGTGTAAGAGGGCAGCAGCTGCACATCGGCGGCGCGGCTGTGAGTGTAGCGTTTGCCCACATGGCGCAGGCCCAAACCGGCGTTAATGTGGTCGGTGATGCGGTAGTTGCCCCACACATTGGCGGTGAATTTGGCCGCCGCTTCGGGGAAGTGGCCGTTGAGCTGCTCGGTGGCAGGGTCGCCGGTGGCGGTCATTTTGCCGTTGGCCCACACCAGATTGCCGATAAGGTTTAATTTATCGCTTACGCGGCCGGCCACTTCCATGTCTAAGCCATACACTGTGACATCATCAATAAAACCGGCATCGCGATAGTATTGCTGGGTTTTTTTGGTATGGAATAGGGCGGCGTTTACGGTGAGCGCATCATCGAAGAAGGCGTTTTTGCTGCCCAATTCGATGGTGCGGGTTTTTTCCGGCGCGGCAACCAGCTGCGAGGGATCCAGTGAATCGGATTGGCCGCTCACGCGATACGCCACCGGGGTAACGGCGGTGCTGTAGGTAAGGTAGGCATTATGCCCCTGCATCCAATCCCAAATCAGGCTGCCGTTATACGTCCACAGATTGTCGGTGCGCGCTTGGCTGCCGCTGCCGTTGGTGGGGCTGTTTTCGGTTTTGATGTGGTTAAAGCGCACGCCGGCAATGGCTTTGAACTGCGGGCTGATTTCCACAATATCGCTCACGCCCACGCCCACGGTGCGGGTGGTGAGCACGCTGGATTTATCGACATCACGGCTGAAGTGGTAGCGCTCGTTGGGGGCGCCGTGGTGAAAGCCGTAGGGGTTGGCGCTGGCGGCGGTACCGTCTGTGTTCCAGAAACGCAGATTGGCAATGCCGTAGTTGTTGCGTTTTTCGCGCGTGAGCTCTAAGTTCACCAATACATCGTGTTTCAGGCTGCCGGTGTCGAATTTGGCATTGAAATCGGTGTGGTTGGTGAGGGTGTTGGCATCGTATTTGGTGGTTTTCATGCCGTTGAGGGCGCGGCCGACAATGCTGTTGTCGCCGTTGTCTTGCCCGCGCAGAATCCTCGGTGCGTACACCATCAAATCGTAATCGCTTTTGCTGTAGCGCAAGGTGTTGTTGATGCTGATATTATCGGTGAATTTATGATCAAACTTGGCGGTGAGTGCGCTGCGTTTGATGTCTTCAAAGTCGGTGTTGTAGCCGAAAAATTGATCCACCGCCGCCACCGGAGCGATTTTTTGCTTATCTCCGGTGGTGACATAGGGTACGCCCAAATCGGGGCGGTTGTTTTCTACATCGTATTTGTAGGCCAGCTCAAATTGGGTGTCGCCGCTTAAGCCGAAGGCAATCGACGGCGCAATGCCCCATTTTTGCGTTTCGGCGATTTTGCGGCGGCTGTCGGCATTTTCGCCCATGGCGTTCAGGCGCACGGCGATGTCGTCGTTGAAGGCGTAATTCACATCGGCGGTGATGCGCTTAAAGCCTTGTGTGCCCAAGCCCACGGCAAAATCGCCGCCGGTGCCGATATAGGGCGATTTGTTGACTTGGTTGATTACGCCGCCGGCGGCACCACGGCCAAACAGGGCGGCGGCGCTGCCTTTGAGTACTTCCACGCGCTCGGTGTTGTAGGTGTCGGCATTGAATTGTGCTGCCGCACCGCGCAGGCCGTCGTCGTAAACATCGCCGCCGGCGTGCATGCCGCGGATAATCGGCACTTCGGTTTGGCCGCCTTCACCGGCCTGAAAGGTGATGCCGGCATTGCGTAAGGCTTCTTTCAAGTCGGTGGTGGCTTGGTCTTGCATCACTTGCTGGTTGATGACGGTGGCGCTTTGCGGGATGTTTTGCAGATCTTGGGTGCGTTTGCCGATGGTGGTGTTGGGCGCTTTGTAGCCGCTGCGGATGACCTTATCCGATTGGACTTCGATGGTTTCCAAGCGGCTCTCGCTTTCGGCATGGGCGATGGCTGGGCTCATGGCGGCGGCCAGCAGCCCGGCGCTTACCAAGGTGGTGTGCTTGCGTGCCTGCTTGTGGGCAATGGGTGGTGTTTTGTTGCTCATTGGTGGTTATCCCTTTGTGTGGTGTGGGTGAAAAAGGCCGAGCGCAGCCAAGGGCGGCCTTTCAGGCAGCCTTGATTGGCAGGGTAAGAGCAGTGGGGTTTGTGGTGTGGCCGCTTGGGTGCGGCTCTGTTGGGAGAGGGTGGATTAGCCGGGGTCTTCGGTAACAAAGCCCACTTTATGCAAACCGGCATCGCGGGCGGCGGCCAGGGCTTGCGCCACATGGTCGTAGGCCACGTCTTTGTCGGCGGCAATGGCCAACACCGCTTCGGGATTGTCGCGAGCGACTTGTTGCAGCCGGGCTTGCAGCTGCGGCAGGCTTTCGGCTTGTTCGCCCAGCCGATAGCTGCCGTCTTTGCCGATGCTCAGGCGCAACGGCTCTTGGGGCTGTGCTGGGTTTTCTTGGGCGGCGGCCACCGGCAGTTGCAAGGGAATGGAGTGGGTGAGCACCGGCATGGTGATCATAAACACAATCAGCAGCACCAGCATCACGTCTACCAGCGGGGTGACGTTGATTTCCGCCATCGGCGCATCATCGCCGCTGTTCATTGAGCCAAAGGCCATGGTTTAGTCCTTGTCGTTGAGCAGTTGCACGTGCAGGTCATGGGCGAAGTTGTCCATGTCTTGCGCCAGGGTTTTATTGCCGCGTACAAAGGCGTTGTAGGCCAGCACGGCGGGAATGGCCACAAACAGCCCGGCGGCGGTGGCCACCAGCGCTTCGCCGATGGGGCCGGCCACGGCGGCAATGCTCATCTGGCCGCTGTGGCTGATGTTGATTAAGGCGTGGTAAATGCCCCACACGGTGCCGAACAGGCCGATAAACGGCGCGGTGGCGCCAATCGAAGCCAGGGCGGTGAGGCCGCCGTCGAAGCGGCGCAGAATTTGCGTCATGCTGTTGCGGATTTGGCGCACCAGATAGTCGTTTAGCGGCACGGCAGCGGCCAGTTGTTGGCCGTGGGCGCGGCGGTATTGTTGCTGCGCATCAACGGCGGCAAGGGTTAAATCGCTGATGGGCGAGGCCACAATGCGTGCTTGTGCGGCGGCCTGCCCCACATCGGTGGCGCTCCAAATCAGCTCGTGTGCCTGGCGGTTGCCGCGTTTGGCCTGCCACAGCTTGAGGCCGCGCAGCACAATCACCACCCAGGTGATGATGCTCATCAGCACCAAGGCCAGAAACACGGCAATCAATACGCCGTCGCCTTGTTCAAATACCAGTCCTAAATTCATGTTGTTTGTCCGTTTGGGGTGAGTAATAAAATCAAAATCAAAAATCAATGGCTAAAAGGCTGCCTGAAAGCTTAGAAACAGGCTCTAGCGCTCTTTTAAACTAAAGTTAATCGCAAAGGTATAGCTATAGGCAATCGGTACGCCGCCACGGGTGGCGGGGCTGAAACGGTAGCGCTCCACCGCATTTTTGGCCGAGCGATCCAGGCGCGGATAGCCGCTGCTTTTTACTACTGCCACGCTTTGTGCGCGCCCGTCGGCACTCACCTGTACGCGCAAGCCCACGCTGCCTTGTTCGCCGTTTTCGCGCGACAAAGCCGGATAGGGCGGTTTGGGGTTGCCCAAATGGCCGCCGATATGGGTGGGCGGCACCAAAGAGCCGCCGCTGTTGCCGCCGTTGTTTTGGCTGCTGCCGCTGCCTTGGCCGCCGCCTTGGGTGGCCGCGCCGCCATCAGCGCTGCCCGGCTGGCCCTGTGCATGGTTGGCTTTGTTTTCGGCAGTGGGTTTCACTGGCTCGGTCGGTTGTTTCTGCGGCTTGGCTTGCTCCTTCACTGCCGCTACATCATTGCGCGGCGCGGGTTTGATAACCGGCTTTAATACTGGCTTGGCTTTTTCCGGCGGTTTGGGCTTGGGCTGTGCTTGAGCGGGTGGTGCAGGCGGCTGAGTGGTGGCGGCACCGGCCTGCGAGAAGCCGGACAAATCCACATAGCTGAGGCTGTCGGTGCTGAGGGCCAATTGCGGCGGTGTGGCCTGCCATGCGCCCAGCAACAACAAGGCATGCAGGCCGCCAATCACGGCAATGACGGTGGGGTTTAAGATGCGGTCGCTTATCATAGGGTTTGCATAATAATGCGAATTATTGTTATTTGCAATCATTTATTAAGATAATTGCTGATTTGATTAGGCCGATGTAGTGATTGTAGTGCGGCCATTGGTCTGTGGTTCTGGCAGAGCGATATAAGTGGCGATGAGTGGGCAGCAGAATACCGCTATGGTATGCTTGTGGCTTATTTTTGTAATGATATAACACAAATAATATCAGAAAGGCTGCCTGAAACACAGCTTTGCACCAGCAAACGGTTTCAGGCAGCCTAAACAAAATAATAATGACAATGGATTATAGATGGGTAATTTCAGTTACTTCAGTGCATGTGTATCTTCTGTATTCATTTGCCCCATTGCAAACGGCAATGTGAAAAACGGGCAGTTTAATGCCGCAGCCAAGCATCAAAAGGATGTTCGCCTGCCGCAAACGGGCTGACAAAATGGCTGTCGATATAGGCCGGGCTGCATTCGGCCAAGCTGCGGGTCCAGCGCGGCTGTTTGTCTTTGTCTACCAATAAAGCACGCACGCCTTCTTGGAAGTCGCCATTGTGGCAGCAGTGCAGCGACACAATCAGCTCCATATGCAGAATTTGCGCTAAGGACAGGTGGCGTGCGCGCTCGAATAGGCGCCAGGTGAGCGCGGCAGTGGCGGGGCAGCCTTGGCTGTAGGTGTCGGCAGCGCGTTGCAGCCACGGGTCGCTAAAGCCGGCACGCAGACGCTCGTCTACGGCGTGGATGTCGCCGGCGTTGAGGATGTCGTGCACGGTTTCCAAATGCGGCAACAGCTGGCTTTCAGGCAGCCTGTGCGGTTGGTGCAGGGTGTTGAGGGTGTGGCTGGCAATGGCGTGGTTGTGGCGGGCATGGGTTTGCCAATCGGCTTGTTGCAGCGCGGCCAGCAGTTGCGGCCAGGCATCGGCGCTCATGGCGTAGTCGCCCAGATTGGTGATGATGGCATCGCGGCCATTAAAGGGGATGCCGGTAAGCCCCAAAAACAGCCCCGATTTGGCGGGCATGCGCTGCAAAAACCACGAACCGCCTGCGTCCGGATAAAGGCCGATGGTGATTTCCGGCATCGCCATGCGGGTGGTGTCGGTAACAATGCGGTGGCTGGCCGCTGCGGTGAGCCCCAAGCCGCCGCCCATCACAATGCCGCTGGCCCACAGCACAATTGGTTTGGCATACATGTGCATTTGTCGGTAGAGCGCATATTCGTGGCCGAAAAAATCAACGGCGGCGGGGTTGGGCAGGGTGGGGTGTGCCAACATGCTGTTGTATAGCTGGCGGATGTTGCCGCCGGCGCAAAACGCCTTGTCACCGGCACCGCGCAGCAGCACGGCGGCGATGTTGTTGTCATCGTGCCACTGCTGCAATTGTGCCGCTAGCGGGCGGATCATCTCCAAACTTAAGGCGTTGAGTGATTTTTCTGACCACAGCGTGGCGATGCCGAGGTGTTGGCCGTTGGCGGTGGGCAGGGTGTCGAAGCGGATGGGGATATCGGTGGTGGTCATGGCGATTTTAGAGGGTGATGGATGGAAATCATGGCCATTATAGCGGCAATCAATCCTATTTTGGGCCATGATATCGGCATGTGTATGGATAACGTTAAGATAAGTTGTGGGCATTGCTGATGCAAACGCTGATGTATCGGCAAAAACACGTTGGCTGCAATTGCCTGCTGTTGGGGCTTAAATGTGGCTGTTTCATTCATGGTGATGTGATTTTAAGTGCTTACTGCGCATTTTTTTGATGTATTTTTCTGCATCTGCAAGGCTGCCTGAAATGGCGGCTTTTTTTGTTGTTTATTTGTAAATAAATTAGATTGAATTGGCCGTTTTAATCGGTTTGAAGGAATATTTCAATTTTATGAAACGGCATATTGCTTTTCCTTGGCGGCAGTCGCATAATCGCGCCGTCTTTATGGCCTTTCTGGCTTTGGGCGATTCTGCCTGTAATCGGTACCGCGCCCTTATTGCCGTATTTATCAAACTGAAATCGGGTATTTCGAGGAATAATTTTTATGAACAAACTCTTTCGTATCCTGCCTTTGGCAGCAGCGTTGGGATTGGCGGCTTGCGGCGGCGCCGATAAGGGTGCAGTAGCCAGTGACGCCAGTGGTGCGGCTTCGGCCTCAGCCAAAGACAATTCGGCTTGCGGCACGCTGGCGGCAGATGAAATCTGCGTCAAAATCGGCAGCGGCGCGCCCAAAACCGGCGGCATTGCCCACATGGGTAAAGACAATGAAAACGGCGTGGCTTTGGCGATTCAGGAAATCAATGCCAAAGGCGATTTGGTTATCGGCGGCAAAAAAGTGAAATTGGCGCTGGTGGGTGAAGACGATGCGGGCGACCCGAAACAAGGCCCGATTGTGGCGCAAAAACTGGTGGATGCCGGTGTGGTGGGCGTGGTAGGGCATTTGAATTCGGGTGTATCGATTCCAGCCAGCACCGTGTATGCCAACAACGGCCTGGTGCAGGTATCGCCTTCGTCCACCAATCCGGATTACACCCTGAAAAGCAGCAAAACCCCCAAAGGCGCGGTGAGTGCCTACCGTGTGGTGGCCACCGATGCGCAACAAGGCCCGGCTTTGGCCAAGTTTATGCTGGCGCATGGCGGCAAAAATGTGGCGGTGCTGGATGATGCCACCCAATACGGCAAAGGTTTGGCCGACCAAGTGGCCAGCAGCATCACTGCCGGCGGCGCTGCCGTGGTGAGCCGCGAAGCCGCCACCGACAAAACCACCGACTTCAAAGCCGTGCTCACCGAAATCAAGGCTAAAAATCCGGATTATGTGTTCTGGGGCGGCATGGACGACACCGCAGCCACCTTGGTGAAACAAATGCGCGAATTGGGCATGACCGCCAAGCTGGTGGGTGCCGATGGCGCCTGTACCGATAAATTCATCGAATTGTCGGGCGCAGCGGGCAAAGGCGTGATTTGTTCACAAGCCGGTATGCCTTTGTCGCAAATGGCCAAGGGCACGCAGTTTAATACCGACTATGAAAAAGCCTTCCCCGGCCAGAAAGTGCAAATTTACTCACCTTTCTCTTATGACGCCACGTTTGCGATTGTGGAAGCGATGAAGCTGGCCAATTCCACTGATCCGGAAGCGATTGCCGCGGCCATGCCCAAAGTGTCGTTCGACGGCTTAATCGGCAAAATCGCTTTTGACGACAAGGGCGACATCAAAGGCGGTGCGATTTCCATTTTTGAAGTGAAAGACAAATTGGAAGTGGCCGAGATTGTGAAGTAAGCGTTTGCCACCCAAAGCCCCGGTGATTGCTACCGGGGCTTTTCAGGTAGCCTCCTGTTACTCAGGCTGCCTGAAGATACCTGCCGCTGCGGCACCGCTTTTACCGGTGTTGCGCGGCCATAACAATATCTTGGCCGGGCAGCCGGCCACAGCATTACGCGGAGTGTTTGCCATGAGCGCATTCGATTTATTTTTCCAGCAGCTGATTAACGGCATTATCAAGGGCAGTTTGTACGCCATGATTGCGCTGGGCTATACCATGGTTTATGGGATTTTGGGCATCATCAACTTTGCCCACGGCGAGGTGTTTATGATTGGCGCCATGGTGGCGATGACCATGACCACCATTTTGCTGAAAGTGGGCTTGTCGCCGATTTTGGCGCTGGTGGTTGCCATGCTGGCGGCCATGGTGGCCTGCATGATTACCAGCTTTTTGATTGAGCGCCTGGCCTACCGCCCGCTGCGCCACGCGCCCAAGCTGGCACCGCTGATTACCGCCATCGGTATGTCGTTTATTTTGCAGGCGCTGGCCATGCTGGTGTGGGGGCGCGAGCATTTCCCCTTCCCCGAAGTGCTGCCGTCCGACCGCATCAATCTGTTTGGCAATGTGGGCGTAACCATGCGTGAAATCATCATTGTGGTGGTGTCGTTTGTGATGATGGGCGGCCTGTTTGTGCTGGTGAACCGCACTAAATTAGGCCGCGCCATGCGCGCCACTGCCGAAAACGTGAACGTGACCGCGCTGATGGGCGTGAACCCGAATAAAGTGATTTCGGCCACCTTTATGATTGGCGCGGCGCTGGCGGCGGTGGCCGGGGTGCTGTTTGCCACCAACTACGGCGGCAAAGTGCATTTCTACATGGGCTTTATTCCCGGCATGAAGGCGTTTATCGCCGCAGTGCTGGGCGGCATCGGCAATATTCCGGGCGCGCTGGTGGGCGGCTTGGTGCTGGGGCTGGTGGAGTCGATGGGTGCCGGCTACATCAGCGCCGAATACGAAGACGTGTTTGCTTTTGTGGTGCTGGTGGTGGTGTTGATTTTCCGCCCGTCCGGTTTGTTAGGCCAACGTGTGGCGGACCGCGCTTAATACCTGGCCATAAACACCGCCAACGGCGTTGGCTTGCCTGGTCGTACTACTGTACTGCCTGCGGCTCGCCGCCTTGTTGGCTGTATTTCTGACCTGGTATTGAGTCCGTAACAGGAGATAAACCATGTTTTTTCTGAATAAATTAAATCCCAAGCAATCGCTGTTGGGCATTATCGTGTGCATTGCGCTGTTGGCGGTGTTGCCGTTTGTGGCCAAAGAGCTGGGCGGCACCACTTGGGTGCGCATCATCGATATGGCCTTGCTCTACATCATGCTGGCCTTGGGGCTGAATATTGTGGTGGGCTTTGCCGGGTTGTTGGATTTGGGCTACATCGCCTTTTATGCCGTGGGCGCTTATGCTGCCGCCTTGCTGGCTTCCGGCCACCTTACTGATAACTTCGCCTTTTTCCAGCAGCACTTCCCTGATGGGCTGCATTTTTCCTATTGGATGATTATTCCGCTGGGGGCAATGCTGGCCGCGATTGCGGGGATTATGCTGGGTACGCCGATTTTAAAGCTGCGCGGCGATTATTTGGCGCTGGTAACGCTGGGCTTTGGCGAGATTATCCGCATCTTTATGAACAACTGGGGCAAAGACGGCTTTAACCTCACCAACGGCCCGCGCGGCATCAACCGCATCGACTCGGTGAGCGTGTTCGGCCATCCGCTCGATCGCGCCATCAGCATCGGCAATATCCACTTAACTAAAGAGTTTTTGTATTACTACCTGTTTTTGGCATTGGTTACCATCTCGATTTTTGTCTGCTACCGCCTGCAAGCTTCGCGTTTGGGGCGCGCGTGGATGGCGCTGCGGGAAGACGATATTGCCGCCAAAGCCATGGGCATCAATGTGCGCAATGTGAAGCTGCTGGCGTTTTCGCTGGGTGCCACCTTTGGCGGCGTGGCCGGTGCCATGTTTGCGGCATTTCAGGGCTTTATTTCGCCGGAGTCGTTTTCGTTTATGGAGTCCATCGTGATTCTCACCATGGTGGTGCTCGGCGGCATGGGGCATATTCCGGGGGTGATTTTGGGCGCGGTGCTGCTCAGCCTGCTGCCGGAATTCCTGCGCTTTACCGTGGAGCCCTTGCAACAAGCGCTGTTCGGCACCTTGCTTATTGACACCGCCATTTTGCGCCAGCTGATTTTGGGCTTGTGCATGGTGCTGATTATGCTGTTCCGCCCGCGCGGCCTGTGGCCGCGGCCGGAGCGCAGCCGCAAAAAAGACGACGACATCAACAACAAACCGGTGGCCACCACCACAGTGGTGTAGGGAGCGCATAATGAGCAGTAACAATGCAGTGATGCTGTCGGTTAAAGGGGTGAATAAAAGCTTTGGCGGCTTGAAAGCCTTGTCCGACGTAGGCATCGAAGTAAAAAAGAATACCGTATACGGGCTTATCGGCCCCAACGGTGCCGGGAAAACCACTTTTTTCAATGTGATTACCGGGCTGTATGAGCCGGATGCGGGCGAATTTGTGCTCGAAGGCCAGCCCTACCGCCCCACCGCCGTGCACGAAGTGGCTAAGGCCGGTATTGCGCGCACCTTTCAAAACATCCGCCTGTTTGGGCAGATGACGGCAGTGGAAAACGTGATGGTGGGGCGGCATGTGCGCACCAAAGGCGGCGTGCTCGGCTCGATTTTGGGCTTTAAATCGGTGCGCGACGAAGAAAAAGCCATCCGCGCCCGTGCCATGGAATTGCTCGACTATGTGGGCATCGGCCGCTATCACGACTATGTGGCGCGCAACCTTTCCTACGGCCACCAGCGTCGCTTGGAAATCGCCCGCGCCCTGGCCACCGATCCCAAACTGCTGGCGCTGGACGAGCCGGCGGCGGGCATGAACGCCACCGAAAAAGTGGAGCTTACCGGGCTGTTGCGCAAAATCAGTGCCGACGGCGTCACCATCCTGATTATCGAGCACGACGTGAAATTGGTGATGGGGCTGTGCGATGAGCTTACTGTGCTCGACTATGGCAAAATTCTGGCACAGGGGCTGCCTGAAAATGTGCGCAAAGACCCCAAAGTGATTGAAGCGTATTTGGGCGGAGGCCATTGATGCAAGCCGAAAACAACAAACCGGTGCTGTTGAGCATCCAAGATTTACAGGTAGCCTACGGCGGTATCCAAGCGGTTAAAGGCGTGAGTATGGAAGTGTACGAGGGCGAGCTGGTGACGCTGATTGGCGCCAACGGCGCGGGCAAAACCACCACCCTCAAAGCCGTGATGGGCTTATTGCCGTTTAAGAAGGGCGATATTCTGTTTCGCGGCCGCTCCATCAAAACCATGCCCACTTGGGATCGGGTGAAGCAAGGCTTGGTGATGGTGCCCGAAGGGCGCGGCGTGTTTGCCCGCATGACCATTGTGGAAAACCTGCAAATGGGCGCCTACTTGCACGACAGCAAGGCCGACTTCGAGCGCGGTGTTGATTATGCCTTCACCACTTTCCCGCGCTTAAAAGAGCGGGCGCACCAGTTGGCGGGTACCATGTCCGGCGGCGAACAGCAAATGCTGGCCATGGCCCGCGCACTGATGACCCAGCCCAAACTGCTGATTCTAGACGAGCCTTCCATGGGCTTGTCGCCGGTGCTCACGGAAACCATTTTCCAGGTAATCGACAAGGTATCGAAAGAAGGCATGACCGTGGTGCTGGTGGAACAAAACGCCAACCTCGCCCTACAGGCCGCCGACCGTGGCTATGTGATGGATTCCGGCAATATGCTGATGACCGGCCCCGCCGATATGCTGCTGCAAGACCCCAAAGTACAAGAGGCGTATTTGGGTGCGTGAGTAACGCTTTATTGGATTGCGGCCATCATGCCCAAAGGCTGCCTGAAAACCATTTTGTGTTTTCAGGTAGCCTTTTTATATTTTGGTTTTGTGGATATGAATAATACCAATTCTAAAAAATAAGATAACAAGGCGGCGAGCCGCAGACAGTACAAGTAGTACGACAAGGCGAGCCAACGCAGTTAGGTTATTTTTTAGAATTGGTATAACTGAAGCTATGCACTCATTACATTAAAGGCTGCCTGAAAGGTAAAACCCATCATTGCCGAGCCGGATTCGGCAATCCATTTATGTGTTTCAGGTAGCCTAAACAACAGTGACGCTTGATACGGGTGTGTCACTTCAGTGAATAAGCATAAACATATAAAAAACCGCTTGCATACCCAAACCTAACTAGACGATGGCTATACAAATAACTTACAATTTATTACAAAGCCACCGGCTCGATTTTGCTTTGTAAAACGGCAGCCGCGTGCGCAACCCATAAAATAAACGGCCATCATCAAGCCATGGCCGGCAATTCGCAGGAACACCACCATGAAAGTTACCCGACGGCAGTTTTTCCAAGTTACCGCTGCGGGCGCCAGTGCGTCCGGCCTGGCGGTTATGGGCATGATGCCCACCAACGCCTGGGCCGAAGTGCGCCAATACAAATTATTGCGCGCCTCGGAAACCCGCAACAACTGCACCTATTGCTCGGTGGGTTGCGGCACCATTCTCTATAGCTTGGGCGACGGCTCCAAAAATGCCAAAAAATCCATCTTCCACATTGAGGGCGACCCCGATCATCCGGTGAGCCGCGGCTCTTTGTGCCCCAAAGGCGCTTCGCTGCTGGATTTTGTGCACAGCAAAAACCGTCTGCATTTTCCCGAAGTGCGCGAGCCGGGCACCAACGAATGGAAGCGCATTTCCTGGCACGATGCCCTCAGCCGCATCGCCCGCCACATCAAAACCGACCGCGATGCCAATCTGATTGTGCAAAATGAAAACGGCGTACCGGTGCACCGCCTGCCCACCTTGGGCATGCTCACCGCTTCCGCTTCATCCAACGAAACCGGTATTCTCACCCAAAAATGGATGCGCTCGCTGGGCATTGTGGCCACCGATGCACAGGCGCGCGTGTGCCACGGCCCCACCGTGTCGGCGCTGGCCTCCACCTTCGGCCGCGGTGCGATGACCAACACCTTTGTCGACATCCAGCATGCCGACATGATTATGGTGATGGGCGGCAATGCCGCCGAAGCGCACCCGGTGGGTTTTAAATGGGTGATTGAAGCGAAAAAGAAAAAAGGCACCAAATTATATGTGGTCGACCCGCGTTTCAACCGCACCGCCGCCGTGGCCGATTTTTATGCACCCTTGCGTTCGGGCAGCGACATCGCCTTTTTGGGCGCGCTGATCAATTGGCTGATTGAAAACGACAAAATCCAGTGGGAATATGTCAAAGCCTACACCAACGCCAGCTTTATCGTGGCCGAAGGTTTTGATTTTGACGAAGGCATGTTCAGCGGCTACGACGACGGCAAAAAACAATACAACAACGACAGCTGGTTTTACGAGCTGGGTGCCGACGGTTACGCCAAAACCGACCCCACCTTGCAGCACCCGCGCAGCGTTTGGCAGCTGCTCAAGCAGCATTATTCGCGCTACACGCTGGACATGATGAGCACGCTGTGCGGCACCAGCAAAGAAGATTTCCTCACCATCGCCAAAGCATGGGGCGAAACCGCAGCGCCCAATAAAACCGGCACCATTCTGTATGCCTTGGGCTGGACGCAACACACCACCGGCACGCAAATGATTCGCACCATGGCCATGGTGCAGCTTTTGCTCGGCAATATCGGCATGTCCGGCGGCGGTGTAAACGCCTTGCGCGGCCACTCCAATATTCAGGGCTTATCGGATTTGGGCTTGCTCTCCACCATGCTGCCGGCTTACTTGGTGCTGCCCAACGAATTCCGCCACCCCACTTTTGCCGATTATCTGGAAAAGCAAACCCCCAAAGCTTTACAGCCGGGGCAGCTCAATTATTGGAGCAATACGCCCGCCTTTTTTGTCAGCTTCCTGAAATGGATGTATGGCGAAAACGCCACCAAAGAAAACAATTGGGGCTACGACTGGCTGCCCAAATGGGACAAAATGTACGACGTGCTGCAAATGACCGAGCTGATGTATCAGGGCAAAATCAACGGCTTGCTGGTGCAGGGCTTTAATGCGCAAGGCTCGTTCCCCGATGCCAATCGTGTAACCGAGGCATTTTCCAAGCTGAAATTTATGGTGGTGATGGATCCGCTCGACACCGAAACCGCCACTTTCTGGCAAAACCACGGTGATGCGCACGATGTAGACACCGCCAGCATCCAAACCGAAGTGTTCCGCCTGCCCACGCCTTGTTTTGCCGAAGAAGCCGGCTCGATTGTGAATTCTTCGCGCTGGCTGCAATGGCACCACCCCGGTGCCAAACCGCCCGGCGAAGCGCTGCCCGATTTGGAGATTTTGGGCGAATTGCACATGCTCTTGAAAGAGATGTATGAAAAAGAGGGCGGCACCGCCCCGGAGCCGATTACCAAGCTGCATTGGCGCTATGAAAACCCTTACGGCCCCACGCCGGAAGAAATGGCGAAAGAGTCTAACGGCTATGCACTGGCCGACATCAAAGACGCCGATGGCAATATTGTGCGCAAAAAAGGCGAGCTGCTCGACGGCTTTGCCCAATTGCGCGACGACGGCAGCACCGAATGCGCCACCTGGATTTTTTCCGGTTCGTGGACGCAGCAAGGCAACCAAATGGACCGGCGCGACAACACCGACAGCGGCCTGGGTAATACGCCCAAATGGGCATGGGCGTGGCCGGCCAACCGACGCATTCTCTACAACCGCGCCTCGTGCGACCCCAGCGGCAAGCCGTGGGATCCCAACCGCGTACTGATTCATTGGGACGGCAAAAAATGGACCGGTGCCGACGTGGCCGACTTCAAGGCCGATGCTGCTCCCGATTCGGGCATGAATCCGTTTATCATGAACGAAGAAGGCGTTGGCCGCCTGTTTTGCGCACGCAAACTGGTGGATGGCCCCTTCCCCGAGCATTACGAGCCGCTCGAATCGCCCATCGGCACCAATCCGCTGCACCCGAAAGTGGTGCAATCGCCCGCCATGCGCCTGTTTGACAGCGTGAAAGACCGCATCGGCACGCACGAAGAATTTCCGCATGTGGGCACCACTTACCGGCTCACCGAGCATTTTCAGTTTTGGACCAAATCAGTGAAGCTGCTGATGATTGCGCAGCCGCAGCAATTTGTGGAAATCGGCGAAGCGCTGGCCAAAGAAAAAGGCATAGCAAAAGGCGATTGGGTGAAAGTGAGCTCCAAGCGCGGCTGGATCAAGGCCAAAGCCGTGGTCACCAAGCGTGTGGTGCCTTTGCAGATTAACGGCAAAACCGTGCATCAAATCGGCATTCCGCTGCATGGCGGCTGGGTAAACGTTTCCGGCGAGAAGCAGTTTATTGTGAATTCGCTCACCCCGTTTGTGGGCGACTGCAACACTCAAACGCCGGAATACAAAACCTTTTTGGTCAACATCGAGAAAGCATAAGGAGCGCACACATGGCATTGCAATCACTCGATATCAAACGCCGCTCCGCCACCGCCGGCATCACCCCGCCGCCGGGCGTGCGCCAGCCGATGGAAGTGGCCAAACTGATTGATGTTACCACCTGCATTGGCTGCAAAGCCTGCCAGGTGGCCTGCTCTGAATGGAACGACATCCGCGACGAAATCGGCACCAACCACGGCGTGTACGACAACCCGATGGACATGACGTCCAAAAGCTGGACGGTGATGCGTTTTAGCGAAGTGGAGGAAAACGGCAAGCTTGAATGGCTTATCCGCAAAGACGGCTGCATGCACTGCGCCGACCCGGGCTGCCTGAAAGCCTGCCCCTCGCCCGGCGCCATTATCCAATACCACAACGGCATCGTGGATTTTCATGAAGAAAACTGCATCGGCTGCGGCTACTGCATTTCCGGCTGTCCGTTCAACGTGCCGCGCATCGACAAAAAAGACCACCGTGCCTATAAATGCACGCTGTGCTCCGACCGCGTGGCGGTGGGCCAAGAGCCGGCCTGTGTGAAAACCTGCCCCACCGGCGCCATTCAGTTCGGCACCAAGGAAGACATGAAACAGGTGGCGGCCGAGCGCATTGTCGATTTGAATAAACGCGGTTATGAAAAAGCCGGCCTTTACGACCCCGAGGGTGTGGGCGGCACCCATGTGATGTATGTGCTGCACCACGCCGACAAGCCCGGGCTTTACCACGGCCTGCCGGAAAACCCGAGCATCAGCCCGACGGTGAAGTTGTGGAAAGGCTTGCTCAAGCCCTTGGCTACGGTGGGCATTGCCGCCGCCGCACTCACCGGCTTTTTCCATTACATCACCGTAGGCCCCAGCACCGCCGAGCCGGAAGAAGACGAGCCTGAGGTAATCGGCCAAGACGGCAAAACCCTGCAGGGCGAGGAGGACGCATAATGAAAGAAAAGCTGATTCAGCGCTACACGCGCAGCGAGCGCATCAACCACTGGATTGTGGCGGTGTGTTTTGTGTTGCTGGCCATTTCCGGCCTGGCGTTTTTCTATCCGGCCTTTTTCTGGCTCACCGGCGTGTTCGGCACGCCGCAGCTGGCGCGCATCATCCACCCCTTTGTGGGCGTGGTGATGTTTATCGGCTTTACGGTGCAGTTTTTCCGTTATTGGAAACACAATTTCATCGATAAAGAAGACATCAAATGGATGAAATCGGTGAAAACTGTGCTCAAAGGCCACGACACCGGCGATGTGGGCAAGTATAACGGCGGCCAGAAAGGCATGTTTTGGCTGATGACCGCCTGCATGGCGGTGCTGCTGTGCACCGGCTTTATTGCTTGGCGGCCTTATTTTGCCGAGCTGTTTCCGATTCCCGTTATCCGCCTGGCCTTGCTGTTTCACGCTTGGGCGGCGCTGATTCTGATTGCCGGCATCATCGTACATGTGTATGCGGCGTTTTGGGTGAAAGGCACCATCCGCGCGATGGTGGAAGGCGTGGTCACGCAAAACTGGGCGAAAAAACACCATCCGCGCTGGTATCGCGAAATGATGGCGAAAAACGCAGAATATGAAAAAAGCAAAAAGCAGCCGTAATCCGGATGGCTTTTAGAGCCTGTTCACAATCTTTTATTTGCTGCTTTCAGCGCATAAACAGGCTCATGCTGCGTTAAAAATGCGCGCCAAAGCTTGCTTTGGCTGTGCTTTTTGCCTTGCCTGCACCCGTTTCTGCACTAAAATCCGCTACAAAAAAGATCGTGAACAGGCTCTAAGGTTTTCAGGCAGCCTGAAAATAACAATACATGAACGCAGAAATTTATCAAACCCATGCCGTTTGCCGTCTTGACGGCACCGGCCTGAGCCACACCGGCGATATGCTGGCCGAAGAAGTGCCGGTGGCGCTGGTGTATAACGGCATCGCCCATGTGGTGCTGATGGCCACGCCCGCGGAGTTGGCCGAGCTGGCATTGGGCTTCAGCCTGAGTGAAGGCATTTTGCAGCAGGCGCGTGAGGCTTACGACATCGAAGTGCAAGCAGGCTGCAACGGCATTGAAGTGCATCTGGACATCGCCTCCGAACGTTTTCAGGCACTCAAAGCACGCCGTCGCAACATCAGCGGGCGCAGCGGCTGCGGCTTGTGCGGCATCGACAGCCTCGCCGCCGTGCAAACCGATGTGCCCCAAGTGCTGCGCAGCCAGCCGATTCGAGCTGCCGATATTCAAGCCGCCGTGGCCGATTTGCACCGCCACCAGCCTTTGCGCAGCCACACCGGTGCGGTACACGGTGCGGCTTGGGTTTGCGGCGGCAAAATCGTGCGGCTGTTTGAAGACGTGGGCCGCCACAATGCGCTGGACAAATTGCTCGGCCACGGTGCGCAAGCAGGCGTGGATTGGCAACAAGGCTTTGTGCTGATTTCCAGCCGCGCCAGCTATGAAATGGTGGCCAAAGCCGCCATGCTCGGCATCGGCTGCGTGGTGGCCGTATCCGCACCCACGGCGCTGGCTGCCCGGCTGGCCGAGCAAGCTGGCATCACACTGGTGGGTTTTGCCCGGCCAACGCAATGCAGTATTTATAGCCGGCCGCAATGGGTGGTATATTGATGCGGCGTTGGTATTTGAATTTGATATAAATATAGCAAGGCTGCCTGAACGCTTTAGGCTTTCAGGCAGCCTTTATACCAATTCTAAAAAATAAGATAACAAGGCGGCGAGCCGCAAACAGTACAAGTAGTACGGCAAGGCGAGCCAACGCAGTTAGGTTATTTTTTAGGATTGGTATTATTTTGATTGCTGCCGGGCAGTCATACACCACAAGGAATGCAATGAACACCCCTGCCAACCCCGCTGCCGCCATCGAAAAAGGCCTGTTTCACACCCCGTTTTGGCTGGCGCCCGCTGCCGATGTGTTTGCACAGCGCAGCGTGCGCTTTCAAGAATTGGCCGCAGCTGAAAACAGCCAATGGCGCGACTACTTGGCTTTATTGGGCAAACTGGCGGCAGCGCAGCAGGCCGTAGCGGCCAAGCATGTTTTTGCCCTGCCGCCCACGCATCAGGGCCACACCGTGCTGCCGCAAGCGGCATTGGGCGAAGTGCCCGCCGATTTTTACGTGGTGTTGGCTGGCTTACTGGCCGAAGTCGGCACGCAAGCGCCTCAAAACGTGCAGGCCGAATTAAACGCGCTGGCCGCCTTGCCGCGCGCCGCTGCCGAAGCGCTGGCATCGCGTGTACTCACCGGCAGCAGCACGCCGGAAGAACAAGCCGCTACGGTGTGGGTACAGGCGGCGCTGCAAATTATTTGGACGGCATGGGCGGCACAGTTGCTTGAAGATGCGGTGCCGCCGGTGCAAGAGCGCACCCATTGTCCTTGCTGCGGCACCGAGGCGGTGGGCAGCGTGGTGTTTGCCAGCGGTGATTTGGCCGGCTTGCGTTATATGCACTGCCCGCACTGCAATAGCCGCTGGAACGCGCTGCGTGCCAAATGCCCCACTTGCGACAGCAGCGGCGGCATGGCCATTCAGGAAATCGACATCGATGCAGCGGTGGCGCAGGTGGCGCCGTTGCTGGCGGCCAAGGCAGAGAGCTGTGATGTGTGCCGCAGCTACCGCAAACTCTACCGCTTGGAAAAACAGCAATATGCCGACCCGCTGGCCGATGATTTGGCATCACTGGGGCTGGATATTCTGGTGGGCGAGGGCGGTTATCAACGGGCTGGTGCCAATCCGTTTTTATTATTGGGCGGATAAGATTCCGGCCGGGCATTAACGGCCAACAAGGCTGCCTGAAGGTTTGGGTTGTGCAGAGTGTGTTTTCAGGCAGCCTTTAAACCGAAAAAACAGAGATTTGAATGCCCTTCTGATACCAGTTCAAAATAACCTTAAATTATTAAAGACATAAAATACGGCATAGGATGCGCCTTGGTGCATCGGCTTTGATGATTTTGAAGTTTGATGCGCCAAGGCGCATCCTATGAATCTTATTTTTTCGAATTGGTATAAGGTTATTTTTAGAATGGGTATGAATTGGAAAGATTTATCCAAAAACAGCCGCCACCCGATATCGGAGTGGCGGCTGTTTTTGGATGCAATAGCACAATCTGCTGTGCCTGTTAACTTAGCGCCGTGCCTTGAAATGCAGCAAATGCTGTTGTGTGGCCAGCCAAGCACCGGCGATGCCCAAGCCGCACACCACCGCCAGCACCAGCAGGGTTTCCGGCAGGGTAAAAAAGCGCCAGCTCAGATTGATGCCGTAGGGCTTGAAGATGGCTTCCACCAAGGGCTGGCTGGCGCGCACCAGCCACACGCACAGCGCCAAGCTGATGGCGGCGGCCAGCAAGCTTTGCCAAGCAGCCAGATACAGAAACGGGCGGCGGATAAATGAAGCCGGTGCGCCCAATAGCTTGGTGATTTCGATTTCTTCGCGCCGCCCCAAAATTTGCAGGCGGATGGTGTTGTGCGCCACCAGCACAAAGGCCACGCCCAGCGTAAAGGCCAAAAACCAGAATACTTTGCGCACAAAATCATTGATTTGATACAGCGTTTGCATCCATTCAGCGTCCATCTTGGCGCTTTCCACCATCGGCAGTTTACCCACATCGGCTTGCAAGGCGGCCAATTCGGCGGGCGCTGCGGTTTTGGGGGTAATCACAAACACATCCGGCAGCGGGTTTTCGTCCAGCATCGACACCAAGTCTTGTCCGCCCATGCTTTGTTGCAGCTCGGCCAGCCCGGTTTGTTTGTCTACAAAAGCCAGTGTGTCGATGCGGCTGTCTTCTTTGAGCAGGTTTTCCACCGCCAGTGTGTCCACGGTGTCGGCGCTCAACTCCATATACAGGGTGATTTTGGGCGCTTCATTGAGTTTGCCCAGCACCTGCTGGCTGCTTTGCACCCCCAGATACAGCGCCAGCGGCAAGGTCATGGCAATTGCCAGCATCAGCAAAATCAGCAAGGTGGCCACAGGCTGCCTGAATAAAGACTTCAGGGCGCTCAGTGCGGCTTCGGTGTGCAGGGAGAGGTAGGAATTCATGCGTAGAGGCTGCCTTGTTGCAAACGGATAATGCGGTGGCCGTAGTCGGCCATCAGGCTTTCATCGTGCGCGGCCACCATCACCGTGGTGCCCGCTTCGTGAAAGGTTTTAAACAATTCCATGATGTCCAGCGCATAGGCGCGGTCGAGGTTGGCCGAAGGCTCGTCGGCAATCAGAAGGCTGGGCTGGTGCACCACCGCGCGGGCAATACACAGCCGCTGCTGCTCGCCGCCGGACAAAGTAACCGGGTCGGCCAGCTCGCGCCCGCCCAAGCCCACTTTTTCAATTGCCGCACGGGCGCGGTGCTCGGCCTGGCGGCCGTTGTAGCCGATGATGCGCAAAGGCAGCAACACGTTTTGCAGCACATTGCGGTCGAACAAAATTTTGTGGTCTTGAAACACAATGCCGATGTGTTGGCGCAAAAAGCCGAGTTGATTGTCGTTGAGCGTGCCCAAATCCTGCTTGTTCAGCCACACCCTGCCGCCGCTGGGCTTGATGATGCCGCTGATGAGCTTGAGCACGGTAGACTTGCCCGCACCGGAGTGCCCGGCAATAAAAATCATCTCGCCCTTGCCGATATTGAAGCTGAGGTTTTTCAGCGCATGGTGGCCGCCGGGATAGGCTTTGGAAACTTGTTCGAAACGGATCATGCAGTGCATTTCCACAAAAATAAAATCAGAAAGTTAGAGGCTGCCTGAAAAGCGATTGCTGCTTATGTTTCAGGCAGCCTTGATTTAAGCAGCAGCTGTCAGCTACTTACACCCCGCCGCGCAACACCACACGGCTGTTCCAAGTGCCGATATGGCATTCGTATTGGTCGCCGCCCACGGTGCGTTTATCGAAATAGCTGCTCACGCGGATGTGTTTGCTGCCTTGTTGTGCGGCGGTGGTTTGGAAGCGTTTGATGGTGCTCAAGAAGGCGCGTTGGCAGGTTTCTTCGGCGGTTTTGCCGCGTGCATTGGCCACTTGGCGCGAGGTTAGGTTGCCGCCGGCGCTGCCGTAGCTCACGCGGATGTCGGGATTGAGCACTTCTTTGGCTTCTGCCGAGCGCAACGCGGCGCTGGCCGAGCACATATAGGCTTCGTTTTTGCCTTTGCCGCTGGTGTCGGCACGCACAAAGCGGCAGGCGCCGCTGTCGGTGCTTTGGCCGGTGGCTACGGTTTGCGCGCCCGAGGGGCTTTTACAGGCCGACAACGCCAATACAGCGGCCATGCCGCACAAGGTAAGGGTGGATTTTTTCATTTTTTATACTCCTGTTGTAGTGAATAAAACAACGCGAAATTGACGGGTGCTTAAGTCAGCCTGCGTGGAGAAATAGATTGGCCCACGCGAAATGATTGTAGCAGCTGGCTGTTGATGCGGCCAAAAAAGCGGCCGATGTCAAAAATGGTTTAAGCCGCTTCATCCAGCAGTGCATCCACAAAGGCGCGCGCGTCGAAGGGGCGTAGGTCGTCGATGCCTTCGCCCACGCCGATATAGCGCACGGGCACGGGGTGGGTGGAAGCGAGGGCGGCGAGGATGCCGCCTTTGGCGGTGCCGTCCAGTTTGGACACAATCAGGCCGGTGAGCCCCAAGGCGTCGTCGAAGGCGGCCACTTGGTTGATGGCGTTTTGGCCGATGTTGGCATCCAGCACGAGGATGATTTCATGCGGGGCGGCGGGCAGGGATTTTTGCAGCACGCGCTTCACTTTTTTGATTTCTTCCATCAGGTGCAATTGGGTGGGCAGGCGTCCGGCGGTGTCGGCCAGTACGATGTCGATGCCGCGGGCTTTGGCCGCTTCCACGGCGTCGAAACACACGGCGGCGGAGTCGCCGGAGGCTTGGGAAATCACGGTAACGTGGTTGCGCTCGCCCCATTGCTGCAATTGCTCGCGCGCGGCGGCACGGAAGGTGTCGCCCGCGGCCAACAGCACGCTTTTACCTTGGGTTTGGAAGTATTTGGCCAGTTTGCCGATGGAGGTGGTTTTGCCCGCGCCGTTCACACCGGCCATCATAATCACAAAGGGGGTTTTATTTTCGGGGGCGTGGTTTTCAGGCAGCGTGAGCGGTTTTTCCAGCGGTTTGAGCAGTTCGTAGAGGCTGTCTTTGAGGGCGCCGCGCAGTTCGTCGGCATTGCTCAGGCCGCGCAGGCTGACGCGGCGGCGCACGTCGGCAAGCAGGTGTTCGGTGGCTTCGATGCCCATGTCGCTGGTGAGCAATACAGTTTCGAGCTCTTCGTAGAGGTCTTCATCGATTTTGCCGCCGCCAAACACGCCCGCCAGCGATTTGCTCATGTGGTTGCGCGATTTGCTCAGGCCTTGCTTCAGGCGTGCCGCCCAGCCTTGTTTTGCCGGCTCAGCAGGTTCGGGTGTGGCAGGCGAATTAACGGCAACGGGTGCGGCAGCGGGCTGCGCGGGGGTGTTTACTTCAAGGGGCTTTTTTTTTTGCGTGTCGTTGTCGGTGTTGTCGCTTAACGGCGGCGGCAGCTCGGCATCGTCGTCGATGGTGTCGGCCACCAATTGGCTGATGGGATTGCCGCTTTGGTGGGCGTCGATATAGGCTTTTTGCTTGTCGGTGAGCGGCGCTACCACTTCTTCCGGCTCGTCGTCGCGGTATTCGTTGTCGTAGGGCTGCGGTTTGATTTTGCTTAAATCAACTTCATCGGCGGCGGGTTTCTTTTTTTTGAAAAATCCGAACATGGCGGTATCCTTGGCTGGGTTTGGCCGCGTGGTGATTGTTTCAGGCTGCCTGAAAGGGTATGCTTCACGGCTGGGCGGCAGGTATGATTGGCCGCTATTGTAACGCACCGATAAAGGTTTGAGTAAATGAAAGCAAAGCGGATTTGGTTGGCAGCCGCGGCCTTGAGTGCGGCGTTGGCGCAGGCGCAAACGCTGTCGGCCACGCTCGACAACGGCATGAAGGTGGTGGTGAAAGAAGACGCGCGCGCGCCGGTGGCGGTGTCGCAGCTGTGGTATCGGGTGGGCAGCCAAGACGAACACAGCGGCAAAACCGGCTTAAGCCACGCCTTGGAACACATGATGTTCAAAGGC
The DNA here is from genome assembly GCF_016894345.1 of Paralysiella testudinis. GTDB lineage: Bacteria > Pseudomonadota > Gammaproteobacteria > Burkholderiales > Neisseriaceae > Paralysiella > Paralysiella testudinis. The sequence continues at coordinate 860,601 of NZ_CP069798.1, forward strand.
ACCGACAGCGTACCGGCGGGTGAGTTTTCGCGCAAGGTGGCGGCGTGGGGCGGCAACGACAACGCCTACACCAGCCGCGAAGTCACCGTATACCACCAAACCGTGGCCGCGCGGCATTTGGCCGATGTGCTGGCGATGGAGGCCGACCGCATGGCCAATCTGAATTTCAGCAATGCCGACTTCGATAATGAAATGAAGGTGATTCGCGAAGAGCGCCGCCAGCGCACCGAAGACAACCCCAGCGGCAAGTTGTGGGAGCTGATGAATCAAACCGCGTTCAGGCAGCCTTATAACCGCGCGCCGGTCATCGGCCATATGGCCGACCTCAACACCTTGCAAGCGGCGGATTTGCGCGACTGGTACCGCCAATGGTATGCGCCCAACAACGCCACGCTGGTGATTGTGGGCGATGTGAACGCCAAAGCAACCCTGCACACCGTGCGCCAGCTGTTTGGCCATCTGCCCGCCCAAACCCTGCCATCGCGCCATTCCGGCAGCGAAGCGGCGGCGCAACGCGGCGCGCGGGCGCAAACCAGTGCGCCCAGCGAATTACCAATGTTGTCGGTGGTGTACAGCGCGCCCAGCTTGCGCCAAGTAGACGACACGCTGCCGTATGCCTTATCGGTGTTGTATGAAGTATTGGCGGGCGACGGCACCGCGCGGCTGCAAAAAAACTGGGTGCGCCAGCAGCCCCTGGCGGTAGCCGTGGGCGCCGATTACGATATGCTCACCCGCACTGATAATCTGTTTGTGCTGATGGGCTATCCGGCCAAAGGCGTGAGCACGCAGCAATTGCAAGCCGCCCTGCAAAGCGACATTGCCGCCATTGCCAAAAATGGCATCAGCGCCGCCGAACTGCAACGCGTGCGCACCCAGGCCGAAGCCAACCGCGAATACGCCAAAGACAGCATGAGCGTGCAGGCACGCATTATTGGCGAATTGGAAAACACCGGCTTGGGTTGGCAGGCAGAAGACGAAGTACAACGCCGCTTGCTGGCAGTGAGCGCCGCCGACGTGCAAAACGCCGCCCGCTTTTTGCAGGCACAAAAACCGACCGTGGTGGTGTTGAAACCGCTGCCCGTCAACAGCCAAACGGCCACCGCAATGGGAGGCGGCAATGAACTGCATTAAGATTAAATTCAGCTTGAACGCATGGTGTTCAGGTAGCCTGTTGATACCGAATCTAAAAGATAAGATAACAAGGCGGCGAGCCGCAGACAGTACAAGTAGTACGGAACAGACTTTTGTTGGCGCTTTAGCGCCGTACAAAATCGTTCGCTTTGCGCGTAGGCGAGCCAACGCAGTTAGGTTGTTTTTTAGATTCGGTATGATGATTTTGTGGCTGGCTGTAGCCTTGCCCGCCCAAGCCTTCGACATTCAACGCTGGACATCGCCCGACGGCGCCAAAGTGTTGCTGGTAGAGCGCCACGACAACCCGATTGTCGACATCGACATCACCTTCGATGCCGGCAGCCGCCGCGATGCGCCGGATAAAATCGGCGTGGCCGATATGGCCAACGGCCTGCTTGACACCGGCACCGCCCAAGACGACGAAGAAGCTTTACGGGTGAAAATCAGCGATTTGGCGGTCACCATCTCCAGCTATGGCGAATTGGAGCGCGGCGGCGTGCGCATCCGCAGCCTGAGCCGCGCCGATACGCTGAATGCCGCGGTGGCGATTGCCAACCAAATGCTGGTGTCGCCGCGCTACGACGATAAAGTGCTGCAACGCGAAAAAAGCCGCGCCATTGCCGGTTTGCGCCAAAACCTCACTCAGCCCGGCTTTTTGGCCGACCGCGCCTTGGATACGTTGAATTACCCGCAACATCCTTACGGCTACGGCGCCCGCGAAAGCGAAGCCAGCTTGGCCGCGATCAGCCGTGCCGACTTACAGCGCTTTCACGCCGCCCATTATGCTGCCAACAACGCCGTGATTGCCATTGTGGGCGACCTCACCCGCGCACAGGCGCAGCAACTGGCCGAGCGCTTGCTGCAAGGGCTGCCTGAAAGCGCCGCGCCGCTGGCTGCCGTGCCGCCGGTGGCCTTGAATAAAAACAGCCGCAACCAACGCATCGCCCATCCGGCCAGCCAAGCCCACATTATGCTGGGCTTGCCGGTGATTACCCGCGATGATCCGGACTACTACGCCTTGCTCACCGGCAACTACATCCTCGGCGGCGGCGGTTTCGACAGCCGTTTGATGAAAGTGCTGCGCGACCAAAAAGGTTATACCTACGGCGCCTCCAGCAGCCTCAGCCCCTTGCAGCAGGCCGGGCCGTTAACCATCGGCTTTGCCACCAAAAAAGCCAGTGCCCAAGCTGCGCTGGCCGATGCCCGCCAAGTGGTGGCCGATTTTGTGGCGCAAGGCCCCACTGAAGCCGAGCTGGCGCAGGCCAAAGCCAATATTGTCGGCGGCTTCCCCCTGCGTTTCGACAGCAATGCCAAACTCATCGGCTATTTGAGCGTGATGGGTTTTTACAACCTGCCCGATGATTTTCTTGATGCTTATCCGGCCAAAATAGAAGCCCTCACCACCGCCCAAATCCGCGCTGCTTGGCAGCGGCGGCTGAATCCTGCACAGTTGAATACCGTGGTGGTGGGCGGCAATGGCGGCGAATAAACCGCTATTTCGGTGTTACAATCCGCCTGTTTTGGCCTGAATACATTTCAGGCAGCCTGAAAATACATAAGCAAGCCCAATAATGAAAAAAACCGCCCCAAAAAACTTTGAAGATGCCCTAGCACAGCTGGAAACCATCACCGAAGCCATGCAGCGCAACGACTTGCCGCTGGAAGAAGCCCTGGCTGCCTATCAGCGCGGGCAGGAATTGGCGCAATACTGCCAGCAAAAACTGGCCGAAGTAGAGCAAAAATTGCAAGTGCTCGATGGCGACAACCTGAAGGAACTGCAGCTTGATGGCCACGAATAGCCCTTTTGCCGCCTGGCAAGCCCAAGCGCAGGCGCACACCGAAGCCACACTGGCACGGCTGTTGCCCGCGCCCGCCGCCACCCCCGCGCAGCTGCATGAAGCCATGCGCTATGCCGCGCTGGATGGCGGCAAACGCCTGCGCCCCTTGCTGACACAGGCTGCCGCCGCCTTGGGCAATGCCGATGCCGCCGCACTGGATTACGCGCTGGCCGCAGTGGAGTGCATCCATGTGTATTCGCTGGTGCACGATGACATGCCGGAAATGGACAACGACAGCCTGCGCCGTGGCAAGCCCACCTGTCATGTGGCCTATGATCAAGCCACCGCCTTGCTGGTGGGCGACGCCTTGCAAACGCTGGCATTCGATTTGCTCGCCCGCCCCACCGCCTTGCCGCCCGCGCGCCAACTGCGCATGGTGCACACCTTGGCCACCGCTTCAGGCAGCCTCGGCATGGCCGGCGGGCAGGCCATCGACCTGCAAAATGTGGGCAAAGCGATGACACAGGCGCAGTTGGAGCATATGCACGGCCTCAAAACCGGCGCCCTTATCCGCGCCGCCGTGGCCTTGGGCGCTTTGGCCTGTGCCGATATTGGCGATAGCCAACTGGCACAGCTCGACACCTACGCCGCCAAATTGGGACTGGCTTTTCAAGTGATTGACGATGTGCTCGACTGCGAAGCCGACACCGCCACCTTGGGCAAAACCGCCGGTAAAGATGCCCAAGCCGACAAGCCCACCTATGTGCAACTGCTGGGCTTGGCCGCCGCCCGCGCGTATGCCGAAACCCTGGTGGCCGAAGCCATCGCCGCCTTGGCCGCTTTTGACGCCCGCGCCGATTATCTGCGCGCACTGGCCGAATTTGTTACCGCCCGCAAGCATTAGTGGTTAATGCTTGATAAAGCATATTGAAGTGATGTGCTTGTATAAATACAAATGATGTAATCATTGAAAAATTATTTTTATGCTACCTGAAACGTATAATCCGTGCAGCCTCCCCCTTGGCGCAGCCGAACGGAACGTGGTTTTGGCGGAAATAAGGGCGGTCCGGAGCGCAGCGACTAGCGCCCGCCGCCAAAAGCATGTGCAGTGAGGGAAGTTTGGCGCAGCCAAACCTGCAACCGGGGTCGCCTTTCTTTTGCTTACTTTGCTTTGGCGAAGCAAAGAAAAGTAAGTGGCCGCGCGGCCATGAAGCGCAAAGTAAAATGATAAGAAAATGCATATAAACACAGTCTATTTTTAAAATCGTTTTATTTCAGGCAGCCTTCGATAAACAGGTATGTAATTGCAGTTTATAATTTATTATCAACAAACCCTTACCCATGAAACAAGCCAAACGCAATCCCTTCTTAAAACGGCAACATCAGCGGTTTACCCTGTGGCTGGATATACCAAGCCAAGCTGCAGGGCTGCCTGAACAGGCCGATTTCTACCGCTGGGCATGGCAAACGCTGAAAAGCGATTACCGCCACGCCCAAATCGGCATCATGCTGTGCGACGAAGCAAAAGCCCGTGCGCTCAACCGCGATTATCGCGGCAAAGACTACGCCACCAATGTACTCAGTTTTGCGTTGAATGAAGGCGAAGCCCTGCACCATGCCGTTTCAGGCAGCCTTACAGGTGATATTGTGTTTTGCCCGCAAGTCGTGGCGCAAGAAGCCGCGGCGCAAGGCAAAACGCTCATGCAACACTATGCCCACCTCACCGTGCACGGCGTGCTGCATTTAATGGGCTACGACCACATCGATGAAGCCGAAGCCGAAGCCATGGAAACGCTTGAAATCCGTATCCTGAATCAGTTAGGATATGCCGACCCCTATCTTGAGGACCCATCCTGATGGACGACAGCCCGTCGAAATCCCCCGGTTTTTTTGAACGTTTGGTGAGCCGCATCGCCGGCGATGCCCCCGAAACCGCCGCCGAAGTATTGCAAACCCTGCGCCAAGCGCACGAGCGCGAAGTATTTGATGCCGACACCCTGCAACGGCTGGAAAACGTGCTCGATTTTGCCGATTTGGAAGTGCGCGACGCCATGATTACGCGCAGCCAAATGGACGTAATCAAGGCCGACGATGCACTGGAGCGCATCATCGCCTACGCCGTGGAAACCGCCCATTCGCGCTTTCCGGTGATTGGAGAGGATAAAGACCACGTGCTGGGTATTTTGCACGCCAAAGACCTGCTCAAATACTGGGGGCGGCCGGAGCAATTCCAGCTTGAAAGCGTGTTGCGCCAAGCGGTGTTTGTGCCGGAAAGCAAATCGCTGGGCGGCTTGCTGAAAGAATTTCGCGAGCAGCGCATCCATATGGCGATTGTGGTCGACGAATACGGCGGCACTTCCGGCTTGGTTACCTTTGAAGATATTTTGGAGCAAATCATCGGCGACATCGAAGACGAATTCGATGAAGACGACAGCGCCGACAACATCTTTGCTGTTTCCGCCGAGCGCTTCCGCGTCAAAGCGGTAACCGAAATCGACGACATCAACGCCTTTTTCGGCACCGATTACAGCGATGAAGAAGTGGACACCATCGGCGGCCTGGTGATTCAGGAAATCGGCCATCTGCCCGTGCGCGGCGAAAAAACCAGCATCGGCAAACTCAATTTCACCGTGGCCCGCGCCGACGCCCGCCGTTTGCATACGTTGATGGTAACGGTGAATAAAGAGGCGGAATAGGCAACAGGCTGCCTGAAGAAATGCGTACGGCTGTAGGTCGGATTCTTGAATCCGACATTTGGTCTGCCGCCCTGAGTTTTTGAAAATACCTTATTCACCCACCATCCGTTTTCAGGCAGCCTTAAAGGCTGCCTGAAAACGTAAACCGAAAGAAAACCATGGCTTTTGCCTCTTTATTCACCCTGCTTGACGACATCACCGCGGTATTGGACGATGTGGCGCTGATGACCAAAATGGCGGCCAAGAAAACCGCCGGCGTGGTGGGCGACGATTTGGCGCTCAATGCCAACCAGGTTACCGGCGTGGCCGCCGACCGCGAGCTGCCGATTGTGTGGGCGGTGGCCAAAGGTTCATTGATTAACAAGGTGATTTTGGTGCCGCTGGCGTTGGCGATTTCTTATTTTGCGCCGTGGCTGGTGATGCCGTTGCTGATGATTGGCGGCGCCTATCTGTGTTTTGAAGGCGTGGAAAAGCTGCTGCACAAATTTACTCACAAACACAGCGACACAGCAACCGCACCCACAGTGATGACCGACGAGCTGCTGGACGAAAAAGCCAAAATCCGCGGTGCCATCCGCACCGATTTTATTTTGTCGGCAGAAATCATCATCATTGCTTTGGGCGTGGTGGCGCACATGGGCATGACGCAAAAGGCGATGGTGATGTCGATTATCGGCATCGGCATGACCGTGTTGGTGTACGGCTTGGTAGCAGGCATTGTGAAGCTAGACGACATTGGCAACTGGTTGCAGAGCAAAAGCTCAGCAGCTGCCCGCAGCGTGGGCCGCGGCCTGATTCTATTGATGCCGTGGTTTATGCGTGCGCTGGCGGTGGTGGGCATGTTGGCGATGTTTTTGGTGGGTGGCGGCATTATTGTGCATGGGCTGGCGCCGGTGAGCGAATTTTTGCACGCCCACCATTGGGAAAACGGCCTACCCGGCATGTTGGCCAGCTTGGTGGTGGGGCTGGTTACCGGCGCGTTGGTGTGTGCGGTGGTGCTGCCATTGATGAAGCTGTTTAACAAATCCGCGGCAGCGACACACTAAGCAAAAGGCTACCTGAAACATGAATCCGCACCGCCTGTTCTCCCTGCTGCGCCAACCGATTTTGTATTGGCTGCTGTTGCTGGGCTCGGCCTTGCTGACACCGCTGGCGTTTGCACCTTACCGGCTCTATTGGCTGATGCCGCTGTTGTTCGGGCTGTTGCTGCTGCTCACGCACTTGCGGCCGCAATACATGGTGCGCAGCGCTTATTTATGGGGGCTGGCGGCCTACACAGCGCAATTTTACTGGATTAACATCGCCTTACACGATGTGGCCGGCTTGCCACAGCTGTATGCCGTACCGCTCACTTTGCTGCTGCCGGCTTATTTGGCGCTGTATCCGGCCTTGTGTTTCTGGCTGCTGGAAAAATTCCGCCTACCAGCGTTGCCACGCTTGCTGCTGGTGTTGCCGCCGTTGTGGACTTTGGGCGAATACGCCCGCGAACACGCACTCACCGGCTTTGGCTGGGGTGCCTTGGGCTATTCGCAAATTGCCGCTTCGCCGTTGGCGGGCTTCGCACCCGTGGGCGGGATTCATTTGGTTACACTGGCCACCGCCGGGCTGGCGGCTTTATGGGTGACATTGCTGTTGGCCGACACCCTGCGGCCACGGCTGGGGGCCTTGGCCATGGCCGTATTGCTGTTGGTGGCGGGCTACGGCCTCAAACAACACGCATTCACTACGCCAGACGGCACCCGCGCCAGCGTGGCCTTGGGGCAGGGCAATATCGAGCAAACGCTGAAATGGAACCCCGAGCAAGTGGCACCCACCTTGCAGCGCTATTACAACCAAGTGGCCGAAAGCCATGCCGATATTGTGATTTTGCCGGAAACGGCCATTCCGGTAATGCGCCAAGACTTGCCCGAAGGCATCATCAACCAGTTTGCCGACCAAGCCGCCCGTAACGGCTCGGCATTGGCGCTGGGCATCGCCCAATACACCGACAACGGCCAAGGCTACCTGAACGCGGTGATTAGCTTAAGTGATTACAATCCCGAGCAGCCCGATGCCTTGCCGTTTTATGCCAAAGACCATCTGGTGCCGTTTGGCGAATACATTCCACTGCCCGCGCTCACCGGCTGGCTGTATCAAATGATGAACATCCCCTTATCCGGCTTTACTCCCGGCGGGCAAGCGCAGGCACCGCTGGTGTTGGGCAACCAGAAAGTGGCGTTCAATATTTGCTATGAAGACGGCTTCGGTGATGAATTGATTGCCTCAGCCAAAGAGGCCAGCCTGTTGGCCAATGTCAGCAATATGGCTTGGTATGGCAACTCCTACGCCATGGATCAACACTTGCAGCAATCGCAGGCGCGGGCGCTGGAATTGGGGCGCTATATGGTGCGCGCCACCAATACCGGCATGACCGCCATCATCAACCCGCACGGCCAAATCATCGCCTTGCTGCCGGCCAACACCGCCCAAGTGCTGCATGGCGAAATTGAAGGCCGCCAAGGCGAAACACCGTATATGCGCTTGGGCAGCAGCCGCCCGCTGATGTTGCTGCTGGCGGGTGTGCTGTTGGGCATGTTTGTATGGGCGCGGCGCAGACGTGTATCCATCAATTGATATGCTGATAAATTAAACATTGGCTTTCAGGCAGCCTATATTTATTTAGCCACACTATTAAGCAAGAGGGCATACACAACTTTACCTATAATGCCGAACCAAGGCTGCCTGAAAAAGTCTGATTGCAGCATAAAAACAGCCGCTTGAGTCCAAACTACGCCGCCATCGCCGCACTGGTAAAAAGGCGACAAAAATGATAAAATACCCGAGTAATTTAGTCGGTCTTTGCTGTACAACCCAACAGCAAACCCCATATTGAAAGGAATGGCATGAATCAAGCAATTGCATTACCTGTACCAACTGGTCACGGCAGCTTGGAGCAATACATTCATACCGTGAACAGCATCCCTTTATTGAGTGCCGAAGAAGAGCACGATTTGGCCGAGCGCCATATGGCCGGTGATTTGGAAGCGGCCAAAAAACTGATTTTGTCCCATTTGCGCGTGGTGGTGTCGATTGCACGCGGTTACGACGGCTATGGTTTGAACCAAGCCGATTTGATTCAAGAAGGCAATATCGGCCTGATGAAAGCGGTGAAACGCTTTGAAACCAGCCGTGGCGCACGCTTGTTTTCCTTTGCCGTGCATTGGATTAAAGCCGAAATCCACGAATTTATCCTGCGCAACTGGCGTTTGGTGCGCATTGCCACCACCAAGCCGCAACGCAAATTGTTTTTTAACCTGCGCAGCATGCGCAAATCCATGTCGGCATTAAGCGATCGCGAAGCGCAAGCCATTGCTGATGATTTGGGCGTGAAATTGTCGGAAGTGCTGGAAATGGAACAGCGCATGACCGGCAAAGACATGGCCTTGGTGGGCGAGAGCGACGACGAAGACAGCTTTGCGCCAATCGACTGGCTGGCGGACAACGACAGCGAGCCCACACAAATCATGGCGCAAAAAGCGCACTACGCCTTGCAAACCGAAGGCCTGCAAACCGCACTGGCCAAGCTCGACGACCGCAGCCGCCATATTGTGGAAAGCCGCTGGCTGGCCGACGATGGCGGCCTCACCTTACACGACTTAGCCGGACAATACGGCGTATCCGCCGAGCGCATCCGCCAAATCGAAGCCAAAGCGATGCAGAAATTGCGCGGCTTTTTGGTTGAAGCCGAGGCTTAAGTTTCCGCATCTTGTAAAAATCTGAACCTGCAAAAACAAACGCCACCGATGGCTTATCGGTGGCGTTTTTGTATTTTTGGCGTTTGGGTATTATACCAATTCTACAAAATAATATAACAAGGCGGCGAGCCGAAGACAGTACAAGTAGTACGGCAAGGCGAGCCAACGCAGTTAGGTTATTTTGTAGAATTGGTATTACTGCCCGGCTTGCCAAGAAAAATGATGGCAGCTGATGGTAAAGCCATGCTTCAAATATAGCCGGTGGGCATCGCTGCGAATTTGGCCGACCAAAGAGTCGGTGTGAATGGTGCGGCAGTTTTCGGCGGCGGCCACGGTTTTGATGTGTTCTAGCAAGAGGCCGGCGTAGCCTTGGCGGGTGGCGTCGTCGCTGGTAACCAAATCGTCGATGTTCAGGTAGCGTCCGGAAGCAAAATTGTGGCCGATGCGAAAGCCACACACTGCCACCGCATTTTGTTTGCCTTCTTCAAATACCCCCAGCATACGATAGCCTTCGGCGCGCTGGGCGGCCACCAGCTCGGCAAAGCGGGCAGCATCGCCAATGTGCGGGCGCAGGCGCAGCATGGCGGCAAAAGCCAGTTTGCTGTGGTCGGCATCGATTTCGCGGATTTCGTGGGCTAAGGCCGCAGGCGCGGCGGCTTCGGCAGCGGTTTGTGCTTCTTGCTGTTGTAGGGCATCTTCCAATGCCACCGGCGCTTCGCTGTCGCCGTGTTCTTCTAATAAGGCTTTGCAGTCGACAATGCGCAAGTCGTTGTCGTGGGCAAAGTCCATCAGAAAATGGAACATCGATTCGTTGATTTGCTCCAGCTTGCGGTCTACCGCCACGCAGCGCACATTGTCCACCAAAATTGGGCGCACCCATTGGTGGTAGGCCAAGCGATGGCCTTGGTCGAAAGACGACAAAATCCCACATAGACGCTCGGACCAATCGCTGGGGCGGAAGGTTTTGCCATTGCGGGTAATGCCTTGGATGACGATTTCATAAGGATTGCAAATCAGCATAAGGGTCTTTCTAAACGCCCGATTCGGCGTTGGGTTTGGGCAAACAGCTGTCATTATACCCGAAATGGCCGTGCGGATTGCGGGCGCGGATAGGGTGATGGGTGGTATGGATGCCACAGATGGGCGTAATGGTGGCGGGCAGGGTTTGGCGGGCTAAAGGTGCCGGGTGGCAGCGGCGGTTTACATTACGGCGGCTGATGTATTGGCTTGGCGATGCGCCGATACATAGTCGTAGCCGATGCAAAAATGGCTGGGTAAATGGCAGACATGATGATTGAGGCTGCCTGAAAGCCCGCTGTGCCGGTGTTTGGGTTAGATGAATGAATGATGGGTTGGAAAATTACATTTTCAAGTGCGATGTATTTGTTGTGCAGATCAAAAAGGGTTGATGTGTGTTTTACTTTGGAGAATAAAGATGAATACAAAAAACCGCTGTGCGGTTGTTTTTAATAATCAAATGTCTGAAATGCGTGTTAAGTGGCATTTAAGTTTAAGTTTACTATAAAAACATATGTAAAATTTTAATCAATAGCCTGGGTTGCGTGTTTTGGGTGAAAATTTTATGTGTAATTTTGATACATCTGTGCCAATTTGAAGTGCAGATGTATCGCGATACGGAATTTTGTTGCAATGCAAAAACAGGTGCAGTAAGGTAAGGGTGTGTTTGCCTGCGGCGTTTTGCAGCAGCCACAACGGCAGGCAAGATACCATTTGTGTTGGATTACCGGGAGAACAAAATGAAGCAAGTTACGGCGATGATTAAACCGTTCAAGCTCGATGATGTGCGCGAGGCTTTGGCTGAAGTGGGGGTGCAGGGCATGACGGTAAGCGAAGTAAAGGGCTTTGGCCGCCAGAAAGGGCATACGGAAATCTACCGTGGCGCCGAATATGCGGTGGATTTTTTGCCCAAAATCAAAATTGATATTGTGCTGGCCGACGAAATGGTGGAGCGGGCGGTGGAGGCGATTATTCAGGCAGCCCATACCGGCAAGGTGGGCGACGGCAAGGTGTTTGTGTCGCCGGTGGAGCAGGTTGTCCGTATCCGCACCGGCGAAACGGGTGACGCCGCCGTATAAGGCCATTCAACATCATTGATAAAGGGATTAAACATGAAAACAAAGATAACACAAGCGGCATTGGTGTTGGCCGCATTCACGCCTGGCTGGGCATTGGCGGGTACGGAAGAGTGGTGGAAACCGATGTCGGAAATCAATGCCGGTGATACGGCTTGGGTGATGACGTCAGCCGTGCTGGTGCTGCTGATGACCATTCCGGGGCTGGCGTTGTTTTACGGCGGCATGGTGCGCAAAAAAAATGTGCTGGGCACCATGATGCACAGTTTTTCCATTGCCGCGCTGGTGAGCGTGTTGTGGATGGCGGTGGGCTATTCGCTGGCGTTTGCACCGGGCAATGCCCTGATTGGCGGCTTGGATCGCCTGTTTCTGAGCGGCATGGGGCTGGACATGGGCAAACAGATGGTAACGGTGGCGCCCAATGCCGGATCGATTCCCGAAACCGTATTTATGTTTTTCCAAATGACGTTTGCGATTATTTCCACCGCCATTGTGACCGGCGCCTTTGCCGAGCGGATGAAATTTTCGGCCATGCTGCTGTTTTCCGGCCTGTGGGTGGTGCTGGTGTATGCGCCGGTGTGCCACTGGGTATGGGGCGGCGGTTTTATGGGTCATGGCGGCGTACTCGATTATGCCGGGGGCACGGTGGTGCACATCAATGCCGGTGTGGCCGGTTTGGTGGCGGCCATTGTGATGGGTAAGCGCGTGGGCTATGGCAAAGAAGCGATGGCACCGCACAATATGGCGTTTACGCTGATTGGCGCGGCCATGCTGTGGGTGGGTTGGTTCGGCTTTAACGCCGGCTCAGCGGTGGCGGCCAATGCCAGTGCCGGCATGGCAATGGCGGTAACGCAAATTGCCGCGGCAGCCGGAGCCTTGATCTGGATGTTGTGCGAAAAACTGGCCGGACACAAACCCTCGGCCTTAGGCTTGGCTTCGGGCGCGGTGGCCGGCTTGGTGGGCATTACCCCCGCAGCCGGTTTTGTGGGCCCGCAAGCGGCATTGGCCATCGGCGTGCTGACCGCAGTGGGTGCGTATTTTGCTTCGGTGGTGCTTAAACGCAAGCTGGGCTACGACGATTCGCTGGATGCTTTCGGGATTCACGGCTTTGGCGGCATTGTCGGCGCGGTGCTCACCGGCTTGCTGTTCAGCAATGCCATTTTCGGCGGCGAAGCCACGGTGGGGCGCCAAGTGCTGATTCAGCTTAAAGATGTGGTAACCACTTTGGTGTACAGCGGCGTGGCCACCTTCGTTATTTTAAAAGGGGTGTCGGTGGTGTGCGGCGGCTTGCGGGTGGACAAAGATGCCGAACGCGAAGGCTTGGATCTGGCCGTGCATGGCGAGCGGGTGGAGTAAGCCAAACCGCTGCTGAGTAGACATATAGTTAGTGGAATGAAGAATAAAGTGATACAAGGCGCGAAGCCTCAGGCAGTACAGCTAGTACGGAACAGAGTTTGTTGGTGCTTTAGCGCCTTACAAAGTCGTTCGCGTAGCGCGTAGGCACAGCAGCGCCGTAGCACTTTGTTATGCATTTCACTATAAAACCCCGCCTTGCCCTTAATGATGGGCAAGGCGGGGTTTTTACTGGGTGGTTGGTTTCAGGCAGCCTGAGACTTTTGCCAAACCCACCCATGTCGCACCCGCAAAGATGGGTTCCAGTGCAAAACATGATTTTGCTTGTTGATGCTATCAGACTAGGTGGGTGGTATTCGCAACGTATGCTTACACTGCCTCTGCCTGCACAACATAGCGCAAGGGGCCGCCCGGGGTGAGGGCGTCGAAGGGGTAGCAGGTAATCAGGGTGAGGCGGTGGGCGTGGGGGTCGAAATAAAAATCGCTGTGGCGGCTGTCGACCACGCGGGTTTGGCTGATGCGGTAGCGTTGTTGTTGGCCGTGGCGGTTTTCGATGTCGATTTCGTCACCGGGGCGCAGCTGTTGCAAGAAGGCGAAATGGCTGTCACGGTGGCCGGCCAGCAGGCTGTGGCCGCTGCCGCCGGGCAAATCACCCTGCGGCAACATGCCGGCACCAAAGGCCAGCGCTTCGCCGGAGGCGTCTTGCATGATGTATTGGTTGAGGTGCAGGCGCGGCACGCTGAGTTTGGCCACCGGATGGATATCGGCCCACGGCCACGGTTTGGCGCCAGCGTCGCCGTGTTGGTTTTGCTGCCAGCTGTGCGCAATCAGCACTTGCGCCAGCTGCGCTTTGGCCTGCATATAAAAACCTTGTCCCAGCAGCAGTGCGCCGCTGAGCAGCAATAGGGCGGTGATGATGTGGCGGCGTTGCATGGTGTTTTCCTTGGGTGAATAGGCGCTAAGGCTGCCTGAAAGCCATCTGCAAACGATGATGGATTTTCAGGCAGCCTTGTTGTTTTAAGCCGTCGGTTTGGCCAAGTGTTGCTGCCATTGCCACCATAAGGCGGCGGTGAGCAGGAGCAGCAGCCCCAGCCATTGCAGCAAGGCGGCGGCGGTGGCGGTTTGCGGGTAGGGGGCGGCCATGGTGCTGCCTTCTGGCATCAGGTTGGCCACGGCCAAGTCTTGCGGCAATTCGGTTTGCGGCTTGCTCACCACTTCTTCCACCGCCACGAAGCTGGTGAATTCAGACAGCAGCCGGTGTGCCAATGCCAGCGGCAGGATTTGATCGCGTGCTTCGTCGCGGCCGATTAAGCCTAAATTCAGGCTGTCGCTGATGTTGTCGATTTTGCGCCGTGCCCATACGGTGGCTAGGTTGTCGCTGTTGGCGCTTTGGCTTAAATCTAGGCTGTGTTGCCATGGGCCGGTGTTGCCGTCGGCGCTAACGCTGAATTGTTTGGGTGCTGTCTGGGATTGCGCCAGCAGCAGCAGGGGTTCGCTGGCGTAGAGATCGGGGATGTGCTGTGGATAGGCATCGGTTTGCACGCCCCAGTTTACGCGGATGTTGCGCAATTGCGGTGCTTGGATTTTGGCAAACAGGGCGGCGATTTGGGCGGCCACTTCGTTGCTGTTGCCGATATAGGTGTAGCTGCCGCGGCCGTATTGGGCGGCTTTTTGCATAAAGTAGCTGTTGGGTGCCGAGCCGATGCCCACGGTGAACAGGCGGGTGTTGCCAAGCTTGCCTTGCAGGTTTTCAAAAATTTGCCGCTCATTGCCCACGCTGCCATCGGTGATAAACACGATTTGCGCGGTGCGTTTGCTGTTGTCGGGCTGTTGTGTTATTTGGGTGGCCAGGCTTAAAGCGGTGTCGATTTCGGTGCCGCCGTCGGCTTCCAATCCATTGATAAATTGCTGTGCGCGCTGCAGATTGGCTTCATTGGCGGCCACGGTGGCGGGAAACAGGGCGCGGGCTTCGCTGTCGAAATCAATGATGTTAAAGGTGTCGCCGGGGTTCAGGTAGCCTAGGGCTTGCAATAAACCGGCTTTGGCCTGATCCATCGATTCGCCCGCCATGGAGCCGGAGCTGTCGATCACAAACACCAGTTGGCGCGGGATGGCGGCACGGGTGGCTTGGCTGGGCGGCACCAGCATCAGCATGGTGTATTGCTGGCCGTTGAGGGTTTGGGTAAAGGCGGCGGCTTGCGGCTCGCTACCCGCTTGCGGCTGCCAGCTGAGCACAAAGTCGCTGTCCATGCGTGCGCTGCCTGCTTGCAGGCGCACATGGTGGCGGCCGTTGCTGTTGCTCACCACCAGTGCTTGCGAACCGGTCACCTTGGCCAGCGGCAGGCCGCTGTTGAGGTTGATATCGACACTATAGTTTTGGCCGGATGACGCGCGGGTTTGCGGCGGGCTGATGCGGGCGGCATCGGGCACGGCGGCGGTGTTGCTGGCCCAGCCGTTGCCCGACTGCAAAGGCACCACTTGGCCATCGTCTTGCACCACGCTGTTGCTGGCGGCGGCACTGCCGGGCATATAGCGCGGGGTGAGGGTGGTGGGCAGGCGCAGGCTGAATTGGCCGTTATCGTAGCGCGCCAGCTCAACATAGTGGATGTCGGCCTGCACGGTGGCGTGCGGCGGGATGTTGGCGATGCTCATGGTAAACAGATTGGGGCGTTCCTGCTCCAGCAAGGCTGCTTTTTTGCCCGCCTGTTTGGCTTGTTCGAAAATCTGTTGTGCTTGGGCGCGCTCTTTGATTTGGGCAGTAATTTTGCGCCCATTCACAATAAAAGTGAGCTCGTTTACGGCAGCGTTTTCAGGCAGGGGGAAAACATAAGTGCCGTTTACCCAGCCAGCGCCGGGGTTGGTGAAGGTTTGGCTGATGTGCATGCCGGCCACCATGCCGTTGATGTTGCCGTTTACGGCCATATTCATCAGTAAGGCGGCGCTGGGGGCGCCAGTTTTGGCGTCGGCCAGGCGCATTTCGGGGGCGCTGCCGCCTTCGGCGGCCAATGCGCGTGCCAAGGTGAGCCAGCACAGCGCCAGCCAGAGCAGCCATTTTTGCAGGGTTTTCATGGGAGAGCCTTTTGTGGGCGGGTGGATAATGAACACCAGTGTGCGCTGCGGCGATGAAGTCTGCGGGAAGAGTCGATGAATTTTGTGTGGGCAATTCTTCACACAAACACCACTATTACTTTGCAGGGGTTTGCGATGATAAATCGGTCTTTATCAGGAGGTTTATCATGCAGAGAATGTCGATCAAGCTGGCGGGCATTGCCGCTTTGTGTTTGTTGTTTTGGCTGTGTTTGGGGGCGGTGCGGGGTGTTTTGTTTGAGCGCCAAGCTTATGCCGAGCAGGTGGTGGCCGATATTGGCCGCGAATATGTGGCCGAGCAAACCATTATGGCGCCGTTTGTGCAGGTGCCGGTGATGTCGGTGTGTGCTGCGGATGCGGCACCCGCTGCCGCCAAACCGACGCCTACCCCTACGCCGGCAGCCGCCAGTGGCTGGGTGGGCAAGGCTGCCTGTAAGCCTACATTGGTGCGCATGGCGGTGTTGTTGCCGCAAGCGGCCACTTGGCAGCAGCAATGGCAGGTGCGTGATGGCCAGTTTCAGCGCGGTATTTATGCCACCAAGAGTTTTAACGGCACGGTGGCGGTTTCAGGCAGCCTAGATGCGCGCCAGCTGGTGTTGGCCAATAATGAAAGTGCCGACTGGGCGCAAGCACAGTGGCGGATGGCGGTATCCGACCGGCGCGGGCTGGCGGCCATGCCGGTGCTCAAAACAGGCAGCCAAGCGCAAACTTTTGTGGCTCAAGCCGGTTTGCCGGTTGAAGGCGGTATCCGCTGGCTGCAAGCCCCGGCGCAGATTCGCACCGATGCGGCACAGCCGTTTGCGATTGATTTTGAATTGGCGGGCACCCAGTCGGTGCGGGTATTGCCGCTGGGGGAAGACACGGTGCTGAATATGCAGGCCGACTGGCCGCATCCCGGCTTTTTCGGCACCAATCTGCCCTTGGAGAAAAGCATCAACGCCCAAGGCTTTAGCGCCCGCTGGCACAACCCGGCGGCGGGGCAAGACAATGCCAACATGCTGCAAGGCTGCCTGAATGCAGGCACAGAGCAAGTGGGATGTTGGAATTGGGATAGTGGCTGGCAGCAGATGGGCGTGCGCTTTGTTGACACCACCGACAACTACAGCCTCACCGAGCGCAGCCTGAAATACGGCATGCTGTTTATTGTGCTCACCTTTGGCACCTTCTTTTTGTATGAAGTGCTGCGCGACTTGCGCATCCATCCGGTGCAGTATGTGTTGGTGGGCGCGGCGCTCACGGTGTTTTACCTGTTGCTGCTGTCGTTTGGCGAGCAGGTGGGCTTTGATTATGCCTATGCGGGCGCGGCGGCAGCCTGTATCGGATTGATTGGCTGGTATTTGCATTATGTGCTGGCCGGTTGGCGCCATGCTTTGGCGTGCAGCGGCTTGCTGGCGCTGCTGTATGCCTTGTTGTACTGGCTGCTGCACACCGATGAAAACACCTTGTTGATTGGCTCGCTGCTGATGTTTGCGCTGATTGCATTGGCGATGTTCCTCACCCGCCGTGTGGATTGGTATGCCTTGCCGTCTAAAGCGGTGCGCAGGCTGCCTGAAAAATCCGGTGATGATGGCGATTTATGATGATTGCTTGGGTGGCGTTGCCGGAAATATCAGCTCCGCCACCACGCCATCGGCATGGTTAGCCACCGCCACGCTGCCGCCGTGCAGCGCCATGATTTGCGCCACAAAGCTCAGCCCCAGGCCGCTGCTGCGGCCGCTGCCATCGGGGCGCGGCAGAGAGAAAAAATGCTCAAACAGGCGCGGCAGGGCGTAGTCGGGAATGGGTGCGCCATTGTTGATGATGCGCAGGCGCACGGCGGTTTGGTCGCTACTCAGGTTCAGGCGGATGTCGCCGCCTTGGGGGCAAAAAGCCAGCGCATTGGCCAGCAGATTGTCGATGGCTTGGCTAATCAACAAGGTATCGCCGTATACGGTGGTGTCCACCAACGGCAGGCCGTGGATGGCAATTTGTTTGGTCGCCAAGGTCGGTGCGCAGGCGGCCAGTGCCGCCGCCGCTTGCTGATCCAGCCGCACGGCCGTGCTTTGGGCAAGGCCGCTGCGGTTTTCCAATTTGGCCAGTGACAAAATGCGTGCCACCAAGTCTTGCATGCGGCGGTTGGCGGCCAGTATGCGCCCCACCAGCTGCTGCTGCTCATGGGGGCTGAGGTCGTCTTCTTGCAAAAATTCACCAGCTGCCTGAATGCCGGTGATGGGGGTTTTCAGCTCGTGGGTGAGGCCGTGGATGTATTCTTCCACATGCTGTTTGCCGTCCAGCTCTAGGCGCAGGTGTTCAATTGCCTGTGCCAAGCGGGCGAAATGCGGCTCGTGAAAGCGTGGCTGCGGCGCGACACGGTTGGCAGCCATGGCTTCGGCATAGGTGGAAAGCCGCCCCAGCGCGTGGGTTAGCCACCAGCTCATCAGCACGATAATCACCAGCGCCAGCAACATGCCGCTGAACACGAAATAGCGCAATTCGGCGGCGCCGGAGAGGCTGAACACATCGAATTGCTGCATTGGCTGGGTGACTGCCAGCACACCGGCAATTTGCCCCTGATACAGAATCGGCGCGGCCACCACCATGTGTTTGGGATCGTTGGGCTGGGTGTGCTCGGCGCTGATAAAGCTGCTGCGCGCGCCGTATTCGCCCTTGAGTGTGCGCGATACGTCTTGCCAGTGGGAATAATCTTGGCCGGTGTGCTGCCCCAGCGAGTCGTATTGCACAATGCCGTGCGCATCGGTGACGTACACTTGCAAATCCAATTGCTGTTTTTGAAATTGGTAGATTTGCGCATTAAAACGTTTGTTTTGGGCTGCCTGAAAGCGGTTGGCAAAGCGGGCGGTGTCTAAACGGCCGTCGCTGTCGATTTCGCTTTCCAGCCCGGTGGCCAGCAATTGCGCCATGTCCACCAGCGTGGTTTCGGCCGATTGGCGCATGCTCACCTTGATGTGATCCAGCGCTTGGTTAACAAACAGCCACGACAACACCAACAGCAGCGCCAGAAACACCGCCATAAAGCGCAGGCCGAAACTGATTTTCATATGTGGGCTTTCGATTGAAGTTAGGGCTGCCTGAAAACGATAGGGTACATTGGCGCACGCTTCATTGCCGATACTTGCTGTTTGATTTTTGAATTAGGGCTCAAAGCTGTAACCCAAGGCACGGTGGGTCACGATGGGCTCGGCGTTGGGGGCGATTTGCTTGATTTTTAAGCGCAGCGATTTGATGTGGGTGTCGATGCTGCGCTCGTCGGAAGGGTGGTGGTCGGAAAAAGCGGCTGCCATCAGCTGGCGGCGGCTGAACACGCGATGCGGTTGCGCCATCAGGTGTTGCAGCAGGCGCGATTCGGCCAGAGTGAGCGGCAGCGGCTGGCCGCAGTAGCAAATTTGTAGCCGTTCGGCGTCGAATATAAAGCCGTTGTTGTCGGCGGCGGGTGTGCTATCCGGCGGGCTTTCAGGCAGCCTGCGTGTGCGTTTGAGCACGGTTTTCACCCGTGCCACCAGCTCGCGCGGGCTGAAAGGCTTGCCGATGTAATCATCGGCACCCAGCTCAAGGCCGAGGATGCGGTCGATTTCTTCGTTTTGGGCGGTGAGCATCAGCACCGGCAAATCGCGGTGTTTGCGGATGGCTTTGAGTACCTCGAAGCCATCCATATCCGGCAGACCCACATCCAGAATCACCGCATCGGCACCGTGTTGCAGCAAGGCCAAGCCGGCTTGGCCGTTGGCGGCGTGGCTGCTGCGCATCCCGGCGCGACTGAGCGCAAACGCCACCATCTGGGCGATGTCGGTTTCGTCTTCAATCAGCACAATGTGCGCGTCGGCGTGGTCATTCATGATGTGTTTTATTGCCAATAGTCTTGCAACCACGGTGCGGGCAGTACTTTGCGGTACCACTTGCCGCCGCCGCCGGCAATGGCGTCGGGCGGGTTGATTTCGCCGTGGAAGACGATGATTTTGCCGTGGCTGGGCTTGGCTGGTGGCTGCCATAGGGAGAACGGCAGTTTTTTGAGGATGTGGTATTTATAGCTGAGGCACCAGTCGGCAGGCCAATAGCTTAGCTGGTGGTGTTCGCGTACATACCACGATAAAAACGCCTGTTCGTGGCGAAAGCGCTGGCGGATGTCGTTGAAGTTTTGGCGGAAGTAGTCGAGCAGGCCGGGGATGGCGCCGATGTCAAAACGGTAGACCGAGCTGTTGCCCACCATGCGCCACGGTTTTTTCCAATCGCGGATGATCCATACTTCGTCGGCGCGGCTGGCAGGCTGGGTGAAGAAAGCGTCGATATTGTTGATAATCACAATATCAATGTCCAAAAACAGGGCGGTGCCGCTTAAGCCGTATAAATCGGGGCTAAAGGTGGTGAGTTTTTTCCAGCCGCGCTCGGGCAGGCCGGCGGGCAAGCCCAAATCGGGAATGGGGTGGCATTGCACGGCGGGGTTGATGCCGTGGGGGTCGTCGGTAAGGCAGATAAAGGTAAACGGCAGGGTGAGGTGCTGTTTCACCATATTGTAGAGGCGGTTGACGTATTCGGGGCCGTATTTATTGCCCCATTTCATGCACAGAATGTGGTTTTGCGCTTGGCTCATGCAAGGCTGCCTGAAAAGAAAATCAATGGCGCAAGTATAGCATTGCTGAGCGGTTTGCGGCGGGTGTGGGGGTGTTGTAACGATATGGGCAGATGCAATAAGGCTGCCTGAAATCTTTTCGCTTCGCAGAAACTGCGTTTCAGGCAGCCTTGGCTATGCGGCTAAGCCGGTTTAGGGCATCAACATGCCGCCGTTTACATGCAGGGTTTGGCCGGTAATGTAGCGTGCCTGCTCGCTGGCGAGAAACAGCACCGCAGCGGCGATGTCTTGCGGCTCACCAAAGCGGCCCAGTGCGGTTTGGGCGGTGAACATATCGCGTTGTTCTTGTGTGAGCGCACGGGTCATGTCGGTGTCGATAAAGCCGGGGGCAACGCAGTTAACGGTGATGCCGCGGCTGCCTAGTTCGCGTGCCATCGATTTGCTAAAACCGATTAAGCCGGCTTTGGCGGCGGCGTAGTTGGCTTGGCCGGCATTGCCCATCAGGCCTACCACGGAGGTGATGTTGATAATGCGGCCGTGGCGCGCTTTCATCATGCCGCGCATGGCGGCTTTGCTGGCGCGAAAGGCGGATTTGAGGTTGATGTGCATGATGTCGTCCCATTCGCTGTCTTTCATGCGCATCAGCAAATTGTCGCGGGTGATGCCGGCGTTGTTCACCAAAATGGCCAAGGCGCCGTGTTCTTTTTCGATGTCGGCAATCAGGTTTTCGATGCTGCCTTCTTCGCCGATGTCAAGCACACGGCCTTCGCCGCCAAACTCAGCCAGTGCTTGGCTGATGCTGTCGGCACCGGTGCTGCTGGTGGCGGTGCCAATCACTTTGGCGCCATGCTCGGCCAATGTGTGGGCAATGGCGGCGCCCAAGCCGCGGGTGGCGCCGGTGATGAGGGCGGTTTTGCCGCTTAAATCTTGATTCATGATGTTCCTTTGTTAAGTTGAACAAGGTATTGGCAAGCGCTGTGTTGCTGCGCAGATTAAGATTGCCGATGTTGCAATAAGGCATTAGCCCCAGGTGTAGGCGGTGAGCACTTGTTGTATGGTTTGGGCGAATTCGGGGCTAGGCTTGAGGCCGCTCATGGTTTCCACCACATCGCCATCCGCCAAGCGCTTGTACAGCCATAATTCTGCCAGCTCGAGATTGTGTTCAACCGGATAAAAATAGGCGCCATGGTTTTGTTCTGGCGGCTGGTGTTGTTGCAGCCAGCTGTCGGCGTCGGCAATCAGGTGGTGATGGCTGGCCAGCAGAAAGCGAATGTCATACAACAACATGGATTGCTCGTCCATGCCCAAGCCGAAATAGCCTTTTTCTGTCACGATAACGGTGGCCACGGCGCGTATTTTTTCTTCAATATAACGATCCGGATAGCTACGGCACCAGTTTTGCATCTGCGGCTCTAAGGCGGCATGTTGGATAACGGCCAGCTCGGCAGCCTTGATGCGGGCGGGGTCGCGCCCGTGCTGCTTAAGGGGGTGCAATGGATAATGAACCCCGGCCAAGGCGGATGCCGATACGGCAGCGGGTTTGGTTGCCGATTCAGTGGCGCTGGCGTTGGCCGTGGCGTTGCTCGCTTCAGCTTGGTGCAGTGCGCTGTTGTGTTGTTGCGTGTCGAAAAACAGTGCTTGTAATGTCGGTGTGCAGAAGCTGGCTTCATCAGGCAGGCGTGACATCAGTGCGGCCAAAGGGTCATCGTTGCCCGGCGGCAAAGATTGGTAGGTCAGCAAAGGCTCGTCTTGAATCAAATCGCCCGGCGCCTGCTCGGTTTTCGGTAATGTATCGTCATGCATACCACGCCCCTTTGGTGCAATCCATGTGCCGCCTGGGTTTAATGAGTATTGATTTTATGGATTCAGGCGGTGTTAAAGCTGATTCAGTGGGTATCGATAAAGGCCTGTATGTGTTCTTGGCTGGTTAGTGCGGTGCAGTTGGCGCTTTTGTCGATGCGTTTGGCCAAGCCGGCCAATACTTTGCCGGGGCCGCATTCTGCCGATTCGGTGATGCCTTCCTCTACCAGCAAGGCGACGGTTTCGGTCCAGCGCACAGGTGAATACAGTTGGCGCACCAGTGCGTCTTTAATTTGAGCGATGTCGGTGTGGGCGGCCACATCGGCATTGTGAATTACGCGGATTTCAGACTGCCCGAAAGCGGTGTTTTGCAAGGCGGTGGCCAGTTTGGCGGCGGCCGGCTGCATCAGGCGGCAATGGGAAGGCACGGAAACCGGCAACGGCAGCGCCCGTTTGGCGCCGGCTGCTTTGGCCAGCTCGGCGGCGCGGGCGATGGCGGCGGCGCTGCCGGCAATCACCACTTGGCCGGGGGAGTTGAAGTTTACCGCTTCGGCCACTTCACCGCTCAGCTCGGCTTCTGCGGCGGCGCAAACGGCACGCACGGCATCATCGTCTAGCCCCAAAATGGCGGCCATGGCGCCCGCGCCTTGCGGTACTGCTTCTTGCATCAGCTGCGCGCGCAGGCGCACCAGCCGCACGGCATCGGCAAAATCCAAGCTGCCTGCGGCCACCAAGGCGCTGTATTCGCCCAAGCTGTGTCCGGCCAGCGCGGTGGGGCTATTGCCACCCAATGCTTGATAAGCGCGCCAAGTGGCCACGCCTGCGGCGAGCATTAAGGGCTGGGTGTTGACGGTGTCGTTGATGGCTTGAGCATCAGTGTTCATCATCGCCCACAGGTCTTGGCCTAGGACATCACTGGCTTCGGCAAAGGTGTCTTTCACTACGGCCATATTGTCGAAACCGGCCATCATATTCAGGCTTTGCGAGCCTTGGCCGGGGAAGAAAAAGGCAAAGTTCATGGGTATTCCTTGATGGGGTTTTAGGGTGCCGGATTCAGTTGCCGTGGTGGCTGAAGGTAAATAAGGCGATTCAAGAATGGTGCAAGTATAGCAAATCCGTTGTGGTTGGATTTGGCTGTGTTGGGATGATGTGTTCTAGGCTGCCTGAAACGGTTTCAGGCAGCCTCGTGCTTTTAATAACGCAGTAATACCGCACCCCAAGCAAAGCCGCCGCCAATGCCTTCCAATAATAAGGTATCGCCACGGCGGATGCGGCCGCTTTTGATGCCAACATCCAAGGCCAGCGGAATGGAGGCGGCTGAGGTGTTGCCGTGATCGGCCACGGTGAGAATTACCTTGTCCAGCGAAATGCCCAGGTGGCGCACGGTGGATTCGATGATGCGGTAGTTGGCCTGATGTGGCACCACCCAGTTGATGTCGGCAGCGGTGAGCCCGGCTTCCAGTAGCACTTCGGCACCCACTTTGGCCAATGCTTTCACGGCAAATTTATACACCGCCGGGCCGTCCATATACAAAAATGGTGAGGCATCTACGCCGCCGCCGGCCACTTTGCCGGGGGTGTTGAGGATGTGGCTGTAGGCACCATCGGCCTTGAGTTTGGCGTGCATAATACCGGGGCTGCTTGCCGCGCCCAATACCACCGCTCCGGCGCCGTCGCCAAACAGCACACAAGTGCGCCGGTCGTTCCAGTCGAGCAGGCGGCTGAAAACTTCGGCGCCAATCACCAGCGCTTTGGTGGCCATGCCGCTGCGGATATAGGCGTTGGCGGTGACGATGGCATACATAAAGCCCGCACACACGGCCTGCACATCAAACGCCGGGCAACCGCTGATGCCCAGCTTGTTTTGCACAATGCAGGCGGTGGCGGGAAAGGTCATGTCCGGGGTGGCGGTGGCCACGATAATTAGGTCGATGTCTTCGGCACGCACGCGGGCATCGGCCAAGGCGGCGCGGGCGGCTTGCAGCGCCAAATCGCTGGTTTGCTCGCCCGGCGCGGCAATGTGGCGCGCTTTGATGCCGGTGCGCTCGGTAATCCATTCATCGGAAGTGTCAACGATTTTGCTGATGTCGTCGTTGCTCATGCGGCGGGCGGGTAGATAGCTACCGGTGCCGAGAATCTGTGCGTATTGCATAAATAGTGCCTGTGTTACCGGACAAAGCAGCCATTGTAGATAAATTGCTCTAGCTTGTCTGCATTTGCGTGCAGTGGGAACAAAACGGACTGAATTAAATAAACAAGGCTGCCTGAAAAGTTGGGTGTGGTTTTCAGGCAGCCTTAGGCGGTATGGATAAGCGATGATTGCGGTGAATCAACGCCGCTTAATCGGTGTTGCCGTCATGCAGACCCGATACGGATTCGATGGCAGCCAGTTGGCGGGCAATGCCGGTTTCGATTTTGTGCAGAGAATCCATTTTGATTTCGTGGTAGGCCTCTTGTAAGGCGTAGGTGAAACCTTCGGCATCGGTGCCGCCATGGCTTTTAATCACCACGCCGCGCAGGCCGAGGAAGATGGCGCCGTTAAAGCGGCGCGGATCTAGGCGTTGCTTGAAGTTTTTGAGTGTGGGCAGAGCCAGTAGCGCCGCGGCTTTGGTGAGCATGCTGCGTTTGAATTCTTCTTTAATCACGCCGCCGATAAATTTCACTGCGCCTTCAATGGTTTTTAACACCACATTGCCGGTGAAGCCGTCGGCCACCACCACGTCGACGTTGCCGCTGAACACGGCGTTGCCTTCCACATTGCCGATAAAATTCAATTGGCTTTGTTGCAGCAGGGCAAAGGTTTGCTTTACTGTGTCGGTGCCTTTAATGTCTTCGGTGCCCACGTTCAAGAGCCCCACTTTGGGCGCACCACGCTGAGGATACAGCGCCGCCACCAATTCGTTGCCCATTAAGGCAAACTGAAACAGCTGCTCGCTGGTGCAGTCGACATTGGCGCCCAAGTCCAGCATCAAGGTGAGGTGGTCGCCTTGGGCGGGCAGGAATTTGGCGATTGCCGGGCGGTCGATGCCGGGAATGGTTTTGAGCACAAAGCGGGCGGTGGCCATCAAGGCACCGGTGTTGCCGGCGGAAACCGCCGCTTGCGCCGCGCCTTCTTTGACTTGGTTGATGGCCACGCGCATGGACGAATCTTTTTTGTTTTTCAACGCCGAAGGCGGGGCTTCGTCCATGTCCACTACTTGGGTGGCGTGTTGGATGCGGATGCGCTCCAGCGGCGCTTTGGCGGCGCTTAAGGCTGCCTGAATGCGCTCGGCGTCGCCCACCAAAATCAAATGGGCATCGGCTTGCTGCTTTAAAAACGCCACGGCGCCGGGGATGGTTACGTCTAGGCCGATGTCGCCGCCCATGGCGTCGACCGCGATGGTTTTGATGGTCATAATCCGCTTGTGCTTTCTGTAGTGAAATAAAGAATTAAGTGATACAAGGCAGCGAGCCGCAGACAGTACAGGTAGTACGGAACTGACTTTTGTTGGCGCTTTAGCGCCGTACAAAATTGTTCGCTTTGCGCTAAGGCGAGCTAACGCCGTAGCGCTTTTTTATTTATTTCACTATGGTGGTTGCCGTTGGCGGCTTCGCTGTTGTGGGCGGCCAAATCCAGCGCATCCCACGGGTAGTTGATCCACCAGTCTTCCACGGTGATGCCGCTGAAGTAGGGCAGATTGGCGGGCAGTGTGCCCTTTTTGGCCTTGAGTTTTTCGTGCAATACGGCCACGCCCAATTGGCTGATGCCGGCCTGGGCCAGCTCGTTGAGGCAGTATTCCAGCGTAACGCGGCTGTCGTCTACTTCATCCACCACCAAGATGTTTTTGCCTTGCAGATTGGCAGCGATGCCTTCAATCCACTGGATTTTTTGCGGGCTGTCGGTGGGCTTGTCGTTAGCATCGTAATAGGCCAGCGTAACGGTATAAATGGGAATGTTTAAAAAGCTGCGCAAAATGCGGGCGGGGATAAAGCCGCCGCCGCCAATGGCCACCATGGCGTCAAATTGCTGGCCGGAAGCCTCGATTTTGGCGGCCAGCTGTTGGATAACGTGGTGGATGTCGTCGTAGGTGTACCAGATTTTTTTCATCGGAAGTGCCGAATGGGGTGGGTTAACAAAAAGAGGTATCTAGGCTGCCTGAAATGTGTTTATACCGGCTTCAGGCAGCGTTTAAAGCCTGTATTGCAATGCAAAAAAGCCAGTGATTGCACAAGGCAACGTCTGGCTTTGGTATCGGGGTTTCACCGAGGTGGGGCTTATTCGCCTTTGGCTTTCACCACTTTGCGGCCACGGTACATGCCGTTGGGGGAAATGTGGTGGCGCAGATGCACTTCGCCGGTGTTCACATCGGTAGACAATTCCTGTGCAGTCAGGAAGTCGTGCGAGCGGTGCATACCGCGTTTGGAAGGGGATTTTTTGTTTTGTTGAACTGCCATTTGGGTTGCTCCTAAGCAAAAAGTAAATCGAAATGGGGTTAGCGGTCGGATTTTAATCCGGCCAGCTTGGCAAAAGGGTTGGGTTGGTCTTGATTAACGCGTGCCAGCGTGGCGTTGTTGCAATCCTCGTGCCGCGGGGCAAAGGGGATGGCCATCAGCAATTGGTCTTCCAGCAAGGTGCGCAAGTCGATTTCGGCACTGTACAGCATGCCTTCCAGCGTTTCATCGGCGGCCATGGCTTCGTCAAGACGCGCTTCATCGGCAAACAGCACCACATGGGCATGATCTTCCAGCACAAACGGCACCGGCTTCAGGCAGCGTTGGCACACCAATTGCAGTACGCCGCTCAAGGCAATGTCCAAAAACGGGCGTTGCCAGCGGTCGGTGCCGCCACGGATGCGGTAATGCACGGTGTCGCCCGTATCGGCCAGCAGCTCATGTGTAAACACACGTGCATCCAGCTGCGCGAGGGTGGTTTCGCCGCTGTGGCTCAGGCCTTCTTGGGTGAACTTGGCCGTGTCAATCAAAATAGGGTCTAACATAAACGGAGCATGATATAATTTTGTTTGTCTTTCTGTCAACGAGTTTGCGCCAATGACTTCAAAAACAACGCTTATTTTAGGCTCTACTTCGCGCTTTCGCCAGCAGCAATTGCAATTGCTGCAAGTGCCGTTTCAGGCAGCCGCGCCGCAATTCGACGAAGCGCCGCTGCCAAACGAGGCCGCGCCGGATACCGCTTTACGCTTGGCAGAGGGCAAAGCACGCTCTTTGGCGGCAGCCTATCCTGATGCGCTGATTATCGGTGCCGACCAGGTGGCTTGGTGCGGTGAGCGCCAATTGGGCAAACCGCAAACCGTGGCAAAGGCGCAACAAATGTTGG
The DNA here is from genome assembly GCF_016894345.1 of Paralysiella testudinis. Lineage (GTDB taxonomy): Bacteria > Pseudomonadota > Gammaproteobacteria > Burkholderiales > Neisseriaceae > Paralysiella > Paralysiella testudinis. Next base: position 888,151 of record NZ_CP069798.1, read on the forward strand.
CCGAAACCAGCGGCCAAACACTGGTGTTCTACAGCGCGCTGGTGTTGCTAAACAGTGCCAGCGGCCATTGTCAGCGCCATGTGGATGTCACCACGGTGAAAATGCGCGAGCTGAGCAGTGCGCAAATCAGCCGCTACTTGGCGCTGGAGCCGGATGCGGTGCATTGCGCGGGTGCTGCCAAAAGCGAAGGCTTGGGCGTGGCGCTGATTGAGCGCATCGACAGCACCGACCCCAGCGCCTTAATCGGCCTGCCTTTATTCACCTTGGTGGATTTCTTACACGCCGAAGGAGTGGCCTTGCCATGAACCAGCCCGTTTTGTATTTGATTCCCACGCCCTTGGGGGCTGCCGACACGCCATGCTTGCTGGCACACGAGCAAGCGGCCATAGTGGGGCTTACCGACTTTGTGGTGGAGGCGGAAAAAACCGCCCGCGCCCATTTGAAAGCGTTGGGCGTAAGCAGCCCCATTCGCGATTTGAATTTGCGCACACTCAATGAACACACCGATCCCAACACCATCGCCGCCTTGCTGGCACCGTTGCAGGCCGGGCGCAGCATGGGCTTGCTTAGCGAAGCCGGCTGCCCGGCGGTGGCCGACCCCGGGGCACAATTGGTGGCGCTGGCTCATGCGCACGGCTTTGCGGTGATGCCACTGGTGGGGCCGTCGAGCATTTTGTTGGCCTTAATGGCTTCCGGTGCCAACGGCCAGTGTTTTGCCTTTAAAGGCTATCTGCCCACCGATAAAGCCGAACGCAGCGGCTGCCTGAAAGCCTTGGAAGCCCGCTCGCGCAGCGAAAACGAAACCCAATTGTTTATTGAAACCCCCTATCGCAACGATGCATTGCTGGCCGATGCCATCGCCGCTCTGCATCCGGCCACGCGGCTGTGTATTGCCGCCGATTTAACCTTGCCCACGCAAACCATCATCAGCCAAAGCGTGGCACAGTGGCGCCAAATGGCGGCCTTACCCAATCTGAAAAAACGGCCTTGTTTGTTTGTGCTGTATGCGGGTTGAAGCCGTGATAAACATATTGTTTGATTTAAATTTTCGCTGATTATTTAAATGCTTATCTTTAGGTTGGCTTTGGCTGTTTGCCAAGGGCGTGCGATGTGCCTATAATAGCCGTCTTTCGGAGTGTAGCGCAGCCCGGTAGCGCACCTCGTTCGGGACGAGGGGGTCGAAGGTTCGAATCCTTTCACTCCGACCAAACACCCAAAACCGCCTTGTGATTGCAAGGCGGTTTTTTGTTTCAGGCAGCCTTTATGAAATCAATCTGCATTCTCTTGCTGTGTTTTTTGCTCAGCGCTTGTGCCGCGCAATGGCACCGCGGTGAAGATGTGGATGGCCAGCACCGCTATGATTTGCAGTTCCAGCGCAACAACACCGCCGCGCCCACCGGGGTGGTGCCGATTCAGGCGGCGGATTTGCAGGCGGGGGATATTTTGTTTTCCGCCGATTCCGGTTTGCAGTCGCGCAGTTTGCGTTTGTTTGGCAATAGCTCGGTAAGCCACGCGTTTTTGTACTTGGGCGATGGGCAGATTGCCGAGGCGGTGGGCAGCGGTGTGCGCATCGGCAGCCTAGACGACAGCGTACACCACAGCCCGCTGCTGGCGGTATACCGCCACCCGCAATTCAATAGCACGGCGGCGGTGGCCATCCGCCGCTTTGCCGAGCAGGAAGCGGGCGGAAAATACAATTATGTGGGTATTCTCAAGCAAACCCCGTATACGGTTACCCGCAAGGTGTGCGAATTGCCGCTGATTCCGCGCCAATTCAGACATATGTGTTTGAACACCATGGCGCTGGTGCAGGTAACGCCGTTTGCCGGTGAGCGCTATTTTTGCTCGCAGCTGGTGATTGAGGCGTATAACCGCGCCGGTTTGCCGCTCACGCACACGCCGCCGGAATGGATTAGCCCGGCGGATATTCTGCATATGCGCGAGCATGATGTGCCTTCGGTGGTGCCGGTGGTGCCTTTGCAGTATGTGGGCCATTTGCGCTGCCGCGCTTCGCTGTGGAACGGCGCTTGTACGGAAGCGGCACGGGTGGGCAACAGTGCCGCCGCCGCGCCCTTGGCCGCCGATGCGTTGCCGCCAGCAGATTTTTCAGATGAGGTGCGCTAGGGTTGTATTCTGCATTTCACTGTATTTTCAAAATGGTGCAAATGACGCACCCTACGATATAAAACCCCCGCAGTGCGCAATCGGCACTGCGGGGGTTTTCAGGCAGCCTTAAGCGGTTTATTTCTTGCTGCGGTTGTCCAGTTGCGGCAGCACCGAATCGTGGCCGGGCAGCAGCAGGCCGCTGCCGGCGTAGAGTTCCAGCTTGGCGCGGGTGTCGATGATGTCGAGGTTGCGCATGGTGAGCTGGCCGATGCGGTCCAGCGGGGTAAAGGCGGCATTGTCGACTTTTTCCATGCTCAGGCGCTCGGGGGCGTAGGTGAGGTTGGACGATTCGGTGTTCAGAATCGAATAGTCGTTACCACGGCGCAATTCCAGCGTGACTTCGCCGGTGATGGCGCGCGCCACCCAGCGCTGGGCGGTTTCGCGCAGCATCAGTGCTTGCGAATCGAACCAGCGGCCTTGGTACAGCAAGCGGCCCAAGCGGATGCCATTGAAGCGGTATTGCTCGATGGTGTCTTCGTTGTGGATGCCGGTGAGCAGGCGCTCATAAGCGGTGTGCAGCAAGGCCATGCCGGGGGCTTCGTAGATGCCGCGGCTTTTGGCTTCGATAATGCGGTTTTCGATTTGGTCGCTCATGCCCAAACCATGGCGGCCGCCGATGCGGTTGGCTTCGAGGAATAGCTCAACTGGATCGGCATATTCTTGGCCGTTTAAGGCCACCGGCACGCCTTCGTCGAAGCGCACGCTCACTTCTTCGGGCTTCACTGCTACGTTTTCATCCCAAAACGCCACGCCCATAATCGGCTTCACGATTTTGATGCCGGTATTGAGGAATTCCAAATCTTTGGCTTCGTGGGTGGCGCCCAGCATATTGGAGTCGGTGCTGTAGGCTTTTTCTGCCGACATTTTGTAGTTGAAGCCGTGGGCAACCAGAAAGTGGCTCATTTCATGGCGGCCGCCCAGCTCATGGATAAACTGCGGATCCAGCCACGGTTTGTAGATTTTCAGCGCGGGGTTGGTGATGAGGCCATAGCGGTAGAAGCGCTCAATGTCGTTGCCTTTGTAGGTGGAGCCATCGCCCCAGATGTTGACGTTGTCTTCTTTCATGGCCGACACCAACATGGTGCCGGTAACGGCGCGGCCCAGCGGGGTGGTGTTGAAATAAGGCATGCCGCCGGTGCTCACGTGGAAAGCGCCGCACTGGATGGCGGCAATGCCTTCGTGTGCCAGCTGGCTGCGGCAATCAATCAGCCGCGCTTCGATGGCGCCGTATTCCATGGCTTTGCGCGGAATGGATTCGTAGTCGTCTTCGTCGGGCTGGCCGAGGTTGGCGGTGTAGGCATAGGGCAGTGCGCCCTTCAGTTTCATCCACAACAGGGCGGCGGAGGTGTCCAAGCCGCCGGAAAAGGCGATGCCGACTTTGGCACCCAGGGGCAGGTTTTGCAAAATGGTGGCGTTGCTCATGCGGGCTTTCTGCTGATGATTATCAAAATGGTTTAGGGTGGGGCGCTTCAGGCTACCTTTCAGGCAGCCTGAGAAAAAATCAATCAATCTGAGGCTGCCTGAAAGGCGGCGTGAAGAAAATCAATCCATCCTAGGCTGCCTGAAAAGATTCAATAGCGGTCGCAACGGATTTGTTCGGTTTGGCAAAACATCATCTGGTGGTCGCGCAGGCAGGCTTGTTGTGCTTGACGTTTGGCGCGACCTTGGTTGTCGGACTCGCCTTTATAGGTGGTGGCAAACGGGCTGAGGCGGCACACATAGGTGTTGTTGCCGCTGCCGCTGTTGCTGCTTTGGCTTAAGGCGCGCTCCAGCAGTACGATGCGGTTTTGCAGTTGGCTGACTTGTGCTTCCAGGCGTTGCAGGCGCTGCTCGGTATCGGCATCGGCGGCCAAGGCGTGGGTGGACAATAGGCCGCACAGTACGGCGGCTAAGAAGGTTTTTTTCATGGTATTAAGCCCAAATAAGTAAAGCATGGTTGCGTTTGCCGCGACGCAAAATGGTGTAGCGGCCAAAGCGCTGGTGCGCGGGGGTGAATAAATAGGCATCGTCGGGTTTTTCGGCGGCGTGGTCGGGGTTGTTGCGCTCGGCCGCTTTGCCATTGAGCACCACGGCACCGCTGGCGATAAAGCCGCGCGCTTCTTTATTCGATTTGGCCAAGCCGCTGAGCACCAATGCTTCAGCCACATTCAGTTTGCCGGATACGTTAAATACCGGCAGGCCGTCCAGCGCCAATTGGGCGAAGTCGGCTTCGGTGAGGTCGCTTTGGTCTTCGGCAAACAGGCTGTCTGAAATGCGCTGTGCGGCGGCCAATGCGGCTTCGCCGTGGATTAAGCGGGTCATTTCTTCGGCCAGAATGCGCTGGGCTTCGGGCTTGCTGCCGCTGGCTTTATCTTGCGCTTCGATGGCATCGATATCGGCCACGCTTAAGAAGGTGAAGTATTTAAGGAAGGTGTACACATCGGCATCGGCCACTTTGAGCCAGAATTGGTAAAATTGGTAGGGCGAGGTTTTTTGTGCATCCAGCCACACGGCGCCGCCTTCGGTTTTGCCGAATTTGGTGCCGTCGGATTTGGTGACCAAGGGTAGGGTGAGGCCGTAAGCGGTGGCTTTATTGAGGCGGCGGCACAGGTCGATGCCGCCGGTGATGTTGCCCCATTGGTCGGAGCCGCCGATTTGCAGCAGCACGCCGTGGCGGCGGTTAAGCTCGGCAAAGTCGTAGCCTTGCAGCAGGGCATAGGCAAATTCGGTAAACGAAATGCCCACATCGTCGCGCTCCAGGCGCTGCTTAACCGATTCTTTATTGAGCATGGCATTTACGGAAAAATGCTTGCCGATGTCACGCAGAAAATCCAGGCAGCCCATGCCGCCAAACCAGTCGTGGTTGTTGGCCATGAGGGCGGCGTTGGTGCCGTCGAAGCTCAAAAATGGTGCCAATTGGGCGCGGATTTTGTCTACCCATGCGGCCACGGTGTCGGCGGTGTTGAGGTTGCGCTCCACCGCTTTAAAGCTGGGGTCGCCAATCATGCCGGTGGCGCCGCCCACCAAGGCCACCGGGGTGTGTCCGGCCAGTTGGAAGCGACGCAAAGCCAGCACCGGCAGCAAATGGCCGATGTGCAGGCTGTCGGCGGTGGGGTCGAAGCCGCAATAAAGGGCGATTTTTTGCTCTTGCAGCAAAGCATCGAGTGCTTCGGCATCGGTGGTTTGGGCAATCAGCCCGCGTGCGCGTAAATCCTGAATGATGGAAGTCATGTTGATGGCTTAAATATAAGAATCAAATAAAAAACGATTAGGCTAAATGCACCGCCAGCCACACCAATAACGCGGCGATGGCCGGGCCGCCCTGTTTCCATAAAATGGCCTTATTGGCGGTGGCGGCACCATAAACCGCAGCCACCACCACGCAAGTGAGGAAAAACAATTGCAAGGATGCGGCCAGCGGCGGGCCGGCCAGCACGCTCCAAATCAGCCCTGCGGCCAAAAAGCCGTTATAGAGCCCCTGATTGGCAAACAAACGGCGGATTTCCGGCTGGCTTTGCACGGTTTGGCTGATGCCAAACACCCGTGCGGCCAAAGCCGAGGGAATGGCAAACATTTCCAGCCACAAAATAAACACATGCTCGGCGGCCACCAGCAAAACCAGCACGATCAGCAGGGTATTCATGGTCAACTCCGGTGTAAACGGTAAGGCAGCCCAACCAGAATGCTGGCAGGCTGCCTGAAAGGTATTGTGGCGATGGATAAGGGTATTGTCCATCTGCTCGGTTGGCAATGCGCGCTATATTACACTATTTACGCCGGATTGTAGACGCCCAAGGCTGCCTGAAATCAGCGCAAACGGTGCAAACGCTGGCGGTTGGCGTGGACGCGGCGGCTGAAGGGAAATAAAGAGTGGTTGGCGGTGGCCACCGAATCATTGAGCCATTGTTGGTAGCGGTAGGGGCGGCGCACGTCTAATAATTGGCGTTGTTGCTGGGTGGAGCCCCAAAACAGCCACCAAGTGGCGCACATTTCCTGCATGGCGGCCATTTTTTCCCAATACATGGCCTGATATTCGACCACGGTATTGGCCGACCACCAAGGTTGGCTAAACAGGGTGAGGCGTTGGCTGATTACTTGTGGCGCTTCGGCGGCCATTTGCAGGTTTTGCAGCCACAGCTGTTGCAGGGCGATAAAAGGAAACATGGTGTGTGCTCGCTTCAGTGGCGCGCTTGATGGCCGCCACGGTATTGTTAGTAAAGGATTGAATTATACCGTGTTTTATACACCTGCTTGTGGTTTGCGCCGCAATAAGCTGCCTGAAGTTGTATCAGCCATGGTGAAAGCGGCAATAGGCGGTGCGCAGCGGTGTTTGTGGCGGTGTGGTAATTTTGTTGCACTGCAACAAAACAGGTGCTAAAAATGGGAAAGTAGCGCAACTTTCCCATCAAACATCAGCGCGTATGTTTTGAATGCTGATGGTGGCCATAACGACCCTGTTGATGCCCCCACTGGTTGTTGCCGCGTGATGTCGGCTGTGCTTGAGCATATTGACGCTGCCAGCGGCGGTAATCCTGATAACGGCTGCGCTCTTTACCGGCGAGTTGGTTGCGGCGCGCGGCATCGCGGTAGGCTAGGTATTCGTTTTGTTGGTCAAATTCACGCCCGCCGTAGTAATAGCGGTTGTTGTAGCGGCCTTCGCGACTGTAATTGCGGCTGCTCTGGCTGAGTAGATTGCCCAGTAGGCCGCCGGCAGCAGCGCCGATTAAGGTAGATTGCATATCGTTGCCGCTCATGCTGCCCACCACACCGCCCACGGCAGCACCCACTATGGTGGCTTGGGTCGGGTTCATTTCGGCCATGGCCATGGGTGCAGCGGCCAAAGAGAGGGCGCTAAATACGCTTAGTAAGCGATGATGCAATTTCATGGTGCTGATCCTTGTTGATATAAGCAATAACCGCCGCTGGGTTTCAGGCAGCCTGAAACCCAGCGGCGGTTATTGTGACGGCTCACGCGGCATAAAGTGCGGTTGGTTTGCCTGATTTATGCCAAGCTTAACCAAACCTTGCTTTAGAGCTTGTTTCTGTACTAAATCTGGCGACGAAAAAATCGTAAACGGGCTTTTGGCGAAATAGGGTAATCGCCGTTACAAACACAATATCAAGTTTTGGCGACGGGCGGACGTAGAATTTGAATCGGGTCATGGCAATTCTGTTGCGCTTGGCTGCCTGAAAGGTTGGTTATGGCCGATCTGCATCGGTGCCCTCTTCATATGTTTCAGGCACATAGCTTACCCGGGCAAAATTGCGTGTGACCAGCTCGGTGGCCAGAATTTCACCGCTTTTAAAGCGTTCTTTTTTATGGCGCCAGATTTCGTTTTGGCGGTAAAAGACATTGTTTATCTTTAAAAAGCGGTGTTTTTGCTCGAATACATGATAGGCAAAATCCAATACCGTATCCACCCGCAGCTCCCCTTCCAAGCATTTGTCGGAAAACCATAAATTGATTTGGAAGGTATACGGCGTGTGGTTGGTAAACTGATAATCGCCATAGTTGTAGAATACAGTGGCACCGCTGCCAAACGGCAACACCCGGCCATCGTCAGGGAAAGGATCAAAAGAATGGTGGTGTCGTTCGGTTACTGTTAAAGGGCTGTGCAGCACCAACCAGTGTATCAGATTGGCCAACTGGCAAATGCCTCCGCCCACCCCGGCACGTGCTTGATCAAACGACAGCTCCATGCCAGTCAGATAACCTTTGCGCCGCGTGGGCAAGCCCACCCGGCGGCAAAAAGAGAATACCTCGCCCGGGCGGATGATTAAACCATTGATTGGCTGTGCGGCGATTTTTAAATTGGTTATTTTATTGATTTGCAAATGCTTGTCGCTGTCGCCCAGCTTTTTGATTAGCACCGACTGGTGTTTCTTCACCTGATAAGCCAGTTTTTCGGTGCTTTGTGCGGCCGCATAACGGCGGCCATCGCCATACCAAGCCACATAACGATGCAAGCGCCGCAGCCAAACGGCGATAAAGTACAGGGCAGGATGGTATTGGCTAATTGGTTTGCGCGGCATGGTAGTCATTTATTCAAACAGTTTGGTTAAGGTGCTATCCAAAAGTGTTTAGGCTGCCTGAAACACAAAAGCGCCCGAACAGGCGCTTTTGTATGGATTTAAACATTAAACAAAAAGTGAATCACATCGCCGTCTTTCACCACATATTCTTTGCCTTCGGCGCGCATTTTGCCCGCTTCTTTTGCTTTGGCTTCGCCGCCCAGCGCCACAAAGTCATCATAAGCAATCACTTGTGCGCGGATAAAGCCGCGCTCAAAGTCGGTGTGGATTACGCCAGCGGCTTGCGGGGCGGTGTCGCCTTTGTGGATGGTCCAGGCGCGCACTTCTTTTACCCCGGCGGTGAAATAGGTTTGCAGGCCGAGCAAATCGTAGCCGGCGCGAATCAGGCGGTTTAATCCCGGCTCGGCCAAGCCCATTTCCTGCAAAAATTCCATTTTTTCGCTGTCGTCCAGCTCGGCAATTTCGCTTTCCATTGCTGCACATAAGGCCACCACCGGTGCGCCTTCTTTGGCTGCCAGCTCATGCAAGCGCGCCAGGTGCGGGTTGTTGTCAAAGCCGTCTTCAGCCACATTGGCCACATACATGGCCGGTTTGATGGTGAGCAGGCACAAGGGCTTGATGATTTCGAGCGCTTCGTCGTCCAGCCCGGCCGCGCGCACGGGCTTGCCTTCGAGTAGATGGGTTTGCAGGCGCTCCAGTACCGCCACCAATTTTTGCGCTTCTTTGTCGCCCGATTTGGCCCGTTTGCCTTCGCGCACAATGGCTTTTTCCACACTGCCCAAGTCGGCCAGTGCTAGCTCGGTGCCAATCACTTCGATATCGGCAATCGGGTCTACTTTGCCGGCCACATGCACGATGTTGGCATCGTCAAAACAGCGCACCACATTCACAATGGCATCGGTTTCGCGGATATTGGCCAAAAACTGATTGCCCAGCCCTTCGCCTTTGCTGGCACCGGCCACCAAACCTGCAATATCCACAAACTCCACAATCGCCGGCTGCATTTTTTGCGGATTCACAATTTTGGCCAGCGCATCCATGCGCGCATCCGGCACTTCCACAATGCCCACATTCGGCTCGATGGTGCAAAACGGATAATTGGCCGCTTCAATTCCCGATTGGGTAAGCGCATTAAATAAAGTGGATTTGCCCACATTGGGCAGGCCGACAATGCCGCATTTCAAACTCATGATATTCCTTAAAAACCAGCTGGTAAGCAAATGGGGGCGATTGTAGCACAAAGCAGGACGGCTTTCAGGCAGCCTGCAGGTGAGCGTGGTAGATTAATGGCAAAGCTTGGCGCGGCTTGAATAGCACGAAGATGGGTGGCCTCGCCGACAGGAATCGAACCTGTATTTTACGCTTAGGAGGCATACGTTCTATCCGTTGAACTACGGCGAGGCGGTAAGGGCTTTAAGACAGGCGGGCTACGGAAAGCTCGGCCAGTTCGCGCATGGCGCGGGTGGTGTCGTTGTCGGGCAAGTCGGCCAGGGCGGCCACGGCGTTGTTTACCGCATTTTGTGCTTGGCTGATGCAATAGGCCAGTGCATTGGAATGCAGCACATGATGGTGGATTTTGGCAAAATAGCTGCGGTCGGCGTTTTCCAGCGCTTGGCGCACATCGGCGGCGGCTTCGGTGCTGCCTTGCTGCATCAGGTAAATCAGCGGCAGGGTGGGCTTGCCTTCGGCCAGATCGTCGCCCACGTTTTTGCCGATTTGCTCGGCGCTGCCGGAATAATCCAGCACATCATCAATAATTTGAAATGCGGTGCCCACATACATGCCGTAGTTTTTCAATGCGGCTTCTTGCTGCGCATTCGCACCGGCCAAAATGGCGCCCACTTGGGCGGCGGCTTCAAACAGCTTTGCGGTTTTGTATTGGATGACTTGCAGGTATTCGGCTTCGGTGATGTGGGTGTTGCCGATGTTCATCAGCTGCATCACTTCGCCTTCGGCAATGATGTTGGTGGCATCGGCCATCACTGAAAGGATTTTCATGCTGCCGGAGCCTACCATGAGCTGGAAAGCGCGGGTGTATAAAAAGTCGCCCACCAGCACGGCGGCGGCGTTGCCAAACAGGTTGTTGGCGGTTTGGCGGCCACGGCGCAAGTCGCTTTCGTCTACCACGTCGTCGTGCAATAAGGTGGAGGTGTGGATAAATTCCACCATTGCCGCCAAGGAATATAAAGGTGTGTCGCTGTAGCCCAGTGCTTTGCCGGCCAAAATGGTGATGATGGGGCGCAGGCGTTTGCCGCCGGCACTAATAATGTATTGGCCGATTTGCGAAATCAGCACCACTTCAGACTGCACCGCTTGGTTGATTACGGCATCCACTTGCGCCAAGTCGCCGGGCAGGTTTTTTTGAAAGTAAGGCAGGTTTTCGAGCATGGCTTTAAGGGGTTTCGGCAGGCGGGCGCACGCGTAAAGATACGCCCTTGGCTAATCGGTGTGGGCGGGATTATAACAGCATTGCGCCTTGGCTGCACCGCCGTGCACATGCGTGCGGGTGTGGTTTTCAGGCAGCGTTGGCGGATTTTGGGTGGCAAAAGTTTTGACAAAACAGACGGGTGTGCTTACAATGCGCAGTTCCACATTTGTTGTGTGGTTTGATTAAATCCAAGATTCTTATGGAGTTGAGTATGTACGCGGTCATAAAAACCGGCGGTAAACAATACAAAGTTACCGTTGGCCAAAAATTGAAAGTAGAACAGATACCAGCCGAACTCGACAGCCAAATCGAACTGAATGAAGTTTTGATGATTGCTGACGGCGAAGCGGTTCAAGTGGGTGCACCTTTTATTTCAGGTGCCAAGGTAACGGCCAAAGTGGTGGCGCATGGTCGCGGCGAGAAAGTACGCATTTTCAAAATGCGCCGCCGCAAGCATTACCAAAAGCGCCAAGGTCATCGCCAAAATTTCACCCAAATTGAAATTGTGGCAATTGCGTAATAGTTAAGGAGTAAACAAATGGCAACCAAAAAAGCAGGCGGTAGCTCACGTAACGGCCGCGATTCAGAAGCCAAACGACTGGGTGTTAAAGCCTTTGGCAGCGAACTGATTCCCGCCGGTTCTATCATCGTGCGTCAGCGCGGTACCCGTTTTCACGCTGGTGACAACGTGGGCATGGGCAAAGACCACACCTTGTTCGCCAAGGTAGACGGCTATGTGGAGTTTAAAGTGAAAGGCGCTTTGAACCGCAAAACCGTGAGCGTGCGCCCCTACACCGGCGCCGACGAATAATTTTCGTCTTCGCGATAAAGCCCTGTCGTAGCGACGGGGCTTTTTTTATTGTGTATTCTGCCTTGTTTGGAAGTGCGGATTTTGCCAAATTACACGATATAATAGTGGCAGATGGTTTTTCAGGCAGCCTTGGGCAAATGAAAAGGCTGCCTGAAAAACCATTTTGCGGATGAATAGCCGGATTGTGCTGCTCATCGCTTAATCAATAGGAAAACGAAAACATGAAATTTATCGACGAAGCCAAAATCGATGTGGTGGCCGGACGTGGCGGCAATGGGGCGGTGAGCTTTCGGCGCGAAAAATTTGTACCGCGCGGCGGCCCCGATGGCGGCGATGGCGGGCGTGGCGGCAGTGTGTTTGCGCTGGCCGATGAAAACATCAACACATTGGTGGAATACCGTTTTGTGAAGCGCTACCAAGCCAAAAACGGCGAAAAAGGCCACGGTGCCGACCGCTACGGCAAAGGCGCGGACGATATCGAGCTGCATATGCCGGTGGGCACGCTGATTCGCGATGCCGACACCGATGAAATCGTGGCCGACCTCACCCACCACGGCCAGCGTGTGTGCTTGGCCAAGGGCGGCAAGGGCGGCTTGGGCAATATCCACTTTAAATCATCGGTCAACCGTGCGCCCAAGCAGGCCACCCCGGGCGAAGAGGGCGAAGCGCGCGCCTTGCAATTGGAATTGAAAGTGCTGGCCGATGTGGGCTTGCTGGGCATGCCCAACGCCGGTAAATCCACCTTGATTAGCGCCGTGTCGGCCGCGCGCCCCAAAGTGGCCGACTATCCGTTTACCACCCTACACCCCAATTTGGGCGTGGTGCGCATGGACGAAAACCACAGCTTTGTGATGGCTGATATTCCCGGCTTGATTGAAGGCGCCGCCGACGGCGCTGGCTTGGGACACCGCTTTTTGAAACATTTGGCACGCACCGGCCTGCTGCTGCATGTGGTGGATATTGCCCCGTTTGATGAAGCCACCGATCCGGCGGCCGAAGCGCTGGCGATTGTGAACGAGTTGCGCCGCTACGATGAAACGCTGTATCAAAAACCGCGCTGGCTGGTGTTAAACAAATTCGATATGCTGCCTGAAGATGAACGCGCCGAACGCGTGGCCGCCTTTTTGGCCGCTACCGGCTGGCAGTTCCCCGAGCCGGACGATCGCTTTACTTTCGATACCGAAACCCCGCGCCTGTTTTGCATCAGCGCCTTGGCACACGAAGGCACCCAGGCTTTGGTACAGGCCATCCAGCGCTACTTAACCGCCAAAAAGCAGCAATACACCGCCCAGGATGAAACACAGAACGCCGCAGAGGCAGCGGTTTTGCCCGCCGACAGCACCGATACCTCAGTATTAAAACCGGAATAAGCGGGAACCTGGCCGGGCCGGATGGCTCCTACTCACAGGGCTTGGGTTTGCAAACCCATATCATCTCAATGACTCAACAAGGATTTAAAGACATGATGAAACGTATGCTCCCTTTATTGTTGGCCGGCTTGGTATTGGCGGCTTGCGGCGGCAACACCGCAGCAGACAACCCACCCACCCCGGCAGCCTCGGCAGCGCAGCCTGCATCTGCGCCGGAAACCATTGAGGCCAGCGCTGTTGCGCCGGATATGCACAATGCCCAAAACGCACTGGATTGGAACGGCACTTACCAAGGCGTGCTGCCGTGCGCTTCGTGCGAAGGCATTGCCACCGAGCTGGTGTTGAATGACGACGGCACCTACCGCCTCACCGAAGACTACCAAGGCGGTAAAGAAGCGCTGAAAGAAACCGTAACCGGTAAATTCACTTGGTTGCCGGGCGGCAGCGTGGTGCAATTGGATGCGGCCGCCGACCAGCGCCAGTATTTTGTGGGCGAAGGCCAGATTAAACATCTGGATGCCGACGGCAAAGAAATCACCGGCGAATTGGCCAACAATTATGTGCTGAAAAAAGTGCAATAAATCGGCTTATAGTGGATTAAATTGGAATTAAGACAAGGCGAGCCAACGCAGTATTAGTTTCAATTTAATTCACTATAAAAACACACAATAGGCTGCCTGAAACCGTTCAGGCAGCCTGTTTTTTATCCACAGCAGGGTGGCAGGAATTGTTTTACAATAGCGGCCTTGTCATCAATCAGATTAACGGAATGGGTTGCCATGCTGAAATGGCCGAAACGGTTTTGGGTGATTGTGCGCACGCTGTATGTTTACGGCCTGTTGGCGCTGCTGCTGCCGCACATCCGCCCGCGTTGGCTGCAAAAATTATGCGCCCGCCTGCCGCAAGGGCGCCATGCCGACAAAGCACCGGCAGTGCGTTTGCGGCTGGCCTTGGAAGAGCTGGGGCCGATTTTTGTTAAATTCGGCCAAGTGCTGTCGACCCGCCCCGACCTAATTGCACCCGACTACGCCCGCGAGCTGGCCCAGCTGCAAGACAATGTGCCGCCGTTTGACGGCGCGGTGGCGATGGCGCAAATCGAAGCCGGTTTGGGTAAGCCCGTGGCCGCACTGTATGCCCGCTTTAACCCGCAGCCGGTGGCCAGCGCCTCGATTGCACAGGTACACGAAGCCCATTTGTTTGACGACAACGGCGGCGTGGGCGAAAAAGTGGCGGTAAAAGTGTTGCGCCCGCAAATTTTGCCGGTGATAGAGCAAGACTTGGCGCTGATGCAGTTTGGGGCGGTGTGGATTGAGCGTCTGCTGGCCGACGGCAAACGCTTAAAGCCGCGCGAAGTGGTGGCCGAGTTCGACAAATACCTGCACGACGAGCTGGATTTGATGAAAGAAGCCGCCAACGCCAGCCAGCTGCGGCGGCAGTTTGCAGGCAGCACCATGCTGCTGGTGCCGCAAGTGTATTATGATTATTGTGCGCGCAATGTGCTGACCATCGAATGGATGGACGGCACCCCGATTGCCGATATCGCCGTGCTCAAAGCACAAGGCATTGATTTAAAACAGCTGGCGCGTTTCGGTGTGGAGATTTTCTTTACCCAAGTGTTTGACAACGGCTTTTTCCATGCCGATATGCACCCGGGCAATATTATGGTGGCCGCCGACGGGCGCTATATCGCGCTGGATTTTGGCATTGTCGGCAGCCTCACCGATTACGACAAGCGCTATCTGGCCATCAACTTTCTGGCCTTTTTCAATCGCGATTACCACCGTGTGGCCACCGCCCATATCGAATCGGGCTGGGTGCCGCCAGACACCCGTGCCGAAGAGCTGGAAGCGGCGGTGCGCGCCGTGTGCGAGCCGATTTTCAACAAGCCTTTGTCGCAAATTTCTTTTGGGCTGGTGTTGATGCGCCTGTTTGAAACCAGCCGCCGCTTCAATGTGGAAATCCAGCCGCAGCTGGTGCTGCTGCAAAAAACCCTGCTCAATATCGAAGGCTTAGGCCGCCAGCTCGACCCCGATTTGGATTTGTGGGCCACCGCTAAGCCGTTTTTGGTGCGCTGGATGAACGAGCAAATGGGCGTTAAAGCGCTGTGGCGCAACCTGAAAACCGAAGCGCCGGATTGGGCGCAAATGCTGCCCAGCCTGCCGCGCAAAATCAATATGCTGGTGGACGAGCGCCGTCAGCAGGAAATGCGTGATGCCTATATCCATTTGGTTAAAACCCAGCAACGGCAAAACCTGTGGCTGGCCTTGATTGCGCTGGCTTTGGTGGGGATTTTTCTATTGAAATAGTGTTTATTAAAGATATAGTGTTTATTAAAGATATAGTGCAATTAAAGGCTGCCTGAAACCGGTTTGGATAAAAACCCTGTTTCAGGCAGCCTAAGTGTTTTGTAAAATGCAGATTCTGTCGCTCCTGCGCAGGCAGGAGCCCAGCTTGAAGCGCAGCTTCATTTTCTAAAAATGAGTGATAAGCAAAGCGCTGCTTTGCACTGGGCACCTGCCTGCGCAGGTGCGACTGAGTGCGGTTTTGCCAAAGCTTCAGCCTTATCTCTTAATCCTACACCCGCAAAGATTGACAACGCCCGCAGCCTGTTCCTATAGTGCGCAACTGTAGTTGCTGTTTGCAGTGCCCTTTTTTAATCATCTGATTTTTCTATATTATCTGCAAAAGGAGTGGCAAGATGGCCGAGTTTATTCTCAGAAAAACCGACAGCGGGCAGTTCAATTTCAGCCTCAAAAACGATGCTGACAAAACTTTACTCAAAAGCGAACAATACAACAGCAAAGCTTCAGCGCAAAACGGCATTGAGTCGGTGCGCACCCATGCGCCCACGGCAGCACGCTACGAGCTGAAAACCGGTGAGTCGGGCAAGTTTTATTTCAATCTTAAATCCGGCAACGGCCAGATTGTGGGCACCAGCGTGATGTATGCCAGCGAAGAAGCGCGCAACACCGCCGTGGCCGAAACGCAGGCGGTGGCCGCCGCTGCGGGCGTGGTAGAGGATTTGTAAACACCGAACAGAGCAGCCCCAAAAGCAAAGCAATCTGCCGTTTCAGGCAGCCTTCAAAAATGATAAGGCTGCCTGAAACGGCATCATTGTTTGCGGCGGCAGCCAGCAGCGGAATGCGGTATAATCCACAGCGATTTTGTTACTTTGTATACCATCATAAAAAATAAAATAACAAGGCGAAACTGATTTACTTGGTGCTTTAAGCACTCTAGTAAATTAAATCGTTCTCTTTGAGTTGAGCCGCAGGCCGTATACCCAGTACGACAAGGTGACCCAACGCAGTTAGCTTATTTTTTAGGATGGGTATTATTTCCATAGGAGCATTGCTTTGGCCCGTTTTTACCCTCATCCGGTTATCGCCCGCGAAGGCTGGCCGTTTATTCTTGGCAGCGTGCTGATTAGCGTGCTGGCGGCGTTGTTTTGCGGCTGGTGGTCGCTGCCTTTGTGGCTGCTTACCGCCTTTGTGGTGCAGTTTTTCCGCGACCCCGCACGTGAAATTCCCACCGACCCCGAAGCCATCCTCAGCCCGGCCGACGGACGTATTGTGGTGGTGGAAAAAACCACCGATCCCTATCGCGAAGTGATGGCGCTGAAAATCAGCGTGTTTATGAATGTGTTTAATGTGCACTCCAACCGCAGCCCCATTGATGGCACCGTGGAGCGGGTAGACTACATTAAAGGCAGCTTTGTGAATGCCGACTTAGACAAAGCCAGCACCCAAAACGAACGCAACGCCGTGTTGGCGCAAACCCGCAGCGGCCGCCCGGTTACCTTTGTACAAGTGGCCGGCTTGGTGGCGCGGCGCATTTTGTGCTATGTGGGCGCCGGTGAAATGATTACCCGCGGCCAGCGCTACGGCTTTATCCGCTTCGGCTCGCGCGTGGATGTGTATTTGCCGGTGGATGCCACGCCCTTGGTGGCGATTGGCGATAAAGTGAGCGCCAGCAGCACCGTATTGGCACGCCTGCCCCTGGAAGCGGGTGAAGACAGCACCGAAAACGCCGCCGCCACTACCGACAGCATCCCCGCCGTTCAAGCTGACGATGATGCCGTGGTGGCCGATGCCGCCAAATTGGCACAGCAAGCCGCCGAGCATATTGCCCGGCAAGGTTGAGGTGTAACCGGCTTTCAGGCTGCCTGAGACTGATTGACTTTCTTCACGCTGCCTTTCAGGCGGCGTGAAAGGCTTTTTTTATTGAGTATTTTAAGAAGCAACCCTTATGGCCACCGCAACTGCTTTCCCCGTAGACAAAAGCCTTGAACACCCCGAGCGCGTGTTGCTGGTGGGTGTGATGCTGTCTGCCGACTACCACGGTGCCGCCGAAACCCGTCAGCGCCTGTTTCAGGCAGCCTTGAATGAAGCGGCGGAATTGGTGGCGGCCAGCGGCGGCGAAGTGGTGGATGTGCTCAGCAGCAGCCGCGACAGAGCGCATAGCGCCTTATTTGTGGGCACCGGCAAGGCCGAAGAGCTGGCCGCAGCCGTGGCGGCGCAGCAGATTGATTTGGTGGTATTTAACCACGAGCTCACGCCCACGCAAGAGCGCAATCTGGAGCGCGCGCTGCAATGCCGCGTGCTCGACCGCGTGGGGCTGATTTTGGCCATTTTTGCCCAACGGGCGCAAAGCCAAGAAGGCAAGCTGCAAGTGGAGTTGGCGCAGCTAACCCATTTATCCGGGCGGCTGGTGCGCGGCTACGGCCATTTGCAAAGCCAGCGCGGCGGCATCGGCCTGAAAGGGCCGGGCGAAACGCAATTGGAAACCGACCGCCGCTTAATCGGCCACAAAATCAGCGCCTTGCAAAAGCAATTGCAGCAAGTAAAAAAACAGCGCGCCACCCGCCGCAAAAGCCGCATGAACAGCAGCCTGAAAACGTTTGCGTTGGTGGGCTACACCAACACCGGCAAATCCAGCCTGTTTAACCGCTTAACCAAGGCTGAAGTGCTGGCCAAAGACCAATTGTTTGCCACGCTGGACACCACTGCGCGGCGTTTGTATTTGTCGGACGCGGCCAGCGTGTTTATCACCGATACGGTTGGCTTTGTGCGCGACTTGCCGCACAAATTGGTGGCCGCTTTTGCCGCCACGCTGGAAGAAACCGCTCTGGCCGATGTGTTGCTGCATGTGGTGGACGTGAGCCACCCCGAATTTGAGCGCCAAATCGACGATGTGAACACCGTATTGGCCGAAATCAAAGCCGCCGAAGTGCCGCAACTGCTGGTGTACAACAAAATCGACAAGCTGGCGCAAAACCAACAGCGCCCCGGCATCTTGCGTGCGGCCGACGGCACCCCGGTGGCGGTGCGTATTTCCGTGGCCAGCGGCGCCGGTTTGGCTGATTTGCGCAGCGCCATGATAGAGCTGGCCTTGGCCAAATAGGTGTGGTTGGCGCAGCGCCACCATACAGATAGGCTGCCTGAAGTTTTAATCGTGTTGCACCGGCCACACTTGCACAGGCTGCCTGAAACCCCCACTCAGAACCCCAATAACCATGACAACCGATACCCCTCAACAAACCCCGCCCGAATCCCCCATTCCCGCCCGTGGTCGCCTGCGCGACAACAGCATCTACTTGCTGCCCAACGCCTTTACACTGGCGGCGCTGTTTGCCGCTTTTTACGCCATCACCCAAGCCATGCACGGCCATTACGAAACGGCGGCGGTGTCGGTGTTTATCGCCATGCTGCTGGACGGTATGGACGGGCGCGTGGCGCGGTGGACCAACAGTCAAAGCGCTTTTGGCGAGCAAATGGATAGCTTGGCCGATATGGTGAGCTTTGGTGTGGCGCCGGCGCTGATTGCCTATAAATGGCAGTTGTTTCAGTTTGGCAAGGTGGGCTATTCCATTGCCTTTATCTACTGCGCCTGCGCCGCCTTGCGCCTGGCCTTGTTTAATACCTTAATCGGCAAGGTCGACAAAAAATGGTTTATCGGCATCCCCAGCCCCACCGCCGCCGCATTGGTAATCGGCTTGGTGTGGGTGAACCACAGCTTTGAAAAGCTGCCTTATGTGGGCTGGCTGTGTTTGGCGGTAACATTGTTTGCCGGGTTTTCGATGGTGGTGCAGATTCCGTTTTGGTCGTTTAAAGAAATCAACATCCGCCGCAAAGTGCCGTTTTTTGTTTTGATTTTGGCGGTGCTCGGTTTGCTGGTGGTTACGTGGCAGCCTTCGGTGGTGCTGTTCGGTTTTTTCTTGGCCTACAGCGTGTCCGGTTATGTGCATTACGCTTGGCGCTGGCTTAAAAAACGCCGCCAACGCGCCGCACGCGCGGATGATTCAGGCGCAGCATAGCGCCGCCGTTGCGTTGTATCACCAACGGCATAATGGAGAGTGGGAATGGAGCAAAACACAAACGAAGAAGTAGTGCTGGTGAGCGCCTGCTTATTGGGGCAGCCGGTGCGCTACAACGGCGGCGGCTGCGCTGATCCGGCGCTGGTGTTGGCGTTGGCGGAAACCGAAGTGATACCGGTATGCCCCGAACACTTGGGCGGCTTGCTCACGCCACGCCTACCGGCCGAATTACAGGGCAGCGACGGTGCGGCCGTGCTGAACGGCTGCGCCCGCGTGTGCGATTTAAGCGGCGCTGATGTGTCGGCAGCCTATGTGGCCGGTGCCCATGCGGTGTTGGCCTTGGCGCAACAACACGGAGCCACCCGCGCGGTGCTCAAGCAAAACAGCCCTTCTTGCGGCTGCGGCCAGGTTTACGATGGCGGCTTTCACAACCGCATGGTGGCCGGTGACGGCGTAACCACTGCCTTGTTGCGCCGCCACGGCATTAAGGTCGAATCACGTTGAATCGCCAAATCGCTTTTCAGGTAGCCTTTAAGCACAAAACACGTCAATTTAATCCACTATAGAAAGCAAACCAACCTTATGTGGGATATACAGCTGATTGCCGCCGTGCTGGCGGTGAGTGCCGCTGCCGGTTTTCTGGCCGGGCTGTTGGGCATCGGCGGCGGCATGGTGATGGTGCCGGTAACGCTGTGGGTGCTGCATGCGCAAGGTTTGGATTCGCCGCACACGCAGCACATCGCCATCGGCACCTCTTTTCTGGTGATGGTGTTTACCGCTTTTTCCAGCGCATTGGCGCAGCACCGCAAGCAAGCGGTGCGTTGGGATATTGTGCGCGGCATGGTGCCGGGGCTGATGATGGGTGTGGTTACCGGTGCCGTGCTGGCGCGCTTTATTTCGGCCAAAAATTTGCAATTGTTTTTTATTGTGTTTGTCACCGTGGTGGCCATCCGCACGCTGCGAAATATCAAACCCCAGCCCACGCGCACGCTGCCTAGCCGTGGCGGTATGGCGGCGGTGGGCGGTATTATCGGGGTGATTTCCAGCTGGGTGGGCATTGGCGGCGGCGCTATGTCGATGCCGTTTATGATGCGCTGTAATGTATCCGTGCGCGAGGCGGTGGGTACTTCGGCGGCATTGGGCTGGCCGATTGCGGCATCCGGCGCACTGGGTTATCTGGTGGCGGGCTGGTCGGTACCGGGCTTGCCGGCGGGCACCTTGGGCTTTTGGTATTTGCCGCTGGCGGCGATGATGGCGGTGGCCACGGTAACGGTGGCGCCCTTGGGGGTAAAGGTGGCGCACACCTTGCCGCCGGAAAAATTGAAAACCGCCTTCGGCGTGCTGTTGTTGGTGATTGCAGCACAAATGCTTTACCGTTGGCTGTAAACAGCATTCAAGAGGAAGAACATTATGGCAGTGAATTTACAGGCCGCTGATGCGGCACAGATTTTGGCCATCGACGGCACGCAGGTGTATGTGGGCCAGGCCGGGGTGAAAAAAGCCGGGCGCGATGATTTAACCTTGGTGGTGCTCAATGCCGCCAACAGTGTGGGCGCGGTGTTTACCCAAAACCGCTTTTGCGCCGCGCCGGTGCAAATCGCTAAGCAGCATCTGGCCGCCGATGCGGGTATTCGCGCCTTGGTGATCAACACCGGCAATGCCAATGCCGGCACCGGCCAGCAAGGGCGCGATGATGCACTGGCGGTGTGCCGCGCCGTAGCCGAGCAAGTGGGCTGTGCGCCCGAGCAAGTGCTGCCTTTTTCCACCGGCGTGATTCTGGAGCCGCTGCCGGTGGCCAAAATCACCGCCGCGCTGCCCACGGTGAAGCCGGTGCATTGGTCCGACGCCGCTGCGGCCATCATGACCACCGACACCGTGCCCAAAGCTGCCAGCCGCACCCTGTATATCGACGGCCATAAAGTGCATTTCACCGGCATTGCCAAGGGTGCGGGCATGATTCACCCCAATATGGCCACCATGCTCGGCTTTGTGGCCACCGATGCGGCGATTGCGCAGCCGGTATTGCAGCAAATGGTGGCCGAAGTGGCCGAGGTGTCGTTTAACGCCATTAGTGTAGACGGCGATACCAGCACCAACGACAGCTTTGTGGTGGTGGCCACCGGCAAAAGCGATTTGCCCAAAATCAGCGCCGTGGCCGACACCAATTACGCCGCCGTGAAAGCGGTGCTGGCCGATTTGGCGCTGGAATTGGCGCAGGCGATTGTGCGCGATGGCGAAGGCGCCACCAAATTCATCACCGTGGCGGTAAAAAACGCCCGCAGTAGCGAAGAAGCGCGTGCCGTAGGCTATGCCATTGCCCGCTCGCCGTTGGTGAAAACCGCTTTTTACGCCAGCGATCCCAATTTAGGGCGGATTTTGTGCGCCATCGGCTATGCGGGGATTGCCGATTTGGATGTGGATGCCTTGCAAGTGTATTTGGGCGACGTATTGGTGGCCGAACACGGCGGCCGTGCCGCCAGCTACACCGAAGCGGCGGGGCAGGCAGTGATGGCCGAAGCGGAAATCACCGTCACCGTGGATTTGCATCGGGGCGAAGCCGCCGCGCATATTTATACTTGCGATTTTTCCAAGGAATATGTGGCGATTAATGCCGATTACCGCAGTTGAAGTGTATTTATTGCAAGGCTGCCTGAAAGCCCAGCTTCTGCGAAGCCAAAACTTTTCAGGCAGCCTTGTTGTTATGCTAGCCGCCGGTTTACAGCAATTGCTTGAGCATGGTTTCTTCCGGCGTGTCGCTGGCCGGCGGCACAGCCACGGGTGCGGTGTTGATGGGTTTGAGTTCGCGTACTGGCGGTGTGCTCGCCGGTGCCGGTGTCAGTGGTTTCTGCGTGTGCGGTGCGGGATTGTGAGACGACGGCACCGGATCGGTTAGCGCTTCCACGGCGCTGCCTTCGGGCAGGATTTGGTCTTGCTCGGGCACGCTGGGCGGGGTGCCGAATACCGCTTTCGGGCTGACCAAGTCACCACTGCCGCTTTGCCAAGCCAAGGCACTGAGTTTGCCTTGTACTTTGTTTTGCGCGGCGGTGCAGGTAACGCACACCAAACGGCCATTGCGTTGGGTGAGCGTATGGTTAACCCGTTGGGTGTTGATTTTGAGCTGGTTTTGCGCTGCCCAGTTGGTCATGCTGTTGTTTAGCGCACTGCGGTCGAGGTTTTTTTTGTTGTAGGGGTCGCGGTAGGCAGCCAGCCACAAATGCCCGGCTTCGTCGACATTAAGCGAAGCCAATTGGTATACCACTGCCGCATCGGCACCGCTGCGCACCGATTTGGCAAATTCCAGCGCATTCGGGCTTTGCATACGCACGCAGCCGTGGCTGCGCACACCGGGTACGCTGCCCGGGGCATTGGTGCCGTGGATGCCCAAGCCCAGCTTGGGATCGCCTAGGC
This sequence comes from Paralysiella testudinis, assembly GCF_016894345.1. Lineage (GTDB taxonomy): Bacteria > Pseudomonadota > Gammaproteobacteria > Burkholderiales > Neisseriaceae > Paralysiella > Paralysiella testudinis. The sequence continues at coordinate 910,662 of NZ_CP069798.1, forward strand.
GCACAAACACCGGCCCCAGCGGGTTTTTAGGCCCCGGTGGAATGGTGGTTTGCACTGGCTGCCCTTTGGCCGCCATTTCACGCTGAATGCTGCTGGGAATATGCCAAGTGGGGTTGTAGGCCTTAGCGCCGATTTTGTACTCGCCCAAGGGGGTGCGGGTGGTGTTTTTGCCCACCGCCACGTTGTAGCTTTTCAACAGTGTGCCGTTTTGATACAGAAACAGTTTCAGCTGGGGGATGTTGATCACCACCTGCTGGCCTTCAGCCGGCGGGGCGAAATCGGGCAGCGGCGTATTGGCCCAAGCCGGGGCGCTCAACAGGCATAAGGCCCAGCAATGCAGTGTAATTTTTTTCATGATTTTGCTTGATTTAATCAGATAAAACGAAACGCCATCATACCCGAATTGAATTGTTTTGTATGCAAATCATCCGGGTGGCGGTGGTTTGCGCTAACGAGGTGTGGATTTTTGGTACAACAACACAAGTCAGGCCGCCGGGCGGCGGGGAAAACCATGGCCGCCAACGGCGCAAGGCTGCCTGAAAGCGATATTTGCCTGCACGGCATTGACCATGAAGGCCGCGGTGTGGGGCGTTGGCAAGGCAAGGCGGTGTTTGTGGCCGGTGCCTTGCCGGGTGAAACCGTGCGCTGGCGCTTGCGGCAAGACAAAAAATCGTTTGCCTTGGGCGAAGCGGTGCAGATACACCGTGCCAGCGCTCAGCGGGTAGTGCCGCCGTGTCCGCTGTTTGCTCATTGCGGCGGCTGTGCTTTGCAGCATGTGGCCGCCGAAGCACAAGTGGCTTTGAAGCAGCGGGTATGGGAGGAGCAAATGCAGCGCTTGGGCGGCGGGATGCCGCAGCAGCTATTGCCGCCCATCTACGGCCAGCCGTGGCACTACCGCCAGCGCGCCCGTTTAAGTGTGGGCAAAACCGACAGCGGCGAAATGGCCTTGGGTTTTTTGGCGCGCGGCTCTAAGGCGGTGGTGGATATGGATGCTTGCTTGGTGCTGCCTGAAGCGGTGAGTGCGGCTTTGCCACGGCTGAAACAGCGGTTGGCTGCATGGCAGGAGGCGATTGGCTTGGCATCGATTGCGTTTAGCGATGGCGAAGACAGCTTGGTGTGGGTGTTGCAGCACCGCCATGCGCTCACCAATGCGGCATTGGCGGCTTTGCAGGCGCTGGCGGCCGACGAAAATCAGCACCAAGGCAAGCCGTGGCATTGGTATACGCAACACCAAGGCAGCTTAACGCTGCTCAGCGCAACAGCCACCCCCGCCTTGTGTTACCGCTTGCCGGAATTCGGCATCACCATTGCCTACCGCCCCGATGATTTCACCCAGATCAACCGCCACACCAATGCGCTGATGGTGCACCGTGCCATGCAGTGGCTGGCGCCGCAGCCGGGCGAGCGCATGGTGGATGCCTTTTGCGGCTTGGGCAATTTCAGCCTGCCGATGGCGCGCTTGGGTGCGCAAGTGCTGGGTATTGAAGGCGTGGCCGATATGGTGGCGCAAGCGCAGGCCAATGCCGCCGCCAATGGCTTAGCGGCACAATGCCGCTTTGCGGTGGCCGATTTGTTTGCCGCCGATGTGGCCATGGTGCAGCAGTGGGGCATGGCCGATAAATGGCTGTTGGATCCGCCGCGTGCGGGGGCGTATGCGTTGGTGCAGGCCTTGGCAGCCTTACCGCAGGCGCAGCGCCCGCGGCGGCTGGTGTATGTGTCGTGCAATCCGGCCACATTGGCACGCGATGCAGCGGTGTTGGCGGCGGCAGCTTATGTGTTCCGCGCTGGCGGGATTATGAATATGTTTGCCCAAACCGCGCATGTGGAATCGCTGGCGGTGTTTGATTTGGCGGGATAATGGCAGGCTTTGATGATACTGATAATAAAGGCTTATGTTAATAAAGGCTTATGTGCATTGTTTTAAATGATAAAGGCTGCCTGAAAGCAAAGCTTCTGTGAAGCGAAAACCTTTCAGGCAGCCTTTGTTTGAACGCGTGGTGCATGACCACCACCATAGCGGATTAGTCCAATGCGGTTACCGGCATGCCGAACAAGGCGCGGGCGGTGTTGAGCATTTGGCAGCTAAAGCCCCATTCGTTGTCGTACCAAGCCAGCACTTTCACCATATTGCCGTTGGATACTTTGGTGAGGGTGCTGTCGAAGGTGGATGCTTGGGTGCTGTGGTTAAAGTCCATCGACACCAAGGGCAGGGTATTGTAGCCGAGGATGTTTTTCATGGCGCCTTCGCTGGCGGCTTTAACCAAGGCGTTGACTTCTTCCACGCTGGTGTCGCGGCCGGCTTCAAAGGTTAAATCCACCAGTGATACATTGATGGTGGGCACGCGCACGGCAAAACCGTCGAGCTTGCCTTTCAATTGCGGCAGTACCAAACCCACGGCTTTGGCGGCGCCGGTTTTGGTGGGAATCATGTTTTCCACGGCGCTGCGGGCGCGGCGCAGGTCTTTATGGCGCACATCGGTGAGCACTTGGTCGTTGGTGAAGGCGTGGATGGTGGTCATCAGGCCTTTATTGATGCCCAAGCCGTCGTGCAGCGCTTTGGCCACGGGGGCTAAGCAGTTGGTGGTGCAAGAGGCATTGGAAACCACGGTCATATCGGGGGTGAGCACATCGTGGTTAACGCCGTACACAATGGTGGCGTCCACATCGTCGCCGCCGGGGGCGGAAATCAGCACTTTTTTAGCGCCGGCATCCAAGTGTGCTTGGCATTTTTCTTTGCTGGTAAAGGCGCCGGTGCATTCCATCACCAAGTCCACGCCCAAATCACGCCACGGCAGCTCGGCCGGGTTGCGGGTAGAGAAAAACGGGATTTTGTCGCCGTTGACAATCAAGTGGGTGTCGTCATGCGACACGGCTGCCTGAAAGCGGCCGTGTACGGTGTCGAATTTGGTCAGGTGGGCATTGGTTTCCAAGCCGCCGCTGGCATTCACCGCCACAATTTCAAATTGGTCGCGCAGATTGTATTCGTAGATGGCGCGCAAAATTTGGCGGCCGATGCGGCCGTAGCCGTTGATGGCGATTTTCAAACTCATGGGGGCTCCTTGGGGAATAATGATGGCCAAATAGGCGAAATTATAGCCGAAATTACGGGGGGATGCAGCTTGAAACTACAGGGGATTACAGCAGGTGTGGGTGGCGTATGGGGTGACAATTCATTGAAGAATAAGGCGTGGTGCGCGTGGCGTACCCTAATAATGGATTTGTTTTTGAACACGGGGTTTGTCCAGACGATGGCCGCCAAATAGAACCGCCCGCTATGCTTAAAGCGCATAGCGGGCGGTTGGGTTAACGAAACCGGCAGGCTTATTTTTTAACAGCTTGGTTCAGTTTGGCGGTTTCTTTTTTATCCAGTTTGCAGTATTTCACCACAATTTGATCCACCATCATCTCTTTGCCGTTGACCACTTCTTTGCCCGGCTGGGTGAGCATATTGCCGCCCACTTTATCAACGGTGGCGGCGGTGGCTTTATCGGCTACCCAGCGGATGCCGCTTTCGGAGGTAAAGCTGTTGCTGTCTTGCTGGCTGCGGTCGCGGTAGAGCACCGGTGAGGCTTGTTGTTTGTAGAGCACTTGGGCGGCCACGACTTCGTTGCCCTGGAAGCCGTACATCACGCGCACGGTTTCATTGGCTTTGGCGCCGCAGCGGTAGGCCACTTCTTTTTTGCCATCGATACTGGTAACCGGCTGGGCAGGTGTGGCCGCCGTGCTTGCGGGGGCTTCGGTACTGGCGGTGGTTTGGGGGGTGGCATCGCCTTTGGCGGCACAGCCGGTTAAGGCCAGCATCAGGGCGGCGGCGGGAATCAATAAAGTTTTCATGCGGCAATACTCCATAAAGGGGAACATAATAAACACAGCATTGGCTTGGAGCAGATTGTGGCGCTTCGGTTCGGGCGCGTAAAGTGGTTGGTGGCGGCGATTGGAATCCCGGGTGGTGCGATGGTTGGGTAGTCAATGGGTTTGTGGATGACAAGGGTGTTGATAATGCAGATTTATTGTGGGCGCTTGCCTATTGTCGGATGGGGTTTGGGCGGTGCTGCTTTAGCGTGCCTTTGCCCAATTTAACCGGCTTTGACTGGCCACTTGGTGGATTTGGCCGCTATTTAAGTTGGCGGCAGTGAGGGTGCCGCCCCACAAGGCGCCGGTGTCGAGCCCCAAAACGCCGTTGTTTTGATAAAGCCCCAAGGCCGACCAATGGCCGAACACCACGGTGTGGCTGCGGTGTTGGCGCTCGGGGGCGTCAAACCAAGCGCGCAAGTGTGATGGCATATCGGCCAGGGTGGCTTTGAAATCAAAATCCATATCGCCATCTAAAGTGAGCGCGCGCAGGCGGGTGAGGACGTTGGTGGTGAAGCGCAGCCGCTCGATGCCGCTGTGTTCGGGGTGGTATTGCAAGGGGGTGTTGCCGTACATATGGGCGAAAAACCCGGCCGGGTTGGGTTGGCGGATGGCGGCTTCCACTTCGGCAGCCAGGGTTTGGGCGGTGGCAATGTTCCATTGCGGCCACAAGCCGGCGTGCACCAGCGCATGGCTGTGGTTGTGCAGCAGCAAGGGCTGGGCGCGCAGCCAATCGATCAGCGCCAAGCGGTCGGGCGCGTTGAGGATGTCGTTTACGGTGTCGCTGCGTTTTAAACGGCCATAGCCATAAGCCAGCGCCAGCAAATGCAGATCGTGGTTGCCGAGCACGGTTTGCATGCTGCTTTCGTGTTGCTTGACCCAGCGCAGCGTGGCCAGCGATTGCGGGCCGCGGTTGACCAAGTCGCCGGTGAGCCACAGGGTGTCGGCACCGGGGTTGAAGCCGATGTGCGCCAGCAAGGCCTGAAATTCGGCAAAGCAGCCTTGGATGTCGCCAATTGCGTAATGAGCCATACGGAATCGATAGGTGATGGAGAGGGCAGTTTTGGCTGCGCAGAAGATTTATTTTCAGGCAGCCTATTGCTTATATTTTAGGCTGCCTGAAGTCTAAACAAATAAATCTGGCGGCTTAGTCGTTCAACACCAATACGCCTTCGGCTTCCACCGCCACGCCTTTGGGTAGGCTGGCCACGCCCACGGCGGCGCGGGCAGGGTAAGGGGCTTCGAAGTATTCGGCCATGATTTGGTTGAAGGTGGCAAAGTTGGCCAAATCGGTGAGGTAGGCATTGATTTTGACTACGTCGTTGAGGCTGCCGCCCGCGGCTTCCACCACGGCTTTGAAGTTTTGGAATACTTGGTGGGTTTGCTCGGCAAAGCCGCCAGCCACCACTTCCATGGTTTCCGGCACCAAGGGGATTTGGCCAGACAAATACACGGTGTTGCCCGCGCGCACGGCTTGCGAGTAAGCGCCGATGGCGGCGGGGGCTTTGTCGGTGTGGATGATGGTTTTGTTGCTCATAATCAAACTCCTTTGGTGTGAATGGTGACTAGGCTGCCTGAAAAATCAGGCCAAAAAAAGCTGCAATAAATCGTTTAAAAACCGCCGCCCATGGGCGGTGGGCTGCAAGCGCCGCGGGTCGGCATCCAACAGCCCTTGTGTTACGGCGCGGGCAACGGCGGGCTGAATGGCGGCCGCGCTTAAGCCGGTGCGCTCGGCAAACCAAGCGGCGGGTACGCCATCGGTGAGGCGCAGGGCATTCATCATAAACTCAAACGGTAAATCTTGTGTGACAACTTCGCTGCGGCTGATGGCCTGTGCCGGTTGGCTTTGCATGGCGGCCAAGTAGTCTTTGGGGTGGCGGCTGCGCACGGTGCGCACAATGCCGCCGGCGGCGGAAATTTTACCGTGCGCGCCGGCGCCGATGCCGATGTAGTCGCCAAATTGCCAGTAGTTGAGGTTGTGTTGGCAGGCTTGGCCGGGCTGGGCGAAGGCAGAGGTTTCGTAGTGTTCGAATCCGGCGGCGGTGAGCGCATTTTGCACGGCGTCTTCGATGTCTTGTGCGGCGTCGTCGGCGGGCAGATGGGGCGGCGGCGTGTGGCCAAACGGCGTGTTCGGCTCCATGGTTAAATGGTAGGCGCTGAGGTGGCGTACGCCGGTGGCCAGTGCGGTGTGCACATCGCTTAAGGCTGCCTGAACATCTTGGCCGGGCAGGGCATACATAATATCCACATTCACTTTGGCAAACGTGGCCAGCGCCAGCTCAATCGCTTGCAAGGCTTCGTTGCGGTTGTGGATGCGCCCCAATGCGGCCAGTTTGGTATTGTTGAAACTTTGCACGCCGATGGAAAGCCGGTTGACGCCCGCTTGGGCAAAGCCGATAAAGCGCTCGCGCTCAAAGGTGCCGGGGTTGGCTTCTAAGGTGATTTCGGCATCGGGCAGCAGGCGCACGCGGGCGCGGATGCCTGCCAGCAAGGTGTCGATGGCATGGGCGGAAAACACGCTGGGGGTGCCGCCGCCGATAAACACCGTGCCCACCGGCCGCCCCCAGATGTGCGGCAATTCTTGCTCCAAATCGGTGAGCAAGGCGTGAACATAGGCGCTTTCGGCCAGCTCGCCCTTGATTTGGTGTGAATTAAAGTCGCAATAAGGGCATTTCTGGATGCACCAAGGAATATGCACATACAGCGATAAGGGCGGCAGGCTGCTCAGCTGCGGCTTGAGGCTGCCTGAAAAGGCCACGGTGTGGGTGTTCATGCGGCACTAAACAGCGGATTGTGCGCAAGCTTGGCCAGCAGCAAATCCAGCGCTTGGGCGCGGTGGCTGTGGCGGTTTTTCACCGCGGCGGCCAGCTCGGCGGCGGTTTGGCCGTGTTCGGGCAGGTAAAAATGCGGGTCGTAGCCAAAGCCGTTGCTGCCGGCGGCCTCGGCCTGCCATTGGCCGTGCCACACGCCTTCGGCAATCAAGGGCTGCGGGTCATCGGCATGGCGCAGCAGCACCAGCACGCACACGTAATACACCGATAAATCGGCCTGATTAGCCAGCTTGGCATTGAGTTTGGCATTGTTGGCGGCATCGGATTTAGGCTCTTCGCCGCCAAAGCGGGCGGAATACACCCCGGGCGCACCGCCCAATGCCACGGCGCAGATGCCGGAATCGTCGGCCAGCGCGGGCAGGCCGCTGATGCGGCTGGCGTGACGTGCTTTGGCCAGCGCGTTTTCCACAAAAGTGGCGTGTGGTTCGGGGCAGTCGGGCACGGCATAGGCCGATTGCGGCTGCAGGTGGATGTTGAGCGGCGACAGCAATTGCGCCAGCTCGGCCAGTTTGCCGGCATTATTGCTGGCCAAAACCAGTTTATTCATGGGGTGTACTCGTGGTGGTGGCGTTGCGCTGTGCTTGTTGGCGCAAAAAACGCGCCCGCGCCCGTTCGCGCAAAAACAGTGCCAGAGCGCCCATTTGGCCGATTACGCAGGCAAAAGCCAGCAAAAAGCAGGCAATGGCAATGCCTTTGTTGGGCACGGTAAGAAAGTGGCCGCCCAGTGCCACCAAGCCGATAAACATCAGCGAAAATGAGGCAATCAGCAATAAATAGAGTTGGGATTTGGTCATGATGGTGTGTGCTTGTATCAGGCTGGCTGAAACCGTTGGGGTGGTCGCGCGGCGCTGAAGTGAAAAACGGCCACAGTATAGCGCAAATGGCGGCGGCTCGGCAGCGGCAGCGGTGATTGACAGCCTGCGGTTTTGGCGAGAGTATGGCTTGTGTTGGTGTTGAGATGTGGCTAAATAATAGGGTAGAAAATGAGCAGCATGAAGTTGGCGGGGCGCAAAATGGGCATTGCTTGGATGGGAATGTTGATGGTGGTGGCTTTTCAGGTAGCCTGCAAACGGGCACCGCCGCCGGCCACACCACCTTTGCATACGCTGGTGTTTGCGGCACAAAAAACCTTTAAACCGGCGTGGTCTTACCATTACCAAGGCCGCCTGCCGTGCAGCGATTGCGATTATGTGGCCGCCGATTTGGTGCTGGATGCCAATGCTGAATTTTTACTGGTGGCGCGGGCGGTTATCAATGGCGAAGCGGGACAGCGGGTGATGAGGCAGGGCGGCTATCATGTGCGCCCCGACGGCTTGGTGATGTTGGATGGGCGCGGCCAATATTGGGTGCTGGCGGCGGAAAACGGCCGCTTGAGCTTGGGCGGCGGGCAAACAGCGCTGTCAATAGAGCAGGACGGCGAATTGTGCCATGCACCGCCTTGAATCGGCAGATGCCAAACCAGATTAAAAAAGCCCCGGCCAATGGCTGGGGCTTTCGCATTTGGATATCGGTTTATTGGTCGCCGCCGGAGAAGGCGCCGCCCAGACCCAATACCACGGCCAGCAAAATATACAAGACAAAGAAAACCGCCATAATCACCAGATAGGCTTTGCAGAAGTTGGCTTTGTTGGGGTTGGTTTTACTGCTAAAACCCCACACAAACAGCATCACTAGGTTAACCAAAGGAATGGCCAGCACAATCAGGGTGATGATCCACTCGCCCAAGCTGAGCACGGGCGCTTGGTTGCCCATGGCCGCGGCCGGGCTTTGCGGGGCGTTGTAGGGGGAAGTTGGGGTGTTGTCCATGTTTTGCTCCAAAGGATTGAAAATAAAACGCCATTTATGCATAGCAAAAAACTCAATAATCCTACGGTGTTGGCTCGCCTGTGCGGTCAATCAGTTTCGCCTTGTATGATTTATTGATTTTCTTGCTATAACACAATTTAATAGAAAAAAGGGTTTTCTGTATTGGTTTAAGGCTACCTGAAATAAGATTGATGCATGCAATCGGCTTTCAGGTGGCCTTAAATGTTGGTTTAGGGTGCCAACTTATAGGCCACAACATAGTCGCCCAGTTTGGTGCCCACCGAGCCGTGGCCGCCGGCCACAATCAGCACCATTTGTTCGCCTTGGCTGTTGAGGTAGGTCATGGGGGTGGCCTGGCCGCCGGCGGGCAAGCGGCCTTGCCATAATACTTCACCGGTTTTCAGATCGTAGGCGCGCAGATAGTTATCCACCGCCGCGCCCATAAACACCACGCCGCTGGCGGTAATCATCGGCCCGCCAATGCCGGGCACGCCCATTTTGATGGGAATACCCAAGGGGGTCATGTCTTTGATGGTGCCGTTTTTGTGTTGGTAGATCACCTTGCCGCTGCGCAAATCGGCGGTGGCGATATTGCCCCAAGGCGGCTGTTGGCACGGCACGCCCAGCGGCGACAAAAACGGGGTTAGGCTTACGCCGTAGGGTGCGCCTTCATTGGTGCTCACGCCGTGTTCGCCGGTGTTGGCACTGCTTTGATCCACGGCGGCTTGTGGAATCAGTTTGGACACAAAGGCCAGATGCAAGGGCATGCCGAACATCACTTCCTTATGCGGGTCCACGGCAATGCCGCCCCAGTTGAATACACCAAAATTGCCCGGATACACAATGGTGCCTTGCAGCGAAGGCGGGGTGTAGCGGCCTTCATAGCGCAGCTTTTTGAATTCGATGCGGCACAGCATTTGGTCGACTAGGCTGGCGCCCCACATGTCTTTTTCGGTGAGCGGTGCGGGGTTGAAGCTAAGCCCGGATACCGGCTGCACCGGCGAAGCATGGTCTTCGGGAATGGTTTGGGTATCCACGTTCACTTGGCCGATGGGCACAATCGGCTCGCCGCTGGCGCGGTTGAGCACATACACATCGCCCTGTTTGGTGGGCACGGCCAGCGCGGGCTGTACGCCTTGGGCGGTGGTGATGTCGAGCAAAGAAGGCTGCGCCGGGGTGTCCATATCCCATAGATCATGATGCACGAATTGCTGCACCCAGCGCGCTTGTCCGGTTTGCAAGTCCAGCGCCACTACTGATGAGGAATATTTTTCTTCCGCCGGGCTGCGGTACATGCCCAATTGGTCGGGGGTGCGGTTGCCCATGGGGAAATAAGCCAGCCCCAGTGCTTCGTCGGCACTGGCAATCGACCAGCTGTTGGGCGAGCTGACGGCGTATTTTTGATTGGGGTCGTTCACATCCAGCGGTGCGGTGCTTTCCGGATGGCCGGCATCCCAATTCCATAGCAATTGGCCGGTTACGGCATCGTAGGCGCGAATCACGCCGGAAGGCTCGTTTAGCGCATAGTTGTCGTTTACCGCGCCGGCCACAATCACTTTGCCTGCGGCCACCAGCGGCGGCGAGGTGGAGTAGTAATAGCCCGATTGGGTGTAGGGCATGTTGTGCATCAAATCCAGCACACCGTTGTTGGCAAAGTTGCTGCACAAATGGCCGTCTTTGGGGTCGAGCGCATACAGCTTGGCATCGGAAGTGGGCAGGAAAATCTGCTCGTGGCAGGTGGTGCTGGCCACAGTGGCGGGCGTGGTGGCGGCTTGAGGAGCCGGGCGTTCGCTGGCGGTGGCGACAACGGCAGTGGCTGCGTTACCGGCAAAATAGGAAACACCGCGGCAGGTTTGGTGTTGGCGTTGCAAATCGGTGCCCACTTCCGGGTTGAATTGCCACACGGTTTTGCCGCTGTCGGCATCCAGTGCCAGCAGCCAATTGTGGGGGGTGCACAAATACAATAGATTGCCGATTTTCAGCGGTGTGGCCTGATAGGTGAATTCGCCGATGTCTTTGGGGCCTTTGGTGTCGCCGGTTTGCATCATCCAAGCTTGTTGCAATTGGGCCACGTTGGCGGGGGTGATTTGTTGCAGCGGTGAGAAACGCTGGCCGAAATTGTTGCGGCCATAGGCGTGCCATTCGCCTTCGGGTACGGCGGGACCGGTGTTGGGCGTGGGGTTCACCACGGTGTCGGCTACGGTGCCCGGGTATTCATGGGTGGGGTTGGTGATGCTGCCAAAAGCGGCCACGGCGGCCACCGCCACCAAAGCGGTAAGTGCGGGCAGGCCGCGCGTGCCATCCGGGCTTTGCCGCTGCCAAGCACGGCGGAAAAACGGCAGCACAAACCACAAACCAAATAGGCTGGGCAGACCCACACGGGTGGCCAGCGGCCACCAATCATAGCCCGATTCCCACAGCGCCCATGCATAGGTGGCTACCAGTGTGATGGCAAATAAGGTAAGGCCGCGGCTGCGCTTTTGCAGCAAATAAACCGCAGACAAAGCAAAGGCCAAGCCCGCAATCAGGTAATAGCCGCTGCCGCCCAGCCAAACCAAATAAGCGCCGCCCACGGCCAGTATCAGCCCGAACAGCAACAACAGCACTGCACTGAAGGCAATCATGGAGGAATCCTTTCTGATGGGTGTGATGTGTTATTTTTTATCAATTTAGGCAAAAGTATGGTGGTGTGAAACGGCAGTGTCAATATGAATAATCAAGGCTGCCTGAAAGAATGTTCAGGCAGCCTTGATAGGGTGTGAAAGCATGGGTATGGGGTGCGCTTCTGCTTTACGTTGCCGTATCCATACGGATGCGGGCGCGTAAACCGGCGGGGGTGTTTTCGCTGGCGGGCAGGTTGTCTAGGTCGATGCTCAGGCCGTGCAGGCGGGCGATGGTGTCGGCAATCGACAGCCCCAAGCCGCTGCCGGTTTGGCTTTGGCCGGGTGGGCGGAAGAAGCGTTCGCGGATGCGGTGCAAATCCGCCGCCGCCACGCCGCCGCCGTGGTCGCAGATATCGATGTAATCGGGGTGCAAATAAAGCTGTACCTGATTATGCGGCGGGCTGTAGCGCACGGCGTTGTCGAGCAGGTTGCGCAGCAGCAAGCCCAGCAGCATTTCGTCGCCGCTGCAGGGCAGTACATCGGCCCAGCTGTCGGCGCAAAGGTGGCGTTGCAGGCGGATGTGTTGCTCGCGCGCAACCAGGTTTACGCTTTGCAACGCTTGCTCGCTGATGCGCTGCCACGACACCGCAGCGGTGTAGGGCGGTGCTTTGAGCGGATCAAGCCGCGACAGGGTGAGCAGCTGGTCGACCAGATGGCCGGCACGGTCGATGCCGTGGCGGATGGCGGCCAAGCGCTGTTGTTGTTCGTCCGGCTCGTGGGTGAGCGCCAATACTTCGGTTTGTACTTTCAATGCCGCCAAGGGGCTGCGTAATTCGTGGGCGGCATCGGCGGTGAAGCGCTGCTCGCGTGCCAAGGCGGCCTGCATGCGTTGTAACAGCTGGTTGAGCGCGTTCACCATTGGCGCAGCCTCGGCAGGCACGTTGGTGCTAACCGCTTGCAGGCTGTCGGCATCGCGCCGGTGTAATTCGTCGGCCAGTTGGTGCAAGGGCTGCATACCGCGGCGCACTGCCCACACCAGCAGCCACAGCATCAAGGGCAAGGCCAGTAAGGAGAGGATGATTTGAATCAACAGGGCGTTGCCCACGGTTTCCAGCCGCTCTTTCCAGCGCGCGGCCACCGCCACGCTGGTGCCGTTGTCGGGGTTGCGCAGGTAAATCACCCGCCACGATTTGCTCTGCCACCAATGGCCTAAATTATCAAAGCCCTGATATTCGGCGCGGTAGGGCAGCTGGCTGCCTGATTCGTCGGCCAGCAGTAAGGTGCCATCCGCGCGCCACAGGGCAAAGCCCATTTCGTCGTCATCGGCTTGGCCGCGTTGGGCTTTGGGCAGCTTGAGCTCGGGCAGAATGGTGGTGGCACCATCGGGAACGGGTACATGCAAGAGCTGGCGTGCCAGCTGGCTCATTTGGCTGTCGCCCGCTTCGTTGATTTCGTGCAATACCGCCACGGCGCTGAAGGCGGCGGTGGCCAGCCATAGTATGGGCAGGCTTAAGCCCAGATACCAAAACAGACGCTGGGCAATGGCGGTGGTGGCTTTCATGGCTCGTTGCCCAGCTGGTAGCCTAAGCCGCGGCGGGTGAGGATAAATTGGCTGCCGATTTTTTTGCGCAGGTGGTGGATATGTACTTCCACGGCGTTGCTTTCCACTTCTTGATCCCAGCCGTAGAGTTTGTCTTCAATTTGCGCGCGGCTGAGGATGCGGCCTTGATTGCTGAGCAAAAGTTGCAGCAGCAGCCATTCGCGTTGGGTAAGGGTGAGGGTGTGGCCGTGCAGCGTGGCGGTGCAGGCGGCAGTGTCTAAAACCAATTGGCCGTAGGCCAGCGATTCTTGCGTGCGCCCTTGGCTGCGCCGCACCAAGGCGTGCAGGCGTGCCACCACTTCGTCTAGCGCAAACGGTTTGCATAAGTAGTCGTCGGCGCCGGCATTCAGCCCGGCAATGCGCTCGGGCAGGGCATCGCGGGCGGTGAGAATCAGCACCGGCGTGTGGTGGCCTTGCTGGCGCCAATGTGCCAACACGCGCATACCGTCGATTTCAGGCAGCCCCAAATCAAGTATGGCGGCATCGTAGGGGGCGCTGCTCAGTGCATTTAAGCCCAAGCGCCCGCTTTGCAGCCAATCGGCTTGGATGCCGTGTTTTTTGAGGCCAAGGTGGATGCCTTCGCCAATATCGGGGTCGTCTTCAAGCAACAGAATGCGCATTTGGGTTTAGTCCGGCAGGTTTTTGCGCCCGGTAATCATGGCGCGCGGCAGGTTGACGCGAGTATACAAGCTCATGCCGATGGCGGCCAGAATGTGAATCGCAATCAGCACTATCAGGCCGTTGGCCAGCACTTCGTGGATTTCTTGCAGCCATTCTTCGCCAAAAAAGCGGTCGGTGCCCATCAGGTAGCCGCTCGCGCCCAGCATCAACACCACCGCCCACAGCGCCAGCATCATGATGGCACCAAAGGGATTGTGGCCGTGGTGCGGGTCCGGCTCGCGGTTTTGCATGTGCTGCCAATGGGCTTTCAGCCGCGCAGGCGTGGGCCAAAAATCGCTAAAGCGGGCATGGCGGCTGCCCACCAAACCCCACAGCAGCCGCACCGCCACCACGGCACAGGCGGTATAGCCGATGTAGCGGTGCCACATTTCGCCTTCTTCTACCAGCCCGGTTAAATTCACCAATACACAGGCGGCCAATAGCCAGTGGGCAATGCGCACCAGTGGATCCCAAACATAGACAGTGGTTTTGTTCATGATTTTTTCTGCGTTGCTTTAATTAAAATTAAAACGGCTGCCGTAAACGCAGCCGTGCCACTTAATATTTTCAGGCAGCGTTGATATGGTTTTCAAGGCTGCCTGAAAGCAAAATACAAGGCTGTTTATTTGCTGATTTCGCTTTTTACCGGCTGGCCGGTTTTGGTGTCGAAATAGATTTCGGCTTTTTTGCCATCGCGGGTGTGGCCGTACATTTCATAGCAATTGCCGTCTACTTTGAATTTTTTGATGGTGTAGCCTTGTTGTTGCAATTGGGCTTGCAGCTTTTCTTTCGGCATCCACTCGTTTTGCGGGTGTTTTTCACATTTGGCACCGGCAAAAGCGGGCACGGCAACCAAGGCGGCCAGAAGAACAAAAACGGATTTTTTCATGGTGATTTCCTTTATTAGGGATTGGTTTTATAGCAAAAAAATAAATAAATCATACAAGGCGGCCAGCCGCAGACAGTATAGGTATACGGCAAGGCGAGCCAACGCTGTAGGATTGTTTAGTTTCTTTGCTAGAAATGCACCACAGCGGTGGCTTGGTGTGTATTAAACCGCCGCCGCCTTAACGCGGCCTTAAGAGCCTGTTCACAATCTTTTATTGTGCTGCTTTCAGCACATAAACAGGCACATGCTGCGTTAAAAATGCGCGCCAAAGCTTGCTTTGGCTGTGCTTTTTGCCTTGCCTGCACCCGTTTCTGCACTAAAATCCGCTACAAAAAAGATCGTGAACAGGCTCTAAGCCGATGTTGGCGTGTGTAAAGAGGGTAAACCACATCAATCGGCAGCAAAAAACCGCCACGCAAAAAAAAAAACCAACAGTACCATGCGGGCAGTCTGCCGTAGAGTGCGGTTGGTTTTGGGATGGCCTGCGGTGTGCTGCGTCGTCTTTTTTAAGGCTGAAAATGTGAAACCGTCATTGCCGAATCAGTTCGGCAATGACGGTTTCGATGGTTTCAGGCAGCCTTTAAAACAGGCGGATGCCCATGTCCCGCCGAGTTAAGCCTGCACACCCAAAAAATGGCCAATCAAGCTGGTGCTGGCCAGCGCCACCGCACCCCACAGCAATACGCGCACCAGTGCCGGTTTTACCGGCGCGCCGCCGAGTTTGGCCGAGGCATAGCCCAACACGCCCAGCCCGGCCAAGGTGCTGGCGGCCAGCGCGGGCATCAGCGCGGCGGTGGGGCTGAAAATGGCCACCAGCACCGGCAAAATAGCGCCGCTGCAAAACGCCAATGCCGAGGCACCGGCCGCCTGCAAAGGGTTGGCGCTCATGGTGTCGGTGATGCCGATTTCATCGCGGGCGTGGGCTGCAAGGGCGTTGTGCTCGGTGAGCGCCACCGCCACTTCGTGCGCCAAATCGGGGTTGAGGCCGCGGCCTTCATAGATGCGGGTGAGCTCGGCCAGCTCTTTGTCGGGGTTGCGCTCCAGCTCGCGTGCTTCTTTGATTAAATCCGATTTTTCGGTGTCGGCTTGGCTTGACACCGATACATACTCGCCCGCCGCCATCGACACCGCGCCGCCCACCAGCGCGGCCACGCCGGTAATCAAGATGGTGCCGGCATCGGGGCGGGCGGCGGCTAGGCCGATAAGCAGGCTGGCGGTGGAAATCAGGCCGTCGTTGGCGCCCAAAACACTGGCGCGCAGCCAGTTGTTGCGTTGGCTGAAATGCGGTTCGATATGCCAAGAGTGGCTCATTTTGAATGCTCCTAAAAATGGGTGGTCAACACAATTTTACAATGATAGCTGTGTTGGCTGAAGCCAATCTTAAACCGTGGCGATATTAATTATGTAATTATGCTGCCTGAAAATCAGCATTGCTTTTGGTATATAAATTCAATCAATACAAAGGTATTGCGGCATAAGATGTTTGTTTGGATGGCAATACTTGTTCGGTTCGGGTACAAACACGCCCTTGTCTTTAAGATTGGCTTAATTTTGACAGTATAAGTTAGTGCCTTGGCCGATTGATGAGATTGGCGTGGTGTTGGGTAACGAAGAACAGATAGGGGATTTATGCGTTGGCGTTTGCATTTAAGCAGCAATCAGATTGTGTTGGTGTTCAGTGTGTTTGCACTGGTGGTGTTCAATATCCATTATTGGCAACACATGGCTGCGCACGCACCGTTTGGTGAGGGGCGTAACTGGCTGCTGTGGCTCACGATGCCGTTTTTTTTGCTGGCGTGCATGAATTTTTTGATTCAACTCACCTTTTGGCCTTATGTGCATAAGGTGTGGATACCGCTGCTGCTGGTGTTGGGCGCGGGTGCCAGCTATGCGGTGATGACGCAAAACATCTATTTTAATGCCGATATGATGCAAAACATCATCCAAACCAACCCGGGCGAAGCCAAATCGTGGTTGGCACCGGGGTTTATCGGCTGGGTGCTGCTCACCGGCGTGTTGCCGGCGCTGTTGTATGTGTGGCTGGTGCGGGTGCGCTATGCTAAGCGCTGGTATCAAGAAATCGGCTGGCGGCTGGCCAGTGTGATTGCTTCGGTGTTGGTGGTGGCCATCGTGGCGGCCACGGCCTATGGCAACTATGCTTCGTTTTTCCGCAACAACAGGGGCATTGCTCATCAGATTACCCCCAGCAACCTGATTGGCTCGGGGTTTTCCACTGCCTACAATGTTTATGATGCCAACCGCCCGCTGGTGCAGATTGGTCTTGACGCCAAACGCACCACTGCGCAGGGCGAGCGCAAAAAAGTGTTTATTCTGGTGGTGGGCGAAACCACCCGTGCCGACAACTGGGGTTTGAGCGGCTATGCGCGCCAAACCACGCCGCAGCTCGCAGCGCTGGGCAGCGAAGTGATTAACTTTGCGCAGGCGTCGTCGTGCGGCACTTCCACCGCCACTTCGCTGCCGTGTTTGTTTTCGCGCATGAGCCGCAGCGATTACAACGGCAACCGCGCCGCGCATGAAGAAGGGCTGATGGATATATTGCAACGCGCCGGTATTTACACCAGCTGGCGCGAAAACGACGGCGGCTGCAAAGGCGCTTGCGACCGCATCAAGCATGTGGACGTACAAGACTGGGCGCCAAAAAACGAATGCGTGCGCGAAGGCTGCTGGGACATCCATCTGCTCACCGGCTTGCAACAGGAAATCGACGCCATGCCCAATGATGGCGTGATTGTGTTGCACACCATCGGCAGCCACGGCCCGTCGTATTACCAGCGCTATCCGCAAGCGTTCAGAAAATTCACCCCCACTTGCGACACCAACCAAATCCAGCAATGCGACCGCCAGGCCTTAATCAACACCTACGACAACACCGTGCTGTATGCCGACCATGTGCTGGCCGAAACCATCAAGCTGCTGCAAAACGACAGCCAAGTGGACAGCGCACTGTGGTATTTTTCCGACCACGGCGAATCGCTGGGTGAAAAAGGCATGTATCTGCATGGTGCCCCGTATATGATTGCGCCCAGCCAGCAAACCCATATCCCGATGGTGTTTTGGGCCAGCCCCGGTTTTTACCAGCACAGCGGGCTGAATCAAACCTGCTTGCGCGACCATGCCGGGCAGCAAACTTATTCGCACGATAATGTGTTCCACTCCATGCTCGGCATCATGGGCGTGGGCACCGAGGAATATCAGGCGGATTTGGACTTGTTTCGGGCTTGCCGCAGTTAAATAACTTCATCATGCACTTTCAGGCAGCCTTGTGTATCCCAAGGCTGCCTGAATTTTATTCCGGCCACCTCAAAGCTGCGCCCGCCACCTTGTTTGCCGTATAATGCCGCGGTTTGAGCATGGCACAACAGAAAGCACGTGATGTGGTTTAAACAACTCTCTATCTACCCCTTAAACAAAGCCCAACTGCCCACCTTGGAAACCTTGGCCGATAAATTGGCCGCCGCCGAATTCGCCCCTTGCATGGGGCTGGATTGGGACAGCGTGGGCTTTGCCGCTCCGGCCTCGTTTCAGCCGCAAGAAATGGTGTTTGCGGCGCAAAACACTTGGCGCGTGGCGCTGAAAAAAGAAGAAAAAGTGCTGCCCGCCGCGGTGGTGCGCGATATTCTGGACGACAAAGTACAGGAAATCCAAAACGCCGAAGGGCGCAATGTGGGCCGCAAAGAAAAGCAGGAGCTGAAAGATAACATCACCGACGACTTGCTGCCGCGCGCCTTCACCAAAAGCAGCCGCACCGAAGCCGTTTTTGATACCGACCACGGCCTGCTGCTGGTGAACAACGCCAATGCCAATAAAGCCGAAGCGCTGCTCACCAAGCTGCGCGAAGCGTTGGGCGGCTTGGAAGCGCGGTTGCCGCGCACCAACCAATCCCCCGGCAGCCTGATGACCGACTGGCTGCTGCGCGGCGCGGGCGAAGGCGGCTTTGAGCTTGACAGCGATTGCGAGCTCAAAGGCTTGGGCGATGCCGCCGCCACCGTGCGCATGAGTAAGCAGGATTTAAGCGCCGAAGAAGTGATTAACCATGTGAAAAACGGTAAAATCGTGACCCAATTGGGCTTATGCTGGCAAGAGCGCGTGCGCTTTGTGCTCACGCAAGACTTCACCCTCAAGCGCATCCAATTTTTGGATGTGTTGCAAGAAGAAGCCGCAAGCCACGGCGACGATATGGCCAGCCTGATGTTTGCCAGCCAGATATTGATGAGCGAAGCGCTGAGCACCTTGATTGCCGAGCTGGTGTTGCATTTGGGCGGCTGGGCAGAATAATACCAATTCTACAAAATAAGATAACAAGGCGGCGAGCTGAAGACAGTACAAGTAGTACGGCAAGGCGAGCCAACGCAGTTAGGTTATTTTGTAGAATTGGTATAACAGGCTGCCTGAAAAGGCTTCAGGCAGCCTAATCCACCAACACAAGGGTTAAACAATGAGCATCAAATCCGATAAATGGATTCGCCGCATGAGCGAAGCGCACGGCATGATTGAGCCCTTTGAGCCCGGGCAAATTAAAGAAGCCGACGGCAAGCGCATTATTTCCTACGGCACTTCCAGCTACGGCTACGACATCCGCTGCGCGCGCGAATTTAAAATTTTTACCAACATCAACAGCACCATTGTGGATCCGAAAAATTTCGACACCCGCAATTTTGTTACCGTGGAAGACGACTACTGCATCATCCCGCCCAACTCATTTGCGTTGGCGCGCACCGTGGAGTATTTCCGCATCCCACGCAATGTGCTCACCGTGTGCTTGGGCAAATCCACCTATGCCCGCTGCGGCATTATTGTGAACGTAACCCCGTTTGAGCCGGAATGGGAAGGCTATGTAACGCTGGAATTTTCCAATACCACTCCGCTGCCGGCCAAAATCTACGCCAACGAAGGCGTAGCGCAAGTGCTGTTTTTTGAGAGCGACGAAGTGTGCGAAACCTCGTATAAAGACCGCGCGGGCAAATACATGGGGCAAACCGGCGTTACCTTGCCGAAAACCTGATTGCGCTTGTGGCGTAATGCTAGCTTGGTGATACAACAGGGCCGCTGCGATGCAGCGGCCTTGCTTTTATTGTGTCTTTTATTACGTTAAATGTAGAACAAATACAAGGCTGCCTGAAACTACCCTAAATAATATGGGCTAATCTGTATTATTTTGAATGATAGGGTGCCAATACTTCATTTAAATAGACTTCTGTTAAACAAAGGTCTGCGCCGGTGTCAGTGAATTTTTGGCAGTTCCAGCGCAACCGCTGTTTGTTACTGTCAAGATTCGGGTCGGTTGCATAGTATGCGGTTACGGCATCGGCAGTAGAGGTTGTAATCGGGAATAAGCGAGTAATCGGTTTGTCTGCCGAAAAGAAAACGGCCTGGCAGACTTCGGTTTTATCACAGGCTTTAGTAAAGGCATTGCGATAATCTGATTTGCTGGCATTAGCCGGCATTTGTATTAGTTTGGTGGTGCCTATGGTCTGGGTTTCGTTGGCGCCAGAGCAAGCGCTTAATAATAGCAGTGATGAAACAAGCAGTGCGTTGCGGTATGACATGAGCCCATCCTTTTATTAAGCAAATTTTTCGTAGCAGGCGTTAAGCCTGTTTTTTTTATGCCCGCCATTTGGCGGTTTTTTTATTGTAATGGGATAAGCAAAATGGGTGAACCTGTATATTAATCTTAACAGTGACTGGGCAATAACAATCTGACCGATTGAAATTAAAGCTGAGAAAAATCTTTTATTTCTGTATTGACAGAAATAAAAGACAAGTCTATGCTGGCAGGCATGAAACTAAATCCCACCACCGAAAAATTTGTGCTGCACTGGGGCGAAATGGGCACCCAATGGGGCGTGAACCGCACCGTGGCGCAAATCCATGCGCTGCTCTATATTTTGGGGCGGCCGCTGAATGCCGACGAAATTGTGGAAACCTTGGGTGTGGCGCGCTCGAATGTGTCCACCAGCATTAAGGAATTGCAAAGCTGGCAATTGGTGCACACCGTGCACATCATGGGCGACCGGCGCGACCACTTCACCACCGAAGATGATGTCTGGGCCTTGTTCCGCACCATTGTGGCCGAGCGCCAACGCCGTGAAATCGAGCCGACGGTGCGCTTTTTGCAATCCTTGATGGACAGCCCGGAATTTGCGCAAGAAAACGAAGCGGTGCGCGGGCGCATTGTGCAAACCCACGATTTTGTGAACACGCTCACCCGCTGGGCCAATGAAATGCTCAGATTGTCTACCGGCACTTTAACCAAAGTGTTGAAGCTGGGGGCAAGCATACAAAAGCTGTTGCGCTAAGTGTTGCGCAGATTGGATATTTGAATCCGATCTGCGGCGGATAAACAGGATGTGCCTGTATAGGGCAACCCAAAATCCGGCAAAATTTTTTCACGCGATATTTCTGTTTAAACTGAAATTACGGAAAATTAAAAATGGAAAATACCAACCATCAACAACAGCCCAACCCATATGCCAGTACGGTGGCGGCATTGCCTGTAAAGCCAAAAGCCGCGCAGCCTTATCCCTATGTGCGGGTGATATTGGGCTTTGCCTTGCTGGGTGGTGCCACGGGCGGGATGATATTGGCGTTGGGCTCGGCACTGCTGGATGGTATGGGTGAGGGAATAGCTGCCTGGCTGCCTGTGCTGCTGGTGTTTATGATTTATGGCGCACTGCTGGGGTTCGTGCCTGCTTTGTTGTGTGGTGTGTGGCTGGCACTGTGGCAAACCCGGCGCAATGCAGCTGGTTTGCTGCACGCCGCGCTGGCCGGCACGGTGGTGAGTGGGCTGTGTCTGTTGTTGGTGGCACCGGATATGAGCATCACCGTTTTCGGATTGCTGGGCGGGGCATCGGCGGTGTTGTTGGTCGTTTTGTTGTTGCCCGCACCCGTTGAGGCTGCCTGAAAGGCATCATGATGCATAAACCTATTCCGCTGTATTTGTCTGCATCGCTGGGGGTGCTGTGGTTGTGGAGCGGCATGCAGCCGCTGCTCACCGCGCCGCAGCAATCGCTGGCTTTGTTGGCACAATTGGGCATGCCCACACCGGCACAATGGCCGCTGTTGCTGGCGGCCTCGGCTTGGGATGTGCTGCTGGGCGTGGCTTGTTTTAGCCGCTGGCGTGCCTATTCATGGCTGTGGGCTGTGCAACTGGCCACGGTGCTGGCCTACAGCGTGATGATAGCCGTGGGGCTGCCTGAATACTGGCTGCATCCGTTTGCGCCGCTGCTGAAAAACCTGCCGATTGCGGCGTTGATGCTGTACTTATGGCAACAAAGCCATTGTGATTTGAAAATAGGAGCCAAGTGATGAATCTTTATTTCACCATCAAAACCCTGCATATTCTGTCGGCCACGCTGATGGTGGGCACCGGCTTTGGCAGCGCGTTTTATTTGTTTTGGGCCAACCGCAGCGGCTCGGTAGCAGCGCAGGCGGTGGTGGGGCGTTGGGTGATGAAGGCCGATTGGTGGTTTACCACCCCGGCGGTGATTTTCCAGCCGCTGTCCGGCTTGTGGCTGGCGCAGCATTTGGGCTGGCCTTTGTCGGCTACTTGGCTGTGGTTGGCGCTGGCTTTGTATGCCTTGGCCGGTGCCTGCTGGCTGCCGGTGGTGTGGCTGCAAATCCGCATGGCGCGCATGGCTGCTGCCGCCAATGCCGCCAACGGCACATTGCCGCCGCGCTACTGGCGCTATGCTCGCGCGTGGGAATGGCTGGGCTATCCGGCGTTTTGCGCCATGGTGGCGGTGTATTTTCTGATGGTATTCAAGCCTGCTTAAAGGAGTGTGTCATGTCTGCTTATCACGTGTTTTACGATGCCCAATGCCCGATCTGCATCCGCGAAATGGCCTTGGTGCGCGAGCAAAATGTTTCAGGCAGCCTCAATACCGTGCCGATTCAGGGCAATGAAGCGCTGCTGGCGCAATACGGTGTCAACGCCGACGCGGCAATGACCTTGCTGCATGTGGTGGCGGCAAACGGCACCATCACTAGCGGTATGCCCGCCTTGCGGATTGTCTACCGCGAATGCGGCGGCAGGCCGCTGGCACAAATCTGGAATTGGCCGCTGCTGAGCAAACTGGCCGATTGGGGCTATCCGTGGTTTGCCCGCCACCGCTACCGCTTCCCGCGCTGGCTGCTGCCGCGCCCGCAATGTGAAAGCGATGTATGCGGCCTGCCGCCACATAAGCGCAAATAAGCGTGAGTGAACAGCTCAAGATAAACATTAACTTATCAAGGCTGCCTGAAATCTAAGCTTGGCAATAACGGATTTAATGTTTTCAGGTAGCCTTAACCTTAACACGCCGATGTGTAAGCTCAAAAAATAAAACAACAGGGCGGCATGGATGGGGTTTTACCAACATTTCAGGCAAACAAAGCAAGGAGTAAAAAATGAATATCTTATTACTGGGCGGCAGCGGCTTTATCGGCAAACGCGTGGCGGCTTTATTGCGCCAGCAAGGGCATCAAGTGGCCACGCCCGGCCATCGCGAGCTGGATTTACAGCACCTGCACGAAGCACAAGCCATGCCGTTGCTGGCGGATAAAGAGGTGGTGGTGAACTGCATCGGCGTGATGAGCCGCCATGCCGATGTTTTGGAAACCATCCACCACCACGCCCCGGCGCAATTGGCACAATGGGCGCAGGCGGCGGGCGTGCAGCGCTGGGTGCAGCTTTCGGCTTTGGGGGCGGACGCGGCGCAAACCGTGGCGTTTGTGGGCAGCAAAGGGCGCGGTGATGCCGCCTTGTGCGCCAGCGGTTTGCAGCTGGCCTTGGCGCGGCCATCGGTGGTGTATGGGCGCGGCGGTGCCAGCTGCGAGCTGTTTATCAAACTGGCACATCTGCCTGTGCTGGCCTTGCCCGGCGGCGGCCGTTTCGACTTACAGCCGGTGCATGTGGGCGATGTGGCGGCAGGCATCGTCAATATGGTGAACCACCCGCCGCCGCACGCCACGGTGGTGAACATGACCGGCAGCCAAATCTGCACCTTGGCCGGCTATCTGAGCACCCTGCGCCAAACCCTGCACCGCAAGCCGCCGCTGCGGGTGCTGCCGATACCGCTGGCGCTCATCAAGCCAATGTTGCCGCTCACCAATATCCTCAGCAACGGCATCCTCAGCCCCGGCAGCATCGCCTTGCTGGAAGCGGGCAACTGCGCCGACAACACCGACTTTGCCGCTCTATTGGGGCGCGCACCGCTGGCGGCGGAACAGTTTGCGGCGGTGGATTAAACGGGTGATGCGCCAATGCGTTCCAATCAAGGCTGCCTGAAATGTATTCAGGCAGCCTTGTGTATTTTCGGGGCTTGGGATTTTATTGGCTTTCAAGCATCGGATGCCAGCCACGGATACAGGCGGTAGAAACGCCGTTGGGCAAAGTCGCGCACCGAGCGGGCAAATATCCGCATGATGCGCTGCGCACGCGGGTCGAGAGAATCGGCGGCCAATTGGGTGTCCAGCAAGCTCAGCTGTTGCAGTGCCTGTGCGTGTTGTGCGGCCATCCATTGTTGCAGCGGCGGCTGGCGCAGCCAGCTGTCCGGCGGGGTGCCGTTGGGTGGCGGGCTGAGCTGTTGCCATTGTGTTTGCGGGATATTGATGATGCCTGCGGCGATGTCTTCGCGTAAATCGCGCATCACCGAGCACCAGCCCAATACGGTGGTGAGCGCGGGTGCGGCGGCGGCGCGGCTGGGCGAGCCCAATGCGGCCAGCAGCAAATCCAGCGATAAGGCAAAGGTGGCTTGGTGTTGCGCTGCCAATGCGATGGCCGACCACACGGCACGTGATTCGGCGCGCAAGCGGTCGGCCCGCATCACCTGCAACAGCGCGCCGACATCGGCCAGCGCATGATTGGCATTCGGCAATAAGGCGAGGCGCTGTTGGAAGTCGTGTGCCAGCAGCATCAGGTTGTGGGCGGTGTGAAAACGGCGCTGCTGCCAAGCGGCCAACAGGTCGTCGGCCACCGCAATCGGTGCGGTGCGGCTGCGGCGGTCGCCGTCCATAATGTCGTCCACCGCTTGTAAAAAGCAGTAGCCGCTCAGCAATAGCGTGCCGCGTTGTGGCCGGCGCAGGCGCTGCGTGGCAATCATCAGGCTAATCAGGGCATAGCGGCGATGGCGTCGGGCAAACGCCCATTGATTGCAGCACCACAGCCATTCTAGCCGCACCCGCTGCAATACCGCGGCTTGCTGCGCCCATGGCGGCACGATGCGCCAAGCCAGCAGCGCCAGCACCGCACCGGCGATGATGTCGAGCAGGTGGTGTTCGTGGATTGACACGGTGCTGGCGGCCACCAGCATCATCCACAGCCAAGAGAGCAAACGCGACAGCGGGCGCAGCACGGGCTGTAAGGCCAAGGCGGCGGTAAGGGCAAACGCCACGTGCAAAGAAGGAAAATGGTTGTGGCGCATGCTCAAGGTGGTGGCCAGCTCAAACCACGGCGCTGCCCAGCCGCTAACATGGCGCGGCGGAAAAGCGGTTTCTACCGGCAGCAACACAAAAAACACACAGGCCAACAGCAATTCGGCCAGTAAAGTGGCCAGCAGCGCCCATTGCGCCGTCCAGTTGAGCTTCACCACGCACCAAAACAACAGCAAGGGCATCAGCAAATACAGCGGCGCCCATTGCGGATAAAACGGCCATGCCGCCTCGCCGGGCAGTGCAGGATGCCAGCGCCACGGTATCCAATCGCTCACGATATTGGCACCGCCGTAGAACAGCAAAAACAGCAGCGCAAACACGGCCGCCAACACCCAGCCGAAAGTGCGCTGGCAGGGCAATGCGGTGTTCACAACACGTCTTTCTGTTGGAAGGTGGGGAAGTTTTCCAGCCGCTGCGGGCCGCGCCAACACGCGCGCCACACATCAATAAACCGCGGGCCGGGGCTGGCGTGTTGCGGCAGTGCATGCCATGGCAGTTGCGGGTATTGGTGGTGTGCCAAATGCAGGTGGTAGTTGAGAAACACTCGCCGCAGCCAGCGCGGTACGCGCAGATTCCACGCGCCGGTGCGCGCATCCAGCGGCGAGAAGGCGTGATCGGTGTATTGCAAGGAGCTCCACATCAGCGCAAAGGCCGCATAGCAGGCAGCCCAGCCGACCAGCGACAAATCAAGCAGATAAAACAATGCCGCTTGCCAAGCCACGGCAGCGTAAATTTCCAAACGGGCAGTGATGGGCGGCAGCTGATCCAGTGCGCCGATGTAGTGGTTGGCGCTGGTTTGCACGCCGCCTTGGCGGCCAAACAGGCGCAGCAAACCTTGGCGTACCCGGCGCGGCGTAACGGCATAGAGCAGCACGCCCAGGCTGGCCACCAGCCAATACAGGCCGGTGAAAATGGCATACCACTGGGCGTATTTCAGCCAACGCACGTCTTGCGGGTGCAATACGTCGAATTGCTCAGCGGCAGAACGGTTGTGGCGGTGGTGGGTAAGGTGGAATGTTTGCTGGATGGCCAAGCCGGTGGGAAACCAGCAGGCGGCCAAGCGCCCGGCCCAGCGGTTGAGTGTCGGATTAAGCGCAAAGATGCTGTGCACGCTTTCGTGTAGCAATGAAAACAGGGTGTTGTTGGTGAGCGAAAACAGCAAGGCCGCCGCCAGCACGCCCCACCACGGCGCATGGCTGGCAGTGTAGAGCCACAGCATATTGGCCGCCGATGCGGCGACGAGCAGCAGTAAATTAAGGGCGGTGGGCGGCGTAGCAGCGTTCATGGGTGGTGTTCCATATCGGCCAAGGTGTGCTGATAAGCCGTAACCGCCTGCACGCCGACATCGGCGGTATGGTTCAACTGTAGGCGCATGCCTTCCACCACGCGAAAATCCTTGCGCAAAAAAGCCAGATACAGCGCCCGCGCCAAGCGCAGCTGTAGGGTGGGCCAGCGGGCGCCGTGGGGAATGCCGATGGCGGCCAAGGCCACGCTGTGCCGTTGCTCCGGGCGGGTGCCGGGTGCGTCTTGCGGCAGTAGGGCGAATACGGCGCTGGTGCGAAATCGCCCCACACGGCTTTGCACCATAATGCTGCTGCCCACGCAGGTGTGCACCAAATGGATGACGCCGCCGGACAAGCGCTGCATCAGCCAGCTGGACAGACCGCCGCGCGGCAACACACGGGTGCGGTAGGTCATGCGCAAGCCGTTTTCAGGCAGTCTTTCAAACAGCGGCTCGCCCTCCACTTGGCGTTGGTGCACCGCTTGCATGTGTTCGAGGTCGAAACCATTGCAAATCATGGCGCGCCAGTCGGCGGCCACCGCTTGCGGCCCGGCAGCCAGCCAATGATGGCCGCCATCGCTACCCGAAAACGGCAGCGGCGGTATGGCGGCGGCAGGCGGGTGCAGCCAAATCAGGCCAAAATGCTCGGCGCTTGGCCAAGCGCGCACGGCCAAACGGCAGCCGGCCTTGATGTGTTCAGGCAGCGTGGGGGCGGCGGTTTGCGGTAATAAGTGGCAAGCGTGCAGGCCGCACACCAATGCCTCGCCGCACACTTGGGCATTGTGCAAATGGGCGCCCATGTGCGGGCAAAAAGCATCGGTGGCGTGAAGTGTGCCGCTGTGGCCGCGATACAGCACCCAAGGTTGCCCGGCCAGGTGGCCGCTGTGTATTTGGCCGGGGCGCAACGCATCGGCACGCGCTACGGCATACCAGCCTTGCGGCCAGTGTTTCCAGTTGTCGGCGGGGTCTTGTGTCATCGGCAAAGGGTGCGATTAAGAGAATAAAGAATTTCAGGCAGCCTTGCGGCGCTGGCGGCGACCAAACCAAAAACCCAGCAGCGCGGCGGCCAGTGCGGCGGTGGCCGCGCCGCCCAATAGCCATTGGCGTTGGGCGTTGAGCACCGGATTGTCGAAAATATTGGCCGAATAATGGAAATTGGCAATCAGCCAGCGCTGCTCATACCGAATCAGGGTGGCGCTCCATTGCGGGCTTACGTTGATGGTTTGGCCGTTGCCCAGCTCGTAGTGGTCGTTGCTGTGGCCAAAAGCCACGGCGGTGTCGCCGTTATAGAGGTGCGATAAGGCTTCAACTTCAAATTGGGTGGTAACCGAGCGCACCAGCGGATTGGGGCCGTTGAGCATGGTATCGAAATATTGGCGGATGCCTTCTTTACCAATCACGCGATCGCCGTTCATGGTGGTGAACACCACATTGTCGGTTACATTGTCCAGTAAGCTGTTCAGGTCGCGTTGGTTCAGTGCGGTTTGCATGCGGTCGCGCAAATCGCGCAATTGCTGGTGTAAGGCCTCATCGGCTGGCACGGCTTGGATGCTGGCGGCAGGGGCAGAAGCAGAAGCAGCGTTGGTGCTGGCGGGTGCGGCGTTGGCCAAGGGTTGAAACAGCAGCACTGCCGCCAATAAGCAGGCCGCCGTGATGCGGGTGGGCATGGAAAAGGTCATGGTGTGTTCTCCGCCAGCAGTCGATTGAGCGGTCAGTATAACTTTAGCCGTTGCGGTAAATCCACCCATGATTGGCATGTTGTGGCGAAAAGGCTGCCTGAACATACCCGAATACACAGAGAAAATGACGCAGAGAAAATGGCGTAGCCAATGTTTGTATGCCCTCTTCATGCCGAAATGGCATAAGCAAAGAAGCATATCTTCTTTTGCGCCCGCGTGTGTGGGGTGGATAATCACGGCGATGGGCAAGGCACGGCTGTGCCTGCTAAGGAATCGTTGATGATTTAAGGAGAAGGTAATGTCTGATGTAACGTATTTGCGCCCGATTGATGCCGAGGGCTTGGCCAAGTTTGCTGCGGCCGGGCGCGACAACCCCAACCGCCAAGGCACGGTGAAAGTGGACACCATCTCGGTGGGCCAGTTCCGCACCCTGAGCTATGTGGCCAGCCACGACCCCAATCATCCGGCAGTGGTGGTGGACGAGCCTTACCATTTGTTTGGCGAAAACACCGCTCCGGCACCGGGCGAAGTGGTGCTGGCGGCGCTGGGCGGCTGCTTGGCCGTGGGCGTGAAAGCCGTGGCCACGCATCGCCAAGTGCAATTATCCAAGCTGGAAGTGTATCTGGAAGCCGATATCGGCAACAGCGCTGCGTGGGGTGCCGGTGGCGCCGAGCGTGAGCCTGCCCAAATGGGCTTTCAAGCCATTCGTGTGAAGGTGAAAGTGGAAGGCGATGCCAGCCGCGAAGTGCTGGACGAAATCGTGCAACACGCCAATTTCTATTCGCCGGTGGCCAATACCCTGCGCAATCCGGTGGCATTCGACATCGGCTTGGCCGACTGATTCTATAGCAAAGAAAATAAATAAATCATACAAGGCGGCGAGCCGCAGACAGTACAGCTGCAGACACTACAGATAGTATGGCTAGGTGGGTCAACGCCGTAGGATTATTTAGTTTCTTTGCGATATCTTATTCTTTCAGGCAGCCTTGAGAGGCAAACTTATCAAGGCTGCCTGAAAACCGGTGTACCCATACCCAAGCATGGCCATGCCGGGCTTGCGTATGCGTATCCCTGATTCGCATTAAGGCTTTACATCATGCTCACCACCGCCGTTTCTCCCGCCAACACCCAATTGCTTGCCGCTGTAGACACCATTGCCCGGCAAGACTTGCAACCCTTGGCACACCGCATCGACCGCGGCCATTACCCGTTGGAAATCATGGCCAAGCTGGGGCAAGCCGGGGCGTTTGCCGCCCATCTGCAAAGCCAAGGCTCGCGCTTCGATACCGCCATCGATGCCATGCAAATCGTGAGCCGTGCCTGCGGCGCCACCGGCTTTCTCACGTGGGCGCACCAGGTGTGCGGCCTTTATTTGGACGCCAGCGACAATCCGGCGCTGCGCGGCCAAGTGCTGAGCGACCACGCCTATGGCAAAACCTTTGGCGGCACCGCGCTTTCCAATCCGATGAAAACCTGGGCCAATATCGAGCCGATGCTGTTGCGCGCCAAAAAAGTGCCCGGCGGCTATTCGGTGAGCGGTGCCTTGCCGTGGGTGAGCCATATTGCTTATGGCCAGCATTGCGGCGCGGTGGCGCAAGTGGAAGGCGGCAAAGATCACGACATTATGTTTTTGCTGCGCTTGGACGAAACGCGGGTGAAGCTGGCGGCCTGCCCCGAATTTAGCGGCATGGAAGGCACCAGCACCTGGAGCATTCATTTAAAAGACTTTTTTGTCGGCAGCGACGACATCATTGCCGACCCGGCCAAGCCCTTTATCGCCCGCATTCGCGCCGCTTTTGTGCTGCTGCAAATGGGCATCGGCTTGGGCGTGGTGCAAGGCAGCATCGACGATATGCTCGAAGTGGCGCCGGTGTTGGGGCATGTTAATCAATTTTTGGAAGACCAAACCGGCAGCTTGCAATTGGCGCTAGACAAGGCCGAACAGCAAACCCGTCTATTAGCGCAAACCCCGTTTGAAACCAGCAAAGACTATTTGCTCGATGTGCTCGACTTGCGCATCCAAGGTGCCAAGCTCGGTTTGCAAGCCAGCCAGGCCGCGCTGCTGCACCAAGGCGCGCGCGGCTATTTGGCCAATGCCAACCCTCAGCGGCGCATACGTGAAGCGCAATTCGTGGCCATTGTTACCCCCGCCATCAAACACCTGCGCTATCTGGTGCAGCAAATCATGAGCGAGGAACTGCCCGCATGAGCCAGCCTGAATGGAAAAAATACATCTGCCGCGCCTGCGGTTTGATTTACGACGAAGCACTGGGCGACCCCGACAGCGGCATCGCCCCCGGCACCCGCTTTGCCGACATTCCCGCTGATTGGGTATGCCCCTTGTGCGGTGTGGGTAAGGCCGATTTTGAGCCTTATGTACCGCGCACACCCTTGGTGGCAGCCAACCCGGCGGTGATGCCGGTGGACAACGGCGGCGTGGTGGTCGTGGGCGGCGGCATGGCCGGCTGGGCGGTAGTGGAAGCCTTGCGTGCGTTGGATCAACACCTGCCGATTAAGCTGATTAGCGCCTGTGCGGCTGATCGCTACCACAAGCCCGAGCTATCCGTGGCCATCAGCCGCGGCAGAAACAGCCGCCAATTGGTGAAACAAAGCGCCGCCGATGCGGCACAAGCGCTGAATGTGCAGCTGTTGGCGCACACCTTTGTCATCAACATCGACAGCGCCGCCAAAACCATCCACACCACCCGTGGCGACTTCGGCTGGGATAAGCTGGTACTGGCCGCCGGAGCCACCCCGACGCTGCCTGAAACCTTGCCGCCCAGCTTATGCTGGCGCGTAAACCAACTGGGCAGTTTCGACAAACTGTTTGCCGTGCTGGCGCAAAAACCACAGCACGTGGCGGTGGTGGGCGCGGGCATGATTGGCACCGAGCTGGCCGAAGACATGGCGCGCGCCGGGCATCGCGTTACCCTAATCGATCGCACGCCGCATCCCTTGGGCGGCTTACTGCCGCCGCAGGCGGGCACAAAGCTTCAGGCAGCCTTGGCCGCACAGGGCGTGACTTATTTGGGGCAAACCCATGTGGAAAACCTGAGCCGTTTGGCCGACGGAAGCTACCAGCTACAACTGCAAGACGGCCGCGGCAACCCTACCGTGTTGCAGGCCGATCAAGTGGTGGCCGCCACCGGCTTAGCCATCGACAGCCGCCTGCCCGAGCGCGCCGGCGTATTGTTTCATCCACAACACGGCATTGTGGTGGACGAACACAGCCTGCAAACCAGCCAGCCGGATATTTATGCCTTGGGCGACTGTGTCGGCATCAACGGTCAAAGCTGCCGCTTTATCGCGCCCTTGCGCCGCCAAGCCGAAACCATCGCCGCCGAAATCACCGGCACCGAACACAGCGGCTATGAGCATACCGACCCGGTGGTGCGCCTGAAAACCCGCAGCGTGGGCGTGGAAGTGTTGGGCCGCCCGCAGCCCGGTGCCGCTTGGCAAGTAGAGGCCGATAATGCCGACGCCTTGGTGCTGTACCAGCCGCAAAGCGGCGGCCAAAACGCCAGAGTTACGCTCACCCTGCGCGGATAAATAAAACGGGATTGGCGAACGGCGTGATTTCAGGCAGCCCAAGGCAGGAGCGGGCTTTATGCCCGTGTGCATGGCTCGCCTGCCGATTTGTGCAGCCAAGTTGTGCTTATCATCAAAAAACGGTGGCCAATCCGTTTTAAAGGCTGAAAGATTATTGGCCTCATATAAGCTTTGCTTTCAGGCAGCCTTTATCGTTTGCAAATTCAGGGTTCCTGCATTTTTTTCATGCGATAGGCCAGTGCCGGGCGGGTGAGACCGAGGCGACGGGCGGCTTCGGAAACATTGCCTTTGCTCAAGGACAAGGCTTGCTGGATTAAGTCTTGCTCGAATTGTTCCAGCGCAAAATCGGCTTGCAGCAATTGTGCCAGCCAGCTTTGCCACTGCACGTTTTGGTTGCGTTGAATTTGTATTTTCCCTCTGATATCAAAGCCTTCTGCATTAAATGCGGTGTCGCTATTGCCCGGGAACAGGCTGGCCGAGGCGATGTGGTGGTTGTGGTCGGTGAGGATGACGCCGCGTTCAATTACATTTTCCAGCTCGCGGATATTGCCCGGCCAGTCGTATTGTTGCAGCAATTCCATGCCGCGATCGCTGATGCCGAGGATGCGCTTTTTGTATACGGTGCAGAATTTGGCCAGAAAATGTGCCACCAACAGCGGAATATCGTCTTTGCGCTCGCGCAAGGGCGGGATGCGGATGGGAAACACATTGAGGCGGTAGTATAAGTCGGCGCGGAATTTACCGGTTTGCACGGCCTGTTGCAAATCCTCATTGGTGGCGGTGACCACGCGCACATCAATGCTGCGGGTTTTGTGGTCGCCCACGCGCTCGTATTCGTTTTCTTGCAGCACGCGCAGCAATGCCGCTTGGGCGCGTGCCGACAATTCCACTACTTCATCCAGAAAAATGGTGCCGCCATGAGCGCGTTCGAACTTGCCCATGCGGCTTTGGTGCGCACCGGTAAAAGCCCCTTTTTCCACGCCGAACAATTCGGCTTCAATCAATTCCGGGGGAATGCAGGCGCAGTTGATGGCCACAAACGGCCCCTCGGCGCGCACGCTGCCCGCATGCAGGCTGCGTGCAAATGCTTCCTTACCGGCGCCGGTTTCGCCTTGCAACAGCACGGTAACCTTGCTCTGGGCGGCATGGGCCAGCAGGTTATAGGCTTGGCGAAACGGCTGCGATTCGCCAATGGCATTAAAAATTTTAAATTCGGGGTCGGTGCGCAAGGGCTGGCTGCTGCGCAGACGCACCAATTCAGTGCGCAAGGCGAAAAGCTCGTCTTGCACCGGGTCGGGCGTCATCGAGCGTTCCATGTCGGTGAGTTCGCCCCATGCTTCTGCCGGTTTGCCCACGATGCGGCAATGTTCGTGTCCCATGGCGGTACAAGCGGTTTCCTGATAGATGATGGCCTTGCCCATAAAATAACTGGTGTAGCCGCTGGCATAGCCCAGTAAGGTCCAGCACACCGGCTGATCGGACAGGCCGTTTCCGTGTGCGTGCACACCGGCTTCGTAAGAGTCGAACCAGTTGAAAACGCCGTGGTAATGCCCGGTTTCGATGTCAAATTGCAGCTCTATCGGCTCCACACGCACCATGCCGCGGATATTGTGCATCTGCGGCCCGGCCAGAAAAGCTTTTTCCGGGCTTAAATGCGGGCGTAGCTTGCGTGACACTTCGGCATCTTTGATGCCTGCCTGGTAGCCGAAGCGCATTAAAAACAGCTTGGCGCGCTCGCTGCCTAAAGAAGCAATCAAATCGGCTTTGAGTTGCGCCATCACGCTGGCGTCCACCAGCAGCATGCGCTGCTCGTTAAGCCAAATCTTGCCGTTGTCGGTATCGAACTTAATGGCTTGGATCAGGTCTTTGGCCGTGGGCAACTTGGGTTTGCTTGTCATCATGAGATGACGTTCTCCTCTGTATGAGATGACGTTCTCCTCTGTTTGTGTTCTGTTTTTCCGGCTTGGTGTTTGTAACTGCCGGTTTTGTAGGCCGCTGATGCGGCTTGGCTTTTTTCAGTATAGCGAGCATTACCCCCTGTCCGTCAATTATTGTGTGGCTGTGGCCGTATGCTGGCTCGGGCTGTCTGAACCGCTTATTTCATCATTTGATGAAATAAGCGGTTTTTGCTTGATGATATGGTGAAATTTTTCAGGCAGCCGCTAAGGTTTTGGCCGCAGCTTGCCATAAAATAAAAATAAATATTGATAAATATCAAATATCTAAAATGTATTTTTGCGCTTGGCATCGCGCATGCTATTCATCTGCCATGGCCAGCGGCGGCACTTTGGGTGCGGCTGTGTTATCCCGGCCACAATCCTTTAGCACAGGAAATACGCATGTCCGTAACCGCCTACACACCTGCCGGTGCCGCCTTGCCAGCGCTAACCAAATTTGTTCGCGTACGCAGCACTGCCGACGCCCGTTTTGTGGCATTCGACTTTGCCATCGGTGACCCCGCCCTGTTTGTGGAGCTGGTGATGCCGCCGGCGGCATTTGCCGACTTTTGCGCCCGCAATCAGGTGGTGCACATGAGTGAGGCGCAAATGGCGGCGGTGGACAGTGAGCTGGAGAAATGGCGTTATGGCGAAGACACGCTGATGTGCCACAACCACCAAAGAAATACCCAAGCAAACTCGGATTAAAACAAAACGCGGTCAGTCAATACCCAAGGAGAAACCGCATGACCCTAGAAATCAAAACCGCCGCCATTGAGCCTGTGCGCCACACTTATGCGCACATTGCCCGCCGCTTCGGCGACAAGCCGGCCACGCGCTATCAGGAAGCCACCTACGATGCACAGGCCACGGTGAATTTTCATTACCGCCCCTTGTGGATGCCGGACAAAGAGCTGAACGATGCCGGTCATACCGCTATTCAGATGGCCGACTGGTACGCCCTGAAAGACCCACGCCAGTTTTACTACGGCGCCTATGTGCAAAACCGGGCACGTATGCAAGAAGGCGCCGAACACAATTTTGCCTTTTTCACCAAACGCGACTGCGCCGCCCACTTGGGTGAAGCCGCTCGGCAGAAAATCATTTTCGGCCTGTTGCCGCTGCGCCATGTGGAGCAAACCGCCAACCTCAACCACATGAGCGGCGCCGCTTACGGCTACGGCACCGCCATCACCCAAGCCTGCCTGTATGCCGGCACCGACCGCTTGGGTATGGCGCAGTATTTGTCGCGCATCGGCCTGCTGTTGGACGACAACAGCGGCAGTTCGCTGGTTGAGGCCAAACACCGGTGGATGAGCGATGCCGCTTGGCAACCGCTGCGTGCCTTGTGCGAAAAAATGCTGGTTACCCGCGACTGGTTCGAGCTGCTGCTGGTGCAAACACTGCTGGTGGACAGCCACATCGGCCAGCTGTTTTACCGCCATTTCGACCAATGGCTCAGCGCCAACCAAGGCCGCGATGTGGCCATGTTGACCGAATTCGTGCAGGACTGCCTGCAAGACGTGGACAACTGGAGCGACAGCGTCATCAAACAAGCCGCCGCCGAGAGCGAGGCCAACCGCGCGCAATTGCAGCAATGGTTGGCGCAATGGCAGCCGCAAGTGGCCGCTGCTTTTGCACCGCTGGCCGAAGCCGTGCTCGGTGCCGCCGGACAAGCCGCGATGGCAGACGCCGCCGGTCAAATCAAACAACGCCAAAGCAAACTGGGTTTGGCCACAGAGGAGAACCAGCATGTCTAAAGTTTATTTGGCCTTGCAAGACAACGATATGTCGCGCTACATCGTGGCCGCCGTGGAAGCCGATAACCCCGGTGTGACCGTGATTTATCAACCGGCCATGGTGCGCATGGAGCGCGAGGACAGCTTGACGGTGCGCCGCAGCACGGTGGAGGCGCAATTGGGGCAAAGCTGGGATGTGCAGGAGCTGCACCTAAACCTGATTACTTTGGGTGGCAATGTGGAAGAAGACGACGAGGCGTTCAGCCTGAGCTGGGTACGTTAATTGGCTCACCGCAATCATTAATAAAGAAACCCAAGGAGAAATCAACATGGCTGCCAAATTAAATCTGAAAGACAAATACCGCTTACTCACCCGCGATTTGGACTGGGAGTTTTCCTATCAAAATCGCCAAGATGCCTTTCCTTATGAAGAATTTGAAGGCATCAAAATCACCGACTGGTCCAAATGGGAAGACCCTTTCCGCCTCACCATGGATGCCTACTGGAAATACCAAGCGGAAAAAGAAAAAAAGCTCTATGCCATTTTTGATGCCTTTGCACAAAACAATGCGCAAATGAATGTATCCGACCCGCGCTACCTGAACGCCATCAAGATTTTCCTCACCGGCGTAACCCCGCTGGAGTATCAGGCTTACCAAGGTTTTGCCCATGTGGGGCGGCAGTTTGGCGGCATCGGTGCGCGCATTGCCTGCCAGATGCAGTCCATCGACGAATTGCGCCATGTGCAAACGCAAATTCACGCCATGAGCCACTACAACAAGTTTTTCGACGGCTTTCAAGATTGGAGCCACATGCATGATCGCGTGTGGTACTTGTCGGTGCCCAAGTCTTTCTTTGAAGACGCACGCTCGGCCGGGCCGTTCGAGTTCTTGGTGGCCATCAGCTTCTCGTTTGAATACGTGCTCACCAATTTGCTGTTTGTGCCGTTTATGTCCGGTGCCGCCTACAACGGTGACATGGCCACCGTTACCTTTGGTTTCAGCGCCCAATCCGACGAGGCCCGCCACATGACCTTGGGCTTGGAAATCATCAAATTCCTGCTGGAACAGCATGAAGACAATGTGCCCATCGTGCAAAAGTGGATTGACAAATGGTTTTGGCGTGGCACGCGGCTGCTGGCGATTGTGGCGATGATGATGGATTACATGCTGCCCAACAAAGTGATGTCGTGGCAGGAAGCGTGGGAAGTGTATTTCGAAGAAGCCGGGGGTGCACTGTTTAAAGATCTGGCCCGCTACGGCATCCGTGCGCCCAAGTATGCCGAAGTGATTGAAAAAGAAAAAGAGCATATTTCACATCAGGCTTGGTGGATTTTCTACAACTTCGGCCATGCCGCCGGTTTCCATACTTGGATTCCCACCGATGAAGAGCTGGATTGGCTGAGTGAGAAATACCCCGATACTTTCGACAAATACTACCGTCCGCGTTGGGAATTGGCCAAGCAAATGGCTGCCGAGGGCAAGCGGTTTTATTCCAGCGGCCTGCCGCAGCTGTGCCAAGTATGCCAAGTGCCGATGGGCTTCACCGAAATGGCAGACGATCCCGGCCAAATCAGCTACCGCAGCGCCGAATATCAAGGTGAGCGCTACCACATGTGTTCCGACGGCTGCCGTGACATCTTTTTGGACGAGCCGGAAAAGTTCGTACAGGCTTGGCTGCCGGTGCATCAAATCCTGCAAGGCAATTGTGGCGGCTCCGACTTGGAGGAAATGTTGCGCGATTACTACCGCATGAATGTGGGCGCCGACAATATGGATATGGTGGGCTCGCCAGACGAAACACGTTGGCAGAAATGGAAAGGTGCAGCCTAGTTTCTTTCAGGCAGCCCCAAATCAGCAAGGCTGCCTGAAAGCGCAACGGTACTGCCGTCACCCGCCATCAGAACAAGCCCAATCGATATTTTGAGGAGCAACACCATGCCCGTACACGCTATCACCCCCGACTATCGCGGTGAAGTACGCGATGCACAAGCCCGCTTCGGCGGCAATATTCTGGTCTACATCGGCTGGGACGAACACCTGCTGTTTTGTTCCGCCAAAACCTTTCCGCTGCCGTCTGCCATGACTTTCGCCGAACTCAAGGCCAATGTGCTGCCGCAAGGCTTTGCACAACACCCCGATTTCGCCCACATCAATTGGGACACGGTGCAGTGGCAATTGAATGGCCGCACGCTACAAGCACAAGACGACCAGACCTTGGCCGAGCTGGGCTTCGATCACAAAAGCCTGTTGCGCTTCAAAACCCCCGGCCTAAACGGCTGGCGCGGCACCGGCGTGTAAGGAGCGGGCGCATGAGTTACCAAGTTACCGTAGAGCCCACCGGCGAAATGATTGAAGTGGACGACGGCCAAACCATATTGGATGCGGCGCTGCGCCAAGGGGTGTGGCTGCCGTTTGCTTGTGGCCACGGCACCTGCGGCACTTGCAAGGTGCAGGTGTTGTCCGGCTTTGCCGACGTGGGCAACGCCTCATCGTTTGCATTGATGGATGTGGAGCGCGACGAAGGCAAGGTCTTGGCCTGCTGCTGCAAGCCCGAATCGGACATGACCATTGAAGCCGATGTGGATGTGGACGCCGATTTCCTTGGCTATCCGGTGGAAGACTACCGTGCCACCGTGGCCGCCATCGAAACCCTGTCGCCCACCATCAGAGGCATCGCCTTCAAGCTGGATCGTCCGATGCGCTTTCAGGCCGGACAATACATCAACCTGCACATTCCCGGTGTGGAAGGCACGCGCGCGTTTTCGATTGCCAACCCGCCCTCGTGCGCCGACCCCTCGTGCGCCGACCCCTCGTGCGCCGACCCCTCGTGCGCCGACAAAGTGCTGCTGCATGTGCGCAAAGTGGCCGGTGGTGCCGCCACCGGCTGGCTGCACGAGCAATTACAAGTGGGTGATGTGCTGGATTTGTCCGGCCCGTATGGCCAGTTTTTCGTGCGTAAATCCGACAGCCAAGACGTGATTTTTATTGCCGGCGGTTCTGGTTTGTCTAGCCCGGAAGCCATGATTCTGGACTTGTTGGAAACAGGTGACGGCCGCCAGATTTACTTATTTCAGGGTGCGCGCAATCTGGCCGAGCTCTACCACCGCGAACGCTTCGAAAGCTTAGCGGCGCAGCATACCAACTTCCACTACATTCCGGCGCTGAACGATGTGCTGCCGGAAGATGCGTGGCAAGGCTTCAGCGGTTTTGTACACGAAGCCGTAATCCAGCATTTCAACCATCGTTGCAGCGGCCACAAAGCCTATTTGTGCGGCCCGCCGCCGATGATTGACGCCGCCGTTACCGCGCTGATGCAAAGCCGCTTGTTCGAGCGCGACATCCACATGGAGCGGTTTGTTACCGCTGCCGATGGTGCCGCCGCCAGCCGCTCGGCCTTATTTAAAAAGATTTGATCCGGCTGTTTTCAGAACATCAAGGCTGCCTGAAAAGCATACCAACCCATTAATAAGGAAACCGTTGTGAATCAAAAATTAAAAGCCGCCATCATCGGGCCGGGCAACATCGGCACCGATTTACTGATGAAAATGCAGCGTTCGGATTGGGTGGAGCCGGTGTGGATGGTGGGCATCGACCCCGAATCGGAAGGCCTCAAACGCGCCCGCGACATGGGCATCAAAATTTGCGCTACCGGCGTGGATGGCTTGCTGCCGCATGTGCTGGCCGACGACATCCGCATTGCCTTCGATGCCACCTCGGCCTATGTGCATCCGGAAAACAGCCGCAAGCTCAATGAATTGGGCGTATTGATGGTGGATTTGACCCCGGCGGCCATCGGCCCATTCTGCGTGCCGCCGGTGAACCTCAAGCAACACGCCGCCAAGCTGGAAATGAATGTGAACATGGTTACTTGCGGCGGCCAAGCCACCATTCCGATGGTGGCCGCAGTATCAAGGGTACAGCCGGTAGCCTATGGTGAAATCATTGCCACTGTGTCATCGCGTTCGGTGGGGCCCGGCACCCGCGTCAATATCGACGAATTCACCCGCACCACCGCCAGTGCCGTGGCTTCGGTGGGCGGTGCCGCCAAGGGCAAAGCCATCATCATCATCAACCCGGCCGAGCCGCCGTTGATGATGCGCGACACTGTGCACTGCCTCACCGAAACCCGTCCCGATGAAGCGGTCATCACCGCTTCGGTGCACGCAATGGTGCAGTCGGTACAGCAATATGTACCCGGCTACCGGCTGGTGAATGGCCCGGTGTTTGACGGCAACAAGGTGTCTATTTTTCTGGAGGTGGCCGGGCTGGGCGACTTCTTGCCCACCTATGCCGGCAATCTGGACATCATGACCGCCGCTGCCTTGCACACCGCCGAAATGTTTGCCCAAGAAGCCGCCAGCGGTGCCATTGCGCTGCCTGTGCGCTGAACCAAAAGGGAATAGCCAAATGAATTTATCCGGAAAAAAAGTCATCCTGCACGACATGAGCCTGCGTGACGGAATGCACGCCAAAGCCCACCAAATCAGCTTGGCGCAAATGGTGGCAGTGGCCACCGCACTGGACGAGGCGGGCATGCCGCTGATTGAAGTCACCCACGGCGACGGCTTGGGCGGCGCTTCGCTCAACTACGGCTTCCCCGCCCACAGCGATGAAGAATACCTGCGCGCGGTGGTGCCGCAAATGAAACAGGCACGCGTATCGGCATTATTGCTGCCCGGCATCGGCACTGTGGATCACCTGAAAATGGCGGTGGATTGTGGCGTGTCCACCATCCGCGTGGCTACCCATTGCACCGAGGCCGATGTATCGCAACAACACATCGGTATGGCCGCCAAAATGGGGCTGGATACCGTGGGCTTTCTGATGATGGCGCACATGGCCGACGAAGCCACCTTGCTGCAACAGGCGCGGCTGATGGAAGGCTACGGCGCCAACTGCATTTATTGCACCGATTCGGCCGGTTATATGCTGCCTGAAGAAGTGAGCCGCAAGCTGGGCGCTTTGCGGGCAGGCTTGCAGCCGCAAACCGATCTGGGCTTCCACGGCCACCACAATTTGGGCATGGGCATTGCCAATTCGCTGGCAGCGATAGCCGCCGGCGCCGACCGCATCGACGGCTCCGTGGCCGGGCTGGGCGCCGGGGCGGGCAATACGCCGTTGGAAGTTTTTGTGGCCGTGCTGGAGCGCATGGGTGTGGAGCACGGCACCGACTTATATCGGGTGATGGACGTGGCCGAAGACTTGGTGGTGCCGCTGATGGATCACCCCATCCGCATCGACCGCGATGCCCTCACCTTGGGCTATGCCGGGGTGTACTCCTCTTTCTTGCTGTTTGCCAAGCGCGCCGAGAAAAAATACGGCGTGTCCGCGCGCGACATCTTGGTGGAGCTGGGTCGGCGCGGCACCGTGGGCGGGCAGGAAGACATGATTGAAGACTTGGCACTCACCATGGCCAAACAGAAAGGATTGCCGCTATGAGCACACTCACCGCCGCCCAAATCGAAGCCTTGGCCGAACACTTGGAAAACGCCGAATTGCAGGCGTATGAAGTGACCAAAATCACCGACGACTATCCAAACATGGATTATCAGGACGCCTTCGACATCCAATGGGCCATCCGCCGCCGCAAAGAGGCCCACGGCCACAAAATAGTGGGCATGAAAATGGGGCTCACCTCGTGGGCGAAAATGAGCCAAATGGGCGTAGAACATCCGTGTTACGGCTTTTTGGCCGATTACTTCAGCGTGCCCGAAGGCGGCGACATCCGGCACAGCGAATTAATCCACCCCAAAATCGAAGCCGAGCTGGCCTTTGTAACCCGTGCCGACTTGCAGGGTTCCGGTTGCCACATCGGTGATGTGTTGGCGGCCACCGACTTTGTGATGCCCGCCATTGAGGTTATCGACTCACGCTATAAAGATTTCAAATTCGATTTAAAAAGCGTGATTGCCGACAACTCCTCTTCCAGCCGTTTTATCACCGGTGGCTGTATCAAACCGGTAGCGGCGCTGGATTTGAAAAACCTAGGTGTGGTGATGGAAATCAACGGCCAAGTGGTGCAAACCGGAGCAGGTGCCGCAGTGCTCGGCCACCCGGCGGCTTCGGTGGCCATGTTGGTCAATATGCTGGCCGAGCGCGGCGAATACCTACCCGCCGGCAGCTTTGTGATGATTGGCGCCATCACCGCCGCGGTGGCGGTGGCCCCGGGCGACAGCTTTAACGTGCGCTTCCAGGATTTGGGCAGCATAGGCGGGCGCTTTGTCTGAACCGATTTTTGAAGGAGAGCAATATGCCGATTATTCAGGTTCACATGATGGAAGGGCGAAGCGATGCGCAAAAAGAAGCGCTGATTGCCGAAATCACCGCTGCCGTGGTGCACGCATTGGGTGCGCCGAAGGAGTCGGTGCGGGTGTTGATCGACGAAATGCCCAAACAGCATTTCGGCATTGGCGGCGTATCGGCTAAGGCGTTGGGGCGTTAGCCTTTCAGGCTGCCTGAAGAAAGTCGATCCACCCTAGGCTGCCTGAAACGTGGCGAGGAGCAAATTATGGGCTTTCACGTTTGCATCAAGGAGCACGGCAATGCCGCAACCTGCTTGCGCAACATCGAGGTGGCCGAAGGGCAAAGCTTGCTGGCCGCTTGTGAGCGCAGTTGCCAAACGGCCATTCATGTCGGTTGCCGTGGCGGCGGCTGCGGCGTGTGCCGGATACAGATTTTGTCCGGCCGCTACCGCCACAAGGCCATGAGTAAAACCCACATCAATGCGCAAGACTTGGCCGCCGGCATGGTGTTGGCGTGCCGGGTGTTTCCCGAAAGCGACATGGAAATCGTGCCGCAACAAACCGCAGTAACCCGCAACCCATTTATGGAAAACGGGCATAACAATAGCTAGAAAACCACCCCAAGGAGAAACAACATGAAAAAAGGTGTAATGCGTCCGGGGCATGTGCAATTGCGCGTGCTGGACATGGCTGAGGCGGTAAAACATTACCGCGACTTGATGGGCTTGATCGAAATGCACACCGATGAGGCCGGCCGGGTGTATTTGAAAGGCTGGACCGAAGTCGACAAATTTTCGGTGGTGCTGCGTCAGGCCGATGAAGCGGGTATGGATTTTATGGGCTTCAAAGTGGTGGACGAAGCCACACTGGACAGCTTGCGCCAAGAGCTGGAGGCCTTTGGCGGGCTGGATGTGAGCGAAATTCCGGCGGGCGAGCTGGCCGGTTGTGGCCGTCGCATCCGCTTTACCGCGCCCACCGGCCACGTATTTGAGCTGTTTGCCACCAAGGAGCAGCCGGGCAAATACGGTGTTGGTCACCACAATCCCGAAGCCTGGCCGCGCGATGTGGGCGGCATGCGCGCCACCCGTTTCGACCACTGCTTGCTTTATGGCGACGATTTGGACAACACCCACAAACTGTTTACCGAAGTGCTGGGCTTTGATTTGGCCGAACAAGTGCTGGATCCCGCCGGCAACCGTGTGGCACAGTTTTTAACCACATCCATGAAAGCGCACGATGTGGCCTTTATCAAACACGGGGAAAAAAACAAGCTGCACCATGCCTCGTTTTATCTGGACACTTGGTACGATGTACTGCGTGCGGCCGATTTG
Organism: Paralysiella testudinis; assembly: GCF_016894345.1. Taxonomy (GTDB): domain Bacteria; phylum Pseudomonadota; class Gammaproteobacteria; order Burkholderiales; family Neisseriaceae; genus Paralysiella; species Paralysiella testudinis. The sequence goes on from NZ_CP069798.1 coordinate 953,095, forward strand.
ATTGCGATGACCGATACCTCCATCGACATCGGCCCCACCCGCCACGGACTCACCCACGGACAAACGATTTATTTTTTTGATCCATCCGGCAACCGCAACGAAGTATTTGCCGGTGGTGATTATTTCTACAGCGACCATCCGGTCACCACTTGGGATGCCGAGCAATTGGGCAAGGCGATTTTCTACCACGACCGCGTGCTCAACGAGCGCTTCCTTAGTGTATTGACCTGAATACTCTCAGCAACACCGAGGCTGCCTGAATGCCTTTCAGGCAGCCTTGATGAATACCCCGCCGGGTTTTAGCCAAGGAAAAACAGCATGCAAGAATTCAAACATTTTATTAACGGCCAGTATGTGGCTTCCGCCAGCGGCAAAACCTTTGCAAACCGCAGCCCGGTAGACAACAGCCTTATCGGTATGGTGCACGAGGCCGGTCGCGAAGAAGTGGATGCCGCCGTGGCCGCAGCACGCGCGGCGCTGGCCGGGCCGTGGGGGCAGCTCACCCAAGCGCAACGCATCCAACTGCTCAACAAGGTGGCCGAGCGCATCAACGAGCGCTTCGACGATTTTCTCGAAGCCGAATGCCGCGATACCGGCAAACCCAAAAGTATGGCCAGCCACATCGACATCCCGCGCGGTGCCGCCAACTTCAAGGCTTTTTCCGAAACCCTGGCCAACCACCCCACCGAAGCGTTCCGTTTGGACACGCCCGATGGCTTGGGTGCCGTGAACATCGGCCACCGCACCCCCAAAGGCGTGATTGCGGTGATTGCACCGTGGAATCTGCCCTTGCTGCTGATGACTTGGAAAGTGGGTCCGGCGCTGGCCTGCGGTAACACCGTGGTGGTGAAACCCTCGGAAGAAACCCCGGCCACCACCACCTTGCTCGGCGAGGTGATGAACGAATGCGGCGTGCCGCCCGGTGTGTTCAACGTGGTACACGGTTTTGGCCCCAATTCTGCCGGTGCTTTCCTCACCGAGCACAACGGCGTGAATGCCATCACCTTTACCGGAGAAACCCGCACCGGCGAAGCCATCATGAAGGCCGCCGCCGTGGGTTTGCGCAATATTTCGCTGGAATGCGGCGGCAAAAACCCGGCCATTGTATTTGCCGACTGCGATTTGGAAAAAGCGGTGGAAGGCACCATGCGTTCGGCTTTTGTCAATTGCGGTCAAGTGTGTTTGGGCACCGAACGCGTGTATGTGGAGCGGCCACTGTTTGCCGATTTTGTGCGGCGCATGAAAGAAGCCGCCGCCAAACTCAAGCCCGGCCGCCCCGCTGACGCAGCGGCCAATTTCGGCCCGCTGATCAGCCACGAACACCGCGATAAAGTGCTGTCGTACTACCAGTTGGCAGTGGCGGAAGGCGCCACCGTGGAAATTGGCGGCGGCGTGCCCGACATGGGCGCGGCGCTGAATGCGGGCGCTTGGATCGAGCCCACCATTTGGACCGGATTGGCCGACGATGCGCGCGTGGTGCGCGAAGAAATCTTCGGCCCTTGCTGCCACATCCGCCCGTTTGACAGCGAAGAAGAAGTGATTGCGTTGGCCAACAACACCGATTACGGTTTGGCCGCCGCCATCTGGACCGAAAACAGCAGCCGCGCCATGCGCGTGGCCGAACAGATGGAAGCGGGCATTGTGTGGGTGAACAGCTGGTTTTTGCGCGATTTGCGCACCGCCTTTGGCGGCGCCAAGCAGTCCGGCATTGGCCGCGAAGGCGGCGTGCACGGGCTGGAGTTTTACACCGAGCTGAAAAATATCTGCATCAAAATGTGAATAAGACAGGCTGCCGGTGCCTTGAATGGATTGATGCCGTAGGCCGGATTCTTGAATCCGACGCTTGAGCTACGCATGGCTTTCCCCGCAACGCTTATTAAACATGGTAGCCCTGTACCTGAAGCTGATTCGATTTTTACAAATTGGCTATCAGCCAATCTGAATTTGATTAAATTTTTTCAGGCAGCCTTTGCGGCAGCTTGAACACGGGAGCGCAACATGACCCAAGACGACATCCAACATTACGGCAATATACTCTACCAAGCCATGCAAAGCCGCCAGCCCATCCGCCCACTCACCGAGCAAGCGCCCGACATCAGCATCGACGACGCCTACCAAATTTCGCTGCGTTTTTTGCAGCACCGCCTTGATGCGGGCGAGCGCATCATCGGCAAAAAAATCGGCCTTACTTCCAAGGCCGTGCAAGACATGCTGAAGGTTAACCAACCCGATTTCGGCTACCTCACCGACAAAATGGTGTTCAATCAAGGGCAGGAAGTGCCGGTGAGCCAGCTATTGATGCAGCCGCGCGCCGAGGGTGAAATCGCCTTTATCCTCAAAAAAGACTTGCAAGGCCCCGGCATCACCGCCGCCGATGTGTTGGCCGCCACCGAAGCGGTGATGCCGTGTTTTGAAATTGTCGATTCACGCATTGAAAACTGGCAAATCAAAATCCAAGACACCGTGGCCGACAACGCTTCTTGCGGCGTACTGCTGTTGGGCGACACCGCCGTGAGCCCGCGCCAAGTCGATTTGGCCACCTGCGGCATGGTGGTGGAGAAAAACGGCCGCGTTATCAGCACCGGCGCCGGTGCCGCCGCCTTGGGCAGCCCGGTCAATTGCGTGGTGTGGCTGGCCAACACCCTAGGGCGTTTCGGCATCGGCCTGAAAGCGGGCGAAGTGATTTTGTCCGGCGCCTTGGTGCCGCTGGAGCCGGTGGCGGCGGGTGATGTGATGTCGGTATCCATCGGCGGCATCGGCGGCGCTTCGGTGCGGTTTAGTTAAACCCTTATTTGTATTTGACACAGGCGTTGCCAATTGCTGGTTTCGTTTGTGCTAAGGCTGCCTGAAAGCCTGTTCAGGCAGCCTTAGCACAAACTCCTCAAACAATAAAAACCCATTATCAACAAAGGAAAACACATGAACCCAAACACCTGCAAATGGCTGCTTTTGCTGGGACTGAGCCCGGTTGCCGCATGGGCAGCCGAAGGCGGCGCATCCATCTACCCGCACGGCGTGGAAAACTTTATGGCCGGCGCCTTGCCGCCGCCGGGCGTATACGGCATGCTCTACGGCAACCATTACCGTGCCGGCCGCCTCAACAATGCCGATGGCGACAACGCCCATGTGCCCGATTTCCGCCTGCGTGCCAATGTGTTGGCACCGCGGCTGATTTGGGTTACCCCGCAAAAAGTGCTCGGCGGTGATTTGGCGCTACACGCCATCGTGCCGCTGGTGGACTTGAACGTGCGTGCCGCCGGGCAATCGCAACACAAAACCGGCATCGGCGACATCACCGTGGGCGCGGCGCTGGGCTACCACCACAGTGAAAAGCTGCACAGCATTGCCGCGCTGGATGTCTATCTGCCCACCGGCGCATACGATAAAAAAGATTTGGCCAATATCGGCCACAATCACAGCGCCATCGAGCCGGTGTACGCCATTAGCTATATCCAGCCCAAAGGGCTGAATGCCGATGCCAAATTCGGCTATATTATCAATCAGCGCAATAAAGATACCGATTATCGCAGCGGCGATGAGCTGCATGCCGATTATTCGGTGGGTTGGGCGTTTGGCAATGGCTGGACGGCGGGTGCGGGCGGCTATTGGATGCAGCAAACCAGCGCCGACCAGCAAAACGGCGAGCGCCTACCCAACAGCAAAGGCAGCGCTTTCGCACTGGGGCCTTCGGTTAAATACGACAGCGGCAAAGGCTGGTTCGTTACCGCCAAATGGCAAAAAGAATGGCAGGCCAAAAACCGCCCGCAAGGCAACGCGGTGTGGGTGAAAGCGGTGATGCCGCTCGGCGGCAAGCATTGATACGGCTCCGTATTAAACATCAAATCCGCCAAAATATTATTTTGGCGGATTTTTTCCGTTCAGGCAGCCCGAGACCTTTGCGAAATTTTTCTAAATTAATGAAAAATGCTCAAATCTGTCATTCCGGCGTAGGCCGGAATCCATTGTTTGCTAATAAATTAATTTTGAATCAATTCATTATGTTTAAAGATATGGATTCCGGCTTACGCCGGAATGACAAACTGGAAAGGTTTTTTGCAGACTAAACGGCATTTTGCAAAAGTCTCAGCCTTATTGTGGCACCAGCCGCCACAGCGAAGTGGTTTCGCGGCTGCGGGCGTGGTGTAGGGGGTCGTGTTGGCGCTGTGCTTTGGCGTGTTGCGGGCGGGTGTGGCTGTGGGCGGCTACGGCCAAACCGGCGTCGGCAAACCATTGGGCAAGTGCGTTGGCGGGGCGCAAGCCGAGGTGTTCGGCCAGGTCGGACATAATCAGCCACAGCTCGCCGCCGGGGTTGAGGCGGGCGGGTGCTTGAGCCAATAGGGCGTGCAGCATGGCGTGGTTGGGGTCGTAGAGGGCGGTTTCGATGTCGGCACCGGGCTTGGCGGGCAGCCACGGCGGGTTGCACACAATCAGGTCGGCACTGCCTGCGGGCAGTAAGTCGGTGGCGTTAATCTGTACTTGGGCACTGTAGCCTAAACGCCGGATATTGGCGCGTGCGGCGGCCACGGCACGCGGGTTGCTGTCGGTGCCGATAATATGGGCAATACCGCGTCGAGCCAAAATGGCAGCCAGCACGCCGCTGCCGGTGCCGATGTCCCACGCTGTTTGCGTGTGCGGCGGCAAGGGGGCGCTGGCGAGCAAATCCAGATATTCACCGCGCAAAGGCGAAAACACGCCAAACGGTACGTGGATATGCGCGCCGCCCAAGGCGGGCACGGGCACGCCTTGTTTGTGCCATTCGTGGGCGCCGATAAAGCCGAGCAGGGCGTTGAGCGGCAGCAGAAACGGCGTTTCGTTGGCGCTGCCGTACACATCGGCCAAGGCTGCCTGAACATCGGGCGCGCGGCCATTGGCAAGCATAAAGCCGGGCTGCACTTCCAGCAGCAATAAGTTGAATAGGCGGCTGTGTTGTGATTGTTGCAGGCGGTGGCGGTGGAAATCGGCGGCAGGCTTGCTGTGGCTGCGCACGCGTTTTTTGATGGCCGCCAGCAATTGCTTGCCTTGGTGGTAGTCGCCGCGCCAAAGTAGGGCGGTGTTTTGGTGTATCAGGCTTAAGGCTTGCTCGGCGCTGATTTGCGCCACCGCTTCAATGCGCTGCGGCGGCTGATGGCGGCTTTCGCTGCGCCAAGCGGCACTGTGGCATTCGCCGTGTTCTTGCCAAGATAAAACGGGATTCATGGGCGGGGTTTCTATGGTGTTATACCCATTCTAAAAAAATAAGATAACAAGGCGGCAAGCCGCAGACAGTACAAGTAGTACGGCAAGGCGAGCCAACGCAGTTAGGTTATTTTTTAGAATTGGCAATAAAAAGGCTGCCTGAAACGGTTTCAGGCAGCCTTATGCGTTAATCAATGTACTTTAATCATCACCGGCAAACGCCAGCAAAATACGCAGCAGGCTGCTGAAGATATTGTAAATTGAGATAAAAATGGTGAGTGCGGCGCTGATGTGGCTGTCTTCGCCGCCGTCGATGACGGTTTTGATTTGCCACATAATCAGCAAAGAGCTAAAAATCACAAAGCCCGCGGCAATAGTGAGTGAGAGCGCGGGGATGTGCAAAAACAGGTTGGCCACCACGCCCACCATCAGCACCACTGCGCCCACCATCAAAAAGCGCCCCAAGGCATTCATATCGGCTTTGGTGCGGCGCGCGGCGGCGGCCATCACCAAAAACACCCCGGCAGTCATCGCCGCGGCCATGGCCACGAGCTTAGTGCCGTTGGCAAAACCGGCGCTGTATTGCAGGATGGGGCCGAGCATAAAGCCCATGCCGAAGGTGAACACCATCAACAAAGCCACACCCACATTGCTGTAGCGGTTTTTTTCAATCGCAAAACACATGCCGTAGAAAAAGGCGAAAAAGGCAATGATGGTGACCCAAAAATTGCCCATCACGGCGGCAAAATTAAACTGGCTGCCAAAATAGGCACCGGCGATACAGGGCAAAAAGGCCAGCCCGAGCAGGCCGTAGGTTTTGCGCAAAACGGTGTTTTGCGGCTGCACGGCACCACCCAGCTGGGTGTAGTCTTGAACATTGCGTTGCGGCTGCATACGGTATTCTCCCTTGATTACAATGTGGTTAGGTATGAAAGCGCTAGGGTGGGCATTGTAGCACAGGCAGAATACCTGCCCACGGCTGTTTTGGGTTTCAGGCAGCCTAGGATGGATTACTTTCTTCACGCCGTCTTTCAGGCAGCATGAGATGGATTACTTTCTTCATGCCGCCTTTCAGGCAGCCTGAGATGGATTACTTTCTTCATGCCGCCTTTCAGGCAGCATGAAACGAACCCATTGCCAGTGCATTGGCACCCACCCACAGCAGGATAAACAGGCTCAGTTGCGCCAATTGGCGGTTGTATTCGTGCGGTCGTTGTGGCGCGCTTCGCAGGGCGTGGTCATGATGACGGTAAAACAACAGCAAAGCGCTGGCCAGCAAAATGGCCGCCATGGGCGGCAGGCTATGGTATAGCCACACGCCCCAGCTGGCGGCGGCCAAGCCCAATAAAACCGCATGGTACCGACCGGCGCGGCGCAGGCCGAGGCGGGCGGCTATGGTGTGTTTGCCGGCAGCCAAATCGGTGGGGATGTCGCGCATATTATTGATGTTGAGCACGGCTGTGCACCACAGCCCCAGCGCATTGGCTGCTGCCACGGCAGGCCAAGTAATGGCTGCGCCGTAGAGTACGCTGCCGCCCAACACGGCCAGCAGGCCGAAAAACAGCCACACCGCCGCATCACCCAAGCCGACATAGCCATAGGGCCGGTGTCCGGCGGTGTAAGCCCATGCCGCCAACAGCGCCAACGTGCCCAACAGCAGCCACAGCCACCACTGTGCCGCCCAGCCGTGCAGTGCGGGCAGGCTGATGGCCAGCAACCACAAGCCGCTGGCCATACACAGCAAGGCGCACCCAAGCAGGGCGCGGCGCATGTGCAACGGTGCAATCAGCCCGGCGGCCACCGCCCGCACGGGGCCGTGGCGGCGTTGGCGATCGGCACCGTGTGCGGCATCGCCGTAATCGTTGGCCAGATTGCTGAATATTTGCAGTAAAACGGCGGTGCTGAGGCTGGCGATAAACAAGGCTGCCTGAAACACCTGCTGCTGCCACGCCAGCATGGCTGCGGCCAGCATGGCGGCACCGGCCAGCGGCAGGGTGCGCAAGCGCAGGGCGGCCAGCCATACGGTGATACGGGCATGAGGGTGGGGATTGGGTTGGGACGGCATGGTTGCAATAGCAATAAATCAGTGTTTGCCGGAGCGCCAAATCGACCAAATCACCCACAGGCTGTTGGCAAAGGCGAGCAAATAGCCAATCAGGCCGAAAAAGGGCAGGCCGAAGAGTTTGGGGCCGGCATCAATGTTCATCACGATGGAGGAGCCCACAATCAGCGCGGCGGTAACGATGCCCATGGTGAGGCGGTTGGTGATGCGGTCGAGCTGGGTGTTGAGCTGCTCCAGCCGTTTGATGTCCAGATTAATGCTGAATTGGCCTTTTTGAATGCGGCGGCTGAGGCGCAGCACGTTTTGCGGCATTTCATCCAGCACTTGGGTGAGCATTTGCGTGTGCATCTTGCTTTTGCGCCACACATGCCCCGGTTGCAGGCGGTGGCGCATGATGTTGCGCACTATCGGCTTGGCGTGTTGCAGCAGCTCGAATTCGCCGTCCAGCCGTTTTACCACGCCCTCCAGTGTAATCAGTGCTTTAAACAGCATTACCAAGTCGGGCGGCAGAGTGAGCTCGTGGGTGCGCATGATGTGGGTGATGTCGTTAATCACCTGGCTGATGCGCAAGTCCTTCATGGCGGTGTGTTCGTAGTTGAGCAGCATTTCCATCACATCCGCGCCCAGCAGGCTTTCGTCGGGCAAATCGCCCTGCGCCCAATTGCTGAGTACATATTGCATGGCAAATTGGTCGCGCTGCATCAAGGCGTTGATTAAAGAAATAATTTCACGGCGGCGGGTGGCGCTGAGGTGGCCCACCAAGCCGAAGTCGATTAGGGCAATACGGCCTTGGGCGTTCACAAAAATATTGCCCGGGTGTGGGTCGGCATGGAAAAAGCCGTGCTGCAAAATCATGCCCAATAAGGCGTCGGTAATGTGGGTGGCCAGCTGCCGCCGTGCTTCGGCGGGCAGGGTTTCCAGTGCCAAATCATTCAGTAAAGTATCGTCAATGTATTCTTGCACCAGCAGTTGGCGGTTAGAATACGCGGCGTACACCTTGGGAATGCGGATAAAAGCGTGGTTTTCGTAGGCGCGGCCAAAGCGCTGTAAATAGCGCAGTTCCACCGATAAATCGGTTTCTTTGGCCAGCGAGCGGGCAAAATAGTGCAGCATTTGCACCGGATGGTAGCGGCGCGATTCGGGAATTTCGGTTTCAATCAGCTGTGCAATATGGGTTAAAATACGTAAATCTGCAGCGATGGTGGCATCGATGTCTGGCCGCTTCACTTTTACCGCCACCACTTCGCCGCTCACCAACACCGCGCGGTGTACTTGGGCAATCGAAGCGCTGCCGATGGGCTGCGGGTCGATATGGCGGAATACTTCGCCCAATGGCTGTTGCAGCTGGCTTTCGATGAGGGCGAGGATGTCGGCGCTGGCAATCGGGCGCACATTGCTTTGCAAATGTTCGAACTCTTCCGTCCATTCTCGGCCAAAGATGTCCACACGGGTAGACAATACCTGCCCGAGTTTGATAAAAGTAGGCCCTAATTCTTCAAAGGCACGCCGGAAACGCTGCGGTGTGCTTAAATAACGGTGCTGTTGTGCTGCCGCTTGCGCCTGTTTGTCCTGCCAGGGCTTGCCCGACAGGCGCAGGCGCTGGATAAATTCGCTTAAACCGTAGCGTGCCAAAATGGCCGCGATTTCGCGTAAACGGGCCAAATCGCCCATGGCGGCAAAAGCAGATTTGCTCATGTTTCGGTTTCACTCTCGTTAACGGGGGCTGCGACGGCACAGCATAACACAAGCGCCTTCGCCACTGCGCTGATTGAAGCGGCTAAATAGCCCTTTCAGGCAGCGTTTGTTGTGCGCAAAAGTAAATGGATTTGCGAATGAAATGGATGCATAAGTGGATAACGTTGGCAACAGCTTGCCTGTGCGCCGGCGTTTTTTATGTGGCACCGGTACATGCGGCGCCGGAAGGTTTGGACAATGCCGCCTTGGAGCGGCTGATTAACGACAAAACCGGCTCGCAAGCCAGTAGTGGCGATGATGCTGGCGATTTGATTATGAACGCCATGGGCTTGCTGGGCGTGGCTTACCGCTTTGGTGGCAATTCACCGGTGAGCGGCCTTGATTGCAGTGGTTTTATGCAATACATTTTCAAAAAGAGCATGCGCGTGAATTTGCCGCGTACCTCTTCGGAAATGGCTACCGTGGGCCGGGCGGTGAGCCGTGGCGATTTGCAGCCGGGCGATATGGTGTTTTTCAGCCCCGGCGGGCGGCGCATTTCGCATGTGGGCATGTATATTGGCAACGGACGTATGGTACACGCGCCGCGCACCGGCAAAAATATTGAAATCACCAGCATAGACAGCGGCTACTGGGCGCGGTATTACACCACCGCCCGCCGTGTCAGCAATAGCGACCGTTTCCGTTAGGCGGGGAATAATATGAGTATGCCCGCAATGCCGGTGTGGCTCGACGAGCAAGGTCGCACCGTGGCCTGCACCGAAAAAATCAAAGTGATGCAGGAAAACATGCAGGAGCTGTTTCAAATGGCGCAAGATGCGTTTGAAGATGGCCTGCTGATGGGCTGCGCTGAGGCACAACTGCGTGCGTATTTGCAGGCGTTGGCTGCTGGTGTGGAAAATCCGTATCGCTCGTAAGTTTTTGATGCTTTTCAAAAATAATACCAATTCTAAAAAATAAGATAACAAGGCGACGAGCCGCAGACAGTACAGCTAGTACGGCAAGGCGAGCCAACGCAGTTGGGTTAATTTTTAGAATTGGTATAAGCTTAAAAATAAAGCAGTTTGGCAGATACGCGTAGGTCGGATTCTTGAATCCGACGTTTGGCCAAAGCGATGCAAGAGCCTTGTTCTGTAAACAAGTGTCGGATTCAAGAATCCGACCTTGTATCTCTCAAGCGGTGAGTAAAACGCGTATTATTCCCGCCCCGTATGGCAGCAAACTGTATCCGACCCAAGTGCCCGACACTGAAATGTAGATAACACTGCCATACACCTCATCCTACAATCTGAATGGTATCCAAGTGCGCGGCAGCGCCCGCAAGACACTGCATAAATAAGGATAGATTATGATGAACTTCCAAGTATTGGGCATCGACATCAGCAAAAACAAATTAGATTGTGCTCTTATCCGCGACATTGGCAGCAGTAAAATCAAAACCAAAGCATTGCCAAACCACCTCCAAGGCTTTAACCAACTGACAGAATGGCTGTATAAAAACATCGGTGAAGACTTAAGCCTACTCAAAATTTTCATGGAAGCCACCGGCGTTTACCACGAAGCATTGGCAGAGTACCTGCATAACAAAGGCATCGCCGTTTATCTGCTTAATCCTGCCGACAGTGCCCATTATGCCAAATACGACAGCTTGCACAAAACCGATAAGGCTGATAGCCAGTCACTGGCCAGAGCCGGTATTGACCGCCTCATGCACCACAAAGTACGCCAATGGCAGCCTGCTGCACCCCACATCAAGCGGCTCAACGCACTACTAGCCCGTCTAGATGCGCTGCAAAGCGATCTGCAGCGTGAAGACAACCGCATGGAGAAAGCCGGATTCAGCGCTGTTCCCGAAGCGGTCAGCCAGTCCATCAGCACCATGCAGACCAATTTGAAGCAGCAGATCAGCACCATCACACAGGAAATCGAACAACATATTGACCGGCATCCTGATTTGAAAAAAGACCGTGCTTTACTGCGCAGCATACCCGGTGTAGGTGAAGTGGTTTCATTGCGCATGGTTGCGCTCTATCATAGCAAACATTTTACCTCCGCCTCGCAAATGGCTGCCTATTTGGGATTGGTGCCGAAAAAACGGGAATCCGGCAAACACAAAGGCAAAGCCATGCTTTCCAAGCGGGGCAGTTCGGTCATACGAGCTAAGTTGTATATGGCTGCGGTGGTTGCAAAAACGTGGAATCCGGATATTAACGCGCATTACCGCAGACTGAAAGCCAGAAACAAAACGGAAATGCAGACCATCGGCGCAGCGATGCGCCGCTTGGTACAGATTTGCTTTGGTGTGTTGAAGCACCAATGCGAATATCAGGCCAAAATAACCATTGCGGCTTGATGCGAGAGATGGTATCTACGGGCTTATCGCCAGTAAGTTTGGCGGCGTATCTGAAAAACACAGCCAAAAAAGGCTGCCTGAAATGATATTCAGGCAGCCTTTTGATTTGCGCGTGTATTGCGTACCCAGATTTAAACCCCGCTGTTGCGGCGTTCGCCCAAATCGGCAGCGGCGGTAAACAACACATCGGTGGAGGAGTTTAGCGCGGTTTCGCACGAATCTTGTACCACGCCGATAATAAAGCCCACCGCCACCACTTGAGTGGCCAAATCGTTGCTGATGCCAAACAGGCTGCAGGCCATGGGAATCAGCAGCAGCGATCCGCCGGGCACGCCGGAAGCCCCGCAGGCACCAATCGCGGCCAATAAGCTCAACAGCAGCGCTGTGGCGATATCAACTTCAATACCCAAGGTGTGTACCGCTGCCAGTGTAAGCACGGTGATGGTGATGGCGGCACCGGCCATATTGATGGTGGCACCCAGCGGAATAGACACGGAATAGGTGTCTTCATGCAGCCCTAATTTTTTAGCCAAAGCCATGTTCACCGGAATATTGGCGGCGGAGCTGCGGGTGAAAAAGGCGGTGAGGCCGCTTTCGGCCAAGCAGGTGAACACCAGCGGGTAGGGGTTGCGGCGGATTTTGGCAAATACAATCAGCGGATTTATCACCAGCGCCACAAACAGCATCGCCCCCACCAATACCGCCAGCAATTTGGCGTAGGCCAGCAATTCGCCAAAGCCGGTGGTGGCAATGGTGGAAGCCACAATGCCAAACACACCAATCGGCGCCAAGCGGATAACCCAGCGCACAATTTTGGTAATCGCCTCGGCCAGCTCATTCAGCATGACTTTGGCCGGTTCGGCGGCATGGCGCAGCGCAATGCCCAGCAACACCGCCCAGGCCAGAATGCCGATGTAGTTGGCAGTGGCAATCGCGTTAAACGGATTGTCTACCAAGCGCAGCACCAGCGTTTTGAGCACCTCAACAATGCCGGAAGGCGGGGTTTGGCTGATTTCGGCGGTCACCAGTGTTAAATTGGTGGGAAACATAAAGCTGGCCAATACCGCCACCAGCGCTGCGGCAAAAGTGCCCAGCAAATAAAGCAGCAAAATCGGCTTGATATAAACCTGATTGCCGGTTTTATGCTGCGCAATGGCCGAAGCCACCAGCACCAATACCAACACCGGTGCCACCGCTTTGAGCGCGCCCACAAAAAAGTCGCCCAGCAAGCCCACCGATTTGGCACCTTGCGGCCATACCGCTGCCAGCGCAATACCCAGTATTAAACCGATCACAATCTGCCACACTAGGCTGCCGTTCATATAGGCCGTGGCCAAACGTTTCAAAGACATCTGCGTTCCCGTGTTGTGTTAAAAAATGTTTATTCTAGGGGGTGTGTAGCAAAAGAACAAGCACGCTGTGGCTGTTGGGCATTCTGTTTTCAGGCAGCCTCTGCTGCAGAACACCGTGCAAGCAGCATGGCTCTGCTATAATCGCCTGCATGATTATTCCGCCCACAACACACGATTTATGAACACGCCCCGCAAAATACTGGTTACATCCGCGCTGCCGTATGCCAACGGCAGCATTCATTTAGGCCATATGGTTGAGCACATCCAAACCGATGTTTGGGTGCGCTTTCAAAAAATGCGCGGCCACGAATGCTATTACTGCTGTGCCGACGACACCCACGGCACCCCGGTGATGCTGGCGGCACAAAAGCAAGGCTTGGCTCCGGAAGACATGATTGCCCGCGTGCGCGAAGCGCATCTGGCCGATTTCACCGGCTTTGGTATCGGCTACGACAACTACTACAGCACCCATTCGCCGGAAAACAAAACCTTTTCCGAGCAAATTTACCGCGCCCTGAAAGCCAACGGCAAAATCGAATCACGCACCATCGAGCAGCTGTTCGACCCCGAAAAGAACATGTTTCTGCCCGACCGCTTTGTAAAAGGCGAATGCCCCAAATGCCACGCGCCCGACCAATACGGCGACAACTGCGAAGTGTGCGGCACCACCTACAGCCCTACCGAGCTGATTAAGCCTTATTCCGCCGTATCCGGCGCCACGCCGGTGCTGAAAGAGTCGGAACACTTTTTCTTTAAGCTGGGCGAATGTGTGGATTATTTGCAGCAATGGACTTCAGGCAGCACCACCTTGGCCAACGGCAAAGTGCAGCCGCATTTGCAGCCCGAAGCCTTAAACAAAATGAACGAATGGCTGCAAGACGGCCAATTGTCCGACTGGGACATCAGCCGCGATGCGCCGTATTTTGGCTTTGAAATTCCCGATGCGCCGGGCAAATATTTCTATGTGTGGCTGGATGCGCCCATCGGCTATATGGCTTCGTTTAAAAACCTGTGCGATCGCATCGGCGTGGATTTCGATGCCTGGTTTCAGCCCGACAGCAACACCGAGCTATACCACTTTATCGGCAAAGACATTCTGTATTTCCACGCCTTGTTTTGGCCGGCCACACTGCAGTATTCCGGCCACCGTGCCCCCACCGGCGTGTTTGCCCACGGCTTTTTAACCGTAGACGGGCAAAAAATGTCCAAATCGCGCGGCACCTTCATCACCGCCCAATCGTATCTGGACGGCGGCCTGAACCCGGAATGGATGCGCTACTATATTGCCGCCAAACTGAACAGCAAAATTGAAGACATCGACCTGAACCTGCAAGATTTTATCTCGCGCGTTAACAGCGACTTGGTGGGCAAATACGTCAACATCGCCGCCCGCGCCGCTGGCTTTATCCACAAACGTTTTTCAGGCAGCCTGAAACAAACCGCCGACAGCGCCTTGTTGGCGCAATTGCAGGCGCACAGCGAAACCATTGCCGAATACTACAACAACCGCGAATACGCCCGCGCCCTGCGCGATATTATGGCGCTGGCCGATGTGGTGAACGAATATGTGGATGCCAACAAACCGTGGGAACTGGCCAAACAAGAAGGCCAGGCCGAGCGCCTGCACCAAGTGTGCAGCGAGCTGATTAACGCCTTTAAGATACTCAGCGCGTATCTGGCGCCGGTGTTGCCGCAAGTGGCCGCACAAGCCGCTGCCTTTTTGAATCTGCCGGCGTTCACCTGGGCCAGCAGCACCACAACGCTGCCTGAAGGCCACGTCATCAACCCATACCAACATTTAATGCAACGCGTGGAGCAAAAACAAGTGGATGATTTAATCGCCGCCAACAAACAAAACATTCAAGCTGCCGAAGCAGCGGCACCCGTTCAGGCAGCCTATGAGCCGCTCACACCGCAGGCTTCGTTTGACGACTTTATGAAAATCGATTTACGCGTGGCCAAAGTGCTGCATTGCGAAGCGGTGGAAGGCAGCAGCAAGCTGCTGAAATTCCAGCTGGACTTGGGTTTTGAGCAACGCACCATCTTCTCCGGCATTGCTGCCAGCTATCCTGAGCCGGCCAAATTGATTGGCCGCATGGTGATTGTGGTGGCCAACTTCGCACCGCGTAAAATGGCCAAATTCGGTATATCCGAAGGCATGATTACTTCGGCTGCGGGCGAGGACAAGTTATTTTTGCTGGATGTGGATTCCGGTGCGCAACCGGGTATGCGCGTAGGTTAAAGCGCTAACCATACCATGCCGTTTTGCCGCCAGTAACAGCGAAGCGGATTCTGGATTGATTTAAAAACAGCCAAGCGGTAGGTGTTGCCAACCGCTTGGCTGTTTTTTGTGTTCGCACAATACCAATATTTTTCAGGCTGCCTCAAAGAGATGGCCGTGCTCATTAAAGTGACAGTATGTTGGACAGGTTTCAGATAATGCCGATTTTTTGATACAAACAAAAAACCCCTGCATGGCAGGGGTTTTCTTTACGGTAATCTTAAAGATTACTGAGCTTGGCGGGTTACCAAGGTGCGGATTTTCACATCTACACGACGATCCGGCTCGATACAAGCAATCAGAGCAGAGCGTTTTTTGGCGGCAGATACTTTTTTGCCCAGCTTGGCTACTTCGGCTTGGCAAGATTCGGTCATGCGGGCTTGAGATTCGCCCAAACCAACGGCAGAGATTTTCTGAGCCGGTACGCCGCGAGATACCAAGTAGTTGGCCACGGTGTTGGCACGGCGCTCAGACAGAGCCTGGTTGTAAGCTTCTGAACCCATAAAGTCGGTATTGCCTTCTACACGTACCGCTTGAACGTTGGTTTGAGACAAACGTTGTGCCAAGGTGTTCAGGGTTTCGCTGGCTTCCGGACGCAGGTTATATTTGTCAAAGCCGAACAAGAAATTGGCAGACAAGGCAACGGTTTCGTCTACGTATTCCGGTTGAGCCGGTGCAACGGCAACGCCGTCACCGCATTCAGCCAAGCCGTCAGTGGCTTTGTTCAGGAAAGAGTTTTCCCAACACTCGCCGTAGTTGTTGCGCACAACTTCGCGAGACTCTTGGCTAATGGTGTAGCCGTTTTTTTCGTGGGCCATCGCGCTGGCAGAAGCAATCATCGCAACGATCAAGGCGCTCAATTTCAGCTGTTTGGTCATGTTATTCCCTCATCAAAAAATTGTTATGTGTCTTAAAACGGTGTTGAAGAAACAACACGCCATCAACACAAATACCATATACAGGCCGCTCAAACTGGGCGGTAACTCAGGTAAATCAAGTCTGAACTATAAGAAGC
Source organism: Paralysiella testudinis (assembly GCF_016894345.1). Lineage (GTDB taxonomy): Bacteria > Pseudomonadota > Gammaproteobacteria > Burkholderiales > Neisseriaceae > Paralysiella > Paralysiella testudinis. The sequence continues at coordinate 969,025 of NZ_CP069798.1, forward strand.
TATGCTCAAACTGTCAATAGCCGCGCCACTTGGAGTGAAGCTGCTAGACGACCCGCTTCCTAATGCCTAATCATGCCCAAAAATGGCTTGTGTGTCACTTATTTACAACTGAAAGACATGGTGATGCGCTTTATCGTTGTATGGAAGCAACAAATAAGCCGCGCTATTGCCCGTGGATGGGGGAGCGTAGGCGCAGCGGTGGCTGCCTGAAGGGTGGAATTGCGTTATTATGCACAAAATAAAATCATTGTGTTGCACAAACGCTACAAAATTCGGTGCGGCAAGGGCTTTGTTCTTTGGAAGGCGGGCATGAAATTACAGCAACTACGCTATGCGGTGGAGGTATACCGCCAGAATTTGAATGTGTCGGATGCGGCCGATGTGTTGTTTACTTCGCAGCCGGGGATTTCCAAGCAAATCCGCTTGTTGGAAGAAGAGCTGGGCGTGCCTTTGTTTGTGCGCCACGGCAAACGCATGGTGGCGGTAACGGCGCCGGGCAAGGTAGTGTTGGAGACGGCGCAGCGCATTTTGCGCGAAGTGCAAAACATTAAGAAAATAGGCACTGAATTTGCCGATCAAGACAGCGGCTCGCTCACCATCGCCACCACGCACACGCAGGCGCGCTATGGCTTGCCACGGGTGGTGTCGGCGTTTGTGGCACGTTATCCGCAGGTGCAGTTGTCGATTTTGCCGGCCAGCCCGTCGGCATTAGACAAGATGGTGCTGGAAGGTGAAGCGGATTTTGCCATTGGTACGGAGCTGGTGCAGGAGCATGAGGCTTTGCGCAAGCTGAGTTGCTACGCTTGGAACCGCAGTGTGGTGGTGCCGGAAGGCCATGCTTTGTTGGATTTGGCGCGCCCGCTACAGCTGGCCGATATTGCCGCCTGGCCCTTGGTGACGTATGAATTTGCGTTTCAAAAAGAAGCGCGTATTGCGCGAGCATTTGCGCAGGCGCAGCTTGAGCCGCCCAAGGTGGTGCTGGCTTCTGCCGATACCGATATCATTAAAACCTATGTGCGCTTGGGGCTAGGCATCGGCTTGATGGCCAGTATGGCCTACGATGCGCAGGCGGATGAAGGTTTGCGCTTAATCAGTGCCGAACATTTGTTTGAGCCGTCGTTTTCGCATATTGTGCTGCGGCAAGACGCTTATTTGCGCGGCTATGCCTATGCGTTTTTGCAGTTATTTTCCGAGCGGCTTACGCGCGAATATATCGAAGCGGCGTTGTATGCGCCTTTGGCGGAAGATTTTTCTATTTAGGTATGGTTTAAGGCAAATACAGCCGCACAACAGGGTTTGTTGTGCGGCTGTGTTGTTTTCAGGCAGCCTTGAATATTTATGCTGATGCCGTGGCCGGTTTGCCGACCATGTGCGGTGCGCGGCGCATTTTCAACCAACCATCAAGCAGGCTCAGGCACAGAGCAGCCCAAATCAGGCCATAGGTAATCAGCGATTCGGCCGCCAGTGGTGTTTTCAACACCAACAATGCCAATGCAAACAGCAGCACCGGCTCCAGATAGCTGAACATGCCGAACAGGGTTACTGGCAGCAGGCGGCTGGCGTGCAGATTGAGCTGCATGGCGGCGGCGCTGATGATGCCCAGCAGCGGAATCAACAGCCAAAAGCGCGACGGCGCTGCCCAAATGGCGAAACCATTGGTTTGCAGCAGCAAATAGCCCAAGGCAAACGGGGCAATCAGCGTGAGGTCGATCAGCAAGCCGGTGAGGGCGGGTACGCACAGCAGGCGGCGCAGCAGGTAATACACGGGATAGGTGGCAAACACCCAGATGGTAACCCAAGAAAAAGCATGGGTTTGCCACAGCTCATGCGCCACCCCGGCGCCGGCCAAGGCCACCGCCAGCCATTGCAGACGGTTGACCGCTTCGCCCAAAAACAGACGCCCGCACAACACCATCACCAAGGGAAACAGAAAATAGCCCATCGCCACGTCTACGCCGTAGCCGTTTACCGGTGCCCACATAAACAGCCACAGCTGGCTGGCCACAATCGGCGTGGGCAGCACAATCAGCGCCCATTTGCGCCAGTCGCGCCCCACTTTGTAGGCAAAGCGGAATAAATCATGCCAGCCGTGGCTGAGCAGCAAAATCAGCCATAAAGCCGCCAACATGCTCACCATGCGCCAAGCAAACACATCGGTGCCGCCCATGGGCTGCATCCAGCCGCTGTAAAGATACAGCACGCCAAACAGAATATTGGACAATAAGGCTGCCCAAACGCCTTTTTTTAAATTGCTCATGGTATTTGTATTTTGTGGTGTGCTTTTCAGGTAGCCTATAAAGGCTACCTAAAGAAAATCAATCCAACTCAGGTAGCCTATAAAGGCTACCTGAAGAAAATCAATTTAGCTCAGGTAGGCTTTATAGGCTGCCTGAAAGGCAGGTTTAAATATCGTTGAAATGCGGCTATTTTACGGCAGCTTTATAATAAAAAATTTCTGATTTCAGGCTTTTGTGTGATAATTTTTCTAAATTAAATCTTGAATGAGAAAAGATACCGATATGTCTGTGCAACATGAATTGGATAAGCTGGATCGGCAAATTTTGAACCTGCTGCAAAGCGATGCCACACTGCCGTTGAAAGTGGTGGCCGAGCAAGTGGGCTCGTCGGTGGCCACTTGCCAGCGGCGCATTCAGCAGATGCAGCAGCAAGGGGTGATTATCAAACAAGTGGCGATGGTGAACCCGGCGGCGGTGGGGCGCAGCTTGAGTGTGTTTGTGGCGGTGGAAATGGAAAAACAAAGCCCGGCCTTGCAAGACATGTTTGTGCGCAGCATGGACAAAGAGCCGGATGTGATGAGCTGCTATGAAATTTCCGGCGATTACGACTACATGCTGCTGGTGCATGCGCGTGATATGGCCGATTACCACCATTTCACCCGCCGCGTGCTCACGGCCGATAATAATGTGCGTGGGTTTAAAAGCCAGTTTGTGATGAATTTCAATAAGGTGGAAACCAAAATCACCTTATAAACGCATGGGTGGCGGCATTCAAAGCGACAGCTTGGTTTTGGTGTGCCTGTTTGTATGTAGTATAATTACACATAATCTCTTTTGATTTTAAATATTTGATTTTCAGGCAGCAATTTATAAAGGCTGCCTGAAAGCCATTTCATCTTTAATTCCTGCAAAGACACCATTATGCCCAAACACATTCCCCATCCGCGCTGGCTGCTGTTTGCCTTGGCGGTGGGCGGTTTTGCCATCGGCACCACTGAATTTGCCACCATGAGCGTGTTGCCGTTTATGGCGGCTGGCTTGGGGATTGATGAGCCCACCGCCGGGCATTTGATTAGCGCTTATGCCTTGGGCGTGGTGGTGGGTGCGCCATTGATTTCCGTGTTGGGGGCGCGTTTTAGCCGCCGCACTTTATTGTTGGGCTTGATGCTGTTTTTTGCCTTGGCTCATATTGGCACGGTAATGGCGCCCGATTACCGCACTATGTTACTGTTTCGCTTTTTAAGCGGCTTGCCGCACGGGGCTTATTTTGGTGTGGGGGCTTTGGTGGCGGCCTCAATGGTGCCGGCTGGCAAACGGGCGCAGGCGGTGGGCTTGATGATGCTCGGGCTTACCGTGGCCACTACTGTGGGGGTGCCGTTTACCAGCTGGCTGGCGCAAGCCGTGGGCTGGCGTGTGGTGTTTGCGGTGGTGGCGGTATTGGCTTTGCTTACCGTGGTGCTGGTGGCGCGGTTTTTGCCCAAAGCGCGGATGCAGGGCGGTGGCGGCAGCCCGCTGAAAGAGTTGAGTGCGCTCACCAATCGCCAAATCTGGCTCACCTTGTCCATCGGTGCGATTGGTTTTGGTGGCATGTTTGCGATTTACACTTATATGGCGTCTACGCTTACCGAGGTCACTGGTGTGTCGGCCAAAGCCGTGCCGCTGGTATTGGGCTTGTTTGGCGTGGGCATGACGCTGGGCAATCTGATTGTGCCGCGCTTGGCGGGCAAGCAGCCGATGCTGGGTGTGGCCGGTTTGCTGGTGTGGAGTGCGGCGATGTTGGCGCTGTATCCGTTTGCGGTGCACAATATTTATTATCTGTGCGTATTGGTGGTATTTATTGGCATGGGCGGGGCGATTGGTACTATCCTGCAAATCCGCTTGATGGACGTGGCCAAAGATGCGCAAACATTGGCGGCGGCCTTAAACCACAGTGCTTTTAATGCGGCCAATGCGCTGGGGCCGTTTTTGGGCGGCTTGGCCATCAGTGCCGGTTTTGGGTGGGCTTCTACCGGTTGGGTGGGCTGCGGCCTGGCTGTGGCCGGTTTGCTCATGTGGTGGATTACTGTGCGCGATGCCAAAAAACATGCTGGATAAAATGGCGTGATTTTATGTGAAAAGGCTGCCTGAAACGGTTTCAGGCAGCCTTTTTATTTGATGATTCACTTGTTTACATTGCCATTATTTGCATTGCCTTTAAGCCGCTAAATCGCAAAATCACCCCACAGCATCTGTATGGCGGCAATGGCGGCCAGTGCGGCGGTTTCGGTGCGCAATATCCGCGGGCCGAGGCTGATGGCGTTAAAACCAAATTGCGTTATCGCCAATGCTTCTTCTGCCGCGCTAAAGCCGCCTTCCGCCCCTACCAATAAAGTAGCCGCTTGTGGTGTCGGCAATTGGTTGAGTGCTTGCGGGCGGTTTAAGCTCATCAATAAGCGGGTGCTGTTTTCAGGCAGCCTGTTTAAGGCTTCGGCTAAAGAAACGATCGGTGCGATGGTGGGCACCACGGTGCGGCCGCATTGTTCACAAGCGGCAATGGCAATATCTTGCCAGCGAGCCACTTTTTTGTCTGCCCGTTCGCCACTCAGGCGTTGGCTGCTGCGCTCAGATATCAGCGGCACGATGTGCGCCACCCCCAGCTCCACACTTTTTTGGATGGTGAAATCCATGCGTTCGCTGCTGGAAACCGATTGCAGCAACGTGATTGGCAGCGGCGATTCGCATAATATTGTTGCGGCAGTCTGCACCGATACCGACACGCTTTTTTTGCCCATAGTTAAAATGGCGGCTTGGTAAACTTGGCCGTGGCCGTCAAACAGCTCAATCACATCGCCCGGCTGTGCACGCAATACCTGTATATGGCGCACCAGCGTGTCGGGCAGGGTGAGGGTTTGGTTAACGGCAAGAGCGTGGGGCAGATAAAAGCGCGGCATGGTGTTTGGTGTTTGGCCTGAAAGTGGTTAATATTGCAATTTGTTGCCGGAAATAGCAAGTATTGCAGGGAGTGTTTAAAGTGGAAGCGGCTGTGCTCAATCAACTCATCCATCTGGTGCGTCATGTGGCGCAAACCGAGGTCATGCCGCGTTTTCTGGAAGTGAGTGTCAGCAAAAAACACGACGGCTCTTTGTTAACCGAAGCCGATGTGGCCGCCCAAGCTGCTTTTGCCCGCGGCCTGCAAAGCATTATTGATTGCCCCATGCTGGGTGAAGAAATGAGCAGCGCCGAGCAATGTGCGCTGTGGCAGCACAATCAGCAAGGCTTGTGGGTGGTGGATCCGATTGACGGCACCAATAATTTCATCAACGGCCTGCCGCATTTTGCCCTGTCGGTGGCTTTTGTGGCGCAAGGATGTGCCCAGATGGGGGTGGTTTACAATCCGGTGTCGCAAGAGTTGTTTTACGCCCAGCGCGGCCATGGTGCGTATTTAAACGGCGAGCAGCTGCCTTTGCGTAAAGTGAATAAGCCGCTGAGCGATGCCATTGCTGGGGTGGAGGTGAAATATCTGCGATCGGGCAAGCTGGCCAGCCGTATGCACACCTTGTCGCCGGTGGGCAGCCAGCGCAGCATGGGTTGCAGCACGCTGGATTGGTGTTATCTGGCCGCAGGCCGCTATGATGTTTATGTGCACGGTGGCCAGCGCCTGTGGGATTACGCCGCCGGTGCGCTGATTTACGAAGAAGCCGGCGGCCAATTGGCGACCTTGGAAGGCGATGCCTTTTGGAGTGGCCAACATGTATTCAGCCGCTCCGTGATTGCGGCCTTGCAACCGGCGTTGTTTGAGCAATGGCTGAAATGGATACGTGCTAATCAGTAAAGATGTGTTGAATTGGATTTAAAAAAGCTTCAGGCAGCCTATATTAGGCTGCCTGAAGCTTTTTTGATACCTGTTTTGCCTATTTTCTCGTCAACTTTTGCGCGATTGCGTATTTGTTTTGATGATTGGCGGATATTTTCTGGATTAAATCCCGAATAATATTCTTTTAAATTTTAGCGATTTGCTGGTTTTGGGTATAGATTTTTGCGAATGGGTGTTGACGGTTTGGATTGGTTTGCGTATAGTTCGCTTTCTTCGCTGCTGCAGCGAAGTCGAGACGGAAGAGAAAATTATACCACAAAGTGGTTTCGTTGCTTCGGTTTTGGGATGGCTCTTTAACAAACAGATTACCGATAAGTGTGAGTGCGACAAGCCTCACACTGTTTAAGAAGTAAAGACAAGACATGAATGTTTGCCGGTGGGTTTCTGCCGGTATACATCATTCTCTGTTTTTCTTTGAGAAGCAGACCAGTATGGAGTTGGGTTTTTGCCTGGCTCTAACAGTATTAAAGCTAAGATTGAACATAAGAGTTCGATCCTGGCTCAGATTGAACGCTGGCGGCATGCTTTACACATGCAAGTCGAACGGCAGCGGGGAAGTGCTTGCACTTCTGCCGGCGAGTGGCGAACGGGTGAGTAATATATTGGAACGTACCGAGTAGCGGGGGATAACTGTCCGAAAGGATGGCTAATACCGCATACGCTCTGAGGAGGAAAGCTGGGGACCTTCGGGCCTGGCACTATTCGAGCGGCCAATATCTGATTAGCTAGTTGGTGGGGTAAGAGCCCACCAAGGCGACGATCAGTAGCGGGTCTGAGAGGACGATCCGCCACACTGGAACTGAGACACGGTCCAGACTCCTACGGGAGGCAGCAGTGGGGAATTTTGGACAATGGGGGCAACCCCGATCCAGCCATGCCGCGTGTATGAAGAAGGCCTTCGGGTTGTAAAGTACTTTTGTTGGGGAAGAAAAGCCTGGCGTTAATAGCGTTGGGTCATGACGGTACCCAAAGAATAAGCACCGGCTAACTACGTGCCAGCAGCCGCGGTAATACGTAGGGTGCAAGCGTTAATCGGAATTACTGGGCGTAAAGCGAGCGCAGACGGTTATTTAAGTCAGGTGTGAAATCCCCGAGCTCAACTTGGGAATGGCGCTTGAAACTGGGTAACTAGAGTGTGTCAGAGGGAGGTAGAATTCCACGTGTAGCAGTGAAATGCGTAGAGATGTGGAGGAATACCGATGGCGAAGGCAGCCTCCTGGGATAACACTGACGTTCATGCTCGAAAGCGTGGGTAGCAAACAGGATTAGATACCCTGGTAGTCCACGCCCTAAACGATGTCAATTAGCTGTTGGGGTACTTGATGCCTTAGTAGCGTAGCTAACGCGTGAAATTGACCGCCTGGGGAGTACGGTCGCAAGATTAAAACTCAAAGGAATTGACGGGGACCCGCACAAGCGGTGGATGATGTGGATTAATTCGATGCAACGCGAAGAACCTTACCTGGTCTTGACATGTACGGAAGGCTTTAGAGATAGAGCTGTGCCTTCGGGAACCGTAACACAGGTGCTGCATGGCTGTCGTCAGCTCGTGTCGTGAGATGTTGGGTTAAGTCCCGCAACGAGCGCAACCCTTGTCATTAGTTGCCATCATTCAGTTGGGCACTCTAATGAGACTGCCGGTGACAAACCGGAGGAAGGTGGGGATGACGTCAAGTCCTCATGGCCCTTATGACCAGGGCTTCACACGTCATACAATGGTCGGTACAGAGGGTAGCCAAGCCGCGAGGTGGAGCCAATCTCAGAAAGCCGATCGTAGTCCGGATTGCACTCTGCAACTCGAGTGCATGAAGTCGGAATCGCTAGTAATCGCAGGTCAGCATACTGCGGTGAATACGTTCCCGGGTCTTGTACACACCGCCCGTCACACCATGGGAGTGGGGGATACCAGAAGTAGGTAGGGTAACCGCAAGGAGCCCGCTTACCACGGTATGCTTCATGACTGGGGTGAAGTCGTAACAAGGTAGCCGTAGGGGAACCTGCGGCTGGATCACCTCCTTTCTAGAGAAAAGAAGAGGCGGGTCGTACTCACACTTATCGGTAAACTGAAATAGAGATGCGAAAGAAGTAAGAAGACCTCATGGGTTTGTAGCTCAGCTGGTTAGAGCACACGCTTGATAAGCGTGGGGTCGGAGGTTCAAGTCCTCCCAGACCCACCAATATCAGGGAGCAGTCTACAGGCATCAGGAATCAGATTGCGGCACAGCCGCACAAGAGACTGACGCCTGGCACCTGAATCCTGACACCCGGACAGGGGGCATAGCTCAGTTGGTAGAGCACCTGCTTTGCAAGCAGGGGGTCATCGGTTCGATCCCGTTTGCCTCCACCACTTCAGGAATCAGGAATCAGGGAAAGCAACAACAAGTCTACTTTACAAATTAAAGCATACTGAAAGCAGTGCATACTGAAAGCAGTATTAACTCAGTATTCTTTGATTTGCGAAGTAAAGCCGGCAAAGTCGGTAACAAGCAACGCATCGATCTTTAACAAATTGGAAAGCCGAAATCAACAAACAAAGACAATGTTGGTTTGGATGGAGATGCAGGTTCTTGCAAGAGCCCGTATTTCAGCAAGTTAAAGGCTGCCTGAAAGGGTGGTTGCTTAACTTGCACAGCCAAGCCACAACAATTTGGGTGATGATTGTATCGGACACATTCTGAACACAAAAGGCAGAATGTGTCACACAACAAAGCAGTAAGCTTTATCAAAGTAAGTACTTCTAGCCTAGCCCCTAGTCAACGGGAGCGAAGCCAAGTCAAAGAGGTTCTTGAAATGATAGAGTCAAGTGAATAAGTGCATCAGGTGGATGCCTTGGCGATGATAGGCGACGAAGGACGTGTAAGCCTGCGAAAAGCGCGGGGGAGCTGGCAATAGAGCTGTGATCCCGCGATGTCCGAATGGGGAAACCCACCGCATTTTGTGCGGTATCCATAACTGAATACATAGGTTATGAGAAGCGAACCCGGAGAACTGAACCATCTAAGTACCCGGAGGAAAAGAAATCAACCGAGATTCCGTAAGTAGTGGCGAGCGAACACGGAAGAGCCTGTATGTGATAGCTGTTGAGATAGAAGAACAACTTGGGAAAGTTGGCCGTAGTGGGTGAAAGCCCCGTATTCGAAATCTCATCAGTGGTACTAAGCATACGACAAGTAGGGCGGGACACGAGAAATCCTGTCTGAACATGGGGGGACCATCCTCCAAGGCTAAATACTCATCATCGACCGATAGTGAACCAGTACCGTGAGGGAAAGGCGAAAAGAACCCCGGGAGGGGAGTGAAATAGAACCTGAAACCTGATGCATACAAACAGTGGGAGCGGACAAGTTCCGTGACTGCGTACCTTTTGTATAATGGGTCAACGACTTACATTCAGTAGCGAGCTTAACCGGATAGGGGAGGCGCAGGGAAACCGAGTCTTAATAGGGCGACTAGTTGCTGGGTGTAGACCCGAAACCGAGTGATCTATCCATGGCCAGGATGAAGGTGCCGTAACAGGTACTGGAGGTCCGAACCCACGCATGTTGCAAAATGCGGGGATGAGCTGTGGATAGGGGTGAAAGGCTAAACAAACTCGGAGATAGCTGGTTCTCCCCGAAAACTATTTAGGTAGTGCCTCGAGCAAGACACTGATGGGGGTAAAGCACTGTTATGGCTAGGGGGTCATTGCGACTTACCAACCCATGGCAAACTAAGAATACCATCAAGTGATTCCTCGGGAGACAGACAGCGGGTGCTAACGTCCGTTGTCAAGAGGGAAACAACCCAGACCGCCAGCTAAGGTCCCAAATGATAGATTAAGTGGTAAACGAAGTGGGAAGGCCCAGACAGCCAGGATGTTGGCTTAGAAGCAGCCATCATTTAAAGAAAGCGTAATAGCTCACTGGTCGAGTCGTCCTGCGCGGAAGATGTAACGGGGCTCAAATCTATAACCGAAGCTGCGGATTCAGGAATCAGACTACAGGAATCAGGAATCAGGATGAAAGCACAGCGATTCGAAGATTTGCAGGTATTTCAAAAAGCGTACCGTATCTCCTTAGAGATACACCGCAGCAGTTTGGAATTTCCACAAATCGAACAATACGCACTGGCCGATTAAATTAGACGCGCCAGCAAAAGCATCTGTTCAAATCTTGCTGAAGGCTATGGCAAAAGAAGCCAGTCGCCAGCAGAATTTAAAAGATACATCCTGATCAGTATCGGCTCAGCAGACGAAATGCGCGTCTGGCTGCGATACTGTCTTGATTTACAGTACATCAGCAACACGGAATGGCAATATTGGCGAGAAACATATGAAGAAATCGCCAAAATGCTGCAAGGACTCAGTAAAAGCCTGAATAAATAAAGGCAGTTACTGATACCCGATTCCTGTAGTCTGATTCCTGGATGGTAGGGGAGCGTTCTGTAGGCCGAAGAAGGTGACTTGAGAAGGTTGCTGGAGGTATCAGAAGTGCGAATGTTGACATGAGTAGCGATAAAGCGGGTGAAAAGCCCGCTCGCCGAAAGCCCAAGGTTTCCTACGCAACGTTCATCGGCGTAGGGTGAGTCGGCCCCTAAGGCGAGGCAGAAATGCGTAGTCGATGGGAAACGGGTTAATATTCCCGTACTTTGATTTAGTGCGATGTGGGGACGGAGAAGGTTATGTCAGCGGCCTGTTGGAATAGGTCGTTCAAGCCGGTAGGTGGAAAGTTTAGGCAAATCCGGACTTTCATAACACCGAGAAGTGATAACGAGCGTCTACGGACGTGAAGTGACAGATACCACGCTTCCAGGAAAAGCCACTAAGCTTCAGCTAAATCAGAACCGTACCGCAAACCGACACAGGTGGGCAGGATGAGAATTCTAAGGCGCTTGAGAGAACTCAGGAGAAGGAACTCGGCAAATTGATACCGTAACTTCGGGAGAAGGTATGCCCTTTGATGTGAAAGACTTGCTCTGTAAGCATCGGAGGGTCGCAGAGAATCGGTGGCTGCGACTGTTTATTAAAAACACAGCACTCTGCAAACACGAAAGTGGACGTATAGGGTGTGACGCCTGCCCGGTGCTGGAAGGTTAATTGAAGATGTGCAAGCATCGGATCGAAGCCCCAGTAAACGGCGGCCGTAACTATAACGGTCCTAAGGTAGCGAAATTCCTTGTCGGGTAAGTTCCGACCCGCACGAATGGCGTAACGATGGCCACACTGTCTCCTCCTGAGACTCAGCGAAGTTGAAATGGTTGTGAAGATGCAATCTACCCGCTGCTAGACGGAAAGACCCCGTGAACCTTTACTGTAGCTTTGCATTGGACTTTGAAGTCACTTGTGTAGGATAGGTGGGAGGCTTAGAAGCAGGAACGCTAGTTCTTGTGGAGCCGTCCTTGAAATACCACCCTGGTGACTTTGAGGTTCTAACCCAGACCCGTAATCCGGGTCGGGGACCGTGCATGGTAGGCAGTTTGACTGGGGCGGTCTCCTCCCAAAGAGTAACGGAGGAGTTCGAAGGTTACCTAGGTCCGGTCGGAAATCGGGCTGATAGTGCAATGGCAAAAGGTAGCTTAACTGCGAGACCGACAAGTCGAGCAGGTGCGAAAGCAGGACATAGTGATCCGGTGGTTCTGAATGGAAGGGCCATCGCTCAACGGATAAAAGGTACTCCGGGGATAACAGGCTGATTCCGCCCAAGAGTTCATATCGACGGCGGAGTTTGGCACCTCGATGTCGGCTCATCACATCCTGGGGCTGTAGTCGGTCCCAAGGGTATGGCTGTTCGCCATTTAAAGTGGTACGTGAGCTGGGTTTAAAACGTCGTGAGACAGTTTGGTCCCTATCTGCAGTGGGCGTTGGAAGTTTGACGGGGGCTGCTCCTAGTACGAGAGGACCGGAGTGGACGAACCTCTGGTGTACCGGTTGTCACGCCAGTGGCATCGCCGGGTAGCTAAGTTCGGAAGAGATAAGCGCTGAAAGCATCTAAGCGCGAAACTCGCCTGAAGATGAGACTTCCCTTGCGGCTTGACCGCACTAAAGAGACGTTCGAGACCAGGACGTTGATAGGTCGGGTGTGGAAGTGCAGCAATGCATGAAGCTAACCGATACTAATTGCTCGTGAGGCTTGACTCTATCATTTGAAGGACTTCGTGGTTCAGGGTTCAGACAACAGGCATCGGGAATCAGGAAAACTGATAACCGGGCTAATCTGAGCAGACATGAACGACAGAAGAAAATGAATAAAGCTTACTGAAGTCATGCGTTACACAGAAAGTGTGAGCATGCGATACACAGCATCACCCAACAAACACAGTTGATTTAGCCTGACAAACAGGCAACGGCTTACCGATTTGACAGTTTAAGTTTGGCGGCCACAGCGAGTTGGTCCCACGCCTTCCCATCCCGAACAGGACCGTGAAACGACTCAGCGCCGATGATAGTATGGATACCCATGTGAAAGTAGGTCACCGCCAAACACCCTATATAAAGCCCCTGATACTCACGTGTCGGGGGCTTGTTCTTTGGGCAATGTGCAAAAATACTCGCGTGGCTATGATTTCAGGCAGCATCTAACGCTGCCTGAAAAGGTATAATCTCACTTTTGTTGTTCAAGCTTGTATCGATTGCCCTTTATGCTCACCGATTTAGAAAAAAACGCCATTCGCGACCACTATCAAACGCTGTCGCAAAATCTGCCGCAATTCCGCCCGCGTGCAGCGCAGCGGCAGATGTTGGCGGCGATTGCACAGGCGTTTTCGCGCAGTCAGAGCCGTGCGGAAGGAGAGGAAGCACCTAAGCGCGAAGGCGAAAGTATTGTGGTGGTGGAGGGTCCCACCGGCGTGGGCAAGAGCTTGGCGTATTTGCTGGCCGGCGGCATTATGGCGCAAACGCGGGGCAAACGGCTGATTGTGAGCAGCGCCACCGTAGCCTTGCAGGAGCAATTGGTGGGGCGCGATTTGCCGTTTTTGGTGCAACACAGCGGCCTAGAGCTCACCTTTGCGCTGGCCAAAGGCCGTGCCCGCTATTTGTGCCCTTATAAGCTCTATCAACTCACCCAAAGCCACGCACAAGACAGCCTAGCCGGGCTGGAAACGCCTACGGTGTTGTGGGACAGCAAACCGAAAGCCGAGGACTTAGCGGCGTTGCGCCAATTGGCGGACGCCTTTGCCGAGCGCCGTTTTAATGGTGATCGCGACACTTGGCCGGACGCAATCGACGACGGCTTGTGGCAGAAAATCACCAACGACCGCCACGGCTGCCTGAAAGCCGCTTGCCCCAATCGTGTGGAGTGTCCGTTTTTCTTGGCGCGCGAGGTTTTGGATACGGTGGACGTGGTGGTGAGCAACCACGATTTGCTGCTGGCCGATATCGGTATGGGCGGCGGGGTGATTTTGCCGGAGCCGGGCAACAGCTTTTACTGCATCGACGAAGCCCATCATCTGGCCAAAAAGGCATTAAACCAGTTTGCGGCCGAACACAGCATCAACCAAGCCATGTGGTTTTTGGAGCGCGTGGCGGGCGTTACCGACAAAGTGGCTTCGGTTGCGGATAAGGCCGAGCTGGCCAATTTGGCCGACGAAGCGGCGGCGGCCTTGCTGGAAAGCCTAAGTGAATGGCTATTTCATTTGAGTGAAGCGCCGGAGCTGGCGGCGCAAGAGCGTTTTAATGCGCCCACTTGGCTGTGGGTGGACGGCGTGGTGCCGGAACACCTGCAAACCCTAACCGACAACACTGCTTTGGCGGCTCGCGCCTTATTAAAAAACCTCAACGGGCTGAACGATGCTTTGGCCGCCGCCCGGCGCGACAAAAGCCAAGACGGCGCTTTAATCGACCGCTTAAGCTCTGAGCTGGGTGTGATGCTGGCGCGCGCCGAGCAAGTGTGTGCAGTGTGGGATTTGCTGGCCACCACCACGGTGGAAGGCGAAGCGCCGTTGGCCAAATGGGTGTCGCGCAAAATTCAAGACAAGCCGGACTACCACTTTCACGCCTCGCCCATCAGCAGCGCATCCATGTTGGCCAATGGCCTGTGGCGGCGGGCGGCGGGCGCGGTATTAACGTCGGCCACTTTGCGCTCTTTGGGGCAGTTTGATTTATTGTTGCGCCAAACCGGCTTGCACTGGCTGCCGCAAACCACCACCTTGGCCTTAGATAGCCCGTTTGATTTTGCCAGACAGGGCGAGCTGTATATTCCGCCGCTGGGCGCCAGCCCCAAAGATGCGGCGGCGCACACCGAAGCGGTGGCCGAATGGCTGCCCAAGCTGATTGATGCGGCCGAGCCGATTGGCACCTTGGTGTTGTTTTCTTCGCGCAAGCAAATGCAGGAGGTGGCCTTAAGGTTGCCTGAAAGCCATCTGCCTTTATTATTGATGCAGGGCGATTTGCCCAAAGCAGTGTTGTTGCAACGCCATTACGAAGCCGTGAACGGCGGCCGTGCCAGCATTATTTTCGGGCTCGACAGCTTTGCCGAAGGCATGGATTTGCCCGGCATGGCTTGCGTGCAGGTGATTATCGCCAAGCTGCCGTTTGCCATGCCCGACAACCCGATTGAAAAAACCCAGAGCCGCTGGATTGAACAGCGCGGCGGCAATCCGTTTATGGAAATCACCGTGCCCGAGGCCAGCATCAAGCTGGTGCAGGCAGTAGGCCGCTTGATTCGTACCGAGTCCGATTATGGCCGCGTTACCATTTTGGATAGCCGCATTCTCACCGCCCGCTACGGCAAGCAGTTGTTGGCGTGTTTGCCGCCATTTAAACGGATTGGTTGATGTGATGATGTGTTTCAGGCAGCCTCTTGATGTTTATTGGGCTGCCAACATCGATAAATGGGCGTAGATGCAACAACCGGCCGCTGCTTATGGCTGCGGCAAGCGATTGTAAGGCTTACCGCGTTGACAAAAAAATGTAATTTCATTAAAATCGTTGGTTTCCGTTATATTTATTTGGATTTACTCCCATGAAAACCTTTTCAGCGAAACCGCATGAGGTTAAGCGCGATTGGTTTGTCATCGACGCCCAAGACAAAGTACTTGGCCGTGTGGCAGCCGAAGTCGCCCGCCGTTTGCGCGGCAAACATAAGCCCGAATTCACCCCGCACGTAGATACCGGTGATTACATCATTGTAATTAATGCCGACAAACTGCGTGTTACCGGTAACAAAGCTTTGGATAAAAAATACTACCGCCACTCCGGCTACCCGGGCGGTATTTACGAGCGCAACTTCACTGAAATGCAAGAGAAGTTCCCCGAGCGCGTGTTGGAAAAAGCCGTTAAAGGCATGTTGCCCAAAGGCCCGCTGGGTTACGCCATGATTAAAAAGCTGAAAGTGTACGCCGGTGCCGAGCACGGCCACGCTGCCCAGCAACCCAAAGTTTTGGATATCTAAGGACACATTATGAACGGTAAGTATTACTACGGCACAGGTCGCCGCAAAAGTTCTGTGGCCCGTGTATTCATGCAAAAAGGCACTGGTCAAATCATCGTTAACGGCCGCCCGGTAGACGAGTTTTTCGGTCGAGAAACCGGCCGCATGGTGGTGCGTCAGCCTTTGGCTTTGACTGAAAATCTGGAAGCGTTTGACATTAAAGTAAACGTAACCGGCGGCGGTGAAACCGGCCAATCCGGTGCCATCCGTCACGGCATTACCCGCGCTCTGATCGACTACGATGTTGCATTGAAACCCGCATTGTCTGCCGCCGGTTTGGTTACCCGCGATGCGCGTGAAGTGGAGCGTAAAAAATTCGGTTTGCGCAAAGCCCGTCGCGCCAAGCAGTTCTCCAAACGTTAATGGCTTGCTGCTTTCAGGCAGCCTTGCGTTACTCAAAAAAGAGCCTTACGGCTCTTTTTTGTATTGGGCGGCGGTATGTGGGTGGATGCCAAACTGACAAAACAACAGTGCTCGCGTAAAATAACCCCGTTTGACCGTGGCCGTTTTGGCGGCGGTGCCAAATTTCTAAAGCAGTTGGAAAGCATGAATTATCCTGTTGAATACGATGTGATTGTGGTGGGCGGCGGCCATGCCGGTACGGAAGCGGCATTGGCCGCCGCCCGCATGGGCGCCCAAACCTTGCTGTTAACACACAATATTGAAACCTTGGGGCAGATGTCGTGTAATCCGTCAATCGGCGGCATCGGCAAAGGCCATTTGGTGCGCGAAGTGGATGCGTTGGGCGGTGCTATGGCGCTGGCTACGGATCAATCCGGCATCCAATTTCGCCGTTTGAATGCCTCTAAAGGTGCGGCGGTGCGGGCCACACGGGCGCAGGCTGATCGTGTGCTGTATAAAGCGGCCATCCGCCACATGTTGGAAAATCAGCCCAATCTGGCCTTGTTTCAGCAGCAGGTAGACGATATTTTGCTCGAAGGCAGCCGCGTTTGCGGCGTGCTCACTGCAATGGGAGTGACATTTCGCGCCCGTAGCGTGGTGCTCACGGCGGGCACATTTTTGGCCGGTAAAATCCACATCGGCCTGCAAAACTACGCCGGCGGCCGTGCCGGTGATCCGGCGGCACAGGGGCTTTCAGGCTGCCTGAAAGAATTAAATTTACCGGTGGCGCGGTTGAAAACCGGTACGCCGCCGCGCATTGATGGGCGCAGCATTGATTTCTCACGCCTGCAAGCGCAGCCGGGTGATACGCCGGTGCCGGTGTTTTCGGTGCGCGGCGATGCGGCCATGCATCCGCAGCAGATTCCGTGTTGGATTACCCACACCAATGCGCACACGCACGAGATTATCCGCAGCGGCTTCGACCGCAGCCCGATGTTTACCGGCAAAATCGAAGGCGTGGGGCCGCGTTATTGCCCTTCAATTGAAGATAAGATCAACCGCTTTGCCGACAAAGAAAGCCACCAGATTTTTCTGGAGCCGGAAGGTTTGACCACCCACGAATATTATCCGAACGGCATTTCCACCAGCTTGCCGTTTGATATTCAGTATGCCTTGGTGCGCTCGATGGTGGGGCTGGAAAATGCGCATATTCTGCGCCCGGGCTATGCCATCGAATACGATTATTTCGATCCGCGCAACCTCAAAGCCAGCTTGGAAACCAAAACCATTGCCGGGCTGTTTTTTGCCGGGCAGATTAACGGCACCACCGGCTACGAAGAAGCGGCGGCACAAGGTTTGCTGGCCGGTGCCAATGCGGTGCAATATGTGCGCGAGCAGTCGCCGCTGTTGTTGCGGCGCGAGCAGGCTTATCTGGGCGTGTTGGTGGACGATTTGATTACCAAAGGCGTGAACGAACCGTACCGCATGTTTACCAGCCGCGCCGAATACCGTTTGCAATTGCGTGAAGACAATGCCGATATGCGCCTAAGCGAAGACGGCCACCGTTTGGGTTTGGTGGGCGAAGCGCAATGGCGTGCGTTTAACGAAAAACGCGAAGCGGTGGCGCTGGAAATCCAACGCCTGAAAAGCAGTTGGTTTACGCCGCAAAAATTGCCGGAGGCTGAGCAGGTGCGCGTATTAGGGCAAAAATTGGGCAAAGAAGCCAATTTGCACGACTTGCTGCGCCGCCCCAACGTGGATTACGTCACGCTGATGAGCCTGCCCGGTGCGGCAGCGCCCGTGCCGCTGGGTGAGGCGATTAGCGAACAAGTGGAAATCCAGGTCAAATACCAAGGCTATATCGAGCGGCAAAACGAAGAAATCGGTCGCCGCCAAAATCTGGAAACCTTAAGGCTGCCTGAAAACATTGACTACGCCAAAGTAAAAGGCTTGTCGGCCGAAGTGCAGCAAAAACTAAACCAGCACCGCCCCGAAACCATGGGGCAGGCCGTGCGTATCTCCGGCGTTACCCCGGCAGCGGTGGCCTTATTGATGGTGCATTTGAAACGCGGATTTGAGGGAGCGAAAACAGCATGAGTGATTTGAAAAGCCATTTGCAACAAGGCCTGCAACAAATGGGTATTGTACTCAGCGTACCGCAGCAATTGCAGTTGCTGGCCTTTGTGGAGCTGCTGAAAAAATGGAACAGCACCTATAACCTCACCGCCTTGCGCGATGAGCAGTCGGTCATCAGCCACCACATTCTCGACAGCCTTACCTTGCTGCCCTATGTGGCAGAAGCGCGCGGGCTGATTGATGTGGGCTCCGGCGGCGGTATGCCCGGTATTCCGATTGCGATTGCGCGCCCGGATTTGCCGGTGGCACTGCTGGATGCCAACAGCAAAAAAACCTCGTTTTTGCAGCAAGCGGCGATTGAGCTGGGCTTGAATAATGTACAAGTGATTACCGGTCGCGTAGAGGCAATGGTGGGCGAGCAATTCGACGTAATCACCAGCCGTGCTTTTGCTGAGTTGAGTGATTTTGTCAGCATTACCAAGCAGTTGATGGCCAAGGGCGGCTGCTGGGCGGCGATGAAAGGCGTGTATCCGTATGAAGAAATCGCCCAACTGCCGCCGGGCGTGGCCGTGGTACAAGTAGATAAATTGGAGGTGCCCAATCTGGGTGCCGAGCGCCATATGGTGATATTGCAGAAGAAAGACGTCACATGAGTGCGCTTATCATCGCGGTGGCCAATCAAAAAGGCGGTGTGGGCAAAACCACCACTGTGGTGAATCTGGCTGCTTCGTTGGCGCACAAAGGCCGTCGGGTGCTGGTGGTGGATTTGGATCCGCAAGGCAATGCCAGCACCGGCAGCGGCATCAACAAAAGCGGCATCAGCCACGGCGTGTATGCGGTGTTGCTGGGTAATGCCACTGCGGCAGAAGCGATTGTGCACAGCAAAGCCGGCGCTTATGATGTTTTACCGGCCAACCGTGCGCTGGCCGGAGCGGAAGTGGAGCTGGTGCAGGAATTGGCGCGCGAAATGCGGCTGAAAAACGCCTTGGCCGAAGTGGCAGACAACTACGATTATATTTTGATTGACTGCCCGCCCACGCTCACCTTGCTCACCATCAACGGCTTGGTGGCGGCACAAAAAATCATGGTGCCGATGGTGTGTGAATATTATGCGCTGGAAGGCATTTCCGACTTGGTGGCCACCATCCGTAAAATCCGCCAAGCAGTTAACCCGCAATTGGATATTTTGGGCATTGTGCGCACACTTTATGATGCACGCAGCCTGCTGTCGCAACAGGTGGATGCACAATTGGAAAAATACTTCCCGGGCAAAGTTTTTACCACTATTATTCCGCGCAATATCCGTTTGGCCGAAGCGCCCAGCCACGGTATGCCCGCACTGGCCTACGACCCGAAAGCGCGCGGCACACTGGCCTATCTGGAGTTGGCCGACGAGTTGCTTGCTTGGCCGCAAGCTTAATCTGCCAGTCAATATTTATGGTCTGGCCTCATTTATTAACTTGGTGGATGGCAAACGCATTCAGGCAGCCTGAAGCAGCCCCACAATCGGATAACACAGCAATGGCAAAAGCAAAAGGTTTGGGTGGCGCCGGTTTGGGCGCTTTATTGGCATCTTCCGGTGGCAGCGAAGAGGGTGACCGTCTCACCAGTGTGGCGGTGGGCGACATTATTCCCGGGCGCTACCAGCCACGGGTGCAGATGGATGATGAAGCTTTGCAAAGCCTGGCTGAATCAATTCAGGCGCAAGGCGTCATCCAGCCGGTGATTGTGCGCGAAATGGGCTTGTCGCAATATGAATTGATTGCCGGTGAGCGCCGTTGGCGTGCTAGCCAAATCGCCGGGCTGACGGAAATCCCGGTGGTGATTAAAAGCATCAGCGACGAAACTGCCTTGGCGATGGGCTTGATTGAAAACATCCAGCGCGAAAACCTCAATCCGATTGAAGAAGCGCAAGGCCTAAAGCGGCTGGTGGACGAATTCGGCCTTACCCACGAAACCGTGGCCAAAGCGGTGGGGCGCAGCCGCAGCAGCATTTCCAACAGCCTGCGCCTGCTCAATCTGCCGCAGCCGGTGCAAGACCTGATTTACGCCCGCAGCTTAGAAATGGGACACGCCCGTGCCTTATTGAGCCTGCCGGTGGTGCAGCAAGTGGACTTGGCACAAAAAGCCGCCAAAAACGGCTGGTCGGTACGCGAAGTGGAGCGGCGCAGCCAATTGGCGCAGCAGCATACCTCAAGCCCCGCTGCCCGCACCGCATCGAACAAAAGCGCTGCCGCCTTGCGCATCGAAGAAGCGTTGATGCAGCAATTGTCGGTGCCGGCCGAAGTGGTGAGCAAAAACCAGCACAGCGGCCGTATTGTGTTGCATTTCGACAATCCGGAAACGCTGGCGCATTTGTTGGCGCAATTGGGTGTGCAGTTGCCCGATTAAGAAAATCCAAGGCAAAACGGCTTTCAGGCAGCCTTTGGCATTACTGGGATTGAGTAAGCGCGAAAAAAAAGGCTGCCTGAAAGCAAATCGCTTTATTGCCGAAACAAAGAGCATAAATTATTCGGCCTTGAAATTACGGCACTTTTTTTGCAATGCAAAAATTTCAGTTTGGCTAGGTTGGGATTTGTGTAGAACATATTGAAAAATGAGCGCTTTTCCAGATATTTTATTAACCGAATTTGACAAATCCGCTTGACGCTGGCGTCACAGTTGATTATAGTTGCGCAGCTTAGAGGTAGGTAGCTATAAAGACAATAAATGACCAAAATCATTATCTGGCAGGCGGGGTTATTGGCCATTTTGGTAGCGGCTTTCGGTGTGTTGTTGGGCACCAATGCCGCTTTGTCGTGTCTGTTGGGCGGTTTGTGTTATTTGTTGCCCACCACCTTGGCAATATTACTTTTAAACTTTTTCCGCAGCCGCGCGCGTTGGGCGGCCATCAGTTTTTTGTGGGGTGAGAGTTTAAAAGTAATGCTGTCCATCATGCTCATGGTCGGGGTGTTCTGGTTTTACCCTGCGCTTGAGTGGTTGCCCTTTTTGCTGGGGCTGTTGTCGGTCAGTCATGTCGTTTTTTTTATGATTTGGAAATTACACCATGGCAAGTGAAAACCTAACTGCTGCTGGATACATCAAGCACCATTTGCAAAGCCTTACGCAAGATGGTCATTCGCAAGGTTTGAAAAACGTTGCGGATTTCTCTTATATCCATTTGGATACCATGTTTTTCTCTATTGTGTTGGGCGCGATCATGTGCTTCATCTTGTGGCGCGGTGCCAAAACCGCCACCGTGGGTGTGCCGGGTCGCTTTCAGGCAGCCATTGAGTTGATGGTGGAGTTTGTCGACGATATGTGCAAAAGCATTATCCACAACGACCAAACCCGCAAATTGATGGCACCGTTGGGCTTAACCGTATTTGTGTGGGTGTTCTTTATGAATGCCATGGACTTGCTGCCGGTAGATTTGTTCCCGTGGCTGGCCAGCTTTTTGGGTATTCATTATTTGCGTGCCGTGCCCACGGCCGATATCAACTTGCCCTTGGCATTGTCTACCGGCGTATTGCTGCTGTGTCTGTATTACAGCATTAAAATCAAAGGCATCGGCGGCTGGGTGCATGAGCTCTTTACCGCGCCGTTCGGCCCGTGGCTGGCACCTGCCAACTTCTTGCTCAATGTATTGGAATTTATTTCCAAAACCGTGTCCCACGGCATGCGGTTGTTCGGTAATATGTACGCCGGTGAGCTGGTGTTCCTGCTGATTGCGCTGTTGGGCGGTACTTGGGCGGCTTCCGGCTCGGTGGGTTTGATGGATCCGATTATGTTCCTCATCCACATTCTGGCCGGCACGGCTTGGGCTATTTTCCATATTTTAATTATTACCTTGCAAGCGTTTATCTTTATGGTGTTGGCGTTTGTGTATGTAGGGCAGGCGCACGATGCGCACTAATACCACGCCCCAAAAATAACCTAACTGCGGCTCGCCTTGTCGTACGTGTGTACTGCCTGCGGCTTTTCGCCTTGTTATCTTAATTTTGGTGCCAGGCATAAAGCCACGAAGGCTGCCTGAAAATTGTTTTGTTTGATTGTGTTTTAACCGTAGTTTTTTTGACCTTTGTTTTTTCTTTAAGGAGTTTGAAATGGGTGGTTTGATTGCTATCGCTTGTGGTTTGATCGTAGCCTTGGGTGCCATGGGTGCCTGCGTGGGTATCGGCATGGTGGGTTCTAAATACCTGGAATCTTCTGCACGCCAGCCGGAATTGATGGGTCCCCTGCAAGTTAAACTGTTCCTGATCGCCGGCTTGATTGACGCTGCGTTCCTGATTGGTGTTGCGATTGCCCTGCTGTTCGCCTTCGTTAACCCGTTTGCAGGCTAATTGGCCGAACGAACCCATTGTTCGTTTGTTTGATTAACCCTAATACGAAGGTTAAGTGAAGTGAACTTAAATGCAACCTTATTTGCGCAGTTAATTGTATTTGGCATTTTGGTGTGGTTCACCATGCGTTTTGTGTGGCCGCCGATTGTTAAAGCACTTGATGAGCGCGCCGAAAAAGTTGCCGAGGGCTTGGCTGCGGCCGAGCGCGGTAAAAGCGACTTTGAACAGGCAGAAAAGCGTGTTGCAGAAATCTTAGCCGAAGGCCGCACCCAGGTTACCGATATGGTGGCCAATGCGGAAAAACGTGCTGCACAAATCGTTGAGGAAGCCAAAGAACAGGCTGTCGGCGAAGCGGCACGCATTATGGCTCAAGCCAAAGCCGATGTTGCACAAGAAGCCAATCGCGCCCGCGAAGCTTTGCGTGAGCAAGTGGCTGCTTTGGCTGTAAAAGGTGCCGAGTCTATTTTGCGCAGTGAAGTGGATGCTTCACGCCACGCGCAAATGCTCGCCAGCCTGAAACAGGAGCTGTAATCCATGGCTGAGTTCGCAACCATTGCCAGACCTTATGCCAAGGCATTGTTTGAGCTGGCGCAAGAAAAAAATCAACTTGAATCCTGGTTGGGCGAACTGAAAACCTTGGCAGCAGTAGTGTCGCAAGCCAAAGTGGCGGCATTTATTGAAGAGCCGGAAACCGGTTATGTGCACAAGGCCGACGGCGTGTTGTCTTTATTGGACACGCAGCCGGTAGATCCGATGTTGAAAAACTTCGTCTACACCTTGGCCGAAAATAAGCGGTTGGCGGTTTTGCCCGAGATTTACACGCAATACCAGGATTTCACTTTATCCCGCAACAACACCAAAAAAGCCATTGTTTACAGTGCCTACCCCTTGAATGAAGGGCAGCTTGGCAAGCTGGTGGGCGAGCTGGAAGCCCGCTTCGCCACCAAGCTGGATGCCCAATTACGGGTAGAGCAGGATTTGATTGGCGGTGTGAAGGTGGAAATCGGTGATCAAGTGTTGGATCTGTCGGTACAAGGCCGCTTGCGCAGCCTGTATGCGGCGATGACGAATTAGGAGAGTTTTCATGCAGCTTAATCCTGCTGAAATTAGCGATTTGATTAAAGCCAAGATCGAAAACCTGTCGGTGGCCACAGAACTGCGTACCCGTGGTACGGTGATGTCGGTAACCGACGGTATTGTTCGTGTGCACGGCTTATCAGATGTGATGCAAGGTGAGATGCTCGAATTTCCCGGCAATACCTTCGGCTTGGCCATGAACTTGGAGCGTGACTCCGTGGGCGCCGTGGTATTGGGTGAATACGAGCACATTAAAGAAGGTGACACCGTTACCTGCACCGGCCGCATTCTGGAAGTGCCGATTGGCCGCGAATTGGTTGGCCGTGTGGTCAACGCCTTGGGTCAGCCGATTGACGGCAAAGGCCCGATTAACGCCACCGAAACTGCCCCGATTGAAAAAATCGCCCCGGGTGTGATTGCGCGTCAATCGGTAGACCAGCCGATGCAAACCGGCCTGAAGGCGATTGACGCCATGGTGCCGGTGGGTCGCGGCCAGCGTGAGCTGATCATTGGCGACCGCCAAACCGGTAAAACTGCCGTGGCGCTGGATGCGATTGTGAACCAAAAAGGCACCGGTGTGGTGTGTATCTATGTGGCGGTGGGTCAAAAAGCCTCATCCATTGCCAACGTGGTGCGCAAACTGGAAGAACATGGTGCCATGGGTCACACTATTGTGGTGGCGGCTACCGCCTCTGAAGCGGCGGCGTTGCAATTTATTGCACCGTATGCCGGCTGTACCATGGGTGAATTTTTCCGTGACCGCGGCGAAGATGCCTTGATTGTGTATGACGACTTGTCTAAACAAGCCGTGGCCTACCGTCAAATTTCGTTGCTGCTGCGCCGTCCGCCCGGTCGTGAAGCCTACCCGGGTGACGTATTCTATTTGCACAGCCGCTTGTTGGAGCGCGCTTCACGCATCAATGCGGATGAAGTGGCACGTCTCACCAATGGCGAAGTAACCGGCAAAACCGGTTCGCTCACGGCCTTGCCGATTATCGAAACTCAGGCTGGCGACGTGTCTGCATTCGTCCCCACCAACGTGATTTCCATCACCGACGGCCAGATTTTCTTGGAAACCGACCTATTCAACTCAGGCATCCGCCCGGCCATCAACGCCGGTATTTCGGTGTCACGTGTGGGTGGTGCGGCACAAACCAAGGTAATTAAAAAACTGGGCGGCGGTATTCGCTTGGCTTTGGCACAGTACCGCGAATTGGCGGCGTTTTCGCAATTTGCTTCTGATTTGGACGAAGCCACCCGCAAGCAATTGCAACACGGCGAAGTGGTTACCGAATTGATGAAACAAAAACAATTCAGCACGCTGAATACTGCTGAAATGGCGCTGACCTTGTGGGCGATTAACAACGGCTCTTACGAAGACGTGCCGGTGTCTAAAGCCTTGGCATTCGAAGCAGAGTTTTTGGGTCATGTGCGCACACAAAATCCGGCGGTTTTGGAAGCCATCAATACTTCAGGTGCCATGAGCGACGAGAACGAGAAAGTGCTGACCGAAGCCATGAAGACCTTCAAAGCGTCTTACAACTACCAAGCGTAAGCGCCACTGAAAGGAGTCTGCAATGGCAGTAGGTAAAGAGATTCTCACCAAGATTCGCAGTGTTCAGAATACCCAAAAGATCACCAAAGCGATGCAGATGGTGTCTACCTCTAAAATGCGGAAGACTCAGGAACGGATGCGCCTGGCGCGTCCGTATGCCCAAAAAGTGCGTTTGGTGATGAGCCATCTGGCTCAAACCGAAACCGACCACGGTTTGCCGATTCTGGAACGCCGCGACACCGTACAACGGGCCGGCTTTATCCTGATTACCACCGACAAAGGTTTGTGCGGTGGTTTGAACGCCAATTTGCTGAAGAAATTCTTTGCCCAAGTGCAAGAATACCAACAGCAAGGCGTGGCAGTGGAAACCGTGTGTTTGGGCAGCAAAGGTTTGGCGGCTTGCAATCGCGTGGGTTTGGATGTGATTGCCAGTGCAACCAATTTGGGGGATACCCCGAAAATGGAAACACTGCTGGGCCCCTTAACCGAGATTTTCAAGCGCTATGCCGATGGCGATCTGGATGTGATTCACCTGGTGTACTCTGGGTTTGTCAACACCATGCGTCAGGAGCAGCACTTGGAAACCTTGCTACCGATTGGTCAGAATGTGTTGAACGAAGTGCCGCAAGACCGGGAATACAGCTGGGATTATGTGTATGAACCCACGCCTGCCGCGGTGCTTGAGTATTTGGTTCGCCGTTATTTAGAGTCTGTGGTGTATCAGGCATTGAGTGAGAACATGGCTTCCGAACAGGCAGCCCGTATGGTGGCCATGAAAGCGGCCACCGACAATGCCGGCAACGCGATTAAGGAATTGCGTTTGGTGTACAACAAATCACGCCAAGCCGCAATTACCACAGAATTGTCAGAAATTGTGGCCGGTGCCGCTGCCGTTTAAGGGCGGCGGTACGGTCAATAAAATAGGATACGATAATGAGCCAAGGCAAAATCGTACAAATCATTGGCGCCGTGGTGGACGTAGAGTTCCCGCGCAATGCCATTCCGAATGTGTATGACGCCCTGAAATTGGTGGATACCGACCTGACTCTGGAAGTGCAACAGCTTCTGGGTGACGGTGTGGTGCGTACCATTGCCATGGGCAGTACCGACGGTCTGAAACGCGGCCTGGCCGTGAGCAATACCGGCGCTGGCATCAGCGTGCCGGTGGGCAAGGCCACTCTGGGTCGCATTATGGACGTGTTGGGCAATCCGGTGGATGAAGCCGGCCCCATCGGCGAGCAGCAACGCCGCGCCATTCACCAAGAAGCCCCCAAGTTCGACGAATTGTCGAGCTCTACCGAAATTTTGGAAACCGGCATCAAGGTAATCGACTTGCTGTGCCCGTTTGCCAAGGGCGGTAAAGTGGGCTTGTTCGGTGGTGCCGGTGTGGGCAAAACCGTAAACATGATGGAGTTGATCAACAACATTGCCAAAGCGCACAGCGGTTTGTCGGTGTTTGCTGGTGTGGGTGAGCGTACCCGTGAAGGCAACGACTTCTACCATGAGATGAAAGACTCCAACGTACTGGACAAAGTGGCGATGGTGTACGGCCAGATGAACGAACCGCCGGGCAACCGCCTGCGCGTGGCGCTCACCGGCTTGACCATGGCCGAACACTTCCGCGACGAAAAAGACGAAAACGGCAAAGGCCGCGACGTGTTGTTCTTCGTGGATAACATCTACCGCTACACCTTGGCCGGTACCGAAGTATCTGCCTTGTTGGGTCGTATGCCGTCTGCGGTGGGCTACCAGCCGACACTGGCCGAGGAGATGGGCCGTTTGCAAGAGCGCATTACTTCTACGCAAACCGGTTCGATTACCTCGATTCAAGCCGTATACGTACCGGCGGATGACTTGACCGACCCGTCGCCCGCCACCACGTTTGCCCACTTGGATGCCACTGTGGTATTGAGCCGTGATATTGCCTCTTTGGGTATTTACCCGGCTGTAGACCCGCTGGACTCCACTTCACGCCAACTGGATCCAATGGTGTTGGGTCAAGAGCATTACGATGTGGCACGCGGTGTGCAGTCTACCTTGCAGAAATACAAGGAATTGCGCGACATCATCGCCATTT
Source organism: Paralysiella testudinis (assembly GCF_016894345.1). GTDB lineage: Bacteria > Pseudomonadota > Gammaproteobacteria > Burkholderiales > Neisseriaceae > Paralysiella > Paralysiella testudinis. The sequence continues at coordinate 995,968 of NZ_CP069798.1, forward strand.
TGGGTATGGACGAATTGTCTGACGAAGACAAAATGACCGTGATGCGTGCACGCAAAATCCAACGTTTCTTGTCGCAGCCCTTCCACGTGGCCGAAGTGTTTACCGGTTCGCCCGGCAAATACGTATCGCTGCGCGACACCATCAAAGGCTTTAAAGCCATTTTGAGTGGTGAATACGACCACCTGCCGGAACAGGCGTTTTACATGGTGGGCGGCATTGAAGAAGCTGTCGAAAAAGGCAAGACCTTAAACTAAGGAGGCGCTGAATGAGTACCATGCAAGTGGAAGTGGTGAGCAACGAAGAGAACATCTTTTCGGGTGAGGCCAGCTTTGTGGTGGTGCCCACCCAAACAGGTGAGCTGGGTATCTACCCGCGCCACGAACCGATTATGAGCTTGGTGCGTCCCGGTGCTTTGCGTTTGACGGTGCCCGGCCAGAAAGAAGAAGTTCTGGTGGCGGTTTCCGGCGGTGTTTTGGAGGTGCAACCCACCAAGCTGACGGTGTTGGCCGATTGTGCGGTGCGCAGTGCCGAGATGGATCAAAAACGCGCCGAAGAAGCCAAAAAAGCCGCCGAATCCGGCATTCATGCCGCCAAAGACGAGAAATCGCTGGCTGCGGCACAAGCGGCATTGGCTGCTGCCATTGCACAGCTGAAAACGCTGGATTACCTGCGCGCTCATAAGAAATAAGAACCGCAATGTTCTAACAAAGCACGGCTTACAGCCGTGCTTTTTTTGTGGGTGTGTTTTTATGATACAAGGCTGCCTGAAACCGTTTCAGGCAGCCTTTAATGCGGTGATTTAACGCAACAGGATTTTCAATATGGCAGCAAATGTTTTGCCGTAGGGCGGTGCCAGCAAGCCCATGCCGTTGCGTTTGGCTTGGGTGAATATCGGCTTCAGATGGGAGAAGGTGTCAAAACCGGTGCGGCCGTGGTAGGCGCCCATGCCGGATGCACCCACGCCGCCGAAAGGCAGATTTTCTTGTGCCACATGAAACAGGGTGTCGTTCACACTCACGCCGCCGGAAACGGTGTTGCGCAGCACGTGGTCGATTTGCGCCTGTGCTTTGCCGAATACATATAAGGCCAAGGGGCGCGGGCGGGCGCGGATGTATTCCAGCGCTTCGTCGAGCTGTTGGTAGGGCACCAGCGGCAACAACGGGCCGAAGATTTCTTCCTGCATCAGCGGGCTGTGGGCGGGGGTGTTGCACACAATATGCGGTGGCAATAGGGTGCTGTTGCCGGCATTTTGGTTTGTTGCGTCGGGAACCAGCGGCACGATTTCGGCGCCAGCGGCGGCGGCTTGCTGCAAATAGCCTTGCAGGCGCGCCAATTGGGTGGGGTTGATGATGTGGCTGTAGTCGCGGTTGGCGGCTAGGTTGGGGTAGTGTTGTGCCACCCAAGCGCGGGCTTTTTCGATAAAGGCTGCCTGAAGCGCTGGCGGCAGCAGCACATAGTCGGGCGCGATGCAGGTTTGCCCGGCGTTCACCAATTTGCCGCTCATCACCCGCGCCACCGCTTGATCTAAATCGGCATCGTCTAAAATCAGCGTGGGCGATTTGCCGCCCAGCTCCAGCGTTACCGGGGTGAGGTTGGCGGCGGCGGCGCGCATCACCAGCCGCCCCACGGCGGTGGAGCCGGTAAACAGCAGGTGGTCGAAGGGCAGGGCGCTGAAGGCGGCGGCTACATCGGCATCGCCTTCAATAATCGCCAGCTCGTTATCGGCAAAATACTGCGGCACGGTGTGCGCCAGCCACTGGCCAAAGGCGGGGGCGTGTTCGGAGGTTTTCACCAAGGCGCGATTGCCTGCCACCAAGGCGGCAATGAGGGGGCCGGTGGTGAGAAACAGCGGATAATTCCACGGCGCGATAATGCCGACCACGCCCAAGGGCTGCGGCAAAATGCGGTTGCGCGCCGGCCAAAACCACCAATCGGTGGCCACTTTGCGCGGTCGCATCCACTGTTTGCCGTGTTTGAGGGCGTGGCGGATGCCCGCCAAGGTGGGGAAAACTTCGAGCAAGTCGGTTTCGTGGCGGCTGCGGTTGCCAAAGTCGGCATGAATTGCGTCGGCAATGGCGTGGCGGTGTTCACGCACCATGCGTGCTAATTGCTGCAAGCGCTGTTGACGCAGCGGCCACGGCACGTCGGTGTGTTGGCGCGAGGCTTGATAAAGCGGGTCAAACCGGGCTTGCAGGGGGTTGGGCTGGGTCATGGCGGCTTTCTTTTGCAGGGATGGTGCTGATGGCGGCTTCGGCCAGCGCGGCAATGGTGAGGCTGGGGTTGACGCCAAGATTGGCCGAAATATTGGCACCGTCAATAATATACAGGTTTTGGTAGCCGAACACACGGTGTTGCGCATCGCAGACGCCGTGCTCGGGCGTGGCCGCCAGTGCGGCACCACCCATGCAGTGGGCGGTGGCGGGAATATTGAGAAACACATCGGCCACACAAGTAAAAGCGTTGCCTTGCTGCGCTTGGGCTGCCTGAAAAGCAAAATCGCTGGCGGCGGGAATATAGGCGGGAATAGCCGCGCCTTCGGTGGCCAACATCGGTGCAAACGGCCAATACCAACGGCGTTGCCACACCATATTGAGCGGCTGCGGTGCGGTTTGCATACACAGCAAAATCAACGATTCACGCGCCATGTTTTTCGGGCGTAGCGCCTGCCACATGCGCCGTGGGCGGGTGAGCCAGCCGTGGATAAAGGCCCCCAGCCATTGATGCAGACGCAAGCGCCCGTGGCGGCTGTGGTTCATTAAAGTGCCCAGCAGGCTGGCAATGTCGGATCCGGCGGGGAAACGGGTGGCTTCAATATGGGTGCCGTCGGCCAGATGGATGCCGGAGCCAATGGCAATGCCGCGCGAAAAATCTTCACTACAGCCGGGGAAACGGATGCCGATGAGCGACTCGGCATTGGTGAACACATTGCGCCCCAAGGCGGCAGACAAGCGCGGTAAATAACCTTGCTGCTTCATGGCAAACAACAGCTTTTGGGTGCCAAGGCTGCCGGCGGACACAATCACATGGGCGGCGGTGTAGTGCTGCTCAGGCTGCCTGAACGGCTTAACGGTGATGCGCCAACCGCTGCTGCCGTCTTGCGCGGCACCCAAAGGCGCAATGCGGATAACGCGGCTTTGCGCCAACACTTGCGCGCCTTGCCGTTCGGCCAGATAGAGATAGTTGTAATCGAGGGTGTTTTTAGCACGATAACGACAGCCCACCATGCAGCCGCCGCAAGCGGTGCAGGGCTGGCGCGGCGGGCCGTTGCCATTAAAGTAGGGGTCGCCGTTGTGCGGCGGATGGGTGTGTTGGTCGTTGATGCCGAAATAAACGCCCACACGGGTGGCGTAAAAGCTGTTGCCCACACCGGCTGCGCTGGCCAGCCGCTGCAAGGTGTGGTCGGCATCGGCCAAAATGGGGTTGGTGGTGACGCCGAGCATGGCTTCGGCGCGTTGATAATGCGTGGGCATGATGTTGCCCCACGGACGCAAACCCGCCCAAGTGCCGTGTTGCCACACGCCGGTATTCGGCACCAGCAAGGTATTGGCATAAGTGATGGAGCCGCCGCCCACGGCGTTGCCGTGCAGCACCAGCATGTGTTTAAACAGGCGCAAGGCGAAAAAACCACGGCAGGCCAGCGCCGGCAGCCACAAAAAACGGCGCACGTCCCAAGTGCTGGCGGGCATATCGGCCGGGCTGAAGCGGCGGCCTTGCTCGGCCACGGTAACGCGGTAGCCTTTTTCGGCCAGCCGCAAGGCCGACACGCTGCCGCCAAAGCCTGAGCCAACGATAAAGTAATCGGTGTCGAAAGACGGGTGCATGGGGGTGTCCTGAAAAGGCTGCCTGAAACGGCAGCAACGCCGTAGCACTTTGTTATGCATTGCGCTATAGGAGAACCATGGTAGCCGTGTTGTATTGCTCGTGGCAATATGGGCAGATGTTGCAGTGCAATACTGGCTGCACATCGTGGCTTGAGGTATGATGCAGGCTTTTGTTTGCCGATGAAAATAGCGGCTTCAGGCAGCCTTTCGCGGCGGTTTGAAGCCCGAATAATAAAATCGAATAATAATTAAAGTCATACCAATTCTACAAAATAATATAACAAGGCGGCGAGCCGAAGACAGTACAAGTAGTACGGCAAGGCGAGCCAACGCAGTTAGGTTATTTTGTAGAATTGGTATCATCAATAAAAAAGGGAAAACCAATGAATGCTGTGGTAATTGCCGTAATCGTGATGCTGGCTTTGTCGCTGGCGCGTGTGCATGTGGTGCTTAGCCTAGTGCTGGGCGCTTTGGCGGGCGGTTTGCTGGGCGGCTTGGGTTTGGCCGATACCATGAAGGCGTTTCAAGACGGCTTGGCCGGTGGGGCGCAAATTGCCTTGTCGTATGCCATGCTGGGGGCGTTTGCCGTGGCGATTGCCCATTCCGGCTTGCCGCAGCAATTGGCCAATTGGCTGATTCGGCGCATGGACGGCGGCACACGCCAAGACCATGTGCCAAGCGGCATCAATAAGGTGAAATGGGGCTTGCTGCTGGCTTTGCTGGCGATGAGCATCATGAGCCAAAACCTGATTCCCATCCACATTGCCTTTATTCCCTTGCTGATTCCGCCCTTGCTGCTGGTGTTTAACCGCTTGCAGATTGACCGCCGCTTACTGGCCTGCGTGATGACTTTCGGCTTGGTGACCACTTATATGTATTTGCCGGTGGGCTTTGGCGACATCTTTTTGAACCAGATTTTGTTGGGCAATATTGAAAAAGGCGGCATGAGCGTGGCGGGCATCAATGTGATGCAGGCCATGGCGATTCCGGCCTTGGGCATGGTGGCCGGTTTGCTGCTGGCGGTGTTGGTGAGCTACCGCCGCCCGCGCCAATATCAAACCACCACGGTGGACACCGCCGCGGCGCAACAGGCGCTCAATACGGCGCCGCCTTCGGCCTACCGCAGCTTGGTGGCGGTGGCGGCGATTGCGGTGGCGTTTGTGGTGCAATTGTGGGCCGATTCTTTGCTGCTGGGTGCCATGCTCGGCTTTGCGGTGTTTATGGCCACCGGCGTGGTGCGGTGGGGCGATGCCGATTCGGTGTTCAACCAAGGCATTAAAATGATGGCGATGATTGGCTTTATTATGATTGCCGCGCAAGGCTTTGCCGAAGTGATGAAAGCCACCGGCGAAATCAAGCCGCTGGTGGATGCTTCGGCAGCCATGTTCGGCCACAATAAAGGCATGGCGGCGCTGGCCATGTTGGCGGTGGGCTTGCTGGTCACCATGGGCATCGGCAGCTCGTTTTCCACTTTGCCGATTATTGCCGCCATTTATGTGCCGTTGTGCATCAGCATGGGCTTTTCGCCGCTGGCCACGGTGGCGATTATCGGCACCGCCGGTGCGCTGGGCGATGCCGGTTCGCCTGCGTCTGATTCCACGCTCGGCCCCACCGCCGGTTTGAATGTAGACGGCCAGCACGACCACATGCGCGACACCGTATTGCCCACCTTTCTCCACTACAATCTGCCGCTGATGGTGTTTGGCTGGATTGCGGCCATGGTGCTGTAAATATGGATGCCCCAGAGCAAATGGAACAAGAATAAATGGAACAGCAAATGGAACAGCGTATTATTGAGCTGGAAATTCAGGCAGCCTTACAAGAAGAATTACTGCAAGGTTTAAGCGACACTGTGGCACGCTTGCAGCAAACCCTCGATTTGCAACAAGCGCAATTGCGGCTGTTGTACCAAAGGCTGCCTGAAAAGAATGCGGATACCGATGTATCCGTGTCGGCAGCAGACGAAATCCCACCGCATTATTGATACACCATCAAACCGCCAACGTGAACACCATCACCCCCTTATCTGCCCGCCAACGCTGGCGCTTGGCCTTAAAGCACAGCGCCCCGGTGGCCATGGGCTATATCCCCGCCGGTATCGCCTTTGGCGTGCTGATGAGCGCTGCCGGTTTGCCCGCTTGGCTGGCGCTGGCATTGAGTGTGATTCTGTATTCCGGTGCGGCGCAATATGCGTCGATTCCGCTGCTGGCCAGCGGCGCAGGCGTGCTCACCCTCACCCTTAATGCGCTGGTGATTAACCTGCGCCATATTTTTTACGGCCTGCCGCTGCTGCCTCATCTGCCGCTCAACAAGGCCGAGCGTGCCTATGCCTTGTTTGCACTCACCGACGAAAGCTTTTCCGTCCTCACCACGCTGCCTGAAGCCCTGCGCCAGCCCTTATTTAGCCGCATTGTGTTTTTAAACCAGCTTTACTGGTGCGCGGCCACCTTAATCGGCGTGGGCATTGGCGCAGGCTTAAACGACTTGGTGCCGCATCTGGATTTCGCCTTGGCCTGCTTGTTTTTGATTCTGGCCTACGAGCAATACCAAAGCAAAAAAGTATGGTGGCCGTGTGTGCTGGCACTGCTGGCCTTTGCGCTGGCTAAAGTGCTCACCACCCAATACCTGCTGCTGGTGGCGGTGGGCTTGTGCGTGCTGGGCATTGTGTTGCGGGCATGGTGGCCGGGTAAAGGTGCACATACGCACCCGGATAAAGGAGATGCGGCATGAGTGCGCAATATTGGGGCTGGCTGCTGGCGGTGTTGGCCATGGGCGCAGTCACCTTTTTGCTGCGTGCCGCGCCGGTATTGCTGCCCAAAGCCTGGCTCAAATCCGCTCTGCTGCACGCGCTTAACTTCGCCCTGCCGCTCAGCGTGATGACCTTGCTGATACTGGCCAGCTTAAGCCTCAACAAAGCCACCGCCCAGCCGCTGTATCTGGCCGCCGAAATTCTGGCGCTGCTGTGCGTGTGGCTGAGCTACCGCCAATGGCGCAACGTGCTGGTGAGTATGATTATCGGCGTGGCGGCGTTGAATGGGTGGCTGTGGGTGTTGGGGGCGGGGTGAGTTTGATATCGGTTTTTTGATAAGCAAAAGGCTGTCTGAAATTGTGTTTCAGGCAGCCTTTTGCTATTGGCAATAACCGTGTTTATTCCACCGTAACCGACTTGGCCAAGTTACGCGGTTTGTCGACATCGGTGCCGCGCACGAGAGCCGTGTGGTAAGAGAGCAGTTGTACGGGGATGGTGTGGACGATGGGGGAGAGAATGCCCATATGGCGCGGGGTACGGATCACGTGCACGCCCTCGCTGGCGTTGAAGTCGCTGTCTAGGTCGGTAAACACAAACAGCTCGCCGCCGCGTGCGGCCACTTCCTGCATATTGGCTTTCACTTTGTCCAACAGGCCGTCTTTGGGGGCAATCACCACCACCGGCATGTTTTCGTCAACCAATGCCAAGGGGCCGTGTTTCAGCTCGCCGGCGGGGTAGGCTTCGGCGTGGATGTAGGTGATTTCTTTGAGCTTGAGCGCGCCTTCGAGGGCAATCGGGTAGTGAATGCCGCGCCCCAAAAACAGGGCGTTGGCTTTGTGGGCGAATTGCTGTGCCCAGGCGGCGATTTGCGGCTCCAAATTAAGCGCGTGCTGGATGCTGCCGGCCAATTGGCGCAGCTCTTCGGTGTAGGCTTGGGTTTGGGCGGCATCAACATGGCCGCGCAGTTTGCCTAGGGTAACCGCCAGGCCAAATAGAGCCACCAGTTGGGTGGTGAAGGCTTTGGTGGAGGCCACGCCGACTTCGGCACCGGCGCGGGTGTAGAGCACCAATTCGCTTTCGCGCGGCAGGGCCGATTCCATTACATTGCAGATGGCCAAGCTGTGGCGGTGGCCGAGCGATTGGGCGTATTTCAGTGCTTCCATGGTGTCCAGCGTTTCGCCGGATTGGGAAATGGTGATAACGAGCTGTTTGGGGTCGGCAATCACGCTGCGGTAGCGGTATTCGCTGGCGATTTCCACATCGGTGGGAATACGGGCAATGGCCTCCAGCCAATATTTGGCGGTGAGAGCGGCGTAGTAGGAGGTGCCGCAGGCAAGGATTTTGATGCTGTGGCAATCGTTGAACACCGCGCGAGCCTTGCTGCCAAAGTTTTCCGGCTCAAAGCCGCCCAGCATAAACACTTCGGCGGTGTCGCTCACGGCTTTGGGCTGCTCGTGGATTTCTTTTTGCATAAAGTGGCTGTAGGGGCCAAGCTCAAGCGAGGCCAACGACAGCTCAGACACTTTAACACTGCGCTCTGCTTCGGCGCCGCTGCGGTCAACCAATTTGGCAATGCCGTTGCTGGTCAGCTCGGCGATGTCGCCGTCTTGCAAAAACACCACGCGGCGGGTGAAGGCAATCACGGCGGATACATCGGAGGCGATAAAGGTTTCGTCGTCGCTCAGCGCCACCAGCAGCGGACAGCCCATGCGCGCGGCCACCATCAGGTTTGGCTGGTCGTTGGCAATCACGCCGATGGCGTAGGCGCCGTGAAAGCGGGCGCAGGCTGCCTGAACGGCGGTAAACAGGTTGTGGCCGTTGTGGCGGTATTCGTGGTGGATGCTGTGGGCAATCACTTCGGTGTCGGTTTGCGATTCAAACGTGTAGCCCAAGCCTTGCAGGCGGGTGCGCTCGGCTTCGAAGTTTTCGATAATGCCGTTGTGCACCACGGCGATTTGTTGCTCGGCTTGGCCGGATACATGCGGGTGGGCATTGGGCTCGGTAACGCCGCCGTGGGTGGCCCAGCGGGTGTGGCCGATGCCCAAGTGGCCGTGCACGCCCTCGGCTACCGCGGCTTCGGCCATCAAGGCCACGCGGCCAACACGGCGCACGCGTTCGATGCCGTTGGCGGTGCGCACGGCAATGCCGGAGGAGTCGTAGCCACGGTATTCCAGCCGTTTCAGGCCGTCGGTGAGAAAATCAACCACATTGTGGTGGGCGCGGATGGCGCCAACGATGCCGCACATGGTGTGTGTCCTTAATCAATAAAAATCAGGGTATTACTGCGTAAGATAAGTGTTTTTCAGGCAGCCTTATCTGCATTTCAATTTTAGGGTTGGGCTATCGGTATAAGGGTAACCCCTTTGGTCTTAGCTGCCTGCTGTAAGGCGGCATTTGCTTCACCGGATTGACCCAGCAGATATATCACCGCGCGGCTTTGACCCGGGTAGTCGTGCAAAGCCCGTTTTAATGTGGCGGCATTGACGGTGCCGCTATTGCCCACAATGCCGATGGCGGCAATATTGTTGCCCAGCAATTCGGTAATTTGGCGGGCGGCGTTGGATGTACTACCGCTTTCCAAGGATGCAATTATCATGCCGTTGGAAATCGGATTGTCGGCAGCGGGCACCTGCACAATCAATAGCTGACCGTTGCCATGAGCTTGGGCATGGTGCCCCAGTGTTTGCATTTGTGTTTGCAATGAAGGTGCGGCGGCACAGGCGCTGAGCAGCAGTATAACGGCAAAGGTGTTGAATAATGTTCGCAGCATGATTGTTTTTATCCTGATGGTTTGAATCAATATAAAGCGTTTGAACGTATTTTGTGCATCATGGCTGTGATGAGCGCTTTGGGTTAGTCGGGTTTGATATATGCTTTTTCAGAGCGCCGTTTTGGTCAAATAAAAACAAAATTGAAGCACCTTCGCCATTTTGGCACAACACGCCATCTGCATGATCAGCATCCGTAATGCCTACACAGGCCATATTGCTGACATAAGGCTGGATTTGACATTTATATACAGTACCTTTCTGAATCGACAGCCTGCCGGAGCTGTCGACTTGCTCAGCTGTAGGGGCAGGGCAGGGTGAAGGAGAGTGCCAATTAATGCCGTGGTGCTTTTGAAGTGCGCCACATCCTGTGATGGTTAAGCTGAGTAATGCCGGTATCAAGATGTTTTTCATTGGATGCTTTCGTGATGTGCAGGCGATTGGGTTCTATTTTCAGGCAGGCTGCCTGAAAATATTTATTGGGTATCTGGTTTCTCCGGTCGCACCCAGCCTTCGATGGTGGTTTGGCGGCTGCGGCTGAGGGTGAGTTTGTCGGCGGGGCAGGGTTTGGTGATTACGCTGCCTGCACCGGTGGTGGCTTTATCGCCCACGCTCACCGGTGCTACAAGCATGGTGCCGGAGCCGATGCGCACCTGGCTGCCGATGGTGGTTTTGAATTTGTTGACGCCGTCGTAGTTGCAGGTGATGGTGCCTGCACCGATGTTGCTGTATTCGCCTACGTCGGCATCGCCCAGATAGGTTAAGTGGTTGGCTTTGCTGCCGGTGCCCATCACGGTGTTTTTCACTTCAACAAAGTTGCCGATGTGCACATCGTCGCCCAATTGCGCTTGCGGACGCAGGCGCGCAAACGGGCCGATGCGGCCATTGCGGCCCACGCTGCAATTTTCCAGATGCGAAAACGGGGCTATGCGGCTGCCGGCGCCAATGTGGGCGTTGCGAATCACGCAGTTGGCGCCGATTTTCACACCGTCGCCCAGCACTACATCGCCTTCCAGCACCACGTTGACATCAAGCACCACGTCTTGCCCGTGGCTGAGGCTGCCGCGTAAATCGAAGCGGGCCGGATCACGCAGGGTGATGCCGGCGCTTAATAAGGCTTCGGCCTGCTCGCGCTGGAAGATGCGTTCCAGCTCGGCCAGTTGCTGTTTGTTGTTGACCCCGGCGGCCAGATGGCTGGCGCGTACTTGCTGCGGATGCACCGCCACGCCGTCGGCATTGGCCAAGGCAATCACATCGGTGAGGTAATATTCGCCTTGGGCATTGTTGCTTTGCAGGGCGTTGAGCCAATTGGCCAAGCGGGCGTTGGGCAGCACAAACATGCCGGTATTGGTTTCGGTGATGGCTTTTTGGGCGGCGTTGGCGTCTTTTTCTTCCACAATCGCCACCACTTGGCCGTTTTCGCGGATGATGCGCCCATAGCCTGTGGGCTTGGCCAATACATCGGTGAGTAGGCCCACTTCGTTGCCCGCCGTATCCAGCAGTGCTTGCAGGGTTTGGCTGTCGGTGAGCGGCACATCGCCGTAGAGCACCAAGGTACGCCCGTGCGGGCTTAAATGGGGCAGGGCGGTTTTAACGGCGTGGCCGGTGCCGAGCTGTTCGTTTTGCTCCACCCAAGTCACATCGGCGTTGATGCGCTGGCGCACCAACTCTTTGCCATGGCCAATCACCACGCAGATGCGCTCGGGGTTGAGGCTTTGCGCGGTGCTGATGACGCGTGCCAACATGCTGCGCCCGCCGATTTCATGCAGCACTTTGGGCAGCTGCGAATACATGCGCGTGCCTTTGCCTGCGGCCAGAATAACGATATTTAACGGTGTGGACATAAATCTAATCTCAAACAAGGTTTCAGGCAGCCTTATTTAATACTGATACCAATTATATAAAATAACCTAACTGCGTTGGCTCGCCTTGCCGTACTACTTGTACTGTCTTCAGCTCGCCGCCTTGTTATCTTATTTTATAGAATTGGTATGAGTAAGGCTGCCTGAAAGCAAATCCATAAATTAAGGCGTTTGCGGCCAGTTGGTGCGCGGTGCAGGTTCGGCGGCGGCTTTTTTGCCGGGGGTGAGGGCGTGGGGCACCGGGCGCAGGCTGTTGTAGCGCTGGTCGTGGGCATAGCTGCCGTCTTCATAGGCCACGCGGGTGCCGGCTTCGTATTTGGGGCGCAGGCCGGTGTGGCCGCTTTGGTCTTGATAGGTTTCCCAAGTGCAGCCGGCCAGAGCCAGCAGGGCGGAAAACAGGGTAAATAAGCGCATGGGGTGTTCCTTAGAATAATATATTTATTAACAGCGCATTTTAAACCTTAATCCGGCGCCAGTACAGCAGCTTGCCGCTGCAGCGCGGGCAGGTCGGCAACGGCCACGTCCACAAACGGCAGTGGGTGCGCCTGTGCGCCAAACCACACTGTGCGCATGCCCAAGGCTTTGGCTGTGCGCAGATTTTCAGCGCTGTCGTCCACCATAATGCAGTGCGCGGGATGGGTGTGCAGCCGGGCGCACACCTTTAAATAAGCGGCTGTGGCCGGTTTGTAATAGAGGCCGAAGTCGTCGGTGCCGAATAGGGCTTCGAAATGGCTGCCGATGCCCAGTTGTGTAATGAGGGCTTGCACATAAAACGACGGCCCGTTGGAAAACACGGCTTTGCGTCCGGGCAGGCTGGCCAATACCGGCTGCAAATGCGCCATTGGCTTGAGCGCAGGCAGGATTTCGGCCAAGGGATGGCTGGCTTGCAAAAAATCGCCAATGTCGATGTGCGGGTGGTGCTGCTGCAAACCGGCCAAGGTGGCGCCGTAGCGGTGCCAATAATCTTGGCGTAAGTCGGAGGCTGCCTGAACGCTCAGTTGCAGTGCGCTGGCCAGATAGGCGGTCATGGCGCGGTTGATGATGTAAAAAATGCCCGCATCGGCATGGTGCAGGGTGTTGTCGAGGTCAAACAACCATACGGTGGCGTGGTGCGGTGGCGGGCAGTGCTTTTGCTGTGCGGCAGTTAACGGTATCATGCACGGAATTAAAACACATTAACGCGGAGCAAGCCATGAAAGCCATGAAATCCCTGTTATCAATTGCCTTGTTGCTGGGCAGTGCTTGGGCGCAAGCGCAAACCGAAGTGCGGCTGGCGGTGCACAAATCATTTGCCTTGCCCGCAGAAGTGCTGGCCAAATTTGAGCAAGACAATAAAGCCAAGGTGTCGGTGATTAAAGTGGGCAGCGGCAATGAAATGCTCAATAAGCTGATTTTAAGCCGCGCCGCACCGATTGCCGATGCGGTATACGGCTTAGACAACAGCAATATCGCCAAGGCGCGCCAAGCGGGTATTTTGGCGGCCAAACAGCCCGCCAGCCGTGCCGTGGCCGCCGATTTGCCCCATGCGCTGGCGGTGGATTACGGCTATGTGGTGCTCAATTATGATAAGGCGTGGTTCCAGAAAAACAACAAGCCACTGCCCAAAACCTTGGCCGATTTGGCCACGCCGGCCTATAAGGATTTGCTGGTGATGCCCAATCCCGGCACCTCCAGCCCCGGCTTGGCGTTTTTGATGGCCAATATTGCCGACATGGGCGAAACACGTGCGTTTCAATGGTGGGCACAAATGCGCCAAAACGGGGTAAAGGTGAGCAAAAGCTGGAGCGATGCTTATTACACCGACTTCAGCCAAAACGGCGGTAGCCGCCCGCTGGTGGTGAGCTATGCCACCAGCCCCGCTGCCGAAGTGCATTTCAGCAAAGGCAAATACACCACCCCGCCCACCGGCAATTTGTTTTTAAAAGGCGGGGTGTTCCGCCAGGTTGAAGGTGCGGCGGTGCTGAACAAAGCCAAACAGCCGCAGCTGGCGGCCAAGCTGGTGCAGTATTTACAGTCTGACGCGGTGCAAAAAGCCGTGCCGGAGCAAATGTGGGTGTATCCGGCGGTAAGCGGTACACCGCTGCCTAAGGTGTTTGAGTTTGCCCAAGTGCCCGGCCAATATGCCCAGCCGTCTGCCGCCGATATGGCCGACAAACAACGGCAATGGGTGAGCCGTTGGATTCGCACGGTATTACGTTAACAGCAAGGGTGTTCAAGGTTTCAGGCAGCCTTTAAGGCTGCCTGAAACTGTGTTGTATCACGGTAGGGTTGTCGATAATGCTTTCAGGTAGCCTTTTAACTTCAGGAGATGGCCAGCATGAACATCCTCAAACCCCGTAAGCTATTGGCCTTATTGGCGGCCTTGTGTTTGTCTGCGCCCGTATTGGCCGCCGGTTTGGACGCCACCGATGCGGGCGACTATGTATGGCTGCACCCGCAAACCGAGCAGCCTTTGTCCACCCAAATGCGCTTGTTTTTGTAAGGGCCGCAATGGATGATGGACGGCAAGCAAGAGCCTGGCGATTGGCAGCCGGTGTGCCGTGCCAGCGGCGATTGCCGTTTGCAAGCGTCTAGCGAGGCCGATGTGAAAGGATTTAAAGCCACGCTGCCCGCGCAATGGCAGGCTTATCCGTTTGCCTGTATTCAAAATGTGGCGATGGCGTTTTGCCGCGTGCGCAATCAAGATCGCCGCGCCTACTGGCTGTTCACTTTGGTGGGCGGCCAAACCACCCCCATACCGCTCAACCGCTTGCGCTAAACCGCGCGATAGATATTATTGATGATTGCTGCCGATACCACTCTCCGAGCAGCGGCTGGCCGCTTGTGCGCCAGCCTGCTGCTCGCCTTGCTGCCCATCGGCTTTTTGCTGCTGATGATTGTGGCGCCGCTGCTGGCCATCGGCCGCTATGGCGACGGTGCTTGGGCATGGGCGCTGTTGGACGACGACTATATGCGTTGGCGCATTGCGTGGACGGTGTTGCAGGCGCTGATTACGTGCATATTGGTGTTGCTGATTGGCACGCCTTTGGCATGGGTGTTGGCGCGGTTTGATTTTGCCGGGCGCGCGCTGGTGTTGCGCTTGCTAATGCTGCCATTTGTGATGCCCACGCTGGTGGCCGGTATGGGCGTGTTGGCTTTGTTTGGTACGCACGGCTTGCTGTGGCCGGGTTGGCAAGACACGCCGTATTTGCTGCTGTACGGCAATGTGTTTTTTAACCTGCCGGTGCTGGTGCGGGCGGCGTATCAAGGCTTTTTGCAGGTACCCGCTTCGCGGCTATGGGCGGCGCAAACTTTGGGTGCGGGCGCGTGGACGCGCTTTTGGCAGGTGCAGTGGCCGGTGTTGCTGCCGTGGCTGGCGGGCGGCGTGTGTTTGGTGTTTCTGTATTGCTTTTCCGGCTTTGGGCTGGCCTTGCTGCTGGGCGGCAGCGATTACGCCACCATCGAAGTGGAAATTTATCAGTTGATTGCCTATGAGCTGGCGATGGACGAAGCCAGTGTGTTGGTGTGGCTGGTGTTGGCCATCACCTTGCTGGCGGCGCTGGCCTATGCTTGGCTCAGCCGCCGTGCTGCCGGCGCCAATCCGGTGCAGCCGCCATTGCCTGAGCCGGTGCGCGGTTGGCGTCAATACGCGTTGTTGGCGGCGGCCTTGGTGCTGTTGGCATTGTGTTGCGTGTTGCCGCTGGCGGCGATTGCGTGGCGTGCGGCGCAAGCAGGGGCGTCGTGGCAGGTTTTGCTGGATGCGGCCACGCTTCAGGCAGCCTTCAATACCCTACGCTTCACTGGGTTGGCGATGCTGCTGGCCTTGTTGCTGGGCGTGAGCCACGCCGCCTTGGCGCGCCGCCATGCATGGATGCGCAGCATCACTTTTTTGCCGTTTATGGTGTCGCCGGTGTGCGTGGCGTTTGGCGTGTTGCTGCTGTATCCGCAGTGGACGGCATCGCTGAGCTTGCTGGTGGCCACTTATGCCTTGCTGGCCTATCCGTTTATCACCAAAGACTTGCTCGCCGCTTGGGATGCGCTGCCGCCCGGCTACGCCGCGGCGGCGCGTACCTTGGGCGCTTCACCGTTTCAGGTAGCCACCAGGGTAACCGCACCCTTGCTGCTGCCTTCGCTGCGGCGCGGGCTTACCTTGGCTGCGGCCACTTGTGTGGGCGAATTTGCCGCCACCTTGTTTTTGTCGCGCCCCGAATGGCAAACGCTCACTACTTTGATTTATCAGCACCTGAGCACCGCCGGGCAAGACAATTACGACCGCGCCATGGTGCTCACTGCCGTATTGATGCTGCTGGCCATCGCGGTGTTTGCCTTGCTGGATGCGAATAGCCACACCGATAAAGGAACGCAACGTGCTCGAATGGGTTGACATCCACCACCGCTACGGCAACAAAACCGTGGCCCACGGCATCAATTTGGCCGTGGGCGCAAGCGAGCTGGTGGCCATCTTGGGGCCGTCTGGCAGCGGCAAATCCACTTTGCTGAAAATGGCCGCCGGATTGGTGGCACCGCAGCACGGCCAAATCCGCTTTAACGGTGCCGACTACACCTTCAGGCAGCCTGAACAACGCCGCTTTGCGCTGATGTTTCAAGACTACGCGCTGCTGCCACACCTGAATGTGTGGCAAAACGTGGCTTTCGGCCTGCGTATGCAAGGGCAGGGCAAGGCCGCCGCCCGTGCTGCTGCCATCAACATCTTGGCGCAAGTGGGGCTGGCCGCCGAAGCCGAACGCCGCACCGGCGCCTTGTCCGGCGGCGAGCAACAGCGCGTGGCCTTGGCGCGGGCGCTGGTTACCCGGCCGCAAGCCCTGTTGCTAGACGAGCCGTTTTCCGCGCTCGACAGCCATTTGCGCAGCCAATTGCAACAGCTCACCTTGGCCTTGCTGCAACAACAGCCTTGCCCCACCGTGATGGTAACCCACAGCCCCACCGAAGCCTTGCAACTGGCCACTCGCGTGTGTCTGCTCGACCATGGCCGCTGGCTGCAACAAGGCAGCCCCGCCGATTTGTTGGCCAAACCCGCCAGCGCCGCCGCCGCCCGCTTGCTGGGCTGCGACAATGTAACCGAGCAACACCATATCCCCCAAGCCGCGCTGCACCTGCACCATCCGCAAGGCACCCCCAGCACCCTGCTGGCCGCTGCCCCGCAAGCCGGTTTGTGGCGGCTGCAATGGCAGCACCCGCAATACGGCACCCTGCAACAATGGCTGCCCGCCACCACCACCCCGCCCGCCGTGGGCGATAGCGTTAAATTATGGGTGGATGAGGCTGCGGTGGTGGTGTTTGAGGCTGCCTGAAGGGTTTTCAGGCAGCCTTTAACCTAATGGCGGCAACAGCGAGCCAGCAATACCCACACAATCAACGCTACAATAACGCCCGTTAAACGCCAAACATACAACACACAGAGGCAAGTATGAACGAAGCAAACCCACTCCGCCAACACCGCCTGCACCCGTTGCAAACGCTGGTGCTGTCTTTATTATTGGTGGTGTTGCTGGGTTTTTTGCTTAAGATCGGTCAGAATTTTTTGCTGCCGATTATTGCGGCGGTGATTTCCATGTATGTGTTGATTACCCTGTCCGACTGGTTGGGGCGGCTGCCTTTGCTGGGGCGCACGCCGGAATGGTTGCGCCGCTTGCTGGTGCTGGCCGGATTTGTGGGTGTGGTGGCGGGGCTCACCAGTATTGTGATTACTACCGGCGAGAAAATGGTGGCCACGGCGCCGGGCTATCAAGCCAATTTGGAACACATGCTCACCTCAACCACCGGCTTTTTCGGCATCAGCCATGACCCGGATTGGCAGAGCATTCGCGCCGCCACCATTGGCCGCATCAATATGCAGTCGTTATTTGGCTCTGTGCTCGGATCCGTGGGGGCGATGGCGGGGATGGTGGTGTTGGTGGTGGTGTATGCGCTGTTTCTCACCAGCGAGCGCGGCCGTTTTGCCGCCAAGCTGGCCATGGCCTTGCCCGACGACAGTGCCGAGCAAACCAAACGCATGGTGGCCGACATCAACCGGCGCATTGGTGACTACTTGGCAGTGAAAACCGGCATCAACATTATTTTGGCGCTGATTTCGCTGCTGATTTTGTGGCTGTGCGGCGTGGATTATGCGCTGTTTTGGGCGGTGGTGATTGGCCTGCTCAACTATATCCCGTATGTTGGCTCCATGCTGGCGGTGCTGTTTCCCGTATTGCTCACCTTGGCGCAATTCGGCTCGGTGCAAACCACGCTGCTGGTGGCCGGCTTGCTTACCGCAGCGCAAATGTTTGTGGGCAATGTGCTGGAGCCGAACATGATTGGCAAACAGGTGAATTTGTCGCCGTTTGTGGTGCTGGTGTCGTTGTCGTTGTGGTCGTCGCTGTGGGGCGTTGCCGGTGCCATTTTGGCGATTCCCCTCACTTCCATGCTGGTGATTGTGCTGGCGGCATTTCCGGCCACGCGGCCGTTGGCAATTATGCTGGTGGAAGACGCCAGTGCTTATGCGCAGTTGCCCAAGTAATCGTTTCAGGCAGCCTGAAGCATCCGCTTAAAACTGCTATAATTGCCCGCGAATAAACCCACCTTCGGAGAGAAACATGGCTCTTGTGTCTTTACGCCAGCTGCTGGACCACGCCGCCGAGCACCAATACGGCTTGCCCGCGTTTAATGTCAACAACCTCGAACAAATGCGCGCCATTATGGAAGCGGCCAGCGAAGTAGACGCGCCGGTAATCGTGCAAGCCAGCGCCGGTGCGCGCAAATATGCCGGGGCGCCGTTTTTGCGCCACCTGATTTTGGCCGCCATCGAAGAATTTCCGCATATTCCGGTGGTGATGCACCAAGATCACGGCACAAGCCCGGCCATATGCCAGCGCGCCATCCAATTGGGTTTTTCTTCGGTGATGATGGACGGCTCGCTCAAAAGCGACGGCAAAACCCCGGCCGATTATGCCTACAATGTGGATGTAACTCGCACCGTAGTGCAATTTGCCCATGCTTGCGGCGTGTCGGTGGAAGGCGAAATCGGCGTATTGGGCAATTTGGAAACCGGCATGGCCGGTGAAGAAGACGGCGTGGGTGCCGAAGGTGTGCTCGACCACAGCCAATTGCTCACCGGCGTAGACGAAGCCGTGCAGTTTGTGAAAGACACCGGCGTAGACGCGCTGGCCATTGCCATCGGCACCAGCCACGGCGCCTACAAATTCTCACGCAAGCCCGATGGCGACGTGCTGCGCATCGACCGCATTAAAGAAATCCACCAGCACCTGCCCAACACCCACTTGGTGATGCACGGCTCCAGCTCCGTGCCGCAAGAATGGCTGGCCATCATCAACGAATACGGCGGCAACATCGGCGAAACCTACGGCGTGCCGGTGGAAGAAATTGTGGAAGGCATTAAGCACGGCGTGCGCAAAGTCAACATCGACACCGACTTGCGCTTGGCCAGCACCGGCGCCATCCGCCGCTTTTTGGCGCAACACCCGGCCGAATTCGATCCGCGCAAATACCTGGCCGCCAGCGTAAAAGCCATGAAAGACGTGTGTATCGATCGCTACACTGCGTTTGGCTGCGCCGGCCAAGCCGCCAAAATCAAACCCATCCCGCTGGAAAAAATGGCCGACAAATACGCCGCCGGCGAGCTGGTGCAAATCGTTAAATAAACCGCCAATGCCATACCAAAGGCTGCCTGAAACCAAAATAGAAGGTTTCAGGCAGCCTTTTTATTGTATGGGTGTTGGCGTTTGCCGTATGGTGTCAATTGTGTAGGGTGCACCCCGCGCACCGACAAAACAACATCTATATTATATTAAAGGTATAAAGGAAGGAAACCCGAATGGAGCAAAGAGTCTTAGGCAATACCGGCATCGCCGTTAGCAAAATCTGCTTGGGCAGCATGACCTGGGGCGAGCAAAACAGCGAAGCCGAAGCCCATCAGCAACTGGATTACGCCCTCGCGCACGGCGTGAATTTTATCGACACCGCCGAAATGTATCCGGTGCCGCCCAATGCCCAAACCTACGCCACCACCGAGCGCTATATCGGCAGCTGGCTCAAAGCACGCGGCAAGCGCGATGATGTGGTACTGGCCAGCAAAATCGCCGGCCCCACCGGCAACAATAATCTAGACAGCTACATCCGTGGCGGCAATAACTTTAGCCGCGCCCAGATTTTTGCCGCCTGCGAAGCCAGCTTGCAGCGCCTCAATACCGATTATCTAGACTTATACCAACTGCACTGGCCGGAGCGCCAAGCCAACTTTTTTGGCCGCTTGGGTGTGCACAGGCTGCCTGAAAGCGAAACCTTCACCCCGTTTGCCGAAGTATTGGGCGCATTGGGTGAGTTGGTGCAGCAAGGCAAAGTCCGTGCGGTAGGCCTGTCCAACGAAACCCCGTGGGGACTAATGCAATACCTTAATCTACACAGCCAAAACCCAGCCTTGCCGCGTGTGGCCAGCGTGCAAAATCCGTATAACCTGCTCAACCGCAGCTACGAAGTGGGCTTGGCGGAAATGTCCTTGCGCGAACAAGTTGGCCTTTTGGCCTACTCGCCGCTGGCTTTCGGCATGCTCAGCGGCAAATACCGCAGTAAGCCCTGGCCGCAAAATGCCCGTCTCACTTTATTTAACCGCTTTACCCGCTACACCAAACCGCAAGCCTTCGTCGCCGTAGAGCGCTATGCCGCCATTGCCGAAGCCGCCGGCATTTCACTGGCCACCTTGGCGCTGGCTTTTGTAAGCCAACAAAGGTTTGTGGCCAGCAATATCATCGGCGCCACCAACCGCACCCAATTGGCCGAAAACATCGCCAGCGCCCAAATCACACTAAACGAAGACACCTTGGCCGCCATCGATGCCGTCCATGCCGACATCAGCAACCCGTGCCCTTAAAGAGCCTGAGTACAATAAAAGATTGTGAACAGGCTTTAAGGCTTCAGGCAGCCTGAAACGCCGGCTTTGTGAATGATTACGGCCGGACATGCAGCAGGCGCCTTATCGCGCAATTTCGATTGTGTGCTAAAAACGCAACAGTGTTGTGAAAATGGTCTGATACGGATATTTGTGTGGTTGGTTTAATAAAATCATTGATTATTTTGTGTTTTTTATAAAAATAAGCGATGGTTGGGTATGGGAAAGCACGGTTTTACTGCCGCTGCGGGGATTTAGATTTGTTTTTTTGCAACTAAGGCATTATATTGACGCCATGGAATCGCTAACGCGGCGATTAACGCAAGAACTTGGAAAATCGCACAGTGATTTTTAAGTTTGTTTTTTCGACATAGAAAAGGAATACAGCAATGAAAAAAACCCTGATTGCTCTGACTTTGGCTACTCTGCCTGTTGCCGCTATGGCTGAAGTTGTTTTGTACGGCCAAATCAAAGCCGGTTACGAAGCTTCTTCTTCAAAGGTTGCTAGTGGTGATCGTTCACCTTATACCAACGGCATTGCTGATTTTGGTTCACGCATCGGCTTCAAAGGCTCTGAAGACTTGGGCAATGGCTTGAAAGCCATTTGGCAAGTAGAATCCAAAACTTCAATTGCCGGTACTGATTCTGGCTGGTCTAGCCGTGACTCTTTCATTGGTTTGGAAGGTGGCTTCGGTAAGGTTCGTGCTGGTCATTTGAGCAACCAAATGAATTCAAACATGGATACTCCGGATGCATGGGAATACTCTAACGAAGCTTTGGGCTTGGCTAAATACACCCGTACCAGTCAGCGTTACGCTGGTGTTCGTTATGACTCTCCTGATTTTGCTGGTTTTAACTTTAACGTATTATTCTCTCCGCGCGATAACAATGCCGCGGAAGAGGGTGGGGTGCGTGCTGGTGCTACTCATGCTAAATATGGTTTCGGTTTGAACTATGAAAACTCTGGTTTCTTTGCTAAATACGGCTTTGACTTCTTGAAAAACAGCGCTGGTTATAATCTTGATGGCCAAGTACACCGTTTAGAGGGTGGCTATGATGCGAATAACCTGTTTGTTGCGTTGGGTTATCAAAATGCTAAAAATACCAGTACTTATGCTAGTACAGCAGTAAGTAATTATGTTGCTTTGCATAATGCAGATCCTGCTAATGCTAATGATCAAATTAAATATTCAGCAAAAGATGCGATTAATTTTCGTGGTCAAGAAGTTGCTTTGACAGCTGGTTATCATTTCGGTAATGTATTTCCAAAAATTTCCTATGCTCATGGCTGGAATGTAAAAACTACTGATGGCGAAAAGATTAGTGTTGGTAATACTAAATACGACCAAATCGTGTTAGGTGCTGACTACGACTTCTCTAAACGTACCACTGCCATGGTTTCTGCTGGCTGGTTGAGCGAAGGTTTGGGCGAAGGCAATGGCAAAGCCAAGACCACCGCTCTGGGTGTTGGTATGAAACACAAATTCTAATCTAGCTTAGATTGGTCTTAAAAAGCCCGCTTCGGCGGGCTTTTTGTTTGCCTGTGATTTTTGCAAAAAACCACGCCTATGGCTTATTGCTAGCAATCACGATAGGGTACGCACCGCGCCCCCTACGTTTGGCATGGTAAGCGTAGCGTGGGCTATGCCCACGAATATCCATGTAAAACACCATAAGGCAAGGCGGTTTGCAAGCACACATTTTATGCTACGCGGTCATAGCCCACGCTACCTGAAAATGAATTACCAAATGAGGCTTGCAATAACGGGTTCGATGGTTTCAGGCAGCCTTATTGCCCGCCATTGCGGTAAGATGCGTGGTGCACAGCGGGCTTGGGTAAGGCGGTGCGCAGGGCGCGTCCTACGATAGTTGCGGTTGCGTGCTTTTGTGCTGGTATGGGCTTAAGCGTTAGTGCTTGCTGCTCGCTGCGGGGATGATTTTTTTGCCATAACGTGCAGGCAACATTGTGTTGTTTGTTTCGTGTCGGTGTCATTGTGCCACCGCGAAAAACTGAAAGAGTTGAATTTATGATTGCCACTGTTCAGGGTATGCAGCCGCTTACCCGTTTGCAAAGCCATGCGGTTAGCCAATATTGGCGTAAGTGCCAGATAGAGGAGTTGTTTGATTTGCCGTTTCTGGATTTGGTGTTTCAGGCAGCCCAGGTGCACCGGCAGCATTTTAATCCGCAGCAAATCCAGCTTTCTACCTTGTTGTCGATCAAAACCGGCGGTTGTCCGGAGGATTGCGAATATTGTCCGCAATCGGCGCATTACAGCACTGGGGTGGAGAAGCAGCAGATTTTGGATGTGGCTGAAATTGTGGCCAAGGCCAAGATTGCGCAAAGCCGGGGTGCCAGCCGTTTTTGTATGGGCGCGGCTTGGCGCGGCCCGAAGCCAGATGATGTCAAACAGGTGGCCGAAATTATTGCGGCGGTGAAAGCGCTGGGCTTGGAAACCTGCGGCACATTCGGCATGTTGCAAAACGGCATGGCCGAAGATTTGAAGCAAGCGGGGCTGGATTACTATAACCACAACTTGGATACTGATCCGGAGCGCTACAGCGATATTATCCACACCCGCGCGCATGAAGACCGCATGGATACGCTGGCTAAGGTGCGCGATGCAGGGCTGAAGGTGTGCTGCGGCGGCATTGTGGGCATGAACGAAACCCGTGCCGAGCGGGCCGGGCTGATTGCCAGCTTGGCCAATCTGGATCCGCAGCCGGAAAGTGTGCCAATCAACCAATTGGTGAAGGTGGAGGGCACGCCTTTGGCCGATGCCCAAGATTTGGACTGGACGGAATTTGTGCGCACCATTGCGGTAGCGCGCATTACCATGCCGCAAAGCTATGTGCGCTTAAGCGCCGGGCGCGGGCAGATGCCGGAAGCGATGCAGGCGATGTGTTTTATGGCCGGTGCCAATTCGATTTTCTACGGCGACAAATTGCTGACCACCGACAATCCGCAGCAAGACCATGACCAATTATTGATGCACAAGCTGGATTTGCAGCCTTTGGTGCTGGAAAAGGCGTAGCCGCCAATGGACTGTGTGATTTAGGCTACCTGAAATAGAAATGGATTGCCGCATCAAGTGCGGCAATGCCGGTTGTACATTTCAGGCAGTCTTGACAAGTGGGCGCGTAATTTCAGTTATCCGCTTGCCACGTTAAACAGCAAACCCCAATACCGGCCAATGTATGATTCTGCCTGTGTTGGGGTTTACTGATATGTCGGGTTTGTTTTCAGGTAGCCTGAAAATGGGAATATTTTAGGAGCAATAGGATGGAAAAACAGGATGGCCGCGATATTCGCTATTTGGCCGAGCACTTGCTGCATACGGATTTGGCCGGCTTGTCGCGGCGTGAAGTAGGGCATTTGGTGCGCATTTCGCGTAAATTGCAAGCCGCACCTCGTGCCGAAGGGGCGGTGGTGCAGGCGGAGCTAACGCTGGGCGAGCGCCTGGCCGACCGGGTGGCGGAGTTTGGCGGCTCGTGGATCTTTATCATGTTGTTTGCGTTGTTTATGGGCTCGTGGGCGCTGATTAATACGGTGGTATTGGGTTTGCGTGCTTATGATCCTTACCCGTATGTTTTTTTGAATCTGATTTTATCGATGTTGGCGGCGATTCAGGCGCCCATTATTATGATGTCGCAAAACCGGCAAGCCACGCGCGACCGGCTTACTATGTTGCGTGATTTTGAAGTGAATTTGAAAGCGGAAAATGCCATTGCGGGCTTGCACAAGCGCCTTGATCACCTAGCTTGGCAAACCTTGCAAGGCATGGATGAGTTAAAGCGTTTGCAAGGCAGCAAGGTGGGTGATCATCAAAACGGCGCTGCGCCATAAGGGCGTTGACGAATTGGTGCTTTACCCAAAATACCGCTTTATCTGAGTTGGCATTGCCCGCCGTTAAAACTGCTTTTTGGAATCCAGCAGAATGGTAACCGGGCCGTTGTTGTTCAGGCTTACTTGCATATGGGTTTGGAAATGGCCGGTTTTCACTTTCAAGCCCATGTCGAGCAGATGGTCGGTGAGCTCGTGATACAGCATGCGTGCATGCTGCGGATCGGCGGCTTGGGTGAATGAGGGGCGGCGGCCATGGCGCATGTCGCCAAACAGGGTGAATTGGGAAATCAGCAGGATTTCGCCGTCGATGTCTTGAACCGAATGGTTCATTTTGCCATCGTCATCGGCAAAAATGCGCATGTAGGCCAATTTGTCGGCGATATAGGCGATGTCGGTGTGGTTGTCGTCTTTGCCGATGCCCAGCAGTGCCACTAGGCCTCGGTCGATGTGGTTGACGTGTACCAGATCAACGTTGTTGACCACTTCAATATCGGCTTCCAATACTTTTTGTACCACTGCGCGCATGTATTGCCTTTGCTTATTTGTTGGTTGTGTTTGTGGATATTTTATTGGTTTTTAGTATGTATCGAGCAGGCCGGGCATTGCGGGTTGCGTTGGGCGCGAAACGATTGCCACTGGCCGCTTAAGCCCTGATATTGCTGCAATACGCCGGTTTGCATATCGCCGATGCCGAGCAAAAAGCGCAAGGCCATGGCTGCTTGGGCGGTGCCGATAATGCCCACCAGCGGTGAAAAAACGCCAAACAAGGCACAGTTGCCATCGTTAAACGGCTCGTCGCCAAACACGCAGGTATAACAAGGGCTGTTGTTGTGCTGCGGGTTGTAAAAACACAATTGCCCGGCAAAGCGTACGGCGGCGCCGGATACCAGCGGCGTTTGGGTGGCGATGCTGGCCAGATTGATGGCGCGGCGGGTGGCGAAGTTGTCGCTGCAATCCAGCACCACATCGGCTTGGCGCATGAGGGTGTGCAAAGCGGTGTCATCCAACCGAGTAACGTGCGCATCGACGCGGATACTGCTGTTGAGCCTTTGCAGGTATTGCTGCATGGCGGCCGCTTTGGGGCGGCCGATATCGGCCTCGGTGTAGGTGATTTGCCGTTGCAAATTGCTTAAATCGACATGGTCGTTGTCGGCAATCATTAGGTGGCCAACACCGGCGGCAGCCAGATAGGGTAGGGCGGCCGCACCCAAGCCGCCGCAGCCCACCACCAAAACACAGGCCTGTTGCAGGCGCTGCTGGCCTTCAATGCCGATTTCATCCAGCAAAATATGGCGGCTGTAGCGCAGCAATTGGGTGTCGTCCATGGCTTGTGGGCTCCGGGTTGAGGTCGCTATTGCTGGTGGGATGAGCATCGCCATCTGATACGGTTTAACGGGGCGGCCGGCAAAAGCGGCTTATTTTATGCTATTTTGATATTTGTGGGTAGAATAAATTAGATGATATATACTAACACAATCATCATTGACATTAAACCAGTGCCGGTTTGGTGGATTGGAACGATGTTGTTGATGGGCTCAAAGCGTTGCGGATGGCTGCAGTTATGGCTGTTGTATGATGCTGTGGATTGTGGCCGAACGTTTTTTCGCTTACAATTGAAGCCTTTGTTTTCAAAGAACACATGGCCACCATAGGTGTGGCCTTTATTTTGAGCCCCTGCGGCTAATCGCCGCAGGGGCTGGTAACGATTCATGTTTTATTGATATAAAAGACTGAGTTCAGGCAGCCTTTGGCGGCTTTAGCCTGCTTGTATTTTTGCTTCTGTTGTATTGCTGCCTTGGAATAGGCAATGGCAGCAAGCGCCACATTTTTACTATATTGATTGGAATGAACACCAATGGCAGCGTTTAATGTACAAAAAGTTTTGTCGGTACACCACTGGACCGATGCGTATTTTAGCTTTACCTGCACCCGCGATGAGCATTTGCGCTTTGACAACGGCCAGTTTGTGATGGTGGGGCTGATGGTAGACGGCAAGCCTTTGATGCGTGCCTACAGCGTGGCCAGTGCCAATTGGGAAGAGCATCTGGAATTTTTTAGCATTAAGGTGCAAGACGGCCCTTTGACCAGCCGTTTGCAGCATTTGCAGGTGGGCGATGAGGTGCTGATTAGCAAGAAGCCCACCGGCACGCTGATTTGCGGCGACTTAAACCCAGGCAAAAACCTGTATTTGCTCTCCACCGGCACTGGCTTGGCGCCGTTTTTGAGTGTCACCAAAGACCCGGAAGTGTATGAGCAGTTTGAGAAAGTGGTGTTGGTGCACGGGGTGCGCTATGAGAAAGATTTGGCGTATTACGACCATTTCACCCAAACCTTGCCGCAACACGAATACTTGGGCGAGCTGATTCGCGAAAAGCTGATTTATTACCCGATGGTGTCGCGCGAAGCTTTTATGCATCAAGGGCGGTTAACCGATGTGATGCGTTCGGGCAAGCTGTTTGCCGACATCGGCCTGCCGCCCATCAATCCGCAACACGACCGCGCCATGATTTGCGGCGGCCCCGGCATGCTTAAAGACACTTGCGATGTGTTGAATGAGTTTGGCTTGAAAATTTCGCCCAAAATGGGTCAGCGCGGTGATTATGTGATTGAGCGTGCGTTTGTGGCGCAATAAGCATCAATCAACATGATGTTGTTGGCGAACAAACTTCAGGCTGCCTGAAACGGTTTCAGGCAGCCTTGTTTGATTGTGATGGGTTTATTTTCAGATTTTATATTATTGGGACAAGGAATCTATCGGCGATATGGACAGCTTTATTACCTTGGTGTCAATTTTACTGCCCTTGTTTGGCGGTTTTTTTATCCGATTGCAGCCGCGCTGGATTTACTATGTAAACCATCTGCTCAATGTATTGGTGTATGTGATTCTGGCGCTGATTGGTTTGTCGTTGGCGCGGGTGGACAATTTGGGCGCGCAAATCGGCTTTATCGGCTGGGCGGCAGCGGTGTTGTTTGCCTGCATTATGGGTTTGAACCTAGCGGTGCTGATGTGGTTCGACCGCCGCCATCCGTGGCGGCGCCGCCGCGATGTGCATCAAACCGGCGGCCAAAGCATCAGCCTAGCGGGCAGTGCCAAACAAATTGCCTGCGTGTTGGCCGGTTTTGCCTTAGGGCTGGCGTTGCCGCGCGGTTGGCTGCCGCCGGCGGCCACCGGCAATTATGCGCTGATGTTGATGGTGTTTTTGGTGGGCATCCAACTGCGCAGTAGCGGCATTACTTTGCGCCGGGTGTTGATTAACAAGCGGGGAGTGCAAATCAGCACTTTGTTTGTGTTGTCTTGCTTGGTGGCGGGGGTGCTGTTTGCGGCGCTGATGCCGGATGTGAGTTTGTCCAAAGGGCTGGCACTCAGCTCCGGCTACGGCTGGTATTCGCTGTCGGGCATTGTGATGACGGCCGCCTACGGGCCGGTGTGGGGCAGTGTGGCGCTGGTAAACGATTTGGCGCGCGAATTTTTTGCGTTGGTGTTTATTCCTTTGCTGATGCGGCAGCATCCTTCGGCGGCGGTGGGCAGCGGTGGTGCCACCAGCTTGGATTTCACCTTGCCGGTGATTCAATCGTCGGGCGGGATTGAGGCGGTGCCTTTGGCGATTAGTTTCGGTTTTATTGTGAACGTGGTGTCGCCGATTTTGATGGTGGTGTTTTCCACGGCTCAGTTTTAACCGGGCAGGCTTTTCAGGCAGCCTTTAGCGGCGGCGATGCTATTCCGCTGTATGAAACCCGGCTTGCGCGGAAACGAACATTGATGCACAATGGTTTTCACTTTTTATCATAATTGGATGTGAATCATGCTCAACCGCACCCCGCGCCACGAAAAAATCATTCAGTTAATCCGCGAAAGCGGATTTATGCCGATTGACGAATTGGCACGGGTGCTCGACGTAACGCCGCAAACCATCCGCCGCGACATCAACCAGTTGTGCGAAGAAAATATTTTGCGCCGCTACCACGGCGGCGCTTCTTTGGGCAGCAGTGTGGAAAATGAAGATTATTTTTCGCGCAAAAACAAACTGCAAAGCGAAAAAGCCCATATTGCCGATGTGATTGCCGCACACATTCCCGACAATGCTTCTTTGTTTATGAGTATCGGCACCACCATCGAAGCGGTGGCACTGGCCTTGGTGAAAAGCCATAAAAACCTGAGCATCATTACCAACAACATCCATGTGGCTTCGATTGTGTCCAGCCGCAGCGACTACACCGTGATGATTACCTCCGGCGTGGTGCGCGCGGTAGATGGCGGCATCACCGGCGTGGCCACCATTGATTTTATTAACCAATTTAAAGTGGATTACGCTGTATTGGGCGCTTCCAGCATTGAACAGGACGGCTCCTTGCTCGATTTCGACTATAAAGAAGTGAGCGTGATGCAGGCGATGATGAAAAACGCACGCATCCGTTATCTGGCAGTAGACCACAGCAAGTTTGGCCGCAATGCGCTGGTGCGGATGGGCGACATCACCGAATTCCACGCCCTGTTTACCGACGAAGAGCTTTCGGCGGCGCTGGGCAAAAAATTGGCCGATCATGGCGTGAAATGGTATTTGGCCGATAAAGAAGACGAATAATACCAATTCGAAAAAATAACCTAACTGCGTTGGCTCGCCTAGCCGTACGTGTGTACTGTCTTCGGCTCTCCGCCTTGTTATCTTATTTTTTCGAATTGGTATAATTGCCGCTGTTGATATTAAAGGCTGCCTGAAGGTTTCAGGCAGCCTTTGTGTTATGCATGCAACAGCTTAAAACGTATAGCCGGTTTGCAATTCTTCATCGCCCACCAACTCCACCAGTAGCGCATACAAAGGCGCCAGCGCTTTGTAGCGGCGGCTGCTGCGGCGCAGGTAGTTTAGAAAGCGCGGGATTTCGCTGCGGTATTTGCCTTTACCGTCGCGGTGGTAGAGGCGGGCAAAAATCCCGGCCACTTTCAAATGGCGCTGCACGCCCATCCATTCGAAATCGCGGTAAAAGGCATCGAAGTCGGCATTTACCGACAAGCCGGCCGCGCGGGCTTTTTCCCAGTAGCGAATCACCAAATCCAGCACAAATTCTTCTTCCCACTCGATAAAAGCATCGCGCAGCAAAGACACCAAGTCGTAGCTTATCGGGCCATAGAGTGCATCTTGAAAATCCAAAACACCGGGGCGCGCGCGGGTGAGCATTAGGTTGCGCACGATAAAGTCGCGGTGCACATAGACTTGCGGCTGGGCGGTGAGGGTGGGCAATAAGGTGTCCAGCGTTTGCTGCCACAGCTGCTGTTGTTTGAAATTAAAGCTTTGGCCGAGCTCCTTGGCCACAAACCAATCGGGGAAGAGCTGCATTTCGCGCCGCATCACTACCGCGTCGTATCCAGGCAGCACGCCGGCGCGGCTGCCCAGCTGCAATTGCACCAGCTCGTCGATGGCGTCCAGCAACAGGGTTTTGTGTACCGGCAGGCGCGGGTCGTGTTGCAGGGCGGCCAGATAGGTGATTTGCCCCAAGTCTTCCAAGGCCATAAAGCCTTGCGCTTCGTCGGCGGCCAAAATGGCGGGCACATGCACCATGTCAAACAATTGCTGCACTTGGATATAAGGGGCGATGCTCATTTTGTCCGGTGGGGCGTCCATGCACACCACGCTACGCCCATCGGCAAACACGGCGCGGAAATAACGGCGGAAATCGGCGTCGGCGGCGGCAAAGGCCCAATCAAAGCTTTGGGCGGGATAATGGGCGGCCAGCCATTTTTTTAATGCGGCTTCTCGTTGCATGATGTCTTTTCGGGTTAAAATAAACGCTATTTTAACTGGCAATTGCGCGCAGGTGATACTTTGTCCCGTTTGTTTTGTTTGAAACCGCTGGTTTTGGCTTTGGCCACCGGCTTTGCCGCTTCAGGCAGCCTGGTGGCCGCGCCGTCTTTGTCTTTGGGCGATGCGGCGGTTTGCCATGCACCCGATGCGCCGCAACAAATGGTGGCGGCGCCCCAAAGCAGCGGCGAAGGTGCGGTGCCGCCCGGTGCCACGCGGGTGAATGCCGACAGCCTCAACGGCCAATCGCAAACCCGTGTGCACGCCAAAGGCGATGTGGTGGTGGAGCGGGGCACGCAAACCCTGAATGCCGATTGGATTGACTACGACCAGCAAAGCCAGCAGCTGAAGGCGGG
Organism: Paralysiella testudinis; assembly: GCF_016894345.1. Classification (GTDB taxonomy): domain Bacteria; phylum Pseudomonadota; class Gammaproteobacteria; order Burkholderiales; family Neisseriaceae; genus Paralysiella; species Paralysiella testudinis. The sequence continues at coordinate 1,026,044 of NZ_CP069798.1, forward strand.
CGATGCGTTTACCTTGGCCGACGGCAACAGCCGCGTGTCGGGCAGCAATCTGGCTTACAATCTGGGCAGCCAAGAAGGTGAGGCCGAAGCGGCACGCTTTGAAGCCGAAAATGACAACCGCCGTTTGCAAGGCGTGGGCGAGAAAATCCAGATGGCGGGTAAAAACCGCTACCGTTTAAGCCAGGCCAAATTCAATACCTGTAATCCGGGTGACGACAGCTGGTATATCGAAGCGGCCAGCATTGATGCCGATTACGACAAAAACATCGGCGTGGCGCGCAACGCCAAATTTGTGTTTGGCGGTGTGCCTTTAATGTACACACCGTGGATTGATTTTCCGCTTAATGGCGACCGCAAAAGCGGCCTGATGACCCCCACGGTGAAAATCGGCAGTGATGGCTTTGAGTTGGGTGTGCCGTATTATTTCAACTTGGCGCCCAATTACGACGCTACCGTGAAGCCGCATTTTATCAGCCGCCGCGGCCTGCAATTGGGCGGGCAGTTCCGCTATTTGCAACCAAAGTATCAAGGCAGCGTTAACGGCGAATGGCTGCCGGACGACCGCGCCAGCGAACACCACAACCGCTACAAGCTCGATTGGCAACACCGGCATCAATTCAGCACTAAGCTTAGCGGCGGCATTGATTTTCATCAGGTGTCCGACAACGATTATTACCGCGACTTGATGGGCAGCAGCACCAGCAGCAACGTTAACCTCAACCGCCAGCTGTGGCTAGATCACCAAACCGAAGCTTGGGGCGGGCGCTTGAGCAGCTATTTCACTCTGCAAAAATACCAAACACTGGCCTCCAGTAGCGGCTACAAAGATCCGCCCTATGCTATGCTGCCGCGCCTGAGCAGCAACTGGAGCCGCCATTTCAACGATACCTACAGCGCCAATGTGCTGGCACAAGCCACTTATTTCAGCCACCGCGACAAGCAAGAAGGCGCACGTGTGGTGCTCAACCCCAGCTTTATGGCCGACTTCCACAACGATTGGGGTTTTGTGCGCCCCAAAGTGGGCGTACACGCCACTTATTACGATTTGCGCGCCTTTGAAGGCGAACGTGCGCGCCATGTCAGCCGTATTCTGCCTACGTTTAGTGTCGACAGCGGCATGGTATTTGAGCGGCCGTGGCGCTGGCGCGATGAAGGCTTAATCCAAACTTTGGAGCCGCGCCTGTTTTACACTTATATCCCTAAGCGCAGCCAAAACGATTTGCCCTTGTTTGATGCGTCCGAAAACAGCTTCACTTATGAGCAGCTGTTCCGTGAAAACCGCTTTTCCGGCCAAGACCGCATCAATGCCGCCAACTTCATCACCGCCGCCCTGCAAACGCGACTCTACGACGACAAAACCGGTGCCGAGCGTCTGAGCGCCGGTGTGGGGCAGCGTTATTACTTTAATAAAGACACGGTGCTGTTGGATGGCAGCATTGCAAAAACCGAGCGTGACCGCTCCGATATTTTGGTGTTTGCGCGTGGCAATATCAACGACCAATGGCGCGTGGAAGCCAATTGGCACTACAACGAAAACCTGAAAACCAGTGAAAATTTCGATGCCGGCTGGCGTTACAGCCCGGAGCCGGGCAAGGCGGTGTCGATGCGCTATAAATTCGGCCGTTATGAAGAAATTTATGATGGCAATTACGGTAAAATTAGGCAAATTGATGCGGCGGTGCAGTGGCCAATCCGCCGAAACTATTATATTGTTGCACGGCAAAATTACGATTTAACCCACAGCCGCAGCTTGCAGCAGCTATTGGGCATCGAATACCAAAGCCCGTGCCGTTGCTGGAGCGCCAGTGTGGTGGGGCAGCGCTATATTACTGGTATCAACGAAAGTAAAAACGCGGTGTTTTTCCAGCTGCAATTGCGCAACTTAACCAGCGTGGGCAATAATCCGTTTGAACAGCTGCGTACCGCCATTCCCGGCTACAGCAGCATTTATGAGGTGAAGCATTGATGAAGCAATTAACACAAGGAGTGGGCATCATTGCCCTAGCTTTGGCGTTTCAGGCCGCCGTAGCTGGCGATATCAAGCCGGTGGACAGCATTGTGGCGGTGGTAGACAACGCGGTGATTACCCGTCAAGACTTAAGCAATGCGGTTAACCAAATTCAGCGCCAGCAGCCCAAAGGCAGCAAAGCGGATCAAGCTGCCTTGCAACAACAGGCATTATTGCAGCTGGTAAACCAAAGCCTATTGGTACAGGCAGCGCAACGCAGCGGCTTGAGCGTGAGCGAAGCGGAAATCGATGCCGAAGTGGCACGCATTGCACAGGCGCAAAAATTAACCGTGGCGCAGCTGTATCAGCGGGTGGCCAAAGAAGGTGCCAACCGCAGCGCACTGCGCCGCACCATTGCCAATAATCTACTGGCGCAAAACATGCAAAAAAGCATCACCATGGAGCAATCCCGGGTAAGCGATGCCGAAGTGGATGCCGCCATTGCCCGTGCACAGCAGCAAGGTTTAACGCTGCCTGAAGGCGTCACCAGCCATCAGTACCATGTTCAGCACATCTTGATTAAAGACGACACCGAAGCCTCACGCAAATTGATTAACCAGCTACAAAAACAAGCCCGCAGCGGCACTGCGTTTGCACAGCTGGCACGCCGGTATTCGCAAGACGGCAGCGCGGCGCAAGGCGGTGATTTGGGCTGGATTGCCGAGGGTCAAACGGTGGCGCCGTTTGAAGCGGCGGTTAAAGCGTTGCAACCCGGCCAAGTGAGCCAGCCGGTGCGCAGCCAGTTTGGCTGGCACATTATCCGGCTGGTGGAAATCAAAAGTGCCGATACCCCGCAAGAGCGTTTGCGCAACGGCATGCGTGCGGCGCTGAGCGAAGAGAAATCGGCACAGGCCTTGCAAAATACCTTGCGCCAATTGCATGAGCAGGCGTTTATTCAGGTGCGTTAAACCACCTGCGTGGCTAGGCCACACACCCAATCTGTATCCGTTTTTTATGTATTCCACTTTATTTGTTCAGGCAGCCTTTTAATAAGCAAATGCATTATTGAGTAGTTGAAGCCTTCAGGCAGCCCGTTTGAGGCTGCCTGAATGATTTGGAGGGCAGGCAATGCAAACATTACCGTGGCTGGCGGTAACCAGTGGTGAGCCAGCAGGCATCGGGCCGGACGTGTGCTTGGATTTGGTCGGCGCCGATGCGCCCTATCGGGTGGTGGTGTTGGGCGATAAAGCCGTATTGCAGGCACGGTCGCAGTTGTTGGGTAAAAACGTGTATCTGCGTGATTATCAGCCGGATGCGGCACCCAAAGCCGGGGTGTTGGATGTTTACCATTTGCCGGTGGCAGCGGCGGTGGTGCCGGGGCAGTTGGCGGCGGCCAATGCGGCGTATGTGCTGGATTTGCTTGATGCGGCTTATGCAGGCGTGGCGACCGGTGAGTTTGCCGCCATGGTGACCGCGCCGGTGCACAAAGGCATTATCAACGATGCCGGCGTGCCGTTTAGCGGCCACACCGAATACCTGGCCGCCAAAAGCCACACCGAACAAGTGGTGATGATGTTGGCCGGAGGCGGTTTGCGCGTGGCCTTGGCCACCACCCACTTGCCCTTGCGTGCGGTGGCCGACGCCTTGAATCCTGCCTTATTACAGCAAGTGCTGGCGACTCTGGAACACGATTTGCGCACTAAATTCGGCATCGCCGCGCCGCGCATTCTGGTGGCGGGGCTGAATCCACATGCGGGCGAGCAAGGCCATTTGGGGCACGAAGAAATCGACATCATCACGCCGGTGATTGCCGCTTGCCAACAGCAGGGCATGGCGGTGCAAGGGCCGTATCCGGCGGATACTTTATTTCAGCCCTTTATGTTGCAACACGCCGATGCGGTGCTGGCGATGTACCACGACCAAGGCTTGCCGGTATTGAAATACGCCAGCTTTGGCCGCGGCGTGAACATCACCTTGGGGCTGCCGTTTATCCGTACTTCTGTGGATCATGGCACGGCACTGGATTTGGCCGGCAGTGGCCGCGCTGATTCAGGCAGCCTGCAAGCGGCATTGGCGTGTGCTTGGGAGATGGTGGCGGCGCAAGCGGGTTTTGCTGCGTTGCAAAAAGGTCACGCCGCAAGTAAATAAGGGTAAGGCCGGTGCCGGCGGCGGCGATTCGTTTGCTTATTGGGCATTGCTCTTTTAGAATGTACAGCCCTGTATGTAAAGGTGGTTGCGCCCAGGCTCAGCCGATTAAACAGATGAGCACCCCGTTTATTGAAATGAAAGACGTGGCCTTTGCCTATGGCGAGCGCCCGATTCTGAGCAACATCAATTTCCATGTGGAACAAGGCCGCTTTGCGGCGATTATGGGCGGCTCTGGCAGCGGCAAAACCACTTTGCTGCGGCTGATTACCGGTCAAATCCACCCGCAACAAGGCGAAGTGCGCGTTAATGGCCGCAACTTGGCCGCATTCAGCCGCGAAGAATTACACGAGCACCGCCGCCATATGGGCGTGCTGTTTCAATTTGGCGCTCTGTTTACCGATTTGTCGGTGTTTGACAACGTGGCTTTTCCGCTGCGCGAACACACTAGGCTGCCTGAAGACATGATTCGCGATTTGGTATTGCTCAAGCTCAACGCCGTGGGTTTGCGCGGGGTGGAAAGCCTGATGCCGGCTGAATTGTCTGGCGGGATGGCGCGGCGGGTGGCACTGGCGCGCACCATTGCGTTGGATCCGGAATTGATGCTCTACGACGAGCCGTTTACCGGCTTGGATCCGATTTCTCTGGGGGTGATTGCTTCCTTGGTGCGCCGTGTGAACAAAGCCTTGCGCGCCACCAGCGTGATGGTAACGCACGACATCACCCAATCGCTGGAAATTGCCGATCAGGTGATTTTCTTGGCGCACGGCGAAATCCTGTTTTCAGGTAGCCCGACAGAAATGCGCCAGCTCGATTCGCCGTGGATCAACCAATTTATCCATGGCAAGGCCGATGGGCCGGTGGCCTTCCGTTATCCGGCGGCCACCACTTTGCAGCAAGATTTGCATCTGTAGTGCACGATTTGGAAACCAAAGCAAACTCATGAATGTGTTTACCCTTTTGGGTCGTAAAACCCTGAATTTTTTAGGCCAGCTCGGTGCGGTGGTGCTGTTTTTGCTCGCCATCTTGCGGCGCAGCGCTGCGGTGCTGAAGCGGCCTCGGCTCAGCGTGCGGCAAATGTATTTCGCCGGGGTGTTGTCGATCATCATTATTGCCGTGTCCGGCCTGTTTGTGGGTATGGTGTTGGGCTTGCAAGGCTATACTCAGTTGTCCAAATTCAAGGCTGCCGATGCTTTGGGCTATATGGTGGCGGCGGGCTTGCTGCGCGAGCTGGGGCCGGTGCTGGCGGCGATTTTGTTTGCCAGCAGCGCCGGTGGCGCCATGACCAGTGAAATCGGTCTGATGAAAACCACCGAGCAGCTGGAGGCCATGAGCGTGATGGCGGTAGACCCGGTGTCACGCGTGGTGGTGCCGCGCTTTTGGGCCGGTGTGCTGTCGATGCCGCTGTTGGCGTCTATTTTTAATGTGGCCGGGATTTACGGCGCCTACTTGATTGGGGTGCAGTATTTGGGGCTGGACGGCGGCATTTTTTGGGCGCAAATGCAAAGCAATATGGACTTTCATTACGATGTGGTGAACGGTTTGATTAAATCGCTGGTGTTTGGTGTGGCAGTCACGCTGATTGCGGTATACCAAGGCTTTCATGCTACCCCCACTTCCGAAGGCATTTTGCGAGCCAGCACCCGTACGGTGGTGTCCAGCGCGCTTACAGTGTTGGCACTGGATTTTGTGCTGACGGCACTGATGTTTACCGAATAACTGAATAATACCAAACCTAAAAATAACCTAGCTGCCTTGGCTTACTTTGCTATCTTATTTTTAGATTGGGTATAACAACAGGTAAGAAAATGAAAAAAAACGGTTTGGAAATGATGGTTGGCCTGTTTGTGGCTTTAGGCTTGGCTGCGGTGGTGTTTTTATCGTTCCGGGTGGCCGGCGGCGGCAGCTTTCTGGGCGGCGCCCAGCCGACTTATACGGTTTACGCTTCGTTTAGCGATATCGGCGGCTTGAAAGTAAAAGCACCGGTGAAGGCGGCTGGTGTGGTGGTGGGCCGTGTGGGCAAGATTGAGCTGGATTCGCAAAGTTATTGGGCGCGGGTGACTTTAAATCTGGACCAACAATACCATTTCAGTACCGATGTATCGGCGCAAATCCTTACTTCCGGCTTGTTGGGCGAGCAATACATCGGCTTGATGCAGGGCGGCGACCCGGATGATTTGGCCAATGGCGACACCATCACCATCACCAGCTCGGCCTTGGTGCTGGAGCAATTGATTGGTAAATTTATGACCAATTTCGCCGAGGGCAATGCCCATTCTAAAGCGGCCAGTGATGCCTCCGAAACACCGTCAACCCCATAAAATAAATCGGTTCAGGCAGCCTGAATCAAGGCAATACCCATATTAATAAACCATTAAAAGGAAAACCACGATGAAAAAATCAGCCTTTATCGGCGCCGTCACTATGGCGGTGATGAGCATTAGCTTGGCTTTGGCCACCCCGCAGCAGGCGGTTACCCAAGTGCGTGGCAATGCTACCCAAGTATTGAGCATCTTAAGCAAGGCCAATGGCGCCAATGACGCCCAAGTACGCCGCCAAGCCGAAAACTACGCTATTCCCTATTTTGATTTCGAACGCATGACCGCCTTGGCCGTAGGCAACCCATGGCGCAATGCCAGTGTGGCACAAAAGCAGGCGCTCACACAGGAATTTAAAACCCTGTTGATTCGCACCTATTCCGGCACCATGCTGAAATTCAAAAATGCCAAAGTCACCGTACGTGACAACCCGGTGGTGAACCGTGGCGGCCAAGAAGTGATTGTGCGTGCCGAAGTGGTGGCCGCTGGCGGTGGTAAACCGGTGAACATGGATTACACACTCTATCAAAGCGGCGGCAAATACCGTGTGTATAATGTGGCGGTGGAAGGTGCCAGCTTGGTTACCGTATACCGCAACCAGTTTGGCCAAACCATCGGCCAAAAAGGCATTGACGGCCTGATTGCCGATTTGAAATCAAAAAACGGCCAATAGCACATGAATATTGAGCGCAACGGCGGTGTGGTGGCCTTGCAGGCAGCCGTGACCATGGCCACGGTGGATGCCGCGCAATACCGCCGTTTTTGTCAGGAAATGGCCGACAGCTCGGTGCATACGCTGGATTTGGCGGCGGTGAGCCGTGCCGACTCCGCCTGCGTGGCCTTGTTGCTGGCGGCCATGCGCATAAAACAAGCGCAACAGCAAACATTGAAGCTGGCGCATATGCCCGCCGATTTGCGCATGCTCACGGCTTTGTACGAGATTGACCCATGGATAACGGAATGAAAAAACAATTGTGCGTGGCGGTGCTGGCGGTGGCGGTGGTGTCGCCGGTATGGGCGGACGGCGCTTATCAAGACCCGTATCAGGGCTATAACCGCTTTATGTTCCGCGTGAACGACACGCTGGATCGGCATGTTATGGTGCCGGTGGCCAAGGGCTACCGCAAGGTAACGCCTTCGCCGGTGCGCACGGGTGTGCGCAATTTTTTCAACAATCTGCGTGATGTGGTCAGCTTTGGCAGCAATGTACTGCGTTTGGATATCGAAAAAGCCAGTACCGATTTGGTGCGGGTGGGCATCAACAGCACCTTCGGCTTAGGCGGCCTGATTGATATTGCCGGTGCCGGACAAATGCCGAACAACAAAAATACCCTCGGCGATACCTTTGCTTCGTGGGGCTGGAAAAACAGCAATTATTTCGTTTATCCGCTCACCGGCCCTTCTACTGTGCGCGACAGCATAGGCAATACTATTTTGTATGCCTATCCGGTGCAAAAAGTGGTGTTTACCGATCCCGGCGCACGTTATGGTGCCTCTGTACTGGGTACTGTTTCCCGCCGCGAGGCTTTGTTGGATTTGACTTCCGGCCTAGATGAAGCGGCATTGGATCGCTATGCCTATGTGCGCGATATTTTTATGGATATGCGCAATCGCCAAGTGGGCAATACCGGCGCTACTGCTACTGAAGATATTGATATCGACAGCCTGGTACCAGCAGAAAACGACGGTGCCGATGGCGACACATCGGCAGCGGCAGATACTGCCGAGTCTGCGGATTTGGCCAAACCGGCCGCTTTGGATGCGGCTGCTGTTGATTTGCCATTGGCCGAAGCCGTGTCGGCACCGGCAAAGACCTTGGCATGGACATCTGCGCATGAAAAATACCTTAACTATTGGCCGGTAGAGTCGGTACAATAAGGCCATGCGCCGAATAGCGGCCGTTTTTAATCAGGAGCAAGCCATGTATGAAGTAAACCGCAGCGTCTTTTTGCTGATGCCTTTAGAGCCGTTTTGGTACTGGCTGCAGTCTTTGCCTGATGTGGATTTGGAAGATTTTACCTTGGCCGATTTGCAGCAAGACGCCAATGCGTATTTGGTGAGCCCTTGTGAAGATGTGGAAGAAGTATGGGCGGAAATCGAAGCGCGGGTAGAAGAAATTTTTGCCGCAGAGCTGGGCGACTGGTGTGAAGACGAAAGCCTGTGGCCGGATTTGCATCCGGATATTTTCAACGAATGGTTTGATATCCAGCTCTCCACCGTGGTCACCGATTTGGCGGCGCAAGATTTGGCCCGCGATGCTTTCCAACCGATAACCTTGAATTAAATTGTATTTGCGGCCTTTCAGGCAGCCTATAATGATGAGCCGGTGCCGGTAACGGCATCGGTTTTTTACTGTTTGTTTATTTATACCAATTCTCAAAAATAAGATAACAAGGCGGAACTGATTTATTTGGTGCTTCAGCGCCGTAGTAAATCGTTCTCTTTGAACTGAGTCGAAGACAGTACACCCAGTACGGAACAGAGTTTGTTGGTGCTTTAGCACCTTACAAAATCGTTCGCGTAGCGCGTAGGCGAGCCAACGCAGTTAGGTTATTTTTTAGAATGGGTATGACAACGAGGAAATATCATGCACCACACTGCCATACGCGTACGCGGCTATCATTTGGATGTGTTCCAACACGTTAACAATGCGCGCTATCTGGAATTTTTGGAAGAAGCGCGCTGGTCGTATTTTGAAGATACCGGCTTAACGCCGCTGTTTCTGGATGTGGGGCTGGGCATGGCGGTGGTAAACATCAACATCAATTACCGCCGCGGTGCGGTGTTAAACGATGATTTGGTGGTGCGCACCCGTTTTGAATCGGTGCAACAACGCAATGCGGTGCTGGCACAGGAAATCGTGCTGAAGGGCAGTGATACCGTGGTGGCCGATGCCAAAATCGTGTTTGTGGCGGTGGATCAAAAGGCGGGCAGGGCGGTGGCGTTTGACGGCGCGCTCAAAGCAAAATTGGATGAGCTGGTGGCCGCTGTTTAAGGTTGCGGTTGCGCACAGATAAGGAAAGCGAGATGAAAAAAACGGCTATGTGGTTGGTGCCGCTGGTATTGGCGGCTTTGTTGGCGTTGGTGTTGTGGCCGCGTGCCGAAGCCGCCCCCGATTTTGCCTTGAAAGATTTGCACGGCAACAGCCTCACCCAGCAAAATCTGCACGGCAAGGTTACCCTGATTAATTTTTGGTATCCCTCTTGCCCCGGCTGCGTGAGCGAAATGCCCAAATTGATTAAAATGGCGCACGATTATCAGAGCAAGCCGGATTTCCAGCTAATTGGCATTGCCCTGCCTTATGACCCGGAAAGCAGCGTGCGCAATTATGTAGAGAGCCGGCAAATTCCGTTTACCGTGGCCATTGACACCGATGGCAAGGTGGGCAAAAGCTATCAGGTGCAATTGGCGCCGATGTCGTTTCTGGTAGACCAAAACGGCAAGGTACACAAAACCTATTTGGGCGAGCCGGATTTTGGCGAGCTGTACCGCCAGGTAGACGGCTTGCTGGCAAAATAAAGCCCTCTTTGTTCCATTTTGTGATGAAAGCCAACGCCATGCCGAGCACTGCTGCCGATATTTACCGCCAACACATCGTAGTGGCGGAAGCCGATTTGGACGAGATGCGCCATGTTAACAATGTGCGCTATCTGCAATGGCTGCAAGACGGCGCCATTTTGCATTGGCAGCAATTGGCGGATGAGGCTTTGCGCACGCAGTATGCGTGGGTGGCGCGCCACCACAGCCTAGACTATCTGGTGGCGGCATGGCTGGGCGATGAGTTATTGCTGGAAACTTGGGTAGACGAATGCCGCGGTGCCTTGAGTACCCGCCATTACCGGCTGAGCCGGCTCAGCGACAAGCAAACCGTGGTGCAAGCGCACACGCAATGGTGTTTGCTTAACCGCAGCAGCTTAAAGCCGGTACGTATTCCGGCGGCGGTGGCGGCTTTGTTTCGGCACAGGGAAGGATAAATAGTGTTGGGTTGTGCCAAAACGGTGTTTTAGCTGCGCAGAAACTGGGGTTTTTAGGCAGCCTTGTCGTAGCCGTCAGACTCAAGAATCCGATCTACAAGGCCGTATAGAAAAGATGTTTTAGCTTCGCAGAAACTGCGTTTTAGCTTCGCAGAAACTGCGTTTTAGCTGCCTGAAAAAGCCGCCAAATTTTGGCGGCTTTTTTTCAATGCCACACAGTATTTTAAAAGTTAATCACTTCAAAATTTACCAATTTGCCTTCTTGCACTTTAAATAGCGAGCTGGCGCCTTTTTTCATATCGCCGTTTTCATCAAAGGCAATATTGCCAATCACGCCTTCAAAGTTAACCTTGGGCATGGCTTTGGTGATGTCTTCGCGTTTGACCGAGTCGGCCAGTTTCATGGCTTCCACAATGGCAAAGGTGGCGTCATAGGCAAACGGTGAGAAGGTGAGTGCCTGTTTGCCGGGGAAGGTTTTTTCGTATGCGGCTTTGAACTGGGTGCCTTTGGGCATTTTTTCCAGCGGCACCGGTTGCGAGCACACGGTGCCTTCGGCGGCGGCTCCGGCCAATTGCACAAAGCGTTCGCTGCACACGCCGTCGTCACTCACCAGCTGCGATTTCAGCCCCAGCTCTTTTAATTGTTTGGCCAAAATGGCGGCGGTGTCGTCCATGCCGCCCCAGAAGACATAATCCGGATTTTTGGCTTTAATGGTGGTGAGGATGGCTTTGAAGTCGGTGGTTTTGTCGGTGGCGGAATCGCGATGCACCACGTTGGCACCGGCTTGTTGCAGGGTTTTGGCCACTTCGTCGGCAATGCCTTTGCCGTATTGGGTGGCATCATCCAGCACTGCCACGGTTTTGCCGCCGTTTTTCAGCATGTATTGCGCCAACACCGGCGCTTGGCGCGAGTCGGTGAGAATGGTGCGGTAGGCGCTAACCAAGCCGCCGGCTGTTTTCACGCTTTTGAGGGTGTAGTCGGGATTGGTGGAAGCAGGGGCGATTTGCACCATGCCCGCTTCGGCATAAACTTTGTTGGCGGGGATGGAAACGCCGGAATTAAAGTGCCCCACCACGCCCACCACGGCGCTGTCGACCAGTTTTTGCGCCACCACCGGGCCTTGTTTAGGGTCGGCGGCATCGTCTTCGCTCACCAGCGCCAATTTCACTTTTTTGCCGCCAATCATGAGATTGCCTTGGGCATTGATGTCGTTGATGGCCAATTGCACGCCGCGCTGGGTATCCAAACCCGATTCGGCAATGCCGCCGGTTAACGGCCCCGCGCTACCAATTTTGACGCAAATTTCCCCTTCGGCCAGCGTGCCGCAGCCGCCATCGGCTGCGGTGACTTGGCTGTTTTGATTACACGCCGCCAAAGCCAATACCAGCGCCAGCGGCATCCATTTGCATGTTGGGGTAGTCATGGTGTTTTTCCTCAATCTGATTTTGGCAGCATCAATGAATGTGCAAAATCGTTTGTTAAAAAATGATGAAACATGCGCTGATTTAAAACCAGATGCCTTGGCTTGGCAAACGAACTTAAGTTCTAACGTCATTCCATAATGGAATCAAATATAGTGAAATGCATAACAAAGTGCTACGGCGTTGCTGCGCCTTGCCGTACTATCTGTACTGTCTACGGCTTCGCGCCTTGTATCACTTTATTCTTCATTCCACTATAGCATCGGCATTTGCTGCTAGAATTTGGCGTATGCGGTTATTTATGAGACGGGGTAAGGTATGAAAACGGATTTAAATGAATTAAGGCAGCTGTGCCAAGCGATTTTGGCGCGGCATGGTTTTTTGGTCGAGCACCAGCACAGCATCACCGAAACTTTGCTCACCGCGCAGCAAGACGATTGCCATTCGCACGGCGTGTGGCGCTTGTTGGGCGTGCTGGATACTTGGCGGCAAGGCAAGCTGGCGGCGGATGTGTTGCCCTACATCAGCCATGAAGCCGGAGCGGTGGTGAAAATAGACGCCCGCATGGGGCCGGCGCCCACCGCTTTTGCCTTGGGGCTGCCCAAGCTGATGGCGTGCGCCCGCCGTTTCGGGGTGGGTATTTTGGCGATTAACCACTGCGTGCATTTTTCGGCATTGTGGGTGGAAATCGAGCAGCTTACCCGCGCCGGGCTGGTGGCGCTGAACATGACCCCCAGTCATGCTTGGGTGGCACCGGCGGGCAGCACCAAGCCGTTGCTTGGCACCAATCCCATTGGCTTCGGCTTTCCGCGTGCCAATGCCGATGAGCCTTATGTGTTTGATTTTGCTACCAGTGCCAGCGCGCGTGGTGAAATCCAGCTGCGCCAGCGTGCAGGCCAGCCGCTGGAAGCGGGCTGGGCGATTGATGCGCAAGGCCAGCCCACGCTGGATGCCACTGCCGCCTTGGCCGGTGCCATGCTCACCTTTGGCGGCCACAAAGGCTCGGCCTTGGCCACCATGGTGGAGCTGCTGGCCGGGCCCTTGATTGGCGACTTAAGCAGCCAAGAATCGATGGCCTTTGCCGACGGTACCGCCACCTTGCCTTATGGCGGCGAAATCATCATTGCCATTGATCCCGCCTTTTTGTTGGGTGATGAAGCAGATGCCCATTTGGCACGGGCGGAAGCGCTGCTGGATCAGTTCAACCCCGCTGGCGCCCGCCTGCCTTCGCAGCGCCGTTTTCAGGCGCGGCAGCGCAACCGTGAGCAAGGCGGCGTGGTGGTGGATGAGTCGGTATTGGCGGAGCTGAGGGCTTTGTTGGATTGAATAAAATGATGGATTAAGGCTGCCTGAAAATATTTGTTTTCAGGCAGCCTTTTTTACTGGGCATTAACCAGCCGCAGCACGCAATTGGCTTAAGGTGGTGGTGGGTGAGAGGGTTTCTTGCTCTAAGATGCAGTGCAAAATGGCCGGTTTGCCGCTGGCTTTGGCGGCAAGGTAGGCGGGCAGGAAGTCTTGATCCAACTCGATGCGGGCGCCAAAGCCGCCGAAAGCTTGGGCGTAGGCGGCAAAATCGGGGTTGTGCAGCGCGGTGGCGCATTCGCGCAAAGGATAGTGGCGCTCTTGGTGCATGCGGATGGTGCCGTACATGCTGTTGTCGAAAATAATCACCATAATCGGCAGTTGATATTGCACAGCGGTGGCGAATTCCTGCCCGTGCATCATAAAGCAGCCGTCGCCCGCAAAGCAGATCACTTCGCGCTCGGGGTGTTGATTTTTGGCGGCCACGGCGGCGGGCAAGCCGTAGCCCATGGAGCCGGAGGTGGGCGCCAGCTGGGTGCCGAAGCCGCCGTAGCGGTAGAAGCGGTGCAGCCAGGCGGCGTAATTACCGGCGCCATTGGTGATGATGGCATCGGCGGCCAGCTGGGTTTGCAGGGTGCGGATGATGTTGGCCGGATTCATTTTGCCGCTTACCTGTACCGCGCCGGTGTCGGACCAAGCTAGGTAATTTTGGCGGCCTTGTGCCAGCCAGTCGGCATGGTGGGTTTTCACTTGGGTGTGGGCGGCCAGCGCGTTGGCTAAGTAAGCGGCGGTGGTGTTGATGGCCACATCGGCGGCATACACGCGGTGCAGTTCCAGCACATCCGGGTGGATATGCACCACTTTTTTGGCCGCGCCGCCATTGAGTAAGGTGTAGTTTTGCGACGGCACTTCAGGCAGCCTGCCGCCCAGCAGCACAATGCAGTCGGCTTGTTGCACATAGGCCAGTAATTTGGGGTTCAGCCCCAGGCCGATGTCGCCCACATAGCAAGGATGGTGGGCGCTGAGCAGCATTTGGCGCCGAAATTCCACCGCCACCGGCACTTGGTGCGCCGCCGCCCAATCGGCAAACGCCGCTGTGGCATCGGCCTGCCAAGTGCTGCCGCCCAAGATAAACAGCGGGCGCTGCGCTTGGTTGAGCACGCTTTCGAGCTGTTGCCATTGAGTGGCTGTGGGTGCCATTTCAGTGGCGTGGCAGGGCGGTGCGTCGGCCACGGCGGCCATTTCGGTGAGCATGTCTTCGGGCAAGGCCACCACCACCGGGCCGGGGCGGCCGGACAGGGCGGTGTGAAAGGCACGATGAACGATTTCGGGAATGCGCTCGATGCAGTCGATTTCCACCGCCCATTTGGTTTGGCTGCCAAACACACTGGCGTAATCCATTTCCTGAAACGCCTCCCGCCCTTTGGTGTCGCGCGCCACTTGGCCGACAAACAAAATCATCGGCGTGGAATCTTGCTTGGCAATGTGCACGCCGGCATAGGCATTGGTGGCACCCGGGGCGCGCGTCACCATACAAATGCCCACTTCGCCGCTGAGTTTGGCCGCAGCCTCCGCCATCATCGCCGCGCCGCCTTCTTGGCGGCATACGGTGATGTTGATGTCGGTGTCGTAGAGCGCATCCAACACGGCCAGATAGCTTTCGCCGGGCACGCAATACACTTGGCGCACGCCCTGATTGCGCAGTTGCTGCACCAAAATTTGCCCACCACTGCGCTGCGTTTGCGTGCTCATCAGTTGATTCCTTGTGTTTGAAAATGGGAGATATTAAAAGGGCGGTATTCAGGCTGCCTGAAACGGCCAGATTAGCAGGGGAAAATATAAATAGCGGCCTGTGCGGCGGCAAGCGAAAAATGGGATGGGGAATATTCCGTTTTGGAATGAGTAGGGTTGCGGTGGTGGGATGGGTTTCAGGTAGCCTTTGCCAACACTGCTGCCCTGTTGTTCAACAAGAAAAAATGGAATTACCCACTTCGTTTTATTCGTTTGTAACAATCCCGCCACCCGCCGTACTATTTTTGCCATACAGCGGCGGCTTGCTTGGCTGCGGCACGGTTTTTTACACGCAGGAGTGAACAAATGATTCAGGCATTGATGAACCAAATGGGCGTGGCACCCGCGCAATACCAAAACGGCACCTTGGCGGTGCATTCGCCGATTGACGGCAGCCTACTGGGCAAAGTGGCGCAACACAGCCAGGCCGATGTGGATGTGCAAATCGAGCAGGCGCAGCAGGCATTTACACAATGGCGCAATGTGCCTGCGCCGCGCCGTGGCGAGCTGGTGCGCTTGTTGGGCAATATTTTGCGCGAGCACAAGCAAGCACTGGGCGAGCTGGTGTCGTGGGAGGCGGGCAAAATTACCCAAGAAGGCTTGGGCGAAGTGCAGGAAATGATTGATATTTGCGACTTTGCCGTGGGCTTGTCGCGCCAACTTTACGGCCTCACCATCGCTTCCGAGCGCCCCGGCCACCATATGCGCGAAAGCTGGCATCCGCTGGGCGTAGTGGGGGTGATTTCGGCATTTAATTTTCCGGTGGCGGTGTGGTCGTGGAATACCGCGCTGGCGCTGGTGTGCGGCAATGCGGTGATTTGGAAGCCGTCGGAAAAAACCCCGCTCACCGCATTGGCCTGCCAAGCGCTGTTTGAGCAAGCCGTGCAGCAATTCGGTGCCGATGCGCCGCCGCATTTGTCGCAAGTATTGGTGGGCGATGCGGCCATTGGCGACCAATTGGTGTGCGATGCGCGTGTGCCGCTGATCAGCGCCACCGGCAGCACCCGCATGGGTAAAATTGTGGCGCCCAAAGTGGCCGAGCGCTTTGGTAAATGTATTTTGGAATTGGGCGGCAACAACGCCATGATTTTGGCGCCCAGTGCCGATTTGGATTTGGCCGTGCGCGGCATTTTGTTTTCCGCCGTGGGCACTGCCGGACAGCGTTGCACCAGCTTGCGCCGCTTGATTGCACACGAATCGGTGCAGGCCGAAGTGCTGGAAAAATTGAAAAAGGCCTATCAATCGGTGGCCATCGGCAACCCCTTGCAAGGCAATTTGGTGGGCCCTTTGATTGACCGCCACAGCTTTGAGCAAATGCAGGCCATGCTGCAAAAGGCTCGCGATGCGGGCGGGCAGGTATTTGGCGGTGAGCGCGTGCTGGCGGCCGAATATCCCGACGCCTATTATGTGCAACCGGCCATTGTGCAAATGAGCAGCCAAAATACGGTGGTGCAAACCGAAACCTTCGCCCCAATTCTGTATGTGCTGAGCTACCGCGATTTTGACGAGGCGCTGGCGATGCAAAACGATGTGCCGCAAGGTTTGTCGTCTTGCATTTTCACCAACGACATTCGCGAAGCCGAGCAATTCTTAAGCGCCAGCGGCAGCGATTGCGGCATTGCCAATGTGAACATCGGCACCAGCGGTGCGGAAATCGGCGGCGCTTTTGGCGGCGAAAAAGAAACCGGCGGCGGCCGCGAATCCGGCTCGGATGCGTGGAAAGCTTATATGCGCCGCCAAACCAATACCGTGAACTATTCGCGCGAATTGCCGCTGGCACAAGGGATTAACTTCAGTTGATGCTTTTGAATCGGTTTTGATTCTCAATCGGCTGCCTGAAAGCATGCCCAATGATTTCAGGCAGCCTAATACAGACTTCTCTTCTTTTAAAACAAATAATCTGCATGGATTCCGCTTGGCTGGCCACCTGTCCGCCGGGCATGGCTATGGGAAGAAATTCAATTATTTTCAGGTGTTTATTGTCATTATCTGATTGATTTCTTTGCTCTATGCCGGTGCAGATGGCATAAAAGGAATGTCCGCATGTCTGATTTAAACAATCCCCAACATTCGCCCGCCAACGAGCCGACAAGCTTGCCGCCGAGCGGCTCGTTTTTACTCGACATTGCGCCTTTGGTGCTCACCACCATTTTGTTGATGGTGCAGTTTTTTGTGTTTAAGGATTTTACGCCGCATATTCCGCTGGCTTGCGGCATTGTGATTACTGGGATGTTTGTTTGGCTGCGCAAGGGTAAGTGGAACGACATGGAAAGCCACTTTCTCAAGGTGATTAAAATCGGCTTGCCGGCGGTGATGATTTTGATGGGCGTGGGCATGCTGATTGCCGCCTGGATTGCGGCCGGCACCGTGCCCACTATTTTGTATTACGGCTTTAGCTTCTTTACGCCGTCTAATTTTCTGTTTTTCCTGTGCCTGATTTGCGCGGTGATTTCCTTGGCCACCGGCACTTCTTGGGGCACCGCCGGTACGGTGGGGCTGGCGATGATGGGCATTGGCGAAGGGCTTGGCATTCCGCCGGCCATCACTGCCGGTGCGATTGTGTCGGGCGCTTTTTTTGGCGACAAAATGTCGCCCTTGTCGGAAACCACCAACCTCACCCCGGCGGCGGCTGAAATCGGCCTGTGGGAACACATCAAAGGCATGTTGCCCACCACCCTGCCCGCCATGCTGATTGCCCTAGGTTTATATGCTTGGCTGGGCTACGGCTACAGCACCAGCGGCGTGGATATGGGGCTGATCCAACAAGTGCAAGACACCATGGCCGCCAATTACAAACTCAGCTTGATTACCTTGCTGCCGGCGGTGGTGGTGATTGCCGCGGCGATGATGAAAATGCCGGCCATGCCCACGGTGTATGCCGGGGTGGTGGTGGCCGCAGCCGTGGCTTTTGTGGTGCAGGGCAGTACGGTGCCGGAATTGTTTAATGTGTTGCAAAACGGCGTGGTCAGTGCCACCGGCTTTGAAGTGGTGGACAAACTACTGTCTAAAGGCGGGGTGATGTCGATGACATGGGTGGTCACGCTCACCATGTTTGCCTTGGGCTTTGTGGGGGCGCTGGAATACTACGGCACCTTGCGTTCGGTGATGAATAAAATCAACCATTTGATTCGCAGCCGCTTTGGCTTGTTGGGCGCCACTTATACCAGTGTTTTGGGCACCGGCGTGCTGGTGGGCGATGTGTATACCACCTTGGTGCTACCTGCGCGGCTGATGAAAGACAAATACGAAGAGTTGGGCTACAAAAAAACCACGCTCACCCGCTCGATTGAAGACTGCGGCACCTTGCTCTCGCCGCTGATTCCGTGGAATATGGGCGGCAGCTTTATCGCCGCCACCTTGGGCGCCGCCACCTTTGCCTATGCGCCGTATGCCTTTGCTTGCTGGCTGTCGCCATTGATTGGTTTGGTGTGGATGGTTACCGGCAAATTCATTCCCAAAGTGTCGCCGCAAGAGCGTCGCCGCCGGCCGCCGAAATGGCAAGGTTTATAAGTGGCTTATCATTGAAGAGGCATACAGCATGTTGCAAGAGCAAATTTTGTGGCACACCTTGGTGGATGCACCGGCGCGCCAGCTGCATCTGGCCGGCACCCTGCAAGCAGATGTGTGTGTGATTGGCGCGGGCTACACCGGCTTGTCGGCGGCGGTGCATTTGGCCGAAGCGGGGCGGCGGGTGGTGTTGCTGGAAAGCAGCCACATCGGCGCAGGTGGCTCCGGGCGAAATGTGGGGTTGGTGAATGCGGGCACTTGGGCGCGGCCGGATGATTTGAACAAATACCTGGGCGAAGCCGTGGGCGAAAAGCTCACCGCTGCGCTGGGTGCCGCGCCCAAGCTGGTGTTCGACACCATCGACCGGCTGGGCATTGATGCGCAAGACACCCGCACCGGCAATCTGCACATGGGGCACAATGCCGTCGGTGAAGCCGATGTAGACGAGCGCTTTGCCCAGCTTAGCCGCCGTGGTGCCGATGTGCAGGTATTGAGCGGTGCCAAATGCCACGAATACTGCGGCACCACCTCGATTAACAAAGCCCTGCTCGACAAACGCGCCGGTACCATCAACCCCTATGCCTATGTATTGGGGCTGGCCGCCGCCGCCATGCGCTTGGGCGTGCAGTTGTTTGAAGACAGCGCGGTAAACGGCATTGAAAAGCAGGGCAGCAGCTGGCTGGTGAAAACCGC
Source organism: Paralysiella testudinis (assembly GCF_016894345.1). Lineage (GTDB taxonomy): Bacteria > Pseudomonadota > Gammaproteobacteria > Burkholderiales > Neisseriaceae > Paralysiella > Paralysiella testudinis. The sequence continues at coordinate 1,045,143 of NZ_CP069798.1, forward strand.
CACAGGCAGCGTGGCCTGCGATAAAGTGGTGATTGCCACCAATGCCTACACTGAAGGCGAATGGACCAAATTGCTGCAAACCATTTATTTTGTTTGCTACTACCAAATCGCCACCGAGCCGCTCAGCGGTGCCGCCGCCGAGCGCATTTTGCCGCACCGCAACGGCTCATGGGATACGCGCCAAGCATTATCCAGCATCCGCCGCGACCAAGACGGCCGCCTGCTGCTGGGCACTGTGGGCTTGTCGGACAACAAAGAAGCGCTGTATTTGCTGTGGGCCAACACCATGCTGCACAAATATTTTCCCGACTTGGGCAAAGTGAATTGGCAATACCGCTGGTGTGGCCGCTTTGGCTTTACCGACGACCATATTATGCGTATTTTCGAGCCGGCACCCGGCATCGTGGCCGCCACCGCCTACAACGGGCGCGGCATCACCACCGGCACATTGATTGGCAAAGCCTTTGCCGATTATTTGCAAACCGACAACCGCGATGCCCTACCGCTGCCGTTTCGCGTGCTGGAAGAGTGCACCGTACCCTACCGCGAGCTGCGCGCCACTGTTTACGATGCTGGCTTGGCGCTGTATCACGCCGGGCAGTGTTTGCGGATTATTGCCTGATATTTATCGGCGTATAAAAAGGCTGCCTGAACGGTTTTGTTGTGTAAAAAACCGTTCAGGCAGCCTTTACAGCCGCGCCTGAATCCACTCAATCAGCGTGCGCACTTTGGGTGTGGTTTCCATATTGGTGGGGTGCACCAGATAATAGGCGCCGTGTTGCTGCTCATGATGCGGCCACGCCAATTGCAAGCGGCCGTCGGCCAGCTCTTCCTGCACCAAAATATGCGGCACCAGCCCAATACCGCAGCCGCATTCGGCGGCATGAATCACCGCGTAAAAAGAATCGAAGCGCGGGCCGTTAAAGGTGCCGGCCCATTCTTGGTTTTGCGCCTGAAAATAAGCCTGCCAAGCGCGTGGGCGCACGCGTGATTGAATCAAAATGCTGCTGGGTTGTTTGGCCACATCGTCCAAGGGTGCCGGGGTGGCATGCGGCGCGCACACCGCCACAAAATGGCCGTCGAAGAGCTTAATGCTGGTGAGCCCCGGCCACACACCGTCGCCGTGCAAAAAGCCGATGTCCATATTGGGATTGAATTCGGCGCAAAAATCGCCCAAGGCATCGTGCACATCCAGATGAATATGCGGATGCGCTTTGCCAAAGCCTTTTAGCGCCGGAATCAGCCAGCGAGCGCCAAAAGTGGGATGGGTAAAGATGCGCAGGGTTTCCGCCTCGCTGCCGTGCGCCAGAATATTGAGCACCGATTGCTCCAAGCTGCTGAGAATTTCCTGCGCCTGGCGCAAAAACAGCTTGCCGGTGGGGGTGAGTTGCAGCCGGTGTTGCAGGCGGTTGAACAGGGCATTGTTGAGGCTGTGCTCCAGCTGCGCCACTTGCTTGCTCACCGCGCTTTGGGTCATGTGCAATTCCTGCGCGGCTTTGGTAAAGCTAAGGTGGCGTGCCGAGGTTTCAAAGCATTGCAAAGAGGCAATGGAGGGGAATTTTTTGGCGGCGAGTTTTTTCATCATGCGCCGATTTTATACCAAATCCAAAAGGCAGATAATAATTGATGCGCTGGGATGAAGAACCGCCAGTGATGAGCTGTTTTTAAATTAAAGGCTGCCTGAAAGCGGAAATGTTTTCAGGCAGCCTTTTAACGCATACTGGGGTTGGCTGTATTAGGGTGCAGACAGGCCTGGCAGTGCCATGGGCACTATCCGGCTTACCCGCATCACGCCGCGCAGGGCGTTGGTGAGGACGATTTGCTCGGCGGTGGCGATTTGGCGGTAGTGCAAATGGCTTTCGCTGATGCGGCTGCAGCCGAGATGGGTTTGCGGGTCGGCAAGAATAGCTTGGCGCATCACGCCGTTGAGCAGTGGCAAGCTGGCGGCGGGGGTGTGCCAGTGGCCGTTGAGGCGCACAAACACATTGCTGCGCCCGCCTTCGAGCAGGTGGCCGTGGTGGTCGAACAGCAGGGTGTCGAAGGCATGGTGGGCGGCGGCGTGTTGCCAAGCGGCATCGTAGGCGGCGCGATGGCTGGTTTTGTAGCGGCTTAAAAAATCGGCACGGATGCGGTTGTGCGGGTGCAGCAACACGGCAAGGGTGCTTGGCAGCGGCTCGAGCGGGGCGTGTTGTTGCTGCCAGTGGCCGTTGGGCTGAAGCTGCACTTTGAGGCGGAAACGGCCTTGTGCGGGCACGGTGGCGATGGCTTGGGTGAGCAGTTGGGCGATGTGCTCGGCGCTGGCATCAAAATGCAGTTCGTGGGCGGCGCGGCTGAGGCGCTGTTGATGCAGCGGCAGCAGCGGGCAATGGCCGTGTTCAATGGCCAGCGTTTCAATTAGCTCGAATTGGGGCGGCAGGCCGGTGAGGAAGCCGCTTTTCCATTGGCATTCTTCGTATTCGGCTTGCGGCTGGCTGTCGATAACGATGCCGGAGCCCACGCCCATGCTGCCGTGGTAATGCTGTTGCTCGTGTTGGTGTGCTTGCAGTTGCAGGGTGCGGATCACCACATTGAGGCTGCCTGAAAAGCCCAAGCCGCTGCGGCAGGGGGCGATGTGGCCGATGCTGCCGGTGTAAAGCCCGCGCGGGCTGGCTTCCAGCGCTTGGATAATCTGCATGCTCATGCGTTTGGGTGCGCCGGTAATCGAGCCGCAAGGGAAGGTGGCGCGCAGGATGTCGGCCATGCCGGTGTTGGGGCGGGCTTGGGCGGTAACGGTGCTGGTCATCTGCCACACGCTGCCAAAGGCGGTAACATCAAAGGCGTGCGGCACTTGCACTTGGCCGGTTTGGGCGATGCGGCCCAGGTCGTTGCGCAGCAAGTCGACAATCATCACGTTTTCGGCGCGGTTTTTGCTGTCGTGGCGCAAGGCTTCGGCGCGGGCTTCGTCGTGGCCGTCGTGCAGGATGGGGGCGGTGCCTTTCATCGGCCGGGTGTGGATTTGGCCGCCGGCGTCTATTTGCAAAAACAGCTCCGGCGACAGGCATAAGGTCCACAACGGCGGCTGTGTGTCGTTTTGCGGCAGGCAGGCCAGCGCGGCGTAAGGCACCGGCTGGCGTGCGCGCAGGCGGCGGTAGAGGGCGGCGGGGTGGCCGTAGGCATCGAAATGCCAACGGGTGGTGTAGTTGATTTGGTAGGTGTCGCCGCGGCGGATGGCTTGGTGGATGGTGTCGATGGCAGCCAGATAATCGCGGTGATTGGTGTCGCTGCGGGTGTGGGCGATGCCGGCGGGTTGATCCGAGCCTTGCTGCGCCAGCCAGTGCTCGGTTTGGGCGCTGTTGAGCACGCTTTGGCGGGCAAACCAGAAAATGCTTAAATGGGTGTTGGCGGTATCCGCTGTGTTTTCAGGCAGCCTGTGTAGGGCGCTGCCGAATTCATAGGGCAGCCACAACACGGCATGCCAGCCTTGCTGCCAGCCGTGGTGTAGTTGTGCATCGAGTTGCTCCAGCGCGGTGGGCAGCAGCCGGGTGGCTGCCTGAAAGTGGGTAAACAGGCGGGCGTGGTTGCCGGTGGCGTTGTCCAGCAGCACGAAGTAATCGTTGGGTGTATGCATTATTGTGTGTGCCGGACGCAGCCTTTAGCAAGCAGTGCCGTCTTCGGCCTGTGGGCGGATGTCGGCCTCGCGGGTGAGGGCGCGGGCGCGGATTTCTTCGTCGCTTAAGGGTTGTTGTGCGTAGGTGAGCACGTCGTCTACCGAGTTTTCAATCACCAATTCGCGCTCTTCGGCTTCCATTTCGTCGGCGCTGGTGGGGGCGTGGCAAGCCGATAGGCTTTCGGTGTTGACGGTAACTTGTGGCCGGATTGTGTCTTGCGGCGGCAAGGGGGTGGCCGGGGCGTCTTGCTGCTCGGCCACGGCGGCTTGGCGGGTGAGATAATCGTCGCAGCGGTCGTCTTGCACCAAGGCGCGTTCTTCGGCTTCCATTTGGGTGGCGGGGGTGAGATCGCAGGTATCGTTTTGGGGGTGTTTGGGGTTCATGCTGTGCTCCTTAAAGTAATACCAATCCTAAAAAACAACCTAACTGCGTTGGCTCGCCTTGCCGTATATTTATACTGTCTGCGGCTCGCCGCCTTGTTATCTTATTTTTTAGAATTGGTATAAGTACAGGATGGTGGGCTTCAGGCTGCCTGAAAGCTTGGCGGGGTGAAATCAACGCCGCGCCAATACGGCGGTGGCCAGATAGCTTTGCACGCCGCTGGCAATGGCACCGGCCGCCTGCTGGCGGAAACGGCTGCTGGCCAGCATTTTTTCTTCGGTGGGGTTGGACAAAAAGGCGGTTTCCACCAAAATCGACGGGATGTCGGGTGCGCGCAATACGGCAAAGTTGGCTTGGTCGACATGGCCTTTGTGCAGTTTGTTTAGCTTGCCCAGCTCGGTTAACACGCCGCGCCCGAGTTTGAGGCTGTCGTTGATGGTGGCGGTTTGGGTGAGGTCGAACAAGGTGTTGTTGACATTTTTGTCGGCCGAATAACGCACGCCACCGATTAAGTCGGCATCGTTTTGGGTTTGCGCCAAAAAGCGGGCGGCGGCGCTGGTGGCGCCTTTGGGGCTGAGCGCATACACGCCGGTGCCGCGCGCGCTGGGGTTGGTGAAGGCGTCGGCGTGGATGGAAACAAACACATCAGCTTTCAGGCTGCGTGCCTTGGCCACACGCACGCCTAGCGGAATAAACACGTCTTCGTTGCGGGTCATGTGGGTTTGGAAGCCCATGGCGTCGAGCCGTTTTTTGGTTTCGCGCGCAATGGCCAATACCACGTCTTTTTCGCGCAGGCCGGACGGGCCGATGGCGCCGGGGTCTTCGCCGCCGTGGCCGGGGTCGAGCACGATAATCGGGCGGCGGTTGGGGCGCGTGGGCGTGGGGGTGCTGATGGTGGGTGTGGTGGTAGTGGGCGGCGTGGTGCGCACCGGCGGGGTTTGCACTTGGGCGCTGGCTTGGGTGGTGCCGTCGCTGTTTACCTTACCACGGCTGTAGTCTTGCAGCAGTGCCATTAAAGGGTCGTTTTGTTCTTGCGCCAGCGCCACGGAGGTGCTGGGGTATAAATCCACCACCAGCCGGTGTTTGAAATCGGCCACCGGGCGCAGGGTGAATACCTGCGGGTTAACGCCGGTTTTTAAGTCCAGCACCACGCGGATGGTGTCGGCATTAAATTGGCCTACGCGCACGCTGGCGATATACGGATCCAGCGGCAGCACTTTTTGCGGCAGGGTTTGCAATACGCTGTTGAGGCTGGCGCCTTGAATGTCCACCACCAGCCGGTTGGGATTGGCCAGGGTGAATTGCTTGTATTGCAAAGCGCTGTCCGATTCCAAAGTCATGCGGGTGTAGGCTGTGGCCGGCCAAATACGCACTGCCACCATTTGGGCGGCAGCCCGGGCCCAAGCGGTGGGACTGATGCTGAGCAAGAGGCTGCCTGAACAGGCGCCAAGCAAGGTTCTGCGGGTTATTTTTGCCATATGCTTAAATCAAGAGGGTGCAAACACGCGGCGGCGTGTGCGCTGTGGGCGGAAAGGGTGAGTTGGCGGCCGGGCTCGGCATGGCTTAAAGCCAGCCGTAAATCGGCGGCGGGCACATGGCTGCCGCCTTGTTGCGGCCATTCAATCAGACAAACGGCTTCGGGGTGGAACAGCTCGTCTAAGCCTGCGTCAACCCATTCGTCGGGATGGGTGAAGCGGTAGAGGTCGAAATGGTTGATTTCCATGCTGTTATTTGGCGGGCGGTAGCTTTCCACCAGCGCATAGGTGGGGCTTTTTACTGCGCCGTGGTGTCCCAAGCCGCGCAAAAGGCCGCGCACCAGCGTGGTTTTGCCGGCGCCCAAATCACCTTCCAGCCACACCACCAACGGCGCGGCCAAGTGGGCGGCCAAGGCTTGCCCCAAATTCAAGGTGGCGGCTTCATCGGCCAAAAAACAATCGTATTGTGCAACAACAGCCATGGCAAACCATCAAAATGCTTGATAATGTGTAAATTATGCGTGAATCAACACGAAATAGAAACCCCTGCGGCGGCTTTAGCGGCGTGCCGGCGGGCGGTTTTTGCAGTTCTTAACATGCATGGCCGCCCCGTGTCCGGGTTTTGATGGTGGTACAATACGCGTTTTCAGGCAGCCTGAAGCAAGGTTGGGGATACAGCAGGCATGAGCAGGGTACAACACAGGCCGATTGGCGTTTTCGATTCCGGCGTGGGCGGTTTAACCGTGGTGCGCGCGCTGATGGAGCGGCTGCCCAATGAAGACATCGTTTACTTTGGCGACACCGCCCGCGTGCCCTACGGGGTGAAATCGCGCAACACCATCGAAACCTTCAGCGCCCAGATTGTTGATTTTTTGATGCAGCACGATGTAAAAGCGCTGGTGATTGCCTGTAACACCATTGCGGCGGTGGCCGGGCAGCGGGTGCGGCAAATGGCCGGTGCCATGCCGGTGCTTGACGTGATTGCCGCCGGTGCCGAAGCAGCATTGCAAACCAGCCGCAACGGCCACATCGGCATTATCGCCACCAGCACCACCGTAAACAGCAATGCCTATGCCCGCGCCATCCACCGCCACAACCCGGCGGCCAGGGTGTTGTCGCAAGCCTGTCCTTTATTGGTGCCGCTGGTGGAAGAAGGCTGGCTGGATCACGAAGTAACCCGCTTAACCGCACGCGAATACCTCAAGCCCCTGCTGGCCGAAGACATCGACACCTTGGTGCTGGGCTGCACCCACTACCCCTTGCTCAAGCCTTTATTGCGCCAAGAAGCGCCACAACTGGCGCTGGTAGACTCCGCCATCACCACCGCCCAAGCCACCGCCGCCGCTTTGCAGGCGGCCGATTTGCTCAACCCTAATGCCAACGGTGCCGATTACCGCTTTTATGTGAGCGACATTCCGCTGCGTTTCCAAACCATCGGCGAGCGCTTTTTGGGGCGCAGTTTGGAGCAGTTGGAGATGGTGTCGCTGGGTTAAGCCATACACAAGTTATTTATGAAAAACATTGTTATTTTAATTTCTGGTCGTGGCAGCAATATGCAGGCATTGGTGCAGGCCGCCATTCCCGGTGCGCAGGTAGCGGCGGTTATCAGCAATCGCGCCGATGCCGCCGGTTTGGCGTGGGCGGCAGCGCAAGGCTTGGCCACCGCCAGCTTGAGCCACCGCGATTACCCCAGCCGCGAAGATTACGACGCCGCCTTAATGGCGTTGATCGACACTTACGCGCCCGATTTGGTGGTGTTGGCCGGGTTTATGCGCATCCTCACGCCTGCGTTTTGCCGCCATTATCAGGGGCGTTTAATCAATATTCACCCGTCTTTATTGCCCGCGTTTACCGGGCTGGACACGCACCAACGCGCGCTGGAAGCGGGCTGCCGCGTGGCCGGCTGTACCGTGCATTTTGTAACGCCGGAGCTGGATTGCGGCCCGGTGATTGTGCAAGGCGCGGTGCCGGTGTTGGATCATGACACCGCCGCCACGCTGGCCGAACGCGTCTTGGCGGTGGAGCATCAAGTATTGCCGCAGGCGGTGGCCGATTTTGTTTCAGGCAGCCTCAGTATTCGCGGCAACCGCGTTTACCGTGTTGAAAATACCGTTGACGCAACAGCACAACTTATTATTTAGAAAGGATATCAGTATGACTGCACTGTCTTTGGTTTCCCGTTTCGCGCCTTTGCCGCTGGCCTTGCTTTTGGCCGCACCTTTGGCACAGGCTGCCGACTTTCCCGCCAGCGCCGAATTGCAATATGTCGGCCCCTACGGCGTGCCCGCCACCATGACGTTTAACCGCAGCGGCAGCAATTACAAAGTGGTGGCCAGCATCAACGTGCCCATGTACCAGATGCGTTTTGAGTCTTCAGGCAGCATCAACGGCAATACCTTGCAACCGGCGGTTTACACCGACACCCGCAAAGGTAAACCTTATGCACAAGCGCGCTTTTCCGGCAGCAGCGTGCGCTACGGCAAGGCCGGGGAAACCGCGCAAACCGCTGCGGTAAAAGGCCCCACCTTCGATTTGTTTACCTTGGCCTGGCAATTGGCCATGAACGAAGGCAAACTGCCCACCGGTTTGCAGATTACCAACGGCAAGCGGCTGTATCCGGTGTCGGGCATTCGCAGTTTGGGTGCCGCTAAATACCGTGTTAGCGGCGGCGACACCACCATCAACCGCTACCGTGTGCAGCGCGGCGGCGACACCATCGACTACGCGTTTGCGCCCGAATTTCACAATATCCCCGCCCAAATCACCTATGTGGATGACGGCAAAACCTACACCTTGAAGCTCAAAAGCATCAAAATCAATGGCAAGGCCGTGCAACCCAAATGATGAACCCAATGCAGCTTAAACACACCGCCGCCGTTTTGGCCGATGTGCTTACTTTCAGGCAGCCTGCTGATGCGGTGGTGTCGGCGTATTTCCGCCGCGAGCGTAAACTGGGGCGGCAAGACCGCCATGAAATTGCCGAAACCGTGTTTGCCGCCGTGCGCCACGGCCAGAAAATCAGCGCCGTGTTGCCCAAGCCGCACACCCAGCCGCGCCGCGCCGCCTTAGTGGCACTGGTGTTGGGGCGCAGTGTGAATCTCAGCGCCTTGGCCGATGTGGCCGATGAAGACGACATGGCTTTTTTGGCAGAGGTGAAAGCCCGCAAAAGTGAATTTTCAGACAGCCTAAACACCGCGGCCGAGCTGCCGCAATGGCTGATTGACACCATGCGCGCCGACGGCTTTGATGACGACGCCGTGCTGGCATTTGGCCGTAGCGTGGTGCAGGGCGCACCGCTGGATGTGCGCGTGAACACCCTTAAAGGCCGCCGCGACAAAGTACTGGCCGCCTTGCAAGCCGAAGGGCTGGCGTGCAGCCCCACACCGTATTCGCCGTGGGGCATCCGCTTTGCCGACAAACCCGCGCTCAACAAACACCCGCTGTTTCTGGACGGCACGCTGGAAGTGCAAGACGAAGGCAGCCAACTGCTGGCTTTGCTTACCGGTGTGAAGCGCGGGCAAATGGCAGTGGATTTCTGCGCCGGCGCCGGCGGCAAAACCTTGGCCATGGGCGCGATGATGCACGGCAGCGGCCGTTTGTATGCGCTGGATGTGGCCGAAAAACGGCTGGCCAATCTGAAGCCGCGCATGGTGCGTGCCGGGCTCACCAATATCCACCCACAGCGCATCGAAAGCGAGCACGATGCCCGCATTGGCAAATTAAGCGGCAAAGCCGATTGTGTGCTGGTGGACGCGCCGTGTTCCGGCCTTGGCACCTTGCGCCGCAACCCCGATTTGAAATACCGTCAAAGCGCCGATAGCGTGGCCGCTTTGCGCGCGCAGCAGCACAGCATCTTGCAGGCTGCCGCCCGTTTGGTGCAGCCGCAAGGGCGGCTGGTGTATGCCACTTGCAGCATTCTGCCGCAAGAAAACGAAGCGCAGATTGAGCGCTTTTTGGCCGAAAACCCCGGCTGGCAGCCGCGCGATTGCCGCCTAATCCTTGCGGATAATAAAATAGACCTCAATACCGGCGTATACTTGCGCCTGAACACCGCCGCGCACGGCAGCGACGGCTTTTTTGCTGCCGTATTGGAGCGCAGTTGAGGTGATTTGATTTAAGGTGGTGCATGGAATGCGCCTTGGCGTATCGGCAGAAAATACACACAGTGGCTAAGCATAAGCAGCTTGTTTTCAGGTAGCCTATCAATCCCATACCGTTTGTTTAAGCAATGGATTTATTTTAATTAAAAAAGGAAATCATCATGAGTGCACAAGCACAAATCAAAGAAATCGTTAGCGCCAACCCGGTGGTGCTGTTTATGAAAGGCACCAAACAATTCCCGCAATGCGGCTTTTCCGCTCGCGCGGTGCAGATTTTGCAAGCCGTGGGCTGCCATGATTTTGTGACCGTGAATGTGCTGGAAGACGAAGCCATCCGCCAAGGCATCAAAGAATACGCCAATTGGCCCACCATTCCGCAGCTGTATGTGAAGGGCGAATTTTTGGGCGGCTCCGACATCATGATGGAAATGTTTGAAGCGGGCGAGTTGCAGGCAGCCTTGGCAGAATAAGGCCATGCGCTGGCTCAAAAAAGGGTGCCGCTGCTTGCTGGCACCGTTTTTTGTGCTGCTGGCTTATTTGGCCGCGGCGTTGGTGTTGGGGCTAATTCCCTCGCACACGCCCATACCCACGCCGACGGCGGCGGCCGATTATCCGGTGTATTTGGTCAGCAACGGTGTGCACATCAATTTGGTGTTGCCGCTATATAACGACATTGCCGATTGGCGCGACAGGCTGCCTGAAAGCGAGCCGGGCGATTGGGTGTATATCGGCTGGGGCAGCCGCGCGTTTTATACCCAAGTGCCCACCTGGGGCGATTTAACCGTGCCTTTGGCCGCCAAAGCTTTGTTGTGGGACGACAGCGTGCTGTTTGTACGCGGCGGTGCCGCCCCGTTGCCCGGCAGCGGGCAAGTGCGTAAAATCCGCCTCAATGCCGCGCAATACCGGCAATTGAATGCCGATATCCGCCGCCAATTTGCCGCCGCCACGCCCTTGCCGGATTACCCCCATTTTTATGCCGCCCGCGGTGCTTACCAGCCTTTGCAAACCTGCAACGAATGGGTGCGCCGCCGCTTACAGCCGCTGGGCGTTACCGTGCCTTTGTGGTCGCCGTTTGACCGGCCCTTGTTGTGGCACCTGCCACGCGAATACCAATCCTAAAAACAACCTAACTGCGTTGGCTCGCCTTAGCTCGAAGAGAACGATTTTGTAAGGTGCTAAAGCACCAAATAAGCCAGTTCCGCCTTGTTATCTTATTTTTTATGATTGGTATAAACTCCATCCAAATCTTGCAAAATCTGTAGAGACATCCATGAACATCACCATTATCGAACACCCGCTGGTGCGCCACAAGCTGAGCCTGATGCGCGAAGCCGATTGCAGCACCTACCGCTTCCGCACCCTTACCAAAGAGCTGGCGCGGCTGATGGCCTACGAAGCCAGCCGCGATTTCGCCACCGAGGTTTTTACCCTGCAGGGCTGGTGTGGCGACATCGAAGCGCACCGCATCAAAGGCAAAACCGTCACCATCGTGCCGATTTTGCGTGCCGGACTGGGTATGCTGGACGGCGTATTGGATTTGATTCCCACCGCCAAAATCAGCGTGGTGGGTTTGCAGCGCGACGAAGAAACCTTGCAGCCGGTGTCGTATTTTGAAAAATTTGTCGACGATATGGACAAACGCCCGGCTTTGATTATCGATCCGATGCTCGCCACCGGCGGATCTATGGTGGCCACCATCGATTTGTTGAAGAAAAAAGGCTGTAAAAACATCAAAGCGCTGGTATTGGTGGCCGCGCCCGAAGGTGTCAAAGTGGTGAACGAAGCACACCCGGACGTAACGATTTACACCGCCGCACTCGACAGCCATTTGAACGAAAACGGCTACATCATCCCCGGCTTGGGTGATGCGGGCGACAAAATTTTCGGCACCAAGCACGAATAATATCGGCCAGAGCCGGGGTGTTGTTGCCTTTAATCCGCGCCAAATATTTGCCTTTGCGCAAATTAAGCTATTTTTTCCCATCAAGGCACCTAAACGGGTGCCTTGATTTATGTTATGTTTTCGGGTATTACTTTAATTGCATAAGCTTGATGCCGAATGCAATGAACAGTTTTTATTTTGATGGATTCGAATGCGGTTTATTATTTTTTAGATTCGGTATTTTGATTAAGGCTGCCTGAAAACAAAAGGCATACTGCCACTGCTGCCGTAATGGCCTAGCTGGGAGATACAATGAGAAATCAAGCAATTTTGGCGATATTGCAAAATCTGAATGCCGCACGTGATATTAATGCTTCGGCGGTGGTGTCAGTCGATGGCTTGTCGATGGCTTCTGCATTTCCGATGGATATGGATGAAGACCGCATCGGAGCGATGTCGGCAGCCATGGTGTCGTTGGCGGTACGGGTGGCCAAGGAAGTGATACAGGGGCGCTTGGATCATGCGATTGTGAATACCGACAATGGCTATATGCTGTTTTTTCAAGTTAACGAAAGTGTTTTGCTGGTTACCACTACACCGGCAGATGCCAAATTGGGGTTGGTTTTATACGATAGCCAAAATGCACTGCAAAGCTTGGCTGCGGTGCTGTAAACACAATGCTGCAAATCAATAACTGAAGATACGCACCCGTATCCAGTGTCACTATAGTTAAGGCTGCCTGAAGCATACAAATGGATTGTCGGACCCGGTTCGGTCTTAAAAATCTATTGCATCTACGAAGGCAGATGCCTAGGCTGTGTCCTCATTTTAAATCTTGTTGAAAAATGACCCAATATTTTGGCTATCTTGGCAATTTTCCAAAAGACAAACCATCGTTGTACGTCAATTTTTTGGCCTTTTGAGTGCAAAAAGGCCTATTTTCGTCTTCCTCCACAAATGAGGACACACTCTAGTCTGAAGCAAGACTTCTGCTTCACGGCATACATCTATTACTTTTAATAACTGAAGATACGCACTCATTATAAGGCTGCCTGAAGCCCTCCACGGGTATTTCCGTTACACCTACGTAGGCAAGTACCCAGTTCAAAACACCGCTTTGATTCTAATAAAACAACGGAAGCCTTGCTTCAGACTGCGTATCTGCTTAACACAGGTGCAGCGGACACGGTAGCACAAGAATTTCAGTCAGCCTTAGCTGATATACTTAGCATGCAGTAGTTCATTAGGCCGTAAAACAGAAAATTTGACTATCCTCAAGTAGGTATTGAAAATACCATGATAGTATGAATTCCTTTTTTCGTTTTGATTAAATGGCTAATATATTGTCATATTTTGGGATATTTAAATTATGAGTGATTCTGTTTTAAACGATATCCTGCAAAAATTGAACCAATCTGGCGAGATTGTTTCTTCCGCAGTGGTGTCCACCGATGGCTTACCTATTGCCGCCGCTTTGCAGACTGGGGTAGATGAAGACCGCATCGGTGCCATGTCTGCCGCCATGTTGTCGCTGGGCACTCGCTCAGCCAAAGAGGTATTGCAAGGTACCCTCAACCATTCCATCATCCACACCGACAACGGCTATATGTTGCTGTTTCAGGCAGCCGATTCCATTTTGCTCACCATCACCACCACCCGCGATGCCAAGCTGGGCTTGGTGCTGTTTGAAGCCAAGCGTGCGCTAAAAGACATTGCCCGCCATTTTGGTGAGTAAGCCACCCATTGTTGTTTTCTTCCAGCATTGCAGGCTTTCTTTGCCTGCTTTAAATTCGATAACAAAAAGACGATACACACATGAACATTCATGATTTACAACCACCGCGGCCCACTGGCGGCACAGTGGTTGAAAAAACACTGCATTACTTCAACGACAGCACGGCCCGCACTGTGTATGTTACCGATATCGAATTTCCCTATCCCGATGGCGAGCTCATTGTGTCGCGCACCGACACCAACGGCATTATCACCCATGCCAATCAGGTATTTGTGGACATCAGCGGCTGGCAGCGTGAAGAAATCATTGGCGCCCCGCACTGTATTTTGCGCCACCCCGATATGCCCAAAGCGGCCTATGCCGATTTATGGGCCACCATCCAGCGTGGTGAGCGCTGGATGGGCTATGTGAAAAACCTGCGCAAAGACGGCGGCTTTTATTGGGTGTACGCCACCGTGCTGCCCAATATTCGCCAAGGCAAGGTAATCGGCTACAGCTCCATCCGCCGCAAGCCATGCCGCAACCAAGTGGCCGAAGCGGAAGCTTTATATGCCGCCATGCGCGCACAGGAGGGCAGCCATGTTTAAGATGATGGTGGTGCCGGACTACATGCCGGATCAATTCAGCGCTTGGTATATGCTCAATACCCATTTGCAAAAAACCGCCGACATCAATATCGGCTTGGTGATGCCCGAATCGTTTGCCGAGGTGGCGCAGTTGCAAAAAGCCACCCCGGCGGCGATGATTTATGCCAACCCGTTTGATGCCGGCCATTATGTGCGCGACCAAGGTTACCGTCCGCTGGTGCGTCCGCGCGAGCAGTTCGACGAAGTGGTGTTGGTGTGCCCGGCGGATGCCGCCTATCAGCGCATCGAAGACTTACAGACTCCGCTGCGCTTGGCGGTATCGCACAACGAAGATGCCAACTTTATCGGCCAACGCCTGCTCGAGCCTGCCGGGCTGCCTGAAAGTGATGTCGAGCGCCAACACAAAGACAATTTTCTAATGGTGGCCTCTGCGGTGGCGCGCGGCCAGGCCGATGTGGGCATTGTGTCGGCGGATGTGTATGCGCAATTGAGCGACATTACCCGCAGTCGGCTTAAAGTATTGCTGCAAAGCCGCATCAACGAAATCAGCCATGTGTGGCTTTACCTGCCGCAATGGCAAGCCGAAGCCGATGCCTTGCAGCCGATACTCACCGAGCTGCACACCGATGAACCGGGCCGCCGGATTTTAACCAGCTTGGGTATGCCTGCGGGCTTTGAAATCCTAGATGAAGAAAGTATGGAATTTATGATTGATTTGGTGGATACCCTGCGCGATTAAAGGCTGCCAGAAAAAACGGTGCTGTGTGCTCTAGGGAGATACAGCACCGTTTTTGATTTTGTTGACTGAAGTTACGCACCTGTTTATCAAGGCTGCCTGAAATGTAAAACCGTTATTGCCGAATCCGGTTCGGCAATGACAGATTCGATGGTTTCAGGCAGCCTTGGATGGCTGCCATAAACCGGCAGGCAAGGCTAAACACACGCTTAAGCCGCAGGGCGGTTCGGTGTTGTCCACGCTGATGTCGATATGCCACTTTTGGCACAAGGTAGACACAATGGCCAAGCCCAAGCCGCTGCCGTTTTCGCTTTGCCCGGCCACGCGGTAAAACGGCTCGAAAATCCGCTCGCGCTCGGCTTCTGCCACGCCGCAGCCGGTGTCGCTAACGCGGATGTAGAGGGTATTCTCAGCCGTGGTGCAGGCCACATCAATGCGGCCGTTTTTGGGGGTGTAGCGGATGGCGTTTTCGAGCAGGTTTTTGAAGATACTGCGCAAATCGGCCGGGTCGATGGCCAGTGTGTAGTCGCTGGTGGACAACACGCCCATGTCGAGCTGTTTTTGTTCGGCCAGCGGCAGCAAGTCGGTATAAAGGCCGCGCAGCAAAGGCAGCATAGCGGTGCCGCTGCCCGGCTCGGTATGTTGGTTTTGCGCCCGAGCCATGTCCAGCAATTGGGTAAGCAATTGCTGGGTACGCTGTAAGCCGCTGCGGGCTTTGGCCAGCAGGGCGCGGCGGCCGGCTTCATCATCTGTACTGTGCTCCAATTGTGCCAGTTGCAGGGTTAGCGCGGTAATCGGGGTGCGCAGTTCGTGGGCGGCATTGGCAATAAAGCGTTTGTCGTGTTCTTGGGCTGCCTGAATCTGGATAAATTGGCGGTTAATTGCTTCCACCAGCGGGCGTACCTCGCTGGGCAGGCTGCGGGTGGGCAGCGGCGACAGTACGTTCTCACGGCGCTGGTCTACTTCATTACTCAATTGTTGCAAGCGGCGGAACAGGCTGTGGGTAAGCCAGCCGGTGAACAGCCACACCATGGGAATCAGTGCCAGCAACGGCCACATGCTGTTGCGTGCGCTTTCGGTGGCAATATGGTTGCGGTAGGCGGTTTGCTGGGCAATCACCACGCGGCTGTCGGGATGGTGGAAGGCATGGATGTACACCCGCCACGAGGTGCCACCACTGTTGAAGTCATAAAAGCCGGGCGCATATTTTTGCAATTGATGCTGAGCAATGGGGCTACCAAAAATCAGATTGAGACGCGGCGAGTTGATGTTTTGCACCACAATATCCGACACGGGAATGGTGGCGGTGGATTCGGCCACCATATTTTCATCGCTTTCGGTATCGAGGTCTTGTTTCAATACCGGCTTGTGTGGGTCGAGCAAGCGGGCAATATGGCGCAACTGCACGTCTTGCAGTTCGTGTGCCTCCTGAAAGGCAGTGCGGTACGACAGCGCACCGGCCACCAATGCCATGGCCGATACCAGCAAGGACAAGCCCACGGCCAGCCGCCAGCGCAAGGAGTAAATCAGTTTTTGGGTGCCACCAGCCATCCCAGCCCCGTACGTTTTTAATCACTTCGCTACCCAATTTCTTGCGGATGCCGTGGATAATGAATTCCACCGCATTGCTTTCCACTTCTTCATTCCAGCCGTAAATGCGCTCTTCCAGCTGCTGGCGCGAAAAAATAGTGCCCGGCTGCAATATCAGTGTGTGCAGCAGGGCGTATTCGCGTGCCGACAGGCGCAGGCTGTTGCCGTTGGCAGCGGCTTCACGCGTGGCCGGGTTCAGGCTGATGACGCCGTTGCCCAACAGGGGCGTGGCAGAACCTTGGCGGCGGCGCACTACGGCGCGGATGCGCGCCAGCAATTCTTCCGGCTGAAACGGCTTGACCACATAATCGTCGGCACCCAAATCCAGGCCGTGGATGCGTTCATCCAGCGCATCGCGGGCAGTCACCAAAATCACCGCTGTTGTGCCGCCGCGTTGGCGCAAGCCTTGTAAAACAGCCAAGCCGTTTTGATGCGGTACGCTGATGTCGAGCAATGCCAGCGGATAGTCGTGGGTTTGCAGGGCGCTGGCGGCGGCATCGCCATCGGCCACCCAGTCCACCGCATAACCGGTGGCTTTTAAGGTGTCGCGAAGCGCTTCGGCAATCATGGTGTCGTCTTCAAGCAGCAAAATTCTCATGATGGATTATTATCATCGGCCGCACGCAGCGGCAATGGTGCCAAGCCTACGCGCTTGCCGTAAAAAAGAAAAGCGGTGCAATAAACCACGCAGGCCATGAAAAATACCGCTTCAGGCTGCCTGAAGCGGTATAAACACCCTGTGTTTCCAATCGTCTTGGCTGTTGGCAAACAGCGCTTGGCGATTATTTCTTAGCTTCGGTTTTGGCCGCTGCTTTGGTTTTGTGGTGTTTGTTATGCTGTTTTTTGTGTGTGCCTTTTTCTTTTTTATGGTGCTCTGCTTTATGAGGTGCTGCCTTGGCTGGGGCGGCAGCGGCGGGTTTGGCGGCGGCCGGAGCGGCAGCAGTGCCTGCGGCAAAAGAGGCTACGGAAGTCATACCCAAAGCGGCGGCCAATAATACGGACATCAGTTTTTTCATGCGATTAACTCCTGAGAGAAATTGAAATTAGCTGGTAAGCTCAAGCAAAACCGCAGTGGTTTTGTTGGATACAGAATAAGCAGGCAGACTTAGGCCAAACTTAGCGCCGATGTATATTTGTGTAAATATAGCGGGCGTGCTGGTGATGCACGTGTGCGGGCTGATGGAGATAATTAAATATTTGAATTTGTTTATCTAATGATGGAAGTGGTATGTAAGCGAGGTGAATGGATACAGAAAAATGGCGCGAATTTTTTGAAAATTTGACGTTTTTAAATGCAAGAATACGGGCAAAAAAATAACCGCAGTGTGCGGTTAGTGGTGGCAGACCCAGGATCGAACTGGGGACACACGGATTTTCAATCCTATATAAAATAATTAAGTATTTGATTTTAAATATATGTGATGCTTGCACATACAGCCACATACAGTATAAATCACCTACAGTTAGTCACAAATATGGCACACCGATTTTCGTAGATTTCGAATGATTGGTAGCACCAGAATGCAAATTTAAGCACCTTCGAAGGGTGTTTAAGTTTGCATTTTTTATGCCCTGAATAAACATGGAGTACGCTCATGACTGTGAACAAAGTCCAACTTATCGGCCGCCTCGGGCGCGACCCGGAAGTACGCTATATGCCCAACGGCGATGCCGTATGCCATTTTTCCATCGCCACTGAAGAACAGTGGAAAGACCGTGACGGCAACCGTCAAACCCGCACCGAATGGCACAGCATCGTGTTGTACCGCAAGCTGGGCGAAATCGCCGGGCAATATTTGCGCAAAGGTGGTTTGGTTTACATTGACGGACGCATTCAGAGCCGTAAATACACCGGCAAAGACGGGGTGGAACGTACTGCGTATGAAATCATCGGTAACGAAATGAAAATGCTCGGCAGCAAGGAGCTTGGCGTGAAGGCTGCAAACCGCCCGGCTGAGGAGGCTCAACCTCAAGCTACACCGTCGGCAATGCCGCCTGTTGGTGGTCAAAGCAGTCAGCGGCCAGCCCCCGTACCTGTGGATGATATTGACGACGACATCCCGTTTTGAGTGGGCTGAAAAGCTGCTCAACTTCTTGCAGACGGGAGTTCTGCTGAACAACCTTAATTTGAGCCAACCCATAAGGAAGTTTCAATGAAAGATTTTTTTAATGAGGTAAGTCGGTGTTTACGGTATTTTTTAGCACCTGATAAATTGATATTTAGAGATACCAGAACCGTATACAAAAATGCTTACTGTGAATTGACCGAAGAAGAAAAATCCAAAATCAATGATGATGCTTTATGGGCTGCCAGCAGTAATGATCCTGTATTTCTTCGAGCGAAAAGAAAATATTTCACCGCTCTTGAAAAACAGGGGAATTTTTCTTACCGTCAAGAACTGGCGGCAGAAGGCAAACATCTGCCCAGCGATAAGTTAGAAACCCTCTATCAGGAAACGATTGCATTGATAGGTGAAATCAGCCGCCACATTGCTTGGGGTGCGCTTCTCTTGAATCAAATCGGTAAATCCAGTCTTTGGGCACATAACGGCATTGATTATGCTCATGATGATGAACGTTCCTATTGGGCAATTTTTGTACAGAACGACGATCAGCTGCAACTTGCCCATCATCAACAAATCATCGCCCACGATGTGTATTTCGCCTGTAAAGCTTTAGAAGCGTTGGAAAAGCTGAATTTTGCCAATATTGAGCAGCAAAAAATTCACCCGGAAGTTTTTGAAGACATACAAAACCTACTGGATGGCGAATACCCCTGTTTCCGGCTGCCTGAAGAAATCGAGCAAGCCCTCGGCGCTCAGACCAGTAAAAACGGCTTGAACCGCCTTAAAATCACCGACCGCTTACGGATGCTGCTGCACAATCTGCACCAAATCAATTCATTTGAAAGTGAACCATGAAGCCAACCATCTTCAAACTGCTGCTGCCATGCTTGGCCATCGGCATGGCCAACGCCAACCCACCGACCTTGCAAAAAGCCGTTTACCAACCCGCTGCCGCTACTGCCCAGCGGGTTAATTTTAATGAACTGGCCAAAGCCTGCGCACCGGGTGTGCACCACGACACCATGCAGGCGATTGCCCGGGTGGAGAGCGGTTTCAACCCTTACGCCATCGGCGTGGTGAAAGGCGCATTGAAGCGCCAACCGCGTACCCATGCCGAAGCGGTGGCTGCTGCCAAGATGCTGCATGCCCAAGGGCGGAATTTCAGTATGGGACTGGCGCAAATCAACAAATACAACCTGCCCAAATACGGCCTGAATTATGAAACTGTGTTTGATCCCTGTAAGAACCTGAATACCGGTGCCCAAATCCTCACCGACTGTTTCAACCGTGCCGAAGGCGGCAAGGTAAGCCAGTCAGCATTGCAAAAAGCCTTCTCGTGCTATTACAGCGGCAATTTCCGCTTCGGCTTCACCCGCGACTTTGCCGGTCAGCCGTCGTATGTACAGAAAGTGGTCAACAGTGCCGCCGCCAATTCAGCCGCCACCACCGTGCGGGTGCCTGCGGTGGATGGCCGCACCCCGGTTGCCGCCGCTCCGGCCAAGGGTAAAACCGGCCGCCCGATGACCGCCACCACTAATGCCGAAGCACCGGCCACCGCCGGCGTGATTTCCACACCCGCCGCCGCCCCGGCAGTACCCGACCGAGTGCCGGAGCAATGGGATGTATTTTCAGAATTTATTTAAGCAGCTTCTTGTTACTGATAAGGGATTTTCTGTCTTTCTGAATTTCTGATTTCGTAACGTCTATGAACCTGCCGTTTTATTTTCCCGAATCTAATAAATGGCTTTATCCATTTTTAGTGTTTACCGCCATCAGGCGGTTTTTTTGTATCTGCCGCCTATGTGCGGTTTTTGTTTGATGACTTGTTTTTATCACTTATTTGGAGATGTAAATGCGTACTTTAAAAAATACCCGCGACTGGGTGCAGGCATTGCTGCTGTGTTCGTTGTTGGGCTTTGCCAATATGGCATTAGCGGCCGGCTTCGATGAGGTTTCCGATATGGCCAAAACCGTCCGTACCGCTGTTTATGCGTTAGTGGGTGTGGTGGCCGGTCTGTGTTTATTGTGGCAATTCGTACAGGGCTTTGGCGGGCGCAAGACTTGGACGGATATTCTGGAGACCTCGGCATGGATTGTGGGTGCGGGTGCCGCGATTGCCTTCGCTACTTGGTTGTTTACCAAAGGCGGCTCAATGAGCTTTTAAGGATTCGATATGGCTACCCATAAAACCGAAGACATCCACACAGAGCAGATGACCTTTAACGGGCTGGCACGACAGGCAATGGTAATCGGCGTGCCTTTGCCGGCATTGGCCATCTGCGGTTTTACCGGTGTTATGGCCTCAATGGTGGCAATGCCGTTCCTAGAAGGTTCGGCATTGTTTTTTCTGTTGTTACCTGCGCCGATGATTGCCTTTTTACGCCATATCTGTGCCAACGATGACCAAGCATTGCGCATTATTGTGTCGGAAATGCAATGGTTTGTTCGCCGCCGCAATGCCAAGCTGTTCAATGGCACCAATACCATACTCGCCACCAAATACGGGAGACAACAAAGTGATTATCAGCGATTTTTTGAGCAAGGCGCTGAAGGGGCAGCCGGCACAGTCGGACTTTCTGCCCAAAGTCTGCCAACACGTCACCAATAACATCGTCCATTACAAATCCGGCCATGTGGGTTTCACCATCCGCATGCAGGGCTTACCTTTTGATGGTGTGGACGACAAGCACCTTTTTACCCAGTTTGTGTCACTGCGCCTATTGTTGGCCGGGATGGGTAAAACCCTCGGTAACCGCTTGGCGGTGTGGGGGACATTGCAGCGGCAAAAAATCAATTTTGACCGCCAATACCGCTTTGATACCGCATTTTGCCAACGCTTTACCGAGAAATATTTGCAGCGTTTCCAAGAAAAAGACTATTTTGAAAACGTCTTTCACTTAAGCGTGGTGATTAAAACCGACAACATCAACAGCGGCATCAAAGAAGCGGAAGAACAAATCGCCATTTTGATGCGCATGTTGGAGCCGTATGAACCCACCTTATTGAGTGCCTATCAAAACCAAGATGGCGTGGCTTTTTCAGAAGTGTATGAGTTCTTTGGCAGCCTGATTAACGGCAGCCATCAGCAAATACCGCTGACCAATATAGATGCTTACCAAGCCATCGCCGGTGCCGATTTGCACTTTGGTACCGATGTTTGCGAAATCCGTCCACAGGCTGGCAAACGAAAGTTTGCGCAGATGTGGGATTTAAAAGACTACGGCGTCAGCAAACCGAAAATCCTCACCAATATATTGACCTTGCCGTTTGAGTTCACCTTTACCCAGAGCCTGATTTTTGTAAACCCTTACGATATGCAGGGCACCATCCGCAAACAGTTGAACAATCTGGAATCGGCCGGTGATATGGCCAAAGAGCAGATGGAAGAATTGCAGGAAGGACAAGGCAAGTTGGTTACCGGTGAACTGATGTTCGGTGATTATCATGCTGTATTGGTGGTATATGGTAAAACGGCAGAACAGGCTGCTGATAACGGTGCCCGCGCGTACTCGGCCTTCCTCAATGCCGGCGGTTACCGCTTCACCAAAGCCGGCATGTCGGCACCGGCTACCTTCTTCAGCCAAGTGCCCGGCAGCAAAGAGCGGCCACGCTCGTTTCCCAAAACCACCGCCAATCTGGCCACCACCTTCGGCATCCACAACTACTCCTACGGCAAAAAAACCGGCAACCCCTTGGGTGACGGCAGTGCCGTTATGCCGCTGCAAACCGTGTCCAAAACCGTATTTGACTTCAATTGGCATTTCTCCAATCCGAAAGAAGACAACATCGGCGAAAAAATTGCCGGCCATACCCTGATGTTGGGTGCCACCGGCACCGGTAAAACCACACTGCAAACCGCCATTGTGGCATTTACCGAACGCTTCAATCCCAGCCTGTTTGTGATGGATTTGGATCGGGGCATGGAAATTTTTATCCGTGCGGTGGGCGGGAATTATTTTGCACTGGAAGCCGGTAAACCCACCGGGCTGAATCCGTTCCAACTGCCGGACAATCCGGCCAATCGTGAGTTTCTGTACACCTTGGTGGGCATGTGCGGCGAAGATGAAAACGGCAAACTCACTGCCACCGAAGAAAAGCAGATTCAGGTAGCCGTAGACAGCCTGATGAGCCTGAGCTTTGAAAACCGCCATTTCAGCCATCTGCTGCAAAACATCCCCATCATTCCCGACCCCAACTCTTTGCGGGTGCGGTTGGAAAAATGGTGCCGCAGTGAAAACGGCCGTTTTGCTTGGTGTCTGGATAATCCGGTTAACCTGTTTGATCCCGACAACTTTTGGCGGGTGGGCTTTGACCTGACCGAAATCCTCAAAGACAACTACCCGCCCACCGGGCCGGTGTTTGCCTATATGTTCCATCTGCGCAACCTGATGATGAAACGGGTAGCCGAAATCGACGGTATTTTGGCCACCATCATCGAGGAATTCTGGTTTCCGGCACGCTTCAAGGTAACCGAAGAAATGATGCTGAAAATCCTCAAAACCGACCGCAAACTGGGTGGCTGGCTGATTCTGGTGTCGCAGTCACCGGAAGACGCCATTGCGTCGTCGATTTTTCCGGCGATTGTGCAGCAGACACCGACCAAGGTGTTTTTGCCCAACCCCGATGCGGAGTATGAAGGCAGCTACCAACGTTGCGGCCTTACCTACAAAGAGTACGAAGAATTGGCCAAGCTGTCGGTGAATAGCCGCACCTTCTTGGTCAAACAATCGAAGCAATCGGCGTTTGCCATGCTGGATTTGTACGGTTTTGACGACGACATGCCCTTCTTGTCCGGCTCGTCCGACAATGTGGAGCTATTACATCAGATTATGGCGGAGTACGGCACCGAACCGCAGCAATGGGAACGGCCGTTTATTGATGCCATTCGGGCGCGTAAAGCGGCGAAGCGCAAGCAGGTGGAGGCGGTTTAACCAACAAAGCCGCCAACATTGCTTGTTGGCGGCTGTTTAAACGGATAAAGCTATGTGCGATATGAATGTTTTAGAAATAGTTATTGCAGTAATGACTGTCATTTTTGCTCTTTTGTGTTTAGTGATTGTGATGTTGCTGCTGCTTGGCTGTTACCTTCATAAGATGTGATTGAGCGCAGGAGTAATGGCTCTCCTGCGCTCAAGTAACACGGCAAAAATAGACAGGATGGACAGGGTTGTAGCAATAACCGTTGCACCAATAGTGATGTAATTTAAAACAGTAGGAGATGGCATGGCTTCATGTTTATTTATGTGGGCTGCTATTATTTTCGGCCTGATAGCGATTCTTGTCCAGTTGGCGATCATCACCATACTGGCACCCCCCGAGTGGATCGAAGATAGGATTAGCTGTTGGATGAACCGCTGGATTCGTTGATATTGGTGACTTCGATACACACATAGCAATACGCCTAACACTTATTTTTGACAGCCCGGACGCGGGCCTTTGTTTTATCCGGCCACCTGCAATGGTGGCATTTTTTATCCTTGCAAGGAGATTCAAATGCAACGTTTTAACAAAAACCGTTTAACCAAATTGGCGGCCATCTTGATTTCAGGCAGCCTGATGCTCAGTCCTATTGCTGCTACTGCCGGCATTCCTGTTACTGATGCAGGCAGTATTGCTCAAGCCATTCAGCAGGGCATTCAACTGAAAGAACAAATCGATAACCAAATCAAGCAGATTACCGAACTGAAAAGCCAGGTACAGGCGCTCACCGGCACCCGCAATATGGGTAATTTGCTCAAAGATACGGTGAAAGACCAGGTGCCGGATGAGTGGAAGGATCTGTACAACAGTGCCACCGGCACCAACTACAAAGAATTGCTCAAAGGCAAAGACTACAAGCCTGAAGATGCACTGAGAATGCTCACCAGTAATTACAGTAATACGATTAAGGCTTTTGAAGACACCAAAAAGCGTCTGAAGAATATTGAAGGCTTGATGAAGGCAATTGATGGTGCTCAAGACATGAAAGCGGCTGCCGACTTGCAGAACCGGTTGGCGGCAGAGCAGGCGATTGTTCAAAACAATCAGGTGAAACTGGACATGATGGCTCGGTATTTTGAGATGCAGAAAGAAATCCAAAGTGCCCAACGTGTCACCCACACCAACTGCCAGCGTGCCAAGAAATTTGGTTGGGATACTGCGGGTTGTTAATCAGGTTTAAAAACACAGGCTGCTTTAACCGAACACCTTAAAGCAGCCTTCGGGAGCACAAAATGGCTTTTACCTCGGATTTGTTTACCGGGTTGGCGAATGAATTCACAACCAAGTTGGGTGACAATTTATTCACCAGTGTCGGTTCTTTTATCAGCAATATTGCACCGTTATTTTCTATCGGTTTCGGTATCTATATTTTACTGGTGGTGATGAATGCTTATGGCCGGGGTTTTGATGAAAACGTAATTGATTTATCCAAACGGATAGTCGGCTGGTTAATCGTAATTGCGTTTGCATTCAATGCCGGGCAATATGCAAAATTGGCCAACATTATTTACGATATGCCGGAAGGATTGGCATCCATGTTCAGCCCAAAGCCCTATAATATCAGTGCTTTTGATGCCAGTGCGGCAAAACTGGAAGAATTGGTCGCCCAGCTTTACAAATTGGATGACAGTGAACCGCCTTGGGAATTCGCTTTCCATATGGCGGTGAATTTCAGGATTATTCCCATCGTATTGGTGTGCGGCTATATTCTGTTGGGCGCATCATTCGCCTATTATGTTGTGGCCAAAGTCTGCTTGGCCTTGGTGATTATGGTCGGACCTTTGTTTTTGGGCAGTATGCTGTTTCCTGCTACCCGTCAATACGGCATGAACTGGATAGGCCAATGTTTAAATTATACCGTTATGGTGGTGATGTTCACTATTTTGGGCTTGTTACAGACGGCGTATTTCGATCAACAGATAGGCAAATACTTGAACCAAGGTGTGGCCGCGAATATTGTGGTGGCCGAAGGCCTGCCAAGTATGTTTATTGTCGTGACGATTTTTTTCCTGCTGGTTGCCTGGAAAATCCCTTCTATCACTTCAGCATTAACAGGAGGTGCCAGCATAGAGGGTGCATTCAGTACAGTAGCACGCATGGTCATGCGGGCAAAATTCGGCGGCTTGGGCGGCGGTGCCGGTCGTGGCGGCGGCAGCATTGCCCGCGGGCGTTAAACTTTAATTGAGAAAGGATACTGTGATGGCTAAATTCTGGGTAATCAGCTTCTTCGGCTGCGTCGTATTGGCGACTGTTTTGTTCGGTACCTACATAGGCGCTGTTTTTGGTTTGTTGAGTGCGCTGACCTTTTTTGGTATGCTGTTTTCGGTATTTACATGGGGTGGTGATTATTACGATGACTATGATTAAGTAAGCATCGATTGCTCAAAGCGGCCGACAAATGTTAACGGAGTGTTACCAGCCCCACGCGCATTACACCCACACCCGCTTTTGCCCAAAGCGGGTTTTCTATGCCCCAGCCGGTTTTAAGGATATGGATATGCAACGCATTAAATACATTGGCCGCGAACTTGCCTTGTTTATCGCGCACAAGATGCGCGATGAGTTGATTTTCAATATGGCCAAATTGGAGGGCAATACGCTGACGTTTGCTGAGACTCAAACAGTCATTCACGGGATTTCTGTGGCAGGCAAGCGGATGTCGGAACTGCATCAGATTGAGCATATCCGAGACGGCTGGGATGAAATTATCCGCCAAGTAGAAAGCAACCGCTTTGGTGTAGATAAGGATAATTTTATTCTGATCAACAGCATTGTAGCCCGTGGTGAAAATCCGCAATTGGGGCAGTTCCGCACCCGTCCTGTCAGCATATCCGGTACCGAATACATGCCGCCGCTGCCCATGTTGCTTAGTGATGCATTCCGCAATATGTCGGAACACTATCACCGTACCCCGGGTATGGAGCGTGCATTCGACCTTTTTCTTGATACTGCCCGCAATCAGTATTTTGCCGATGGCAATAAACGGACCGGGCAATTGATGATGAATGGCGAATTGATGAGCCGGGGCTATGCCCCGATTACCATTTCACCCAAAAACGAAACCCGTTTTCATGAAAATCTAATCGGCTTTTACGAATCAGGGGAGAAGCCGCAGATGATTGACTTTTTGATTGAATGCTTAAATGATCCGCGTTATGCCGTCATGCAGCAGGCAGCCGAGCCGGAAAGTGATTGGGATATCGACCGTTAAAAAACCGCCAAGCTGAAACTTGGCGGAAACGGATGTTTTTTTGGTTTTGGCAAGTGTCTATTGACTGAGCCACATCAGCAAAGCTAAAATAACCCTCAAGTCAAGTTTCAGCTTGACCCGAAACTTACCTGTGACAATGAGAAGTTTCATCATGTTAATCCACTCCTTCCGGGGTGGCATGATTCACAAAGCCCCATTGCCGTGGGGCTTTGTGTTACCAGCTCCGCGCGCATTATACCCACAACCCGCTTTTGTCCAAAGCGGGTTTTTTATTGACAAGCCACCGCGAAACAGGCAGGATAACCGCATCACTTCACTAGCGGTTATCCGCACCCGTCAGCGCGGCTTTTTTGCGTCTGTTACAAGTATGGTTTGTATTGCGCCATGCTTTTTCAGGCTGCCATTGTTTCAATGGCGGGTCGAGAACGCCGAATACAATACCTTCGGGAAATAAGCGTCGCCTACTAGTGAGGTGATTGAAGCCCGCCACCCATCAAGTGGCAATATCAATCAAACACTAGGAGTCAGTTATGACTAAAAATATCATCCCTGTCTTTTCAGGCAGCCTTCCTGATTCTCAATCTGAAACTCGGAAAAGGCTGTTGATTCGGTGTTGTGGGCCAGCATCTACATTTCAATTTTGATTTCGTAGATTGATATTGACAGTCTGCCTTCTTGGCGTTAGAGTTCATGTCAGGTGCTGAACACACCTCTCTAGGCGGACGCCGCTCCCGACAGTCAAAGCGGCTTTTTCACGTCCGTAGGTTTCTCGTTGCTCCGTGATACGGGACAATGGCGTCTATGGCCGGGTAGCGCGCAGCTATACAAGACCCGCAAGGGGAAATCTGCGGGCCGCCCTAGAGCGGTGTTCAAGTGCCCGGCCGCCTCTCTGAACAGGAGGCGAAATTGAACGATCTCTAGGAGGCCATCATGGCTAGTCAAAATCTTCTCTCTGTGGGTGCCACTTCCGGCGACACCCCTCACCAGACCTTCAACTTCGACCACCTGCCAGTGCGCACCGTCAACCGCGATGGTGAAATCTGGTTTGTTGCGGCAGATGTATGTGCCGCTCTTGAACTCGCCAACCCTCGCCAAGTTGTCAGTCGTCTCGATGATGACGAAAAGGGTGTCCTTACTGTGGACACCCTTGGCGGCCCCCAAGAGGTGGTGATCGTCAGCGAGTCCGGCCTATACAGCCTGATTCTGACCAGCCGCAAGGAAGAGGCCAAACGCTTCAAGCGGTGGGTCACGCATGACGTGCTGCCCGCCATCCGCACCACCGGCAAGTACGAGGCTAAGCCGGGCCGTGGCCGCCGTGCTGTGACGCAGCAGGCGCGGCAGGTGCCTTTGCTGCCGGCGCCGCGCAACATCCGCCGCCGCGATGATTTGTCGTTTACCCGGCGCAAGCCAAATGGCAATCTGATCAATTGGACGCCGCCCACCAATGAATATGGTTTCTACGATTGGTATGAGGCCTACGGTATTGGCGAGGCTTGGCTGGAAGAAGTCGTGGAATTGAGCAAACACAACCATGAAGAAGCCTATTATGCGTTGAAAGAAGCAGCCCGCTTAATGTCCCACTATATCCGTGATGTAGGCAGTCAGGGTGCAGGCCATGTGGAAGGTTTTTTTGCCAGAATGGCGCGCTATACCTTAGCGGGGATGATTAGCCACCCTAAGGGTGTTTCCTTCCCGTTTGTATTTGAATCCGCAAAAACCGCCACAGACAGTTTGGCTGTATACCTGCAACAGGCCGCACCGTTAGATCAGGAAGAGCTCAAATGGCAGGCATGGATGTTATCCGAACCGTGCAGGCAGCGTTGTTATGAGCAATCTTTGCATGAATTATTGTGCGGCCGCTGAAACTGTTAAAAAAAACCGCCAAGCTGAAACTTGGCGGAAACGGATGTTTTTTGGTTTTGGCAAGTGTCTATTGACTGAGCCACATCAGCAAAGCTAAAATGACCCTCAAATCAAGTTTCAGCTTGATTGTGAACTTACCGAGGCGAACGGTTAGTTTCATCGTCGAAACCACTCCTTCCCAGGGTGGCATGACTACAAAAAGCCCCGCTCCAACGGGGCTTTTTGCTACCAGCCCCGCGCGCATTATACCCACAACCCGCTTTTGACCAAAGCGGGTTTTTCTTTTGCCCGTCGTTTCCCTTACCCCCTTCATATAGGAAAAAAACACCATGAATAAACTACTTGTGCTGCTGGGTGCGGCACTGGTGCTGGCTGCTTGCGCCACCAAGGCACCCAATCCCTACGGCACTCCGTTTCCAATTAACCCGACAACCTCAGCAGGAGCCGGCAAATGAGCCAACAACCTCCCAAGCCCGCTAATGCGGCCAACAACAAAAAGGCATTGGCGTTTATTCAGGCAGCCAAGCAATTTGAGCAATCCGAGATTGATTCGGTACGACGCAACAATAAAATCGCCTGGCGCATTACCGCAGTCTGCTTGGTCTTGTCCGGCATGGCCATCGGTGCCGTGGCGGCACTGACCCCGCTTAAAACCACCGAGCCGTTTATGGTACGGGTGGACAACAATACCGGTGCCACTGATATTGTGACCACACTGAAGCAGTCTGAAAAATCCTACGGTGAGGTAATCGACAAATACTGGCTGGCTCAATATATCCGCTATCGCGAAGGCTATGACTGGCAAACCATTCAAGGCAGCTACGATGCCACCATGCTGCTGAGTGCGCCGCCCATCCAAGCCGAGTTTGCCCGGCTTTACAAAGACAATCCGCAAGCCCCGCATAAAATCCTGAAAGACCAATTCAAGGTGGTGGCCAAAGTGAAGGCCATCAGCTTTGTCGGCAATATGGTGCAGGTGCGTTTTGACAAGCAGATGATACCGGTGGCGGGGGATTTGAATAAAACCTTTCCGGCACAGCCGCTGATTGCCACCATGGCCTTTGAATACAGCAACCGGCCGCAAAACGAAAAAGACCGGCTGGTCAATCCGCTGGGCTTCCAAGTGGTGAGCTACCGTGTTGACCCGGAAACGGCACCATAAAGGAAATGAATCGCATGAAAATCCAACAATTGAGTATGGCGGCCATTTTGGCCGCCTTTGTTTTGCCGGTGTTTGCCGAAGCCGTCCCTAAAGGTTCGGCACGTGACAGCCGTATCCAAACCGCCGAATACCATCCCGATCAGGTGTACCGCATCCGTTCGCAAATCGGCCGCGCAGTAATGGTGCAGCTGGAAGCCGACGAACGCTTGAGCGGTGACGCCGCCGCCTTAGGCATGGGTGATGCCGATGCTTGGAAAGTGGCGGTGCGGGGCAACAACATCATTTTCAAGCCGCAAGCGGCCAGCCCGCAAACCAATATGCTGCTCAGCACCAATAAACGCAGCTATGCCTTTTCATTGACGATGGGAGCGGGCAAAGCCAATCAGGCTGCCACCTATATTTTACGCTTTACCTACCCCGACAGCATCAGCCGCCAGCAAGCCCAAGCCGCTGAAAAACAGGCGCAGGCCATGTCGGTGTTGCAGCAGGCAGGCAGCGGGGCGGATGGGCGCAATACCGATTATTGGGCTTACGGTCACCGAGCATTGGCACCCACGGCGGCATGGGATAACGGGCGTTTTACTTATTTGCAGTTCAATAACGGTAAAGATTTGCCAGTGGTGTACAAAATCATGCCCGATGGCACCGAAACCCTGCTGAACTCGCATCTGGAAGGCGATACCGTGGTGATTCATGAAACCGCCAAAAAATTCGTCTTGCGCTTGGGCAAATCGGTATTGGCGATTGAAAACCGCGGTTACGACAACGTGGGTCAGTTCAACCGTACCGGCACCGATGACAACCGCGCCGTGCGCATTACCAAATAAAGGAGCGAAACATGGGATTGTTCGCAAAATGGAAGCAAAAACGCCAGCCGGCTGAAACCGCTGCCGGCGACTTCAGGCAGCCTGAACACACATCAATGGCCGATATCGTGCAAGACGATGATGTTGAAGCAGGCCTGCCCTTAAATGAAGTGTCCGGCAAAAAAGACAATGTGGGCAAAGTGGCCTTGTTGGGCGTGGCACTGGTGGCCATCGGCCTGATTGTGGTTGGGCTGATTTACTGGACTTCGGGTGACGACAATGCCGCTGCCGCGCCCAACCCCGAATTGGATTTGGGGGTTAAAAACAACCAGCCGATGAATTTTGATGCTGATAAGGAAAAATTGGCCTTGGTGGCTGAAACCGAAGCCGAACCCGCTTCGGATGTCGCTTCCTCCGATGAAAATGTATTACCCGCAGTGGATACCGCTGCTGCCCCGGCGGCAGCTTCGGCGGCAAATAATCCCGCCGACGACATCCGCAACCGCCGCTTGGGTGGTGATGTGCTGGTTTCGCTGGATCAGAATAGATTGGGTGGTGGTTCGGCGGGCGGGAATGAGACGGTAACGGTTTCTGGTACCGAAACTTCAACAGGCTTGTTTGGCGGTGGTAACCGCAGTGAGGGCACCTCATTCGGCAGCCGCTTACAGCCTACGGTGACCGCCGGTGTGGCAGCAGAACGCCGGGGAGATACCACTTTCCTACTGGCCAAAGGCACCAACATCCAGTGTGCATTAGAAACCCGCATCATCACCACCCAGCCCGGTTTCACCCGCTGCCAGACGGTACAGGATATTTATTCGGCGGATGGCAAAGTATTGCTGTTGGAACGCGGCAGCAAAATCATCGGTGAACAAACCGCCGCCTTGGTACAAGGCCAGGCGCGGGTGTTTGCGTTGTGGAATGAAGTGGAAACCCCGGTTGGCGTCAAAGTGTCGTTGGCCAGCCCCGGTTCCGGTGCTTTGGGTGAAGGCGGGCATGCCGCAAAGGTCAATTATCATTTCTGGCAGCGCTTTGGTGGTGCCATCATGATTAGCTTGATTAGTGACTTGAGCGACAACCTCAGTAACCGACAAAAAAGCACCAACGGCAACAACAACACCATCACCTATGAAAACTCCAGCGAAGCTGCACAACAAATGGCTACCGAAGCCTTGCGCAACAGCATCAATATCCCGCCCACCGGCACCGTGAATCAGGGCAGCCTGATCAACATCATGGTGGCGCGTGATGTCGATTTCCGTTCGGTGTACGAAGTGGTGCGCGTGCCTTTGTATTGATGCCGTATCTTTGTTTTTAACCTAGCTAGGCCTGCCGTGTGCAGGCCTATTTGCTTTTTACCGGATAGAACCATGTATGACGCCGCAAACAATTTCACCGCCGGTATCCGCCAAGATGCCTCCGCCCGCAATATGCTTGACCAGCTGGGTATCAGCGATTACCTCAATCGTGACGGTGTTACCGAAGTCTTGATTAACCGCCCGGGTGAAGTATTCTTGGAAACGGCCAAAGGATTTGAACGCTTTGAAGATACGCGCCTGCATTTACGTGCATTGGAGCAGCTGGCCAATACCTTGGCCATTCTCAATAAAAAGCACATTTCTTTTGAAAACCCCATCCATTCGGTCACCTTGCCCGACGGCGAGCGCGGCCACATCATGCTGCCGCCTTCGTGTGAAGACAAAACCGTGGTGTATGCCTTCCGTAAACCCTCACGCAGCCGTTTCACCTTGGCGGATTACATCAACACCGACCGGTTAACCTCATTCAAAGACGTATCACCGCACAGCAGCGTGGCCATGCCGACCGACAGCATTGATGTGGGCGGCCGGATTGACGGACGCCATTTCCGCGATGTTTGCGACCGCATGCAACTGCCGTCGGATGTGCCGCTGGCAGATTGGCAGTATGAATTGCTCACCCACAAAGCCAATCGCGATATGGACGCCTTTTGGCGCTTGGCCGTCAACCGCAAACTCAATATCTGCATGGTGGGTGGCACCGGCTCCGGTAAAACCACCTTCAGTAAAACCATTGCCGATTTGGTGGCACCCAATACGCGGTTGATTACGCTGGAAGATACCCACGAACTGGATTTGCCAAACCACCCCAACCATGTGCATTTGTTCTTCAAAGCGCACATCACCGCCAAAATGCTGATTGCCGCCTGTATGCGGCTGAAACCGGATCGGGTATTTCTGACCGAATTGCGAGGAGATGAGGCTTGGGATTACTTGTCCTTGCTCAATACCGGCCATCCCGGCGGCCTGACATCCGTCCATGCCAATGATGCCCGTGCCGTGCATTACCGCATTGCCCAGTTGGCCAAAGAATCGGCCACCGGCCAGACCATGGAATACGACTACATCCTCAATGCAGTTAAAGCCACCATTGACGTGGTGGCCTTCTTTGAAAACACCCGCATGACCGAGTTGTACTATGACCCGGTGGAGAAATTTTATGCCATGCAAGGGCGTAGTTGAGGTGAACCGGCATTCTTAACCGCCACAAATTATAAGGACATATTAATGCTCCCGAGCCAAGCACCACCCACCGCTGATATTGTCGAACTGTTGCTGATACTGCTTGCCGCCGGCTGGGAAATCACTCCTCAGCATGAGCGGTATTTACGTTACGAATGCGACCATCAAGATATTCAGGAATCGCTGCATTTCACCGCAGAACAACTTTGCATCCAACTGGCTCAGTTTGGCAGGCTGCCTGTGGAAGAAGTCAGGCACACAGCGTTTATGCCGGTTTTACGGCATCTGCAAAACCGTTTTGAGCACATGCCGCAAAATTGGCTGCTGTGTGATTGGAAAGGGCGATCCATTTGTACTGTTCCCAACAGGCGTATTGGCCATGAGTTGGTTGCACTACTCTATGCACGCGGCATTAAAACCCAATGTGTTAAAAGCGATGATTGTGATCCCATGCCGATAAATACACGGTGGCAAAAATTGCTGCCCGGCATTCAAAAAACAGGCTATTTACGCTTAAAAATAGCGTTTTACCGTTTGGATGAGCTTCTTCAAGCCGGACGGTGGTTCCTGTAAATACCTTAAAATATGAGTGATGCCGACATAAGCTTCCGGGCGAATGTAACACGGTATTTCAGAAGAATGGGCTTCATACCAGTGATGATTGATATTTTTTACTTTATAGGGCTCTGGAAAACTGATGGCATCTAAAGGCAGTTTAATCACGCCGTCGCAAGTACGGTTAATTACAACCCATTCGCCTTCTTCCGTATCTTCAGCGTTATAACTAAAACCTTCGCTATATGGCCTGATTAGGCTGTGGCAGTACAAAATATCTTCAAGATTGATTTCTATAGTCAAAACAACCATATCCCTGTCTTGCGCATAAGAGTAGCCATAGTCGGGCAAGCTCATGTAGCTGTTTAACAAATCCATCTCAAGTAAGATAAAAGAAAGTCCGGCCTCCTTGGCTTGGCAGTAGCGGCTTTTGAGTGCAAAAGCATATTTCCCCTGAATATGCCGCTTTAAATATATTGTTTTTTGGGATGGGAAATGAATAGACAGGCGTTTTTGAACATGCCCATATAATCCTTTGATGTCTTCTTCGGCTTCATGCCATTGTTGAGGGGTGATGCGTTGATGCCATAAATTGACGTTATGATGCAAAGTCAAATCAGTGAATGCAGAGGATCCCAGAGATGCAACAATCCTATCAGTCTTATAAGGATAACGCCGTATATGTAATGCGTTATAAAGCAATGTACATAAAAAAATATAGCCAATAGATTTTTTACTATATTGAAATCCATGAAAAATATTTTCTGTATCGTCAGCACCAAGAGTCGTTATGCGTGTACTTCCACCAATACACGCCCTCAGTAATTGGCTGCTGATTGCATATTTATCTTCAGGCTTATTAAATATATCCTGCTGAAGTAATTGAGATTTATCCATACTTGTGACTTTGCTTGATTTTTTAATTTTTAAAAGGAAATAACCGGATATGCTACCTGAAATTGAACTGAAAGCGGAGGCTATAGGCCGGTTGCGCTTATCGCTGAAGCGGTCACTACTGTCGCTGAAACCGCCTGAAGGAGAGCCAAGCACCGAAGCCGGTATCCGGCTATCCGATATTTACCCACCGGAATGCTTACCGGCCATTGCGTACCGGGGGCGAGTGCTGTTTGCAGCTCGGGATTTTGATGACACATGTTATTTCGTACATCAACTTTATCTGCACGGCTATACCGCGTACGAATCTGCCGTATGGCCGGGTTCCGATGCCGAGTACTACCGTTCTTTGCGTGCCTGGCCGTATATTTGCGACTGTTTAAAGCGCAAAAAACCAGCAAAGCTTCACCGCTTTTGCCAATGGCAGCGCCTTAAAAATGCTGCTTGCAGAGGCTACGGTAAAATAAGCCGGAAAACCGTATAAAACGCTTTACAGAATACAAAAATCTTTGTTTGTAAGATTAAATGTAATGCATCTGCTACATCTTGATACATACCATTCGGTTTATTATATTTTGTTTATATCCCTCCAGTAAAAGAAAGGGGTTTTTTATGGCTTTGGCCGTACCGAATTGGGATAGTGTGCAAAATCGGTTGCATACAGCCCTTGGGAAGAGCAAACCACCGCCACTATTTTTGGCCAGTTTGGAAAGAGATGCTAAAGCATTATTGAATACGCCTGCTTTAAATTTTGGCTATCTGACTTTGGGGATGGTTGCTGCAATGCGTGGGGAAAAGCAACAATTTGATGAGTATTTGAAGCGCCCCCGTATGACTGCTGATGATGTATCAATAGTGGACATATTTGTTTTGAACGGTCTTAACAGAATGGGTTGTTTTGACGAGGCTAATGCCTATTTGCAGACTTTATTTATCAAGTCTGCCGACAGTGATGATTTACACAGTTTGAAACCACTGTTGCACATGGCCATGCTGTATGGGTTTATTGATGATGCAGGACTATTGTTCGATAAATTAAAGAAATTAAAAGCGATTAAACCCGGCCACAATACCGACTTGGAAAGAGTGTATCTACTCTTGCGGGAGTTGCGGCTGGATCAATCCACTATGGTGGCAGCGATTTTGGCCATCAAAAAATTTATTTTTTCACAAGATGTGGTTATTCCAACCTATTCATTCAGTTACAATTTTGAATATGATATTTTTATTGAATTGAAATGCATCTGTTTTGTTGACGACATTGAATTATTAGCTCGTATGGATAACATTATTGACGACATGTTGATTCAGATGGAGGTTGAAATTGACCCTGCGTTAATCAATCTTTGTGTTTCTTGTCGTCCTTATAATTTGAGCTATGGGATTGGATAAGCATGATTCAGCCATCAGATTTTATGGATAGCGCTCAAACCATGATTGGCAATACCGAAATGGGAAATCGTAACGGGATAAGCCGCATGTATTATGGGGTGTATCATGCTTGCCTGCTTTTGCGATTTGTGAATTGAGATTTACTTACAGCACCGCCAAATCATTACATGCTCAGTTGATCTATTTTTATAAAAGCCATGCGGATCGAGACTTAAAGAATATTGGACGACAACTGGAAAAACTCCGTAATGCCAGAAATGAAGCAGATTATTTGCTGAACTCTTTTGTTTCCAATGAGGATGCCCGTTTGGATTATCGATTAGCTTTGCATAGCTTACACCAAATAGAAATTGCAAAGCATAAACACGGTAGCGACAAATAGGATGATTTTATGGCGGGGAGGTATCCTGAAAATATGCTGTTGAAAAAAGCAAGAGTCCGCAAAGTAAAAAGTCATGGCTTAAGATGAACATATTCCGCATACGGCATCTGCCCAACCCTCAGTTATAAAATAAGCCGCAAAACCGCATAAAACGCTTTACAACACAAAAAAATCTTTGTAAGATTAAAACACTACTAAATTCGATAAGCGGTTCCCCACACCCGAAAGCGTGGTTTTTTTGTGCCTGCCGGATACGCAGCACAATGCCATAGATTTCTTGCTATGGCGGGTCGAGAGAACCTAATACAACACCCCTTGGGGAATAAGTTCCGCCGTCTTATCGCGGTAGTTGAAGCCCGCCACCCTACTAAGGTGGCTACGAAACTAAACGATAAGGAGCATCACCATGCTGTTCTCACGCATTGCGCACAAGCGCGTTCAATCTTCGTTACTCGGTACATTCCCTAATTTTCAGGCAGCCTCAGACTGTATTGATGCCATGTTGCGTCGAAACGGTGCTTTGCGACTGCTGATTGTTCAAACCGCCACCGGATTCGATGTGGCAAAAGTTTGCTGATTGTCGTATATTCGGACAAACAAAAAACATACATTAACAATCATATCCTTACACTTGCGAAGGGAAACTCTGATGAAACCCAGTCAATTTGTGCTTAAAGCTTCTGTTATCGCCATTTCGTTTGCCTTAGCCGCCTGTGGTGGCGGGGGTGGTGGCGGATCATCACCGAGTGTCGGCAGTACGCCGTCACAGCCCGGTGTGCCGGGTAATCCGACGACGCCCCCCAAACCGGTTAATCCGACCACCCCGACGGCCGTTCCGATGCCTTCTGCCAATCCGGCAGCCGGGGACAGTAATGAAAAAGCGGCTGCGCCGGAGCCGATTACCAATAAGTTTGCACCAAATAAATATGGCTTCATGAATGATCGCGAAGACTCACTGAATCTTAAAGATGCATACGATCAAAATCTTGACGGTTCAGGGGTTAAAGTAGGCGTAGTTGATGGTCGAATTGCCAGTCACCCCGGATTACCAAAAAATCTTGTAGATCATGGCGATTTTGTTGCTGTAGCAAGTGTTAGCACAGATCATGGAACACAGGTTGCCTTAACTCTTTCAGGGCAAGAGGTAAATGGAAATATTAATGGTATCGCTAAAAATGTTGAATTACACACAGCAAATATAGGTATTTCGGGTGGTAATAAAGTTTCTGATTCAGGCGCATTGCGTGCGTGGAATGAATTGCGTAAAGATGGAGTAACTATTATTAATAATAGTTGGGGATCCAGTTCTGGTACTGCAATTCAACAATATAAAGATGATGCTAACGCTTATTTAAATGCTAAATCTACTATGGAAAAGGCGGGTACTTATATTGGGCAAATGAAATATTTGGTTGATAATAATGTATTGTTAATTTTTTCTACTGGCAATGAAGCATTGATGCAGCCAACAGCTAATCCGTTACTGCCTTTAGCAGAGCCAGAACTACAAAAAGGCTTGATTGCGGTTGCTGGTACTGACGAAAATCAAACCATTAATAGCAACTCAAATCGCTGTGGTGATGCTAAAAATTGGTGTATGGCCGCACCATGGAAAGTATTAGTACCAAATATAAATGCAACAAATCTTAATGAAATGGAGCGTTTTGGTTTAACACAGGCAACAGGTACTTCATTCGCCGCCCCCCAAGTAACCGGCGCCGCTGCCCTAGTCAAACAAAAATACCCGTGGATGACCAACGACAACCTGCGCACTACGTTGTTGACGACTGCAACCGACCTCGGTGCCAAAGGCGTCGATTCGGTGTACGGCTGGGGTTTACTGAACATAGGTAAAGCCGTAAACGGCCCCGCCCAATTTGCGTTTGGCAACTTCAACGCCAATGTGACTGGTAATGCCGTGTTTGAGAATAACATCAGCGGCACCGGCGGCCTGCTTAAAAAAGGTTCAGGCAGCCTGACATTGAAAGGCAAACACAGCTTTAGTGGCGATACCTTGGTATCTGCCGGCAAATTAATGGTTGATGGTGAGAGCCAATCTAAAACCACTATCTTATCGAGTGCCGAATATGCGGTTAAGGGCAGTACCGGCAGCATCAATAATCTCGGTGTTTTTGCCAGCACCGGCAATGGTGCCACGATTAACGGGGACTATATCCAAACCCAATACGGCACCTTGGCAACCGAAGTTGGCACGGTGACCAAAGTAACCGGCAATGCCGATTTAGCCGGTGAACTGCACTTTCGCGGCATCAAGCCCGGCTATGTTCCCCAGTCCGGTACCAGCACCGATGTGCTGACTGCGAGCAAAGTATCCGGCACCTTTGCCAAGACAACTTCTGCACCCTCTTTGCTGTTGGCTGCGGATACCCGTTATACCGCCAATGCAGTGAAGCTGGACATCAAACGTGCCGATGTTAACCGCGTAGCCAACAGCCTTCAGGCAGCAGCAGACGCCAACAGCATTTCTGCCGGTGCACGCAATCTTGAAGCAGCATTTACCGCACTGGATGCAGCCGAACCCTACAAGAGCGACCGTGTGGCACAGCAGCTGAGCTTTGTGGATGCGTCGGCTAAAATCCAGAACATCACTGATGAAGCCACTTTGGCCAAAACCCTGTATTCGCTTTCAGGCAGCATCTACAGCAATGCGGCAGCGATTTCCAGCATCGAGCAAGGCCGTCTGAATACTGATTTTGGCAATAAACTGGATGTGGCTGGCGGTGAAACACAGGCTGTTGTTCAGTATGGCCATACCGGCAATACTTGGACGCAGCCCGGCTTGTCCGGCAAGCAATCGACCAACAGCGGTACTGTAGGGGTGGTGATGGGCTTGACCGACAGTGCATCACTCGGTGGTGCCGTTACCTACCACAACACCAACTGGGCAGAGCAACGCGGCAATGACGGCAGCGACAACGCCGATGTACGCAGTATGGGTACCGTGCTCGCCGGTCGCTATCATCCGGCCAACTGGCGTGGCCATTTTCTGAAAGGCAGCTTAGGCTACAGCCGTTATAAAAACGAGGTATCGCGCACCGTCTGGATTGCCGATGAGACTTACAAAACAGGAGCCGATGTTTCAGGCAGCCTGTGGCAGCTGAGCATTGCCGGCGGCAAAAAGCTGGGTAATGATGTTTGGTCGGTCACGCCGGAGCTGGGTTTGCGTTATGACTATTTCCGCCAAAGCGCCTTTACCGAAAGCGGCGCCGAAGGCTACGGGCTGAATGCCGATAAGCTGAGCAAAGGTATTGTGGTGGGTACGGTAAACATGACCGGCCAATACAACTGGCTGGCCGGCAATCTGCCGCTGAGCGTGTACGGCAATATCGGCTATGAGCATGACTTCCAGCGCCGCCAATTTGCCACCGTGGGCGGTTTTGCCGATGCGCACAGTAATGAACGTGCCGGTGCTTGGCAGCTGCCGTTGAACCGCTGGGCTGCCGGTATTGGCTTGCAAGCTCAGGTCGCCAAAAATGTGACTGCCGGAATCGGCTACCGCTACCAAGGTGCCAGTAGCTGGCATAACCACCAAGCGGGTGCTAATCTGGTCGTGAAATTCTGATAGCGTCTTTCAACCAAGGTGCGTATAGATTCCCCATTTTGATGCGCACCTTTTCAGCACATTGGTCTTTTCCTTTCGGCCAATGTGCTTTTTTTATTTAAGCCCGGCAGCGGCCTGCTGCCTAATCCTGATAAGGAGCCTGTTATGTAATCCCGCCAACATTATCTTCGCCCCCTGAAACACCGGCCTTGTGCCGGTATTTTTGTTTCTGCCGCCTTCCGCTGAAGGCGGTTTTTTTATGCCTGCAAAAAACAGGCAAAACAACAAAGGAAACGTCTATGACCCAAGCCCCAACCCGCTGCGCTTTGCTGTGTGCCGGGCTACTGCTGGCCATTGGTTCGGCACAGGCTGCGGATACACCGTTCAGCCCCAAGCCGGTGACTTACGGCTGGCAGGGTGCCGGTAACTACATTACCGGCACGCAACTGGCCGGTGTGGAACAGCACATCCGCAGCCACGCCCCCGTAAACGCCGGCAACAACCGCGCCTTTCAAAAAGCCCTGTGCACTCTTGATTTGGCCAAACACAGCTATCGTGAAACCAATACCAAAGGCATTACCGAACATCTGGCCGGTGAGGCACTGGCCTTAAGTGCCGCCGCACAGCAAAACGGCAACCCCGGCCAAATGGCACCTTTGCCCGGTACACCGCGCCGGTTTACTGATCATTGGGCCAAGATCGCCGACCTGAAACAGGCTGTCGACGGCAAACAGTGTGCAGTCACCCAGTTGGAATGTGCCGAAGTGGCGCTGGCCGGTGCCGAGTATGAAACACAGGAAGGCTATGGCCGCCACCGTAACCACGGCGTTGCTTGGCTCAAGCAGGCCGAGCAGCTGATGGCCGAAGGTGAGGCCGCTGTGGCTGCCTGCGCGGAACCCGCAGCAGAAAGCAGCGCAGCCGAAACCTTCAGCCTTGATACCGACACCCTGTTTGCCTTCGGCAGCGCCCGTTTGTCGAGCGACGGCCAACAGCGCATCCATGCTTTTGCCCAACGCCTGCAAGCACATCAACACCGCATCAGTACCTTGCAGATTAGCGGCCATGCCGACCGCATCGGCAGTGCATCGCTAAACCGAGAACTCTCTGCACAACGCGCCGAAGCCGTGGCGGCCATTCTGCGCCGGCACCTGAGTGCTGTTCCTGCCGATCGCATCCACACCGTCGGCAAAGGCAGTAGTGAACCGCTGGTGCAATGTGCCGGCAACAAACCCACCGCAGCCCTGAAAAGCTGCCTGCAACCCAACCGCCGTGTCACGGTTACCGTGACCGGCGTTTATTCTTAAATAAAGGAAATCGTATGAACAAAGCGTATAAAGTCGTTCGTAACCGTGACGGTCAAATGACCGTTGTTTCGGAACTGGGTAAAACTAAAGGCAAATCTAAAAAAGGCATCGTATTGAATATTATCGGCAGTGCTTTGCTGTGCTTGCCGCTTGCCGCACAAGCATGGGTACCATCAATAGGAACATCATGTAGTGCAGCGCCAATAGCGGGATTTCAAGGTGCTGTCGGCATTGATGGTGTCAATGCAAAAACATGCTTTGCACAAGATAAAAATGGATCATATAACTATGATGTAATTGGACTTAGTGCTGAGACCTTAGCCACACTTGCCAAGGTGGGTGAACTGGAAAATAAGGTTCAGAACAATGATAACAATGTTAATAATCTAACTGACACGGCAGTAGTGTATGACAGTGCAGATAAAACAAAAGTAACATTGAATCCTCGCAGCGATCCCGCGACACTGACGAATGTCAAAGACGGTTCCGTTGTGACCGGCAGCAAAGACGCAGTTAACGGCGGCCAACTTTTTGGTGTTAAAACCACTGCCGACAAAGCAGCAGCGGATGCCGTGGCAGCACAAGCCAGCGCTACAGCAGCCCAAGCTACAGCCAACACCGCCGGCACCAAGGCCGATGCTGCCCAAGCGGCTGCTACTGCCGCCGATGCCAAAGCAGTAGCCGCAGACGGTAAAGCCACCGCCGCACAAACTGCTGCCGACAAGGCCGCAGCCGATGCAGCCAAGGCGCAGACTACTGCCAACACGGCCAATACCAAAGCCGATAAAAACACCGCCGATATTGCCACTTTGCAAGACGGTGACAAGTTCAATGTGAAATACGACAGCTTGGCCAAAGACAAGGTGACTTTGGGTGGTGTTGGCGGCACCACAGTGGCCGGTGTTAAAAATGCGGCGCTGGCTGCCGGCAGCACCGAAGCGGTTAACGGTGCACAGTTGTTTGACACCAATCAGCGCGTTGCCGCCAACAGCCGCCGCATTACCATCAATGAAGGCAATATCCAGTCCATCATCAACGGTGAAAAAGGCTTGGTGCAAACCGATGGCCAAACCACCACGGTGGATAAAGCCGGTACGGCCACTACAGTGGCGTTGGCCGGGGTGAATGGCGACCGTACAGTCAGTGGTGTAAAAGCCGGTACTTTGGCTGCAGGCAGTAACGAAGCAGTTAACGGTGCCCAGTTGTTTGACACCAATCAGAAAGTGGCCGACAACAGCCGCCGTATCACAGTGAACGAAAGCAAACTGACCAATCTGGACGGTAAAACCGATAAGCTGGGTGAATCGACTGCGGCCAATCTGGGCGGCGGTGCGGCCTACAATCAGGCCACCGGCACCGTATCGGCTCCGAGCTACACCGTTGCCGGCGGCAAGCACAACAATGTGGGTTCGGCTTTTGCTGCTGTTGACGGCAAACTGACCCAACATGGCAACCAAATCACCAATCTGGATCGACGTGTTACCGTGAACGAAGGTGATATCCAGTCCATCATCAAAGGTGAAAAAGGCTTGGTGCAAACCGATGGCCAAACCACCACCATTGATAAGGCCGGTACTTCTACGGTCATCAATGTGGCCGGTGCCAGCGGTGACCGCGTTATCACCGGGGTGGCTAATGGTAGTGCGCCCAATGATGCCATCAACAAAGGCCAATTTGATACTGCCATTGATAAACTGGTGGTGGATAACAACGGGCGCTTTGATCAGCTCTCCGAGCGCATCGATGCCAACCGTAAATCCGCATCTCAAGGTATTGCTGCGGCAATGGCGATGGACATTGAATACCCAGAGCAACATCCGGGTGAATGGGCAGCCGGTGTCGGCATGGGTACGTATGACGGCCAGACTTCTTTGGGCATGGGTGTCAACTACCTGTCGCGCAGCGGCAAGTTCAAAGTGTTCGGCGGTTTTGGCCAAGCATTAACATCCGGCAGTCGCCCGGCAGCCAAAGCCGGTATCGGTTTTGTGTTTTAAATAGCGTTACCACCCTTAACCCTTCGCTGCGGCGGAGGGTTTTTTCCCGGGCGGGTTGGGCACAGCCTGTCCGGGAAAGAACAGTCACCCTTTCTGAGACCATCTTGAATAAAACAAAGGAGTAACTCATGCAAAACAATCAAATACCGGCCAATGAAATGGCCAATGTGATGCAGCAGATACACGTACTGATGGCGAAATACTATCCCGGCCGGGTTTTTGACCCACATGAAATCCAACAACAGCAGCCTCGGTTTGAAGCTGTTTTTTTTTGATGAATATGCCCAAGCCTGTTTGAATTCCGCCCGTGGCAGCTACCATCTCCACGGGCTGTCATATCCTTATACCGATGCCTACTTATTGCCCTTCATCGGCTGGATGGCAGTGCACACAAACGGGCAGGCTGCAATGCCGAAAAAAAACGGCTTTGGTTCACACCGGGATTTGCCTGAGGGTTTGTGCCGGTGGCATGTGTTTGCCGGGGACAATAGATGCCCTGTGTATACCCTCGCAGATTCAATAGCAGCCTCCAATGAATTTGCCCGGCAGTGCCGGCAAAGCGGTTCACTTTTGGGTGTGACCGGTAACCCTATGCAGGCAAACAGGCACGATGAGCACTGATAATCCAAATAATCTGAATCAACATCGACATCGATTGAATCTATTCAATATCCGTATTGATAAACAAGGGGTTTCCATGTGGCGTTATGTGTTGGCCATATTCTGGCTTTGCGCTTATTTTTCAGCACCGGCAACAGCCGCTCCTTCAGGCAGCCTGAAAGACACCCGGCTTAATTGCCGGGTGGTTGGCATCAGTGATGGTGACACCATCACCTGTCTGGCTGCCGCCACACCGCACCGCATCCGCCTAGCCGGTATTGATGCGCCGGAAAGCAAACAGGCATACGGTCGGCGGGCAAAACAGGCTTTGTC
The DNA here is from genome assembly GCF_016894345.1 of Paralysiella testudinis. Lineage (GTDB taxonomy): Bacteria > Pseudomonadota > Gammaproteobacteria > Burkholderiales > Neisseriaceae > Paralysiella > Paralysiella testudinis. The sequence goes on from NZ_CP069798.1 coordinate 1,088,881, forward strand.
ACAATACATTTACCGGCGGAATGTGTATATCCGCATCAGCGATACTGACCGTTACGGCCGTTTGGTCGGTACGGTTTATCTGGATGGCAGCGACATCAACCGGCAGATGATTGCCGCCGGTTGGGCATGGGCATACCGCCGCTATGCCGGTGCCGATTATATTAACGCCGAAGCAACTGCCCGCCGTCAAAAGCGCGGTTTGTGGCAGGATGCCAATCCGGTGTACCCGCAAGACTTCCGCCACCAGCGCCCAGAATAAGCTATAATAAATTCATTCAAAAAGGAATTAAGTCATGAATACCGCTTTAAAACTTGATCCGTTGATTTCCGAATTTGAAACCGATTCTGCGGCCGCAGAGTATGACTACTGGCTCCGCGCCAAAGTCGAAAAATCAATGACCGACACCAAGCCTAACCGCTCGCATGATGAAGCAATCGCATTTGTCCGCGCAGAGCTTGAGCGTAGGAAGGTCGCGCGTGCTGGCCGTTGAGTGGAAAGATGCTGCTGTGTGGGACTTAATCTAAATCGTTGATTATATTGCCCAAAATAATCCGATTGCAGCATCTGAAATGGAGCGGTTGCTGTTTGAATCAGCAGAACGGTTATCAGAAAACCCTTACTCGAATCGTGTTGGGAAAGTACCCGGCACCCGCGAAAAAATTCCGCATCCGAACTACATTATCGTTTACCGCATAACACCGGGCAAAGTAGAAATTTTGAACGTGGTTCACAGTAGAAAAAATTACCCGAACTGACCATAAAAACCGCTGCTTCTCTCAGCGGTTTTTTATTGTGCATTGCGGTGAGCAAAAAAATAAACACAACCTTAAAACCCCTCATTCTCACAGGCAAATAACATGATTCCAACGCCCATCGCGATGGCAGCGCTAATGCAGACGCTGGCACCGCCGCAAATCGAACAACAACGGCCTCAATTTGAGGCCGCTTTTTTTACCGGTGAATGGCAAATGCCCTTGGGTGACGATGCCGAAAGCACCGCCGACCGACAATACCGGCGCCAAAGCTTGCATTACCGACTGGCCTTTGCCGGTTGGCTGGCCTGTGCGGTTGCCGGCGGCAAATTACACCCCGCGCAGGCCACGGCAGCACCATTGCCGCCCAAAAAACCTGACTGCGCCATTCGGGCGCGCGCCCTTGCTGCTGCGGGTGTGGTATACAAGCCGGCGGAATAGTATCTGTTCCGGTGCCGTTAAAGCCAAAATCATTGAGTATCCGGCAGTGCCGTATCCGCTTCATTATCCGATGCCACCACCGCTTCAATACGGGTATTCATTTCTGCCCAAAATGCATCATGCGAACCCGATTCGTCAGCGGCGGTGGCCAAATAAAAGTCATCAATATGGGTCACCAGATTTTTAAGCAATTCGGCCTTGCTGCCATCCATTTTGGCGGTGGCCAACAGTTCCAGTAGGAATAACGACAGCTTGTCCAAAAACCGGTGGGTGGCTTTCTGCTGCTGCTTCAGTTGTTCGATATCGTCGCGCACCGCTAAAAGCTGTGTCAAAAAATCAATGCCTGCCTCAGTAAATTTATCGTTTTGGCTCTTTTGGCTCATTTTATTCTCATCCCTGTTTTTATCATCAGTCATCTCATCATTCAGGAATTTATTATGACCCCATTCTTCAACCGCATCACCGTGATGGGCTTATTGGGTAAAACCCCCGAATTACGCTACCTGAACGACGGCACCGCCGCCACCAGCGTCAACATCGCCTATTCTGAAAAATACCGTGACCGCCACAACGGCGAATATGTTGAAAAAACCGAATGGTTTGTGGCACTGCTGTATGGCAATCAGGCCGAAACCGTTTGCCGGCTGATGAATGCCGGCGACGGCATCCAAGTGCACGGCAAAATGCGCTCCCGCCACTATACCGACAAAACCGGCACGCCGCGCACCACTTGGGAAATTCTGGCCGATTCGGTGCAGATGATTGCCTTACGTACCCCTAAAACAGATAACGCAGCCGCTGCTGATGTCGTGACACAACCGGCGATGCCGGGGCAGCGACCAAGCAGTTTGAGTGAATGTTTGTAAGGTGTGGCCGGCAATCATTGATATGATTAAACTTGACTTTACCGTGCACCGGTGTAATATATATCCTCAAGAGATATACATTAAGAAATGTAGATTATAAATAAGGAGATAACAATGCAGGCATCTATTTTTAAGAGCAATAAAAGCCAAGCTGTACGCCTACCGAAACAGGTCGCTTTCCCCGAAGAGGTAAAACGGGTGGAGGTAGTGGTTATTGGACGTACACGTGTGCTGATGCCTGCGGATGAGGTTTGGGATACTTGGTTTGCAGCATCCCCGGTTCCTGATGATTTTATGAGTGAACGGGCGCAGCCGGCAGCACAAGAACGGGATGCTTTGTAATGCTGAAATATATGCTGGACACTAATATCTGCATCTACACCATGAAAAATAAGCCTGAAGAAGTGCGCCAAGCCTTTAACCTGCATCACACGCAAATGTGCATCAGTTCGGTGGTGTTGATGGAATTGGTATTCGGTGCTGAAAAATCAGCACGGGCGCAAGAAGCATTTGCGGCTGTGGAAGGTTTTGCGGCTAGGATGATGGTACTGGATTTTGATGAAGCCGCCGCATACCACACCGGACAAATCCGCGCCGAACTGAAAAAGGCCGGCAAACCGATTGGTAGTTACGACTGCATGATTGCAGGACATGCCCGTAGCCGGGGTTTAATCGTGGTCAGCAATAATTTAAGGGAATTTGACTGTATTTCGGGATTAAGAACTGAAAATTGGGTGGCTGCACAATAAGATTGCAAGTTAGCTAGCCCCTGAAATCCGTACTTTATCTTTAAATACCCACCCCACCGCATCCACCCGATGCGGTTTTTTTATGGGAGTCCGCCATGAACAATAAAATCGCCCCCGCCTTACTCTTTGTGTGTTAAGTGTAAAGTTGGTGCTGCTTGAATTGTACGGCTAATTACCGTACAATTCAGATGTGATACATTACATTCATGTAGATTAAGGAAAAATAATGGCCACATTAGCCAATGCCCGTCTTGAAGCGCGGGTAAGTAAAGACATACATGCAATGCTGAAACGGGCTGCCGAGTTGGAAGGGCGTAGCTTGAGTGACTTTGTCATCAGTGCAGCGCAGGCAGCTGCACAAAAAACCATTTCCGAAACGGAAGTATTGCAGTTGTCAATACGCGATCAGCATTTATTTGCTGAGGCGTTAATACAACCGCCACAACATAATGAAGCTTTGCAGCGTGCTTTTCTGCATCATACCCAATTGCTGGCCGAATAATAATGGCCTTATCTGTTCCTGAATACCGCATTTTGCCTTTTGATACTGCTTTGGATCGTAAAGCGTTCTGCTGCGATATCGAAGTGCTTAACCATTATCTGCAAACTCAGGTTTCACAAGATATTAAGCGGCGTATAGCAGCCTGTTTTATGGTGGTAACGACACAGCAGCAGATTGCAGGTTACTATACTCTTGCTTCCACCAGTGTTGCATTGACTGATTTGCCGGAAACCATGCGCAAAAAACTGCCTCGTTATCCTTCTGTGCCGGCAGTATTGATGGGCAGGCTGGCCATTGACCGCAAGCATACGGGCAAACATTTAGGCAGCGCACTGCTGGCAGATGGTTTACTAAGAGCAGCTTCATCTGAAATTGCAGCCTATGCTTTGGTGGTTGATGCCAAAGACGATAGGGCTGTGGCGTTTTACCGTCATTTCGGATTTATTTCTTTTACAGAAAAGACAGATAAATTATTTTATCCGTTGGCCAATGTTGGCAAAGCTTGCTGAACATTCATACTACCACCCCCACCGCATCCACCCGATGCGGTTTTTTTATGGGAGTCCGCCATGAACAATAAAATCGCCCCCGCCTTACTCTTGGCCGTATCGGCAAGCCTACTGTTCGGCATCGGCGGCCTGTTTCTGGGCAGCATCGTCTTTGTCGAATGGGCAGGCCTGAAACAGGCTCAGCCTTCCTTAACCTTGCTGTATCAGTATTTCAGCCACCGCCATTTGCTGCCTGAAGCCTTACACACACCGCTGTGGGGCAGCATGGCTGTGGCCGGGGCATGTGCCTTATTGCCTTTCCCGGTGGTGCTGTTGGCTCTGCTGCTGCCACAAAAGCGCGAACTGCACGGCTCTTCCCGTTTTGCACTTAAGGCTGAAATCGCCCAAGCCGGTTTGCTGAAGCAGCAATTCAGCAGCGAAGATTATCCCGATTTACTGTTGGGCAAGGTAGACAACCGGTTTCTGCGCTGGAGCAGCAACACCTTTCTGTATCTGGCCGCACCCACCCGCTCCGGTAAAGGCGTCAGCTCGGTGATTCCGAATTGCCTGCATTATTGGGGCAGTATGGTGGTGTACGACCCCAAATTAGAAAACTTCCTTATCACCGGCGGTTTTCGTGCCAATATGCTTAAGCAGAAAGTATTTCTGTTCAATCCGTCCGGGCAGATGCCCGAGCACACCCGCAACCCCAATGCCCCGTTGGTTTCGCACCGCTGGAACCCGATGACTTACATCCGCCGCAATCCGGCCTATATGTACAAAGACATCAGCAATATGGCGCAAATCCTGATACCCCGCCCCAATAAGGGCGATGGCTCGGCGATGTTTTTTGCCGAATCGGCACAAAAGCTGTTTGTGGGTCTGGCGCTGTATATGCTCGAAACCGAACACGAGCGCGATCTGACCGATCCGGCACAAAAAACCACCTTGGCCAACCTGTTCCGCCTGACTGCGCCCGAAGGCGGCAAACCTCTGGGCGAATGGATTAAAGAAGAAATCGAACTGCGCGACCAGCAGCCGCACACCATGTTGAGCCGCAACTGCAAAACCCTGTTGTACGGTTTTGCCAACGGCAATGCCAAAACCGGTGCCGACATCCTCGCCACGCTGACCGCACCTTTGGGCGTGTTTCTGGATCCGGTGGTGGAAGCGGCCACCGGTGATGACGATTTCCACCTCGATGATGTACGCCGCCAACGCATGACCATCTACGTCGGCATCATCCCCACCGAAACCGGCACCTTTGCCCGGCTGACCAATCTGTTCTTCTCACAACTGGTCGGTGTGAACGTCCAGCAAGGGCTGCCTGAAAACAACCCCCAAGCCCTGAAATACCAATGCGCCTTACTGATGGACGAATTTACCGCCCTAGGCGTCATCCCGGCAGTACAGCACGGCGTGTCGTATATTGCCGGTTACGGCTTGCGGCTGTTGATTATTATCCAAACACCGTCACAAGTAGTTGATTTATACGGACGCGAAGCCACCCGTACCTTCTTCACCAACTTTGATTGCCAGATTGTATTTCCGCCGCGTGAAGACAACGATGCCGAGGAATACAGCAAGATGATCGGCTATGAAACTTATAAGGCCAAATCCACTTCACGTTCCAGCGGTCGCGGCAGCAGCCGCGGGCAGAACGTCAGCGATCAACGCCGTGCATTGATGCTGCCGCAGGAATTGAAACTGATGCCCAAAGGCGACTGCATCATCAACCTGATCCACACGCGGCCGATTTACGCGCAAAAGATTATCTACTGGCAGGAAGCTGTATTTATCAAGCGTGCCAATCTGGTACTGCCCGAAGTACCGGCACTGAGGGTACAGACGCATAAACGCTTAATCGGCATTACCCCGATGGCACAGTATGTGACAGATGAAACCATGCCCGAAAGCGACTGGCGCGACATGAGCAATCCGGCCGAACTGATTAAGGTCATATTCGGCAGCCTGATACGGCAGGACAGCCCTCCTGAATTTATACAGCAAGTCAGCGCATCGATTGATACCGGTCTTGGCATCAACAGTATGCCGGTGTTTCAGTCTTTGATGAAAGGGTAGCCGGTTTCTTGGTGCAGTTTTACATACTTGTTAACAGGCTGCCTGAAAAATAGAGAACCACAGAACACTATTTATGATGTGATGATTGCCGGGCTTGTCCGGTATTTTTATGGAGAAAGCAATAATGAAACCAACCACCCGAAAATCCAAACTCAAACCTTATGCCGATGAGATTTTTTCATTATGGGAACAAGGCTTACCAGAACAAAAAATCATTGAATTTTTGGCAGTTGAAAAAAACGTCAACATCAACCGGCAAATACTCAACCACTTTTTAAGAAAACACTTTGCCCAAAAGCGGATTGCACAACGCCGTCGGTTTTTATTGGGCGCCTATCTTGAGCACAAAATCGAGGATGATTCCTTACTCAGCCACTATGTGATGCAGGAATTGGCCGGATTTTTGGTGGACGAATCGGAACGCAAGCTGTTTGGCTTGCCGCAGACAGCACGGGTTGCCGATGATGATTTGCGGCCAGCGGGTCTGCACGGCATCGTAAATAAACCCCGGATAATTGAGGCCATTGTGTCGAACCTGATTGTGCCGGGCAGCCCGCCTGAGTTTGTCCGCAAAATACGTACTGTTGTGGTTAAAGCGGCTGCCGGCACACCATGACGGTGCTCATCTGAATATACTGACCGTGCTCAAAGCTTGCCATAGTGGTAACGGCACTGTGCCACCATCACCATATCATTACTGACGCGGTAAACCAGCCGGTGCTCTTTGTCGATGCGGCGTGACCAGAAATCTGACCAATTGTGTTTCAGCGGTTCAGGATCACCCAATCCGCTAAATGGCTGGCGCTGAATGTCTTTCAGCAGCATATTGATGCGTTTCAACATGCGTTTGTCGGTTTGCTGCCAATACAGATAATCGTCCCAAGCATCATCGGCCCACGCCAACATCATTCTTCCAGCATCCCGTGTTGTTGTGTTTCTCCGGCGCGAATCTGCGCCACTGCCCGGTTTAGGCGCTCGGCATTAGGGGGGCTGGCCATAAGATAGGCGGTTTCTTCGTAAGACTGAAAATCTTCCAAACTCATCACCACAGCCGGTTTGCCGTTTTGGCGGGTCACCAAAACCGGCTTGTGGTTGTCGTTGACCTTATCCAGCACTCCGGCCAATCCGGCGCGAAAAGCAGAGTAGCTCATGGTATCCATTGGCGGTTTCCTTTGATTTTACTTAATGCGTACTTATTATTGTACAGGTACGCAATTTTGTACGCAATGGTTGTTGATGGCCTGCGGCATTCCCCCGTTTCTGTTATATTGAGGAGAATTAAATGATACCTGTATATACCATGATCGCTACTCCACCCATTATGTGCCCTGAGCAATTTTATCTGCATCAATTATTGCTTAGCGGCTTTCGCGATAAAAGCCGCGTACATGAGTTTGTCAGTCGGGTTTTGGCAAATCCGGCTACTGCCATATGGGGTAGGATTACAGTGGCCTTACAACATGCTGCCGAAGGGGATAAGGAAGAAAGCACCCAAATTTTTAAATCCATATCAGCCTCAAACGGTGAGTTGTTGTTTGAATGTTATCGTATTCAGTCTTGCTTACTGTCAGGTGAGTTTGCCGAAATCAATGCGCTGTTGGAAAGTATTCCTTTCCATAAATATAGAAATGAGCCGGACGCATTGTTGTACATGATGCAAATAGCGATTACCTGTGGCCTGCTTGCTGTTGGTAGCCATATTTATCGCTTGCTGAACAATCCGGATAAGTACTTGGATGTCTATTGGGCTTTATACATACTGGATAAGAATAAAATTTCACCGTCGTTATTGGCATCGGCATTCCTGTTGGCAAAAAATCATGTGCGCCACCAATCCGGTACCACAGTGCTGAATTGTGGTTATTCTTACTGCATCGCCGATGGCGGCAGTTTCCAACTGCAAATTTACCTTGATACGCAAGATGTGGCCGTGTTGGCTGATACGGGCATTTCCTTAACGGAAAGGCTGGTTGATTTTGAATACGGGCATAAGGCAGATTTAGGCTGTGTATCGGTAGATGTCCGTGCGGGAGGATTGTAAGCATGGATGCTGGTGATTTTTTTGCTTATGCATCAAGCTGTCTTGGTGTTTCTGAAGCAGGCAATAGAACGGCAGCAAGCCGTGCGTACTATACGGTATATCATGCCTGCTTTGAGTATGCGTATGAACAATTGAGTTTTGAAATACACACCAATAGCGGATTTCATCAACAATTGATTAATTGCTATCACCGCCAACCTGAACGGGCGCTACGTACTATTGGTGGGCTACTGAAGTTAAGCAAAGAAATCAGAGTGCAGGCAGACTATAATTTGGATGCACCGTTTAAACGTATTGAAGCCGAAAAAAACATGCGTTACTGCGTTCAGATATTGAATGAGTTAAAAATATTGAAAAAAAAAGATAAAACAGTAAGGTTATTTGCAACTTAACACCAACGCCGGGCAGCTTGCCCGGCATTTTTTATGGACAAGCAAAATGCAGAACAACATCCTTAACTTTATCCGCCGTAAACACAATCCGGCCACCCATATCGACAACGACCTACTGATGCAGCGCCTGCACCGGCAGTGCGGTATCGAATTGCTGTACAAAGACGGTGATGATGCCGTGGTGTCTACCGGTGGCGAAACCTACCGGGTGCCTTATGAGGCATTTTTGCAAGTGGTGGCCGGGTATCTTCCAGCGGGTCCGGGTATCGGCCGACGGTTTACCGAACGATGGCAAGACGAGATTCGGTTCATCATCGACAACGTATTTTCCTTGATTGCCAACGCAGTGCGGGTATTCCCGTTGGTTTTATGTGCGTGCCTGCTGTTGGTGGCGATGCAGGGAAACGGATATTGGCAGGAACTGCTCAATAGTCTGCAAAATGCAGATGTATTTATCAATTTTATGTGGTTCATATTGTCGATTTCCTTGTTGGTTTCATCGTTCAATATGGCCGGCCGCCTCATCTTCGGGTGGACGCCGCACACCGGTTATGCCGTTCTGGGTTCCGTTCGAGGGGGCATCACCCGCCGCCAATCCATTCTGAATTGGTTGGCCGCTGAATCGGCCCCACAAAACCAGCCTGCACCCTAACCGGCTTATCTGCACGCCAAACCTGAAATTTCTGCTGTTTAAACCTTTGTCGCCGCCCCAATCCGGGCGGTGTTTTTATTTTGGAGCCTTCCATGAGCGATATAGATGAAATCCACAGCGCCATCAACCATGTCGATCCGCACGAGCGTGAGATGTGGCTTAAAATCGGTGCGGCATTAAAAGATGAATTGGGTGAAGATGGTTTTGCCATTTGGGATCGCTGGTCGCAGCAATCTGAAAACTACCAGCCTCGGGCTGCACGCGATGTCTGGAAAAGCCTAAAACCCGGCTTTGTCCGCATCAATTCGCTGTTTCATGAAGCGCGCCAAAATGGCTACGCACCCAGCAAACCTTATGTACCGCCCAGCACCGCCGAACAGGCGCGCCGGGCTGCCGAAGCAGCGCAGCGGCGTATGGAAGAGCAGCGCACTACCGAAGCGGCGCAGGCCAAAGCCAAACAGACTGCACAGCGTTTGTGGGGGCGCAACGGTGCCGCCCATGGCAACCATCCGTATTTGCTGGCCAAAGGCATTACTGCTGCCGAAATTATCAGCCAAATCAAACAGAGCCATTATCAAGGACAACACAATCTGCTGATTCCGGTGCTGCAAAACAATGAAATCGTATCAATGCAGTTTATTGGCCCGGACGGTGGCAAACGCTTTTTGGCCGGTGGTGCCCTGCGCGGCAGCCATACTTTTGTCGGTGACCCCGGGCAAATGGCCGATGGCGTGGTGCTGGCCGAAGGCTTTGCCACCGCTGCCAGTATTTACCAAGCCACAGGCTTGCCGGTGGTGGTGACCTTCAATGCCGGCAACTTGCCCGTTGTCGCTGCAAGATTGGCACAAACCCTGCCTGCCGATATTGCTGTAACCATTGCCGCCGACAACGATGTCAGCGGCACCGGTATCCAAAAAGCGCAAGAAGCGGCTGCATTTTTGGGTGAGCGCGCCCGCGTGGTGATGCCGCAATTCAGTACCGAACAGATTGAGCGTTACCAAGCCGAACATGGCCGCGTTGATGCCGATGGCAAAATCCGCCTGCCTTCGGATTTTAACGATTTGCAGCAACTGGCCGGTGCCGCTGCCGTACAGGCACAAATGGCACCGGAGCAGACGGTGGCACAACAGAATGAGCCGCAACCGTCATTTGCCCAACAATTGGCAGAATTAAGGCTGCCTGAAGATATGGTTATCCACACCGAAACCCTGTCCGGCGGGCGGGAAATTGCCCGGGTTACGTTGGCGGGATTCGATGATGAAGTGATGATTGATAAGCTGGATACCGGCACGGTTCAAGCGGATGGCGGTTATTTGGCGCATTTTCGCGGGCAGCAGCTGATGCTGTCGCATCTGCCTAACTTGATGATGGAAATGACGGCACGGCTGCGTTCGGTCCAGGCTTGGGAAGCGGAACCGCAACAGCCTGAAGTCGAGGCTGATGCCGAAGCGGCTTGGCCAAAATCCGAACGCAGTGCTTGGGGTGATTTCCCGCCGGTACTGCGCAATGGTGATTTGGGTGCCTTGAAAGCAGAACCGGAATATCAGGCAGCCAAAAGTGGGGATATTGTTCAGGCAGCCATTTTGGTTGAAAGATTGGTCAACGATGATACGGTTCGGCAAGTGCAGAATTTATTGAGTGGGCGCGAGCCTGCTATTGTTCCGGTTTATGCCGTTGAAGCCGCCGGACAAAATCAGATTCCGTTGGCCATGGCGCATGAATTTGCCCGCCGTTTGGACTTGCCGGTAGATACGGCCATCCAACAGGCCAATAAAGTCAGCCGTACCGGTGCCGGTATTGACCACCGGCTGGCTCTCCAACCGGCCTTCACCGGCAATGTCGAGCCGGGGCGTGAATACCTGATTATGGACGACACCTTATCGGTGGGCAGCACCATTGCCGCCTTGAAAGGCCATATTGAAAACCGGGGCGGCAAAGTGATTGGTGCGGCGGTGATGACCGCACACGAAGGCGCATTGAATATTGTGATTAAACCCTCTATGATGGACGCCATCCAGCAGAAGCATGGCGACCGCATGGATCATTACTGGAAAGAGGAATTTGGTTATGGAATCGACAAACTCACTCAAGGCGAAGCCGGACACCTCCGCAAAGCCCCGGATGTTGAGCACATCCGAGATCGAATCGCTGCGGCACGAAATGCAGCAGAACTTGGCATGGCTGCAACAGAATTATCCTTACCCAAAGGGGAGCCGGTTCGGGCAAACCCGTCAGAAATAAACCCCCAAGAGGCCGCCCATCAGGCGGCCTTAGTGTTTCCCGAACCGCCAGTCGTACCTCAGCCACCCACCGATTCACCCCAACAAGCCGCCGATAAGGCGGCTTTGTTACATCCGGAACCAGCCAATATGAGCGCTACCGAAATTACCGATACTGGCAACAGTATTGAATACGACGACACCCGCCGCCAAGATTTACCGCCGTTTCAGGCAGCCCCGGAAACCGCATCGGTACCACCTGTTGAACCCACGGCTGCATCTGCCACGCCCACAACGCAAACAGCCGTCCGTTACCACGAATCGCTGTTCCGCCATTTCGAGCTCGACGATGCCGACAGCCGCAACGCCTATGCCACTGCGGTTGATGCCCAAATGGCGGCTGATGAGCGCGGTATGGAGCGCTATATCGGCCAAACGCTGGATGGCGAGCGGGTTGCGTTCCATAAGTCCGCTGCCGGTTGGGAAACGCCGGTGGTCGAGCCGGTACAAGCACAAGCAGCCGCACCGGCCGACCGGACGGCCGACACCTCTACCGCTGCGGATTACGCCGAACAGCCTGATGCACCGTCACCGCCGTATGAGCGTACCGCCGCCCCGGTTACCGACCTGAAATACAAGGCACCGCCGGACGGCATTGCCCACCGCTATATCTGTGCCAACGGCCGATACCTTGCCGCTGAAAACGGCACCACGGTGATGTTTACCGACAGCGGCAAAAAAATCAGCACCGCCAAAACCGATGCGCAAACCGTTAAAGACATGCTGGAAGTGGCCAAAGCTAAAGGCTGGGACAGCATCAAACTTTCAGGCAGCAAGGAATTTAAAAGCATGATGTATGTGGCGGCGGAAAGCCAGGGCATCCGCACCCGTGGCTATACCCCCACGCCCGCCGATCTCGCTCTGGTTGAAAAACTGCGCACCGAGCAATCGTTGAACAGCATTGAGGCGGCAATGCCGCCGCCGGTGCACACCACCGCGCCCACCGCGGCACCGGTACAACCGACAACAGCGGCTGCCCAAGCGGCTAAGCCCACCGCAGAAGCCACCATCACAGCCCAAACGGATGCCCCAGTTGCCGTTGCCGGTGAACGCATTCTTGCTCACGGTGCCGCCCCATATCAAAACCAGCCCGACAAGCAAATGAGCTACTTTGTACGGTTGGAAGCAAACGGACGCGAGCGCACGGTGTGGGGTGCCGGTTTGCCGGATGCCTTGCGCCAATCCGGCGCCGATGTGGGCGACCGCATTGAATTGCACAATCTGGGCAAACAGCCGGTGGAAATCGAAGTGCCTGCGCACAACAGCGACGGCAAAGTGGTGGGGCATGAGCAGAAATCGGTTACACGCAATGTGTGGCAAATGGATGTGGTCACGCCTCAGACCGCCATGCGCCCGCAAGCCGCTCCGGCTGCCGAAGCCGACAAAAGCCGCGAGCCAAGTGCCGATACTGTAGCGGAACAGCCGGATCGAGCAGCCTTGTCGGCGGCCGACCGCATGGTGGCGCAAAGCCAGTTGCCGGATGCCGGACAAGTGAATGTTTCCGTGCGTGCCGACAATGACATCGATATACCGTTACAGTCGATTGGCGACAACAGCGTGCCTGCGGGTGTAGCCAAATCCGCCGGCGAGCTTAAAACCGCCGCACTGGATGTCTCGTTTCAGGCAGCCAAAGACAACTACATGGCCAAAGCAGAAAAACTCAGCAAAACTGCCAAGGCCAAATTGGCGTTTTACGAGCGCAACACCTTGGATGTGATTCGCGATGTGCAAGGCGATACCCGCACCGAGGCCTTGCGTAATTTTTATGAAAACACCGCCCAACGTATGCGCGGCAGTAAGCTGGATTTGCCGCACCCGATGCAAATTCCGTCACCCGGGCAGACACAGACAACGGCGCATGATGCCGGGCGCAACAGCTTGGTTCAGCCAACGGCAGCGCAGTCGCAACGCGGGCAGCAGGAACAACAGGATGAACCGGAAGTGGATCGTTAATCAAGCTAATAAATAATTTACTCACAGGAATGGTGATAGCAATAACCCGGCGGGATTGCAGCGTGCAATTGTCTGCAACCACGGTGTGACGGCTTGATCGCTACGGTCCAACCCAGCGCCCCGGCTTTGTGCCGGGGCTTTTTTATGGATGAACGACATGATGGATACGGATAATAAACAGGTGTCGCAACGCTTTGATCCGCAGCAAAACGACATTCGCTACAGCCATGCGCCTGCTGCTGCCGGCCACAGTCAAGAGATTTATGATACAGCCAAAGCGGCAGGGCAAACAGAATTAACCTATCTGCAATGGCAGCAAGTGCGCACACCAGAATTCAAAGCGTGGTTTGGTGATTGGGAAAATGATCCCGCCAACGCATCAAAAGTGATTAACCAAAACACCGGCGAGCCGCTGGTGATGTACCACACAAGCGGGTGGAATCCTTTGGCAGAACAGCCCGGAAAAGCCGTGTTCAGACAAGGAACCAACGGCGGCTTGAGTGGCGATGGGATTTATTTTTCTGAATACCCGCTGGGTCAGTTTGGTTCGCATGTTACCGAAGTGTTTTTGAATATCAGAAATCCTTTAAACCGTGAAACAACGAAAGATGAAAAATACGATGCGGCGTATGAGAACCTCCATTTGGAGGAAGCCGCAGAGTGCTTTTTTATGCGTGGTTTTTTGAAAAAAGATGCCCTGAAACTATTTCCGGAGTTTGACGGAGTGCATAACCGTTCTGAATCGGTTGTCGTACATCCCGAGCAAATCAAATCGGCCACCGACAATATAGGCCGGTTTGCGCCCAATGAGGCGGATATCCGCTACCGGCTATCACCCGAACACGAAATCGGTGCTGCCGCAGTAGCGGGTGCTACGCCGAACACAGAACAGCAACAAACTGACCCGGCCACTGCCATCCGCGCACAGTTGGAACAGGTATTGGGCGACAAAGCCGTATTGGTGAACGTGGTTGATGCAGCGCAACAGCCGCCGCATCAGGCCATGAGGCTGATTTCAGGCAGCGTTGAAGGCTGGTTTGATGGCCGCAGCGGCCAAATCAACTTGGTGGCCGCTACGGTAACGCCGGAACGGGCGGCATGGGTGGCTTGGCATGAACTTGGCCATCGTGGTGTGGCTTTGGCGCATTTCGATGATTATCGGGCGGTGATGCAGGATGCCGACCAAAACAGCACCGTGCGCGCACTGGCCGATGCGGTGCAGCAGGAACGCCGGCAATACCGTTTCGACCCGGCAGCCGACAAGCGTGAAGTGGCGGTGGAAGAAGCCTTGGTTGAACTGTATGCGGCGCAAAAAACCGGTAACTACGCTGCTTTGGAAACCCGTTACGGCGTCAAAGTGCCTGCGGCGGTGAAACCGGGCATTGCCGGCACGTTGCAGCGTGTGGCAGAAAAACTGAGTACGGTTTTAAACCAAGTATTTGGCCGCCAGCCGCACAATGCCTTCGGTCATGCCGAAGTATTCGGTTTGCTGCACGTGATTGACCGCCACAGCGGTAAAAATGCCGACCCCGACCGCCTGAATACGGGTGTCCGTTACAGCCAAGCGCCATCCGCACCATCTTCGTCATCTTCAACGGCGACCGAACCCGACCATGCCGCCCAGCGGCTGGCGCGTGCCAAAGACAATTACCACAGCCAAAGCTATTTGCTGACGAACGCTGAGCGACAACACCGCGCTGTGTTGGAATACGGTATGGAAAAACTCACTGCCGCCATGCCGCCGGCCTTAAAAGCCGAAGCTCAGGCCAACTTTTATGAAAACCAAGTCCGCCAAACTGCCAACCTGATGGACGTGCCTATGGGTTTCAGGCTGCCTGAAACCTCGGTTATATCATCAGTTTCGCCCATGACATCGGCTCAGGCATCGGCAGCAGCCAATATCGATAATCAATCTGACCACGAAATTGACCGTTAAGGCTGCCTGAAAACCAATCCACCTATTCCCAATCCACTCCGTTCCAGTGGTTTCAACCACTTGTTTTACCCACCCATCTGCCCGGCCTTGTGCCGGGCGGTTTGTTTTTGATGAGGCCTTATGTCATTGCTTAAAGTTTACGGTTTGGAGCCGCCAACCCTTAATCGGCTGCAAGTGGTGGCCGAGAAAAGACTGGGCAAAGCCAGCGTATCGGCGCTGGCCAAATCCTTATTGTTGGAAGTGCTGGGTGATGCTGCTACCGCAACCACCCCGTTGGCACCATGCCCTGCCGGCATGGCCGATGAAGAATTGGCCAAAGAACGCACCGTTATCCGTCTGCAAACCCCTGAAAAACAGTATTTGGCTGCGGCGGCTGCGCAGTACGGTACTTCAGTCAACGGCTTGGTGCGGCAAATCATCCAATCCTACATCAGCAAAAATCCGGTTTTGTCGGCTGCTGAAGTCGACGCCCTCTATCAATCCAACTATCAACTGCTGCGCATCGGCCGCAACCTCAATCAAATTGCCCGCCAGTTGAACGCGATGGAAGCGGCCAGCATCACCACTGCCGAAATCCGCCAACTGGCCGATGTGATTGACCGGCATACAGAACATGTCGGCAGGCTGTTGTTGGCCAACCGCGCGCGGTTTGAATGAAAGGAAACACATGAGCCTGCATAAAAACATCGACGACTGGTTTCTGGGTTACAAAACCCGCGCCGTCCAAGCCAAAAACAGCGGCGGAATGGCACTGGGTAGTCGTCGTAAATCACTAACGCCGCTCAAGCCCGGCAGCGGCTTGGCCAACCTGCGCGCCGCCGCTTTAAAACAACCGGAAGTCATGGTTAAAATCCCGCGCCGCAAAAGCGGCAGCAGCAACGGCATGAAAGGCGTGCGCAACCATTTGGACTACATCAGTCGCAATGGCAAACTTACTGTTGAAACCCAAGATGGAGAAAAGATTGACGGCAAAAAAGACGTTAACGACATGCTCAAACAATGGCAGCGACTGCGCATCCCGGAAGAAAGCAAACACAAGGAAGCCTTAAACATCGTATTGTCCATGCCCCAAGGCACCCCGCCACAGGCAGTATTGGACGCCGCGCGTGAATTCGCCCGCGAACAATTCCCGGGCCACCAATACGCCTTCGCCCTGCACACCGATACCGACAACCCCGATGAACCGGCACACCCGCATGTGCATTTGTGCGTACTGATGCGCAATCAGTTCGGTCAACGGCTCAATCCGCGTAAAAATGATCTATTTGAATGGCGGGTGCGCTTTGCTGAAAAAATGCGTGAACAAGGCGTGCCTTGTGCGGCTACCAAACGCCAGCATCGCGGCATCACCCCAAAAGGTGAGCCGAGCATCCTGCGCGCCATGCGCCAACGTGGCCACGCCGGTGATGTACACAAAGCTCAGGCACAAGAATTGATGACCGCCTTGGCCGACAGCGACCGCCCCAAACACCCGTTTTTACAAGAAGCCATGCAAACCCGTGGCATCATCATTGAAGAATACGGCCTGATTGCCAAAGAACTGTACAAAATGGGACATAAGACCGAAGCACGCATCATCAGCAAACTGGCGCGTGAGGTTAATGAAGCCGATTTTACCACCCGGGCGCAGCACAGCTATGATGCCGCTGCGGCGCATTTGCAGCGCAGAGACAACAGCCAAATACCCGAACCCTCCGCTAACAACAACCACGCTCCACCGGAACCGGACATCGATAGATAGTCCGGTTTTATTTTAGGTGAGGGCTTGGGTTGATGAATTTTTTATAGATGATTGATTGTGGATTAAAACATGAGTGCCAATACCAAAATCGAATGGGCAGACCATACCTTCAACCCGTGGCTGGGCTGCACCAAAATATCCCCCGCCTGTGACCACTGCTATGCCGAAAGCTGGGCCAAACGCAGCGGCCTAGTGAAATGGGGTGTACACGAACCGCGCCGGCGCACATCGGTGCACAACTGGCAGCAGCCTTTACGCTGGCAACGCCAAGCGCAACAACAAGGCATCCGTTACCGGGTGTTCTGTGCCAGCTTACTTGCATGTACACAGTACGGAAATTATCCGTACTGGTTACCTTGTGTTATAATTTCAAAAAACATCACCCCCCAAGGGAGGCATCATGCAAGCCATCAGCCGCATCGATATGAAAACAGACACGGAGACCAAGCTGTTGGCCGAGCGGGCAGCTGCTGCCGCTGGCATGAGCTTGAGCGCCTATCTCCATAACCTAATATGGAAGAATGCACCCGCCGTACTGGATGAGCAGCAACGTATCGTGATGAGCAACCACCGGTACGATGCCTTTATCCGCGCCTGTGAAACGCCCGAGGCATGGCCGAGATCAACAAAACTGCACGCAGCTGCCGAAGAAATGGATGCTGAAGGCTTTCAATGGCGCTGAACCCCTATTTTGAAGTACTGGACAAAGCCCGCCACCAACTAAAATCGTTCGATTGCGGCAAAGCCGTGATGAACGATTTTTTAAAGCGTTATGCCGTCAAAAATCAAAATTTGGGTTTGAGCCGAACGTGGGTATTGGCTGAAAATAGCGCTGATGGTGAAAAAGCGGCAGTAGCCGCCTATTATACGTTGGCATTCCAATCGGTCGAGCCTGAAAACTTTCGCGATAAAGTTTCGTTACCACGCTACCCTACACCCACTATTTTATTAGCCAGACTGGCGGTCAATAAAGCATATCAAGGCCAAAGACTGGGTAGGAAAACCCTACTGGCCGCCCTAGCACAAGCGGCGCGCATCTCGGAGCAAGGCTTGCCCGCATACGCACTGGTTCTGGATGTCCTTGATGATGACGCACACCGGTTTTATCAACAGTTCGATTTTTTTAAATCTTTTGATACGCCGGCCGATGACAGAGTACGGCTGTTTGTGCCGATGTCTGCGGTAAAGCACTTATTGGCCGGGTACTGAAAGCCATCATAGAAGCCGACTACAAACCCGATTCGGCCATACAGATGGCTGCCTGAAAAAGCCCGCCACCGTACAGGAAACTGTGCGGTGGCGGGCTTTTTTTGTTATATGATTATTGAATCGCATTTGAAAGCCGAATAGTTGTAATTGTTCAGTAGGATGTACAAAAATCACACATACAACTCCTGAAAAGCAGATATTGGTAATGACAATAAACCCGCAGGAGGGGGCAAGTCGGGCTTGGGCTTGGCATGTGTGGCGGTGGCCGTAGGTACCGACACGGATGACATGGTCAAGTTTGGCTTGGGGGCGTGGGGACGTTCCGGTCGGAAGACGGGAGCGGGGCTGCTGCGGGATTTTTTAAGCCAAATTAGCGCCTATTGTTGCCTGAAACGGCCGCCGTTTGCACGGCGGCCATTTTGATTACTGCCAATGAAAACCGGCTACCTGAACCACCCACCATGCATTTTGATAATGCTGTATAAATTCTTCAGGCAGCCAATAAACATCCTCACCATCGCAGCCAATATCGTATATTTCGCCGTTGTCGTAACGCAGATAGTGGCTGCTGACGATTCCACCCCGCAGCAACAGCCCTGCTTCGCAATCATTGACGCTGTCTATGCAGATAAAATGGATTAAATCCGCTGTCCGCAAACAACAGTTTTTAGGTATAAGCCATTTTTCCGGTGGTGCGGCATTCATGGCAGCGGTTTTAAGACGGTCGTATTCGTGGCGCGGCAGTAATGCAAAGCCGGCGTTAATCGGTGCAACCGCATGACGGTGGCAAAGGTTGGCCAATGCTTCATGAGTAAAATCACTGCTGTTTTTCAAGGTATCCATATTTTTATCTCATACCAATTCTATAAAATAACCTAACTGCGTTGGCTCGCCTTGCCGTACTACTTGTACTGTCTTCGGCTCGCCGCCTTGTTATATTATTTTGTAGAATTGGTATCACTTTCGTTGTTGTTCTTTTCAGGCAGCCTTAAGGCTGCCTGAAGCGGTTTTAAACAGCCTAGCAGTGATTACCACCAAGAATCGTAAAACACCGCTTCACCGTGGCGGATGGCTTCGCGGGCGGCGGCGATAAATGCGCGGGTGTCGGCAACATCTTGTTCGTTAATTTCATCATCACCAAAGAAGAAACCCGGCGTGTGTGCCAATCTGTCTTCATCCAAGGCCAGTGTCAGCCTGTCCAAATCTTCTTCATTCAAACGGACATTGCAGCAGTTGAAACAATCTTCTTGACCGCCTTTTTCTTCATACAGCCCGGCCATCCAGCCATGCAGATGATTGAATTTACGCCAGTAGGCAATGTCGCGTTGTGCTGCTTGTTCTTTTTCTGCTGCGGTTGTCAATTTGACGTCGGTTTGACGCTCGCCGACAAAATCGGCACGCATGGTGTAGCCGTACATATCCAGTCCCATTGCTGAGGCTCCTTTTTCTGAAGTTAATAACGAACATCGGGGGCAGAAGCCGCCGTGTTGTGATGTCGTTAAAAATTCCCCTGTGGCCAAAGTCCAGACTGGCTTTGTGCGGCTGCTCTCTTTGTCCGGTGCGCCGTGGGCGTGGTGGAAAAGGGAGAAGACGTGCAAAGACACTCGTCTTGGTCTGGACTTTGGCCACAGGGGAATTTAGACATCAGTAAACAACACGGCGGCTTCTGCCCCCGATGTTCGTTGAGTACCCAGCCGCACAGCGGCGTTTCCGCTTGGGCGGAATTGCGGCAAACGGGGCCACTTTGGCACCGTCAGCCTATCCTGCGTTTTAGTTTGATAAGGGTGTTTTGGGTTTTTCAATAAAGATTGCGCGCGGACGCGTCATTTATTCGATTTTTATCGATATTATTCGATAAATTCGATTTATAATTAGGTTTATTCGATTTATATTCGATATTTGTTAATTTAATATTCGATTTATATTCGATTTATATTCGAACTTAATTCGATAAATTCGATTTACTTTTAATTTAGTATTCGATATTATTCGATAAATTCGATTTATTCGTTTTTATTCGATATTGTTCGATATTTAGGTGTGAAAAATGATGAGTAAAGACATTGAAACATTCTTGGCAGATCAGAATTTTCAAGACCAGGCACCTACGCGATCTCAATTAACGCCCTATACCGATGAAATTTTGGAATTGAAAAAGCGTGGTTGCACAGAAAAAATGATTCTGCAATTTTTGCAGGAAAAGAAAGGCGTGGTGGTAACGCAATCAACGCTGAATTGGTTTATCAACAGCAGGCGCAAAAAAACTACGGAGGCAGCTGCATCCGATGCGCCCAAAGCCATCAAACAGACAATTGTCCCCAAGGCCATTAAACCACGGCAGTCAGAATCTGCATCAACTTTGAGTACTCAGGCTGTTGACGCAGAATCCGATGATCCTTGGCGGGCACAATATCCGGCTGATGGCGAGTATACGTATCCCTTGGCACCTCCTTTTGACCGAGGTGCGGCCGCAGTGGCGGTTGACCGACATGGGAACCGCTATCAGTGGGGCCGGCGTTTGCAGAGTTGGGCGGATCCCAGTGAAATTGATCCGTTGGGGGCTGCCTGAAACAGTTTTTGCATAAATAGTTAAAATAAGTTAAGATAATTATTCCGTTTTTTGTGATAATTACTCAGAGGGGGTGTGCATGATGAAGCGTTTATTGGCCGGTATTTTGAGTTTGTTAATGGCTTTTTCACTGGCCGCGTGTGGCTCAGGTGGCAGTTCGCCGGAAAAAGTAGCCGAGCGTTATGTGGAGTTGGTTTACAAAGGAGATGCGGATGGTGTTCTCAAGCTGATTGTGCTCAAGCCGGAAGAAAGAGATAAGCCGGGTGTTGAAGATATGTTGCGAGGCAAAATTAAAGCGATGATGGCTAAGGCACAAGAGAAAGCAGATAAGGCAGGTGGCGTGAAAGACATTACGGCGGCACCGGCAAACTATTCTGAAGATAAACAGCGTGCCGCTGTTCAGGTAACGGTAACCTTTAAAAAATCAGATACCCCCGATGTTGCCCGCATTCGCTTGTTCCATACCGATGACGGCTGGAAGATTAATTTATAATTTCTTGCGTTTAAAGCCTGCGACTACAGCAGGCTTTTTTCAGGCAGCCTGTTATGTATCTGGTTTCCCGGTTTAAGTTTTTTTCTGTGCTTTTTGTACTGTTTGCTGCCAGTGGTATGGTTTTATACGTGTACCCGAAGCCCTCGCCAGCGGTTATTCCTGCCGATATTTCGCACTTGCCACCGGTTGAGGTGGGCGATTGGGTGTTGAGAATGGGCACCGAAACTGACAGCCGCTTGATTAGGCAACTGGGTGGCGGGAATTATTCACATATCGGCATGGTGGTAAAGCTACAGCCTCAAATTATGGTGCTGCATGCCACCAATGAAGAAGGCCGTAACAAACAAAATCAGGTATTACTGACGCCATTATCTGAGTTTGTCAGTCAAGATGTGGCCACACGATATGCGTTGGCACGCCCGCAGTTTTTAGATACAGCGGATAAGCAATCGATTGCAGAGCAACTCATGCACACATTGGGGCAGCCGTTTGTATTGGCCAAAAGAAACGAATCGCATCTGTACTGTACGACTTTGTTATATGAGCAAATAAAAATTCGGTATCCGGCATTCTCTCCGCAATGGCAAACCGTTACCGCCCCTTTATTTGAAGGTGAATATCTTTTTCCTGAAGCATTTGCCAATTACCCGGAAATAGATTGGGTTTATATCTCAAATGGATAAAATCCGAAGCGTATAAATAATCTATTTCTTCATGGGTCAAGATTTTGGCTTGTTATCTGATTTGAGATACAAAGCATTGCGATGGCGTTTTTTCATGATGGTCACCGCCTTTTTATCAAAGGTGACAAATTGATTTGCCCCCATGATGTTGCCGGTGTATTCGTTGATACCGTCTGCAAAATCACCACCAAGCCGTAGCTGTTCCATACCGGCAGCCACCTCATCTTCAGCATAAATTAAGCCGTCCAGCTGAATCAAAGATTCCAGTGCCTTCTGTATGTCATCAAGGCCATATTCATATGTTCGTGACAATACCCATACCAATTCGCAAAACACATGGGTAGGCACACAGATTTGCTCTGCATTGCGGATGGCATCCACAGCCATACGGACTTGCTCCGGGTGGTCGTTAGTTAATAATCTAACCAACACATTAGTATCAACAGCAATACGCATTATTTGTCCAAACCTTTCATACCCGCAGCCACATGCGCATTGGCAATAGCGACATCGATTTCTTCGATACTGAAATTCTTGCCCGGCTTGGCCGGTAACAGCCCGATAATATCATCGATGGCCAAACCCTGTTTTTTTGCCTTAATTTTCAACTCCCCGTTAGGCAATTTGATAACGTCCAGCTGATCTCCTAAGCTGACACCTAGATGTTGTAAATACTCTTTTCTCAACGTTACTTGCCCTTTGGCAGTTAGTTTCAATGCCGTAGCCATCGCTTTATCCTCCTGATGTAATATTAGTAATGTATATTTTACCTTACTTTCAAGGCGGCTTCCAGAATCATATCCACAGATTTTGTGGATAAGCCCGGTCAAAATGGTAAATTTGCCAATCCATTCAAATCCGCGCCACCTTTGCTGAAGAAAACAGCACTTCTTTTTGCGTAGCAAAAGATATTCAAGTCATCTATTGATATCTCTATTATATGAGCGTGTACATGGTGGGCACAGTAGCGTGTACGCTTTGTGCAGATTACTGTGTCCGCCATGTACAAACTTATGTTTTATATAGACTTAATTCGATATTGAAAATAGGCTTAAAACGGCTGAAAACAGGCGTTTAGAACGTGGTTTGTCCCAGAAAAGGGTTTCAGGCAGCCTTGGTAGTGGCGTATTGGCCAAACAGCCATAAAAAACGCCTGTTGCAGGCACTAGTGGTGCTGAAACAGGCGTTTGGGCTGGATTTTGGCTGCACTAAGGCCGCCGAAGTGTCGGCGGCTATGCTATTTGGTAATTCCGGCAGATTTTAGGGCTTGTTCACGTAGCATGGTAGCCCCGGGTGAGCCTCTAGCATTGGCAATGGCTTCTTCAGCGCGGTGGCGTTCGGCCATTTGTTCGCGCATCACATCGTCAGTAGTGCGGGTGTCGGTGCTGGTTTTGCCGGTGGGGGCATTGCCGGTGCTGTAGTCGGTGCGGGGAGCAAAGGGTTTGAACACCGTCCACTGCTTTTGCGTATTGTAAGCCAAGCGGTAAGCCACATCTTCACCGGCTTTTTGCAGTGCTTCCAGTTGCTGGATGGCGCGCCGTTTGGCTTTGATGCCGGGTTTGAAGCCGAGCTTGGCGGCATACATGGCCAGCCAATCGTGCCATAGCTCCAAAGGGATAAAGCGGGGTATGGGGTAACCGTCCTGATCGCTGTGCACATTGCTGACAAACTCAGGTGCGGATACCCCGCGTATTTGGTGCATAACTTCGTAGAGCTTGTCGGTATTCAGCCGCCAGTGCA
The DNA here is from genome assembly GCF_016894345.1 of Paralysiella testudinis. Lineage (GTDB taxonomy): Bacteria > Pseudomonadota > Gammaproteobacteria > Burkholderiales > Neisseriaceae > Paralysiella > Paralysiella testudinis. Next base: position 1,112,450 of record NZ_CP069798.1, read on the forward strand.
TTTTGGCAAATACGCCGGCACGTTTGTAATCGAGAATACCCAGACCAACCAGTATTTCACGCGCTTTCTCGTAGCCGCGCCGGGTGATGCCCAATTCTTGCAGCATTCGTTTGCCGGTTTGGAAGAACCAGCCGTTTTTTCGGGGTGCTGTTCTTCGGTCACACGTGCCCACCACAAGAACTTGGAGAGCATTATGGTGGTTTTATGGTGATAGCCGCAAAGAGCCAGGAAATCGTTGTAAACAACGAAATCGGGTTTGGCCAGTTCGGCTAGGTCGCGGGCAAACATTTTAAGCTTCAGATATTTTCTGAATCATCAGCATACCGTTCTGGATATAGAAGGTGGATTTCAGTAATGCCTCTTTCAGCAAATATTCCTACAAGTTTTTGCATCAAAATACGACTTGGAACTTGCTTACCATTTTCAATTCGAGAAATATTGCCAGTATCACTGCCAACGAGTTGAGCAACTTTGGATAAAGTATATCCCTTCTCTTTTCGAGCATTTTTAAGAGGAGTATTCATTTTTGATAAAATCCACACGTAATTGCCAATATTTTGCGTTATAAGCAGAATATTGGCAAGGTTTTTTTGCTCTATACGCTTTGCTGAATTTACTGCCTGCGTTAAGAATGTGAACCATGGAAATAGGATTGAATATTCGCGCTAGACGCAAACAACTAAAAATGACACTTGAGCAATTAGCCAACGAAATTGGCTCTGACTCAGGGAATTTGTCACGCATTGAACGAGGGCAGCAAGATATAACAACGGAAAAATTACAAGTAATTGCACGAGCTTTAAATTGCACTGCATCAGAGTTGGTGACAACAGAAGTAACACCACCGCCATCATTACCTCTAGGATATACTCGAGTACCTGTTTTAAATGAAAAACAAATTTTAGAATGGGATAAAATTTTTTGTCATATAAATCATTTTGAGTTTAAGGACTGGTTAATCACCGATATTGGGATACCTGCTCATTCTTTTTCTTGGACTATTAATGATTTAAGCATGAGTCCCGATTTTGAAATAGGTGACAGAATTATCATACACCCTAAAATACGCCCCTCGGCTGGTGATTATGTTATCGGTATTAATCCTCAAGGATGTGTTATTTTTCGCAAGTTTAGGGATAGAGGGGTAGGTGATGATGGCGTGCAGATTTTTGAACTATTTCCTCAAAATTTAGATTTTGTGGCATATCTCTCATCACGTGACAAAATTGAGTTATTAGGTGTAATGGTTGAGCATAGGAAATATAGGCATCGATAAATTTTAGTTTTGGATTGGGCTATAGGCTATCTGCTTTAGAAGCAGATAGCCTTTTTGTTTTTCTGCAACAAAAGCAAAAAAAGATCGCATAATTAAAATCTGCGATTGACGCAGATTTTAATTATGCGTATTATGCAAATTAATAAATATCGTTCCTTAACAACCCAGTCCGAATAATCCCGGCTCACCCCGCCAACGGCACCATCGTGTGCACCTTTCCGGGGCAATGGCCGGTAATAAGGAAAAATGTATGCCGCCTTTTCAGGCAGCCTTTACGGTTGCCTGAAACTGAGAGCGGTACGGCGCGACATCTTGGCCGTCGCGTTACCACACAGACAATAGCCCGGCAGCATCAGACAAAAATCTCTTGCGGGGAACCAAGACAGCCAAACTGCGAAATGAGCAAGATGGCAAGCATGGCGAGGTAAAGACCGCAAACGGTGCCTTCCTGCTACATTAACTTGATGATGCCCGACATCGTAAACCACCGGTTTGAAGCTCGGCGTGGCTGAAATAACGGCAGTCAGTTTTACCCTATTTGCTTTCCGGCTCCCTGTAGCACAGTAAGGAAAGCCCAGATTTAAGCCCATTTGTTTAAGTGGGCTTTTGTGTGGTTTTTATGTATTTCATGAGACGTTGCTTGTAATGTTACATGTAACAGGCTATAGTATTGTTTCATGTAACAAGTAGGAGGTTTATGATGAGCAATAGCGCCAGCAGGGTACAGCAGCATCGAGTACGGTTACGCCACGCTGGGCTGCGCCCGATACAGATATGGGTGCCGGATACCCGCCGTCCCGGTTTTGCGGCCGAAGCACATCGGCAGATTGCGTTAGTAGCACAAGGAGATCGTGGAGATGCCCAACTTGCTGTCATGATGGATGAAGCATTGATGAATTTGGCGGATTCTGGCGAGTGGGAAGCATGAAGCGTGGTGACTTGATTACGGTTGCCATACAAGGTGACTATGGCAAACCCCGCCCGGCATTAGTGGTGCAGTCTGACGTTTTTGCCGGACACACAAGTATCTGCATATTGCCATTAACCTCAGATTTACACGAAGCACCATTATTCCGAATTTTATTGACGCCGAGCAGCAGTAATGGGTTGACCAAAAAATCACAGGTTATGGTGGATAAGATAATGACCATTCCGATTGCCAAGGCAGGTGAAGTTATCGGTTCTCTGGATTATACGGCCATGCTGGAAATTGATCGCAGTATGGCCTTATTTTTAGGCATTGCCAAATAATTAAAATTTAATCTAAGAAAAGCCACTTTATCAAAGTGGCTTTTTTATTGCACCGCAGGAATAGCTTAATCGGTTAGAGCAGCGGCCAGTAGGTATCGGGGCGAAGCCTCTGGGGATACCGAACGCTGCGTGTGGCGGTTCGATACCGTCTTCCTGCCCCAATAAATCCGGCCGCTTCAAAAAGAAGCGGTTTTCTTTTTGGAGATTCGAATGATTTACGCCATCACCGGCGCTGTGGGTGCCGGTAAAACCCGCAATATGCAGCGCCTATTGAATGACCATTACGGCAGAATGGCGCCCAATCCGGTTGTTTATGTTGCGAATGCCGATTCGAACCATGAAGTCGGATTTATCTGCTCAAATCCGCGCCACCTTTGCTGAAGAAAACAGCACTTCTTTTTGCGTAGCAAAAGATATTCAAGTCATCTATTGATATCTCTATTATATGAGCGTGTACATGGTGGGCACAGTAGCGTGTACGCTTTGTACAGATTACTGTGTCCGCCATGTACAAACTTATGTTTTATATAGACTTAATTCGATATTGAAAATAGGCTTAAAACGGCTGAAAACAGGCGTTTAGAACGTGGTTTGTCCCAGAAAAGGGTTTCAGGCAGCCTTGGTAGTGGCGTATTGGCCAAACAGCCATAAAAAAACGCCTGTTGCAGGCACTAGTGGTGCTGAAACAGGCGTTTGGGCTGGATTTTGGCTGCACTAAGGCCGCCGAAGTGTCGGCGGCTATGCTATTTGGTAATTCCGGCAGATTTTAGGGCTTGTTCACGTAGCATGGTAGCCCCGGGTGAGCCTCTAGCATTGGCAATGGCTTCTTCAGCGCGGTGGCGCTCGGCCATTTGTTCGCGCATCACATCGTCAGTAGTGCGGGTGTCGGTGCTGGTTTTGCCGGTGGGGGCATTGCCGGTGCTGTAGTCGGTGCGGGGAGCAAAGGGTTTGAACACCGTCCACTGCTTTTGCGTATTGTAAGCCAAGCGGTAAGCCACATCTTCACCGGCTTTTTGCAGTGCTTCCAGTTGCTGGATGGCGCGCCGTTTGGCTTTGATGCCGGGTTTGAAGCCGAGCTTGGCGGCATACATGGCCAGCCAATCGTGCCATAGCTCCAAAGGGATAAAGCGGGGTATGGGGTAACCGTCCTGATCGCTGTGCACATTGCTGACAAACTCAGGTGCGGATACCCCGCGTATTTGGTGCATCACTTCGTAGAGCTTGTCGGTATTCAGCCGCCAGTGCATCTTGGCAAACACGCCGGCACGTTTGTAATCGAGAATACCCAGACCAACCAGTATTTCACGCGCTTTCTCGTAGCCGCGCCGGGTGATGCCCAATTCTTGCAGCATTCGTTTGCCGGTTTGGAAGAACCAGCCGTTTTTTTCGGGGTGCTGTTCTTCGGTCACACGTGCCCACCACAAGAACTTGGAGAGCATTATGGTGGTTTTATGGTGATAGCCGCAAAGAGCCAGGAAATCGTTGTAAACAACGAAATCGGGTTTGGCTAATTCGGCTAGGTCGCGGGCAAACATAGACATCAATTTTTAGGGCTTCGGCTTTTATAGGCTCTTGCAATTGCTTGAATGCTAACTTCGTTATTAGTCAACTCTGCAATTTTAATAGCCGTATCAAGAGGTGCCTTTTTTTGGCCATTAGCAATTTGAGATACCCATGTGTAATGCTTATTGAGTCCTTTTGCAATTCTTGTTAAACGACCTCTTTTTTCATCTAGCCACATCCGCAAGGTATATTCATTATTCATTTTTTAATCTTCCAGTTCAAAAATCAGCACTTATGTTACCTGTGGCTAACGTTTTATGTCAATAAAACTTTACCCACATGAAAATCATAGCAAGCGATAATTAACGAATGAATACTCTTGCTGAACGAATTCGATTTCGCCTTAAGTCACTAGGAAAAACCCAAGCTGGACTTGGGAAATACTGTAAAGTGCGGCCACCATCTATTACCAAATGGTTAAATGGTTCAACCAAGACCCTTAGAGGGCAAAATCTTCTGCGAGCTGCAGAGTTTTTAGAATGTGACCCTGATTGGCTTGCAGAAGGCAAAGGGTTCTGGAGCAAAGGCGACGGCAATGCCTTTGTGAGCGAGCATGCAAAATCAGAGTACGAAATACAGGCAATTGACATAAAGCTGCTTGGTGATTTTATTATTAATACTTCAGATATTGATTCATCCATATCACACATAGAATACACGGAGGAGCAGTATCGAAGGGTTTTTGGGGCTAAAGAGCCATCAAATATACAAATTACCAATATGAAAGGTGATAATTTATCAGGCACCCTAGAGCCAGGGGATTTGGCATTTGTTGACATATCAATACAAAAATATGATGGTGATGGCATATATCTTTTTGTATTTGGCAATCACCTTCATCTCAAGCGATTGCAGATGGTTGGAAATAATCTATTAGTCATTTCTGATAATAGACAATACAAAAGTTGGGAAATAACCCAGAAAGATAGGCAAAATATATTTGTCATTGGTAAGGTTTTAGTAGGGCAATCGCAGATATTTCAAAGATTTTAACTCTCGCAAATGAAGAAAAGATCTCATCGTTTAGTTGATGAGGTCTTTTCTTTTTAAGTTGTGTAAAAAGATACAATAGCCAACAATATTAGCTACAGCTAACAAAATAACTTGCATTATTTGTTAGCCGTAGCTAATATTGAGTCTATAAGTTACACAGCTCCTTAACAATCCAGTCCGAATAATCCCGGCTCACCCCGCCAACGGCACCATCGTGTGCACCTTTCTGGGGCAATGGCCGGTAATAAGGAAAAATGTATACCGCCTTTTCAGGCAGCCTTTACGGTTGCCTGAAACTGAGAGCGGTACGGCGCGACATCTTGGCCGTCGCGTTACCACACAGACAATAGCCCGGCAGCATCAGACAAAAATCTCTTGCGGGGAACCAAGACAGCCAAACTGCGAAATGAGCAAGATGGCAAGCATAATCAAGCATGGCGAGGTAAAGACCGCAAACGGTGCCTTCCTGCTACATTAACTTGATGATGCCCGACATCGTAAACCACCGGTTTGAAGCTCGGCGTGGCTGAAATAACGGCAGTCAGTTTTACCCTATTTGCTTTCCGGCTCCCTGTAGCACAGTAAGGAAAGCCCAGATTTAAGCCCATTCGCTGAGTGGGCTTTTATGTGGAAAACGCAGGAATAGCTTAATCGGTTAGAGCAGCGGCCAGTAGGTATCGGGGCAAAGCCTCTGGGGATACCGAACGCTGCGTGTGGCGGTTCGATGCCGTCTTCCTGCCCCAACAGAATTCAACCTTGGCTATTGATAAAGAATAGCTGTGTTGTTTCCCGAGTCTGCTCACTTTAGTGAGACGGAGCCTGTGAAGCAGCTTGATTGCTGCCTTAATTTCCGGTTTTCAGGTTAGGGTTATAGGGTTAAAAGAAAACAAGAAATCGGGCGCTGTATCTTCTGAGACAGGCTATTACGATAATCGCCCTAATTGGGCTTATTTGGCGTGGTGTGGCGGGTATCAAGTTGCCATTCAAGAATTTCAGGATATATTGGAATAGGCTTTGTCCCAAGTCTAGAGTTGTCTTTGTTCCACCATCAGCATCAGCATCAACCCAATTCCGGCCGCTTCAAAAAGAAGCGGCTTTCTTTTTGGAGATTCGAATGATTTACGCCATCACCGGCGCTGTGGGTGTCGGTAAAACCCGCAATATGCAGCGCCTATTGAATGACCATTACGGCAGAATGGCGCCCAATCCGGTTGTTTATGTTGCGAATGCCGATTCGAACCATGAAGTCGGATTTATCTGCTCAAATCCGCGCCACCTTTGCTGAAGAAAACAGCACTTCTTTTGCGTAGCAAAAGATATTCAAGTCATCTATTGATATCTCTATTATATGAGCGTGTACATGGTGGGCACAGTAGCGTGTACGCTTTGTACAGATTACTGTGTCCGCCATGTACAAACTTATGTTTTATATAGACTTAATTCGATATTGAAAATAGGCTTAAAACGGCTGAAAACAGGCGTTTAGAACGTGGTTTGTCTCAGAAAAGGGCTTCAGGCAGCCTTGGTAGTGGCGTATTGGCCAAACAGCCATAAAAAACGCCTGTTGCAGGCACTGGTGGTGCTGAAACAGGCGTTTGGGCTGGATTTTGGCTGCACTAAGGCCGCCGAAGTGTCGGCGGCTATGCTATTTGGTAATTCTGGCAGATTTTAGGGCTTGTTCACGTAGCATGGTAGCCCCGGGTGAGCCTCTAGCATTGGCAATGGCTTCTTCAGCGCGGTGGCGCTCGGCCATTTGTTCGCGCATCACATCGTCAGTAGTGCGGGTGTCGGTGCTGGTTTTGCCGGTGGGGGCATTGCCGGTGCTGTAGTCGGTGCGGGGAGCAAAGGGTTTGAACACCGTCCACTGCTTTTGCGTATTGTAAGCCAAGCGGTAAGCCACATCTTCACCGACTTTTTGCAGTGCTTCCAGTTGCTGGATGGCGCGCCGTTTGGCTTTGATGCCGGGTTTGAAGCCGAGCTTGGCGGCATACATGGCCAGCCAATCGTGCCATAGCTCCAAAGGGATAAAGCGGGGTATGGGGTAACCGTCCTGATCGCTGTGCACATTGCTGACAAACTCAGGTGCGGATACCCCGCGTATTTGGTGCATCACTTCGTAGAGCTTGTCGGTATTCAGTCGCCAGTGCATCTTGGCAAACACGCCGGCACGTTTGTAATCGAGAATACCCAGACCAACCAGTATTTCACGCGCTTTCTCGTAGCCGCGCCGGGTGATGCCCAATTCTTGCAGCATTCGTTTGCCGGTTTGGAAGAACCAGCCGTTTTTTCGGGGTGCTGTTCTTCGGTCACACGTGCCCACCACAAGAACTTGGAGAGCATTATGGTGGTTTTATGGTGATAGCCGCAAAGAGCCAGGAAATCGTTGTAAACAACGAAATCGGGTTTGGCTAATTCGGCTAGGTCGCGGGCAAGCACCGTTATCGGCCAGCAGGGCTTTTGTCGTACAAAGACGGATTAACTTTCAAAACCCGTTTTGTCAAAATCTGTAACCGGTAAGCCTGCTTCTCAGGTATAACTTCAGGCCATTGGGTTACGGCTGCTGAGCTGATTTTCAAAGCGCGAGCAACGGCAGCACCGGTACCATAATATTTTAGAACGGTTGATTTAAGCATTTTACATACTCAATTATTAAGAGTTCTTAAATTATAAGTATAAAGATAACTTAAATCAAATTGAACTAAGATAACTTAAATTATATTTTTCTTAGGTGACCGTGGTGCAAGGAACAATTGGAGAGAGGATTCGCCAGAAGCGCAAAGAGTTAAAGCTTACGCAAAAAGAATTGGCGCGCAGAATGAAAGAGGTTTCACACGTGGCCATTTCGCAGTGGGAGTCCAATACCACAAAGCCAAACGCAGAAAATTTATATGACTTATCAATATTGTTTGGATGTGATTTATCTTGGCTTTTGAAAGGAGAAGGACAGTCTTCAAATGTAGCAAGCATTAATTTAAATGGAAATATGGTACCTATCATTAGTTATAACATACTTGAAACGTGGGATATTGCTCAACCCTTACAAATGATGAAAGAGGAAGAGCACATTATGACTGATGTTAACATTTCTGTATTTGCTTTTGCTGTTCGAGTTTTGGGCGACTCAATGAAGCCAGATTTTATTGAAGGCGATATTGTTATTATTGATCCAGAAATAAAGCCAGAGCCAGGTGAATTTGTTTTGGCTCGCAATCAAAACAATGTTTTATTTAGAAAATATAGGGAAGATGGTTCTGATTTGAAGGGAGGGAGTCATTTTATACTTACCCCCCTTAATAAAGATTATGTGCAAGTAGTTTCGCGAGATCAGGATGTTCGCATCATTGGGACAATGGTAGAGCATAGAATATATCGGCGAAAACGCTAAGTCGCTATAACACGACAGATTATGGTAGGCAGAACCGGCAAATTGCCGGTTTTTTTGTATTCAAACAACAAATTTAAGAATACTTAAAAAATATCTTGCAATAATACTTAAGATAACTTAAATTATAGCTATTGAATTTAAGCTCTTTAACAATCCAGTCCGAATAATCCCGGCTCACCCCGCCAGCGGCACCATCGTGTGCACCTTTCTGGGGCAATGGCCGGTAATAAGGAAAAATGTATACCGCCTTTTCAGGCAGCCTTTATGGTTGCTTGAAAGTGAGAGCGGTACGGCGCGACATCTTGGCCGTCGCGTTACCACACAGACAATAGCCCGGTAGCATCAGACAAAAATCTCTTGCGGGGAACCAAGACAGCCAAACTGCGAAATGAGCAAGATGGCAAGCATAATCAAGCATGGCGAGGTAAAGACCGCAAACGGTGCCTTCCTGCTACATTAACTTGATGATGCCCGACATCGTAAACCACCGGTTTGAAGCTCGGCGTGGCTGAAATAACGGCAGTCAGTTTTACCCCATTTGCTTTCCGGCTCCCTGTAGCACAGTAAGGAAAGCCCAGATTTAAGCCCATTTGTTTAAGTGGGCTTTTGTGTGGTTTTTATGTATTTCATGAGACGTTGCTTGTAATGTTACATGTAACAGGCTATAGTATTGTTTCATGTAACAAGTAGGAGGTTTATGATGAGCAATAGCGCCAGCAGGGTACAGCAGCATCGAGTACGGTTACGCCACGCTGGGCTGCGCCCGATACAGATATGGGTGCCGGATACCCGCCGTCCCGGTTTTGCGGCCGAAGCACATCGGCAGATTGCGTTAGTAGCACAAGGAGATCGTGGAGATGCCCAACTTGCTGTCATGATGGATGAAGCATTGATGAATTTGGCGGATTCTGGCGAGTGGGAAGCATGAAGCGTGGTGACTTGATTACGGTTGCCATACAAGGTGACTATGGCAAACTCCGCCCGGCATTAGTGGTGCAGTCTGACGTTTTTGCCGGACACACAAGTATCTGCATATTGCCATTAACCTCAGATTTACACGAAGCACCATTATTCCGAATTTTATTGACGCCGAGCAGCAGTAATGGGTTGACCAAAAATCACAGGTTATGGTGGATAAGATAATGACCATTCCGATTGCCAAGGCAGGTGAAGTTATCGGTTCTCTGGATTATACGGCCATGCTGGAAATTGATCGCAGTATGGCCTTATTTTTAGGCATTGCCAAATAATTAAAATTTAATTAAGAAAAGCCACTTTATCAAAGTGGCTTTTTATTGCACCGCAGGAATAGCTTAATCGGTTAGAGCAGCGGCCAGTAGGTATCGGGGCGAAGCCTCTGGGGATACCGAACGCTGCGTGTGGCGGTTCGATACCGTCTTCCTGCCCCAATAAATCCGGCCGCTTCAAAAGAAGCGGTTTTCTTTGGAGATTCGAATGATTTACGCCATCACCGGCGCTGTGGGTGCCGGTAAAACCCGCAATATGCAGCGCCTATTGAATGACCATTACGGCAGAATGGCGCCCAATCCGGTTGTTTATGTTGCGAATGCCGATTCGAATACCGCCCGCTCTTATACCAAAACCACTTGTCCGAATGTCCATATTGATATGCCTCAAGGGGAAAGCTTGGCCACTTGGCATAAATGGCTGCCTGAAAAAGGCGTGCTGGTGGTCGAAAATGCCACTGAAGCCCTACTGGCGGTTGAGGATGGCCAACCGGTTGTGTACCGGTTTTTACATTCCGAACCGTCGCAAGATGTTTATTTGATCGATACCGATCTGGCTGCACTGTTTGAACAGGAACCGGCATTGAAAGACCGCATTTCAGTTATAACGGTGGTGGCATTGCCCTATACGGATCCATGCGCTGATTGTCAGGTATTGATGTCAATTGATAAGGGTGATCTGGTGTCGCGGGCGCATATTTTATTGCTGTTGACGCTGGATTTTCTTCGGGAACGACCGAGTGAATTTAATGATTATCTGAGCAAAAAAGGTTTTGCTGCTTATAAAAGCCATGAAGTTGATATCTTAGCTCTGGGTTCCTTGAATAAAACATTCAAGCATTATCTACCGCTGCCGGATGCTTATGCGTCTGAGTTTCTTTATATGGCCGAACTGCTCAATAAAGAGGCCGCATATCCCAGACTCTATCAATACATTATTTATCAAGTGCTGTATGCGGCGGCTGATGGTTCACGCCGCCCCGGCGGTTGGGAACGCGGGCTGCTGGAAAGAATGGGCTTGGTAGCCGATTGTCCTGAGCATCAGGTGTATCGGGCTGAATTTGGCAGGCCCTCACCAAACCTGAAGCATTCTGTATAAACCCTGAGAGGTATTTCGATGGCCTACCGCTACCAAAATACGACCACCCTAGGTGGTTATTTCGATAAAGAACTGATTTTCATACCACGTTCGGTAGCTGCACAGATGTGGGAATTCCGCAAAGCCGTTTTCTTGATGGAACAATTTACCGATTTACTGCAAACCCACACAGAACTGCAAAAAGCTGTATTGCAGATTGATGCGTACTTGGTGAAACTATTCTGCTATTACAGTCGGCAACCACCTCTTGATCGGTGGAGCCGCTGGTTTGATGTACCCACTCTATTACCGCCCATGAAGTCGGATTTATCTGCCTACATCAACATAAGCCGGGCGGATAAAATCCATTGGCACTGTTTCGGTATGATGCCGTTACGGGCGTTGCTTGCAACCGGGCATCTAAAGAAACTGATTGCAGCTTACCGGGAATTAATGTTGTTGCTACTGTCGGATACTGATTTTTACCAATGTGTTGATTACCACCGTTATGAAATCGGCAATTTCCGCTTTGTAGACGAATACCTGAACTTTCTCGGTTGTGTCCGGCTGGCATTAGAAACGGGAGAAACAGCAATCCGGTGTGTCGATCTGTTGCCGGAAATGCCGTTTCCTCAGGCAGTTATGGATTTGTTTCCGATAGAATTTCGTCCCATTGAGACCAAATATAGGCAGTCGGGTAAATCTCACAGCCCTCTTTGCTCTTTGCCGGTATGAACCGCCTCTGTCAAAGACTTAAAACGCCGCTTGTGCAGAAGCGGCGTTTTGTTTGGATGCTACCGGTTTGATTGAGGGCATCGATTATTTCAGGCAGCCTGAAACGGGCTTCATCATTATCCCACAACTTTAAAAAGGAACAACATCATGAAAAAAATCCTGTTGGCTGCCGCCACCTTGACCACGGCGATCCCGCTGACTGCGCAGGCCGAAGATTTGCTCACCGGCGATGTGCGGCTGGCTTGTGAAGCGGTACTGTGTTTGTCTTCCGGTACCCGCCCGAATGAATGTGCGCCGTCACTGCGCCGCTATTTCGACATTACCCGTAAAAAACTCAGCGACACCATTTCTGCACGGCATGATTTTTTGCAATTGTGCCCTGCGTCAAATGAGCAGGGTATGCCGGAGTTGGTGCGTGCGATTGCCAACGGTGCCGGGCGCTGTGATGCGGCCGAACTGAACCGGGTAAATCAGGTTCGGAAATCTTATCAAGTCTGCGGTTGTTCCGGGTTGTGGGGCTGCTCGGGTAAAGATGCCATCCGTACTTGCCGCACAGAATACAAATGGGTGGTTAAAAACCAAAAACCGAGCTACTGCCGTGCTTATTTCGACCATGCGTGGACGGATGTTAAAGCATCGGTTGAGTACCGTGGCAATGAAGATGCCGGCGGCCGCTGGGTTGATGTGCGCTGATCAAGCTGTTCTCCTCGCCCGTGTTCGGGTTTCACCCCTGCCGTTTACCCATTCAGCAGGGGCTTTTTACAAACAAAAAAGCATTTCGCGCGAAAGTGTCTTTTTCTTTGTAGACAGCAAGTTCCCAAATTATTTTATAAAAGGAAATGGTATGAAAGAGGTTCATTTCGTGATGCAGGGTAAAGGTGGTGTGGGTAAATCATTTTCAGCCACCCATTTGGCACAATTTTTTCAAGAAAATGCAGCCAGCGATGAAAAAATTTATTGTTATGACACAGATTCGGTAAATCAGACCTTGGCTCGCTACCGTAACCTGAATGCCCGGGTAATCAATATTTTGAACGAACATGAAGATGTTGACGTGTCCCGTTTTGATGAATTGATGGAAGAATTCCTCACCAAAGACGGTGTGGCGGTGATTGATAGCGGTTCATCTACCTTTTTGCCGTTGATGACGTATTTCCGTGATGCAGAAGTTCTAAGTGTATTTGCTGAAGCCGGTATTCGCGTGGTGTTGCATGTGATTATTGCCGGCGGGGCAGAAGCGGAAGACACCACCACTGTATTGTCACAAATTGTTTCCACCTTGCCCGCTGATCTTGTTCTCTGGAAAAACGAACATTTCGGTGAATACCTGTTACCCAACGGCGTAACACTGGAAAAATCAGCCGTGTTTAAAAAGGGCGAGAAGAAAATCATCGGTGTGGTTCATCTGCCTAAGCGCAAATATGACTTGTTCGGCAAAGTAACCGAAGCCATGACCAAACAAGGCCTGACTTATGCGGAAGCGATGAACGCCGGTACATTCAATGCAATGGAGCGCCAGCGGCTACTGATTATCAAGCGCGGTATTTTTTCACAGTTGCAGACACTGTTACTGCCCGGAATACCTGAAAACGGAGCCAATACGCATGCATCCGATACCAAGCAATGAAGAAGTACGCCGGCAGGCTACTGTCGATATCGGAGAAACAGTAGCACCAGATGATCCGATTATGGCCGTTCTGTTGATGCTACACCGGGAGTTTGCACAAAATCGATCCATGCGTCAGGACTTTGAACAACAATTTGAAGACAACACCCTTAAAGTACTTAAATCCATTGATACGCTGAATCGTTTGCGCAAAGAACTGCTCCTCGAACTGCTCAACCAAAACAAACAGGCACTGGACGAAACCGAAGGCCGGCTATACGCCGCCATCAGCGCCAAAGTTGCCCGTGAGCAGCAAACACAGTTGGCAGATTGGTGGCATGGACGGCAGCGGTGGTTACTGGCCGCTACTGCCGTTTGCGCCGCCTCATCGCTGGCCAGCTTAATGGTGCTGCTGGCGGTGCTGTTTAAATAAAGGACTATGTTGATGTTAAGTGAAAGCATCACCCCGGTGGCCACCATCACAGTGAACCCCACCTTCAACCCGACGCCGGACAGCTACCCGCACTATCGGCTGATACCAGCGCAAACCGAAGCAGGCAAAGTTTTTTGCCTGCTTTTTTACATCCGCCCCAACATCTATCTGATGCTGGAATCCAAACTGCGCCGCTACCAAGCCATACAGCGGCTGCGGCGCTTGCTGGAAACGGCACCGTTTGCGGTATTTGAGGTGAAGTATTGATGCTGCCTGCAACCATTTCAGGCAGCCTGGGCAAGGAAATTCAATATGTTGATTAACGATAGGGAACCGAATTGGGCATTCTTGTTTGGAATAATCTTACTGATCTTTGCGATGGTTGTTTTTGCTTCTTTGGTGCAATACCAAGAGGAAAAACAATGGGCAGCCGATGCCCAAGCCCACAACTGCCGCATTATTCAAACCGATAACAGTTCCCAATTCAAAAAAACGACCACATGGCAATGTCCGGACGGCTCTGTCCATATTCGTTGACGGAGTGAGCTTATGAAAACTTATACGGTTAAAGAGGCGGCCAAGTATTGTAAGTGCCACCCCGAAACCATCAGAGAGTACATCCGCAGCGGTGTTCTGGCGGCAAGCAAGCCGGGACGGGCATATTGTATTAAAGCTGCGGTACTTGACGCATTTCTGGATGCTTTGCAAAATCACACTGTGCAAGCATCACTCGAACACAGGAGTGAGCAAAAATGCCAATCTATCCAAGAGAAAATGGGTTTTGGTACATTGATATCAGGACGGCGGGCGGCAAGAGAATTAGACGTTCTGCTGGGACAAAAAACAAGCAGGCAGCCCAAGAGTTGCACGATAAATTAGCTCATGAGCAATGGCGGCATGAGCGTTTGGGTGAAAAAAACAAGATACTTTGGGATGAAGCCGCACTGCGCTGGATAAAAGAGAAAGGAAGCAAAAAAAGTATTATTGATGATGTGAGCAAAATTAGGGTATTAAAAAGCTTCAGGGGTATTTACTTGGATGATTTTAATCAAGATTTCATTATGGATGTGATAGATGAATTGGACTGTAAGGACAGCACTAAAAATCGGTATTTGGCTCTAATCCGTTCAATTTTTAACCGCAGTGTCAAAGTTTGGCGTTTTATTGATCATGCGCCCACCGTCATCATGTATCCAGAAGGCAATGGCCGGATTCGGTGGCTATGGCCGGAAGAGGCAAAAGCACTCATAGAGGCATTGAGGCCTTCATATCATGCTGATTTGGCATTATTTGCATTGAATACAGGGTTGAGGCTCAGCAATGTCCTAGCTTTGGATAAAAATCGGATTGACCGGGAGCGGCGTGTTGCTTGGTATTACGCGGATGAAACAAAATCTGGTCAGGCTTTGGGTGTAGCACTGAACGATGTGGCAATGGAGATTATTAACCGGAATTGGCCAAAACATACCAAATTTATTTTCGTCAATAATCTTGGGCAGCCGGTTAAGGGAATTGATCGGCGGCTTTGGGCAGCGGCTTTGAGTAAAGCCGGTATTGAAGATTTCCGCTGGCATGATTTACGGCATACTTGGGCAAGCTGGTTGGTACAGAGAGGTGTACCCGTCAGGGTGCTTCAGGAAATGGGTGGATGGAAGACGCTGGAAATTGTTCAACGGTACTCTCATTTGGCACCAGACCATCTTCATGAGCATGCAAAGCTTTTGAATAACGTTACAAAATGGGACACAGATTGGACACAGGCTCAAATGAAGGAGGTATTATTGATTGCTTAGAGTTAAGCTAGAAAGCTGACTAGGATGAATTTTTTTTGGTGGCCAGACCCAGGATCGAACTGGGGACACACGGATTTTCAATCCGTTGCTCTACCGACTGAGCTATCTGGCCGTGCTGCTTTTGAAGCTGCGTATTAAACCAGATTGATTTAAGTTTGGCAAGTTTTGCGTGCAGCTGGAATTGGCTTTCGTTTTAGGTGATTATTTTTAATGGAAATAAAAATGATACTGGATGGGCAGTGTGGCGGGGGATTTTGTGATACTGTTTTGGTTTTCAGGCAGCCTTTGATTTATGTAAAGTGGCTATGATGGGTTGCAATGGATGGTGAAAGAGGTGCGTTAAATGATTGAACATGCCGAACTGGCGGCTTGGCAGCAAGGTTGGTGGGCGGGTGCGCTGCGGCGAAATTCGCCCAATTTTGCGCCCAGGCCCGTGGGGGAAGCGGTGACTTTGGCGGTGATACACAATATTTCTTTGCCGCCGTTTGTTTATGGCGGCGATGCGGTTGAGGCTTTGTTTACCAACAGAATCGCAGCCGATGAAGCGGATCCATTTTTGCGTTCGCTCACGGCATTGCGGGTATCGAGCCATTTTTTGGTGCGCCGATGCGGGGCGGTGCTGCAGTTTGTGTCGTGCGATGATATGGCGTTTCATGCCGGAGCATCGCATTTTCGCGGCCGCAGCGGCTGCAATGCTTTTTCGGTGGGCATTGAATTGGAAGGCTGCGATTTTGAGCCGTTTACATCGGCGCAGTATGCATCGCTGTTGAACTTATTGGCGGCAATCGGTTCTGTTTATCCTGTAGCTGCGGTGTGCGGCCACCAGCATATTGCGCCGGGGCGCAAGAGTGATCCGGGGCATTTTTTTGATTGGCCGCGATTGCAGCAGGCAGGGCTGCCGCTGGATTTAACCGTTCAGGCTGCCTGAAAAGGCCGCCAGCCATAGTTATAGTGGATTAAATTTGAATCAGGCCAAGGCGGCGAGCTGAAGACGGTACAGATGGTATATGGAACAGAGTTTTGTTGGCGTGCCTACGCTTTACAAAATCGTTCGCTTTGCGCTAAGGCGAGGCAACGCTGTACTGGTTTAAATCTAATCCACGATGAAATTGTGTTTGCATGCTGTTGTGCTGGGGCTTTTTGGTTATAATTGCGGTCAATTTAATGGCTTAAATAATGGGCAGGGTTGTGTGCCTGTTTGGGAAGTGTTTATGAATGATTCGGTGTGGATTGTATTGGCGCTGGGCGCGGCGGTGATTTTGGCGGTGCTGGTCTACAATATGTATCAGGAAAATCAGTACCGCAAGCAAGTGCGCGAACAATTTGGCCATGCCAATAAAGATGCTTTGCTGGATAGCGAAATTCATTCGGTGCGCGATGGCCAATCGGCTGCGACAACAGCTACGCCGGCAGCCGCACCTAAACCGGTGCGCGAAACCAATCTGGCCGATTTAACGCCGCCCACGGCAGCAGACGCCGCAGCCAACGAGGCCGCAGTCAACGAAGTTGCGATTACTGAAACAGCAGAAACCTTGTCCGCTGAGCCGGCCACAGAAGCCGCCGAGCCGGTATTGCAGCCCGAAGCCACGCCGTTGGCCAATGCATTTCAATTTATCAAACGCCACAAGCCGCAGCCTGCGCCGGTGGCCGCCGACAAAAAGCCGCTGTTGGATGTGCAAGACATGGCGCAACAGCCGCTGCCTTGGTTTGATGCCCGTTTTGATTATTTAGCCTACATTGGCCTGCACGAGCCGCAAGAATTGCACGCTTTGCCGCGCTTAAGCAGCCGCCACCGTTTCCGCATGGTGGGCTGTACCATGGACAACCGCTTTCAGGTAGCCGAGCCGATTCCCAGTGTTTATTATCAAGGCTTTGTGGTGGGTTTGCAGGCCATCAGCCGCAGCGGCTTGGCCGGGCAAGATGAGCTGGCACAGTTTGGCGAGCAGGTAAGCCGCTTTGCCGAAGGCATGAACGGCACGCTGCTACTCACCGATGTGGATGCCTTTTTGGCGCTGGCGCGGCCTTTGGATGAGCTGTGCGCGCGCGTGGATCAAACCATTGCCATTCATTTGGTATCACGCAACAACATCAGCGGCACCGAATTGCGTGCCGCAGTGGAAAGCGAAGGCTTTGAGTTGTCGCACGATGGCGCATTTTATTTCCCCAACGAGCGTGGCGAGCCTTTATTCAGTATTGTGACTTTAGACAACACGCCGTTTACCGCCACCTTATTGTCCACGCAAACCTACCGCGGCTTCAGCATGTTGTTTGATGTGGTGCATGTGCCCAACGGCGAAAAACACTTCAACCAGTTTATGGATTTGGCGGTGAAGCTTTCTAGTAAGCTGGGGCTCGATTTGGTGAACGATAAGCTGGAAGAGTTGTCGACCCAATGGCTGAAAGAAGTACGCCGCTATGTGGTGGAGCGCCAAGGTGAAATGAAGCAGGTAGACATTGAGCCGGGCAGCGAGCTGGCGCAGCGGCTGTTTTCTTGATGTTTTAAACGGGCTGATGAGTGCCCGTTTTCCTGTGTTCAGGCAGCCTTTGGCGCTGCCTGTTTTGTTTTTTATCCCTGCCTTTCGGTTTCCTACGCATGAATCACGATGATGATGATATCGCCCGCCGCATCCACAGCCTCAGTGCCGAGCTGAACCAGCATGCCCATGCGTATTACACGCTGGATGCCCCTGCGATTCCCGATGCCGAATACGACCGCCTGTTTCGGCAATTACAGGATTTAGAAGCACAATACCCCGCTTTCAGGCAGCCGGACAGCCCCACTTTGCGCGTGGGCGGCGCGGTGCTCAAAGGCTTTGCCGCCGTGGTGCACACGGTGCCGATGTTGTCGCTGAGCAATGCTTTTTCACCGCCGGATGAACAAGGCGGCTTTGACCATGCCGAGATGTGGGCGTTTGATGCCCGCGTGCGCGAACTGCTTGGCGGCACTGCCGTCCTTTATCTGGCCGAGCCGAAGTTCGATGGCTTGGCCATCAGCCTGCTGTACCGCGATGGCCTGCTGGTGCAGGCCGCCACCCGCGGCGACGGCAGCAGCGGCGAAGATGTGACGGCCAATGTGCGCACCATTGCCAATATTCCCCTGCGTTTGGCGGGCGTAAGGCTGCCTGAATTGCTGGAAGTGCGTGGTGAGGTGTTGATGTTTAAGTCTGATTTTGTCCGTTTAAACCGGAAGCAGGCCGGCTCAGGACAAAAAGCCTTTGCCAACCCGCGCAATGCCGCTGCGGGCAGTTTGCGCCAGCTGGATGCCCGCATCACCGCCAAACGACGGCTGCATTTTTTCGCCTACGGCATTGCCCAACTAGAGGGTATGACACCGCCGGCCAGCCACGGTGCGGAGCTGGATTTACTCGCCGCACTGGGATTTAGCATTCCTCCTGCCGATATGATGTGCCGTCATGCGGATATGGCTGCGGTGCTGGCGTTTTACCAAGAAATGAGCAAACTGCGCCCCGAGTTACCGTTTGAAATTGACGGCATGGTGGTGAAGGTGGACAGCTTGGCGCAGCAGCAGACGCTGGGCTTTGTGTCGCGCGCGCCGCGCTGGGCGATTGCGCACAAATTCCCGGCCGAAGAAGCGCTTACTGTGGTGGAGGCGATTGACGTTCAGGTGGGGCGCACTGGCGCCGTCACCCCGGTGGCGCGTTTGCGACCGGTGTTTGTGGGCGGGGTAACGGTCACCAACGCCACCTTACACAATGAGGGCGAAGCGCAACGCAAAGACGTGCGCGTGGGCGACACAGTGGTAGTGCGCCGCGCCGGTGATGTGATTCCCGAAGTGGTGGCGGTGGTGTTGGAGCAGCGCCCCATGCACACGGGGGCAACAGTCGAAAATGGCGACTTGTTTGCCGATATCGACACGCTGGTGCCGCAATATCCGCCTTTCAGGCTGCCTGAAGCTTGCCCGGTGTGTGGCAGCGGGATTGAGCGCGAAGACGGCGGTGCGGTGGCGCGTTGCAGCGGCGGTATGTTGTGCCAAGCACAGCGGGCGCAGGCATTGATTCACTTTGCCTCACGCAAAGCGATGGACATCGACGGCCTTGGCCAGCGGCAAATTGAGCTATTGGTGGCACAAAACCGTGTGCGCCATTTTGCCGATGTATACCGGCTCAGCTTGGCCGATTTACAGGCGATGAAACGGCAGGCCGATGCCGAAAACAACGACGAAGCGGTGGATGACACCGCGGCCAATCATGGCCAGCCGGTAAAATGGGCGCAGAATATTCTGGCCGCCATCGAGGCCAGCCGCCAGCCGCCGTTGGCACGCTTTTTGTTTGCCCTAGGCATCCGCCATGTGGGCGAACGCACCGCCAAACAATTGGCCTTGGCCTTTGGCGACTTGGCCACCGTGCGCCGTGCGCCAGAACCACTATTGGCTTGCCTGCCGGACATCGGCGCCATTGTGGCGCAATCGATTGCGCATTTTTTCAGGCAGCCTGAGCAAGCGCAGCAAGTCGATGAATTGCTGGCCGCCGGGGTGGTGCCGCAGCCGCAAAATCCCGGCCTGGATTTGGCCGCATTGCTCAGCCCGCCGCGCTGGTTGGCACGCCTGCCCGGCTTGCGCCTGAGCGAAACCCGCGCCCAAGCTTTGTGGGCGCTGGCCGGTGAAAACGAAGCCGCCTTGCTCACCGACGCCGCTTTGCCGCCGGAATGGCAGCAATGGCGCGAACAGCCGCATCATCACACCTTACTGATGGAAATACTGGCCTTTGTGGCCGAGCTGCACCCTGTCGCAACCCTTCAGGCAGCCTCGGTATCTGTGCCCACCGCCGTGGCGGGCAAAACCTTTGTGCTCACCGGCACCTTGCCCGATTGGAGCCGTGACGAAGCGCAGCAGCGCATCGAAGCGGCCGGCGGCAAGGTGAGCGGCAGTGTGTCGAAAAAAACCGATTATGTGGTGGCGGGCGAAGCCGCTGGCAGTAAATTAGCTAAAGCCCAAACACTGGGCATCAGCGTATTAAACCAAGTGCAATTACAACAACTATTGGAGCAATCATGAGTCAATCCATTAAAAAATGTGTTTTCCCCGTGGCCGGTATGGGCACCCGCTTTTTGCCCGCCACCAAAGCCAGCCCCAAAGAAATGCTGCCGGTGGTGGACAAGCCGCTGATTCAATATGCAGTGGAAGAAGCGGTGGCCGCCGGGTGTACTGAAATGGTGTTTGTTACCGGGCGCAATAAACGCAGCATTGAAGACCATTTCGATAAAGCCTATGAGCTGGAAACCGAGCTGGCCTACCGCAACAAAAATAAATTGCTCGAATTTGTGCAAGATATTCTGCCTAAAAATGTAACCTGCATGTACATCCGCCAAGCCGAGGCGCTGGGGCTGGGTCATGCGGTGTTGTGCGCCCAAGCGGCGGTGGGCGACAATCCGTTTGCGGTGATTTTGGCCGACGATCTGATTGATGCCGCCCCCGGCGCTTTGGCGCAGATGATGGCGGCCTACCGGCGCAGCGGCAACAGCGTATTGGGTGTGGAAACCGTAGATTCGCAGCAAACCGGCTCCTACGGCATTGTCGAAGTGGACAAAGAAGCAGGCGGCCAGCGCATCCGCAGCATTGTGGAAAAACCGCATCCGGACGAAGCACCGTCGAATCTGGCGGTGGTGGGGCGCTATATTCTTACGCCGCGTATTTTCAGCCTGCTCACCGATTTACCGCGCGGTGCCGGTGGCGAAATCCAACTCACCGATGCCATCGCCCGCTTGCTGCAACACGAGCCGGTGTGGGCACATGCCTTTGACGGCGTGCGCTACGACTGCGGTAGCAAATTGGGCTATTTGGAAGCCACTGTGGCCTACGGCTTGAAACACCCGGAAGTGGGCGCGGATTTTGCGGCTTTATTGCAGCGCATGGCGGGGAAGTAATCTTCTGCATTGCCCAGTTTGATGCGATGTAGGGTGCACTATGTGCACCCTATTTGTTAGGTACACACCATTATGACTATGACGAAAGATCAGCCATGAGCCACAGCTATCCATGGGCGCATATTGTGCATTTGTTTTGCGCCATTATCTTTGCCGGTGGGGTGTTTTTTGAGATGTTGGTGTTGTCGGCGCTGCATGGGCAAGCGGTGGATAAAGCGGCGCGCAAACAGGCAGAAGCGGCGGTGTCGCGCCGCGCCCGTAAAGTGATGCCGTGGGTGGTGGCTTTGCTGTTTATCAGCGGCTTATTGATGGCACACCGCTATGCCGCGCTGCTGGCACAGCCCTTGGCTTCGGCGTTTGGCTTGCAATTAAGCTTGAAAATCGTGCTGGCGGCCAGTGTGTTGGGGCATTTTGTGGTGGCGGTAACCAAAATGCGCCGGGGCACGCTCACCGTGGCCTGGTCGCGCTATATTCATGTGGCGGTGTTGGTGCAGATTATTTTGATTGTGCTGCTGGCCAAAACCATGTTTTATCTGGCTTGATGGCGCAAAGTTGCGGCGCTTGTTTGGTTTTGGTGTTTATGTTCTAATGGTGGCCTGTCAGAAACAGGGGTGCTGTGTAATATAGTGAATTAAATTTGAACCAATACTGCGTTGGCTCGCCTTGCCGTATACCTATACTGTCTGCGGCTCAGCTCAAAGAGAACGATTTACTAGGGTGCTGAAGCACCGAGTAAATCAGTTCCGCCTTGTCTTAATTCAAATTTAATCCACTATAAAGCACGGCTGAGAGAGTCCCTTTACACCCGAACAGGATAATACCTGCGTGGGGAGTTTTTCAATCTTGTAGCAAAGAAACTCAATAATCCTACGGCGTTGGCTCGCCTAGTCGTACTATCTGTACTGCCTGCGGCTCAGCTCAAAGAGAACGATTTACTAAGGTGCTGAAGCACCAAGTAAATCAGTTCCGCCTTGTATGATTTATTGATTTTCTTTGCTATTGGCTGGTGTGGGTTATTGGATTTCAGGCTGCCTGAAGCCATTATTTATTGCCCACCCTGCCGCAAGGTGCTGCTGTTTCGATGCCGATATTTCACTGCAACCGGAGCGCACACCATGGCCGTTACCAAACCCACCGAAGCCCAAGCCCTCGACATTTTAAGCCAAGATTTGGCGATTCAGTTCAAATACCCCCATTCCGATAAAATCTATCTTACCGGCAGCCGCGCCGATATGCGTGTGCCGCTGCGCCAAATCCGCCAAGACGACACCATCACCGCACAAGGTGCAGAAGCCAATCCGCCAATTCCGGTCTACGACACGTCCGGCCCTTATGGTGATGCTGCAGCGCATATTGACTTAAAACAAGGGCTGCCTGAAATCCGCACGGCGTGGATTGCCGAGCGCGGCGACACCGAGCGCTTGGCCGGATTATCAAGCGAATACGGGCAGGCGCGTGCACACGACCCCAAAACCGCCCACCTGCGTTTCAACCAAATCACCCATCCGCTGCGTGCCAAAACCGGGCGTAACGTCAGCCAAATGCACTATGCCCGCCAAGGCATTATCACGCCGGAAATGGAATACGTGGCCATTCGCGAACGCATGAATCTGGACAAGCTTTTCAGGCAGCCTGAATACGCCAAATTGCTGAAGCAGCACGCCGGCCAAAGCTTCGGCGCCAATATTCCCACCCACCCCGATCAAATCACCGCCGAATTTGTGCGCAGCGAAATTGCCGCCGGCCGCGCGATTATCCCCGCCAACATCAACCACCCCGAGCTGGAACCGATGATTATCGGCCGCAATTTCCGTGTGAAAATCAACGGCAATCTGGGCAATTCGGCGGTTACTTCCTCGCTCACCGAAGAAGTGGAAAAAATGGTGTGGTCGCTGCGCTGGGGCGCGGACACCATTATGGATTTATCCACCGGCGCGCACATTCACGAAACGCGTGAATGGATTATCCGCAATGCGCCGGTGCCCATCGGCACAGTGCCGATTTATCAGGCGCTGGAAAAAGTGGGCGGCGTGGCCGAAGATTTAACTTGGGATTTGTTCCGCGACACCTTAATCGAGCAGGCCGAGCAAGGCGTGGATTATTTCACCATTCACGCCGGCGTGTTGTTGCGTTATGTGCCGCTCACCGCCCAGCGCCTCACCGGCATCGTGTCGCGCGGCGGCTCGATTATGGCCAAATGGTGTTTGGCGCACCATCAGGAAAACTTCCTCTACACCCATTTCGACGACATTTGCGAAATCATGAAAGCCTATGACGTGTCGTTTTCACTGGGCGACGGCCTGCGCCCCGGCTGCATTGCCGACGCCAACGATGAAGCGCAATTCGGCGAATTGCACACCTTGGGCGAGCTCACCGCCAAAGCGTGGCAACACGATGTGCAGGTGATGATTGAAGGCCCCGGCCACGTGCCGCTGCAACGGGTGAAACAAAACATGACCGAAGAGCTGCAACATTGCTTTGAAGCGCCGTTTTACACCTTGGGCCCACTGGTTACGGATATTGCGCCGGGCTACGACCACATCACATCGGGCATCGGCGCCGCCAATATCGGCTGGTACGGCACCGCCATGCTCTGCTACGTTACCCCCAAAGAGCATCTGGGCTTGCCCGACAAAGAAGACGTGCGCACCGGCATCATCACCTACCGCATCGCCGCCCATGCCGCCGATTTGGCCAAAGGCTGGCCGGGTGCACAATTGCGCGACAATGCGCTCTCGAAAGCACGCTTTGAATTCCGCTGGCGCGACCAATTCCGCTTGGGGCTCGACCCCGAACGCGCCGAGAGCTACCACGACCAAACCCTGCCCGCCGAAGGCGCCAAAATCGCCCATTTCTGTTCCATGTGCGGCCCCAAATTCTGCTCAATGAAAATCACCCAAGAAGTGCGCGACTATGCCGCCGCACAAAAAACCGCACAGCAAGGGATGCAGGAAAAAGCGGTGGAGTTTGTGCAGCAGGGTGGCAAGATTTACCGCTAGGGTGTGTGTGCTTAATGGATTGCCGAATTCAGTTTGGTAATGATTGTTATGCCTTTCAGGCAGCCTTATTTTCAGGCTCTTGGATAAATTTTGCAGATTTGCGCTTATTTCACTGGCTTAATACGCAGCACAATATGCGGCTTGGTGCTGGATTGGCTTTGCTCCAGCGCCCGGCGTTCGGCGGCGATGTCGGCAAATTGCTGCGGCGACAATAAATTAGACCAATCGCCACTTAAATACCATTGCGCACCGTCGATTTCGGCGGGGTGCTGGATGCGGATGCTGCCGTTGCCGCATTGCAAATCGGTGTCGGCGCAGTATTTGTCGCAGCCCCAACAGATGCGTTGCGGGTGAGGCGGGTGCAGGGGGAATTTTTTGGCCATGGTGTGTTTTGCGTCAAATATACGGGAGCATTGGCCGTTTATACACCTCGATGGCGGCTGCTACAATATTCAATCCGTTTGGTGCGGAGTAAGACCAAATGGGGTTTCAGGCAGCCTTGGGAAATGGGCGTGCTATTTATTAATCAATACAGGAACTCAAAATATGCAATCATATTGGCAATTGGCCGCTGGCTTGGGTGTGGCGCTGGCATTAAGCGCTTGCGCCAGCAACACCGATGCTGTGCTTACGACTTACGATGCCCAATCGCAGGCGCGGATACGTTTGTTTGGGCAAAACCAAAAGCCCACTATTATGGATGTTTGCCAGCCTAGCGGTAAAACACAGCGCATCAATGTGGGTGGCAGTATGGGCGATGCATTCAGTTCGTTTACCCGCACCGCCAGCAACCATAGCCTTGGGATTGCCCCCAGCGAAACCACGCGCCAGCTTGCCCGCCAAGACGGTATTTTGTCCAAAGCCCTCTACCGTGAGTTTGCAATTCCGGCGGGCAAGCCGGTAAATTTACGTGCTGCTTATGTCGGCCTTACCACCACCTATTCAACGCCTGCCCATATTGTCACCATGCGTGAAGGCAGTTGCCGGTCGGCAAGCGCGTCTTTTGTGCCGCAGGCCGGGCATGATTACGAGGTGGTTTCTTTGCAGCATGGCCGCCAATGCGGTATCAGTGTGTTTGATTTGACGGATGCGGGCCAGCCGGTGGCGGTGGCACTGGAGCCGCTGCAAAAATGCCGCTAACCGGCTATGGCCGTTTCAGGCAGCCTAAGAGCCTGTTCACAATCTTTTATTGTGCTGTTTTCAGTACATAAACAGGCGCATGCTGCGTTAAAAATGCGCGTCAAAGCTGGCTTTGGCTGTGCTTTTTGCCTTGCCTGCACCCGTTTCTGCACTAAAATCCGCTACAAAAAAATCGTGAACAGGCTCTTAAATCCTGTTTTGCATTATTTTGAAATCTTTAAAAACCATGAACCAACTTAAAATCCCCTTTTGGCTCAAGCCCGAAACCCACCGCAATAGTGCCGCAGCAGTGGCGGCGGTGGGCAGTGTGTTGTTGCTGTTGAATTGGCCAGCGCAGAATGTGGCTGCCTTTATCGGCATTATCGTGCTGTTTATGGGCGCGTTTGTGGCCATGGCGGGGGTGATGGCGGCGCTTAAACACCATCGCATCGGGCTGGTGGTGCAGTGTTTGCTGTTGATGATGTGGTCGGTATTGTTGCCGCTGGTGTTGCTGTCGCGGGCGGTGGTTTAGGCGTTATGGATTTGGCCAACGGAGGGTGTAAATCATGAAAAAGCTTGTTATGGCGGTATGGTGTATGGCGGTGCTGTTGGCCGGGTGCGGTGATAAAACCGGCCAGGCAACGCCCGCTGCGGTGACTTGCGGTGATGAGCAGGCGCAGGCGGGGGTGCGCGATGCGTTTTTGCACGAGCTGAAAAATCAGGCAGCCTTGGGCTTGGATGAGGCTGATTTGAACAAGGTAACCGCTGCGGCCGCCACATTGCAATTGAGCCTGTTTGATGTGCGCACCGACAGCAGCGACCCCACGCATCAAAAAGCGGCCTGCAAAGCCATGCTCAAAATCACCCTGCCGCCGGCGATGCAGCAGCAGTTTGCCGATGTGGGGCAGGCAATGCCGGATTTGGCGTCGACATTCGGCCATGAAGGCAGCAGCGTAGAAGTGCTGGCCGGCAACACCATCCAAGCACCGGTGGCCTATGCCGTCCAACGCACCGACGACGGCCAGTCGCTTTATATCGAGGCCGAGCTGTATGGATTGGGATCGGAATTTGCGGTGTTGCTCACGCCGCTGAGCGATACCTCCGCGCAAGCGGCGGCTGCAGCGCATCCGGACGGCATGAGTATAGAACAACTGCAACAGTTGCGCCGCGAAGCCGAAAGCCGGGAAATCGAAAACCGCATTGCCCATGCCAAGCTGAACACCTTGTGGCAAGATTTGCCCGCTGATGTGCGCACGGATCTGCGTGCCGAGCAGCAAGCTTGGCTGGCCGACATCCGCCAGCAATGCATGGCCGAAGCCGAAGCCGAAAGACAGGAGAGCGAAGTGGATTATGTCGATCAAGGTCAGCGGATATTGGCCTGCAACACCCGCAAAGTGGAGCACCGTTATCAAATTTTACAGCCTTACCATATTCGCACGCCGGAATACGAAGCCAAGGAAGAGGCCGCAGTGAACAGCGCCGACCCGCGCCCTGAGGTGTATTAACCGCACTGCGCCGATTGGATAGAAAACACATGAACATCCATATTTTAGGCGGCGGTTTACTGGGGCGTTTAAGTGCGCTGGCGCTGGCCAAGCAAGGCTTTCAGGTAGCCTTGCATGACAGCGGCGGGCGCGAGGGCGCGCAATCGGCGGCCTATGTGGCGGCGGCCATGCTGGCGCCGATGGCCGAAGCGGTAGACGCCACCGCGCTGGTGTTGGCTTTGGGGCGGCAAAGCCTGCCTTTGTGGCACGACATCGTACGCACGCTACCTGAACCGGTGTTTTTACAGCAAAACGGCAGCCTGATGGTGTGGCATGGCCAAGATGCGGCGTTGGCGCAGCAGTTTGAACGGCACTTGCAGCGCGCCCATGCAGGGCAATCCGTATGGCAACGCTGGCAGGCGGCGGATATTGCCGCGCAAGAGCCGCAGTTGGGCGGGCGTTTTCAGGCAGCCTTTTATCTGCCCGGTGAAGGCCAGCTCGACAACCGCCAAACCTTGCTGGCTTTGGCCGCTGCCTTGGATCAGCACGGTGTGGCCTGCCATTGGCACAGCCGTGCCGATGCCGCCAGCTTGCAGCAGGCAAACGGCTGGCTGCTCGATTGCCGTGGTTTTGGTGCCAAAACAAGCTGGAATGCCGCCGCCGGCAGTCGTTTGCGCGGCGTGCGCGGCGAGGTGGCCAGAGTATGGGCGCCGGAAGTGGCGCTCACCCGCCCGGTGCGGCTGCTGCATCCGCGCTATCCGCTCTATATTGCGCCCAAACCCAATCATGTATTTGTGATTGGCGCCACCCAGATTGAAAGCGAAGACGACAGCCCGCTGTCGGTGCGCGGCGGTTTGGAGTTGTTTTCGGCGCTGTATGCCGTGCATCCGGCCTTTGGCGAAGCACGGCTGCTGGAAACCGCCAGCGGCCTGCGCCCCACCTTAAACCACGACAACCCGGAAATCCGCTATTGCCCGCACCGCCGCACCGTGGCCGCCAACGGCCTGTTTCGGCACGGTTTTATGATTGGCCCGGCGGTGGCCGATGCTTTGGCGCGTTTGCTGTGTTTATTGCGAGAGCAACAAAGCCCGCCGCCGCAAGATACGGTGAACGGCTTGGCTTGGCAGCAGTGGCCGGTTGCATGAGTGATTGAAGCTACGCATTCCTAAAAAGCGCAGCCATTTCCCCACTATTTTTCAGGCTACCTGAAACGTACAATCCGTGCAGCCATCCCCTTGGCGCAGCCGAATCGAAGCGGATTTTAGCGGGAGAAGGGTGCGCTATGTTTGAGCGCAGCGAGTTCGCACCCACCGCTAAAATTCGTGTAGATGAGGGAAGTTTGGCGCAGCCAAACCTGCAACCGGGGTCGCCTTTTTTTGCTTACTTTTTTTGGCGAAGCAACAAAAGTAAGTGGCCGCGCGGCCATAAAGCGCAAAGTAAAACGATAAGGAAACGCATAAAAAGCACAGCCGGTTTTTAAATAAGTCACTTCACTATGATCTGCCAATGGATTGCCGAATCCGGTTCGGCAATGACGGCCTTACATTTCAGGCAGCCTGAATAAACAACTTCTAAAATAATTGTATTTTCATATCGGTAAACAAGGTAAAAAATGAACATCATCATCAACGGCGAAGCCGTCGATTTTAACGGCCATACCGTAGCCGATTTGCTGGCGTTCAGGCAGCCTGAACGCCCGTTTGCGGTGGCGCTAAACCAGCAATTTGTGCCCAAACAGGATTACGCCGCCACCGTATTGCAAGCAGGCGATGCGGTGGAAATCGTGCGCCCGGTGGCGGGTGGATAATAAAATGAGGTTGCCGGTTTCAGGCAGCCTATAATCCGATAATGAGTAGCGTCTATTGCCCCTGATTTATCCCGAAAGGAAGCCATCCCATGTACCAATTACACATTGCCGAAAAGCATATTTCCTCTTGGTCTTTGCGCGCGTGGCTGCTGTTGCGCACGCTGGCGATTCCGTTTGCCGAAACCCTGCACCGCTACCAGCCCGATGATTTGGCGGCGCAGCGGCGGGCGTGGCAGGCGTTTTCGCCCACGTCCAAAGTGCCGGTGCTGGTGGACGGCGACACCGTGGTGTGGGACAGCTTGGCGATTGCCGAATACGTGGCTGAGGCGCACCCGCAGGTGTGGCCGCAAGATAAGCAGGCACGCGCCTGGGCACGCAGCGCGGCGGCAGAAATGCATTCGGGCTTTGGCGTATTGCGCAGCCAATGCGGTTTCCGTTTGGACGAAGTGGCCGCACCCGCCATCAGCGCCGACTTGGCTGCCGAGCTGGCCCGCATCAATCAGCTGTGGAACGAAGGCTTGCAGCGCTTTGGCGGGCCGTTTTTGGCCGGTGCCGATTTTAGCGCGGTGGATGCGTTTTACGCTCCGGTGGCCATGCGCTTGCAGTGCTACCAGCTGAACGGCTGCCTGAATGGCGCTGCTGCCGACTATGCGCAAAGGCTATTGAACTTGCCCGCGATGCGGCAATGGTGTGAAGAAGCGGCGATTTAAGTTTTTGCCGTTTCAGGCAGCCTAATACCAATTCTACAAAATAATATAACAAGGCGGCGAGCCGAAGACAGTACAAGTAGTACGGCAAGGCGAGCCAACGCAGTTAGGTTATTTTGTAGAATTGGTATAATTTAAGGCCAAAAAAAGGAAACCCATGAACAAACCCCTGTGTTTATACGGGCACGAATTTTCCAGCCGCTTGCTGTTGGGCACCGCGGCCTATCCTTCGTTAGATGTTTTGCAGCAGGCGGTGGCGGCGGCGCAACCGGCCATGCTCACGGTGTCGCTGCGCCGCCAAGGGGCGGTGGATTCGGCGCACGGGCAGGGCGTGTGGGCGCTGTTGCAGGGGCTGGGTTTGCCGATTTTGCCCAATACCGCCGGCTGTTTGAGCGTGCAAGAAGCGATTACCACCGCACAAATGGCGCGCGAAGTGTTTGAATGTGATTGGATTAAGCTGGAGCTGATTGGCGACGACGACACCTTGCAGCCGGATGTATTCCAATTGGTAGAAGCCGCCGATGTGCTGATTAAAGACGGCTTTAAGGTATTGCCGTATTGCACCGAAGATTTGATTGCCTGCCGCCGCCTGCTTGATGTGGGCTGCACTGCGTTGATGCCGTGGGCGGCGCCGATTGGCACCGGCCTGGGCGTGGTACACGAATACGCTTTGCGCGTGTTGCGCGAAAGGCTGCCTAAAACCCCGCTGATTATCGACGCCGGCTTGGGCTTGCCTTCGCAAGCGGCGCAGGTGATGGAGTGGGGCTTTGACGCGGTGCTGCTCAACACCGCCGTGTCGCGCAGCGGCAACCCGGTGGCGATGGCACAGGCATTTGCGCAGGCCGTGGTTGCCGGGCGTTTGGCTTATGGCGCCCAGCCGATGCCGCCGCGCCGCGCCGCCCAAGCCAGCACGCCCACGGTGGGGCAGCCGTTTTGGCACAGCGCGGAGTATTGACACCAAAGCGGATAAGGCGGCTGTGTTAAAATGCCGCCTTTGTTGATGATAAGCAAACGGATGATGTATGCAGGGTTTGGTGCCATTGCTGGTGTTGAAAAAGGGTGAGGCGGCGCTGTTGGCGGCGCTGTCGGTGTTGCTGATGGGCAGCGCGATTATTTATTTTGAATGGGTGCCGCAGCTGGCTTTGTTGGCGGCTCTGGTGTTGCTGCTGCTGGTGGGTTTGGCCAAAAAAGTGGCGTTTGCCGATATGCAGCAGCGCATGGCCGCTGCTGTGGCCGCGGCGATGGGGGCGGTGTATCTGTTTTTCTTTATTGGGCTGTTGGTGAGTGCGCTGATGATGAGCGGCGCCATCCCCACGCTGATGTATTACGGCTTTGAATTGCTGTCGCCGCACTATTTTTATGTGTCGGCCTTTGTGCTCACCGCGCTGGTGGGCATCGCCGTTGGCAGTAGCCTCACCACTTGCGCCACTTTGGGCGTGGCGTTTATGGGCATGGGCGATGCCTTTGGTGCGCAAATGGCGCTCACCGCCGGGGCAGTGGTGTCGGGCGCGTTTTTCGGCGACAAAATGTCGCCCTTGTCGGACACCACCGGCATTGCCGCCTCGATTGTGGGGGTGGACTTGTTTGACCACATCCGCAATATGGCCTACACCACTGTGCCGGCCTTTGTGCTTACCGTGCTGTTGCTGTGGTGGTTTTCAGGCAGCCTGAACCATGCCGATTTAAGCCGCGCCGCGGCGTTTCAGCAGCAATTGCAAGCCACCGGTTTGGTGCATGTTTATGCTTTATTGCCGCTGGCGGTATTGGTGGGTTTGGCGCTGCGCCGGGTCAACGCCATTTTGGCGATTTTGGCCACGGTGGCGGTGGCGCTGGGGTTAACTTATGTGCACAGCAGCCCGAGTTTGGCGCAGCTGGGGGCGTATTTTTTCAGCGGTTTTAAGTTGGAGGGCGATTTTGGCGCGGTTAACAGCCTGATTGGCCGCGGCGGCATCCAGAGCATGTTTTTCACCCAAACCGTGGTGGTGCTGGCGCTGAGTTTGGGCGGCTTGCTGTTTGCCTTGGGGGTGATTCCAGCCTTGCTCGAAGCCATGCGCCATTTTCTCACCAATACCGCGCGTGCCACGGTGTCGGTGGCGGCCACCAGCGTGGGCGTGAATGTGCTGATTGGCGAGCAATACCTAAGCCTGTTGCTGGCCGGCGAAACCTTTAAGCCGGTATACGACCGCTTGGGGCTGCACCGGCGCAACCTGTCGCGCACATTGGAAGATGCCGGTACGGTGATTAACCCGCTGGTGCCGTGGGGCGTGTGCGGGGTGTTTATCAGCCACACTTTGGGCGTGCCGGTGCTAAGCTATCTGCCTTATGCGTTTTTCTGCTATTTGAGTTTGGCGCTGACCTTGCTGTTTGGTTTTAGCGGGCTCACCATCAGCCGCAAGACGGACGCGGATTAGTTTTCGCCGCTGCCTGAAGCCACAAAGCCGCCTGTCGTCGTGCAGGCGGCTTTGTTGTATTTGAAATGGCTATAGTGAAATGCATAACAAAGTGCTACGGCGTTGCTGTGCCTTGTCGTACTACCTGTACTGTCTGCGGCTTCGCGCCTTGTATCACTTTATTCTTCATTCCACTATATAATTGCCAAGTTAGCCATTACTTATTATTAAATATGAATATTGTTGAAGCCATTGTGATTTTGCTGTTGTTGGTGGCCGTGAGTGCCTTTGTGTCGTGTTCCGAGCTGGCGCTGGCCTCGTCGCGCAAAATCAAATTGCAGATTTTGGGCAAAGAAGGCGATGTGCGTGCGCTGGATGTGTTGCAGATGCAGGAGCAGCCGGGCAGCTTTATCACTGTGGTGCAAATCGGCCTTAATGCGGTGGCGATTCTGGCCGGTGTGGTGGGCGAAGCGGCGGTGCGGCCTTATTTGGGCGCGCTGTTGCGGCGGTTTAGCGAGGCGGATTGGGTGAGCACCTTGGCTTCGCTCTTGTCTTTCTTTGTGGTTACCAGCCTGTTTGTTTTGTTTGCCGACTTAATGCCCAAACGTTTTGCCATGATTCACCCCGAGCGCGTGGCGGTGCGGGTGGTGCGGCCGATGATGCTGATGATTTTTCTGCTCAAGCCCTTGGTGTGGTTTTTCGACGGCATCGCCAATCTGATTTTTAAAATGCTGCGCATTTCCACCGTGCGCCAAGACCAGCTCACCTCGGAAGACATCTATGCCGTGGTGGATGCCGGCGCCGAAGCCGGCGTGCTCAAGCAGCAAGAGCATTATTTGATTGAAAATATCTTCGACATGCAGTCGCGCACCGTTACTTCTACCATGACCACGCGCGAAAACATCGCCTATTTTGACACAAGCGATAGCGCCGACACCGTGCTGGCGCTGATGGCCGAAAAGCCGCACGCTAAATTTTTGGTGTGCAACGGCGAATTGGAAAAAGTGGTGGGCTATATCGAATCGCACACCTTGCTCACGCATTACCTGAAAGAGCAAAATCTCAAGCTCACCGATAAGCGCGTGCTGCACAAAGCCTTGTTTATTCCCGATACGCTCTCGCTGTATGAAGTGCTCGAAGCCTTTAAAAACGCCGGCGAAGATTTTGCCGTGATTGTGAACGAGTATGCGCTGGTGGTGGGGGTGGTGACGCTCAAAGACGTGATGAGCATTGTGATGGGCGAATTGGTGGCCACCGAAGAAGAGCCGCAGATTATCCGGCGCGATGAAGCATCGTGGCTGATTGAAGGCGCCGCACCGCTGGAAGACGTGATGCGCGCGCTGGACATTGTGGATTTTCCGCATTCGGAAAACTATGAAACCATCGGCGGTTTTATGATGTATTCGCTGCGCAAAATCCCCAAGAAAACCGATTTTGTGTTGTTTGACCGCTATAAGTTTGAAATCATCGACACCGAAAACCTGAAAATCGACCAGCTGTTGGTGTCGTTTAAGCAAACGCACGACAAACCCCATGACAGCCCAGCGCCACAGCCGACTTCAGGCGCAGCGCTTGTGCCGGTACAACATCGGGATGGGGCAAAATCCGGCCAGGCTTGATATGGCACTTAAATTGTTTGGTTATTGACCATGAAAAAATTGCCGCAATCAATGATTCAACCGCGCCACGCCATTTTGAGGGGCGAGCCGGGTAATGTTGCTTTGGAAGTGTTGTTGGTGCCGTTTCGCTGGAAGAACGAATGGGTGGACACAGCCATCCGGCTGGATGGCGTTAACCTGCCTTCTGCGCATCTGGCGGATTTGGCCGACAAAACGTTTTCGTTTCCCCTTAATCCCGATGCAGAAGCAATTGATGGCTCTATTTATTTGGATAGTGCGCACCATCCATGCGATGTGTCTGTAATTGAGTTTATGCGGAGTCGAAATGATGGACTCAAGGTGTTAATCAAAGGTGTTTATGTGTTTGAGTTTGAAGGTCTTGATCAATTTGGCAATACCCCGTTTATCCTCAGTACCACCGTTAGCTCGTGTGCGCTTTAGATGCGGTTTTATATTAAAACGGGCGTATTATAAAAAAAGCCGTTATCTTCATTGCATATGAAGATAACGGCTTTTTTAAGGCTGCCTGAAAGATAATACGTGGATTATTCAGCCGCTTTGGCCACCACCACCATGGCCGGGCGCAATACGCGGTCGGCTAGGGCATAGCCTTTTTTCAGCACGCGCACGATGCTGTTGGGGGCTTGATTGCTCTCTTCGGTTTGTAAGGCTTGGTGTTGGTGCGGGTCGAGCGCATCGCCCGGCTGTGGGTTGATTTCGCTGATTTGGGTGTGTTCAAACGCTTTTTGCAATTCGTTTAAGGTCATTTGCACGCCCATTTTCAGTGCCTCGAAATTGCCGCTTTGGTCTTGCAGCGCCATTTCCAGATAGTCTTTTACCGGCAGCATTTCGGCGGCGAATTTCTGCCCGGCAAATTTGTGTGCCGATTGCAATTCTTCTTGATGGCGGCGGCGCAGATTTTGCTCGGCAGCAGCGCTGCGCAGCTGTTCGTCTTGCAGCTGGCCTTCCAATTCGGCAATGCGTGCGGTTAATTCGGCGGTGTCGGCTTCTGCATCGGCAGTGCCGTGTTCATCGTGGCCGATGTCGGCGGCCAAGGTTTCGTCGGTGTTGTATTCGTGGGGTGTTTGTTGTGGCATGGGATATTCCTTATTCATTCGGGTTTCATCGGCTTACAAATGGGTCTGTAGCGGGGTTTTTCAAGCGGGTGTACGGCGGATTTTGGCGGCCATGCCATGTGTGTTTTTCGCTCGGTGCTGCATTGCCACAAAAGGCGAAACGCGCTAAGGTGCGATATTGCGGCGTAGCAGCTTATTATGCCTGTGTGTAGAGCAGATGTTAATGATAAAAATAAAGGAGAAAGCATGGGATTACGCTTAATGAACGAGCAGGCTAAGCAGGTGGCGTCCACCATTCTGGCCGGGTTTAACAAACACTATACAATGTTTCGCGCCGCCAGCAGCCGAGCCAAGGCGCTGTATGAGGCAGCCGATTGGCACGGTATCCAGCAGCTGGTGGCCGATCGCATCCAGATGTACGACGACCGCGTAGACGAAGCGGTGCAGGTGTTGCGCCAAGAGGTGATGGCCAATTTGCTCAACGATGATGTGTGGGCGCTGGCCAAAACCGAATACATCGCTTTGCTGGTGAACCATAAGCAGCCCGAGCTGGCGGAAACGTTTTTTAATTCGGTGTCAACCAAATTATTGGACAAGGAATACTACAACAACCAGTTTATTTTTGTGAAACCGGCGATTTCCACCGAATACATTGACGCCGAGCCGCATACGTTTGAAGCGTTTTACCCCAATTCGCAAGGCTTGCGAGGCTGCCTGAAAAAAATTCTGCGCCATTTCGATTGGCAAGTGCCGTTTGTGAATGAAGCGCGTGATATTGCCAATATTCTGCGTGCGGCCAAGGCGCATTTGCAGGAAGATTGGCCGCTGGGTGAGCTGAACCTGCATTTGCAGGTGCTGGGCAATGCCTTTTACCGCAATAAAAGCGCCTATATTTTCGGCCAGATTATCAACGGTAATGTGCGCTATCCGTTTGCGTTTGCCATTGTGCACGAAAATCACGACAACGGCAGCAGCGGCTTGGTGGTGGATGCCGCCTTGTTCGACCCGCAGCAAATCGGCGTGCTGTTTTCGTTTGCGCGGGCGTATTTTATGGTGGACATGCCGGTGCCGGCGGGTTATGTACATTTTCTGCAAGCCATGCTGCCAATGCGCTCGGAAG
Source organism: Paralysiella testudinis (assembly GCF_016894345.1). Taxonomy (GTDB): domain Bacteria; phylum Pseudomonadota; class Gammaproteobacteria; order Burkholderiales; family Neisseriaceae; genus Paralysiella; species Paralysiella testudinis. The sequence continues at coordinate 1,148,014 of NZ_CP069798.1, forward strand.
GCGATTTATACACCTTGCTCGGTTTGCAAAAGCAGGGCAAAAATATTTTTTACCGCGAGTTTCACCAGCACCTTGAATATTCACACGATTCGTTTATTCTTGCCCCCGGGGTGAAAGGGCTGGTGATGAGCGTGTTTACGCTGCCGTCGTTTCCCTATGTGTTTAAAGTGATTAAAGACACTTTCGGCCACAATAAAGACTTCGACCGCGAATACGTGCGCCAAAAATACTTGCTGGTAAAGCGGCACGACCGCGTGGGACGCATGGCCGATACACTGGAATTTTCCAATGTGGCCTTGCCCAAACACCGCTGCGATGAAGAGCTGTTGCAAGAATTGCGCACCTTGGCGCCCACGCAAATCGAAGAAACCGACGACTTGCTGGTGGTAAAGCACGTATACATTGAATACCGCCTCAAGCCGCTGAATCTGTTTATGCAAAGCGCCGCGCCCGCAGCCAAAGCCGCGGCGGTGATTGATTACGGCTACGCCTTAAAAGAGCTGGCCTCGGCCAATATTTTCCCCGGCGATATGCTGTATAAAAACTTCGGCATGACCCGCTTTGGCCGGGTGATTTTCTACGATTACGATGAAATCGAATACATGACCGACTGCAATTTTCGCGCTATACCCGAAGCGCCCAACCCCGAATACGAGATGTCGGGCGAAGTGTGGTATCCGGTGAACAAAGGCGATGTGTTTCCGGAAGAATTCGGCCCCTTTTTGCTGGGCGAGCCGGATGTGCGCAAAGTGTTTTTGCAGCACCACCGCGATTTGCTCACGCCGCAATTCTGGCAAGCCAAAAAAGAGCGCTTGCAAGCGGGGATTTTGGAAGACTTCTACCCCTATCCGCAATCGGTGCGCTTTAAGCCCGATGCGGTGCAAAGCGGGCTGATGGACAGGCCGGATGTGTAGTTTTGACACCCAGCATTGTATTGCCAGTAATAGGCTGCCTGAAAACCCGATGTCAGCAAATTATTCAGCCTTTGCCCTATTGGCGCCTAAGGGAACCAAAACACGGCAATAAAATCCACGAGTGGTTATGCCATGATCAAGTTTTTATGTTTAAGATATTGAATTTTTGAATAAGCTGTATTCGGTAAACACCATTGCCAACCAAGGGAGACACCATGAGCACCATTGCACAAATGTGTAAACAATACGACCGCGTTACCCTGCTGCTGCAAGGCGGCGGTGCGCTGGGCTCTTATCAGGCCGGTGTGTATGAAGGCCTGCATCAGGCCGGTATCGAAATCAACAGCATTGCCGGGATTTCCATTGGCGCGCTCAATACCTGCATTATTGCCGGTAATAAGCCCAAAAACCGCGTGGCCGCCTTACGCGGGTTTTGGGACACCATCACCCGGCGTAACTACACCAGTGGCAGCATCAACCCCTTCGATGCCATGCTCGACGGCTTGAGTGCCTGGGGCAAAAACGATGCCTTGGCACACACCATGCCCTATGTGTTTGAAAACCAGTTTTTGCGCCAGCAGCTGCGCTTGATGGAAAGCTATTTCGAGGCATTCCAAACCATGATGGAGGGGCAGAAAGGTTTTTTTAAACCGCGCTACTTTATGCCTTTTAATACCACGCCGAATCATCTTAGCTATTACACCATCGATAAACTCAAAGACACACTGGCCGAATTTGCCGATTTGCGCCTGATTAACGACGCTTCGCGTATGCGCGTGTCGGTGGGCGCGGTAAACGTGCGCACCGGCAACTATGCCGTGTTTACCAATGAGCACGAAGAGCTGCGTTTCGAGCACTTTATGGCTTCCGGCGCCTTGCCGCCCGGTTTTCCGGCGGTGGAAATCGATGGCGAATATTATTGGGACGGCGGCTTGGTGTCGAACACGCCTTTGAATGAAATTATTTTGGCCGATGAAAGCCTGAATCAATTGATTTTTCAAGTGGATTTATGGAATGCCAACGGTATGCTGCCTGAAAACCTATTGGAAATTGATGAGCGGGTTAAAGACATCCAATACTCCAGCCGCACGCGCATGATTACCACCTTGATGCGCCAGCGCCAGCACTATATGAGCATGGTGAAGCAACTGCTGGCGATGATTCCGGAAAAAAACAGCTGCGCCTCTTGTGTGGCCGAAGCCGAGGCCATGGCCGAGGTGGGGCAGAAAAACGTGATTCACTTGATTTACCGCAAGCAAAGCTACGAGCGCGGCCACAAAGACTACGAATTCAGCGCCAACACCATGCAAGACCACTGGCAGTCGGGGCTGTACGACATGAACAACACCCTGCGCCACGAAGACTGGTTTGCGCGCCCGCCCGCCGGTGAGATTTTCACCACCCACAACATCCATGAAGAACGCAAAAAATTCTCGCAAAACTGGGATTGGCGGCAAAGCAGCGCTGATGCGGATTAGGATTAGAATTAAGTGCACTGAGTAAAACCAATAAAAAACGGCCATCCCTGAATGGCCGTTTTTTGTTGCCCGGGCAAACGTCATCAATCGGTCATCTTAAGTTCACGGGGCGGTCATAATTGCTGCTTATACTGGGGCAGATTTTATAGCAAAGAAAATAAATAAATCATACAAGGCGGCGAGCCGCAGACAGTACACACGTACGGCAAGGCGAGTCAACGCTGTAGGATTATTTAGTTTCTTTGCTATACCCAAGCCATCACATTTTCAATACCAATAATCAACAGGAAACCCCATGAACACCCTAATCAAATTCAATATTGCCGCCGCCTTGGGCTTGCTTTCAGGCAGCCTGATGGCCGCCACCGTCACCGGTGCCGGTGCCTCGTTTCCGCAGCCGGTATATGCACAATGGGCGCAAGCCTACCAAAAAGCCACCGGCAACCAGATTAACTACCAATCCATCGGCTCTTCCGGCGGGGTGAAGCAAATTACCAGCAAAACCGTGGATTTTGGCGCCACCGATGCCCCGCTCACCAAGGCCGAGCTGGATAAACAAGGCTTGGTGCAGTTTCCCACCGTGATTGGCGGCGTGGTGCCAATTGTGAATATCGACGGCATCGCCCCGGGGCAGATGAAGCTCACCGGCACCGTGTTGGCCGATATCTATCTGGGCAAAATCACCCAGTGGGACGACGCAGCCATTGCCCGCCTCAACCCGGGCTTGAAGCTGCCTGCAGCCAAAATCACCACCGTATTCCGTGCCGACGGCTCCGGCACCACCTTTAACTTCACCCATTACCTGAACCAGGTTTCCGGCGACTGGAAAAGCAAAGTTGGCTCGGCCAATAGCGTGAAATGGCCCACCGCCGCCACCGGCGTGGCCGGCAAAGGCAATGAGGGCGTGGCCAGCTATGTGAGCCGGGTGAAAAATGCCATCGGCTATGTGGAATACGCCTACGCCAAACAAAACAAGCTGGCGCACACCCAATTGCAAAATAAAGCCGGGCGCTTTGTGCAGCCCAATCAGGCCAGCTTTGCCGCTGCGGCCAACACCGATTGGAAAAACGCCCCCGGCTATTATTTGGTGATCACCAACCAAGGCAATGCCAATGCGTGGCCGATTGCTGCGGCCACCTTTATTTTGGTACAAAAAAATCCCGCCAATAAAGCCGGCACGCAAGAAGCGCTGAAATTCTTTGATTGGGCCTACAAAAACGGCAACGCCGCCGCCACCCGCTTGGATTACGTGCCGCTGCCGGAAGCCACTAAAAACCAAGTGCGCCAAACTTGGAAAGAAGTGCAGTAATCCTCAGTAATCCGCAGTAATCCATTTTGCTGCCTGAAAATAATAAACGGCACCGCCCAGCGGTGCCGTTTATTATTTTCAGGCAGCCTCGTTATGCGTTAACCGGCCTTACCATCGGCACGCGGGCGCAGCAGCCACGGCGTATAGCGCCATGCAAACAACAGCAAGGCGGCGGCAAACGCCAAGGCGCTGGCGTGGGTGAGGCCGTTGTAAACCGAGCTTGGCGCCAGCGCTTGCGGCCAATTGGCGTATAAACCGGAAGCCAATAGTGCCGCCAGTGCGCGCAGCAGGGCGGCGGCCACCATCAGCCAAAACGCCAGCGGCAAAGGCGGTACCAAGCGCATTGGGCGGCCGGTGTGCCCCAAGGCGGTGCGTGCCATCATGCCCAGCGTGAGCAGGCCGATGCCGCCCACGGCAATCAAATGAATCCCCAGGCTGGTTAGATTAGCAAAAGGCACGCCCATGCCCAATGCGATTAAGCCGAGGGCGCAGGCGCCAAAGCCGATAAACAATACCCACAGCAAAGGCTCGGTTTTCACGCCGCGGTGCCACCAGCGGCATAATTGCCATGCGTTAATCAAGCCGCTGGCCACGCCCGCCGCCGCAAACAGCCCCAAATTCTGCGGCCACAGCAATAAATTCAGCGTCATCAGCATCGGCAACAGCAAGGCGCTGAGCATAATCGGTTTGCTGACGGCGGCTTGGGCAATGCCCAGCCGCTTGGCGGTAAAAAACGGAATCACGCGCATGCCGATTAAGCCGATAAACCCGGCCACCATCACCAAGCCTGCCCACAAGGCCGGGCGTAAAGCAGCGGCGCTTCCTTGTGCCAGCTGCCAATGAAAAGCAGCATGGGTGAGGCCCAGCAGCAACAGCGCCGCCACGGCGATAAAGTTGCGCCGATTGCTGCTGGCGAGCACCGGGCGGGCAAAGCAAGCGGCGGCGAGCAAGTAAAACGCAGTGCCGCTGATGCCGGCAACCCAGATGCCGCCGGCAAAGAAAGCACCGGCGCGTGCCAGCAGCCACAAGGCCGCCAGCGACATCAACATGCCGCCGCGGGTGGGCGGCTGGCCGGTCCAAGTGGCCACGGCGGTGAGCAAAAAGCCCACCACCACCGCACCGGCATAGCCCCAAATCATTTCATGGGCGTGCCAGATAAAGCCGGGCATGGCGGCGTGGCCTTGATAGCCAAAGCCCCACAACACAATTGCCGCCGCACCAAACAAGGCGGCGAGCAGATAAAACGGGCGAAAGGCCATGGCCCAAACGGGGTGGGCGGGATTGAAAATCAGCATGGTGTTCTTTTCTTTTAGGAAGTAGGCAGTAAATCTTGCAAAGCGGCAAACAATTCGCGCTCCTCAAAGCGCACATGCGCCATCAGGGTGTCGGCCAGCAAGGCTGCCTGAAACGGCGGCTGTAATAATTGGCGCAAGGCGGCATGGTCCGCGTTAAATCGCTGCTGCAAATCGGGGCGTTGCAACTGTGGCCAGAAAGGTGCGAATTGTTGCTCTTCTTCTGCAAAGTGTTGCAGCAATTCATCGCGCTGCGCGGCAATGGCGGCGCTGTGGTCGGCATCGGGCTGCTGGCGGATGCGGTTGCCCAAGCTTAAAGCGTGGTGGTGGTCGCGTGATAAGGTAATCAGTGCCGGATGGCGTTTCATGAGGCAATCTCGCTGCGAAAGAAGAAAGGCTGAATTAAAGATTACTATAATATGAAGTTTATATCAGGTCAAATGGCATTGTGTTTTCAGGCAGCCTTTATAGGGCAGGCGGCGCAGGCGTGGTAAACTCGGCCTTTATTTTGCCCAAACCGATTGCATTATGTCAGACAAAGACACCTTAGTGATTGCCAGCCGCGAAAGTGCGCTGGCCATGTGGCAGGCCGAGCATATCCAGGCACGTTTGCAGGCACTGTATCCGCACAAAACCATTCGCATCGAAGGCATGACCACCCGTGGCGACCAGATTTTAGACAAAACTCTGTCTAAAATCGGCGGTAAAGGTTTGTTTATTAAAGAATTAGAGCAGGCGTTGCAAGAAGGCCGCGCCGATTTGGCGGTGCATTCGATTAAAGACGTGCCCATGGATTTGCCCGCCGGTTTTGCGCTGGCGGCGATTACCGAGCGCGCCAATCCGCTGGATGCGTTTGTGTCCAATACTTATGCCAGCTTGGCCGATATGCCGCCCGGCGCAGTGGTGGGCACTGCCAGCCTGCGCCGCGAAGCGCAAATCCGCGCCCGTTTCCCGCAATTGGTGATTCGGCCTTTGCGCGGCAATGTGCAAACCCGTTTGCGCAAGCTGGACGAAGGCGAATTCGATGCCATTATTTTGGCGGCGGCCGGTTTGGAGCGGCTGGGGCTGCCTGAACGCATCCGCATGTTGCTGCCGCCCACCCACAGCCTGCCTGCAGCCGGGCAGGGCGCATTGGGCATCGAAATTGCCGCCCACCGCTACGATATGCTGGCCTTACTCAATCCGCTCAATCATCCGATTACCGCCGCTTGCGTGGAGGCCGAACGGGCGTTGGCACGCGCGCTGGACGGCAGCTGCCAAGTGCCGCTGGCCGCTTATGCCACCGCTGCCGACGGCGTGCTCACCTTGCGCGGCTTGGTGGGCAGCCCCGACGGCTCGCTCACCTTGCAAGCCGAAGCCGAAGCACCGCTGGCCTATGCCGATGCGCTGGGGCGGGCGGTGGCGAAAAAGCTGGCGGATGACGGCGCCAAAGAATTGATTGCCGCTTTGTTGGCAGCGTCATGATTTTTAAACAGGGCGTTTTCAGGCAGCCTTTGGTTGTTGACAAGGCTGCCTGAAAACGTGATTGATATTCCACGCCCATGCCCACCATTTTAATCGTCCGCCCCCAAGGCCAAACCGCTGCCGATATCGACATCTGCACCGCTGCCGGCTGGCAGGCATTGCCGTTTAGCCCGTTGCGCCTCGAGGCCGATACGGCGGCTTTGTTGCAATTGCCTGCGCTGTTTGCAGCGGCAGATGTGGTGTTTTGGGTTAGCCCCGGTGCGGTGAACGTGGCGGCACCGGGACTGGATTTTTCCGGCAGCGCCGCACAGCAAGTTACCGTGGGGCAGGCCAGCGCCCAAGCCTTGGCCGCCTATTGCGCCCAGCCGATTACCGCGCCCGGCAGCGGCCATGACAGCGAAGCGGTGTTGCGCTTGGCCTTATGGCAAAGCCTGCCGCCGGGCGCAAACGTGTTGATTATCCGCGGCCACGGCGGCCGTGATTTTCTGGCGCAGGCCTTGCGCCAACAAGGCTTTAAAGTCACGGTGGCCGAAGTGTATTTCAGGCAGCCTCAAGCCTTGGATTGGGGATTGTTTGCACACAGCCAGCCGCAAGCGGTGTATGTGGCTTCCGCCGCGCTGGCGCAAGTGCTGTTTGCGCAAGTGCCGCCCGAGTTGGCGCAAAATCTGAAAAACTTGCTATACTTTACCCATCATCAACGCATTGCCGACATCTTGCGTGATTATGGTGTCCACCGCATTCAAACCGGCACGCTGGCGCAGCTCTTGCCCGCCTGCCGCAAGGGAGAACCACCCCATGACTGACAAGCCCGATACGGCAGCCAACACCCCCGAAAACACCGATTCGCCACCCGAATCAACGGGGGTGATTGCCGTGGCCGCCGATGGCACTGCCACTAAGCCCGCAGCCACCGAACCCGTTGCCGCCCCAGCAAACGCTGCACCAGTACAGGCCGATGCTGCCGATTCCCACCCGCAACCGGCCGCCAGCGCGGCTTCGTCCCCCACAGGAGCCACCATGCCCGAATCCAAACCTGCCGTAGCCGCTGCCGCACCGGTGGCACCGGTGATTATCAAACAGTCTTCCGGCAAAGGCGTGGCGCTGGGGGCCTTGGTGTTGTCGCTGCTGGCCTTGGGTGCCAGCGGCTTTTTATTTGTACAAGGCCAAAATGTGCTCAAAACCCAAGAGCTAAGCCTAGATCAAAAAATCAACGAAGCGGGCGTGGGGCAGAGCAAAAACGCCGTGCTGCTGGAAAACAATCTGGTTCAGCTCAAAACGCTGGCGGAGCAGGTGGATGTCTTGCAAGCACAAGGCAAAACCTTTGATACCCAGCTGGCGGCCAGCAGCCGCGCTTATCAAGAATTGGTGAAAAGCCGTGCCGATTGGCTGGTAGACGAAACCGAAGCCAGCCTTAATATGGCTGCGCAGCAATTGCTGATTTCCGGCAATGTGCCGGTGGCGGTGGGCGTGCTGGAAAATCTGGAAAGCCGCCTCACCCGCTTTGACCAGCCGCAGTTGGTGCCGATTAAGCAGGCCATCAGCCAAGATTTGGCCGCCCTGAAAAGCAAACCTTATCTGGATGTGGCCAGCGCCTCCCTGCGCCTGAACCGGCTCGAAACCGCGGTGGCCAGCCTGCCGCTGGCGGCCGATGCGGCGCTGCAGCCGGGCGCTACCCAGCCTTTGCCGCCGGTGAGCGCCGATGCGCCGTGGTGGCAGCGGGCATGGCAAAACAGCGTGCAAAGCTTGCAAGGCATGGTGGAAGTGCGCCGCCTCAACAGCAACGACAGCATGTTGATGTCGCCGGAGCAAGTGTATTTTGTGCGTGAAAACCTGCGCTTAAAAATGATGGACGCCCGCTTGGCCTTGATGCAGCGCAGCGGCGAAGTGTATATGAGCGATTTAAACAGCGCCGAAGCGGCGGTGAAACAGTATTTCGACGGCACGTCTGCCGCCACCCAGTCGTGGCTGAAAGAATTGGCGCAATTGAAAGGTTTGGAAGTGCAGGGCGGGCAAGACGCTAATGTCTTGGCGGCGAGCTTGGCGGCGGTGCGTCAATACCAGCAACAAGCACGTGCCGATGCCGCCTCTGCGTTGCCGGACTTAGGTGCTTCCGCACCCGCGGCTGCCGCCAGTAGCCCGCCAGCACCGGCCGAAGCCAGCGCACCTGCCGGCCAGCCCGCGAATCCGGCTGCCACTTCCGCACCGAAAGCAGGAGGCCGCACATTATGAGAGGCCTGATTTGGATTATTGTGCTGTTTGCCGTGGCAGTGGGCTTGGCCATCGGCGCCACGCTGTATAACGGCAATGTGTATATCGTGGTGGAGCAAACGCTGGTGCGGGTGAACCTGCATTTGTTTATTGGCCTGCTGTTGCTCACTGTGGTGGCCCTGTATTTGCTGCTGCGGCTGGTGTTGGGCACTTTGCACCTGCCCGGGCGTATGCGTCACTACGGCGAAACGCGGCAAGAGCGCAAATCGGCACAGGCGCTCAACCGCGCCGGGCTGGCTTATTTTGAAGGGCGCTTTCAGGCAGCCGAACAAGAAGCCAGCAAAGTGCTGGGCAACAAACAAGGCGGCCACAATAAAGCCTTGGCCTTGATGCTGGCCGCCCACAGCGCCGACCAAATGGACAACTTGCCCCGGCGCGACCAATATCTGCACGACATCGCCGCCTTGCCGGAGAAAAAGCAATTGTCGCGCCATTTGCTGCTGGCCGAATCGGCGCTGGCACGGCGCGATTACCCTGCTGCCGAGCAGGCATTGGCCGCCGCTGCCGCCATCAACCCCACACTCACGCGCTTGGTGAAGCTGCAACTGCGTTATGCCTTCGACCAAAACAACGCGCTTATCGTGTTGGATAAAACCGCCAAACTGCAAAAAGCCGGTGCGCTCAACGACACCGAAGCCGCGCAATACAGCCAGTGGGCGTATCGCGAGCTGCTGAATCAGGCTGGCGATGCCCACGCCTTGAAAGCCTGCCTGAAACGCATTCCTGCCGACATGCGCGAAGGCGCACTCAGCGCCGCCATTGCCGAAAAATACGCCCGTTTGGGCTTGTATCCGCAGGCAGTGAAATGGGTGAAGCAGCAATACCCCAAAAACCACGACACCGCATTGTTGCCGGTGCTGATTCACAGCAGCCAGTATCTGAGCGACAAAGAGCAGCAAAAAGCGATGGACTGGGCGGAAGAATGGCTGAAAGCGCGCCCGCAAGATGCGCAATTGCTGTTGCATTTGGGGCAAATGGCGTTTGACAAACAGCTGTGGGGCAAAGCGCAAGGCTATCTGGAAGCCAGCATCGGCGTGGAAGACACCCCGCAGGCACGGCTGGTGTTGGCGCGGGTGCTCGACGAAGCCGGGCAAAGCGCCGAAGCCGAACGCCAACGCGCCCATGTATTGGCCGCCATCAGCAGCGACGACGATATTTAATCCCACCCACCATGCCAGCCGCCCGCCTTGAATGAGCGCGGTTGGCATGGTTTTTTTCAGGCAGCCTGAAAATCTGTTTGTAATCGAATCCCATCACGGACCCTTCATGAAACCCCTACAAAACGACACCTTCCTGCGCGCCCTGCTCAAACAGCCCACCGACTACACCCCGGTGTGGATGATGCGCCAAGCCGGGCGCTATCTGCCCGAATACAAAGCCACCCGTGCCGAAGCGGGCAGCTTTTTGGATTTGTGCAAAAACACCGAACTGGCCACCGAAGTGACCATTCAGCCCTTGGAGCGCTTTGCTTTGGATGCGGCGATTTTGTTTTCCGACATCCTCACCGTGCCCGATGCCATGGGCTTAGGGCTGTATTTTGCCGAGGGCGAAGGCCCCAAATTCGAGCGCGTGCTGCGCGATGAAGCCGCCATCAAAGCGCTGGCGGTGCCGGATATGGCTAAGCTGCGCTATGTATTCGATGCCGTGGTCAGCATCCGCCAAGCGCTGGATGGGCGCGTGCCCTTGATTGGTTTTTCAGGCAGCCCGTTTACCTTGGCCTGCTATATGGTGGAAGGCGGCAGCAGCAAAGAATTCCGCCACATCAAAGCCATGATGTACAGCCGCCCCGACTTATTGCATCGCATTTTGGACATCAACGCCCAAGCGGTCACGGCTTATTTGAATGCGCAAATCGACGCCGGTGCGCAAGCTGTGCAGATTTTCGACACCTGGGGCGGGGTGCTCAGCGATGCGGCGTTTGGCGAATTCAGCCTCAACTATATGCGTCAAATCATTAGCGGATTAAAACGCGAAGCCGAAGGCCGCCGCGTGCCGGTGATTGTGTTTACCAAAGGCGGCGGCTTGTGGCTGGAAGCCATGGCCGACATCGGCGCCGATGCTTTGGGGCTGGACTGGAGCTGCAATATCGGCCAAGCCCGTGCACGCGTGGGCGACAAAGTGGCCTTGCAAGGCAACTTCGACCCGATGGCGCTGTTCGGCACCCCAGCTGCCATCGAAGCCGAAGTGGCACGCATTCTGGCCGCCTACGGCCACGGCAGCGGCCACGTATTCAACCTTGGCCACGGCATCAACCAACATGCCGACCCGGAACACGCCAAAGTTTTGGTGGATGCCGTCCACCGCCTGTCGCGCCCGTATCACGGCGCTTAAATAGGGTTAAAGGCTGCCTGAATTGGGTTCAGGCAGCCTTTTGATGATATTGATTAATTGAAGTTAAACACTTATATAAAAATACCGTCATTAAGCAGTTGTTTTCAAATTAACTGCAGTTATGCACTTACTGTTTACAGGCTGCCTGAAACCATCAAATCCGGTTCGGCAATGACGCTTTATATTTCAGGCGGCTTTTGCCAACCATTGCTTCGTTTCAGTTTATAAACCTCAGTCAACCATGAACATCGACATCCCTTGGGCAGAAGTTTTGCTTTACCTGCACGGCACCGCAGTGGTGGTGTGCGCACTGCGGGTGCTCTACAAACAGCGCAATATCGGCAACGCCCTGGCTTGGCTGATATTGCTGTTTGTGTTTCCTTTTATCGGCGTGGCGCTGTATCTGCTGGTGGGCGAACCACGGCTCGGTGCGGCGCGGGCCAAGCGCACGGCGGAGATGAACCGCTTTTACACCGAAGTAAGCGAACGCTACCTGAACGACATCCACTTGGCCGTGCGCAACGATGTGGCGCCGCATTATCGCGGCATCAGCCACTTGGCCAGCAATGTTACTGGGCTACACGCCACCAAAAACAATGCCTTGTCTTTATTGCACACCACCGACAGCATCTTGGATGCCATGCTGTACGACATCAACCAAGCCAGCAACTCCTGCATTCTGGCGTTTTACATTATCGACCCGCAAGGGCGCATCAATAGCTTGCTTGAAGCAGTGGAAGCGGCGGCGCAGCGCCAAGTGAACTGCATTATTCTGGCCGATGCCGTGGGCAGCCAAAGCTTTTTCCGCAGCCGCTGGCCGCGCCGCCTGCGCCAGGCTGGGGTGAAAGTGCAGCCTGCGCTGCCGGTGGGGCCGTGGCGCACTCTGTTTACCCGCACCGACTTGCGCAACCACCGCAAAATCCTGATTGTGGACAAAAAAATCGGCTACACCGGCAGCTTTAATTTGGCCGACCCACAATACTTCAAGAAAAATACCGGCGTGGGCGAATGGGTAGACGTGATGATGCGCTGCACCGGCCCCTTGGTGCTGGAAATGGCGGCGGTATTTTATGCCGATGTGGCAGTGGAGGGCGAGCGCCACTTAAGCGAAGTACAATCTTATCTTGGCGGTTTTGCCGAGCAAATTCCCGCCTTGCTGCCCACGCAAAACAGCGGCGGCAATGTGGTGGCGCAGGTGATACCTTCCGCGCCCAACCAAAGCGAGCGCGTGATTTACGACACCATCGTGTGCGCCATCCACGCCGCCGAGCGCCGTTTGCTCATCACCACGCCGTATTTTGTGCCCGATGAAACACTGCTGATGGCGCTCACCACCGCCGCTCGCCGCGGTGTAGACGTTACCCTGATTTTGCCCGCCAAAGTGGATTCGCTGCTGGTGCGCTACGCCTCCCGCGCCTACTACCGCCTGCTCTTGGATGCGGGCGTTAAAATCGCCCTCTATGAAGGCGGCCTTTTGCACGCCAAAACCCTCACCGTAGACGAAGACTATGCCCTGTTTGGCACCGTAAACATGGATATGCGCAGCTTTTTCCTGAATCTGGAAATCAGCCTAGCGATTTACGACCGCGATCTCACTGCCGCCATTGCCGCTCGCCAGCTGGCTTATCTGCACGACAGCCACTACATCAGCATCAGCGCCTGGCAAGCCCGCGCCCGCTGGTGGCCGCTGGTGGAAAATACCGTGCGCTTGTTCAGCCCCTTGCTGTAATCCACCTCATAAACCCATCCACAGAAAGCCAATATCATGTCTGTAGGCCATTACGAAAATTTCCCCGTCGGCTCGCTGATGCTGCCGCGCCGCCTGCGCAAACCGGTGCACGCCATCTACGCCTTTGCCCGCACCGCCGATGATATTGCCGACGAAGGCCATGCCGATGCCGCCACCCGCCTGCGCCAACTGGCCGAGCTGGAAGCAGAGCTGAACACCATCAGCCGTGGCGAAACCCCGCAAACCGCCCTGATGCAGCGCCTGCAACGCGAGGCCGTGCGCCCGTTTGAGCTGCCTTTGCAGCCTTTTTACGACTTGCTTTCGGCATTCAAACAAGACGTAAGCGTCACCCGCTATCAAAATTTCGGCGAATTGGTGGACTACTGCCGCCGCAGCGCCAACCCCGTGGGGCGGCTGATGCTGCACCTGTTTGGCGAAACCGACAGCAAAAGCCTGGCGCAAAGCGACGGCATCTGCACCGCCTTGCAGCTGATTAATTTCTGCCAAGATGTGGCGGCGGATTGGCAAAAGGGGCGTGTGTATCTGCCGCAAGACGATATGGCCAAATTCGGCGTGAGCGAAGCGCAAATTGCCGCCGGACAGGTGGATTTTGCCTTTCAGCGCCTAATGGCACAGCAATGCGAGCGCGCCCACAAAATGCTCAAAGCCGGCTCGCCACTGGGCAAAACCCTGAAAGGGCGCAACGGCTTTGAACTGCGGCTGATTATCTTGGGCGGCCAGCGCATTATTCAAAAACTCGAAGAAGCCAAATACGATGTTTTCAACGCCCGCCCCAAATTGGGCTTTAAAGACGGCTGGATGATGTTTAAACGGGCTTGGTTGAAAAAATAGCCGCTGCGTTGATTTTGTGGTGGCATGTTTGAATTTGAAAAGGCTGCCTGAAAATATTTCAGGCAGCCTTTGATTTGCGGGTGTGGGTTTACATACGGCTCAGTTCGCGTTGCAATGCTTGCACGTTTTGTTGGCGGTCGAGCACGGCGCTTTCCAGTTGGCGCACGCGTTCTTGGTATTGGGCGTATTGATTTTTGTCGGCGGTTTTCATGGCGCGGCCGTCGGTGAGGGCTTTTTGTGCTGCGCTAAGGGCGTTGCGTTCATTGGCCAATTCTTGTTCCAGAATACTGCGGCGGGTGCTGTCGCCGCCTTTGGGCACAGCGGCAGTGTTGGTGGCGGCTGCAGGTGCCGCGGTGGCGGTGTTGCTGCGCGGACGCGAGCTGACGCTGGGCGTGCGCGCAGCTGTACTGGTGTTGCGGTAGGCAGCGTTGTTGTTGCTGTAGGAGCCGATGGGTTGCAGCTGGGCTTGTTGGCAATTGCCTTTGGGGCTGGCGGTGTACACCACTTCGCCATTCACCATGCAGGTGTAGACCTTGGCGTGGGCGGCAGGCAGGGCGGCAAAGGCGAGGGCGGTGAATAAAATGGTGTGGATGCGCTTCATGGTGGTTTACCGTGTGGGTTCAGGTGGCAAATTGATACCAATTCTATAAAATAAGATAACAAGGCGGCGAGCTGAAGACAGTACAAGTAGTACGGCAAGGCGAGCCAACGCAGTTAGGTTATTTTATAGAATTGGTATGAGCTTGGATTTGGCGGTCGATGTCTTCTAACGCATCTTGCCAGCTCAGCCACAGTTCTTCGGTTTCACCTAATTTTACTTTAATTTCGGCCAGCTTGTTAAGATATTGTTGCAATTGGGCTTTGTTTTCGGGCAAATAAGCGCTTTCGCCGGCCAGAAAGGCTTCGCAGGCCGCTTGTTCGGCTTGCCAAGCAGCCATATCTTTTTCGGCACGCTCTATTTTTTGCAGCAGCGGCTTGGCCAAGCGGGTGCGCTCTTGACGCATTTGGGCTTCTTGGCGTTTTTGGTCTTTGCGGTTTTGGCCGCCGGCGGAAGCGGCCGGAGCGCTGGTGGCTTGTTCTTGTGCCAGCCGCCATTGGCGGTAGTCGTTTAAGTCGCCGTCAAAGCTGCTGAGGCGGCCTTGGTCGATAAGCAAAAAGGCATCGGTGGTGGCTTCCAGCAGGCTGCGGTCGTGCGACACCACCAGCAGTGCACCGGCAAAGCCTTGCAGTGCCAAGGTGAGGGCGTGGCGCATGTCGAGGTCGAGGTGGTTGGTGGGCTCGTCTAGCAGCAGTAGGTTGGGCTTTTGCCACACAATCATCGCCAGTGCCAGCCGCGCTTTTTCGCCGCCGGAAAACGGGGCGGTGGTTTGCAGTGCCATGTCGCCGATAAAGTGAAAGCCCCCTAAGAAATTGCGGATTTCCTGCTCGCGTACGTCGGGGCTGAGCTGTTGGATGTGCCAAACGGGCGATTGGTCGGGGCGTAGGGTGTCGAGCTGGTGTTGGGCGAAATAGCCGATATTGAGCTTTTCGGCGCGGATAATCTGCCCGGCTTGGGGCTTGAGGCTGCCTGAAATGGCTTTAATCAGGGTGGATTTACCGCTGCCGTTGACGCCCAGCAAGCCGTAGCGGGCGCCGGATTCGATCGACAGCGATGCCTGCTGCACCACGCTGCCGTGGCCGTAGCCCAAATCCACTGCATCCAGTTTGAGCAGCGGATTGGGCAGGTGTGGCGGCTGGGCGAATTCGAAGCTGAATTCGCTGTCCAGATGCGCCGGGGCGATGCGCTTGAGCTTGGCCAGCGCTTTCATGCGGCTTTGTGCTTGCACGGCTTTGGTGGCTTTGGCTTTGAAGCGGTCGATAAATGATTGCAGGTGGGCGATGTGCTGCTGCTGCTTGGTATAGGCGGCTTGCTGTTGTGCCAGCCGCTGGGCGCGCTCTTGCTGGAAGAAGTCGTAATTGCCGCCGTAGAGGGTGAGCTTTTGGGCGCTTAATTCGGCGGTGTGGGTGGTGGTGGCGTTGAGGAAGTCGGCATCGTGGGAGATGATGATTTGGGTGGTGCTGCTGGCGGCGAGGTGGTTTTCCAGCCACAGCACGGTTTCCAAATCCAGATGGTTGGTGGGCTCGTCCAGCAGCAGCAAGTCGGCGCGGCACATCAAGGCTTGCGCCAAATTCAGGCGCATACGCCAGCCGCCGGAAAAGGCGCGTACGGGCTGGCTGTGCTCGGCTTGCGCAAAGCCCAAGCCGCCCAAGAGCTTGGCGGCGCGGGCGGGGGCGCTGTAGGCGTCAATTTCATCCAGCCGCGCATGGTATTCGGCTTGCAACATGCCGTCGCCCGCGGCTTCCGCTTGCGCCAAGGCTGCCTGAAAAGCCTGCAATTCGGCATCGCCCTGCAATACATAATCCACGGCGCTGATGTCCAGCGCGGGGGTTTCTTGCGCTACGCTGGCCAAGCGCCAGTGCTTGGGCACCAACACATCGCCCGCATCGTGGCTGATTTCGCCTTTAATCAGCGCAAACAGGCTGGATTTGCCGGTGCCGTTTTTGCCAATCAGCCCCACGCGCGCGCCGGGATTGATGGTGAGCGCGGCTTTGTCGAGCAGCACTTTGCTGCCGCGTTGCAGGGTGAGGTTTTTCAGTTCAATCATGGGCTTTGGGTGGGGATGGGGTTATTCAGGCTGCCTGAAGGTGTATTCAAGCTTGCACAATGTCGCTTAGAGGCCAGCGCGGTTTTACATCAAAGCCGCCCGCAGGCTGTGCCGCTTGCAAGTGCAGGGCACCGGCAAAGGCAATCATGGCGCCGTTGTCGGTGCACAGGCTTAAGGGCGGGAAATAGGTGTGTACCTTGTTTAGGCTGCCCAAGCGCTGGCGCAGCTGCCAGTTGGCACCCACGCCGCCGGCCACCACCAAGCGCTTAAAGCCAGTTTGGCGCAAGGCTTGTTGCGCTTTGGCGGCAAGCACGTCTACCACGGCGTCTTGGAAAGCGCGGCAGATGTCGTTGCGGGTTTGCTCGCTTAAGGGGGCGCCGTTATCGCTGGCGCGGGCTTTGTTGACGGCGGTGAGCACGGCGGTTTTGAGGCCGGAAAAGCTCATGTTTAAATCGCCCGAGTGCAACATCGGGCGCGGCAATTCAAATGCACCGGCGCGCCCCAGTTTGGCCAATTCAGACAATTTGGCACCGCCGGGATAAGGCAGGCCGAGCAGTTTGGCGGTTTTGTCGAAGGCTTCGCCGGCGGCGTCGTCCACGCTTTCGCCGAGCAAGGTGTAGTCGCCCACGCCGCGCACGGCCATAAATTGGCTGTGTCCGCCCGACACCAACAATGCCACAAACGGAAATTCGGGAATGTCGTCGCCCAGCAGCGGCGAGAGCAAATGGCCTTCGAGGTGGTGCACCGGAATCACCGGTTTGTTGAGCGCAAAAGCCAGCGCATTGGCAAAGCTTGCACCGGCCAGCAAAGCGCCGCCCAAGCCCGGGCCTTGGGTGTAGGCCACGGCGCTGATGTCGGCATAGCTTTTGCCCGCCTGTTGCAGGCAAGCTTGGGTGAGCGGCACCAGGCGGCGGATGTGGTCGCGGCTGGCCAGCTCCGGCACCACGCCGCCGTATTCGGCGTGCATGGCCATTTGCGTGTGCAATTGATGGGCAAGCAGACCGGCAGAGGTGTCGTAGAGCGCCACGCCGGTTTCGTCGCAAGAAGATTCGATACCCAATACCAACATAATCTAAAGGCTGCCTGAAAGCGCTAAAAGCGGCCATTTTACCTGATTTCGGCATAGCCCGTGGCAATGACGCGTTATAATGCCGCCTTTGCACCAAATACGCGTGGTTCGCAATCCGCCCACGCCAGGCGCGCGGTTTTATCCGTATAGGCTGCCTGAAACCAAAACTAAGGAACCCATTGTATGACCCATCCCGATAAAGCGCTGGTGATTTTTTCCGGCGGCCAAGACTCCACCACCTGCTTAATTCAAGCCATTGCCCGCTATGGGCGCGAGCAGGTGCACACCATCACCTTCCAATACGGCCAGCGCCATGCCATCGAGCTGGAACGCGCCCGCTGGATTGCCGCCGATTTGGGCGTGCACCAAACCGTGCTTGATTTAAGCCTGATGCAGCAAATCACCCATAATGCCTTGATGGACAAAACCGCCGCCATCGAAAATTCCGTGGGCGGCCCGCCCAATACCTTTGTTGACGGGCGCAACGCTTTGTTTTTGCTGTATGCCGCCATTTACGCCAAAGGGCAGGGCATTGCCCACATCATCACCGGCGTGTGCGAAACCGATTTTTCCGGCTACCCCGATTGCCGCGATGTGTTTGTGAAATCGATGAATGTCACCCTTAATTTGGCGATGGACTACGCCTTCCAACTCCACACCCCGCTGATGTACCTCACCAAAGCGCAAACGTGGGCATTGGCCGATGATTTGGGCTGCCTGAACTATGTGCGGCAACACACCCACACCTGCTATGCGGGCGTGGCGGGCGGCTGCGGCCAATGCCCGGCTTGTGTGCTGCGCGAGCGCGGTTTGGCGGAATATTTGGCACACAAGGCGGTGGTATGAAGATTGTGAAAACCTTTTCGTTTGACTTGGCGCACATGCTCGACGGCCATGATGGCAAATGCCGCAACCTGCACGGCCACACTTATAAACTGGAAGTGGAAATTTCAGGCAGCCTGGCGCAAGGCGGTGCTAAAGACGGTATGGTGATGGATTTTGCCGATGTGAAAGCCTGCGTCAAACACTGGGTGGCAGAGCCGTTTGACCACGCCTTTGTGTACAACCGCCACAGCGAGCGCGAAAGCCGCTTGGCGGCTTTGCTGCAAAACTGGCAACTCAAAACCGTGGCCATGGATAAGCGCACCACTGCCGAAAACATGGCGCAGCATATGTTTTGCCTGTTGCGGCAACAAGGCGGCCTCAACGTATCTGCTATCCGCCTGTGGGAAACGCCCACATCGTATTGTGAATACACCGGAGCCAATCATGACTGAGCCGCAATACCGTATTGTGGAGATTTTCCAAAGTATGCAGGGCGAAGGCTACAACAGTGGCATGGCGGCGGTGTTTATCCGTTTTGGCAAATGCAATTTAGCGTGCAGCTGGTGCGACACCGATTACCTGCGTTTCAACACCATGAGCCTGAGCGCCGTAGTGCAGCAGGTACAAAACCATACTGCCGCCAATATCATCATCACCGGCGGCGAGCCCACCATCCAGCCGCAGCTTGAAACGCTATTGGATGCCTTAAAAGCGTGTGGCTATTATCTGTGTATCGAAACCAACGGCTTAATGCCGGTGCCCGCACAGATTGACTATATCGCCGCGAGCCCCAAAGCCTGCTATGCCGCCAAATATGCTGCACAATGTATTGAACACGCCGACGAAGTGCGCATTGTGGCCGATGGCGATGTTACTGCCTTTGCCCGCAGTATGGCCGCCCGTATCCGTGCCCGCCACTATTACTTATCGCCGTTGGACACCGAAGGCAGCATGAACATCGGCCACACCTTGCAGCAACTCGGTGCACTCAACCAACAGCCCGCGCCCGAGCATTGGCAGCTATCGGTGCAGGCGCATAAATGGGCGGGTATTGAGTAGGGTGGCTATACTAGGGTCTGTTCACATTTCATCGCGTGGCTCTATTTTGGCTTGAAAGCCCGCTTTTTGCGTTGAAAATGCGCGCAAGATGTTCAACCTTGCTGTGCTTTTCGCCTTGGACGCAGACTTTTCTGCTCAAAATCCGGTGCACGGCTAAAATGTGAACAGACCCTAGTCTTATGCTTCAGGCAGCCTCATGGCGATGGCCGAGTATTTGCGTTAAAATTGCGTTTGCTTGAATTTTGCAACGTTGCCCCGAGCTGAGCAATATTGCCGTTAAAAAGGTTACCGCCATGAGCGAAACACGCGAAAATTTAATCGAATTTCCCACCGATTTCCCGCTGAAAATCATGGGTGTACAACACCCCGAATTTGCCGCCACCGTGCTGGATGTGGTGCGTCAATATGCGCCCGATACCGAAGAAAAGCACCTGACCATCCGCGACAGCAGCAAAGGCAACTACCTGAGCTGCACCGCTACCGTGCGCGCCGAAAGCCAAGAGCAGCTCGACAATATTTATCGCGCCCTTACCGCCCACCCGATGGTGAAAGTGGTGCTGTAATGAAAACCGTGCCGCTGGGCTTGCGCGACTACGCACCGGTATTCGCCGCTATGCAGGCTTTTACCGAAACCCGCCATGAAGCCACCGAAGACGAATTGTGGATTGTAGAGCACCCACCGGTGTTCACCCAAGGCATGGCGGGCAAGCCCGAGCATATTTTGCAAACCGGCGCCATTCCGGTGGTGCAAATCGACCGCGGCGGCCAAGTGACCTACCACGGCCCCGGCCAATTGGTGGTGTATACCCTGATTGATTTCAAGCGCCGCGGCATCAGCGTGCGCGACTTAGTTACGCGGCTGGAAAATAGCATTATCGCCACCTTGGCCGACTACGGCATTGCCGCCGCCGCCGACCCCAAACGCCCCGGCGTGTATGTGGGCGCGGCCAAAATCGCCTCCTTGGGTTTGCGCATCAAACACGGCGCCGTTTACCACGGCCTAGCCTTGAATATCGACATGGATTTAAGCCCGTTTGCCTACATCAACCCCTGCGGTTACGCAGGTATGGCGATGACGCAAATGGCCAACTACCTCAAGCCCTGCCCGCCGCTGGCCGAAGTGGCGGCTAAATTGACTGCGCATTTGAGCGCACAATTAAATACCTAAACACCACACATCACATAATAGAAAGCAAGCGCATGAGCCACGATAATAGCCAGGGCGTCAAACACAAAGGTGCCGCCAAAACCGCCCGCATCCCGATTAAAGTGGTGCCCTTGGCCGAAAAACTCAAAAAGCCCGAGTGGATACGCGCCAAGCTGCCCACGGGTAATAAGTTTTTTGAAATCAAAAACATCTTGCGCGAGCAAAAGCTGCATACTGTGTGCGAAGAAGCCTCTTGCCCCAATATCGGCGAATGCTTCAGCAAAGGCACCGCCACCTTTATGATTATGGGCGACATCTGCACCCGCCGCTGTCCGTTTTGCGATGTCGGCCATGGCCGCCCCAATCCGCTGGACGCCAACGAGCCGCAGCACCTGGCCGAATCGGTCAAGGCAATGAAATTACGCTATGTGGTGATTACCTCGGTGGATCGCGATGATTTGCGCGATGGCGGCGCCCAGCACTTTGCCGACTGCATCCGCGCCGTGCGCGAAGCCAGCCCGCAAACGCAAATCGAAGTGTTGGTGCCCGACTTCCGCGGCCGCCTTGATTTGGCACTGGATATTTTGGCGCAAACCCCGCCCGACGTACTCAACCACAACCTCGAAACCGCCCCGCGCCTCTACAAACAAGCCCGCCCCGGCTCCGACTACCAGCATTCGCTCGACTTACTCAAACGCTACAAAGCGATGATGCCCAATGTGGCCACCAAGTCCGGCATTATGGTGGGCTTGGGCGAAACCGACGAAGAAGTGCTGCAAGTAATGCAAGATTTGCGCCAGCACGATGTGGAAATGATTACCGTGGGGCAGTATTTGCAGCCCAGCAACAGCCATTTGCCGGTGCTGCGCTACGTTACCCCCGACCAATTCAAGGCCTTCGAAACCCGCGCCTACGAAATCGGCTTCAAACACGCCGCCATCGGCGCCATGGTGCGCTCCAGCTACCATGCCGATGTGCAAGCCGAACATGCGGGCGTGGTGGAGTAAGCGTGGGCATCAAATGTTGCGGTTAAAGTGGCTGCCCGCACACCGTGATGAGGCGAATTGGCGCAAGGCTGGCTGTATTCAAAGCTTGCCATAATGGTAACGGCATTGCGCCACCATCACCCTATCATTACTCACGCGGTAAACCAGCCGGTGTTCTTTGTTGATGCGGCGCGACCAAAAGCCTGACCAATTGTGCTTCAGCGGCTCAGGATCCCCCAATCCAGCAAATGGCTGGCGCTGAATGCCTTTCAGCAGCATATTGATGCGTTTCAGCATGCGTTTATCGGTTTGTTGCCAATACATATAATCGTTCCAAGCATCATCGGCCCACGCCAGCATCATTCTTCCAGCATCCCGTGTTGTTGTGCTTCACCGGCGCGAATCTGTGCCACTGCCCGGTTCAGTCGCTCGGCATTGGCTGGGCTGGCCATCAGGTAGGCGGTTTCTTCGTAAGACTGAAAATCTTCCAAACTCATGACCACGGCCGGTTTACCGTTTTGGCGGGTTACCAAAACCGGCTTGTGGTTGTCGTTGACCTTATCCAGCACCCCGGCCAATCCGGCGCGGAAAGCAGAGTAGCTCATGGTATCCATTGGCGGTTTCCTTTGATGAATTTAATGGGTACTTATTATTGTACAGGTACGTATTTTTGTACGCAATTGGATTGTCACTTAAACCCAATGCCCGGCTTACCCGGTGTTTTTTGGGCTTGCTCGAATTACCGGCTACAGCAAAGACAAGCGCACTTTACGTTTAAGCCCAGTCCATTGGAAAGGTGTTGGGCAATCCATAAACAAAAAAGCGTTCAGGCAGCCTGAACGCTTTTTTATTGCCTAAGCAATTATTGCCGGCCCAGCATATCGTCGCGCGGGGCGGCGTCGCGGTGGTGGCCGGTGGCGCGGAAGTAGGCGTAGCCCAGCCCCAGAATGCCCAAGAAAATCACAAACACGGTGGTGTTGTACCAAGCCATGGCGAGGAAGGCGCCGATGGCAATCACCAAGGCCACCAGCGGCATAATCGGGTATAGCGGCGCGTTAAACGGGCGCTCCAGCCTAGGCTCGGTGCGGCGCAGTTTCAGCAGGCTGAACATGGCGATGATGTACATCAGCAAGGCACCGAATACCGACATGGTGATGATGTTGGCGGTGAGCGGCTGGCCGCCAATCACAATCAGGTTGTCGCTGAAAATGGCGGCAATGCCCACCACGCCACCCAGTAAAACGGCGCGATGCGGGGTGCGGAAGCGTTGGTTTACCTTGGCAAACATCGGCGGCATGTAGCCGGCACGGCTAAGGGCGAAAATCTGGCGCGAATAGCCCATGATAATGCCGTGAAAGCTGGCAATCAGGCCAAACAAGCCCAGCCACACCAGCATGTGCAGCCAGCCGCTGTTGTGGCCGACAATCATTTTCATCGCTTGCGGCAAGGGGTCGTTGAGGTTGGACAGCTCGCGCCAATCGCCCGCGCCGCCGGCAAAAATCATTACCCCCAGCGCCAGTGCCACTAAGGTGAGAATGGCGCAGATATAGGCGCGCGGCACGGTGCGGCGCGGGTCTTTGGTTTCTTCGGCGGCCATGGCCACGCCTTCAATGGCCAGAAAAAACCAGATGGCAAACGGAATCGAGGCCAAAATGCCGCCCCAAGTGGCGGTGCTGAAGGTATTGCTGCCGGCCCAGCCGTTGGCGGTGAAATTGGCCCAGGAGAAGCCGGGCGACACCACCCCCATAAACACCAGCAATTCGCCGATGGCAATAATGGTAACCACCAACTCGAAGTTGGCGGCGATGTGCATGCCCAGAATATTGAGCGTCATAAACACCACATAAGCGCCCACCGCCGCCAGCTTGGGATCCAGCCCCGGAAACTGCACGTTCAAATAGGCGCCGATGGCCAGCGCAATGGCGGGCGGGGCAAACACGAATTCAATCAGCGTGGCCATGCCGGCAAAATAGCCGCCGGTGGGGCCGTAGGCACGCAGGCCGTAGGCAAACGGGCCGCCCGCGTGCGGAATGGCGGTGGTGAGCTCGGTATAGCTGAAGATAAACGCCACATACATCAGCGCAATCACCGCCACGGCAATCAGAAAGCCCAGTGTGCCGGCGGAGGCCCAGCCGTAGCTCCAGCCGAAATAGTCGCCGGAAATCACCAGGCCAACGGCAATGCCCCACAGGTGTATTGCGCCCAAGGTCGGTTTTAGCTCGCGCACCACCCGGGTTTGGTTGAGTTTGGGTTCGCTCATGTGTTGCTCCTTGAAATGGAAAAGCATGTATCAAAACGGAACGATAAGGCGGCAGGCCGCCGGGGGTGCAGGGTAGTTATGTTTAATCAGTGCAGCTAATCAATTAAAGATGCCCCGTCACAGCGGGATTTTGGGCAAAATTTCTGACTTGCGTGGCAACAAAAGCCGCAAGTCCGTCTTTGGGTAATGTTTGGTTATATATTGACAAGGCGCGTCCGGCTCCGCCCCGGTGATAAGCATTGTGGGTAGCTACATGCAAAAGCATTTCGCCCCGGGGCATATGGCCGGTTTGGCCATCGGTAAATACAAAATCCAGTATTTGTGCCAGTGCATCGGTACTGATGCTGGCGCTGTAGTCTGCATACCAAGCATCGGTTTTGGCGATGGCTTGAGTCAAGTCGGTCAAAGTGGGCGTGTCTGTGGTATTGGTGGCGGTGAATGGGTGCGCTTTGCCTTGCAGATGCGCCTGAAAAATCTGGTCTACCACTAAGGCATGATTAAGAATACGTATGGCGTAGTGGTGTTCTTGCGGATGTGCTGCTGCATCCAATGGACGCATAAAATTCAGCAAATCGCGATTGGCCTGCTGTTTTTGACGCAACAGTGTGTGCAGATGGCGGGCAAAACTCATGGTTGTTATCCTAGATGGAATGCTGTTTTCGGGCTGCCTAAAACCTATTTTTCGGGGGCAAATCTGCCTATGGTTGCGGTATTGGGTGGGCAAACCCGGTGAGCGGCTGGAACCGTATCCAGCAGTAGCCAAATAACACAAACCCTGTTCGGCGAACAAACATCGGACTTAGGCCTTGTGCTGTGCAGGGTATTTCTGCCGGGCTGCCTGAATCACCAGCCATTCAAACAGTTTTTGCTGCCCGGCATCTTGTGCGGCGGTGATTTCCGGATGCCATTGCACCGCCACCAAATCTGGAAAGGTGGCCATTTCCACCGCTTCGATGACGCCGTCGGGCGCCCAAGCCACGGCTTTGAGGCCTTCACCCAAGCGGTCGATGGCTTGGTGGTGCCAGGAAGCGGTGTTAACGCTTTCGCCCAACAATGCGGCTAGGGCGCTGTTGGGGTCGATGCGGATGTCGTGCGGCACCGGCTCGCGCGGCGGGGCGCGGTGCGGCACGGTTTCGCCCACCACATCGGGCAGATGCACATGCAGGCTGCCGCCCAAGGCGGTATTGAGGATTTGCAGGCCGCGGCAAATCGCCAGCGTGGGCTTGGGCTGCTTGAGTAGCGCGTGCATCAGCGCCAGCTCGGCGGCATCGCGCTCGGGGCTGAGGTTGTAGATGGTGGGGTGGTGGCTGCCGTCAAAAGCTTGGGGGTTGATGTCGCCACCGCCAATCAGCACTATGCCGTCTACGGCAGCGAGCCAATCTTCGGCGCAATCGGTGGCACAGCCGGGCAGCATCAGCGGCGCGCCGCCCGCACGTTGCACGGCGGCCACATACAGCGCGGGGGTGTGCCAGCCGTGGTTTTCGGCGGCGGGGTAGGTGGTGAGCCCGATCAGCGGCTTACTCATACAGCACCTTGCACGGCGGCGCGGAAGATGGCGCTGTAGTCGGCCGGGGTGAGCACAATCGGGTTGCCGCCATCGCTGGGGTCTTGCTTGGCGGCGGCGCCGATTTCGTCGGCACGGCTCTCGTCAATGCCGATGTCGGCCAAGCTGTGGGGGATGTTCAGGTCGGAACGCAAGCGCAAAATCCAATCGAGAAAGCCGGTAAACGAGGTGTCGGCCAAGCCGATGTAGCGTGCGGCGTCGGCCAAACGCTGCTCGATAGCACTTTGGTTGCGTACCAGAACATAGGGCAGCATAATGGCGTTGGCCAAACCGTGGTGGGTGTCGAACACGGCACCGATGGGGTGCGACAAGGCATGTACGCCGCCCAGCCCTTTTTGGAATGCGGTGGCGCCCATTATCGAGGCGGCCAGCATTTGCGCGCGCGCTTTGATATCGCGGCCATCGGCCACGGCGCGCGGCAGAAAGTCGTGCACCAGTTTCATGCCTTCCAGCGCCACGCCTTGCGCCAGCGGGTGGTAAAACGGTGAGCAATAGGCTTCTAGGTTATGCACAAAGGCGTCTACGCCGGTGGCAGCGGTGAGGTGTGGCGGCAGGCCTACAGTAAGCTCGGGGTCGGCCAGCACGATTTTTGGCAGCATGGCCGGGTGGAAAATAATCACTTTGCGGTGGGCGGCTTCGTCGATAATCAGAGAAGCGCGGCCCACTTCGGAGCCGGTGCCGGAGGTGGTGGGAATGGCGATGGTGGGCGCCACACCGGCCACGTTTACCCGCGTCCAGTTGTCGCCCACGTCTTCAAAATCCCATAAGGGTCGTGTTTGTCCGGCCATCAGTGCAATGGCTTTGCCTACGTCTAAGGCGCTGCCGCCGCCGATGGCAATTACGCCGTCGTGTTGGCTGGCGCGGTAGGCGGCTACGCCGCGCTCCACATCGGCACCACCCGGATTGGGGCGCACATCGGCAAACACATCATGCGCCACCGAGGCTGCCTGAAGTGTGTGTTGCAGCTGCTGCATCAAGGGCAGCTTGGCCAACCCCGAATCGGTAACCACCAGCGGATGGCGCATATTCAGCTCGGCACACAGCTGCGGCAGCTCTTTGAGCCGCCCGGCGCCAAAGCGGATGGCGGTGGGGTAGTTCCAGTTTCCGGTGAGGTTCATGATGGGGGTTTCCTTTAAAATCAATTTAAATTCAATCGTATTTAGGCTGCCTGAAGCGCTGTTTAAGGACGCACGGCAATTTCTGCAACACAATCCACGGGGAAGTTGAGCGAATTGGCCACAAAGCAGGCATGGTGGGCTTGTTGGTGCAATGCTTGTGCCAGTGCCACATCGCCGCCTGCTGCGATAAGCACCTGCGGGCGTAAGGTGGCCGACACAAAACGACCGGCTTGTTCGGGGCTGCCTTCATCCATTTGCGCTTCGGCGTGGTCGGTATAAGCCACAACCACAATGCCGTTGACGGCACACAAATGCAGATACCACAGCTGATGGCAAGCAGAGATGGCCGTCAGCAGCAAATCCTCAGGATTCCAGCAGGTGGCATCGCCGCGAAAAGCTGGGTCGGCTGATCCGGCAATCGGCGGTTTGCCACTGGCACTGGCGGTAAAACTGCGTTCATAAGCACCATAGCTGCTGGTGCCGCGGCCAGTATTGCCGCTCCAGTTTACGGTGGTTTGGTAGCGGTGAATTTTCATATGT
The DNA here is from genome assembly GCF_016894345.1 of Paralysiella testudinis. Classification (GTDB taxonomy): domain Bacteria; phylum Pseudomonadota; class Gammaproteobacteria; order Burkholderiales; family Neisseriaceae; genus Paralysiella; species Paralysiella testudinis. The sequence continues at coordinate 1,174,864 of NZ_CP069798.1, forward strand.
TCGATGCTTTCTGTTTTCACGCTGCCTGAAAGGCGGCGTGAAGAAAATCAATCCATCCTAGGCTGCCTGAAAGTGCTAGGTGCGGAAATGGTAAGACTTCACCCGCGTTAATTGCGCATAGCCCAACACCGACAGCGAAATGCCGTGGCCGGTGTCTTTTACGCCGGTCCAGGCCAGTGCAGGATCCAGATAGTCGCAGCGGTTCATAAACACGGTGCCGGTTTCGATTTGGGCGGCCAGGGCTTCGGCGGCCGCGGCGTCGCGCGTCCAGATGGAGGCGGTGAGGCCGTAGCGGCTGTCGTTCATCAGCCGCACCGCTTCGGCGTCGTCCGCCACCGGCATAATCCCCACCACCGGGCCGAAGCTTTCTTCGTTCATCACGCGCATGCTGTGGTTTACATTCACCAGCACCTGCGGCGCCAGATAAGCAGTGCCGGGGCGGCTGGCTGGGAAAGCGGCTTCGTCAATCAGCGCAGTAGCGCCTTGCGCCACGGCTTCGGCAATCTGGCCGCGCACAAAATCGGCGGCGCTGCTGCGCACCATCGGCCCCAGATTGGTATCGGCATCGGTGGGATTGCCCAAGCGGTATTGGCCGGTGATGCGCACAAATTCGGCCACAAAGGCATCGTATACCGACTGGTGTACATAAATGCGCTCAATGCCGCAGCAGGATTGGCCGGAATTAAAAAAAGCACCGTCCACCAGATTTTCGGCGGCGTTGGCCACATCGGCATCAGCGCGCACATAAGCCGGGTCTTTGCCGCCCAGCTCCAGCCCGCAGCCGATAAAGCGCTGGCTTAAGGCTGCCTGAACTTGCTGTCCGCCGCCCACTGAGCCGGTAAAGGCAACAAAATCCACCGCATCGGTGTGCAGCAGTACTTCGGTATCGGCGTGCGACAAAAACAGAATTTGGAATACACCGGCAGGCAAACCGGCAGCAGCAAAGGCTGCCTGAAACAATTCGGCCACTTGCGGGGTTTGCGAGGAATGCTTGAGCAGCACGGTATTGCCCGCCACCAATGCGGGCACAATGGCGTTTACCGCGGTGAGGAAAGGGTAGTTCCACGGTGCCATTACCAGCACGGTGCCCAGCGGCTCGCGGCGCAAAAAGCGTTTAAAGCCGGGCTGGGCGGCGGGCACTACATCGGCGAGCGCTTCGTCGGCAATGGCCAGCATATGGCGCGCACGCTCTTCCAAGCCGCGTACTTCGCCGGGCGATTGGCCGATGGGGCGGCCCATGCTGGCGGTGATGGTGCGGGCAATGTCGTCGCGGTGCGCCACCAGCCAGTCGATGGCGGCGGCCACTTTGGCTTTGCGCTCGGCCAAAGGTGTTTGACGCCAGCCGCTTTGCGCGGCTTTGGCGGCGGCCACGGCCGCGTTGATGGCGGCTTGATCGGCGTATTGGCCGTGATAGATAACTTGGCCGTCTGCGGGCGCGGTGACGCTGAAGGTTTGGCTCATGTGAAATCCTTGGATGCTTTTGATTAAATCGGTGGTTGTGTTGTTTAGATAAATTTAGATAAATCGGTTTTGCAGCTAAAGGCTGCCTGAAAATATTTCAGGCAGCCTTTAATTAAATAATTTCAAAATAACGCTGCCGTTCCCAATCGGTGACGTGTTTTTGGAATTCGCGCTCTTCCCATTCGCGGGTGGCGGCGAAGTGGTCGACAAAGTCGTCGCCCAGCCATTGCCGCGCCATCTCCGATGCACGCAGGCATTGCGCCGCTTCCCACAGGCTGCGCGGCAGGGTGAGCTCGGGCGGCGGGATTTCGGCATAGGCGTTACCGCAAAAAGCGGCGCTGGGCTCGATTTGGTGTTCGATGCCGTAAAGGCCGGCGGCAAAAATAGCGGCCACTGCCAGATAAGGGTTGCAATCGGCGCCGGGCACGCGGTATTCGATGCGTTGCGATTTGGCGCTGCCGGTGATGGCGCGGATGGCGGTGGTGCGGTTGTCGACACCCCACAATGCCGAGGTGGGCGCCCAGTAGCCGGGCACCAGGCGGCGGTAGCTGTTGATGGTGGGCGCGTGCAGTGCCATCAAGTCGCGGGCGGTGCGCTGCAAGCCGCCCACAAACCAGCGCATTTCATCGCTGATGTTGTCGGGTTTTGACGGGTCGTAAAACGCGCTGCTGCCATCGAGGTGTTGCAAAGACACATGCACATGGCCGCCTTGGCCGGAGTGATCCGGATGCCACTTGGCCATAAATGACACCATGCGGTTTTGTTTTTGCGCCAATACTTTGGCAAAGGTTTTAAATAGGGCGGCATTGTCGGCGGCGGTGCTGGTTTCCATTACTTGTAAGGCCAGCTCCAATTGGCCGGGGCCGGTTTCTTCGTGAAAACCTTCCACCGGAATGGCCATTTGGTTGCACACATCCAGCAGGCCTTCGTAGAAATCGTTGTTTACTGCCGTGCGCAGCACCGAATAGCCGAAAGGGCCGTGCCCCAGCGGTTTGGGTTGGGTGAAATCGCGCGCACGCAGGGTTTCGTGGCTTTCATCGGCCACCAGAAACTCATATTCAAAGCCGGAAAAGGTGCGGTAGCCCATGCTGTCGGCGCGTGCCAGCACGCGCTTGAGCAATTGGCGCGGGCACAGCGGTTCCATGCGCCCCACCACTTCACCCGGCACCAAAACGGTGTTGTTTTCCAGCGGCAGCTCGCGCCAGTGCTGCGGCAGCAGGCGGATTTCGGCATCGGCATAGCCGGTAATCCAGCCGGAAAGCTTGATGTTGTCGAATAATTGGTCGTTCACATCCCAGCCAAACACCACATCGCAAAAGGCGTAGTTGTTGTCTAGCGCGGCCAGAAATTTGGCGGTGGACATGTATTTGCCCGCCATCACGCCGTCCAAATCAAAAAAGCCCACTTTGATATGGGTGATGTTGCGTTCGGTAATCAGACGGCGCAAGGCGGCGGCCGCTGATGCTGCATCTGCATTCAAAGCGTGTTCCATGGTGCTCTCCGGGATTGTGGGGCCGCCAATTTTTGCGGGGTTGTATATAGAATAAACAGTATATTTTTTTATTACAAGTAAAATTTGTAATAAAAATTACAAACAAAAGCGACAAGAAAAGAAAGGCTGCCTGAAAGGGTTAAAACAGATGATTGGCATTTTGTGCCAACAAATAGCAATGATGGGTTTAATTGGCTTTGAAGAGTGCAGAAAATATCGGTAATCATGCAAAACATGCGCTAGTGAAAATTTGCGATGCCGCAACAATACAGCGCAATCGGCGCGGTGCCGCAAGTTAAGCGGGTATAATCCAACCATCCCTTTTATTGAGCTTTGTGAGCGCCATCATGATTGATAACAGCATTGCCGTGCAGTTGCGTGCCGATTACAGCGCCTTTTCGCCTACCGAGCGCAAAGTGGCGCGGGTGTTGTTGCAACAATATCCGCTGGCGGGGCTGGAAACCGTGGCGCAGCTGGCGCAAAAAGCGGCGGTGAGCGGGCCCACGGTATTGCGGCTGGTGGCCAAGCTCGGCTTTGACGGTTATAGCGCCTTCCAAGAAGCTTTGCGCACCGAATTGGATGCACAATTGCAATCGCCGCTGCTGCGGCGCGAGCCCAATCTGGGCTTGCACGGGCATGAGTTTTTGCATTCGTTTGCCGACAATATTCAAAAGCTGCTGGCGCAAACGGCGCGGCAATTGCTGCCGGAAGATTTCGATGCCGCCGTGGACTGGCTGGCGCAGCCGCGCCACCGCATCTGGCTGATTGGCGGCTACATCACCGGGCCTTTGGCCGAGTATTTCTGCCACCATTTGCAGGCCATCCGTCCGCAGGTGTCGCTGCTGCGCCCGATGCCCAACACTTGGGTAGATGCGTTGGTGGACATGGGCAAAAACGATGTGCTGGTGGTGTTTGATATCCGCCGCTACTGGCCGGAATTGCAGCCTTTGGTGAATCTGGCGGCCGAACGCAAATGCCGCCGCATTCTGATTACCGACCAATGGACATCGCCCTTGTCGGCACAGGCTGAAATCACCCTCACCGCCTACACCGAAGGCAAAACTGGCTGGGACACGAATGTGGCGATTATGCTGCTGATTGACGCCTTGATTGCGGCGCTGAACAACCGCGATTGGGAAGCCACCCGCGCACGGCTGGAGCAAATCGAGCGCCTGCGGCACAATTTTCATTTGGGCTGAGATGAGAAACCAAAAAAGCGTTCAGGCTGCCTGAACGCTTTTTTTGTTGGGTGGTGCGGATAAGTTTACGATGCCTTACGGCTGCGGCTGCGTTTGGCCGCATCGGCGGCATATTCGCTGCCATCGGCCAGCAGCATTTTCGGCTGCTCGCCGTTGTCAATCACCGCAGCGTTGATGACCACTTTTTTCACGCCGCTTAACTCGGGCAGGGCATACATGGTTTCCAGCAAGGCGCGTTCCACGATGGAGCGCAGGCCGCGCGCGCCGGTTTTGCGTGCCATTGCCAGCCGCGCAATACTGTGCAAGGCTTGCGGCTCGATTTCCAGCTCCACGCCTTCCATGGCAAATAAGGCTTGGTATTGCTTTACCAATGCGTTTTTCGGCTCGGTGAGGATGTTCATCAGCGCGGCTTCGTCCAGCTCGGCCAAGGTGGCAATCACCGGCAGGCGGCCAATCAGCTCGGGAATCAGGCCGAATTTGATTAAATCTTCCGGCTCCACGGTTTCAAACAGCTTGCCTACGTCGATGGTTTCGTCTTTGCTGCTCACGCTGGCGCCAAAGCCGATGCCGCCTTTTTCGGTGCGCTGGCGGATGACTTTTTCCAAACCGGCAAAAGCACCGCCGCAAATAAACAGGATGTTGGTGGTGTCTACATTGATGAATTCCTGATTGGGGTGCTTGCGCCCGCCTTGGGGCGGCACCGAAGCCACGGTGCCTTCAATCAGTTTGAGCAAGGCTTGTTGCACGCCTTCGCCGGACACGTCACGGGTAATTGAGGGGTTGTCGCTCTTGCGCGAGATTTTGTCGATTTCGTCAATATACACAATGCCGCGCTGGGCTTTTTCAACATCAAAATCGCAATTGCCCAACAGCTTGGTGATGATTTGCTCCACATCTTCGCCCACATAGCCCGCTTCGGTAAGCGTGGTGGCATCGGCCATCACAAAGGGCACATCCAGCTTGCGCGCCAAGCTTTGCGCCAGCAAGGTTTTGCCGGAGCCGGTGGGGCCAATCAGCAAAATATTGGACTTAGACAGCTCCACTTCTTGGCTGCCGCGCGGATGGCGCAGGCGTTTGTAGTGGTTGTATACCGCCACCGCCAGTGATTTTTTGGCCATTTCCTGGCCGATGACATGCTGGTTGAGGTTGGCCACGATTTGCGCCGGGGTGGGCAGTTTTTCGCTGCTGTCGGTGTTGGTTTCGGTGGCGGTTTCGGCTTCGTGCAGCATGGTGCTGCACACATCTACGCATTCATTGCAAATCAGTGCCGATTTGCCTTCGATGTCGGCGCCTTCAATCAAATTATGCACTTCGTGCTCGGCCTTGCCGCAAAACGAACAATAACGGGTGTTTTTACTCATGGTGGTGATCATTTCCGCCGGCCATGGCGGCCGGAATGCCCAGAAAGGCTTTTTTTTAGTAAACAGCAAAACATGGCCGGCGTGCCCGAAGTGCCACCAGCCATAAACTGCGCCAAGTATAAAGGCTGTGCCGCGGCTTTTCAAACCCGAATACCGCTGGTTTGGCTGCGTGCTTGTCGAAAAAAGTCGCCTAATTGAATGCCAAATGGCCGCAAACTGTGTAAATTCAAGCATTGGCGGCCATTTTTACATCGGTGCGGGTTTACAAACAGAATGATTTTATTGACAATTCAGGCGCTCACTCAAAAACACCATTTCAAGTATGCCGTTTCAGGCAGCCTGAAAGCCCGGGAAATAAAATCAAAAATCAACATCGGGTTGCATGTGCAAAAACAAATAAACCAAGGAGTGTTTAGAATAATGGCTAGGGTTTTTCAATATAAAGTATGGCGCGCGGCGGTGGTGATGGCGGCGGCGCTGGGCTGTGCCTTACCGGCAGCGGCGGATGATTTGGATGTTTTGGGCCAATTTTTGGATCAAAACTTCCCCAATCAAAATGATCCTTTGGGCGCATTTTTAATCAGCAATCCCAATGCCAACCTGCAAACGCAGGCTGCGGTGGCCGGGCCATTGCTCAGCTCGCAATCGGCACTGATTATGAACAGCCGCACCGGCGAAGTGCTGTATCAGAAAAACATCCATCAGGTGCGCCCGATTGCCTCCATCTCGAAGCTGGTGTCGGCGATGGTGGTGCTGGACGGCGGCCAGAACATGAATGAGCCGGTCACCATTACCGAGGCGGAAATCGACCGCCTGAAAGGCACCGGCAGCCGTCTGTCTGTCGGCACCACGCTGTCGCGGCGCGAATTATTGCATCTGGGGCTGATGAGCAGCGAAAACCGCGCCATCCATGCTTTGGGGCGCAGCTATCCGGGCGGCATGGAAGCCTTTGTGGCGGCGATGAACCGCAAAGTGCAAAGTTTGGGCATGTCCAACTCGCGTTTTTATGAGCCCACCGGCTTGGATCCGCGCAATGTGTCCACCGCCAATGACTTGGGCTTGCTGGTGCGCGCGGCAGATAAATATCCGCTTATCCGCCAATACAGCACCGATAATTACGGCTCGGTGTACACCAGCGCCGGGCGCGCGCAAACCTACCGCAATTCCAATGCGCTGGTGCGCGAAGGCACTTGGCAGGTAGGCTTGCAAAAAACCGGCTATATCCGCGAGGCGGGGCGCTCGATGGTGGTGCAGGCCAATGTGCAAAACCAGCCCTTGGTGATTGTGCTGCTCAATTCGCCCACTTCGGCTACCCGCGTGAATGATGCGCGCAGTATTCAAACATGGATTATGAGCCGCAGCCAGAGCCTGTAATCAGCATGGAGATTGCCTAAATCAAAAAAACCGGCTTTTTGAAGCCGGTTTTTTGATGGGTGAGAGCTTGTGCAGGTGCTTATTCACCCACCGAATCAATGCTGCCATGATTTTGATACAACGTAAACAGCGGCACGCCTTCATTGCGGATATTGGCTCCGCCGGGTAGGTCGGTGAATTCCAGAATGGCGGCGGCTTCGACCACATTGGCGCCCATGCGCCGAATCAGGTTCACCCCCGCCATCATGGTGCCGCCGGTGGCTACTAAGTCGTCTACCAGCAATACGCGCGAGTCTTGCTTGAGCGCATCGGTGTGCATTTCAATGGTGGCGTGGCCGTATTCCAGCGCATAGCTTTCCGATACGGTGGTAAAGGGCAGCTTGCCTTTTTTGCGAATCGGCACAAAGCCCACATTCAGTTGATAAGCCAAGGCCGCGCCGATAATAAAGCCGCGTGCGTCCAGCCCCGCCACCACATCGATTTTCTGGTTCATATAGCGGTACACCAGCAAATCCACCAGCAAGCGGAAGTATTGTGGGCTTTGCAGCACCGGCGTGATGTCGTGAAACAAAATACCGTCTTGCGGCCAATGGGGGATTTTGCGGATTTTGGCTGCCAGCGCCTCAACGCCCATAACGTCGGGATGGGTGAGCATAATAAGGGGTTCCTTGATAAGGGGGTAAGCGGCGATATGCACCAGCAGATTTTAAGGCTGCCTGAAATATTTACTGCTTGTTTTTCCGGATGACTGCGGCGATTCATCACGTTTCAGGTAGCCTTATTTTAAAGGCGCGCATCTTCAATAAAGGCCAAGCCGCATCGGTTTTCCGGCGCATCATATCACCAAACTTGCTTGTAAGCAGCCTGCACGGCGGTGCTTTTTTGGTTACAATGGCAGCTTATTTGTTTGTTGCGCTGATACCCTTATGGTTGCCACCCACGATACGCCCACCACAGCGGTTGAATCCGGCGATGCTTCTGCCTGGCTCAACCGCTATATTGCCAGCTTGCCCGAGGCGCACAGCCGCATGGTGCAGTCGGCGTGGCGCTTGGCGTGTGCACATTATCCGGCTACTGCCGTCACCTTGGCGGGCGAGCCTTTGCGCCATAATTTGCTGACCACAGCGCAGGTGGTGGCCGACATGGATTTGCTGCCCGATGCGGTGGCGGCCACTTTGCTGGTGGACATGCCCAATCATCTGCCCGGCTGGAAAACCGAAGTGGCCGAGAGCTGCGGTAGCGCGGTGGCGCAATTGGTGGCCGGTTTGGATCAGGTGCAAAAGCTGACCAAATTTGCCAAAGTAGACCCCTTGGCCACGCCGGAAGAGCGCCATCAGCAGGCCGAAGCCATGCGGCAAATGCTACTGGCGATGGTGAGCGACATCCGCGTGGTGCTGATTAAGCTGGCTTTGCGCACCCGCACCATGGTGTATCTGGGTCATGTGGCCGACGAAGAGCTCAAACGCAGCATTGCCAAAGAAACGCTGGAAATTTTTGCACCGCTGGCCAACCGCCTGGGCGTGTGGCAGCTCAAATGGCAGCTGGAAGATTTGGGTTTCCGCCACCAAAATCCAGAAGCCTACAAACGCATTGCCGGCTTGCTCGACGAAAAGCGCGGCGAGCGGCTCGAATACATTCAGCAGTTTGTCAACACCATCAAAACCGAGCTGGGCGCCTTGGGCGTGCATTGCGAAGTGGCCGGGCGCCCCAAACACATCTACTCCATTTACAAAAAAATGGTGAAGAAAAAAATCGATTTCGACGGCCTCTACGACATCCGCGCCGTGCGCGTGCTGGTAGACAGCGTGCCCGAGTGCTACACCACTTTAGGCATTGTGCACAGCCTGTGGCAGCCGATTCGCGGCGAATTCGACGACTACATCGCCCACCCCAAAGCCAACGACTACCGCAGCCTGCACACCGTAGTAGTGGGGCCGCAAGACAAGGGCGTGGAAGTGCAAATCCGCACTTTCGACATGCACCGCTTTGCCGAATTCGGCGTGGCGGCGCACTGGCGCTATAAAGAAGGCGGCAAGGGCGACAGCGCTTACGAGCAAAAAATCGCCTGGCTGCGCCAATTGCTCGATTGGCGCGAAAACATGGCCGAAACCAACAGCGCCGACTTGGCCAGCGCCTTTCAAACCGAGCTGTTTAACGACACCATTTACGTGCTCACCCCGCACGGCAAAGTATTTGCCTTGCCCAGCGGCGCCACCCCGATCGACTTTGCCTACGCGCTGCACAGCGATTTGGGCGACCGCTGTCGCGGTGCCAAAGTAGACGGCCAGATTGTGCCCTTGTCTACCGCGCTGGAAAACGGCCAACGGGTGGAAATCATCACCGTAAAAGAAGGCGTGCCCTCGGTAAACTGGCTACACGACGGCTGGGTGAAAAGCAGCAAGGCCATCGGCAAAATCCGCGCCTTTATCCGCCAGCAAAATGCCGAATCGGTGCGCGAATCCGGCCGTGCACTGCTGGAAAAACAGCTGGCCAAAATCCAGCCGCGCCCTAATCTGCAAAAATTGGTGGAAAGCCTGGGTTTCCAGAAAATCGATGAGCTTTACAGCGCATTGGGGCAGGGCGAATTGTCGGCGCGTGCCATCCAAAAAGCCGCCGGCGCCCTGCACGAGCCACCGCCGCCGCCCTTGAGCGAAGCCAATATTGTGCGTCAAAGCAAAATCAAGGCGCGCAAAAACGGCGTGCTGATCGACGGCGAAGACGGCTTGATGACCACCTTGGCCAAATGCTGCAAACCGGCACCGGGCGATGCCATTGTGGGCTTTGTTACCCGCGAGCGCGGCATTTCCGTACATCGCCACAACTGCGCCTCATTTTTGCATTTGGCGCAGCAGTCGCCCGACAAAGTACTGCCCGCCAGCTGGGCGCAACAGCAAGACAACCAAGTGTTTGCCATCGACATCGAAATCCGCGCCCAAGACCGCGGCGGCCTCTTGCGCGATGTGTCCGACGCCTTGGCACGCAATAAAATGAACGTTACCGCTGTGCAAACCCAATCGCGCGATTTGGAAGCCAGTATGCGCTTTACGCTGGAAGTAAAACAAGTGAACGATTTGCCTCGCGTATTGGCCAGCTTAAGCGAAGTGAAAGGCGTGCTGTCGGTAACGCGCTTGTAGTCTTTCAGGCAGCCTTGGTGAAATTAAGGCTGCCTGAAAAGATAAAATGAATTGATTAAAGATACCGTCGCTCCTGCGCAGGCAGGGGTTCAGTCTGATGCAACTGTGATTTCAGGCAGCCTCAAATACAAAAATACCATTTCTGCACACCCAAACGCCATTCCCATCATCCCCAAAGCTCAAAACCCTTATGCGCCAAATTATCCTCGACACCGAAACCACCGGCTTTTACCACGACGGCAACGACCGCCTAGTGGAATTTGCCGGGCTGGAAATGATAGACCGCCGCCTCACCGGCGAATACCTGCATGTGTATGTGCATCCCGAGCGCGATATGCCTGCCGATGCCGCCGCCATCCACGGCCTCACCATTGCCGAGCTGGAAAAAAAACAGGCACAGCCGTTTGCCGCCGTAGGGCAGCGCATTGCCGACTTTATCCGTGGTGCCGAGCTGATTATCCACAACGCGCCTTTCGATGTCGGCTTTTTGGACATGGAATTCAAGCGCATGAAATTGCCGCCGGTGAGCAAAACGGCCGCGCAAATTACCGACACGTTGAAAATGGCCAAAGAGCGCTATCCTGGGCAAAAAAATTCGCTTGATGCGCTGTGTACACGCCTGGATGTGGACCGCAGCCGCCGCGTGCTGCACGGCGCCTTAATCGACTGCGAACTGCTGGCCGATGTGTATCTGGCGATGACGCGCAGCCAATTCAGCCTAGTGGACGACATGCTGGGCGGTGGCGAACAGGCCAATGCCGCCAATCCGGCCGCCTCGGCGCACAATCATGCTCAGCTTAATTTGAAAGTATTGCCTGCCAATAGCGCCGAGCTGGCCGCGCATGAAGCCTATCTGGCTGATTTGGACAAAGCCGCCGGTGCCGATTGCGCTTGGCGCCAGTGGCCGCAATCATGACGCGGCATGTGGCGCTGGTGCCGGCCGCCGGTGTGGGCGCGCGCTTTGGCGCCGCCACGCCCAAACAATATGTGCGCTTGGCGGGCAAAACCGTGTTGCAGCACAGCGCTGAGGTATTATTGGCCTGCGACCAAATCGATGCGGTGGCCATTGTGGTGTCGGCTGCCGACGGCCATATCGATTCTGTTTATCCGTCTTCAGGGCTGCCTGAAAAACTGCATATTCTGCACTGCGGCGGCGATAGCCGTGCTGAAACCGTGCGCAACGGCACACAAGCCTTGTTGGCGCAAGGCCTGCTGGCGGCGGATGATTGGCTACTGGTACACGATGCCGCCCGCTGCTGCTTGCCCGCCACGGCATTACAACGCTTGCTGGATGCCGTGGCACCCCACCCAGTGGGCGGCTTGCTGGCCATGCCGCTGGCCGATACGCTTAAGCGTGCCAACGGGCAGCACAGCGTGGCCGCCACCTTAAACCGCAGCCATTTGTGGCAGGCGCAAACGCCGCAGATGTTCCGCGCCGGCCTATTGCAACAGGCGCTGGCCGATGCGGATTTAAACCAGATTACCGACGAATCTTCCGCCGTCGAAGCCTTGGGCTTACAGCCGCTGCTGGTGGAAGGCGACAGCCGCAACTTCAAACTCACCCGCGCGCAAGACGCCATATTGGCCGAATGCTTGCTGCGCCATTCACAGGAATCCGCATGAATATCCGCATTGGGCAAGGCTATGATGTCCATCAACTGGTGGCCGGGCGGCCATTGATTTTGGGCGGCGTTACCATCCCGTTCGACAAAGGCCTGCTCGGCCATTCCGATGCCGACGCCTTGCTGCACGCCATTACCGATGCCCTGCTGGGCGCGGCGGCGCTGGGCGACATCGGCAAGCTGTTTCCCGACACCGCCGCCGAAAATAAAGATGCAGACAGCCGCGTACTGCTGCGCGCCGCCTATGCTGCGGTGCAGGCGGCGGGCTGGCAGGTGGTGAATGTAGACAGCACCGTGATTGCCCAACAGCCCAAACTGCGCCCCCATATCGACGCCATGCGCGCCCATATCGCCGCCGATTTGGGGCTGGACATCGGCGCGGTGAATGTGAAGGGCAAAACCAATGAAAAGCTCGGCTATTTGGGGCGGCAAGAGGGCATTGAAGCGCAGGCGGTGGTGCTGTTGCAGGCACGGTGATTTCAGGCAGCCTCAACAACCATGCGTAGATTGGATTCTTGAATCCGACATTGGGTCGTTAAGGCCCAGAAACGGGGTTATCCTGTTCTTTAGACAAAGATTTTGCTTGCCCAAGTGGCTGAATGCGTGCTAAAAATCGCGCGTGTTGTCTTGTTGATAAACCACACACGGTATCGCACCGGAGGAGGCACTATGAAAACCAGACTGGCGTTGTGTTTATATGCGGGCTTGTTGAGCACCGCCGCGTGGGCAGGTTGCGGCGAAGGCAGCGGCCAATGTTATTACTATCAAGCCGGTGCCTTAAAAAGCCGCGGTGCCTGCCAAGTCACCACCTGTGCGGCCACCGACCAATATTTTTACACCACTTGGGAATGGCAAAAAGGCGGCAATAAAGTGAGCATTGGCTTGGGCGATGAAGGCAAACCCATCAGCCAGCGCCGCTTGATGCTCAACGGCAAACCGGCGTATGCGCTGTCGGTGCCGCTGAAAGACGACAAAATGGTGTGCTACGGTGTGATTGGCACTGATGAATTGATGTGCAATGATTCGGGCAATTTTTGATATGGCCGCGACACCGAGCGGTTTGATGTAAATAACGGTATCAGATGACGCGGGATGTTCGGCATTACTGCCCGATTCATACTACCCGGAATATCTTTTTAAAAAACCTTTCAGGCTGCCTGAAAGGTTTTTTGTTATGATGCAACATCACAAAATGAACGCTGTGCCATGAACGCCTTATTCAACCGCCGCACCCTGTTTGCCGAGCTGATGCTGCTCAATATTGCCGTGGCCTGGGGGCTGGGTTTCCCGCTGATGAAAGACGCGATGGCACTGCACGGCATCTGGACCTTGCTGTGGCTGCGCTTTGCCTTGGCCGCCTTGCTGGTGTTGCCGTTTGCCTTGCGCCAGCCGCGCGACATTAATCGCAGCACGGTGCTGGCCGGTGCGGTATTGGGCGTGTTGTTGTTTTTGGCGTTTGCCTTTTTGATTGGCGGGCTGCAATACACCAGCGCTGCCAACACCGGTTTTCTGGCCGGGCTGACCATGCTGTTTGTGCCGCTGCTGGAGCGCTTGCTGTGGCGCCGCCCTTTGCACGCAGGGGTGAAGTGGTCGGTGCTGTTGGGTTTGCTCGGTTTGGCAGTGCTGTCGCAAGTGCATGCGGTGCGCCCGGGGCTGGGCGATGTGCTGGTGTTGGTGGGCGCGGTGTTCAGCGCCCTGCAAATCATCGCCACCGATAGATTGGCACCACGCCACAATGCCGAATGGCTCACCGTGGTGCAGCTGGTGGTGGCGGCCATGCTGTTTGCCGCCGCCTGCATGCCGACCGGGCAGCCTTTGTGGCCGGCGGTGTGGGACGGCGGCTTGTGGCGGGCGCTGCTGCTCACTGCCGGATTTGCTACCGCGTTTGCCTTTTGGGTGCAAATGCGCTTCCAAGAACACACCACCCCGCAACGGGCGGCGTTGATTTTCAACCTAGAGCCGCTGTTTGGCGCCCTGTTTGCCTGGTGGCTGCTGGGCGAACACATCGGCGGCCATGTATGGCTGGGCGGCTTGCTGATTGTGGCGGCGATGATGGTGTCGGGCTTATGGCCGCAAACACACCAGAAATAGCACTCCGGCTGCGTTTGCTTTAGGCTGCCTGAAATCCGGCGATGCGCGAATTTAAGCCATCTTGATTTTCACGTGCAATCACATCAAACACCCACCATGCCAACACACAACACCTTGCCGCAATGGGCAGCGGCCACATTGGCTTGCCAAGGCTTGGCCGTGGAGGCGGCCTTTGGTGCCGGCAAAACGGCGGTGCTTAAAGCGGTGCAGCATTTGGGCTATGTGCAAATCGACATCTTACGAACGCGTAATTTTCAGGGCTTATACCCATTCTACAAAATAAGATAACAAGGCGGCGAGCCGAAGACAGTACAAATAGTACGGCAAGGCGAGCCAACGCAGTTAGGTTATTTTGTAGAATTGGTATTAATTTGCTTGCTTTAGGTGGGTTTACACCCACTCAAGAGCAACGGTTTGGTTTTGTTCTCTACCAAATTCAGGCACGCAAAGCCCCCGCCGCTTGAGCCAAGCGGGTGATTTCCGTCCAATTTTGGGCGGCAACGGTGGCTTTGGGGGTGAGCCAAGAGCCGCCCACGGCCAATACATTGGGCAAGGCCAAGTAGTCGGCTGCGTTGGTCGGGGTGATGCCGCCGGTGGGGCAGAAGCGGGCATCGGCAAAAGGGCCTGCCAAGGCTTGCAGCAGTTTGATGCCGCCCACGGCTTCGGCGGGAAAGAGCTTACAGGTATCGAAACCGGCGGCCAGTGCGGCCATCAGTTCGCTGGCACTGGCCACGCCGGGCAGAAACGGCAGCGCGGCGCTTTGTACGGCGTTTGCCAAAGCAGGCGTGAGGCCGGGGCTGACGCCGAATTGCGCACCGGCATCAATACATTGTTGCACTTGTAAAGGCTGGGTGATGGTGCCCGCACCCACCACCGCTTGCGGCACGGCATCGCGGATGCGGCGCATGGCGGGCAGGGCCGCCGGGGTGCGCAGGGTGATTTCCAGTGCGTAAATGCCACCGGCCACCAGCGCTTGTGCCAAATCCACGGCGGCTTCGGCATCGTCGACGACCATTACCGGCACAATCGGGCTTAAGGCCAACAGTTCGCGGGTATTCATGGGTGTTCCTTGTTGTTTAGAGTGGAAAAGGCTGCCTGAACCATGGCAGCGGTTTATGCGTGTAGGCTAGGCAAAATCACCGCCAAAGCTCATTGCCCCGGTTTCGGCGCTGCTGGCCAATTGGCGCATACCGGCAAACAGCTCGCGGCCGCAGCCGTGGGCATTGGCGTTTAAATCGGCGCCGGCGGGCTGGCGGGCAGCCCATTCGGTGGCGTCAACCAATACCTTCAATTCGCCGCTCACGGCATCTAGGCGGATGATGTCGCCATCGCGGATTTTGGCAATATCGCCGCCCATCAAGGCTTCGGGAGAGACATGAATCGCCGCCGGTACTTTGCCGGACGCGCCGGACATGCGCCCGTCGGTAACAATCGCCACTTTAAAGCCGCGGTTTTGCAGCACGCTTAAGGCCGGAGTGAGCTGGTGCAATTCGGGCATGCCGTTGGCACGCGCGCCTTGAAAGCGCACCACCACCACGCCGTCTTGGTTTAATTCGCCGCGCTCAAATGCGGCCAGTACGGCGTGTTGATTATCGAACACGCGTGCGGGCGCTTGGATGATTTGCTGATCGGCGGCCACGGCAGAAACTTTAATCACCGCGCGGCCGATATTGCCTTGCAGCAGGCGCAGGCCGCCGTTGGCGGCAAAGGGGGCGTGTGCCGGGCGCAAAACGCTGTCGTCGCCGCTGTGGTCGGGGGCGTCGCGCCATTGCAGCACGCCATTATGCAGATAGGGCTCTTGTGTGTGGGTGTGCAAACCGTGGCCCACTACGGTGTGCACATCCGGATGCAGCAAACCGGCCGCCAGCAGCTCGCGCACCACCAGCCCCACGCCGCCGGCGGCATGGAAATGGTTGATGTCGGCTTTGCCGTTGGGATAAATGCGTGCCAGCAAGGGTGTAGCGGCGGATAAGTCGTCGAAGTCTGACCAGTTGATGATGATGCCCGCCGCTCGCGCCATCGCCACCAAATGCAGGGTGTGGTTGGTGGAGCCGCCGGTGGCGAGCAAGCCCACCATGCCGTTGACAATGGTTTTTTCGTCCACCATTTCGCCTACCGGCATGGCGCTGCCGCTATTGAGCTGTTGCGCCAATAGGGCGGCCGCTTGGCGGGTAAGCGCTTCGCGCAGCGGGGTGCCGGGGTGGGCAAACGCGGCGCCGGGCAGATGCAGACCCATGATTTCCATCAGCATTTGATTGGAGTTGGCGGTGCCGTAAAAGGTGCAGGTACCTGCGCCGTGGTAGCAGGCGGCTTCGCTTTGCAGCAGGGCATCGCGCCCCACTTTGCCTTCGGCGAATAATTGGCGTATCCGCGCTTTGTCGTCGTTGGCGATGCCGGTGGTCATCGGGCCGGCGGGCACAAACAGGGCGGGCAGGTGGCCGAATGCCAGTGCGCCAATCAACAGGCCGGGCACAATTTTGTCGCACACGCCCAGATACAGTGCGCCGTCAAACATGTGGTGCGCCAGCGCCACGGCGGTGCTCATGGCAATCACATCGCGCGAAAACAACGATAGCTCCATGCCGCTTTGCCCTTGGGTGATGCCGTCGCACATGGCGGGCACGCCGCCGGCAAATTGTGCGCTGGCGCCGTGCTGCCACGCGGCCTCTTTCAGCCAAGCGGGAAACGCGGCAAAAGGCTGGTGGGCAGATAGCATGTCGTTATAGGCCGACACAATGGCCAGATTGGGCATGGCTTCTTGTGCCAGCTCGATTTTGACGGCCTTATCCATGGCGGCAAAGCCGTGTGCCAAATTGGTGCAGCCCAATTGGCTGCGCTGGGTTTTGCCTTGCGCCGCAGCGCTGTGGATGCGGGCCAAATAAGCGCTGCGGCTGGCGTGGCTGCGTTGGCGGATGCGTTCGGTAACGCTGTGGATGATGGGGTGGAGGGTGTTCATGCGTGCCTCTTTCTCAAGATTGGCTGCGGATATTTTAATGTGGGTTGATTGTAGTTTTATTACAAAAATTTGGCAACTTGCACTGCAACATGGGTAATGCCGGTGTTTATTTGCTGCATTGCGGCATATTGAATACTCAAAAATCATGGCTTGATGTAGCGATATTTTGTGGATAAGCAAGCGCTTTCAGGCAGCCTTATTTGTGGTAAGTTAATTTATCAAAGATTCATAAAACAGCAGCTTGGCGAGGTTAAATTAAAGCGGTGTGCCAATCTTGGTTTGGCAGCGCATCTTCGCGCTGCGGAAAGGCTGGACAAGCGCTGGCGGCAAATGTAGGATTGCTACAAAATAAAGGCCGTGCATGGGCGGCATCTGTTGTAAAATTTCATTAAGCGTAGGCTGCCTGAATCCGGGTTGTTTGGATTTAATTGGCTGGATTTAAACGGGATGGCGTAAATGGACAATAAACCTGTTTTTGATATGGTGCTGTTTGGCGGCACCGGTGATTTGGTGATGCGCAAATTGTTGCCGTCGCTGTATCAGGCGCATGCGGCCGGTTTGCTTAATCAAAATGGCCGCTTGTGGGCCTTGGGGCGCAAAGATTTGGGGCGTGATGCCTATTTGCAGCAAGTGGAAGCCGAGGCGCGCATCCACATCAAACACGCTTTTGATGCGGCGCAATGGCAAAGCTTTTGCCAGCGCATCGACTATATCCAGCTTGATGCCAACGATGCAGCCGGCTTTCAGCGCTTGGCCGCCGCTTTGGCCGCGCAGGAAAAACGCGGCGAAGTGATTTGCTATTTGTCTACCGCGCCGCGCTACTTCACCCCCATTTGCCGCCATCTGGCCGCGGTGGGGCTGAACGGCAGCCAAGTGCGCGTGGTGTTGGAAAAACCGCTGGGCACCGATTTGGCGTCGTCCAACGCCATCAATGACGCGGTGGCCGAGTTTTTTAACGAAACGCAGATTTACCGTATCGACCACTATCTGGGCAAAGAATCGGTGCAAAACCTGCTGGCCATCCGCTTTGCCAATGTGCTGTTTGAGCCTTTGTGGCGTCGCCAGTGGATCGACAGCGTGCAAATCACCATTGCCGAGAGCTTGGGCGTGGAAGGGCGCGGCGAGTTTTACGACGGCACCGGCGCCTTGCGCGATATGGTGCAAAACCACTTGCTGCAATTGCTGTGTATGGTGGCGATGGAGCCGCCCGCCAGCCTTGATGCCGATGCCGTGCGCGATGAAAAGCTGAAGGTGCTCAAGTCGCTCAAGCCTTTAAGCGCCGAAGACGTGGCGCGGCAAGTGGTGCGCGGCCAGTATAAAGCCGGCGCGATTAATGGCGCGCCGGTGCCCGCGTATCGCGATGAGGCCGATGTGGCCGCCCACAGCCACACCGAAACTTTTGTGGCCATTAAAGCGGAAATCCAGAATTGGCGCTGGGCAGGGGTGCCGTTTTTCTTGCGCACCGGCAAGCGGATGCAGGAAAAGTTGGCCGAAATTGTGATTAATTTTCGCGCCGTGCCGCTGGAGTTGTTTCCCGGCAGCGCCGCGGCGGCGCCCAACCGCTTGGTGATCCGCCTGCAACCGGAAGAAGACATCCGCCTGTATTTGCAGGCCAAACAGCCGGGCAACGATATGGCGGTGCAATCCACTTTTCTGAATCTGGATTTTTGCAATGTATTCCACGCCCGTCGCGCCGACGCCTACGAGCGCCTGCTCTTGGATGTGATTAACGGCAAACTGGCGCTATTTATGCGCCGCGACGAATTGGTGGCGGCATGGGAATGGGTAACGCCGATTATGGACTACTGGGCCGCCAACAACACCGAGCCGAAGCTGTATACCGCCGGCAGCTGGGGGCCTGCTGCTTCGAGTGCGCTGTTGTCGAAAAGCAATACCTGCTGGCATGAAGAGCTGTAGTTTTCAGGCAGCCTTTAGATAACAGCCAATAAAATGATATTTTTAATAAAATCATCTTTTTAATGTAGAGAAACCATGAACACCGCCACTTATTTTGCCTATCCTGATGCCGCCGCGCAGGCGCAAGGTTTGGCGCAGGCCGTGGCCGCTTTGCTGCGCCACCACATCAACAGCCAAGATTATGCCGTGCTGGCCGTGTCCGGCGGGCGCTCGCCGATTGCGGTTTTTGAAGCCTTAAGCCAAATCGAATTGCCTTGGCATAAAGTGACCATCACCTTGGTGGACGAGCGCTGGGTGCCTGCCCACCATGCCGACAGCAACGGCGCTTTGGTGCGCCGCCATTTACTGCAACACCACGCGGCCTTGGCGCAATGGCAGCCGCTGGTGGCCGAAAATGCCGATGACTTATTTTTCAGGCAGCCTGAAAATGTGGCCGCATCGGTGGCCGCAGCCTTGGCAGACTACCGCCAGCCGGACGTGGTGCTGCTGGGCATGGGCGACGACGGCCACACCGCCAGCTTATTTCCATCTGCATCGCAGCTGCCCGCGGCCTTGGCTGCCGATGCACCGGCATTGCTGCACACCACACCGGTGAGCGCCCCGCACGAGCGCATCAGCCTTAGCTTGGGTGCCATTGCGACGGCGGCCAACGTGCTGCTGGCGATTGGCGGCAGCAGCAAGCGCCGCGTCTTGCAGCAAGCACTGGCCGCCCACAGCGCCGCCTTGCCCGTGGGGCTGGTGCTCAACCATCCGCAGGTTTCTGCGCACATCCACTACCATGAATAATATCGACCCAAACTGGCCGCGCTTGGTGGCCGATATTGGCGGCACCAACGCCCGTTTCGCCCTCGAGACCGCGCCGCAGGTGCTGCAACACATTGATGTATTGGCGGCCAACGATTACGACAGTATTGTCGAGGCCATCCGCACCTATCTGGCGCGGGTAGGCAATCCGCCCATCCGCCATGCCGCCATCGCCATTGCCAACCCGATTGTGGGCGACTGGGTGCAGATGACCAACCACCATTGGGCGTTTTCCATCGAAACCACCCGCCAGGCACTGCATCTGGATACACTGATTTTGCTCAACGACTTTACCGCCCAAGCTTTATCGGTGCCACAAGTGGGCGCTGATGAATTGGTGCAGGTGGGCGGCGGCCAGCCCTTGGACAGTGCCCCAAAAGCGGTGATTGGCCCCGGCACCGGCTTGGGGGTATCGGGGCTGGTGCCGGGGCAGGGCGGCTTTGTGGCGCTGGCGGGCGAGGGCGGCCATGTGAGCTTTTCGCCGTTTGACGACACCGAAATCTATCTATGGCAATACGCGCGCGAACGCTACGGCCATGTATCGGCCGAGCGTCTGCTGTCCGGCGCAGGCTTAAGCCTGATTTACGAAGCGCTGGCGGTACGCGAACAAGTAGACCGCCCCACGCTCACCGCCGCCGAAATCAGCGAACGCGCGCTGGGGGGGCATTCGCCGCTGGCACGGCTGAGCCTGGATATTTTTTGCGCCATTTTGGGCACCACCGCCGCCAATTTGGCGCTCACGCTGGGCGCGCGCGGCGGTGTGTATGTGTGCGGTGGCATTGTGCCGCGTTTTATCGATTATTTCCCCACCTCGCCGTTTCGCAGCCGCTTTGAAAGCAAAGGCCGCTTCGATGCCTATCTGGCGGCGATTCCGGTGTATGTGGTGCTAAACAAACAGCCGGGCTTGGCCGGCGCCGCCGTGGCCTTGGCGCAGCATTTGCATCAGGCTGCCTGAAGCAGGTTTCAGGTGTCGGGTTTCAGGAATCAGAGGGCAGGTGTTGGCCGGATATTTTAATTGGATGTATGCGCCTTTCAGGCAGCCTTGGCTGTAGGTCGGATTCTTGAATCCGACGGTTGCTTTTTTATTCAGGCTGCCTGAAACGAAAAATCCGTGCAGCCTTTCCCTTGGCGCAGCCGAACGGAACATGGTTTTGGCGGAAATAAGGGCGGTCCGGAGCGCAGCGACTAGCGCCCGCCGCCAAAAGCATGTGTAGTGAGGGAAGTTTGGCGTAGCCAAACCTGCAACCGGGGTCACCTTTCTTTGCTTACTTTCTTTGGTGAAACAAAGAAAGTAAGTGGCCGCGCGGCCATGAAGCGCCAAGTAAAACGATAAGAAAACGCATAAAAAAATACTGCCTGTTTTTTGGAAGTCCATCCGCTTTGTTTTAGTTTGTGCGTCCAATGGATTGCCTAATCAAGTTCGGCAATCACGGATTAGATGGTTTCAGGCAGCCTTTAATATTAATAATGTGCGCAAATGTTCACATGATAACCATAACAAAAAACCATTCACAAGGAGCCGGATATGCTGGTGATGATTAGCCAAAAACTGCCCGAATTGTCGGCGGCGGAGCGCAAGGTGGGCGAGTGTGCGCTGGCCGATGCCAAATGGTTTGTGCATGCTGCGGTGGCCGAAATTGCCAAAGAGGCGCAGGTAAGCCAGCCCACGGTGATCCGTTTTTGCCGCAGCTTGGGCTATAAGGGTTTGCCCGAATTCAAGCTCAATCTGTCGGCCAGCATCGGCCACGAAGGCACGCCTTATGTGCACGAAGAGCTCAACAGCACCGACTCCTTGCAAGACGTGATGGAAAAAGTGCTCGGCAACACCGCTGCGGCCATTTTAAGCTGCCGCAAATCGCTGTCGGAAGCGGCGCTGGACAAAGCGGTGTCGCTGCTGGTTAAGGCGCGGCGGATTGAATTTTACGGTGCGGGCAATTCCGGCATTGTGGCGCAAGACGCACAGCACAAGCTGTTTCGCTTCGGCGTGTCTACCGTGGCCTACACCGACAACCACATCCAACTGATGGCCGCCTCGGTACTCAGCCCGCAAGACGCGCTGGTGGTGATTTCACACTCCGGCTCTTCGCTTGACTTACTCGATGCGGTGCGGCTGGCCAAGCAAAACGGCGCTGCGGTGGTGGCGCTCACCCGTGCCGATTCGGCGCTGGCCGCCGAAGCCGATGTGGTGCTCAGCGTGGCCAGCCATGAAGACGGCAACACCTACACGCCGATGATTTCGCGCCTGTTGCAATTGTTGGTGGTGGACATGCTCACCATCGGCTTGGCATTGCGCTTGGGTGCCAATGTCAGCGAAGTGCTGGCCAAAACCAAAAACAGCATCAAGGCCAAGCGGCTCAGCCCAGCCGCCAAACCCCCTCGCCACTAAGGAAACCTTATGCGCCATCTCACCGAATTGCCTGCTTGGAACGCCTTATGGCAGCATTTTGAGCAAACCAAAAACGTGCACATGCGTGATTTGTTTGCCGAAGACCCTAATCGTGCCGAGCGCTATTGGCTGGAAGTGGGCGGCATTATGCTCGACTACAGCAAAAACCGCATCACCGATGAAACCTTGGCGCTGTTGATGGATTTGGCGCGCGAAGCCGGGCTGCCTGAACGCATCAAGCAGATGTTTCACGGCGATAAAATCAACCCCACCGAACACCGCGCCGTGCTGCATGTGGCGCTGCGCAACCGCACCAATGCGCCGATTAAAGTAGACGGCGAAGACGTGATGCCCAAAGTAAACGCCGTGCTCGAGCGCATGGGGCGCTTTGCCCACGCTGTGCGCGGCGGCGAGTGGCTGGGTTACACCAATCAGGTGATTACCGATGTGGTGAACATCGGCATCGGCGGCTCCGATTTGGGCCCTTTGATGATGTGCTCGGCGCTCAAGCCGTTTGGCCATCCGCGCCTGCGTATGCATTTTGTGTCGAATATCGACGGCATGCAGCTCAAAGAAACACTGAAAAAAGTACACCCCGAAACCACCTTGTTTGTGGTGGCCTCCAAAACCTTTACCACCCAAGAAACCCTCACCAATGCGCTCACTGCACGGGCGTGGTTTTTGAAATACGCCAACAGCGAAGCCGATGTGGCCAAACACTTTGTGGCGGTGTCTACCAACCAAAAAGCGGTGGCCGCATTCGGCATCAACCCGGCCAATATGTTTGAATTTTGGGACTGGGTGGGCGGGCGCTACAGCCTGTGGTCGGCCATCGGCCTGCCGATTATGCTGTATCTGGGCGAAGAAAATTTTATCGAAATGCTCAACGGCGCCCACTTAATGGATCAGCATTTCAAAAACGCGCCCTTGGAGCAAAACATGCCGGTGCTGCTGGCGATGATCGGCATTTGGTATATCAATTTTTACGGCGGCGGCAGCCACATCATCGCCCCTTACGACCAATACCTACACCGCCTGCCCGCGTTTATCCAGCAATTGGATATGGAAAGCAACGGCAAACAAGTGACGCTCGACGGCCAAGCGGTGGCGCACGAAACCGCGCCGATTATCTGGGGCGAAACCGGCATCAACGGCCAGCACGCCTTTTTCCAATTGCTGCACCAAGGCACCCACATCACCCCGATTGATTTGATTGCCTCGCTGGAAAAACGCAGCAATCTGCCCGGCCACCACGAAATCCTGCTGGCCAATGTATTTGCCCAAGCCGAAGCGTTTATGCGTGGCAAAACCGCCGCCGAAGTGCGCACCGAATTGGCAGCACAAGGGCTGCCTGAAAGCGAAATCGAGGCTTTGGTGCCGCACAAAGTGTTTGTGGGCAACCGCCCCAGCAATCTGCTGCTGCTCTCCCGGCTCGACCCGCGCAATATGGGCAGCCTGATTGCGCTTTACGAACATAAAATTTTTGTGCAAGGCGTGGTGTGGGGCATCAACAGCTTCGACCAATGGGGCGTGGAATTGGGTAAACAGCTGGCCAAAACCATTCTGGCCGAGCTCACCGGCGACACCCCGCCGCAAGCCCATGACAGCTCCACCGCCCGGCTAGTGCAGCTTTACCGCCAAACCAATTGCGAAAACGGCGGCGTGTGCGAGCAGGTATTCAAACAGCCCGAGGATAAGTAGAATCGCGGCCGTATTGCGTTGTTTGCTATATTTTTGGTTTCAGGCAGCCTTTACCCTAATACCTTCATCCCATCCAACCCCCAAGGAAACCCCAATGGCCACACAAGACGACTTGAAACGCATGGCGGCGCACAAGGCGCTGGAACTGGTGCCGCATGGCGAATACATCGGCGTGGGCACCGGCTCCACGGTGAAATATTTTATCGAAGCGCTGGCCGCCAGCGCTAAAGACATCAAAGGTGCGGTGTCGACTTCTTCGTCCACCAGCGCCTTGTTGCGTCAGCACGGCATTGCCGAAGTGGGGCTGAACGAAGTCAACGGCCTGGCGTTGTATGTGGACGGTGCCGACGAAATCAACCATTCGTTGCAAATGATTAAAGGCGGCGGCGGTGCTTTGTTGAATGAAAAAATCGTGGCCTCGGCCTCGCGCCAGTTTGTGTGTATTGCCGATGAGAGCAAATACGTGGCTCGGCTGGGCAAATTTCCCTTGCCGGTAGAAGTGATTGAACACGCGCGCTCGCTGGTGTCGCGCCAATTGTTGAAGCTGGGCGGCGAGCCGGAGCTGCGTATCGGCGTGAAAACCGACAACGGCCACCAGATTGTGGATGTGTCCGGCCTGAATTTAGACCAGCCGATGAGCATGGAAGACGCCATCAACCACATTCCCGGCGTGGTGGAAAACGGCATTTTCGCCCGCCGCCCCGCCGATGTATTGGTGTTGGCGCGTGCCGGCGGTGTTGAGCTGGTGTATGCCAAATAAAGCCATGAAATACCTATCTATTTTGGCCTTGCTATGGCCGCTTAGCGCCTGGGCCTGCGAACCGGTATCATTTGATTGGCAGGCCTTTATGCAGGCCAACGACCACAACCGCGATGGCGCCTTGCAGCGCAGCGAGCTGGTGGATGCCGACTTTAGCGGCAGCAACTACAGCCATTTTGAAAAAAATCCTGCTGATGAAGCCGCTTTTGCCCGTTTGGACAAAAACGGCGATGGCAAGTTGGGCGGTTTGGGCGAAGGCGCGGATGAATTGGGCGACCTCTATTTGTATCTGCCCAATCCCTGCGCCGGCTGGCCGTGGACTAAATAATGTCTTGGCGCAGCTTGATGGTGCTGCTGATGGCGGCGGCTTTGTCGTGGCAGGTAGCCGCTGATCCGCCGCCGCAATGGCCGCAGCAGGCGCTGGATAAAGTGGATTTGGCGCTGGGGCAATATCAGCGCCAAGCGGCGGCCCAGCAGCTGAGCGGGGTGGTGATTTCGGTGCACGATGGCGACAGTTTGCGCGTGCGCGATGTTCATGGCCGTGTGCATCGCATCCGCTTGGCTTTTGTGGATGCACCCGAAATCGGCCAAGCATACGGTATGACCAGCCGCGACGGCTTGCGCCAGCGTTTGTTGGGCCAGCAAGTCACCGTCAGCGTGTTGGAGCGCGACCGCTACCAGCGCCAAGTGGCACAAATTTGGCTCGGCGACACCGACATTAGCCTGTGGCAATTGCAGCAAGGTGCGGCTTGGCACTACCGCAGCATCGCCAAAAATAAGCAAAACAGCGCCGCCTATGCCCGCTACCGCGCCGCCGAATTCAATGCCCGCCACAGCCGCCAAGGTTTGTGGCAACAGCGCGATGCAGTGCCGCCGTGGCAATTTCGCCGTCAGTAAACACAAACCTCTGTTTATTATTAGGCTGCCTGAAAACCCCATAATCCCTTTTTTAGCGCCACGCCCATGAATGCCCAAAAACGCCAACAAATCTTTGCCCGCTTTCAGGCCGCCAATCCGCATCCCACCACCGAGCTGGTGTTTGCCAGCCCGTTTGAGCTGCTGATTGCGGTGCTGCTGTCGGCGCAGGCCACCGATGTGTCGGTCAACAAAGCCACCGCACGGCTGTTTCCCGTGGCCAATACGCCGCAGGCCATCTTGGATTTGGGGCTGGATGCGCTCACCGATTACATCAAAACCATCGGCCTCTACAAAACCAAGGCCAAGCATGTGATGCAAACCTGCCGTCTGTTGCTGGAGCAGCACAACGGCGAAGTGCCGGCGGATCGCGCAGCGCTGGAAGCGTTACCCGGCGTGGGGCGCAAAACCGCCAATGTGGTGCTCAATACCGCATTCGGCCAGCCCGCCATGGCAGTGGACACGCATATTTTCCGCGTGGCCAACCGCACCCGCATTGCGCCGGGCAAAAACGTGCGCGAAGTGGAAGACAAACTGGTGCGCCTGATTCCCAAGCCTTATCTCTACGATGCCCACCACTGGCTGATTTTACACGGGCGCTATACCTGCAAGGCACTCAAGCCGCAGTGCGGGCAGTGTTTGATTGCCGATTTGTGCGAGTATCCGGCCAAGAGCTGAAGTGTCGGGCATGGATTGAATATCATTCCCAACCAATATCAACACGTAAATAGCCATGATGGCAGTTGTGTTTCAGGCAGCCTTTTGGCTACAATGCTTGCCATATTGCATTGCCGCAAAATCAACTGTGAAACACAAAGGATTGCTATGCGCCGTACCCCAAAATGGATGTTCACCGCCACCGCCGTGGCTTTGCTGCTGGGCGGCTGCGACAAAGGCAGTAGCTGGTTTGGCCGTGAAGACGACAATCAGGGTTTTGTTAAAACCATCGAAACCGACGGCAAAAATGGCAGCGTGGCGATGCTGTTGCCCGATTTCACTCAATTGGTGGAGCAAGAAGGCGCGGCGGTGGTGAATATCCAGGCCTCGCGCGATGCGGGCTCTCGCAACCAAGCCGATCCTGCAGGCATGGATCAGAGCCAGTTTCCCGACAACGATCCTTTCTACGAGTTCTTTAAGCGGCTGGTGCCCAATATGCCGTCTGAGCCGCAAGACGCCGAAGAAAATTTCAACTTCGGCTCCGGTTTTATCATCAGTGCCGACGGCTATATCCTCACCAATACCCATGTACTGGCGGGTATGAACAACATCAAAGTGCTGCTCAACGACAAACGCGAATACAGCGCCAAATTGGTGGGCTCCGATGCCCAATCGGACGTGGCCTTGCTCAAAATCGATGCGCAAGATTTGCCTACGGTAAAAGTGGGCAACCCCAAGCAATTGAAAGTGGGCGAATGGGTGGCGGCCATTGGCGCGCCGTTCGGCTTTGATAACAGCGTCACCGCCGGGATTGTGTCGGCCAAAGGACGCAGCCTGCCCAACGAAAACTACACCCCGTTTATCCAAACCGATGTGGCGATTAACCCCGGCAATTCCGGCGGCCCCTTATTCAACCTGCGCGGCCAAGTGGTGGGCATCAATTCGCAAATCTACAGCCGCAGCGGCGGCTTTATGGGCATTTCGTTTGCCATTCCCATCGATGTGGCGATGAATGTGGCCGAGCAGCTGAAGACCACCGGCAAGGTGCAGCGCGGTCGCTTGGGCGTGGTGATTCAAGAGGTATCGTATGATTTGGCCAAATCGTTTGGCTTGGAAAAAGCCAGCGGCGCCTTGGTGTCGCAAGTGATTGCGGGCGGGCCGGCGGCCAAGGCCGGTTTGCAGGTGGGCGATATTGTGCAAAGCGTGAACGGCGAAGAAGTGAAAAACTCCAGCGATTTGCCGGTGATGGTGGGGATTACCGCACCGGGCAAAGAGATCACGCTGGGCATATGGCGCAACGGCAAAAGTGAAAGCGTTAAAGTCACGCTCGACAGCATGGGCAGCGATACCGCCGCCAACAATCCCGCAGGCAGCGCCGCACCCGACGGCAGCAGTGCCGCCGGTTTTCAGGTGCCAAGCTTGGGCTTGGGCTTGCAGCAAAGCCAAAACGGCTTGGTGGTGATCAACAGCCAAGGCTTGGCCGCGCAAGCAGGCTTGCGCCGTGGCGATGTGATTGTGGCGGTGGGGCAAACCAGCGTGAGCGATGAAGACAGCTTTAACAAAGCCGTGGCCGCTGCCGGCAAAAACATTCCGTTGTTGGTGAAACGCGGCAGCAATACCCTGTTTTTGGCGCTGACCTTACAGTAAATCTGCGTATACTTAGAGCCAGCCTAGCTTTGTATTGAGCGGGCTGGTTTTTTAACTGCAGGGTTGGTTAAGGCTGCCTGAAAGTGCTGTAGGTCGGATTCTTGAATCCGACGCTTGTTCAAAGAACAAGATATTCACACTTCAGGCTCTCACGGGCAATCAAAGGAACATTCAATGACAGCACCAACACTACCCCGCGGCCCGGTGATGGCCGATGTGGCCGGGCTGGTTTTAACCGCAGAAGAGCGGCAGCGTTTATGCCATCCGGCGGTGGGCGGGGTGATTTTGTTCCGCCGCAATTATGCCTCGCGCGAGCAGATCACGGCATTGGTGGCGCAGATTAAAGCGTTAAGGCAGCCTGAATTGGTGGTGGCGGTGGATCACGAAGGCGGGCGTGTGCAGCGCTTTATCGACGGCTTTACCCGTTTGCCCGCCATGCGTGCGTTGGGTGAGGTTTGGGATGCCCACGGCCAAGCGGCCGCGCAAGCACAGGCCGAGCAAGTGGGCTGGGTGCTGGCGGCGGAGTTGCGCGCCTGTGGCGTGGATTTGTCGTTTACGCCGGTGCTGGATTTGGATTGGGGCTGCTGTGCGGTGATCGGCAACCGCAGCTTTCATGCCGACAGCCATGTGGTTACCGATTTGGCGCTGGCCTTGCAGCGCGGCTTGCAAAAAGGCGGCATGAAAGCCTGCGGCAAGCATTTCCCCGGTCATGGCTTTGTGGCGGGCGACAGCCACCACACGCTGCCTGAAGATAGGCGCAGCCTAGATGAATTATGGGAAGACGACTTATTGCCGTTCGAGCACCTCAGCGAAGCGGGCATGGCCGCGGTAATGCCCGCCCATGTGGTGTATCCGCAGGTGGACAGCGAGCCGGCCGGATTCTCGGCAGTGTGGCTGCAACAGGTGTTGCGCGAAGAGTTGGGTTTTAACGGGGTGATTTTTTCCGACGACCTTACCATGGAAGGCGCCAGCATGGCGGGCGACATCCGCGCCCGCGCCGACCGCGCCTTTGCCGCCGGCTGCGATATTGTGCTGGTGTGCAATAAACCGGCTTGGGTGGATGCGTTGTTGCAGGATTTTAGCGCCCCGCCTAATCCGCAGCTGGCCGCCCGCTGGCAGTTTATGGCCGGCAGCGGCGAGCCCGGCCAATTTGCCGCCTTGCTGCAAACGCCGGAATTTCAGGCAGCCCAAGCGCAAGTGGCGGCGCTGGCCAGCTGTGTTGATGTGGCCGGTGGCGTGAAAGTGGGCGAGGCGTTTTAAGCCGCTTTGTGCAACATATTTTACCGTTACGAAAAACAATAAAGGCTGCCTGAAACTTTCAGGTAGCCTTTATTGTCTTGCTTTCGTCATTATTTGTTCACTGTTTTGTCATTTTCAGTTTGTAAAGTGGCCATCATGCTAATAAAATCAGCACAAGCCGTTGCCGTATTGGTTTGTGGTTGATGTGGCAGAGGGTTGGCTGCACCATCCAAACCAGCGCCGCCTGTCATGTGCATGAAACATTCCCGTGTGCAAAATTTTACAGCATCGACAGCAGGATACTTGAAAAATATTGCCCATGGCACGCCGATTTTCCCGCATCGCCGATGCGTGGCAAACCATCGTTAATTGGTTTTTTAACATAGGCGTGTCACCGGCACATTCTGGAGCAACGACCATGTTACAACTGCAAACCCCCACCCACTTATCGATTCAAGGCGGCAGCCTGAGTGTGTCGCTGGCGCATGACGAGCACGAGGTGGCCGAAGCACAACGATTGCGCTATAAGGTGTTTGCCGAAGAAATGGGCGC
This sequence comes from Paralysiella testudinis, assembly GCF_016894345.1. Classification (GTDB taxonomy): domain Bacteria; phylum Pseudomonadota; class Gammaproteobacteria; order Burkholderiales; family Neisseriaceae; genus Paralysiella; species Paralysiella testudinis. Next base: position 1,204,132 of record NZ_CP069798.1, read on the forward strand.
CAACATCACCGCAGTAGACGGTTTGGATGTCGACCATTTTGATCCGTTCTGCCGCCACCTGATTGCGCGCGACCGCGACAGCGGCCGCGTGATTGGTTGCTACCGTCTGCTCACCGCCGAGGGCGCCAAAGCCGCAGGCGGCTGGTATTCCGCCGCCGAATTCGATTTGGCCCGTTTGCAGCACGTATTGCCGCAAACCGTGGAACTCGGTCGCGCCTGCGTACACCAGGATTACCGCTCCGGCAGCACCATTACCCTATTGTGGGCTGGCTTGGTGCAGTTTATGCAGCAGCAGGATTTGAGCTTTATGATTGGCTGCGGCAGCATCAGCATGGCCGATGGCGGCCATTTTGCCGCCAGCCTGTTTACCCAATTGCAGCAAAAACACTATGCGCCGCCGGAATACCGTGTATTCCCCAAAAATCCATTGCCGATACACGCCTTGCAGCGCGATTTGGCGGTAGAGTGCCCAGCGTTGATTAAGGGCTATGTGCGCGCCGGTGCCTATATTTGCGGCGAGCCACATTGGGATGCTGACTTTAACAGCGCCGATGTGCTGGTGATGATGCCGATGTCGCGCTTAAACCCGCGCTATGCGCGCCACTTCCTTAAATAAGGAACACGGATGCAGGCAAACAAATGGTTGTTGTGCTGGCGTTTAGGGCGGGTGGGCGTGCATTTGCTGTATGGCTGTGCGCAGATTCTGCTGTTTTTCGGCCGCGCCAGCCGCACACAACGGCAAGCCATTATCGGCCGCTGGTCGCGCCAATTGCTGCATATTTGTGGTATGCGCTTAACCGTGCTGCCGCAGGATATGGCGGTGGACAGCACCGGTGGGCGCATGTTGGTGGCCAACCACATTTCGTGGTTGGATATTTTTGCCATCAATGCCGTGGTGCCAATGCGGTTTGTGGCCAAAGAAGACATTCTTGGCTGGCCGTTGATTGGCTGGCTGGTGGCGCGGGCAGACACGGTGTTTATCCGCCGCAGCTGTCGCGCATCGGCTTTGGCGGTGGCCGATACCGTGGCGCAGGTGTTGCGCGAAGGTGATCGCGTGGCCGTATTCCCCGAAGGCACCACTACCGATGGCGCCAGCATCAAGCCGTTTAAAAGCAGCCTGTTTCAGGCGGCGGTTAATGCGCAAGCCACAGTGCAGCCACTGGCTTTGCGCTATCCCTTGCCGCAAGGCGGCCGCAATCCGGCATCCGCCTATTATGACGACATTACCCTCTGGCAATCATTGTGTGCGGTGTTGCAACAGCCGCAAAGCCAAGTGGAAGTGCATTTTCTAAACCCCATCAATACCCATGGCTTAAACCGTCAGCAAGTTTGTCAGCAAGCGCAGATGCAAATCGCCGATTTTCTGGCGCAATACCGCATCATTGAAGGCGTGAATGCCGAAACATGGCGGGAATTGTCTCTTTATGATGCACATTAAGAATGCCGGTTTGCGGTTTTCAAACAAATTTGAATAAATAAATTCGCGCTTCATAATTGTTTTAATTTAAATTAAAACAATACCTTATTTATTTTCAGGCAGCCTTAGTATGCGTAATTTGGGCAAATGGGTGGCTTTGGCCTGTGCATCTGTTTCAATCCTGTGTATGATTGTTTTAGTTGAAGTGCAACACACAACATTTTCAAAAATACGCATTGGGAGAGAACAAGATGATGTTGAAACAAAAAGCCGTATGGACATTGGCTGCCGTAGCCGCCGCATTCACACTGGCCGCCTGCGGTGGTGGCAGCAAAACCGAAACCGCTGCCGCCTCTGCCGATGGCAGTGCCGCCGCCGCCAAAACTTATGTGGTGGCCACCGATGCCACTTATGCGCCGTTTGAATACACCGAAGCGGGCGAAGTGCTGGGTTTCTCCAAGGATATTCTGGAGGCTGTGGGCAACAAAGAAGGCTTGCAGTTCAAATTTGTGAATACGCCGTGGGAAGGCATTTTTGCTACTTTGGGCAAGGGTGATGCCGATGTGGTGTCGTCCAGCGTCACCATCACCGACGAACGCAAGCAGAGCATGGGTTTTTCTGATCCCTACTTTGAAGCCACGCAGATGATTGTTACCGGCGCCAAGGGCAGTGATGTGAAATCGTTTGCTGATTTGGCCAAACGTACGGTATCGGTGCAAAACGGCACCACCGGCGACTTGGTGATGCAGAAACTGCAAGGCAAAGACAGCACCAACATCAAACGCTTCGAATCCATGCCGCTGGCACTGAAAGAGCTGGTGAGCGGTGGCGTAGATGCTTCCGTGGGTGATAATGGCGTGGTGCAAAACTTCGTCAACAACAACCCGGGCACCAAGCTGAATACCTTGGTTGACCCCAGTTTTGAAAAAGAATTCTACGGCTTTGCGGTGAAAAAAGGCCGTGATGATGATTTGCTGAAAAAAATCAACGCCGGTATTGCCGCCATCAAGGCCGACGGCACTTACGACAAAATTTACGCCAAGTGGTTTAGCGCCGGCAATGCGCCGGCCGCCGCCCCTGCGGCTTCCGCCGCCCCTGCGGCTTCCGCCGCCTCAGGGCAGTAAAGCCCACCGCCAGCACAGCCCCCTGCACTTTAAGGGGGCTGTTTTTGTTGTTGATGTTGCACCGCAAAATGTGGGGTATAATTGACGTTTAGTGCTGTTTTATACTTCGGGCTTGTAATAAGGGGAAGCCATCCTGATATACAAGGATAGGCTTTATTCTATCTTGCCCACCGGCGGCAGCCGCCATGCACAACACAACCGCTTACTCACCAGATTGACCACCAAAGCCATGATGAACAAAGACCAGTTTGCCGATAACCATTTTATCCGCAACATCATCGACGAAGACTTGAACAGCGGCAAACACAGCCGCATCATTACCCGTTTCCCGCCCGAGCCCAACGGCTATCTGCACATCGGCCACGCCAAATCCATTTGCCTTAATTTCGGCTTGGCCTATATTTACGATGGCCTGTGCAATCTGCGTTTTGACGACACCAATCCGGAAAAAGAATCCGACGAATACGTGCGCGCCATCAAAGAAGACGTACAGTGGCTGGGTTTTCAGTGGCACGAAGAGCGCTACGCCTCCGATTATTTCGAAACCCTCTACCACTACGCCATCGAGCTGATTGAAGCAGGCAAAGCCTATGTCGACGACTTAGACGCCGAAGAAATGCGCCAATACCGCGGCACGCTCACCGAGCCGGGCAAAAACAGCCCCTACCGCGAACGCAGCGTGGCCGAAAACCTCGATTTATTTCAACGCATGCGCGCCGGTGAATTTCCCGACGGCAGCAAAACCCTGCGCCTAAAAATCGACATGGCCGCCGGTAATATCAACCTGCGCGACCCGGTGATTTACCGCATCCGCCGCGTCCACCACCACCGCACCGGCGATGCGTGGGTGATTTACCCCATGTACGACTACACCCACGCCATCTCCGATGCGCTGGAGCACATCACCCATTCCCTGTGCACGCTCGAATTTGAAGCCCACCGCCCTCTGTACGATTGGGTGGTGGAAAACATTGCCATCGACAACCACCCGCGCCAATACGAATTTTCGCGCCTAGAGCTGCTGTATTCCATCACCTCCAAGCGCAAGCTTAACCAATTGGTGAGCGAAGGCCATGTGCAAGGCTGGGACGACCCACGTATGCCCACCATTTCCGGTATGCGCCGCCGTGGCTACACCCCCGAAGGCTTGCGCTTGTTTTCCAAACGGGTGGGCATTTCCAAAAGCGAAAACGTGGTGGACATGAACCTGTTGGAAGGCGCCATCCGCGAAGAGCTGGAAGGCTCCGCCCCGCGCATGATGGCGGTGCTCAACCCGATTAAAGTAGAGCTGGTGAATTACGACGAAGCGCTCACCCAAAGCCGCAGCGCCCCGTATCATCCGCAACATCCCGAATTTGGCGAGCGCCTAGTGCCCATCAGCAAAACGCTGTATATCGAAGCGGATGATTTTTCGCTCAACCCGCCGCCGGGTTGGCAACGCCTCACCGTGGGCGGCGAAGTGCGCCTGCGCTACAGCTATGTCATCAAATGCGAAGAAGTGGTACAAGACAGCAGCGGCCGCGTTACCACACTGAAATGCCGCATTGACCACGACACTTTGGGTAAAAAACCCGAAGGGCGCAAGGTTAAAGGCGTGATTCACTGGCTTTCCGCCAAACACGCCGTGCGTGCCACTGTACGCCTGTACGACCGCCTGTTTACCGAAGCCCGCCCTGATGCCGTGCGCGACGAAGACGGCCAATACAAGCCGTTTACCGAGTTTTTAAACCCCGATTCGATGATGCAGATTGATGCTTGGGTGGAGCCGGTGGCCAACAGCCTGCCGCCCGAATCACGCTACCAGTTTGAGCGTTTGGGCTATTTCGTGACCGACCGCCATGACCACCGCGCCGAAGACCCGGTATTCAACCGCACCGTAACGCTGAAAGACACGTGGCAGAAAGCCGAGTAAAACGTATCATCACTTAAAAGGCTGCCTGAAAATCAATCTTTCAGGCAGCCTTGTTTCTATGGATTGGAACCAAAAAACCACATGACGGTCTGAGCGGCGATACCGCATGTCGGGCATCACTGCGCTTGCCGGAAACCGGCCAATTTATTGCTTAGCAGTTGAGCGGAAAAGCTTAATTTAAGGAGAAATCATGTCCATCAAACAACACGCATTCACGGCGGCCTGCATGGCGGCGCTATTGGGTGGCTGCGCCGCCACCGCGGTGCCCGAAGCCGAAAACCAAAGCCAACCCGGTTTGCAGCGGGTATGGATGCTCACGGATATCAACGGCGTTGAACGTGCGCAATTGGTGGCGCTGCAAGCGCAAATGGATTTAACCGCATTGCCGCAAGCGGCGGCCAATATGGGCTGCAATCGTCTGAATTTTACAGCGCAGCCGCAAGATAAAGGCCAAATCCGCTTTGGCGCGGTGATGTCTACCCGCATGTATTGCGCCGGGCGCATGGATGCGGAACAGCAATTCGGTCAGCGCATCGGCCAGATGAAGCATTACCGCTTGGAAGGTCAGCGGCTGATTTTGCGTAATGATGCGGGCGAAGAAATGCGTTTTGTGGCGCAAGATTGGGATTAGTGCGGTATTGACTGCATGGTTAAAAGGCTGCCTGAAAGTAAAGTTTTCAGGCAGCCTTGTATTATCTTCAATCAATGCAACCCGGTTTTAGCAGCCATCAACAAACGGCTCACTACTCAAGCTCTGGAGGCGCTGGTTTTGGAATACTGCGCTAAGCCGAATTTTGTTGTGCAGGCAAATGGTGCTGGATTCGGGCAACAGACATTGCAGGCGTTGCGGGTCGTTGTCCGGATGGCGGCAGTGGCCGCCGAGCTGGCGGGCGTAGTCTTGCAAGGCAACAGCCGGTTGCGCGCTGGCCGATAATTTTTGTTGTAAGGCGGCGGCATAGGCGGCGTGATCCAAGCGGCCTTGTTGGTTGTAGAGGGTGGTGTAGGCGATTTGCTGGCGTTGGTCTTCATCCAGCGAAGAGATTTTGGTGGGCGAAAATGAGCAGGCGCCCAAGGCCAAGCAAAGGCTGGCGATGCAGAAGCGATAAGGCATGGTGGTTTTCCCAATGGCGGGTATATTTCATCGGCAATATAGCGCTATCTGAGCTTGGCCGCAAAGTTTTGACCCACTACTATAGTGAAATGTATAATACCAATTCTCTAAATTAACATACAATAGACCAAGCCCTAAAGGTAATCGACCGAATCAATTCAAGCTGTACACGCAACCGATTCCAAGCCACACAAGCAGCATCTACAATCGCATCATAACCATCAAAGCATCGGTTCGATAAATCATGCTGCTTTAAATACTGCCATATCTGTTCAGACGGATTCAACTCCGGTGAATACGGCGGCAATTTCAGCATCGTCACGTTATGTAGGTTTAAATCGGCTTGATGCCATAAAGCGCCATCCATAACCACCACTGCATGACGACCCTCCGGTACTTCCTTGCTGATATGCTGCATATGTAGCTGCATGGCTTGCTTATTCACATACGGCAATACCAAACCCACACTGTTGCCGTTTGAGGGGCAGAATGCCCCAAATAAGTAGGCAGACTCAAATTGCTGTTGGCGTACGACCCTCGGCCTTTGGCCGCAATAGTGCCAAACCCGGGTGATGGATCCTTGCTGGCCGATACGGGTTTCATCTTGAAACCAGATGTCTACGTCAGACAGCTCAATGTGTTCAGGCAGCACTGTCCGAACATGGTTTACGAAGTTTTTTAAAATCATCCATTGCCTGCTGATCCGCTTTGGGATGCCGGCTGCGGGCAGATACCCAGCTGATGCCGATGCGGGACAATAAGCCGTAAATGCCTTTCGGTGTGTAGTCGGTATTAAAGTCTTCCTTGGCAATACGGGCAATATCAACAGCAGTCAGCCTGCCGCCGCCCCTTTGCTGTTGTTGTTCTACAATGGCTTGCTTAAAGGCTTCGATGTCTTTTTCGGCCAACAGGCTTTTGCGGCCTCTGCCGGGTTTGTCGTAGATGCTGTCCAGCCCATACAGCCAATAGTGCTTTCTGATGACGCTGATGCTTTGTTGATGATAGCCAAAGGTTTGTGCAATGCTGTCTAAGCTGTGACTCAAGCTTAGTTGATGCAGCATCAGCAATTTGATCCGCGCTCTCGGATTTGACTCTGTTTTGGACAGTTTCAAAAAATCATGATCGGTCAGCTGGTGTTTGCGGGGCGTTAGTTTGGGCATGGTGGTGTTTGGGGGAGTTTGGGCTTGGGTTCTATTGTATTGTATTTTGTAGAATTGGTATAACAAAGTGCTACGGCGTTGCTGCGCCTTAGCGCAAAGCGAACGATTTTGTACGGCGCCAAAGCGCCAACAAACTCAGTTTCGTACTGCTTGTACTGTCTGCGGCTTCGCGTCTTGTATCACTTTATTCTTCATTCCACTATATATTCATATTCAAGCAGACAGCATCGGCACCAATTTTTGCAGTGCCTGCCAGGCTTCGGCTTTAAGCTGGTGTTGGCGCAATAGCCGTGCCGGGTGCGGCACAATCACATACGGGCGCTGTTGCAGCAGCTCGGCCAAGGTGTCGGGCGCCATCTGTTGAAAGCTTTGTCCCAGCAGCAACACTGCTTGAGGCTGCAACCAGGCAATTTGTTGCTGTAAAAATGGGGTGCAGGCGGCGGTTTCGGTGGGGTTGACTTGCAGCGTTGCATTGGGAGTACATTTCACTTGGCTGGTGAAATACACTGCTGCCGGATCGATATGAATGGCGGCGAGCATATTGTGCAGCAGCACGCCTGCTTCGCCGCTGAATAATTGCGCCGCCATATCGTCTTCGGGCGCGGGGTTGGGGCTGATCACCAATAATTTGGCCTGCAAACTGCCGTGGCCGGGCAAGGGTTGGCGGCGTTGGCGGTGTAGATCGCAGCGCTGGCATTGCGCCAAGGCAGTGGGTAGGGTGGCGGGACTTAAGGTGTCTATGGGAATGGGTGCTGCTACAGCAGAAGGCGCGGTTTTGGCGCTGGGTGCGGGTGTGGCTGGCGGTGCTTTGGTTTCACCGCCCACGGCCGCCATCACGGCTTGACGTGCGTGCGCAGATTTGTTGCTATGGTGGGCCGGCGTGGGTGCGGCGGCTGCGCTTGATGTGTCTGCTGCTGGCGGATGATTGTCGGCAGGCCGGTTGTTGTTTGGCGGCGGCAACACCTGCGCACCTTGTTGCAGCCACATCGGCCCCAAGCCCAGTGCTTCGTGCAGGTGCAAATAGCGGCTGCTCAGCATGTTTTCTCCATCAATACGGCGTCTTCCACGCCGCCATAATAGCCTTTGCGCCGTCCGCATTCAATAAAGCCGCTGCGGCAGTATAAGGCCTGTGCGGCGGTATTGCCGGCGCGCACTTCCAGCAAAATCCGCTGTATGCCGTGCGCTGAAGCTGCCTGAAACAAGGCATTGAGCAGGGCTTGGGCGTGGCCTTGGCGGCGCTGGGCGGGGGCGGTGTTGAGCAAATGGATTTCCGCTTCGTCAATCAGTTGTTGCCAGGCCAACATGGCGGTAATTTCGCCTTGCGCATCGGTGCGCAGCCATAATTGATTGGGTGGGTTTAAGGCTGCCTGAAGTTGGCTGGCAGACCAAGGCGCGGGGTTGCAGGCGTTTTCCAGCGCGGCTAATGCGGGCATGTCGGCAGTGGCAGCAGGGCGGATGTTCATGCGCCGGCCTTGCGGGCGGCCTGTTCGGCGGCGGTGAGGGCGATTTTATTGCGTACATACAGCAATTCGGCTTCGGCGGCGCTGCCGGCGGTATAGCGGCCGGACAAGGCCAAGGCCAAATAATCTGCCGCTGTGGGCATGCGGTTTTGGCCGGCCACCGGCAGCGTTATCTCTAGGCCAAAGGCATTGCCCACGCCTGTGGCTTGGGCGGATGTGCTGTTTTCAGGCAGCCTGATGTCGGCGGCGGCGCCCACTTGGTAATCGCTTAAGCGCTGGCCGCTGGCGGTGTTATACCAAGCATAAAACAGCTCGCCCATGCGCGCATCGGTGGCGGCCAGCACGCAAGGTTGGCCAGGCAATAGGGCGGCCACGGCATCTAAGCAGGGAATGCCCATCAATGGTGTATCAAATGGCATGGCCAAGCCTTGCGCCACGCCGATGCCGATGCGCAAGCCGGTAAATGCGCCGGGGCCTTGGGCGTAAACAATGGTGTCGATGTCGGCCAAGGTTAACCCGGCTTCGGCCAGCAAGGTGTGCAGGGTGGGCAGAATCAGTGCCGATTGGCGGTTGCCCACGGCTTCGTAAACGCAATGGCTGCGCCCGTGGTGATGCACGCCCAAAGACAAATGGGCGTTGCTGGTGTCGATGGCCAATAGGGTAGGCTGATTTGCAGTGGATGGATTCGGGGTGCTCATGCGGCGCGGTTTGACGTAAAATGGCCGCCATTATAACCGATTCGGCCTGTATTCAGGCTGCCTGAATCCATCTGTTTATGCCTGTATCTCCACCTTATATTGGCCGTTTCGCCCCCAGCCCCACGGGTTTGCTGCACATCGGCTCTTTGCTCACCGCCGTGGCCTCGTTTTTGGATGCCCGTGCGCACGGTGGGTGCTGGCTGTTGCGCATGGAAGACCTCGATCCGCCGCGCGAAATGGCCGGTGCCGCCAGCCATATTTTGCACACTTTGGCGGCATTCGGCTTGGAATGGGACGGCGAAGTAGTGTACCAAAGCCAACGCCACGCTCTTTACCGTACCGCGCTAGAGGCGCTGAAAAACAAAGATTTGCTCTACCCATGCTATTGCAGCCGTAAAAACGTGTTGGCGCAATCGCCGCGCATGGGGGTGGACGGGCCGGTGTATGGTGGCCATTGTGAGGGGCTGGGTGTTTTCAGGCAGCCTGAAACTTCAAAACCGCCCGCTTGGCGGGTGCGCGTGCCGGCACAGTATGTTGGCTTTCACGATGCGGTGGTGGGCAACTACGGCCAGCAGCTGGCGCAAGAGGTGGGCGACTTTGTGCTGCTGCGTGCCGATGGCTTTTGGGCGTATCAACTGGCGGTGGTGGTGGACGATGCCGCGCAGGGCATTACCCATATTGTGCGCGGGCAGGATTTGCTGGTGTCTGCCCCGCGCCAGCACTATTTGCAGCAGTGCTTGGGCTATCCCACGCCGCATTACGCCCATTTGCCGCTGCTCACCAATGCGCAAGGGCAGAAGTGGTCGAAACAAACCCGCGCCACTGCGCTCAACCCACAACAGGCCGAAGCGTTGTTGCGCCAAGTATTGGCTTATTTAAGGCTGCCTGAAGCGCCAGAAGTGGATAAACCGGCGGATTTGCTGGGCTGGGCCTTGCCGTATTGGGATTTGAATCGTATTCCCGCCGCCGCCATCAACACCGAAATTTCCGATAACAGAACCCCCGATGTCTGAAAACACCCCGAAACATCTACTCAAACAATGGCTGCAACCCTACCGCCCGGCCTTGAATACGGCCTGGCTGTTGGCCGTGGTGGGCGGCGTGTTGCTGATTGGCCAAAGTGCTTTGCTGGCGTGGCTGTTTGCGCAATGGCTGGGCGGTGCGCCGCTTCAGGCAGCCTTGTTGGCGGTGTTGCCGTATTTGCTCGGCTGCTGGCTGTTGCGGCCCTTGCTGCAATACGGCAAAGAGCGCTTGCTGCAACAGGCCAGCCTGCGCTTGCGCCAACATCTGCGCACGCAATTATTGGCGGCGGTGGCGGCACAAGGCGCGGCACGCAGCCGCTGGGGCAGCGACGGCGCTTTGTCGAGCCTGCTGCTGGAACAAGTAGACGCGCTCGACGGCTACATCAGCCGCTATGTGGTGCAGCAAAAGCTGGCGGTGTTGATGCCGCTGCTGATTGCGGCGGCGGCGTTTTACTATAGTCCGCTGGCCGCCAGCTTGCTGCTGCTCACCGCGCCCTTGGTACCGGTGTTTATGATTTTGCTGGGCGATGCGGCGGCACGCAAAAACCGTGCCCAGTTTGCCGCGCTGGCGCAATTGAGCGGGCGCTTTCTGGATTTGCTGCGCGGCTTGCCTACATTGCGCCGTTTGCAGGCCTTGCCGCAGGCGCAAGCGGCGGTGGCGGCTGCGGCGGAAGACTACCGCGCCCGCACCATGGGCGTGCTGCGGCTGGCGTTTTTATCGACGGCGGTGCTGGAATTGTTTGCTTCGCTGGCGATTGCGCTGGTGGCGGTGTATTTGGGGCTGGGGCTGATTGGCGTGCTGCCGTGGGCGCAGGGGCAAGTGCCGGTGCCGTATCAGGGTGCGCTGTTTATTTTGCTGCTGGCACCGGAGTTCTACGCACCCTTGCGCCAGCTTGGTGCCGATTATCACGATAAAGCCAAGGCCGAAGCTGCCGCGCAAGCATTGCAGCCGCTATTGGCCGCCGCGCCGCCGCCCAATGGCCACGAAATCCATCCCTTCAACACCGCTCCGGCCTTGAATTTGCAGCAAGTGCGCATTGCGGGCGAGCATGGCCGCATCCGGCTGCGGGAATGCAATCTGCAAGTGGCCGCAGCAGAGCGCGTGGTGCTGGCCGGTGCCAGCGGCAGCGGCAAATCCAGCTTGCTGCAAGCGCTATTGGGTTTTGTGGATTTTGAGGGTGAAATCCGTATTAACCAAATCGATTTTCGCCGCTTGGACAAAGCCGCTTGGCGCAGCCAAATCGGCTATTTGGCGCAAACCCCGCCGCTGCTGCCCGGCAGCATCGCCGACAATCTGCGCCTGCCCAAACCCGATGCCGACGATGCCGAGCTAATGGCGGTGCTGCAACAAGTGGGTTTATGGGATTTGCTCAGCCGCCTGCCGCAAGGGCTGGCCACGCCCTTGGGCGAGCGCGGGCAGGGTTTATCCGGCGGGCAATTGCAACGGCTGGCTTTGGCGCAGCTATTATTGCAACAAGCGCCGCTGTGGCTGCTGGACGAACCCACCGCCCATCTGGATGCCGACACCGCCGCCGACATCCACGCATTATTGGCCCACATCAGCCAAGGCAAAACCGTGCTGCTGGTAAGCCACGAAACGGCCAACCTCGGCTGGCTCGACCGCGTGTGTCACTTGTCTGCGGCGGCGGATTGAGTAAGGCTGGTGGAACGATAGCGTGGGCATAAACCACCTACTCAAGCCAGCAAAAGAAGATAGGCAAAATACGGCATAGAAGGGGTTCACCATTGTTAAAGGCTGCCTAAAATGGAAAACCGCCATTGCCGAACGGGATTTGGCAATTCATCCAATTATTTGAAATACATCATCATCATCAAGGCTGCCTGAAACGTTTTTAGGCAGCCTAATACAGGAAATCAGCATGTCTCAGCCCCACACGCCACTTAACTTGCGCCACTTGGCGGCCAGCCGTCGCGGCATGTGGGCGCTGGCGTGGTTGTTGGGTATGCTCACGCTGCTGGCCACCGTTGGCCTGCTGGCCTTGTCCGGCTGGTTTATCAGCGCCGCCGCACTAGCGGGCATGTTGAGCTTGGCCAGCGCTTATACGTTTAACTATTTCGGCCCGGCGGCGATTATCCGCCTGTTTGCGATTGTGCGTACCGCCGGGCGTTATGGCGAGCGGTTGGCTTCGCACCATGCCGCCTTGGGGCTGTTGGCCGATTTGCGCAATCGCCTTTTCGCCAATCTGGCCGCCGCTTCGGCGCACAGCGCCTCGATACGGCAAATGCACCGCCTCACCAGCGACATCGACCTGCTCAACGAATACCCTTTGCGCCTGCTGTTGCCGTGGCTGTGGGCGCAAATGCTGTTGGCACTGTTTGCTTTATTGCTGTGGCTGGTGTCGCCCATTTTATTGGTATGGCTGCTGCCACCTTTGCTTGCCGCGGCGGTATTGTTACCGCTGTGGGCGGCTGCGCGCGGCGTGCGATTGGCAGCGGCGCAAACCGCACAAGCCGAATCGCGCCGACAAGCCTTGCTGCAACCCTTAACGGCTTTAACCGCTTTATTGCAATGGCAACAATGGCCACGCTTTCAGGCAGCCTTTACCGATGCCGACGGTGCTTACGCCACCCTGTGGCAACGCCAACAAAACCAAACCGCACAAACCGTATTGTGGCAACAGCTGTGCTTGGCGCTGGCCGCCGCCGTGTTGTTGTGGCAAGGCGCCGTGGCGGTGGAGCAGGGCCATATTTCGGTGCCTTTGTTGTTGGCGCTGCTGCTGGCTTTGTTTGGCTTGGTCGAAGTGATGTTGCCGCTGGGCATGCAAATGATGGCCTACGGCTTTAGCCGCGCCGCCTGCCAGCGGCTCAACGATTTAAGCTGCGAAAACGCCGCCACCATGGCCAACGGCATCCAGCCTTTGCCGGCGCAACTGCATCTACAGGCACAGCAGCTGTGCGCCAAACAGACCGGTGCGCTCAATGGCGCTGAAAACATCAACTTTGATGTGCGCAACGGCGAAGTGTTGTGGATACGCGGCGCTTCCGGTGCCGGCAAATCCACTTTATTGCAAGTATTGGCGGGCGAATTGCTGCCGCAAAACGGCAAATTATTACTCAACGGCCAGCCGCTGCAGCATTGGCAATGGCAAGGCCAGATTGGTTATTTGGCGCAAAATGTGGATATTTTCGACCTCACCTTGGCACAAAACCTGCGCTTGGGTAAAGCCGATGCCAGCGACGAAGAATTGTGGGCCGCGCTGGATAAAGTGGCGCTGGCCGATTGGGCACGCGCCCAGCCGCAAGGCCTGCACACCACACTGGGTGAATACGGCGCCGCCGTATCCGGCGGCCAAGCCCGCCGCATTGCTTTGGCACGTTTATTGCTGCGACCCTATCGGATATTGTTGTTGGATGAGCCGTTTGCAGGAGTGGGTGATGATTATTATGGGAAAATAGAGGAAAATCTGGTTAATTTTCATTTTAATGGCATACTGGTGGTGGTTAGCCATTATGCATTTGGTTTTTTAAGAGAAAATCACAAGTTATTGCGATATAGTATATAATCTAAACATTATATTGCTATATTGCTGTTCGATGTGGCAAAACTGGAAATAATGTGTAATATATTGATGCCTAAAAGTGTTTGTATCATACAAGAAACGCATTGAATTGCCTGATTGACTCTAAAGGATTGACAATGGAAAATAAATATGGGTTATCAAAAACATGCCTACTGATTGGGTTGGCATTGTCGGCGTCTGGGCAGGCATCTGCCAATGATTATGTTTCCCCATTTTCGACAGAACCTCTGCACATGAAAAACATTCTTAGTGCCAAGGTAAAGCCCAATGTTTTGTTTTTAATTGATAACTCAGGAAGTATGGTCGATGGTGTTCGGGGGAATTCTATACCTTATATACTACTTGGCTCAAAATATGAACCTTTGGGTAATTCCTATAGTAGATTTTATACGCCTAGGCCGAGGAGTGAATGGCCTTTGGCAATAAGACGAGATTGTCTAGAGCCTGATGGATTGACGCTGAAGTGTAGTCAATCCTTTAATTTGTATGCGCGTGTTGATGGGGGGGGTATGAAAACAGTGGCCGAACAGCCTGCGTTAGTAGACCTAATGTTTGCGGTAATGTTGGTACCCGTGGCTATTGGCGAGAGAACCTTGTTCGTGCGAGCAGTGGCGGCTTTGAGGGTTATAACTACGATATTGTTGCACCCATTGGCGAACCGAAAGAAAAAGTTTTGCGCGACACGTTCTTGGACTTGTTGCAAGATGAGAAACTTACCCAGAAACAGCGCTGGGGTTTGAGTTTTTTAAACAATGATAACGGAACAATCAAACAAGACAGTGTTGATGATGACTCTTCTACAGCGGCTGTTGCGGTAAATGATTTATCTGACTCAACGCATCTGGGCAGTTTGAGCAATTCGATTCGAGGTTTTTCGGTAACAGGCGGAACGCCGACAACTCAGCGCTACTACGAGGTCAGTAGTGCGTTAAGGCAAAGAACAGGCGTGTTTGAAAATGCCATCCAGTACCGTTGTCAACCCAATTTTATTGTCTTGTTGACTGACGGTGTTACTAACGGGCAACCCTTCGCAGTCTCTAATGACCCGTTTGTCACTAATTACCGCTTGCCTAACGGTATCAATTACAGCCAATGGAGTAGTAGGTGGTTTGAGGGATCGGGCTGGACGGGGAGTTGGACTGGTAATCAGAATAAAGATGATGGCTTGGCATTTTTGAGTGAAAATTTGGCCACCAACGATATTCTCACCGGTGGCAGCGACAAGGAGGGCATTTCTTGGGATGATTCCACTCATTTGGATTTCCAGAAACAAACCATTAAGACCTTAACTGTGGCCTTTGGGCGAGATGTGGTCAGCAGTGCCACTGCCAAAGCCTATCTGGAGAATGGTGCCAGCTATATGAGCAAGCTTCAAAGGCGCGGCTATTTTGAAGCGGAGGATAAGGCAGCATTAAAAAGAGCACTGCAAACGGCACTGGATTTGGCCGGTGGTAATGAAGGCTATGCCTCGGTGGCTCCAGCGGTGGTAGCCAGCCAGGTTCCGCAAACTGCCATTGTTGCAACGCTGAATACCAAAAACTGGAGTAGTGAGCTGCATTTTTTGAAATTGAAGCGGGAGGGTGACAAATCTGTTGTGGTTTACAAAACTGACACCAATGGCCAGCCGGTTTTGGATGGTAACAACCGACCTGTACCCGACTATGTTTTGCCCAGTTACGGAAGCTTAACCAATAATGCAAGTAGCAGTGGTTCTACTCGGCGCGTGGTGGTTACCACGCCTAGTACTGCCCCACATTTTTTGACAGCGGCAGATGCACCGGCGGCATTGTTTGGGCTGGATGAGCAGTTAAAGCTGGATACACTGGCCGCAAAACAATCGTATATCGACTGGCTAATACGCAACAGCAGCAAAACCGATACGCAAATCAACAGCAAGCTGCGGGAGCGTAGTTTGAAAAACGAAGCAGACAGAAAACCGTCGGATCCTGACCGCCAGATGGGTGATATCACCGGTGGCTCAATATTGCTGTTGGATGATGATGTGGGCGGCCGGGTAGCTGGCGATAGCCGCCCTAAATTTCTGATTACGGGTGCAAACGACGGTATGTTGCATGTATATCGAACCACAGCGTATACGGACAGAAACACTAATCCCTATGAATTAAAATTCAATTACTTGCCGGGCAGCGCGCGCCGCCAACTTGCGGATGATACGGCATGGGCAAGAGTGGGTGATACGGCTAATCCGGATTATGGTAAAAACGAATATCATCCGCATCATTATTTGATGAACGGTGGTATTTCCTATATCCGTACCAGTAGGGAAAATTGCCCGATTAAGGAAGGCGCGGGGTGTACATACGGTTCAGGTCAGCTGATTGTGGTCGGGGCGCTGGGTCAAGGCGGTAAAGGTGTTTATGGTCTTAATCTTGGTGGACGAAGCCATGTTGACAATGCCGTAATCGGTTTGTCGCAAGACAATCAGGATCAATGGCTCAATGTACCCGCGTGGGAGAGTGCTTCCAATCAGTTTGGTGCCAATAAGGCAGATTCGAATAATTACACACAAAGCATGATGTTGGGTTATACGGTAGGCAAACCGGTGATTGCACCGCTGGCAACAAAGCGGGATCAGGATGGCAAGGCGATAGTGGATGCCGATAATCCCAAGCGTTATGCTGCGTTTGTTGCTAATGGATATTATGGTGCAGACAGCTCGCCAACACTGTATGTATATGATGCCGCCGGTATTTCATCATGGCGGGATTTATCAGGATCCCCGGGAAGCAACGCGGCCAAAGCATCGGCAAGTGCCAATAATGCGGGGAAACTGATCCGTAAAATCTCGGTTGGTGGCTCTAACTCGGCTTTAGGGCGCAATGGGCTCTCTTCTCCGGCCGTGGTTGATTTGGATATGAATGGTTCTGTAGATTTGGTCTATGCAGGCGACTACCACGGAAATATGTACCGTTTTGATTTAAGGCACCCGGATCCGTCAAGTTGGACGGTAAGCCGCATTTATGCCGGTTCATCAGATCAGCCGATTACGGCAGCGCCTTCTGTTTACCGAAAAAATAACTCGAATAAACTGGTTGTGGCATTTGGTACGGGAAGTGATTTATATACTGATGATTTATATGAAGTAAAAAATAATGTTTCTGGAGATCCGGTTAAAGTCGCCAACACCAAAAATCAGGCTTTTTATGGTATTTTTGATACGGTTTCCGAAGAGAGCAATCTTTTGGCGCCCTTGGCAGCCAAAGAAGTGCAATTTCAAAATCGAGATACCCAATTAACCAAACAAGCAATTACAGAAGACAATAAGTCTTTAACACTTGAAGGTGAGGCAAAAACAGTCAGGATTTTAACTAATAATAAGGTTCCTGAAACGGGAAACGGTAGTATGGGTTGGTATGTGCAGTTGTCCACTAATACAGGGGAGCGTGTAACAGTTCAGCCTGAAGTTATTGCGAATAGTGTATTTTTTACCACTCGTCAATATACTTTTAAAGATGAAGGTAAGGTTTGTTCGATTGAAAGCAGTAGTGGTTCCGGTTGGGTTTGGGGTGTTAACGCAGAAACAGGTGGTAATCTGAGTGCATATACGGCCAATTTCAATCCGTTAACGGATCGGAGGCGAGATGGTGCTATTTATTTCTCTGCATATGCTGTCGAGGGTATTCCGTCTGCAACCAACTTTTTGGCAAATAACTCAGCATCGTTAATTCCTAACATATATCAAGTATCAGGTCAAGTGAAAGATGGCGAGGAAAAACCTATTCCGCCAGAGTTGATTTGTCGGCGAGGAAGTGGTGGTGCTGGTGAACTGATGTATACGACGTCTACGGGTAAATGGGAATCTACTGGAATAGCTTGTCCTCTTACCAATACCGGCGTTAAACGCCTTTCCTGGCGAGAAATCTTCTAATCAGTATTAACCTGTCATACCAAGGCTGCCTGAAACTTTTAGCTTCGCAGAAGCTTCATTTTCAGGCAGCCTTTTCTTTTGGCTTCTGCCTTGCCAGTGGTGGGGATATTCAGTAAAATGCACTGCTTCTATGGCATGGTTGCCATGTCAAAAAGCACGTAACACAGCGGCCTTGGGCGTTGTGGGGCGTGTTTTTTTTTAGCCTGATTTTGGCATTTGCTGCGGTAAAGCAAGTGCTTGTGATTCCATACTATGATTTCAGATGTGCGCCCAGATAAAGTGGGGTTCGGCTGTGGCCGGTTTGAGCGTGCATGCCAATATTCAATCAACAGGATTAAAACAATGACAACAAGCGCGATTTTGGTTTTGGCGGATGGCAGTGTGTTTCACGGCAGTGCCATTGGTGCTGCGGGCACGGCGGTGGGGGAGGTGGTGTTTAACACCGCCATCACCGGCTATCAGGAAATCCTTACCGATCCCTCTTATGCCCGCCAAATGGTAACGCTCACTTACCCGCATATCGGTAATACCGGTGTAAATGAAGAAGATGCGGAAAGCGGCCAGATTTATGCGGCCGGCTTGATTATTCGCGATTTACCCTTGCAACACAGTAATTTCCGCGCCAGCGAAAGCTTGGGCGACTATTTGCAGCGCCATCAAACGGTGGCGATTGCCGATATTGATACCCGCCGCCTCACCCGTTTGCTGCGCGATAAAGGTGCACAGGCGGGCTGTATTATGAGCGGCGCCGATGCCACGGAGGAAAAGGCGCTGGCGTTGGCACAGGAATTTGGCAGCATGGCGGGCAAGGATTTGGCGCAAGAAGTTACCTGCGCCCAGCCGTATGAGTTTACCCAAGGCGAGTGGCGCTTGGGTGTCGGTTTCAGGCAGCCTGAAAGCCAGCCTTACCATGTGGTGGCTTATGATTTTGGCGTGAAAACCAATATTTTGCGTATGCTGGCCGAGCGCGGCTGCCGCATTACGGTGGTGCCGGCCAAAACGACAGCGCAAGAAGTATTGGCATTGCAGCCGGACGGCGTATTTTTGTCGAACGGCCCCGGCGATCCGGAGCCGTGTGATTATGCCATCGCCGCGGTAAAAGAATTGCTGGCCAGCCAAAAACCGCTGTTCGGCATTTGCTTGGGGCACCAGTTATTGGGGCTGGCGGTGGGCGGAAAAACCCGCAAAATGGCCTTTGGCCATCACGGTGCCAACCATCCGGTACAGGATTTGGCCAGTGGCCGGGTGATGATTACCAGTCAAAACCACGGCTTTGAGGTGGATGCTGCCAGCTTGCCGGAGCATGTGCGCATTACCCACAAATCGCTGTTCGACGGCTCTTTGCAAGGCATCGAGCTGACCAACCAAGCGGCATTTTCATTCCAAGGCCACCCCGAAGCCAGCCCCGGCCCGCACGATGTGGCGTATTTGTTCGACAAGTTTATCAACAGCATGCAAGCGGCCAAGGCTGCCTGAAGAATGGGTTTATGCCGGATACGGCTATCCGGCGATTATTTGTAGCATAAAACCTATGCTGCCTGAAAACCAAGGCTGCCTGAAAGCGCACCATGTTCGGCATTACCGATTTAAGCACCTATATCATTGGCACCATTGCCATTATTTTGCTGCCCGGCCCCAATTCCATGTATTGCCTGGCCATGGCGGGGCAGCATGGAATAAAAACCGGCTATCGCGTGGTGGCGGGTATTTTGTTGGGCGATGGCGTGCTGATGTTGGCCACGGCATTGGGTGCGGGTGCTGTACTCAAAGCGGTGCCGGAGCTGTTTCATACCGTAAAGCTGGTTGGCGGGCTGTATCTGGCCTATATCGGCTGGGGCTTATTGCGCGGGGCGGTGCAAAAATGGCTGGCGCGGCAGCCGCAAGCGGTGGCGGCCACAGCGCAGGCGGCTTCTGCGCCTAAGCATGTGTTTAAACGCGCCTTATTGCTGAGCCTCACTAACCCCAAAGCGATTTTGTTTTTGCTGTCGTTTTTTGTGCAATTTGTGAACCCGGCCTACGCCCACCCGCTGCTGAGTTTTTTGGTGTTGGCGCTGATTTTGCAAATCACCAGTTTTGCTTATTTAAGCATGTTGGTGTTTTCTGGCAGCCGCTTGGCGGCGGCGTTTCGGCGCCAGCGTCGGGTTTCTGCGGCGGGCATGGGCACGGTGGGGCTGTTGTTTATCGGCTTTGCGGTTAAATTATGGCTGGCCGAGCTTTAAATATGGGTTTCAGGTAGCCTAAGGGCTTGTTGACAATTTTTCTGGATTTACGCGTGGATGCAAACCAAGATATTTTTGTTGGTGGGCAAGTAATCGCGGTGGGCGAGGGCGTGTTTAGGCTGCCTGAAGCCTCACAATAAAGTGAATATGAAAACCAACACAAAATCGAACGTAAAACCCGCCGTAGCTGCCTGTTTACTGGCATTTTTAGCGCTAGGTGTATTACCAATTGCCAACGCCGCACCCACAGCAGGCGACGTAAACTGGCAAAGCTGCCGCGCAGCGGCGTTTAAAGGCTGGTTCAGCAAACAAGCGCCGGCGGCGCCCGGGTTGGAGTGTGCTGTGTTATCGGTGCCCTTGTCTTACCAGCCGCAAGAAGCTGCCCATCAGCGCGAAGTGAAGCTGGCGCTCACCCGCCAGCGTGCCAAAAACAGCCAAGGTGCAATGCTGCTGATTGCCGGCGGGCCGGGGCAGGCGGGGATTAACCCGGCTGTGGCCAACAGCGCCGCCACGCGGCAATTGTTGCGCGAATACGATATTATCGGCTACTCACCGCGCGGCGTAGCGCCTTCGTTGCCCACCATTGCCTGCCCGATGCCAGAAGAAAGTAAAACAACACCCGATAGCCAAACCTATGTAGCCAGTTGTGTTAACCATATGGGTGAGGACACACTCAAATACATGAGCACGCGCGATGCAGTGGAAGATGTGGAATCCATCCGCCGTGCGCTGGGCATAGACCGCTGGAATTTGGTGAGCTACTCCTACGGCACCAAAGTGGCCGCGCTGTATGCCCAGCGCTATCCCGCCCATGTGCGCAGCGCCGTATTGGATGGCGTGGTGGATTTGGCTGAAGACTTAACCACGCAGCGGTTCACCCAAGAGCAGGGCTATCAAGATACCTTTGAACACTTTGCCGCCTGGTGTGCGCAAAATCAGCGCCATTGCCCGCTGGCCGCCGAGCCGGAAGCCGCCAACCAGCGTATGCACGCCTTACTGGCCAAGCTGAATGAGCACCCGCTCACCGATAAACAAGGCGAAGCCATCGACAGCGATGCCTTAATCGGGCTGATGAGCACCGAAATGCTGTGGCAGGAAGGCTGGCCGGATTTGGCCAAAACCATGCGCGACTTACAGCAAGGCCGCACCGGCAGCTACAACCGCCTGAAATACCAAGCGCCCGCAGGCGAACACGAAGACGATGCGCTCACCGTTATCAATTGCGCCGATGCCGCTTTGCAACTGCAGCGCGAACAGGAATTGCAGCGCCTGCGTAAAATCGACGCCGCCTCCCGCTTTGATAACTACCGCGCCAAAAGCGATGAAGAATTGCTGGAGCCTTGCTCCTATTGGCCGCATCCCGGCACCGATGTAGCGCATACCCCCAAACCCGATCCGCGCCTGCCCAAACTGCTGTTTGTGGCGCAAACCCACGACGGCACCACGCCCTACCGCAATGCCCAAGCCATGGCCAAAGCCTTTGGCGGCCACCTGCTCACCCGCGAAGGCAAAGGCCATTCCTTGGCCTTGTTTGGCCTAAGTGCTTGCGTAGATAAACAAGTTTCGGAATACATTATTGATCCATATGGATTTGTTGAGACGAAGCTTTGTGATGGAAAAGAATAAGGAAGCGGCGATATTTTCAGGCAGCCTGAAACCGATAAAATTGAAATTGAAATAACCCGAAGCGAGAGAAAAAATGCCCAAACGTACCGACCTAAAATCCATCCTGATCATCGGCGCCGGCCCTATTGTGATCGGCCAAGCCTGTGAATTCGACTATTCCGGCGCGCAGGCTTGTAAGGCTTTGCGCGAAGAAGGCTATAAAGTCATCCTCGTCAATTCCAACCCCGCCACGATTATGACCGACCCCGATATGGCCGATGTGACCTATATCGAGCCGATTATGTGGCAAACGGTGGAAAAGATTATCGCCAAAGAGCGCCCCGATGCCATTTTGCCCACCATGGGCGGGCAAACGGCGCTCAATTGTGCGCTCGATTTGGCTAAACACGGCGTGTTGGCGAAATACGATGTGGAGCTGATTGGCGCCACGGAAGATGCGATTGATAAAGCCGAAGACCGCGGCCGCTTTAAAGAAGCAATGGCCAAAATCGGCCTGCACACGCCGCAGTCGTTTGTGTGCCACACCATGGAAGAATCGTTGGCGGCGCAGGCCGAAGTAGGCTTTCCCACGCTGATTCGCCCCTCGTTTACCATGGGCGGCTCCGGCGGCGGTATTGCTTATAATAAAGACGAATTTCTGGCCATTTGCGAGCGCGGTTTCGATGCGTCGCCCACGCATGAATTGCTGATTGAGCAATCGGTGTTGGGCTGGAAAGAGTATGAGATGGAAGTGGTGCGCGACCGCAACGATAATTGCATCATCATCTGCTCGATTGAAAACTTCGACCCGATGGGCGTGCACACGGGCGACTCCATCACCGTAGCCCCCGCACAAACACTCACCGACAAAGAATACCAAATCATGCGCAATGCCAGCTTGGCGGTGTTGCGTGAAATCGGTGTCGACACCGGCGGCTCGAATGTGCAGTTTGCGGTAAACCCGGCTAACGGCGAGATGATTGTGATTGAGATGAACCCGCGCGTGAGCCGCTCCTCCGCGCTGGCTTCTAAAGCCACCGGTTTTCCGATTGCCAAAGTGGCGGCTAAATTGGCGGTGGGCTACACGCTCAATGAATTGCAAAACGACATCACCGGCGGGCGCACCCCGGCTTCGTTTGAGCCGAGCATTGATTATGTGGTCACCAAAATCCCGCGTTTTGCGTTTGAAAAATTCCCCGCTGCCGACGACCGCCTCACCACGCAGATGAAATCGGTGGGCGAGGTGATGGCGATGGGGCGCACCATTCAAGAATCATTCCAAAAAGCCTTGCGTGGCTTGGAAACTGGCTTGTGCGGCTTTAACCCGCTCACCCAAGACAAAAGCGTGATTCAGCGCGAGCTGGCCAACCCCGGCCCCGAGCGCATGTTGTATGTGGCCGATGCCTTTCGCGCGGGCTTTAGCGTGGCGGAGATTTTCGATATTTGCGCCATCGACCCGTGGTTTTTGGTGCAAATCGAAAACCTGGTGCAAGAAGAAGCGGCAGTGGCTTCAGGCAGCCTTGATGATTTGGATTACGCCCGCCTGCGCACCTTAAAACGCAAAGGCTTTGCCGACCAACGCTTGGCGCAATTGCTGGGGCTGCCTGAAAAAACCTTGCGCGACCACCGCCATGCCTTGCAACTGCATCCGGTATACAAGCGCGTAGATACCTGTGCGGCCGAGTTTGCTTCCGATACCGCTTATCTGTATTCAACATACGAAGAAGAATGCGAAGCGCGCCCCAGCGAGCGCAAAAAAGTGATGATTTTGGGCGGCGGCCCCAACCGCATCGGCCAAGGCATCGAGTTTGATTATTGTTGCGTGCACGCCGCTTTGGCGCTGCGCGAATCGGGCTTTGAAACCATTATGGTGAATTGCAATCCCGAAACCGTGTCCACCGATTTCGACACTTCCGACCGCCTTTATTTCGAGCCGCTCACCTTGGAAGACGTGCTGGAAATCGTGCGCGTAGAAAACCCCTACGGCGTGATTGTGCATTACGGCGGCCAAACCCCGCTCAAGCTGGCCAATGATTTGGTGGCCTGCGGGGTGAACATTATCGGCACTTCTGCCGATTCGATTGACGCCGCCGAAGACCGCGAGCGCTTCCAAAAAGTGCTGCACGATTTGGGTTTGAAGCAGCCGCCTAACCGCACCGCGCGCGCCGAAGACGAAGCGCTGCTGTTGGCCGAAGAAATCGGCTATCCGCTGGTGGTGCGCCCGTCTTACGTATTGGGTGGTCGCGCCATGCAGGTGGTGCATTCGGCCGATGATTTGCGCACCTATATGCGCGAAGCGGTGCAGGTGTCGAACGACAGCCCGGTGCTGCTTGATTTCTTCTTAAACAATGCCATTGAAGTGGATGTGGATTGCGTGTCCGACGGCAAAGAAGTGGTGATTGGCGGCATTATGCAGCACGTGGAGCAGGCCGGTATTCACTCCGGCGACTCCGGCTGCTCGTTGCCGCCGTATTCGCTCAGCGCTGAAGTGCAAGACGAAATCCGCCGCCAAACCAAGGCGATGGCCTATGCGCTGAATGTGGTGGGGCTGATGAATGTGCAGTTTGCGGTGCAAGACGGTGTGGTGTATGTGCTGGAAGTCAACCCGCGTGCCAGCCGCACCGTGCCGTTTGTGTCCAAAGCTACCAGCGTGCCGCTGGCCAAAATCGGCGCCCGCGCCATGGCAGGGATTTCTTTGGCCGAGCAAAATTTCAGCACCGAAGTGGTGCCGGACTTCTATGCGGTGAAAGAAGCGGTGTTCCCGTTTATCAAATTCCCGGGTGTCGACACCATTCTGGGCCCGGAAATGCGCTCCACCGGCGAAGTGATGGGTGTGGGCGAAACCTTTTCCGAAGCCTATTTAAAAGCCCAATTGGGTGCGGGCGAGCGTATGCCTGCGGTGGGCAAGGTGTTTATCGCCGTGCGCAATGAAGACAAACCGAATGTGGTAAAAACCGTGCAAAATTTCCAATCGCTCGGCTACGAAGTGGTGGCCACCCGCGGCACGGCGGCTTATCTTAAAGGGCAGGGCATAGAGGTTACCGTCATCAATAAAGTGCTCGAAGGCCGCCCGCATATTGTGGATGCGATTAAAAACGGCGAAATCGCCTTGGTGGTTAACACCGTGAGCAACGATGCGCAATCGGTAAAAGACAGCCACAGCATCCGCCGCAGCGCCCTCACCATGCGCATCCCGCAATACACCACCGTGGCCGGTGGCGAAGCGATGAGCGAAGGCGTGAAAAGCCTGTCTTCCACCGAGGTTTACAGCGTGCAGGCATTGCATGCGCGGCTGAATGGCTGATGTGGGTTGGCGGCATTGAGTATTGAATAAAGGCTGCCTGAAAGCATGGTTTGTTTTCAGGCAGCCTCTTATGGGCAAGGATGGGCAAGGATTTATAAATTCTGAGGCTTTTGCAAGATACCGTTTACTTACGCGCTCAAAATGGTTCCGGCTTGCCATTAGCTGCGCAAGTTCACTGCGAACTGGGCACCTGCCTACGCAGGTGCGACGGATGTGGTAGTACAAAAGTTTCAGGCAGCCTTTAAGCAGTAGATAAATAGCTTCAGTAGCCAATAGAAAGATAAAACATGGTATTACGCAACGACATTATTGATTGGTGCAACCAGCAATTGGCGATAGCGCAGTTTAAAGACTATGCCCCCAACGGCTTGCAAGTAGAGGGTGCAGCGCAGGTGAACAAAATCGTGTGCGCGGTGACGGCCAGCCGTGCGGCAATTGAATTTGCCGCTGCCGAGGGCGCAGATATGCTGCTGGTGCATCACGGCCTGTTTTGGAAAAGCGAGCCGGTGGGCATTGTGGGCTGGAAGCGGCAACGCATCGCCGCTTTGCTGGCGCACAACATCAATCTGGTGGGCTATCATCTGCCATTGGATGTGCATCCGCAGTGGGGCAACAATGCCCAGCTCGCCGCCCGTTTGGGCTGGCAGGTGGAAGCCCAAACCGGCGAGCAAAATCTATTGATGTTGGGTAGGCTGCCTGAAGCGGTAACACTTACGCGTTTACAGGCCGACATTGGTGCCACGCTGGGCGCAGCACCGCTGTTAATCAGTGATAAGCCCAATCGCATGGCGCACAAAATCGCGTGGTGCAGCGGCGGGGCGCAAGGGTTTTTTCAGGCAGCGATTGATTTGGGTGTGGATGCGTTTATTACCGGTGAAGTGTCCGAAGCGCAATACCATCTGGCACACGAAACCGGGGTGGCGTTTTTGGCCGCCGGGCACCATGCCAGCGAGCGCTACGGCGTGCAGGCGCTGGCAGCGGCGGTAGAAGCACAATTTGGCCTGCCATTTGTGTTTTTTGACCAGGCAAACCCTGTTTAAAATCAAAATATGCTGTAAAACTTTACCTGATTTAAAAATAGGCTTAAGTATTGCGTCAAAATCAGTTAGAATTGCCCAGTTTAATGGCCGGTATTTCCCAAAGTTCTAGGACAAGTGACAATGGATAATCAACAAATCAATCAAGGTCGGCGCCGCTTTTTGACCTTGGCCACAGGGGCAGCCGCCGGTGCGGCGGGCGCAGGTGTGGCAACGCCGTTTATCTTGAGCTTTTTTCCTTCTGAAAAAGCCAAGGCAGCAGGCGCGCCGGTGGAAATCGACGTAAGCCGGATCGAGCCGGGGCAGCTGATTACGGCTGAGTGGCAAGGCAAGCCGATTTGGGTGTTAAACCGCACCGATGCGCAGCAAAAAGAGCTGCCCGCGCTGGATGGTGAGCTGGTTGACCCGAAATCGGAAGTGGAACACCAGCCGGCTTACGCCCAAAACGAATTGCGCTCCATCAAGCCCAATATTTTCGTTGCCATTGGTATTTGTACCCACTTGGGCTGCTCGCCCACTTTCCGCCCCGATGTGGCGCCTGCTGATTTGGGCCCGCAATGGAAGGGTGGCTTTTTCTGCCCGTGCCACGGCTCCAAGTTCGACTTGGCCGGCCGCGTGTACAAAGGGGTGCCGGCACCGACCAATTTGGTGGTTCCGCCATACAAATACCTGAGCGATGCCGTGATTTTGGTCGGCGACGATAAATAAAGGGCTTAACAAATGGCAAACCAAACTACTGAAAAAAAATCATTGCTCGGCTGGGTAGACGCCCGTTTCCCCTTGTCGAAGATGATGAAAGAGCACGTAACCGAATACTACGCGCCCAAAAACTTCAACTTCTGGTATTTCTTCGGCTCGCTGGCGATGTTGGTGCTGGTGATTCAGATTGTCAGTGGTATTTTTCTCACCATGAACTACAAACCCGATGGCACGCTCAACAGCCATCACCTGCCGGTGGCGTTTACCTCGGTGGAATACATCATGCGTGATGTGTCCGGCGGCTGGATTATCCGCTATATGCACTCCACCGGTGCTTCGATGTTCTTTGTGGTGGTGTATCTGCACATGTTCCGCGGCCTGATTTACGGCTCGTTCAAAAAACCGCGCGAATTGGTGTGGGTATTTGGCTCGTTGATTTTCTTGGCGTTGATGGCCGAAGCCTTTATGGGCTATTTGCTGCCGTGGGGGCAAATGTCGTTTTGGGGTGCGCAGGTGATTATCAACCTGTTTGCCGCCATTCCGGTGATTGGCCCTGATTTGTCGGTGTGGATTCGTGGTGACTTCAACGTGTCCGACGTTACACTGAACCGCTTTTTCGCCCTGCACGTGATTGCCGTGCCGCTGGTGTTGGTGGGCTTGGTGGCTGCGCACTTGATTGCCCTGCACGAAGTGGGCTCCAATAATCCTGATGGCGTGGAAATCAAAAAACACAAAAATGCCCAAGGCATTCCGCTGGACGGCATTCCGTTCCACCCCTACTACACCGTAAAAGACATTTTGGCCGTGGTGGTGTTTCTGATTGTGTTCTGCGCGATTATGTTCTTTGCACCCGAAGGCGGCGGCTACTTCTTAGAAGCGCCCAACTTCGACCCGGCCAACCCGATGGTAACGCCGGCGCACATTGCCCCGGTATGGTATTTCACCCCGTTCTACGCCATTTTGCGTGCCATTCCGTCGTTCTTCGGTACCCAGGTTTGGGGCGTGTTGGCGATGGGTGCGGCGGTGGTGCTGATTGCCTTGTTGCCGTGGTTGGATAAATCGCCGGTGAAATCGGTGCGTTATCGCGGCCCAATCTTCAAAACCATGCTGGTGCTGTTCATTATCGCCTTTATCGGTTTGGGTATTCTGGGTGCCTTGCCGTCTACCGGCACCCGCACCGTGGTGGCACAGATTTTGAGCTTTATTTACTTTGCCTTCTTCTTGGCCATGCCGTTTTACACCAAGATGGACAAAGACCGCACCCCGCCTGAGCGCGTGACCATGAGCACAGGCAAGCAAAAAGTAATGTTCTTTGTGTATGTGGCCATCACCGTGATTGGTGCCTACCTGTTTGCGACCATGATTTGATGAGGGCAGCGAAAATGAAAAAAACATTGAAAAACTGGTTTGCGGCCTTGTTGCTGGCTGCCCCCATGAGCGTGGCCTTGGCTGCCGGTGGCGGGCACTATCCCAAGGTAGACATCGACTTGGGCGACCAAGTGAGCCTGCAACGCGGCGCGCAGATTTTCACCAACTATTGCCTGTCTTGCCACTCGGCCAGCGGTATGCGTTTCAACCGCCTCACTGATTTGGGCCTCACCGAAGACCAAATCAAGAAAAACATGATGTTCACCACCGACAAAATCGGCGACACCATGCAGGCGGCCATGAATCCGGCCGATGCCAAGAAATGGTTTGGCGCCCCGCCGCCGGATTTGACCCTGATTGCCCGTTCACGCGGTGCTGATTACCTGTATGCCTACCTGCGCGGCTTCTATCAAGACCCCACCCGCCCCAGCGGCTGGAACAACACCGTGTTTGACAAAGTGGGCATGCCGCACCCCTTGTGGGAGCAGCAAGGCATTCGCGCCGTGGAGCTGGACGACAAAGGCCAGCCGGTATGGGTGAAAAACGAACACACTGGCCTGATGGAGCCCAAGCTGTATTGGAAGTCTACTGGCCTGCATTCGCGCACCATGCCGGATGGCAAAGTGAGCGAGGCGGAGTTCGACACTTACGCCAAAGATTTGGTGACCTATATGGTATACATGGGCGAGCCGGCGCAAATGAAGCGCAAGCAAATTGGCTACGTGGTGTTGATGTTCTTATTTGCGGTAATGCTGCCCTTGGCGTATTTCCTCAAAAAAGAATACTGGAAAGACGTGCATTAAGTTTCAGGCAGCATTCCACACAAAGGCAAAACCCTTTCGGTTTTGCCTTTTTTATTATCAAAATAAATACTTAGCTGGGTTTTCTGGCTTTAAAAAGCATAGAGGCGTATAATTGCCCAGTTTTTAATCAATCAGGCTGCCTGAAAGGTATTGGGCAGTATTGCGGAGCATTACCTTATGATGACCCTCTATTCAGGCATTACCTGCCCCTTCAGCCAACGCTGCCGTTTTGTGCTGTACGAAAAAGGCATGGACTTTGAAATCAAAGATGTCGACGTATTCAATAAACCCGAAGACTTGGCGGTGATGAACCCCTACAACCAAGTACCGGTGCTGGTGGAGCGCGACCTGATTTTGCACGAGTCCAACATCATCAACGAATATATTGATGAGCGCTTTCCCCACCCACAGCTGATGCCGGGCGACCCGGTGATGCGTGGCCGTGGCCGTTTGGTGTTGTTCCGCATGGAAAAAGAGCTGTTTTTGCATGTGCTCACCTTGGAAAACCCCGAAGTCAGCAATAAAGAGCAAACCCGCGCCAGCGAAGCCATTGCCCAAGGCCTTACCATGCTGGCACCGGCATTCGCCAAAAACAAACATATTCTGGGCGAAGACTTCTCCATGATTGATGTGGCGCTGGCACCCTTGCTGTGGCGTTTGGATCACTACGACATCAAACTGGGCAAATCGGCCGCACCGCTGCTGAAATACGCCGAGCGCCTATTCCAACGCGACTCGTTTATCGAAGCGCTTACCCCGGCCGAAAAAGCCATGCGTCGCTAAGCGCATTTCTTGCCAATCATGCGTAGGTCGGATGTAAAAAACCGACCTACGGCAATAAACCGGACAGCCGGCTTAAAAGGCTGCCTGAAAGAGCATTATGAGTGAATTAAGCACCAAGCCTTATTTATTGCGCGCCTTATACGAATGGTGCCTCGACAGCGGCCATACCCCGCATATTGCCGTGTGGGTAAACGAGCACACCCGCGTGCCGATGCAGTTTGTGCGCGACAATGAAATCGTGCTCAATATCGGTCCCAATGCCAGCCACAAGCTGGTGATCGACAATGAATGGGTGCATTTTTCCGCCCGTTTCGGCGGCGTGTCTGAAGAAGTGTGGATTCCGGTGGGGCATGTGGTGAGCTTGTTTGCGCGCGAAAGCGGCGAAGGCATGGGTTTTGAAGTGGAACCATGGGCGCCGGCCGCCACGCTCACCCTCAGCACCGAAGGCGTAACCGCCGATAGCGAGCCCGCAGCAGCACCGGCGGCGGAAACCGATACTAATACCGCACCACCATCAGCAGAAGAAACCAAGCCTAAAGGTAAAGGCAAAAAAGGGCTAAAACTGGTGAAATAAACGGCGGCGTTGGTATTAAAAAAGGCTGCCTGAAAGCGGGATAAACGTTTTCAGGTAGCCTTATTTTTGTAAATCGTGCATGCTGCGCCAAAAACGAAGGGTAATCATCATGAAACCGTAAGTGCAAGCATACCAGCCGGAGTTGGAAGTTTTGGTGGCTTTTGTTGATGGCAATATCGGCGCCGAAGTATTGGAGCAGGCTTTGCATACCGAGCGGATGCAGGCATTACTGAGTGTATTTATCAATCCTCGATATCCGGCAAGCACCAATTACTGCCGCAAATTGATAAAAGGCGCCGATAGAGATTCTTTGAGCGGGCTGGTGAATTCGGAAAGAATTGTTGCGCATTTTTTGACATTGGCAGAGGTAAGCCATATGACCAACAAACCTTACGGCCAACTGTACCAATTTATTTTGGCCATTCAGCTAGAATATCTTGATATACCGGCGGATTATTTTTTAGCGCACATACTACCCAATGAAGATGGCTTGTCGAAAACCCAGAAAATCAAAATCGCCAAACAGAAAATTAAAACTCTGTTTCGGTATTCAGAACGAGCACCGCAGTGGATTCAAGACCCGCAATGGCCTATCTACAATCAAGTGCCTTCTGGTGTTTTTGGGGCAAATCAAGATTGAGGCCACAGATTATTTTCACGATAACGGTGCCGCTTATCTGTTTTTCAATCCTATATAAAATAATTAAATATTTGATTTTAAATATATGTGATGCTTGCACATACAGCCACATACAGTATAAATCACCTACAGTTAGTCACAAATATGGCACACCGATTTTCGTAGATTTCGAATGATTGGTAGCACCAGAATGCAAATTTAAGCACCTTCGAAGGGTGTTTAAGTTTGCATTTTTATGCCCTGAATAAACATGGAGTACGCTCATGACTGTGAACAAAGTCCAACTTATCGGCCGCCTCGGGCGCGACCCGGAAGTACGCTATATGCCCAACGGCGATGCCGTATGCCATTTTTCCATTGCCACTGAAGAACAGTGGAAAGACCGTGACGGCAACCGTCAAACCCGCACCGAATGGCACAGCATCGTGTTGTACCGCAAGCTGGGCGAAATCGCCGGGCAATATTTGCGCAAAGGTGGTTTGGTTTACATTGACGGACGCATTCAGAGCCGTAAATACACCGGCAAAGACGGGGTGGAACGTACTGCGTATGAAATCATCGGTAACGAAATGAAAATGCTCGGCAGCAAGGAGCTTGGCGTGAAGGCTGCAAACCGCCCGGCTGAGGAGGCTCAACCTCAAGCTACACCGTCGGCAATGCCGCCTGTTGGTGGTCAAAGCAGTCAGCGGCCAGCCCCCGTACCTGTGGATGATATTGACGACGACATCCCGTTTTGAGCATATGAAATGAATCAAGATACAGAATTCCTATATCAGGAAACAATTGCACTGATAGGTGAAATCAGCCGCCACATGGCTCAGGGTGTTTTTCTTCTCTCGCTGAATCAACTGGAAAGAGTTTTGTACTGCGTACACATCATCGGTTATGACCATATCGATGGTGAGTCTGATAATGAACAATCCTATGTAGAAATATTTCAGCACACCCGCGATCAGCTGCAACCTGCACACCATCAACAAATCATTGCCCATGATGTGTATTTTGCCTGTAAGGCTTTAGCGGCATTGGAAACGCTGGGTTTTGGCAAATCTTTCAATCAAAAGATTAACCCGGAAGTTTTTGAAGACATACAAAACCTACTGGATGGCGAATACCCCTGTTTCCGGCTGCCTGAAGAAATCGAGCAAGCCCTCGGCGCTCAGACCAGTAAAAACGGCTTGAACCGCCTTAAAATCACCGACCGCTTACGGATGCTGCTGCACAATCTGCACCAAATCAATTCATTTGAAAGTGAACCATGAAGCCAACCATCTTCAAACTGCTGCTGCCATGCTTGGCCATCGGCATGGCCAACGCCAACCCACCGACCTTGCAAAAGCCGTTTACCAACCCGCTGCCGCTACTGCCCAGCGGGTTAATTTTAATGAACTGGCCAAAGCCTGCGCACCGGGTGTGCACCACGACACCATGCAGGCGATTGCCCGGGTGGAGAGCGGTTTCAACCCTTACGCCATCGGCGTGGTGAAAGGCGCATTGAAGCGCCAACCGCGTACCCATGCCGAAGCGGTGGCTGCTGCCAAGATGCTGCATGCCCAAGGGCGGAATTTCAGTATGGGACTGGCGCAAATCAACAAATACAACCTGCCCAAATACGGCCTGAATTATGAAACTGTGTTTCGATCCCTGTAAGAACCTGAATACCGGTGCCCAAATCCTCACCGACTGTTTCAACCGTGCCGAAGGCGGCAAGGTAAGCCAGTCAGCATTGCAAAAGCCTTCTCGTGCTATTACAGCGGCAATTTCCGCTTCGGCTTCACCCGCGACTTTGCCGGTCAGCCGTCGTATGTACAGAAAGTGGTCAACAGTGCCGCCGCCAATTCAGCCGCCACCACCGTGCGGGTGCCTGCGGTGGATGGCCGCACCCCGGTTGCCGCCGCTCCGGCCAAGGGTAAAACCGGCCGCCCGATGACCGCCACCACTAATGCCGAAGCACCGGCCACCGCCGGCGTGATTTCCACACCCGCCGCCGCCCCGGCAGTACCCGACCGAGTGCCGGAGCAATGGGATGTATTTTCAGAATTTATTTAAGCAGCTTCTTGTTACTGATAAGGGATTTTCTGTCTTTCTGAATTTCTGATTTCGTAACGTCTATGAACCTGCCGTTTTATTTTCCCGAATCTAATAAATGGCTTTATCCATTTTTAGTGTTTACCGCCATCAGGCGGTTTTTTGTATCTGCCGCCTATGTGCGGTTTTTGTTTGATGACTTGTTTTTATCACTTATTTGGAGATGTAAATGCGTACTTTAAAAAATACCCGCGACTGGGTGCAGGCATTGCTGCTGTGTTCGTTGTTGGGCTTTGCCAATATGGCATTAGCGGCCGGCTTCGATGAGGTTTCCGATATGGCCAAAACCGTCCGTACCGCTGTTTATGCGTTAGTGGGTGTGGTGGCCGGTCTGTGTTTATTGTGGCAATTCGTACAGGGCTTTGGCGGGCGCAAGACTTGGACGGATATTCTGGAGACCTCGGCATGGATTGTGGGTGCGGGTGCCGCGATTGCCTTCGCTACTTGGTTGTTTACCAAAGGCGGCTCAATGAGCTTTTAAGGATTCGATATGGCTACCCATAAAACCGAAGACATCCACACAGAGCAGATGACCTTTAACGGGCTGGCACGACAGGCAATGGTAATCGGCGTGCCTTTGCCGGCATTGGCCATCTGCGGTTTTACCGGTGTTATGGCCTCAATGGTGGCAATGCCGTTCCTAGAAGGTTCGGCATTGTTTTTCTGTTGTTACCTGCGCCGATGATTGCCTTTTACGCCATATCTGTGCCAACGATGACCAAGCATTGCGCATTATTGTGTCGGAAATGCAATGGTTTGTTCGCCGCCGCAATGCCAAGCTGTTCAATGGCACCAATACCATACTCGCCACCAAATACGGGAGACAACAAAGTGATTATCAGCGATTTTTTGAGCAAGGCGCTGAAGGGGCAGCCGGCACAGTCGGACTTTCTGCCCAAAGTCTGCCAACACGTCACCAATAACATCGTCCATTACAAATCCGGCCATGTGGGTTTCACCATCCGCATGCAGGGCTTACCTTTGATGGTGTGGACGACAAGCACCTTTTACCCAGTTTGTGTCACTGCGCCTATTGTTGGCCGGGATGGGTAAAACCCTCGGTAACCGCTTGGCGGTGTGGGGGACATTGCAGCGGCAAAAATCAATTTTGACCGCCAATACCGCTTTGATACCGCATTTTGCCAACGCTTTACCGAGAAATATTTGCAGCGTTTCCAAGAAAAAGACTATTTTGAAAACGTCTTTCACTTAAGCGTGGTGATTAAAACCGACAACATCAACAGCGGCATCAAAGAAGCGGAAGAACAAATCGCCATTTTGATGCGCATGTTGGAGCCGTATGAACCCACCTTATTGAGTGCCTATCAAAACCAAGATGGCGTGGCTTTTTCAGAAGTGTATGAGTTCTTTGGCAGCCTGATTAACGGCAGCCATCAGCAAATACCGCTGACCAATATAGATGCTTACCAAGCCATCGCCGGTGCCGATTTGCACTTTGGTACCGATGTTTGCGAAATCCGTCCACAGGCTGGCAAACGAAAGTTTGCGCAGATGTGGGATTTAAAAGACTACGGCGTCAGCAAACCGAAAATCCTCACCAATATATTGACCTTGCCGTTTGAGTTCACCTTTACCCAGAGCCTGATTTTTGTAAACCCTTACGATATGCAGGGCACCATCCGCAAACAGTTGAACAATCTGGAATCGGCCGGTGATATGGCCAAAGAGCAGATGGAAGAATTGCAGGAAGGACAAGGCAAGTTGGTTACCGGTGAACTGATGTTCGGTGATTATCATGCTGTATTGGTGGTATATGGTAAAACGGCAGAACAGGCTGCTGATAACGGTGCCCGCGCGTACTCGGCCTTCCTCAATGCCGGCGGTTACCGCTTCACCAAAGCCGGCATGTCGGCACCGGCTACCTTCTTCAGCCAAGTGCCCGGCAGCAAAGAGCGGCCACGCTCGTTTCCCAAAACCACCGCCAATCTGGCCACCACCTTCGGCATCCACAACTACTCCTACGGCAAAAAACCGGCAACCCCTTGGGTGACGGCAGTGCCGTTATGCCGCTGCAAACCGTGTCCAAAACCGTATTTGACTTCAATTGGCATTTCTCCAATCCGAAAGAAGACAACATCGGCGAAAAATTGCCGGCCATACCCTGATGTTGGGTGCCACCGGCACCGGTAAAACCACACTGCAAACCGCCATTGTGGCATTTACCGAACGCTTCAATCCCAGCCTGTTTGTGATGGATTTGGATCGGGGCATGGAAATTTTTATCCGTGCGGTGGGCGGGAATTATTTTGCACTGGAAGCCGGTAAACCCACCGGGCTGAATCCGTTCCAACTGCCGGACAATCCGGCCAATCGTGAGTTTCTGTACACCTTGGTGGGCATGTGCGGCGAAGATGAAAACGGCAAACTCACTGCCACCGAAGAAAAGCAGATTCAGGTAGCCGTAGACAGCCTGATGAGCCTGAGCTTTGAAAACCGCCATTTCAGCCATCTGCTGCAAAACATCCCCATCATTCCCGACCCCAACTCTTTGCGGGTGCGGTTGGAAAAATGGTGCCGCAGTGAAAACGGCCGTTTTGCTTGGTGTCTGGATAATCCGGTTCCTGTAGCACAGTAAGGAAAGCCCAGATTCAAGCCCATTTGTTTAAGTGGGCTTTTGTGTGGTTTTATTTGGCGTAGTATGTATATTTGGTATATATTGGTAATACTTCAGCCCATAATTTACAAGATTGCCTATATTCCAAGGAGCATTTTATGCGTAATACATCTGTATCCCTCGGACAACATTTCACCAATTTTATTGATGTCCAAGTACAAGGCGGGCGCTATGGTTCAGCCAGCGATGTTATCAGAGCCGGATTGCGCCTACTGGAAGAGCATGAATCCCGGGTAAAAGCACTGCAAGATGCCTTGGATGCAGGCTGCCAATCCGGTGAACCGGAACCATTCAACAGTGAGACATTTTTAAACCGGATGCATGCAAAGCATGGCTAAACCTTACCGATTATCGCCCTTGGCTGAAGCTGATCTTGAGGAAATTTGGCTGTACACGCTTGAAAACTGGTCGATAGAGCAGGCGGATACTTACCACAACGGGTTTGTCGCCGCATTCGAAGGGCTGGCGGCGGGTACAAAACAAGGGCGTCCCTCTGTTTTGCCTAATTTCCAAAAATATTTCTGTGGCTCGCATGTCATCTATTTTTTGGAGTATGCCGACCATTTGGACGTTATCCGCATTTTGCACCAACGACAAGATGTGGAAAGGCATTTATAATGGATTTTCTTTTATTAATTGATTGAATCAACACTGTAAAAAAGCCACTTGAACCGAAGTGGCTTTTTTATTGCACCGCAGGAATAGCTTAATTGGTAGAGCGGCGGCCGGTAGGTATCGGGGCAAAGCCTCTGGGGATACCGAACGCTGCGTGTGGCGGTTCGATGCCGTCTTCCTGCCCCAACAGAATTCAACCTTGGCTATTGATAAAGAATAGCTGTGTTGTTTCCCGAGTCTGCTCACTTTAGTGAGACGGAGCCTGTGAAGCAGCTTGATTGCTGCCTTAATTTCCGGTTTTCAGGTTAGGGTTATAGGGTTAAAAGAAAACAAGAAATCGGGCGCTGTATCTTCTGAGACAGGCTATTACGATAATCGCCCTAATTGGGCTTATTTGGCGTGGTGTGGCGGGTATCAAGTTGCCATTCAAGAATTTCAGGATATATTGGAATAGGCTTTGTCCCAAGTCTAGAGTTGTCTTTGTTCCACCATCAGCATCAGCATCAACCCAATTCCGGCCGCTTCAAAAAGAAGCGGCTTTCTTTTTGGAGATTCGAATGATTTACGGGGTATTCGGAATATCGGGTTGATGAAGCGAACTTCTACCCGGCTTCCGAAGGTGGTGGCGTGATGTTGATGGGAGGCTCCAAGAAGCGTTCCAAGAGCTTCCCTATAGGCACCCCCATGTCCACCATGGCGGGTGCCGCTCGTGCAAGGTCGGCGTCCGTAGGGACGCCATAGCTCATTGTGAAGGGCGATTCCCGGCGAGGCTTTTCCTTGCGCTTCATCCTGTGTTCAACCGAGAACAGCATCTTGGCCCGGAACATCTCGAACGACATGCTCCGTGCTGCCCGGTTGAGGTCTTTCATTTGCCGGTTCATCGACTCGGTGAAGGCGTTGGTGTTGCGCTTGCCGTCACCGAAGTAGGCGAAGATTTCCGCCTCCCAGTTGCTCATTGCCGTGGTCAGCGGTGCCCACTGAGGGCGTTCCTCCGGGGTCAGGCTTGAATGCCAGCGCCGGTACTCTTCCTTGGCGTCAGACTCGTTTTCCAGATTCCAGATGTTCAGGAACTCTTCCTTGAGGCGGTAGGCGGCGCCGAGTTGAAGCACAATTGGCCAACTTAGTATCAATCAGGTTGGAGCGACAGAAAATAATGGCCGATTAAAAAGAAAATGAAAGCAAAATAAACCAAATCAGCAATACCATTCGGTAGGAGAAATCACATGGCCAGTATTGATGAAGTTATTGTACAAGACGATTGGACAACAGAGACGGGTGAGAACATGCCTGAGTCAGTTGAGGCGGATGTAAATGATGCATTTCTAGTAGCAATGCAAGCCGCTGAATCGGAAGTGCTGGAAAACACGGATGTGGTCACCGAGCTGGTTGAGGATGATCCAAGTGAGCTTGCTGATGCGCTGGCGATGAGCGTAGAGGGGGCGGTTGCCACCCCTGATGATGTTTCTGCTGATGAAAAGCAATTAATGATTTTTGAAGACAAAGTAGATTTTGAACAAGAAAAAGTGATAGCCGTTGATGCAGAGATTATCCAATATGATGAAGCAGAGGAAATTGAAGAAAAGCGGCGGCCATTAACTGAACATGAATTTCAAAGATTCATCAATACGCCTTTTGGCAAGCAGTTACTCGTGCTGCTACAACAGTACCAACAAAATCAGAATGCTGCTCAACCCGTAACAGAAATAGTGAAATCGACTGAAGCGAATAGTGCAGCTGTAGACACTGCGCAGCCAAAAGAAGAAGCTAATGAAGCAAAGGATGAGGCCAACCAACTTCTGAGTTTGCTGGCAGAGATTGTAAATAAAAACGAGGCCAATCAAACCTCGGCGCTGTCCAATTCAGATATACGGCAGCAACAGACTGATCAAGGCGGCGCTGTGAAACAAGTTAGCCAGCCCGGAATTTCTCTTGGCCAAAGCTTGGCTAATTGTTTAGTCCCTGAATTTTATGGAGTATCATTACCCCAATTAAAAGAGACCGACTTATGGCAAGCATATTGCATGGTAACGCCAAGACTACGCCTAGAATCAGAAAAGAAATACAAGAGTCTGAAGAGAGCATCGCAGCGTTAGCTAAAAATACAATATTAATTTCAAAACCGTTCTCTACTGGAAACACGCAGATTCGGTCGAAGATAAAAAGTCCGGCCCCAAAACCCGCCCCAGCGTGTTGACCGAATTGGAGCAGCAGGCAATCTGTACCGTCCGGCGACATCTGCGGCTGTCATTGGACGAGCTGTATATCATCTTCAAGCCCAATATTCCAAAGCTGAGCCGCTCCAATCTGCACCGGTGCTTGCAACATCACGGATTGTCGCGCTTACCCAAGAATGAATCCGATGGCCAAAAAGGTAAAAAACATTCAAACAATATCCGGTTGGCTTTGTCCATATCGACATCACCGAGGTGCGTTGTGAAACCGGCAAGCTGTACCTGTTTGTCGCCATCGACCGCAAAACCAAATATGTTTATGCAGAACTTCATCCGCGTATGACGCAGAAAACCGCCGTTTCTTTTCTGCGCAACCTACAACAAGATTGTGTGTTTAAAATCACCCATATCCTAACGGACAACGGTGCGCAGTTTACCTACAACTTGCTGAGCCAAGCACAACGGCCTGATAAGGAGCATCCGTTTGACGAGCTTTGCCGGCATTTGGGCATTGAGCACCGTACCACGAAATTCCGTCATCCATGGACGAACGGGCAGGTGGAGATTACCAACAAGATGCTGAAAGAGGTAACGGTCAAACGCTTCCACTATGAGCATCCTGACGAACTTAAACGGCACTTGATGGTATTTTTGCTGTATTACAACCATCAACGCCCCTTACGGTCGTTGAAGTACAAAACGCCTTGGCAGGCTTTGGAAGATTGCTATAATCTAGAGCCTGAATTGTTTCGTGAAAATCCATTCCAGAAGATTATGGGTCTTAACAGCTAATTTTGCTGGTGGATTAGCTCAACTGGGTTCTAAAGCCATTAATGCTTTAGGTAATGAAATGAAAAAAGCAGCCGCTGCAAATCAAACTCAGGCTGAGGCCGCCAATGATTCGTTAAATGACAGTAAATCAATTGAGCGGGAAAATAACGTTAATATCGCTGCTGGCATGGCCAGTATTAATATTAATGAATCACAGTCGTCTATTCCCTCAAATTTGTTGTTCCGCATGGAAAACCTTAAAAATGCCGAAACCAATTATATAGGTGGCTTAGAGGAGATGTGGCAGTCTAAACAGATGCAAAAAGTAAGGCAGCAAATTAAAGAATATGCTGGCAAAGAAGGCATTCCAGAGGCCGATGTTATTGCTGGAATCAATAGCACGGAATCTGGGATGGAAGATATTTCCAGTGTTTTCAATCAAGCGTTTGAAAATGATTCACAAGCTCGCGCCGCCAAAACAAAAATGGATGAAGCTTTGTCAGATTGGAAAGCCAACCATGAATATTTGACCAACGACTTTAGCTACCTTGATTCGAATAATAAGCATTTTAAAAACGCCTTTGATGAATACGAAAGGAGTCAGGAGAGCATGGAAAGTGCAACTGCTGAGGTGCCTAAAACGTTAGGGGAAGACAAGAGCCATTACCAACAGCTAATGGAATTTTTGGAGCAGATGCGTGAGCATATTAAAGAGATTGTGACAAAAATTACCGATTGCGTGAGAAGCCTGTTCGGACGAGGAACTCAAAATGACAGTCCCGCACCAGCTCCCTGATTTTAAACATATCCGAATACAAGGGCTCCCGAAATCAATTATAGAGCAGTTTATTGATTCTTTATCTCTGGATGATGGCGAGACTGTGGTTTGGTCAGAAGCTTTCTATGCCATGGTTTTTTTGAACGGAAATAAGGTCGCATTACAATTAGGCAGAATCATTGATGACCATCATCTGTTCATGAGCCAACCAAAAGAAATTTTACATGTGTTGGAAGCGGGATGGGATAAAGACAACGGCACATTGTATGATGAACGAGTCATTAATTTTGGTGCCTC
Source organism: Paralysiella testudinis (assembly GCF_016894345.1). Taxonomy (GTDB): domain Bacteria; phylum Pseudomonadota; class Gammaproteobacteria; order Burkholderiales; family Neisseriaceae; genus Paralysiella; species Paralysiella testudinis. Next base: position 1,243,854 of record NZ_CP069798.1, read on the forward strand.
CTCAAGCAGTATATACATGTTGGTTCAAGATTTAATTCAACTTATTCAAGCCAAGCAGTTGCATCTCCAATGAAGGATTAAACGTGCCATGACAGAGCAAGCGTACAGGGACTGGCCTGATTTAGATGCATTCTTTGCGAAATTTTCATTAGAGCAACAACCGGAAGAAAATCATGAAATGGATATTTCAAATGTCTAAAAGGCGTTTGAAATTATATCATAACTTTTCAACCTCGCCAATAAATTCTTGACATAAATACAAAAATATGCTATAATGGTTAATTGCTTAAATTTAAGCGAGGGTAATGCGCTATGGAAATGGAACAACTTAGACAATCAGAGGCGTCTGTTTCTTCATCTGAAGGAGCTACAGAAAAGCAGCGTCGGTATCAGATTGTGCGTGAAGCGTTGGCTATTGTTCGTTTGGAAGGACAAGACCCGGGTCAGCATGTCAAGAAAGTTTATGCTCGATATATTGAAGGCGATATAGATTGGGCAGAATGTGCTAATCAAATTACCCATGCGGCTATATTGGATTTGAAAGAGCAGTTGAATGAATTAAATTATAGATACCAGAGTTAAGTTATGAGTGACTATAATGAACTTAAGGCAGTTGAAATTGCCGAACGGTATCAGGGGGCACTCACCTCTATGCGCATAGTAGAGATAGGGAGTGAAGAGTCGCCAGCAAAATTTTCTCTTGCGTATTTAAAAACGCTTCATGCCAAGATTTTTCAGGACTTCCCTAAAGCGTGGTTTGCAGAAGACGTGGCCTCTGTTTTTCTTGATCTCCCGGCAGAATATCTTGAATTTTCGCCGGGAGAATTTCGTACTCAAGCTGAACTATATAGTCCGTGGACTAAGCTCCGGTCGTATGAAAAAACCACGGTGCACACATATTATTCGTGCGCGCAACCAGATGATTTTGCCGTGGTTGAGGAATGGTTAGCTTCCCTTGATATTGAGAGGTTGCAATCAGCTTCGCTCCAACAGAAAAAAGATACATTGGTCAATACATACGAAATTTTGGATTTCCTCCATCCCTTTCAAGACGGTAACAGCCGCACAATTAGATTATTCATTGGCAAATTAGCAGAAGCTATTAATTTGCCATTTAGCTGGGACAACATCAAAATTCGGGATTTGTATGCAGCGAGAGATTTGAATTTACTTACACGAAGCAGGAACTATTTTGCTGGTTTTGGCGAAATTCAAAGCTATATCCAAGACGGACTGCAAGCATTGGAATACAGAAACAGTCTGAGCTTACAGGAAATATTAGAGAGGAATGATAGTTTTAATAACACGGGAATTCGGCAAATTGTTGCTAATCCGTTTGAATCGAATGTCATTGAGCTGCTTTTGCCCGGCAAAGAAATGAATTTACATATGCTTTTAAACAGGCATGTTGAGAAGGCCGAGCCTCATGTTCTCTTCAATCTTGAAAAACAGCTGGGTTTGCTATTAGATGCACTAGAAGGAGATGTGAAAGCTCAACAAAAGTTATTGCCTTCCGCTGCATCGGTGATGCTACAGATGACTGGAAAAGAAAAAGAAGTATTGAAAGCGCAATGTTTAACATGGAAGCCAGAAATCGAAGCGGCGAACCTTACCGCAATGAAGCGGGCTAATGATGTATTAAATACGCCGGAAGAGGCCGCTAAGAAAGCCAGAGATTCATCCAGAGGTTATTCTTTTTAAGGGTAGCGTTATTTAAAGTAGCGCTACCCTTTTGCATCACCAAGGGTCTGGGGAGTTAACATCAGGCGTGGGCTCTGGCGTAGTATTGTTGAGGGTTTTGTTGGTTTCAAATTCCATTCTAGGTTCGGGTATTTGCTCAGTCTCATAACGTTGAAGTAATGTCTCTACGTTTTTGCCGATGTCTTCAAAAAGATTTTCTGGAACAGGTTGAATACTGGGCTTAGGTGAATTTACATAGGCAACAATTTTGGCCTGAGTCTCATTATTGAAGTCAAGCAACATGGTTCGAATGTGTTGGGCATAGTCAGTAAAAGCAGCTTCACGATTCTGCTGTAGTTCAGTTGTCCTGCTTGCAGATGTATAAACAACCGGCTGAGTCCCGATAAAATTCTTAGCGGTTAAGGTGTTTTCCATCATCATTTCCTTATCAATTTGTTTTTCAATGGCCGTCACTGCCGCCGTGGTAGCAATGAGCTTGTTTTGTTGTTCTTGTTTGATTTCCGCAGAGATTGCCTTTACGACACTTTTCAAAGTTACGTCAGGGAATTGTTGATTCAGATTCGTCAAATTTTCTTTCAGAATTTCATCGACCCAACGGCCATCTGGCATTTGCATACAAGCTAACTCAGCACTTCGATGAGATAGTGCTGATTCAGCCAAGGCTTTATCACGTGCAACATACATTTTTGTTTGACTGATCTGATTCCAGTCGATTTTGACACCAGATGCTTCGGCTAATTTACTAATGAATGCTCGATTAACTCGACTATTACCATCTCCGAATGAATGCAAATAGTCCAATTCTTTATATGCAGTGGCCAAATGTTCCATTTTTGCATCCATCGATAAGCCTTGCATGTTTTCAGGTCGACATAAATTGATGGCTGCATCAGCCCGATCTATGTCTTGTGGGCTCATATTTGAATAAACCGTAAGCGAATGGCCATAGTTCTCAATTGGACGATTTTTGCTCCAGCCGTGGTCATCTTCATTATCGTGGCTGCGCACCCGTCCGTACATACGTAATTGAGCAGAAACGTCTTGCGGGTATTCGGGATTATCTTGGAAAGTATTTGCGTGTAATTTGAGAAGTCCTTGATAGCTAAAATCTTTTGTGCGTTGTAATTCTCTTGCTGCTGCCATCAAGTTTTTTGAAACAATTATATTAAAAGATTTCTGGTTGCTCATTTCACAAATCTTTCCAGCTCAGCCCTAATTCACGCATACGTGCGATTTTAGCCTCAATGCGAGCAGTTTCTTCCGGCTCCAATCCAGCTACAATGTAATTAAATTGCTGGTCAGTCAACTCACCGCGTACCCACTCCATGGTTAATACTTTTCCAAACTCATCCGGCTCGGCATTCTCAAGAGCGCAGCTTACGACAGCTTCAATATAATTTTCTTTTAAGAGTGCAATTTCTTCTGGCGTAAACATGACTACTTTCGGTCGTTCGAATTCAGCCAGTAGCGCAATTTTGGTTTCATGATTCATGACGGAGAAGCCTTTCATCACCTTAGAGTAATTTATATTATAGCATATTTTTGCATTCATGTCAAGAATTTATTGGCGCTTTTGAAAAATTATGATATAATTAGTATGCCTTATGGCATCTAAAAATCTATTCCATTATTTTCTTCGGGCTGTTGCTCTGAATGGCAAGGGTGATTCTGGCTAGCCTTGGTTTGAGTTTTGAGGGCAACTGGACTACGGGCTGCTCAGTGTTGGCGGTGAGGTGAATTGTGCCGTAAAGCAATCAGCAGAAGACAGCTTGCTGAAAGTAGGAGGGTTAGATTGATGGCGAGTCAAGACGACCGTTATCTGGCGATGAATCCGGTTGATTTGCATTCGGCTCGATGTCCACTAAGAACTTGGATAAGGTTTCTTTTAGGGTGAGACTGTTGTAGTGGTCTAGGGTCTGTTCACAATTACTTGTCATACCCTTGAATAAAAAAGAAACGCAGGCATAAAAGGAAGTTCTCACCCTCCCCCAATACACCTGCGATGCCCCGTACACTACTCAAAGATGAACATTGGACGAAGCTGTTATCTATTCTGCGTGATTTGGGTATTTATAGCAAACCCAATTTGCGCAGAATTCTTGAAGGCATACTTTACAGAATAAGAACCGGCATACCGTGGCGGGATTTACCCGAGTATTTCGGCAAGTATCATACTGTTTATACCGCTTATAACCGTTGGTCAGAAAAAGGCATTTTTACTGCAATCTTGAAACAGCTCAGCCAAGAGAGTGACTTGGAGTGGGTAGCCATAGACGGCAGTTATATCCGTGCCCACCAACACTGCGCCTCAGCGCTCAGTGCACAAGAGGATCACGCAATCGGTATGAGCCGAGGCGGCAGAACCAGCAAGATTCATTTGGCTGTAGATGCTGCAGGCAATCCGGTTGAGGTTATCGTTACTGCGGGCAATATCCATGATGTCACCGTTGCACCGGAGCTGCTTGACAACATCAACCTTGCCGAAACTGAGTTGGTTAATGCGGACAAAGGTTACGATTCAGACCGGCTCAGGGAGCAAATAGAGCAAAGCGGTGCGAAAGCCAATATTCCCTATAAAAGCAATAGGGAAGAGAAAAATAAAGACATGGACTGGTATTTATATAAAATCAGGCATTTGGTAGAGAATGCCTTTTGCCGTTTGAAACATTTCCGAGCGATTGCCAGCCGTTACGATAAGCTGAAACGTAACTTCCACAGTACGGTTTTATTGGGGTGCATTGTGATGTGGTTACCTTTATGACAAGTAATTGTGAACAGACCCTAGAATGAAGCATCTTTGAGGACTATCATAATGCAAAGTCAGGAAACAGAATCAATATCAACCACATGGTCGGAGCCAGAAGATAATTTTGATAAACGTACTTATCGGCGTTATCTGGCTATTTTGGTTCAATTGGAATGGGCGGGAAAAATATTACTGGCTATATTTGTGATTATTTTCATTGCAGGCACGACATCGCTGTTACTGCTTAAAAATTTTGAGCAAGTTATTTTTACGGATGGCTCTGAGTTAACCTGTGTTTACGATACGGAAACAGGGAAAATTCGTTTAGCAGAGTAGTTCCAAACAGTTAAAGTAAAGTAAGGAGCAAAGTTGTGTCGGCAGAAGATAAAGACCTTGAAAAGGATTTGCCCGATTCCGCGAAGCAGGATGAACCCGACGAGGATAGTCATGAAGGCAATATCTCTGATAAAGAGTTAGAGAAACGTGCCTTGGTAGAGCAGTATCTTACCCCACCGACATCACCTTTAGAGCAGGTTATCGCTGAAAACGCAGAGCTGAAGCTGGCTTTATTACAGGCTAAAAGCAGCAACAAGCGAATTTGGACATTGGTTGCCTTGATGGCTTTATTGGTGGGTGTGGTAGTTTATACATGGGTGGCGGTATTCCCTAAATACAAATACATAGCCACGACGGACAATCGAGCTATTTGTCAGGCTGCGGCCTCTGATAATCCGCTAGTGACCCCAGCTACCTTGGCGGCCTATGCCCAAGAAGCTGTCGTGAACTCATACACGTATGACTATGTGAACTACCGAGAAGATTTAAACCGTATTGGTAACACCTACTACACGGATAACGGACGTGCAGCATATTTCAATAGTCACCCCTGAAGAATCCATTCTTCCCGACTCTCTCCCACCCACCCCATAAGCCAAAAATACAACCACGCCAGTAATTTGCGCAGGTTGTAGGCAGCGGCAGCCAGAATCGGGTTCAAACGGTTGCCTGCTTCCCTTTCAGGTGGTTTCTGCCCATACGGTTATCCGCCTTTAAGTGGCCTATTATCGGTTCTATTGCTGCTCTGCGTTTCATCCATCTTTTCATACTGCGGCTCGCTGTTTTCGGAATCTTACCGACCAGATGGATGATAGGCTTGCCCGATCCGTTTTGTTGATGTCCCCGGTATCCTTGGTCACAGTAGACATGTTGCGGGCTATGCCCACACACTTGCTGCATGTGTGCCAATGCATCAGCCAGTGTATGCCCGTCGTAAGGGTTGGCTAATCCTTGGGCACTCAATACCCAGTTGTTCTTCGAGCTGCTGACGAGGGAAACTTTATTACCGAATTCGTATTTTTTGTGTGCTTTGCCTTTGCCGATGCAATGCACTGCGGTTTCATGCCAACTGTAGATTTTGTTGGTGTCGCCGGTTTGTTGTCGGTAAATCAGTCGGGCGCGATCCAATAGGCTTTGTAGGGCTTGATCGGTTTGGCTGCCTTTGCGTTCCAGTTCGCGAATGATGCGGCCAAGGTAGTTTTTTAAAGTTTTGCAGGCTTTGTTGGCACGTTTGTATTGGCGGGCATGACGATAGCGGTTGTTGAGGATGAAGGCTTTCTTGCCGCTGCGCGCATAGCTTTGGCGTAAGGGAATATTGTGCTCTTGAGCGGCTTTGACCAATACTTGCCGGGCTTTGTGGTAGAGCTTGGCGTCTGTGGGAAAGGTGATGTTCTTTTCTTGTACGGTGGTGTCGACGTTGATGTGGTGAAATTCGCTGGGTTGGATGGCACCGCTTTCTTGGGCTGTGCGCAGTGTTTCAATCAGTAGGGCTTCGGCTTTATCTCCTACCCGCCGGCGCCATTTGACCAGTGAGGTGGGGTGTAGGGGAAGTTGGTGCTGTAGGAATGAGTAGCCGCAAAAATATTGCCAGTAGGGGTTTTCCAGCCAGCGTACCAATACGCTTTCATCGCTTTCGTCAAAGGCGTGTTTGAGGTAATGCAGTCCGGCCAAAAGGCGGGTGGGTAGCGGCGGGTGGCCGGGGCCGGTGGTGTAGACGGTGTCGATTTGGGTGGCGATTCTGTCCCAGTTAATCTGATGCGCCAGTTTAACCAATGGGTGGCTCATGTTGATGATTTGGGACAGCTGTAATTGGAATAGGTCGGGGTGGTTGTCCGTGTGTTTGGGCTTCATAACTGCAAGGTTTTTGGGGTAGATTGGGGGTTTCTTGCAGTTGATTATAGTGGATTTTGAGCGTTTGTTTAATTAAATCATGAGGGTGGGGATTCTTCAGGGAGGACTAGATATGGTCGGTGCCATCAATGTGTTAAAACGTAATCTTCCCTTTTTTAGGAAGGGTATCAAAGATATTGCACACATCAATACTTAAGAGTATAAACACATAAACACATAAACACAATTAAGGAGATGTATTATGGAAATGGCTCGCTGGAATGTAGCAGTTTCTACCACGACAGACCAAGATTTACGTAGGTTTCTTGTCAACCAAGGTCGCGGCAGGAAAGGTGAGTTGTCGCGCTTTATTGAGGAAGCGGTGCAGGCACATATTTTGGAATTGACGGCCAAACAAGCCAAAGCGGCTAATATTAAGTTCGATGAGACCGAATTAGCCTCAATGGTGGATGAGGCACTTGATTGGGCGCGTCAAAGTTAATGAAGGTCGTCTTAGATACCAATATTTTATTCAGTGCATTGATTTCGCCGCACGGTAAACCTGATGTGATTTACCGGGCTTGGCGTACTGGATGTTATGAGCTTGTGACTTCACAGTTGCAATTGGATGAAATCCGCAGAGCCAGTCGATACCCAAGACTAAAAGCGGCATTGCAGCCATCTAAGGTAGGAACAATGCTCAATAATTTACAACGCGCCATTGTTCTGGAGAGCTTAACGATTGAACACGAAACTGATGACCCTGATGATGCCTTTTTATTGGCGATGGCATTGGCCAGTAATGCGGATTACTTGATTACCGGTGATAAACGTGCTGGATTATTGCAACGCGGCCACATCGGACGGACACAGATTGTCACCCCAGCCGATTTTTGTGAGAAAGTGCTATGATGATTTTATCATTTCTCAAAATAAGACCCCATACAATGAAAGTTTAAGATAATGATAATTATTGAAGAATCAACGGTGAATATGATTAATTGTTAAGACCCATAATCTTCTGGAATGGATTTTCACGAAACAATTCAGGCTCTAGATTATAGCAATCTTCCAAAGCCTGCCAAGGCGTTTTGTACTTCAACGACCGTAAGGGGCGTTGATGGTTGTAATACAGCAAAAATACCATCAAGTGCCGTTTAAGTTCGTCAGGATGCTCATAGTGGAAGCGTTTGACCGTTACCTCTTTCAGCATCTTGTTGGTAATCTCCACCTGCCCGTTCGTCCATGGATGACGGAATTTCGTGGTACGGTGCTCAATGCCCAAATGCCGGCAAAGCTCGTCAAACGGATGCTCCTTATCAGGCCGTTGTGCTTGGCTCAGCAAGTTGTAGGTAAACTGCGCACCGTTGTCCGTTAGGATATGGGTGATTTTAAACACACAATCTTGTTGTAGGTTGCGCAGAAAAGAAACGGCGGTTTTCTGCGTCATACGCGGATGAAGTTCTGCATAAACATATTTGGTTTTGCGGTCGATGGCGACAAACAGGTACAGCTTGCCGGTTTCACAACGCACCTCGGTGATGTCGATATGGACAAAGCCAACCGGATATTGTTTGAATGTTTTTTACCTTTTTGGCCATCGGATTCATTCTTGGGTAAGCGCGACAATCCGTGATGTTGCAAGCACCGGTGCAGATTGGAGCGGCTCAGCTTTGGAATATTGGGCTTGAAGATGATATACAGCTCGTCCAATGACAGCCGCAGATGTCGCCGGACGGTACAGATTGCCTGCTGCTCCGATTCGGTCAACACGCTGGGGCGGGTTTTGGGGCCGGACTTTTTATCTTCGACCGAATCTGCGTGTTTCCAGTAGAGAACGGTTTTGAAATTAATATTGTATTTTTAGCTAACGCTGCGATGCTCTCTTCAGACTCTTGTATTTCTTTTCTGATTCTAGGCGTAGTCTTGGCGTTACCATGCAATATGCTTGCCATAAGTCGGTCTCTTTTAATTGGGGTAATGATACTCCATAAAATTCAGGGACTAAACAATTAGCGAGGCGTAGCTTATAAAGCTGACTTTCGGTTGGCAGATGATAAAATTGTGCTCTACATAATGCGGCTTCATTCCAATCAATTTGTGAGAAATTCACGTCATCGAGCACAGTATGGAAAGCAAGCTGTGGATAGAATGCCGTTCGCTTAGGTTCAAATGCAAATAGAGTAAACCATTCAGGGAAAATATGTTTTTTACCGGCATGGCTCTCAATGCTAAACATGAGGATAAGGCATCCCATCTGATTCTTTAATAAATTAGGGAATCCCTGCGTGACCCAAAAAAACCTATATGGCATTTCTTGAAAGCAAAAATCTGTCAACAAAACAATTCTATTGTCATCAAACCAAATTTGGTCACCGTGTAAATTCATTTGCTCGCCATTAAAAGACCTTATTGGCCAATTTTCAAGTGCGGCTTGTAAAATTTGGAGTTGTTCTTGGTAAGCCGGAATGTCATTGGCTTTCTTGGCAACTCTACCCATAATCGATATTAAACCGTTAGGGTGATACAAATCGTGGTGAATTAATGTCTTAAGATAAGCCAGTCCCATATTCTAACCATTTAATTATTATGAAATATAATAATCACCCGTCTATTTTTAGCGCGACCAGCCGCAGTCGCATTAGATGCGATATAGTTACCTAAAATACTTTGCGTTTTGATTTTAGATGCAGGTATTCCTTTGGCGACCAACTTTTTCTTCAACGACTCAGCTCGCAGTGCTGCTACGCGCCTATTTACAGCACTGGTTCCCGTTGAATCTGTATAACCTCTAATCGTAACACCTTTAGCATTACGTATTTGACTGACCAAATTAAGTAGCTGTACTTCACTGATTAGGACAGCATTACCACGGACACCGAATGTTATCGTATTTTGCTTAACAACAGCATTTGGCTGCGCATAGGGCTGAACACGATATGTGGCCGCCTGAATTTGCTGCAATCTGGTAATTTCATTTCGAAGAACAAGATTTTCAAGTTGTAGCTGCTCAATCTCTGAAGAAGTGTAATTTTGTACTATCGGTTTTTCGACCACTTGTAGGGTATCTCTACTGCCAACTTGGCCAGCTGTCCGTTCAATAATGGTCAAATCAGCAAACGCGGGTAGGGCGATAAATGGTACGAAAGAGCAAGCTATAATTTTGAATATTGAAATTTTCATGAGACTCCCTTTCTCAGAGACCATTTTCTACGGATAAAAATCAATAGTTGAAGTAGGCCAATCCAAATAACGGTGATTAAGAATACCGACAAAACCAAGCCCAAAAATGTTGAAACAGTCCGCCCCTCTGGAGGAAGTTTTGTAAATGATGGATACCAAACAAAGAGTGTCTGGACAAAAGGAATTAGGGTCTGTTCACAATTACTTGTCATACCCTTGAATAAAAAAGAAACGCAGGCATAAAAGGAAGTTCTCACACCCCCCAATACACCTGCGATGCCCCGTACACTACTCAAAGATGAACATTGGACGAAGCTGTTACCTATTCTGCGTGATTTGGGTATTTATAGCAAACCCAATTTGCGCAGAATTCTTGAAGGCATACTTCACAGAATAAGAACCGGCATACCGTGGCGGGATTTGCCCGAGTATTTCGGCAAGTATCATACTGTTTATACCGCTTATAACCGTTGGTCAGAAAAAGGCATTTTTACTGCAATCTTGAAACAGCTCAGCCAAGAGAGTGACTTGGAGTGGGTAGCCATAGACGGCAGTTATATCCGTGCTCACCAACACTGCGCCGCAGCCTCAGCGCTCAGTGCGCAAGAGGATCACGCAATCGGTATGAGCTGAGGCGGCAGAACCAGCAAGATTCATCTGGCTGTAGATGCTGCAGGCAATCCGATTGAGGTTATCGTTACTGCGGGCAATATCCATGATGTCACCGTTGCACCGGAGCTGCTTGACAATATCAACCTTACCGAAACTGAGTTGGTTAATGCGGACAAAGGTTACGATTCAGACCGGCTCAGGGAGCAAATAGAGCAAAGCGGTGCGAAAGCCAATATTCCCTATAAAAGAAATAGGGAAGAGAAAAATAAAGACATGGACTGGTATTTATATAAAATCAGGCATTTGGTAGAGAATGCCTTTTGCCGTTTGAAACATTTCCGAGCGATTGCCAGCCGTTACGATAAGCTGAAACGCAACTTCCACAGTACGGTTTTATTGGGGTGCATTGTGATGTGGTTACCTTTATGACAAGTAATTGTGAACAGGCCCTAGTGTAAGTATCAACGACTTCCAACCTAGGGTCTGTTCACAATTACTTGTCATACCCTTGAATAAAAAAGAAACGCAGGCATAAAAGGAAGTTCTCACCCTCCCCCAATACACCTGCGATGCCCCGTACACTACTCAAAGATGAACATTGGACGAAGCTGTTACCTATTCTGCGTGATTTGGGTATTTATAGCAAACCCAATTTGCGCAGAATTCTTGAAGGCATACTTTACAGAATAAGAACCGGCATACCGTGGCGGGATTTGCCCGAGTATTTCGGCAAATATCATACTGTTTATACCGCTTATAACCGTTGGTCAGAAAAAGGCATTTTTACTGCAATCTTGAAACAGCTCAGCCAAGAGAGTGACTTGGAGTGGGTAGCCATAGACGGCAGTTATATCCGTGCTCACCAACACTGCGCCGCAGCCTCAGCGCTCAGTGCGCAAGAGGATCACGCAATCGGTATGAGCCGAGGCGGCAGAACCAGCAAGATTCATCTGGCTGTAGATGCTGCAGGCAATCCGGTTGAGGTTATCGTTACTGCGGGCAATATCCATGATGTCACCGTTGCACCGGAGCTGCTTGACAACATCAACCTTACCGAAACTGAGTTGGTTAATGCGGACAAAGGTTACGATTCAGACCGGCTCAGGGAGCAAATAGAGCAAAGCGGTGCGAAAGCCAATATTCCCTATAAAAGCAATAGGGAAGAGAAAAATAAAGACATGGACTGGTATTTATATAAAATCAGGCATTTGGTAGAGAATGCCTTTTGCCGTTTGAAACATTTCCGAGCGATTGCCAGCCGTTACGATAAGCTGAAACGCAACTTCCACAGTACGGTTTTATTGGGATGCATTGTGATGTGGTTACCTTTATGACAAGTAATTGTGAACAGACCCTAGTTGAATTGCTTCAGCCTTGATAATGAAGTTACTTGGCAGTTTTTCGGTCTGCTTTAAACTATCAACCATATTATTTGTAGCAATAAATTATTTCTTGCCAACATAAAACTCACCTTCTCCACTAAAAGATATCGATATATCGTACTCAAAATAAATTTTAATTATTTGTTGTAAATCAATAAAAAAATCTTCTATATGCAACAAAGAAAGGCCGTTTAAAGTTTTATAAATAATTTTATCGTTTTCAATGCAATCATCAAATATTAACTCTTCACCTTTGTAAACCGACCATGATTTTTCCGAATTAAGAAACCATTCTTCCCCAGAAAGAGTTAGGGTTGAAAAATTCCAAGAAACATAATTTAAACTCAAAGGGAAAACCAAGTCTTTACTAATAAACGATGGATTCATTTATGGCTCCTGCTCGAAATGAGTAAGAGATCTTACTTCTGATTTCCAAGCTTTCTTTTCGTCAGAGGTGACTGGTCTCACACATGGCTGTGGAGGCTTTTCAGTCAAAGGGTTAATGGGTTCTCCATGTGCGTTTTGAAATACCGTTCTTAATGGATTTTGAGTAAGCGTTGGGTTAGCGCGAGCGTAACCCAACAAACAGCAGCCGTTGCCAAACCTAACTGAAACCCCCGCAAGAGTTAGGTTACGGCCTTAGTGACCTAACCCACCGCTTGCGGGTTTTTTATAGAATTATTGAGATTGAATCTACGGTATCTGTTCAGGCTGCCTGAAACCCCTTCATGCCCCCAAATAATGTTCCCGGCTGGCCAGCCAGCGGCTAAGGTGTTTTTCCACCACCTCGGGCTGTTGTGCCAGCAGTTGCGGTGCCAGATTGCGGGCGGCTTCTAAAAGGGGCAGGTCTTCTTCCAGATTGGCAAAGCGCAGCATGGGCGCGCCGCTTTGGCGGGCGCCTAAAAATTCGCCCGGGCCGCGGATATTGAGGTCTTGGCGGGCGATTTCAAAGCCGTCGGTGTGCTCAAAAATCACTTTCAGCCGTGCTTTGGCTAAGTCGGATAAAGGCTCGGCAAACAGCAGCACGCACACGCTGGCGGCGGCACCGCGCCCCACGCGCCCGCGCAGTTGGTGCAGTTGCGCCAGCCCCATGCGCTCGGCGTGTTCAATCACCATTAAGCTGGCATTGGGCACATCCACGCCCACTTCAATCACGGTGGTGGCCACCAGAATATGCAGGCTGCCTGAAGAAAACGCCTGCATCACTGCGGCTTTTTCCGCCGCTTTTAAGCGCCCGTGTACCAAGCCTACGCGTAAGTCGGCAAAGGCTGTCTGAAGCTGGGCATGGGTGTCGGTGGCGGTTTGCAGTTGCAGGGTTTCCGATTCTTCAATTAAGGGGCACACCCAATACACTTGCCGCCCTTGCGCCACGGTGTGGCGCACAAAGCCTTCTACTTCTGCACGGCGGGCGTTGTTGACGAGCTTGGTTTTAATCGGTGTGCGCCCCGGCGGCAATTCGTCGATTATCGACACATCGAGGTCGGCAAAAAAACTCATCGCCAAGGTGCGCGGAATCGGGGTGGCCGACATCATTAGCTGATGCACATCGGCGCCTTTGTCTTTCAGCGCCAGCCGCTGTGCCACGCCGAAGCGGTGCTGTTCGTCCACAATCACCAGCCCCAAGTTGTGAAACGCCACATCATCTTGAAATAGGGCGTGGGTGCCGATGGCGAGCTGGGTGTTGCCGTTAGCCATATCGGCTTTGGCGGCGTCTTTGGCGCGCTTTTTCAGGCTGCCTGAAAGCCAGGCGATGTTCACACCCAAAGGCGCCAGCCATTGGCTGAACTTCAGATAATGTTGCTCGGCCAGTATTTCGGTGGGCGCCATCACGGCTACTTGAAAACCGGCTTCAATGGCGGCCAGCGCCGCCAGTGCGGCCACAATGGTTTTGCCGCTGCCCACATCGCCTTGCAGCAGGCGGTGCATGGGGTGTGGCTGTGCTAAATCGTGGCTGATTTCGGCTAGTGTGCGTTGCTGGGCGGCGGTGAGCGCAAACGGCAGTGCGGCCAGTAAAGGTGTGCTGAGCGATTGATTGCCGTGTATCGGCGCCGCGCTGCCGCTCAGGCGTTTTTGCCGCGCCAGCCGCATGGATAATTGCTGTGCCAGCAGCTCGTCGAATTTCAGCCGTTGCCAAGCGGGTAGGGCGCCGTTTTGGATGTCGCGCACGCTCAATTCCGGCGGCGGTGCGTGCAATAAGGCCAAGCTTTCGGCCAGATGCGGCAGCTTGAGTTGGCTTAGCAAGGCATCGGGCAGGCTGTCGTGCAGCGGCAATTGGTTTAAGGCTGCCTGAATCAGGCGGCGCAAGGTGGGCTGATTCAGGCCGTTTACGGTGGGGTAAACCGGCGTTAGGCTTTCGGCCAGGCCTTGATGATCGGCGCTGCGGATTTTGGGGTGAATCATTTCATTGCCGAAAAAGCCGTGTTTGATTTCGCCCAAGGCGCGGATGCGGTTGCCCACCGCCAGTTGTTTTTGTTGGCTGGGATAAAAATGGATAAAGCGCAAAAACAATAGGCTGCCTGCAGCGTCTTCTACTTTTACGAGCAATTGCTTGCGTGGGCGGAATTGCACTTCTTGATGAACCACTTCGGCTTCGATTTGCACCGGTGTGGCCAGCGGCGCATCGGCAATCGGGGTGATGTGGGTTTCGTCTTCGTAGCGCAGCGGCAGGTGCAGCACCAAATCCCACAAGGTGTGGATGTGCAGCTTGGCCAGTTTTTTGGCGCTGGCTTCGGTAATGCCGAGCTGTTTTTGGGTTTCCGGAGTCATGGCAAGGCGGGCAGGTGGCGTTCAGGCAGCCATTGTAAACGATTTGGCCATTGGCTTGTGCTGGCGGGCTGCGGCATTCATAATAGGCACCTTGATTTATGTGATGGGAATGAACATGATGCACCAAACCACCCGCCAACAGATTAAAACCACATTCTGCGCCTTGCTGCTGGCCACAGCGATGCCGCTGATGGCCGCACCGGCTACACCCACCACCCAAGCCGTGGCCGCGCCCATCTGGATTGATGTGCGCACCCCGGCGGAATATGCCCAAGGTCATTTGCCCGGCGCCATCAATATCCCGCTGAATGAAATCGAGGCGCGCATTGGCAGCGTGGCGGCGGATAAAAACACGCCGCTGATGCTGTATTGCCGCAGCGGCAACCGCTCCGGCCAGGCGCAAAAGATTTTGCAAAATAAAGGCTATACCCAAGTGGAAAACAAAGGTGCTTATCAGGATTTGCGCCGCTGATTGATTAGGAAAGGATAAGCCATGATGCTTAAAACCACCACTACAATGGCCTTGCTGCTGCTGGCCACCACTGCATTGGCCGATGAATACACCATCGACCCGGCACACGCCAATGCCCGCTTTGCCATCGACCATTTCGGCACCAGCACCAACCACGGCGGCTTTTACAACCTCACCGGCACGGTGAAATACGATGCGGCGGCGCAAACCGGCTTTGTCGATATCACCATTCCGGTGAGCAGCTTAAATAGCGGCAACAGCCGCTTCGATACCCATTTGAAAAGCGCCGATTTATTCAATGCCGCCGAATATCCGGTGATGCGTTTTGTATCGAAACAATGGCATTTTGCCGATGGCAAAGTGAGCCGTGTGGATGGCTTTTTAACTTTACTGGGGCAAACCCGTCCACTCAGCCTTACCGCCACCAAGTTCAATTGCTATCAAAGCCCGATTTTGCAAAAGCCGGTGTGCGGCGGCGATTTTGAAACCACGCTAGACCGCACCCAATGGGGCATGAATTATCTGGTGAATATGGGCATGAGCAAAAATGTGAAGCTGAATATTCAGATTGAGGCCGCGAAAAAATAATACCAATCCTAAAAAATAACCTAACTGCGTTGGCTCGCCTTGCCTTACTACTTGTACTGTCTGCGGCTCGCCGCCTTGTTATCTTATTTTTTAGAATTGGTATAAATTCAGGCTACCTGAAAAACGGGTTAACAAGTGATAAAAGCCTGTTTGCAATTTTTTATTGAGCCGCTTCAGCGCATCAACAAGCGCTAATGGCAATAATGATAAGGAGAACACCATGCCGCACCATGTCCGACACATCGCCTTGATTGTGGGCAGCCTGCGCCGCGATTCGATAAACCGCAAAGTGGCCGACTATATCACCGGCGTGGCGCCGCAGCGCTGGCAAATCAGTGAAATCGAAATCGGCGACCTGCCTTTGTATAATCAGGATTTAGACGCCGAGCCGATTGAAGCCTATGAGCGCGTGCGCGGGCAAATTGCGGCGGCGGATGTGGTGTTGGTGGTGAGCCCCGAGCACAACCGCAGCGTACCGGCGGCGGTAAAAAATATCTTGGATATTGCCTCGCGCCCGGCCGGGCGTGGCGTGTGGGCCGGCAAAAAAGCGGCGGTGGTAACTGCTTCGCCCGGCGTTTACGGCGGTTTGTCGGCCGGATTGCATTTGCGTCAGATTTTGCAGGCGCTGGGCGTGTCGGTATTGGTGGCGCCGGAAGTCTACCTCAGCCGCGCCTTTGATGCGCTGGACGAACAAGGGCAGCTCACCGATGCGCGTGCATTGGCATTGTTAAACCGGTTTGTGCAGGCGCTGGATGCTTGGTTGGTGGATTAAATGATCGCTGCCGTACCGCAGTCGTATATATACGTTTCAGGCAGCCTTGATACACAACTGCGTAACTTCAGGTCAATATTGCAAAAATCGGAGCTTGTTTATGGCTGACTCAATACTCAAACTCACCGCCCACACCAAAGACGTGGGCGGCATCCCTGTGGCGCGGCTGTTGCCGCAGGCCAAAAAACGCACCATCGGCGCATGGTGTTTTCTGGATCACGCTGGCCCCAGCGTGTTTGCACCGGGCGAGCCCGGTTTGCAGGTGGGCAGCCATCCGCACATTAATCTGCAAACCTTTACCTGGATGCTGGCGGGCGAAGTGCTGCACAAAGACAGCTTGGGCAATGAAATGCTGATTAAAGGCAATCAGGTTAATCTGATGACCGCGGGCAGCGGCATCAGCCACACCGAGCAAACCCCGCCGCACAGCCGTGAGCTGCACGCGGTGCAATTGTGGATTGCCTTGCCCAAAGATCAAACCATCGCCCCGGCTTTTCAAAACTACCCCGAGCTGCCAATGTGGTCGGCAGGCGGCGTCGACTATGTGCTCACCACCGGCAGTTTTGGCGGCCACACCGCGCCCACGCAGCAATATTCACCGATTGTGGGTGTGGATTTAAAAATCGCCAGTGCCGGTGCGCGAGTATTAAGCCTCAACCCGGCTTTTGAATACGGCTTTTTGGTATTAAAAGGCTGCCTGAAACTGGATGAGGAAACCTTTGGTGCCGATGAGCTGGCCTATATTGCACCGGGGCAGCGCGAGCTGGCCATCCACACCGAGGCCGACACCCACATCATGCTGATTGGCGGCGAGCCGCTGGATTTCGAGCCGGTGATTTGGTGGAATTTTGTTGCCGCCAACAAGGCCGATATTGAAACCGCCAGCCAAGATTGGAACCAACACAGCGAGCGCTTCGGCCATATCGACACCGAGCTTAAACGCTTGGTGGCGCCCGCCGTGCCATGGGCAGGCAGCAACACATAAAAGCACCGGTAGATATGGGCAAAACGGCCGCCATTGATTACAATAAGCGCCGTTTGTATCAATATTTTGCAATGCAGCATAAACGTGCCAAAATGGCGTATTGGGCTGCCTGAAACCTTTTCAGGCAGCCTCATCAATATAATACCGATTATATAAAATAAGATAACAAGCGGCCAGCCGCAGACAGTATAGGTATACGGCAAGGCGAGCCAACGCAGTTAGGTTGTTTTATAGAATTGGTATGGCAAGCATATTTTCAACAAAAACAAGCAAGGAGCAACACAGCATGGCCGATTTCAATCAAATTCTCGATGCCGGTGACGTAGACGGCGGCTTGATTAACGTGGTGGTGGAAATTCCCGTGGGTTCCAACCACAAAATCGAATGGAACCGCCGCATCGGCGCGATGAAACTGGATCGCGTAGAGCCGCTGATTTTTGCCAAACCTACCAACTACGGTTTTATTCCGCAAACCTTAGACGAAGATGGCGACGAATTGGATGCGCTGATCATTACCGACCAACCGCTCGCCACCGGCATTTATCTGCAAGCGCGCGTGATTGGCGTGATGAAATTTGTGGACGACGGTGAAGTGGACGACAAAGTGGTGGTGGTGCCCGCCGACGACCGCCACACCGGCAATGCCATCCAAACCTTGGCCGATTTGCCGCCGCAATTGATTAAGCAGATTGAATTTCACTTCAACAACTACAAAGCCCTGAAAAAACCGGGCAGCACTCAAGTGACCCATTGGGGTGATATTGACGAAGCCAAAGCGGTGATTCGCGAATCACAACACCGCTGGACAGCGGAAAAATAAAGCTGTATCGCTTAATGTACGCTTTCAGGCAGCCTTAAGGCTGCCTGAAAGCCAAGTTATATCAATCCTAAAAAATACAACACCATAAAACCCAAGCCCAAGCTCCCCAAACACCACCATGCCCAAACTAACGCCCCGCAAACACCAGCTGAATGATCATGATTTTTTGAAACTGTCCAAAACAGAGTCAAATCCGAGAGCGCGGATCAAATTGCTGATGCTGCACCAACTGAGCTTGAGTCACAGCTTAGACAGCATTGCACAAACCTTCGGCTATAGCAAAGGGGCGGCGGCAGGCTGACTGCTGTTGATATTGCCCGTATTGCCAAAGAAGACTTTAATGCCAGCTACACACCGAAAGGCATTTACGGCTTATTGTCCCGCATCGGCATCAGCTGGGTATCTGCCCGCAGCCGGCATCCCAAAGCGGATCAGCAGGCAATGGATGATTTTAAAAACTTCGTAAACCATGTTCGGACAGTGCTGCCTGAACACATTGAGCTGTCTGACGTAGACATCTGGTTTCAAGATGAAACCCGTATCGGCCAGCAAGGATCCATCACCCGGGTTTGGCACTATTGCGGCCAAAGGCCGAGGGTAATACGCCAACAGCAATTTGAGTCTGCCTACCTGTTTGGGGCATTCTGCCCATCAACCGGCAACAGTGTGGGTTTGGTATTGCCGTATGTAGATAAGCAAGCCATGCAGCTACATATGCAGCATATCAGCAAGGAAGTACCGGAGGGTCGTCATGCAGTGGTGGTTATGGATGGCGCTTTATGGCATCAAGCCGATTTAAACCTACATAACGTGACGATGCTGAAACTGCCGCCGTATGCACCGGAATTGAATCCGTCTGAACAGATATGGCAGTATTTAAAGCAGCATGATTTATCGAACCGATGCTTTGATGGTTATGATGCGATTGTAGATGCTGCTTGTGTGGCTTGGAATCGGTTGCGTGTACAGCTTGAATTGATTCGGTCGATTACCTCTAGGGCTTGGTTTATTGTATGTTAATTTAGAGAATTGGTATGATTAACTTTTAAAATACTGTGTGGAATTGAAAAAAGCCGCCAAAATTTGGCGGCTTTTTTCAGGCAGCTAAAACGAAGTTTCTGCGTGGCTAAAACCGTTTTTAATTACCTACGATAATGATTTTATCAAGCCATTACGGCGCGGGCGGCAACACCGCCTTGGCATACACCGAGCGCGCCATTTCCTGAATATCCACGGTGAGCTGCACCGCCGCTGCCGGGCGGCCAACGCTGTGTTCCAAGGCTGCCAGCAGTTGTTGTGCCAACAGAGCGCGCACTGCTTCGCTGCGCCCGCTGAGCAGCCACAGGGTAATGTGGGCATAGGCGGTGTGGCGGTCGTCGGCGCCCACCAAATAATGCTCGAATACCTGGGCACGGCTTTTGATGTCGGCTGCCTGAAACAGGCCGCTCTCCAACAAAACACGATTCAAGGCCGCCAATGCGGCATCGGCATCCACAGCCAAATTGGCGGTGTGGTTTAAATGCAGATGCGGCATGGTTTAGCCTTTTAACGCGGTTAACAATTGCTGGTGAATGCCGCCAAAGCCGCCATTGCTCATCACCACTATCTGGTCGCCCGGCTGGGCTTGCGCCACAATGGCGGCCACCAATTCATCGAGCTGCTGCGCCACATGCAATTTGGCGCCCAAAGGGCTTAAGGCTGCCTGAACATCCCAATCCACACCGCCGGCATAGCAAAACACCTTATCCGCCCCGGCCAAACTCTCGGGCAGTGCCGCTTTCATCGCACCCAGCTTCATGGTGTTGGAGCGCGGCTCCAGCACCGCCAGAATACGGGTATCGGCACCCACTTTCTGGCGCAAACCGGCCACGGTGGTGGCGATGGCGGTAGGATGGTGGGCAAAATCATCGTACACGGTGATGCCGTTCACTTCGCCGCGGATTTCCATGCGCCGTTTCACGTTTTTAAACCGCCCCAGCGCCGCACAGGCTGCCTGAACGCTCACGCCCACATGGCGGGCGGCAGCAATGGCGGCTAAGGCGTTGAGGCGGTTATGCTCGCCCAACAAATCCCACGCCACCTGCCCCACCGGCTCGCCGTGCAGCAATACCTCAAAGCCACCCGACGCATCCACCGCGCCTACTTGCCAGCCTTCGGCAATGCCGAAAGGCGCCACTGGCGTCCAACATCCTTGCGCCAACACTTCAGCTAGCGCGGCTTCGCGGCCGTTGTTGACAATCAGGCCGTCACCGGGCACGGTGCGCAACAAATGGTGGAATTGGGTTTGAATCGCAGCCAGATTGGCAAAAATATCGGCGTGGTCGAATTCCAGATTATTCAACACACAGGTGCGCGGGCGGTAGTGCACGAATTTGCTGCGTTTATCGAAAAAGGCGGTGTCGTATTCGTCGGCCTCAATCACAAAAAACGGCGAGCGCGACGCCTTATCTTGCGCTGGCGCCTGCGGCAATCGTGCCGACACGGCAAAGTTTTGCGGCACGCCGCCAATCAGAAAACCGGGCGCCAGCCCCGCGTCTTCCAACACCCAGGCCAACATGCTGGCGGTGGTGGTTTTGCCGTGGGTACCGGCCACGGCCAGTACCCAATGGTGGTGCAGCACGTTTTCGGCCAGCCATTGCGGCCCGGAAATATAGTTCAACCCTCGGTTGAGAATGGCCTCCACCACCGGCAAACCGCGCCGCGCCACATTGCCAATCACATACACATCGGCGGCACAGCCATCCAACTGCGCCGCCTCAAAACCTTCCACCACTTCAATGCCCAGCGCTTCAAGCTGGGTACTCATGGGCGGATACATCTTGGCATCGCAACCGCTCACGCGAAAACCGGCCTCTTGGGCAATCGCCGCCACGCCGCCCATAAAAGTGCCGCCAATGCCGATAATATGAATATGAGGTGTTGTGTTCATGCTGGTTGCCGTTACCATACGCAAAAACGGGCATTGTATAAGCTGCCTGAAATAAAAACCACCTCATTTACCCGGTTAAAGGCTGCCTGAAACGGCGTTGTCCTTTTCAGGCAGCCTTGCATTAAGCCGGTGCCTGCGCGGGCTTTACCCACAAGCGATAAATCTGCCCCACAATTAAGCCCAACAAGGCGGGCAACAGCCAGCCTAAGCCGATGCCATACCACGGCAACCATTGCGTGAGCAGCTGTTGGCTTGCCGGGCTAAAACCAAAAGCGGTGTGCCAAGCGTCCAATATGCCCACTGCCAAGGCCGGCAGCATGGCGCACACATACATGCTTTGGCGCCCGCCCAACCAGCGGTGTAAGAAAGTGAGCACAATCAACACCACCGTCACCGGATACAGCAGCATCAACATGGGCACCGAAAGAGCAATAATGCCGCTGAGCCCTTTATTGGCCAGCACGCATGAAATCAATGCCAGTGCCAGCGCATAGCTGCGGTACGACCAGCGCGGATAAAGGCGCTGAAAATAATCGGCACAAGCGGCAATCAAGCCCACCGCCGTGCTTAAACACGCCAGAAAAATAATCAGCGCCAACAAAACATTGCCGCCAGTGCCCCAATAATATTGCGCAATCCGCGATAGCACCTGAGCACCATTGTCGAGCACACCCAGCATAGCCACGCTGCTGGCACCCATAAACGCCACACTCACATACACCAAGGCCAAAAACACACCGCCCAGCAACCCCGCGCCCATAGTAAGCCGCGCCACCGATACACTTTGGCGCACTCCTGCGCTGCGCAATGCCTCAATCACCATCATCGCAAACACCAAAGATGCCAACGCATCCATGGTTTGATAGCCCGCCAAAAAACCGGCAGCCAACGGGCTCTGGGCAAAATCACCTTGTGCAGGCTGCCAGCTGCCCATCGGCTGCCACCATGCCGCTGCCACCAACAACACAATACACAACAACAATACGGGGGTAAGTATTTTACCGATGCGGTCAATCAGCTTAGACGGCGACATCGCCAGCCAAAAAGCCAAGCCGAAAAACAGCAGGCTAAACACCGCCAGCGCCGGCTGATGCTGCCCCTTGGGCAGTAAAGGCAGCAAACCCACTTCAAACGCCACCGTGGCGGTGCGCGGCATACCAAACAACGGGCCGATTGATAAATACAACAGCAAGGCAAAGCCCAAACCAAACAGCGGCGACACCCGCCCCGCCAACGCCTGCACATCACGCTCACCCGAATACGCCATCGCCACCACCCCCAGCAACGGCAACCCGGCACCGGTGAACACAAAGCCCAACACCGCAGGCACACTCATATCGCCTGCCTGCTGCCCCATCAAAGCCGGGAAAATCAGATTACCGGCACCAAAAAACAAGGCAAACAACATCAAACCGGTGGCCATAAAAAAAACAAAGCCGACACGCGGCTGTGGTGACTGCATCAACAACTCCTTTTTAAAGTAATACCTATTCTGCGAATTCTACAAAATCACGGCAGTGACGCATTCCTTTGATGGCCACAGGCTGCCTGAAACCAAAATCCGGCCAGCCCAATCACTCCAGCCACACCGCACTCACCATGCGCCCGGTTTGGCCGTCGCGGCGGTAGGAAAAAAACGCATCGCGCTCCAACACCGTGCAGTGCTGGCCGCCGTAGATCTGGTTTATCCCCACATCTTGCAGCGCCAGCCGCGCCAAAGCATAAATATCGGCCAGATATTTGCCCGCACCGATATCGGTAAACGCCGCTTCGGCACGCGGCATCGGCAGGCAAAAGGCATCCCACACATCCTGCCCCACTTCAAAAGCATCCGCACCAATGGCCGGCCCCAAATAAGCCATGATTTCCAGCGGTGCCACCGGCATTGCCGCCACCGTATTTTGCAGCACACCGCCCGCCAATCCGCGCCAGCCCGCGTGCGCCGCCGCCACCGTGCTGCCGGCACGGTCGCAAAACAGCACCGGCAGGCAATCGGCGGTCATCACCGCGCAGGCGGCGCTGCCATCGCAGCCTACACTCGCGTCCGCATTTAAGGGCTCGCCTTTCTCCAAGGCCGCCAGTGCGGCATCAGCGGCCACCACGGTGGTGCTGTGGGTTTGGTTAAGATAGGCCAGCGCCCTGCCCGCCTGCTGCTCTACCAGCGCCCGATTGTGCGCCACCGCAGCGGCATCGTCGCCCACATGCGCGCCCACATTCAAGCTGGCAAACACCCCTTGGCTGATACCGCCTTGGCGGGTGCTGATTAAGGTGCGCACCCGTGGCGATGCGGGCCAATCGGCCTGTAAAAAAACACCACCACCATTGACAGGCAGCCCCAAAGCCGTATTCAGGCTTAAATCACGCATAATCATCCTTTCAGGCTGCCTGAAACCACTTAATCACGCACATACACCACTTCCACATCGTAATCGTCGTCATCCCAGTCGTCATCGTCTTGCCCGCCCGCTGGCGTTTGGCCGGTGTCGGCATGGTTTAAGGAAGAGTCCAAGCCTGCTTCCAGCCGCAATACCGACAGCAAATGGTAGATATCGGCTGGCATCGGCGCTTCAAACGACACGGTTTCGCCGCTGGTCGGATGCACAAAGCTGAGGCGGTAGGCATGCAAGGCTTGCCTACCCATGCTTTTTACTGCCGCTTTAACTTCATCGGAAGCGCTGTGGCGCGGGTTGCCATAAACTGGATCGCCCGCCAGCGGATGGCGCGCGGCGCGCATGTGCACGCGGATTTGGTGGGTGCGGCCGGTTTCCAACTTGCACTCCACATAGCTGTGGTTGTGGTAGCGCTCCAGCACCTGCAAATGGGTAATCGCTTCTTTGCCGCCAAACGGCAGCACTGCCATTTTCAGGCGGTTGTGCGGGTCGCGGCCGATTTGGGTTTCGATTTTGCCATCAAACGGCACAATGCCGTCCGCCACGGCGCGATACACTCGCTTCACCGTGCGCGCTTGCAGCTGTTGCACCAATTGGGTTTGTGCCGGCAGGGTTTTGGCCACCACCATCAGGCCGCTGGTGTCTTTATCCAACCGGTGCACAATCCCCGCCCGCGGCACTTGCGCCAAGGCCGGGCAATGGTGTAGCAAGCCGTTAAGCAAGGTGCCGTGCCAATTGCCCGCCGCCGGATGCACCACCATGCCCGCCGGTTTGTTCACCACCAACACGCTGTCGTCTTCGTAAACAATATCCAAATCCATCGGCTCGGCGGCAAAGGCTTGGTTTTCTTCGGTGGGCACAATGGTAACTTCCAGCACCTCGCCGCCCACCAATTTGTCTTTGGGCTGTGCGCGCTTGCCGTTAAGCAGCACGGCGCCGTCTTTAATCCAGCCGGTGAGGCGGCTGCGCGAATAGTCGGGCAACAATTTGGCCAGTGCCGCGTCCAGTCGCAAACCGGCCAATTCATTGGGCACGGTTAAATTTTCGCAACTTTGTGCGCTAGGCTCTGCCGTAAAGTCGAAATCATCGCTATAATCGGCTTCGTTATCCAAGGAAGAAGTGTGGTTCATGAAAAAATTTCTTTTAATGGCCGGTTTGGCCGTGGCGTTAAGCGCCTGCTCCAGCACCGGCACGGTAGACAAAGATGCGCAAATTACCCAAAGCTGGTCGGTAGAGCGCCTGTACGCCGAAGCGCACGATGAGTTAAACAGCAACAATTATAACCGCGCCATCAAATTATACGAAATTTTGCAGTCGCGCTATCCTTATGGCCGCTTTGCCCAGCAAGCGCAATTGGATACCGCCTATGCTTACTATAAAGACGACGAGCCGGAAAAAGCGCTGGCAGCGATTGAGCGCTTTGAGCGTATGCATCCGCAACATCCGAATATGGATTATGCGCTGTACCTGAAAGCCTTGGTGCTGCTCAACGAAGACAAATCGTTTGTGAACAAACTGGCCGCGCAAGATTGGTCCGACCGCGACCCCAAAGCCAACCGCGAATCCTACGCCGCTTTTGCCGAGCTGGTGCAACGCTACCCGGACAGCAAATACGCTGCCGATGCCGCCGAACACATGCAAAAACTGGTGGATGCCTTGGGCGGCAATGAAATGGCGGTGGCGCGCTACTACATGAACCGCGGCGCTTATTTGGCCGCAATCAACCGGGCGCAAAGCGTGGTTCAACACTACCAGAACACGCCTTTTGTTGAAGAAGCCCTGGCGATGACTGTGGTGGCTTATCAGCACCTAGATAAGCCGCAATTGAGCGAAGACACCCAGCGCGTGCTGGCGCAAAACTTCCCCAACAGCCCCTATCTGCAAAAACCTTGGCAGGCGAAAAAATCCGCCTGGTGGCGCTATTAAATTGATTTAAACCGCTGTGGCCGTTTAAAAGGCTGCCTGAAAGCTTTTATTATGCTTTCAGGCAGCCTTTTTATATCAATTACCGCTTAATTCTGATAACAATTCTATAAAATTCAGATAATACCAATTCTCTGAATTAACATACAATAGACCAAGCCCTAGAGGTAATCGACCGAATCAATTCAAGCTGTACACGTAACCGATTCCAAGCCGCACAAGCAGCATCTACAATCGCATCATAACCATCAAAGCATCGGTTCGATAAATCATGCTGCTTTAAATACTGCCATATCTGTTCAGACGGATTCAACTCCGGTGAATACGGCGGCAATTTCAGCATCGTCACGTTATGTAGGTTTAAATCGGCTTGATGCCATAAAGCGCCATCCATAACCACCACTGCATGACGACCCTCCGGTACTTCCTTGCTGATATGCTGCATATGTAGCTGCATGGCTTGCTTATTTACATACGGCAATACCAAACCCACACTGTTGCCGCTTGAGGGGCAGAATGCCCCAAATAAGTAGGCAGACTCAAATTGCTGTTGGCGTACGACCCTCGGCCTTTGGCCGCAATAGTGCCAAACCCGGGTGATGGATCCTTGCTGGCCGATACGGGTTTCATCTTGAAACCAGATGTCTACGTCAGACAGCTCAATGTGTTCAGGCAGCACTGTCCGAACATGGTTTACGAAGTTTTTTAAAATCATCCATTGCCTGCTGATCCGCTTTGGGATGTCGGCTGCGGGCAGATACCCAGCTGATGCCGATGCGGGACAATAAGCCGTAAATGCCTTTCGGTGTATAGTCGGTATTAAAGTCTTCCTTGGCAATACGGGCCATATCAACAGCAGTCAGCCTGCCGCCGCCCCTTTGCTATAGCCGAAGGTTTGTGCAATGCTGTCTAAGCTGTGACTCAAGCTCAGTTGGTGCAGCATCAGCAATTTGATCCGCGCTCTCGGATTTGACTCTGTTTTGGACAGTTTCAAAAAATCATGATCAGTCAGCTGGTGTTTGCGGGGTGTTAGTTTGGGCATGGTGGTGTTTGGGGAGTTTGGGCTTGGGTTCTATTGTATTGTATTTTTTAGAATTGGTATAACAAGGCGGAGCTGGTTTACTCGGCGCTTCAGCACCGTAGCACATAAGAGAATCCGACAGCAATATACACGTACGACAACTTGTTGGCGCGCCTACACCTTACAAAGTCGTTCGCGCAAAGTCGTTCGCGCAGCACCTAGGCGAGCCAACGCCATAGGATTATTTAGTTTCTTTACTAGGGTCTGTTCACAATTACTTGTCATAAAGGTAACCACATCACAATGCACCCCAATAAAACCGTACTGTGGAAGTTGCGTTTGAGCTTATTATAACGGCTGGCAATCGCTCGAAAATGTTTCAAACGGCAAAAGGCATTCTCTACCAAATGCCTGATTTTATATAAATACCAGTCCATGTCTCTATTTTTCTCTTCCCTATTTCTTTTATAGGGAATATTGGCTTTCGCACCGCTTTGCTCTATTTGCTCCCTGAGCCGGTCTGATACCATTTAAAATAAATAATCTATAATAAAGCCCATTCACAAGCCACCAGCGAACAGAGCTTGTCTTTTTCTGCAACCAACGCATTCCACGCAGCACAGCCGGCCTCTACAATCTGCCCATAGCCCTTATAGCAACGGTTGGATAAAGAGGTTTGCTTCAGCTGCCGCCATATCCGTTCTATAGGGTTTAATTCCGGTGAATACGGCGGCAGTTTCAATATCGATATGTTTTTCAGTTCGCTGACATCCTTATGCCAACCCGCACCGTCCATCACCACCACAGCATGCCGGCCTTCGGGGTTTCTTTCGATATTTGCCGTAAATGCAGCAGCATCGCCTCTTTGTTCACACTAGGCATCACCAAAGCCGCTGTTGTTCCGGTTCTCAAGCACACTGCACCAAAGATATAGGCGTATTCAAACTGCTGTTGGCGGATAATGCGTGGTCTTTTTCCCTTTTCGTGCCATACACGGGTGAGGCTGCCTTGTTGTCCGATGCGGCTTTCGTCTTGAAACCAAATGTCGACGTGTTCGGGTTTGATGTGTTCAGGTAATACCGCTTTTACCCGGTCGGTAAAGTTTTTTAAAAGCGTCTTGCGCTTGTGGGTCTGCCTGCGGATGGCGGCTGCGGGCGGTGATCCAACTCATGCCGATACGGTGCAACAAAGGATATAGGCAGCTGCTGTGTTTGTAGTGGACATTGAATTCTTGGGCGGCAATGGTATGGATGTCTTCGGCGGTGAGCCTGCCGCCTTCGCGTTTTTCTTGTTCTTCGATGATGCGTTGTTTGAAGGCTTGATGGTCTTGCGGCTTTAGTTTGCTGTTGCGGCCGGGTCGCTGTTTGTCGTAAATGGCCTGTTCAATACCGAATTCCCAATATTTGCGCCGTAATATGTGTATGGTTAGCGGATGGAGTCCAAACCGTGGGGCGATTTCTTCGGGTGTTTGACCTTGTTGCAGTTGGTGCAATATAAACAACCGTGTCCGTGTCCGTGCCCGTGGGTGGGATTCTGTTTTGGCGAGTTTGAGAAAATCATGCTCGGTGAGCTGGTGGTTTTTTGGGGTCAGTTTAGGCATAGGGTGATTATAGCTTATTTATTTTTATTGGTATAATACGTTGAGGTATTCATGTTTGTTGGCTGGGCTGATGTGCAGTTGTTCGATATAGCCTTCCGGGTCGGTGCGGGTGTGTTGTTTGTAGCAGAGGTGGTATTTACCGTCTTTTTTGATCCAACGCGCATCGCTGTCTTTGCTAGGGGTGCTTTGGGCGGTGATGTGGCCATTGTCGTCTACTTCGATGGCTTGGCGTTGTTTGCCACCGGCGGTGTGGATGATGGTGGCGTCGATAACGGCTGCTTGGGCTTTCTCTATCTTTAAACCTTTGTCGGTGAGCTGGCGATTGATGATGTCGAGCAGTTGGGCCAGGGTGCTGTCTTTGACCAGCCAGTTACGGTAACGGTTAAGGGTGCTGTAATCGGGTACGTTGAGGTCATCGAAACGGCAGAAGAGGTGGAAGTCCAAACGGGTGAGGATGCTGTGTTCAAGTTCGGGATAGGAAAGGCTGTGCCATTACGTTTCTTTAAAAGGAGAAATGTAGAGGATTTCGGGGGCTTTTGCAAAGGTCTCAGGCTGAAACATCAAATCAATGCTGCGGCAAAGATTGATGCGGCGGTTTATATTGGCGGCTGTTGCAAAAAACGGGCGATTGAATCCGGCTCGCGTTTGCTGCCAGCCAGCCATTGCGGCTGCCATTCGGTGATGCGATCGCCGTGGCAATGCTCAAACACGCCGGGCGACGGCTCGTTGATGTATTCGTATTGGCGTATCAATACCAGCGGGGTTTCGGCACCGGCGGTTTGCTGCGAATAGGCCAAGGCTTCGGCAAAGGTGGCAAAAGCATAAAAATAATCATCGCCTTGGTAAATGTCTTCGGCGCCGCGCTCCGGGTGGCACCAAACGCGGTATTCCAGCACTTGGTCATAAAAATAGCCGCTACCGCTAAAGCAATGGGCATCGTATTCGCCCACCATTGCCGGGTTAATGGCATCGGGATAGGTATTGGCTGTATTCATGTGTTGGGTTCCGTTTGATATTCTGCAAAACACCGTTTCAGGCAGCCTAAAGCCTTTAAATCGCCCGATCCAAAAATAAGGCCACGCCGCTACGTTGGCTGATGCGCTGCATATAGTTGAGCACGGCACTCGGCCAATCGGCGCCTTTTACCATGCTCAGATTGCGCAACAGCGGAAACAGCAAAATATCTTCTTCTCCGATGACACCGTTGGCACCGCCAGCGCTGGCGGTAAGCGCAGCCAAGGCGGCTAGATCGGCATTTAATTGCGGCAACAGGGTGTGGGTTTGGGTGAAATTGTGGTCAAAATCGCCAATCACGGCGCTTTTCTTGGCTACAAAATAATCAATTGCCGCTTGGGTGGCAAATTCGGGCAGACCGATTTGGATGCAACGCGGCCACACTAGGCGGTATTGGTATTCGCCGATGCGCGCCAGCCACGCGCTGATTTCGGGGCGCACGCCAGCGGCCAGCGGGGTGCCGCTGCCGATGCTGTCAACATAATGCACGATATCCAGGCTTTCACCCATGGCGCTGCCATCGGCCTTAATCAGAATTGGCAGTATTTTTTTGCCAATCAGGCCGATGGGGGTGGCTTCGTCGTCGTTGAGCAGGAATTGGTTGCTCAGCGGCTGGTTTTTGAGTCCGAAAATCATGCGGGCGCGGGTGCAGAAGGGGCAGTGGTCGTAGGTGTAGAGTTTCATGCGGGGCAGTTCCTGTTGGCGTGTTGATTCTGCGATAATAGCCCAACTATCCATTGCTGAGTAAGCCCACCATGTCGTATTACAACCAAATTGCCGCCGTAGCGGCGTTTCTGCCCCAATTGCAAACCCGCATCACCACCGCGCTGGCCGCCGCCGATGGCCGCGCCGACTTTGTGGCCAATCATTGGCGTAGTGCGCTGGGGGAGGGCTGTACCATGGTGCTGAAAAACGGTGCCGTATTCGAGCAGGCCGGAGTGAATTTTTCGCATGTGAAAGGGGCTGCTATGCCTGCGGCGGCCACCGCGCATCGGCCTGAATTGGCGGGCGCGGCGTTTGAGGCCATGGGCGTGTCGCTGGTGGTGCATCCGGCCAATCCGCATGTGCCCACCAGCCACGCCAATGTGCGCCTGTTTGTGGCTTATCCGCCGGATGCCGCGCCGGTGTGGTGGTTTGGCGGCGGCTTTGATTTAACGCCGTTTTATCCGGTAGACGAAGACATTGTGCACTGGCACCAAACCGCACACGATATATGCGCGCCCTTTGGGGCAGAGGTGTATGCCGAATTCAAGCAATGGTGTGATGATTATTTCTATTTAAAGCACCGCGGCGAAACGCGCGGGGTGGGCGGGCTGTTTTACGACGATTTAAACCGCTGGGATTTCGATACCTGTTTTGCGTTTATGCAAGCCATGGGGCAGGGCTATCTGGATGCTTATTTGCCGATTGTGGCACGGCGCAAACACACGGCTTACGGGCAGGCCGAGCGCGACTTCCAGCTTTATCGGCGCGGGCGTTATGTGGAATTTAATCTGGTGTGGGATCGCGGCACGCTGTTTGGCCTGCAAAGCGGCGGGCGCACCGAATCGATTTTGATGTCGATGCCGCCGCAAGTGCGTTTTGAATATGCTTATCAACCGGAGCCCGGCTCGGCGGAAGCGCGGCTGGCCGATTATTTAACCCCGCGCAACTGGCTGGAAAAGTAATTTTATTTCATCTGCATAAGGCATGACTTTTACTTAATTTGGTGCTATAAACATAAAGGTTTCAGTATCTGCATGTTGTTGCCAATACCGCACCATTTTATGGCATCAATTATTTATTCATATTGCTGCCCATGTTTATTTTAGGCTGCCTGAAACCATTTCAGGCAGCCTTTATTTGTATCATTTAAAACAATCAATAAAAACCCACTGCCAAGGAGAAAAAATGGCCGATTTCGACACCGGTTTAGCGCGCAACAGCGCCAACTACGCCCCGCTTACCCCCATCGACTACCTCAAGCGCGCCGCCGAAGTGTATGGCGGCAAAACCGCCATTGTGCACGGCGATATGCGCCAAACATGGGCAGAAACGTGGCAGCGCTGCTGCCAAATGGCCGCCGCCTTGCGCCAAATAGGCATCGGCCGCAACGACACCGTGGCGGTGTTGCTGCCCAACACCCCGGCCATGGTGGAAGCGCATTTCGGCGTGCCCATGTCGGGCGGCGTATTGTGCACGCTCAATATCCGCTTGGATGTGGAAGGGCTGATTTTCTGCCTACAACACGGCGAAGCCAAAGTATTGCTGGTGGACAGCGAATTTGCCGACTACATTCCGCGCATCAAAACCCGCATGCCGCAGCTGAAAATCATCCAAGTAAACGACTTGCTCGGCCCCGCCGAGGCCGCCCATTACGGCGACGACGAATACGAGCATTTCCTCAGTACCGCCACCGAACTGGACAACTGGACTTGGCCGGCCGACGAATGGGACGCCATTGCGCTGAACTACACTTCTGGCACCACCGGCGACCCCAAAGGCGTGGTTTACCACCACCGCGGTGCCGCCATCAACGCCGTGGCCAATATTCTGGAATGGGATATGCCCAAGCATCCGGTGTATCTGTGGACCTTGCCGCTGTTTCATTGCAACGGCTGGTGCTTCGCCTGGACCGTGGCCGCCCGCGCCGGGGTGAATGTGTGCCTGCGCAAGTTTGAACCCAAATTGTGTTTGGATTTAATCCGCGAACATCAGGTAAGCCATTACTGCGCCGCACCCATCGTGCATGCCGCGCTGGCGCACGCCCCGGCAGCACAAAAAGCCGGCATCGAACACAGTGTGAAAGGGCTGATTGCCGGTGCTGCGCCGCCCGAAGCCGTGTTGGCGGGCATGGAGCAAATGGGCTTTGATATCACCCACGTTTACGGCCTCACCGAAACCTACGGCCCCGCTTCCGTGTGCGTGGCGCACGAAGACTGGAACAGCAAAACCACGGCCGAGCGCGCCACCCTCAAATCGCGCCAAGGCGTGCGCGGCCATTTGCAAATCGGTTTGCAAGTGCGGGACGAAGAAAACATGCAGCCGCTGCCGTGGGATGGCAGCAGCATGGGCGAATTGATGTTCCGTGGCAATATCGTGATGAAAGGCTACCTGAAAAACCCGCATGCCACCGAAAAAGCCTTTGCCGGCGGCTGGTTTCACACCGGCGACTTGGGCGTGCAACACCCCGACGGCTATGTGCAAATTAAAGACCGCAGCAAAGACATCATTATTTCCGGCGGCGAAAACATCTCCAGCATCGAAGTGGAAGACGTGGTTTACAAACATCCGGC
This sequence comes from Paralysiella testudinis, assembly GCF_016894345.1. GTDB lineage: Bacteria > Pseudomonadota > Gammaproteobacteria > Burkholderiales > Neisseriaceae > Paralysiella > Paralysiella testudinis. Next base: position 1,276,199 of record NZ_CP069798.1, read on the forward strand.
AGTGATGAACGCCGCCGTGGTGGCCGTGTCCGACGAAAAATGGGGCGAAGTGCCGGTGGCGTTTGTGGAAATCAAACCCGACGAAGAAGTGAGCGCCGAAGCCCTTACCGAATGGTGCCGCGAACATTTGGCACGCTTTAAAGTGCCCAAAAAATTCATCTTCGGCGAGCTGCCCAAAACCGCTACCGGCAAAATCCAGAAATTCGAATTGCGCCGCTTGGCCAAAGAAGCGCTGGATAAAGCTTAAGCGGTTTATATTGTTTTAATATCAGGCTACCTGAAACTTTTCAGCCTTTATTATGCCCGTCTTCGTTGTCCACACATTATTGATGTTATTCAGCTTGCTAGGGTGCAATGACGGTGTTACGTCTCAGGCAGCCTTGATAAGCCAGCGATCTTTAAGTTACTTCACCGCCGGCCGTCGCAAATGCGGGCTGTGCTGTAAAACCTCCATGCTGGTGGCGATAAAGCGCGGTACCACACTGTTTAAATCAATGGCTTCCGGATTGCTCAACCATAAATCGGTGAGCCCCATCACCACAGATTGGAAATACAGCGCGGCCAAGTCAATGTCGATGTTGGGCGGCAGCTTTTGCTGTTGCAGCGATAGGGTAAACACCGCACACAGGCGCGAGCGCCACAATTGCTGGTATTGGCGCAACAGTTGCACGATATTGTGGTTTTGCTCCGTGTGTTCGCAGTTTAAATGCAGGATATGGCAAAACTTGTGATGCGATTCGTTGCTCACCAGCCGCATAAACGCTTGTGTTATCGCCGTGGCAAAGTTTTGCCAGATATCGGGCGATTGGGCGGCAATATCGTTGTCGAGCTGGTGCATTAATTCCTGGAAAATCTGCTGAAATAAAGCATCAAACAAATCTTCCTTGTTTTTGAAATGCCAATACAAAGCACCGCGCGTTACCCCGGCGGTGCAGGCGATTTCGTGCAAAGAAGCTTGGCTTACGCCGCGGCGGTAAAATACGTCTAAGGCGGCGGCAAGCAGGGCTTCGCGGGTTTGTTGGGCTTCGGCTTTGGTTTTGCGCATAATTTTATGGATGATAAAAGCAAAAAATAAATGGATGTTGCTGTGCACAAAAGTGCCACACAAATCCGTGGGTTTGTTATTCAATGCTGCTTTAACGTGCTATTTTATTGGCATTTTTGCCGTCTTAGTGTAAATTTGGTATTCAAATAGCCAAGTTATTTACAAAATTTAAAATAAGCGTTTAGGTTTGCCGCGTTGTTTACATACATTCTTGCATGTATACTGGCGCCGGTAAATCTTTTTAATGTGAAATCACTGAAATTGCGATGGCAAGTGGCGTATTCGGCTGCTTGTTTCTGGTTTTGGCAGCCGATTTCATTCTGTTGTCTTGTGCGTCTGGCCTATTGTTTCAGGTAGCCTTGCCTATGCAGAGCCTGCGCAAACTTTTATTTTTAAATCTAAAAGTTTGCGCAGGCTTTAGTTGGTGGTTTGGACGCAGGTAGCGAAAAATATTCAATAAAATCAATAAACACATTGAGGTGGTTATGAAATCAAATTCCCCATCAACCGCATGGCGTATTGGTGCTTTGGTGCTGGCCAGCAGCTTGGCTTTGGCTGCCTGCGGGCAAAAAAACGGCCACAATGGCGCGGAACAGCAAGCACCGGCACCCATGGTGGGTGTGGTCGTGGCCGAGCCAACCACGGTTACCGTGAACACGTCGCTTACCGGCCGCTTACAGCCCATTCGTGAAGCGCAAGTGCGTGCCCGCGCTGCCGGTATTGTGCAAAAACGCTTATTTGAAGAAGGCGGCTATGTGAGAGCAGGGCAGCCCTTGTTCCAGATTGACAACGCCCCTTATGCGGCGGCATTGGAAACCGCGCGGGCGGCCTTGGCCACCGCACAAGCCACGCAAGCCAAGGCGGATGCCGATGTGGCACGTTATCGCCCCTTGGTGGAAGCCAATGCCATCAGCAAGCAGGAATTTGATGCCGCCATTGCCCAGCAACGCTTGGCGCGTGCGCAGGTGCAAAGCGCCAATGCGGCGGTGAAAACCGCGCAAATCAATGTGGGCTATGCCTATGTTACCGCGCCGATTTCCGGCCACATTGGTAAAGCACTGGTAACCGAAGGCGCATTGGTGGGGCAGGGTGATGTAACCCAATTGGCGCTGATTCAACAAACCGACACCTTGTATGTGGATTTGAGCCAATCGGCGAGCCAAGCCTTGAAAATCCGTCAAGCGGTGGCCGAAGGCAAAATGAAAACCATCGACGGCAAAGCCGAAGTGACCATTTTGCTGGATGACGGCAGCGAATACCCGCAAAAAGGGCGTTTGCTGTTCACCGATATGACGGTAAACCAAACCACCGGCCAAGTGAGCTTGCGTGCCGAAGTGCCCAATGAGGGCAATATGCTGCTGCCGGGCATGTTCGTTACCGTGGCGATTCCGCAGGCACAAATCGACAATGCCATGTTGTTGCCGCAACAAGCGGTGACGCGCGGCAGCCAAGGCGATACGGTGATGGTGGCCAATGAAGACGGCACTTTTGGCCCGCGCCCGATTACCATCGCCCAGCAACAAGGCAGCAATTGGGTGGTGACCGGCGGTCTTAAAGCCGGTGACAAGGTGATTGTGGACGGCTTGGGCGTGGTGCAGATGACCGGTGCCAAAAAAGTGCAAACCCAGCCGTGGCAAAATCCGGCCAACAAGCCCGCTGCCGTTCAGGCAGCCTCGGCTCCGGCCGCGGCCAGCGCACCGACTCAGACCACAGCCAGCGCACCGGTTGCTGCTTCTGCAGCCAAATAAGGGGGCGTTATGGCTAAATTCTTTATCGACCGCCCCATTTTTGCCTGGGTGGTGGCGCTGTTTATTATTATTGGCGGGGTGGTGTCGATTACCCGCCTGCCGGTATCGCAATATCCCGAAGTGGCGCCGCCCACGGTGACCCTCAGCGCGGTATATGCCGGCGCCGATGCGCAAACCATGGAAGACAGTGTGCTGTCGATTATTGAGCGCGAAATGAACGGTGTGGAAGGCTTGGATTATATGGAATCCAAAGCCTTGTCCAATGGCACCGGCAGCCTCACGCTCACCTTCAGAACCGGCACCGATCCGGATTTGGCTCAAGTAGACGTGCAAAACCGCTTGTCCAGAGCCGAGCCGCGCTTGCCGGCTTCGGTGCGCCAAACCGGCGTGCAAGTGAGCAAATCGCGCTCCAACTTCTTGTTGTTTGCCATGTTCTCCTCCGATGATCCCAATATGGATACCGCTGCGATTGCCGACTATGTGGCACGCAATGTACAGCCGGAAATCCAGCGTTTGGAAGGCATTGGCGATGCGCAATTGTTTGGCTCCGAGCGTGCCATGCGCATTTGGCTGGATGCAGACAAGCTGCGTGGTTTGAGCTTAAGCGCCACCGATGTCAACACCGCTATTGCCGCCCAAAATGCGCAGGTGTCGGCCGGTGGTTTGGGCGAGCTGCCCAATAGTGCCGGGCAAACCGTGTCGGCTTCTATTGTGGTGCCCGGCCAGCTTAAAACCGTAGAAGAGTTTGAGAATATTGTGTTGCGTGCCAATACCGATGGCTCGGTGGTGCATTTGAAAGATGTGGCACGGGTGGAATTGGGCTCGCAAAGCTATAACACTTCTGCCCGCCTCAATGGCAAACCGGCAGTGGGCGTGGGCGTGCAGCTGGCCACCGGCGGCAATGCCTTGGCCGCGGCGCAGCTGGTGAAGGCCAAACTCACCGAGCTGGAAAAATTCTTTCCGGCAGGCGTGCATTGGACCATCCCCTACGACAGCTCCAAGTTTGTGAACATTTCAATTGAAAAAGTGGTGCACACTTTAATTGAAGCAATTGTGCTGGTGTTTTTGGTGATGTTCCTGTTTTTGCAAAACATCCGCTATACGCTGATTCCCACCATTGTGGTGCCGATTGCGCTGCTGGGCGCGTTTGCGGTGATGCTGCTTAGCGGCATGTCGATTAACGTGCTCACCATGTTTGCCATGGTGCTGGTGATCGGTATCGTGGTGGACGACGCCATTGTGGTGGTGGAGAACGTGGAGCGGATTATGGCGGAAGAAAAACTGCCGCCGCTGCAAGCCACCCGCAAAGCGATGACGCAGATTTCCGGCGCCGTGGTCGGCATTACCGTGGTGTTGATTGTGGTGTTTGTGCCGATGGCGTTTTTTGCCGGCTCCACCGGCAATATTTACCGCCAGTTTTCTTTGGTGATGGCGGTGGCAATTTTCTTCTCCGCATTTCTGGCCTTGTCGCTCACCCCGGCCTTGTGCGCCACCTTGCTCAAGCCGATTGAGGATGGCCATCACGAGAAAAAAGGCTTTTTCGGCTGGTTTAACCGCAAATTCAGTGCCGGCACCAAAAAATACGAATCCGGCGTGGCGCGTTTGCTGCGTCGCGGCGGGCGCATGTTGCTGTTGTATGTGGCTTTGATTGGCATTGGCGTGTTTGTGTTGATGCGTTTGCCCACCTCGTTTTTGCCCACCGAAGACCAAGGCTATGCCATTGCCGTGGTGCAATTGCCGCCGGGTGCCACCCAAGAGCGCACTTTGCGTACCTTCGAGCAGATGGAAGCCTTTACATTGCAGCAGCCGGAAGTGGAAAACATGGTGTCGGTATTGGGCTTTAGCTTTGCCGGCCAAGGCCAGAACATGGGCTTGAGCTTTATTACGCTGAAAGACTGGGCCGAACGCTCTGCGGCCGGTTCCGATGCCGGTTCAGTGGCCGGGCGCATTACCGGTGCGATGATGCAGCAAAACAAAGACGGCATGGTTTTTGCACTCACGCCGCCGGCGATTCCCGAATTGGGTACCAGTTCCGGCTTTAACTTCCGCTTGCAAGACCGCAGCGGCAAAGGCCACGAAGCCTTGCTGGCCGCGCGCAATCAATTGCTGGGCATGGCAATGCAGAGCAAGGTGTTAACCCAAGTGCGGCCCGACGGCATGGAAGATGCACCGCAGATGCGCATTGATGTCGACCGCGCCGCCGCCAGCGCCCAAGGCGTGAGCTTTGGCAGCATTGCCGGGGTGTTGAATACCGCGCTGGGCTCCAGCTATGTGAACGACTTCCCCAACAGCGGCCGTTTGCAGCGAGTGATTGTGCAGTCTGATGTGGCCGACCGCATGCAGCCGGAAGACATCCTCAAACTCACCGTTACCAATAGCCAAGGCCAAGCGGTGCCTTTGTCGAGCATGGTGCAAACCAGCTGGATTACCGGCCCGATGCAAACCGTGCGCTACAACGGCTATCCATCGATGGCGATTACCGGTAGCGCCATGCCCGGTTTGAGTAGTGGCGATGCCATGGCTGAGATGGAAAAACTGGCGGCCCAATTGCCCGACGGCTTTGGTTTTGAATGGACCGGCCAATCGCGCGAAGAACGCGCCGCCGGCTCGCAGGCATATATCCTGTATGCCTTCTCTATCTTGGCGGTATTCTTGTGTTTGGCGGCATTGTACGAAAGCTGGACCATTCCGGTGGCGGTGTTGCTGGTGGTGCCCTTGGGCTTTTTGGGCGCCGTGCTGGGTATTTTTGGGCGCGGCTTGGCCAACGATGTCTATTTCCAAGTAGGTTTGATTACGGTGATTGGTTTGAGTGCCAAAAATGCCATTTTGATTGTAGAATTCGCCAAAGACTTGCAAGCGCAAGGCAAAAACCCGTTTGAAGCGGCATTGGCGGCGGCACACTTGCGTTTCCGCCCCATTATCATGACTTCTTTGGCGTTTATCATGGGCGTGGTGCCGCTTTATTTTGCCAGCGGCGCTTCTTCAGCCAGCCAACGCGCCATCGGCACCAGCGTGCTGTGGGGTATGTTGGTGGGTACGGTGTTGGCGGTATTCTTTGTACCGATGTTCTATGCCGCCGTGCGCAGTTGGTTTCACCACAGCAAACGCCAAAATGAGCGCTTTGCCGCCCATTCTGCCGAAGCCGGGATGACGCCGGAATTGTGCGACCAATATGTGCAAGAAGCGGAAGCCGAATTAAGCGAAGAAGAAAAACGCGCCTTGCACCAAGCCGGGCAGCGCCGTGACCAACATGGAAACAAGGACTAAAAACAGAATGTTCGAAATCAAAAAAATCATGCTCGGCGTGGCCGCAGCAGCGGCTTTGTCGGCATGCAGCATGGCGCCCAAATACGCGCAGCCGCAAGTGGAAACCGGCCATTTCCCCGCCGTTTCAGGCAGCCTGAACCCCACCGGCCAAGTGGCGGCCACCCGTTTGGGCTGGCAAGACTATTTTGCCGATGCGCGCCTACAAACCTTAATCGCACTGGCGCTGGAAAACAACCGCGATTTGCGCGTGGCGGCCTTGAATGTGGAAGCGGTGCGGGCGCAATACGCCATTGCCCGCGCCGACCGCCTGCCCGCGCTGGGCGCCACCGGCACCGGCAATAAGGGCAGGATAGCGCAAGACTTAAGCGCCACCGGTCAAAGCTATATTACCGAATCGTATACCGCAGGCTTAGGCATTACCGCTTTTGAGCTGGATTTGTTTGGCCGGGTTAAAAGCCTGTCTGACAATGCGCTGAATCAGTATTTTGCGCAAACGCAAAACCGCGATGCCGCCCAAATTAGCCTGATTGCCACCGTGGCCAAAGCTTATTTTGCCGAACGCAGTGCGCAAGAGCGTATGGATTTGGCGGCAAGGGTATTGAAATCACGCGAAGAGAGCAAAAAGCTCACCGATTTGAAATTCAAATCCGGCGTGATTTCTGCCATTGATGTGCGCGTGGCCGAAACCCAAATCGAAACCGCCCGTGCCGACTATGCCGTGGCCGAACAAGCACGCACGCAGGCGCGTACGGCCTTGGCCTTGCTGATTGGCCAGCCGCTGCCCGATAATCTGCCGGCGGGTGCATCGTTGGATGCGCAATTTGTGAACGCCGAATTGCCGGTGGGCTTGCCTTCCGAAATCCTCTACCAGCGCCCGGATGTGCGTGCCGCCGAATTTGCCCTGAAAGGTGCCAACGCCAATATCGGCGCGGCGCGGGCGGCGTTTTTCCCGCGCATCACCCTTACCGGCAGCATTGGCAGCGGCAGCACCGAGCTGAGCGGTTTGTTTACCGGCGGCAACAGTACTTGGAGCTTTATGCCGCAAATCAGCTTGCCCATTTTTACCTGGGGGCAAAACAAAGCCAATCTGGATTTGGCCACCGTGCGCAAAAACATTGCCGTGGCGCAATACGAGCAAACCGTTCAGGCAGCCTTTAAAGATGTGGCCGATGCGCTGAGCGCCCGTGGCACCTTGCAGCGCCAATATCAGGCACAGCAAAACAGCGCCCGCGCCCAAGCCGACCGCTACCGCTTGGTGAACATGCGTTTTGCCCACGGCATTTCCAGCTCGCTGGAATTGCTGGATGCCGAACGCGACAGCTACGGCGCCCAACAAGCCTTACTGGCCACCCGCCAAACCTTACTGGAAAACCGCGCCGATGTGTATAAAGTGTTGGGTGGCGGCTTGCAAACGCAAACGGTAGCGCAGTAAGCATAAAGCGTGTTTGTTGAGATAAGGCTGCCTGAAAACATTTCAGGCAGCCTCAATTATAAATCCACTGGTTTTTTCTAAAAAACAACAATCCGCCCCGGTTTTGGCGATGCCGATGGATTTAATCTACGCCAAGTCTTGAGCCAAAACCGTTTTTCATGGTATAAATGCCGTTTTACGAATTCAGAAGTTTGGAGCCCCACCATGGCACGAGTATGTAAAGTGACCGGTAAGCGCCCGATGAGCGGCCACAACGTGTCACACGCCAACAACAAAACCAAACGCCGTTTCTTGCCTAACCTGCAATCACGTCGTTTTTGGGTAGAGAGTGAAAACCGCTGGGTGCGCCTGCGCGTTTCCAATGCCGCTTTGCGTACCATCGACAAAGTAGGCATCGACGTTGTACTGGCCGATTTGCGCGCACGCGGTGAAGCTTGATTATTCAAGCTGACACTTTGAATTAAAGGAAAACACAATGCGCGATAAAATCAAACTGGAATCTTCGGCTGGCACTGGTCACTTCTACACCACCACCAAGAACAAACGCAATATGCCCGGCAAATTCGAAATTAAAAAATTCGATCCCGTTGTCCGTAAGCACGTTATCTACAAAGAAACCAAATTGAAGTAAACGGGTTTCGCTTGTACACAAAAGCCTTTGCCATTATGGCAAAGGCTTTTTTTATGCTTTTTTAAGGCTGCCTGAAAAATGAATCGAATGCAAAAAACCGACTTATACACCTTATTATAGTGAGATGAAGAATAAAGATGCTACGTTAGGTGTCAAAAAATAAATAAAACAAACTTTGCATATTGTTGTTTTTATTGCTAATTATTTTATTTCTCGCTGTTGTATTTTTGCGCATAGGCGGGCGTTACCCTCACGGGTCGGGCTTGCATGCTGCGCACTCAACCAAATTAAGCAGATTGCTGCTTAATTTGTTTTCGCCGTTCCGGTGCTAATCCCTAACGCAAACGGGCTCATACCTGCTTTTATCAAACGGCTGCCCGGTTTTAAAGATATTGTAAGCAATAACAGCAAGCTTCCGCATGATCGCAGTAATAATCACCATCGGCCTTTTTCCGCGTTTTTTCATGTTGCCGATAAATTGCGGAAAACTGTTATGTCTATAAACAGCCATAGCAGACATAAACAGCGATGCCCTGGCTTTTCTGTGGCCATAGCGGGTTAGACTGCCGTTGTTAGGGTCTGTTCACAATTACTTGTCATACCCTTGAATAAAAAAGAAACGCAGGCATAAAAGGAAGTTCTCACACCCCCCAATACACCTGCGATGCCCCGTACACTACTCAAAGATGAACATTGGACGAAGCTGTTACCTATTCTGCGTGATTTGGGTATTTATAGCAAACCCAATTTGCGCAGAATTCTTGAAGGCATACTTTACAGAATAAGAACCGGCATACCGTGGCGGGATTTACCCGAGTATTTCGGCAAGTATCATACTGTTTATACCGCTTATAACCGTTGGTCAGAAAAAGGCATTTTTACTGCAATCTTGAAACAGCTCAGCCAAGAGAGTGACTCGGGTGGGTAGCCATAGACGGCAGTTATATCCGTGCCCACCAACACTGCGCCGCAGCCTCAGCGCTCAGTGCGCAAGAGGATCACGCAATCGGTATGAGCCGAGGCGGCAGAACCAGCAAGATTCATCTGGCTGTAGATGCTGCAGGCAATCCGGTTGAGGTTATCGTTACTGCGGGCAATATCCATGATGTCACCGTTGCACCGGAGCTGCTTGACAACATCAACCTTGCCGAAACTGAGTTGGTTAATGCGGACAAAGGTTACGATTCAGACCGGCTCAGGGAGCAAATAGAGCAAAGCGGTGCGAAAGCCAATATTCCCTATAAAAGCAATAGGGAAGAGAAAAATAAAGACATGGACTGGTATTTATATAAAATCAGGCATTTGGTAGAGAATGCCTTTTGCCGTTTGAAACATTTCCGAGCGATTGCCAGCCGTTACGATAAGCTGAAACGCAACTTCCACAGTACGGTTTTATTGGGGTGCATTGTGATGTGGCTACCTTTATGACAAGTAATTGTGAACAGGCCCTAGTATCATAAATGATTTTACTTATCATTACTAGGCATTACACAATATGCTAAAGCCCCTAATGAGCCATGTTTACAGTAGTATCCACAGCGGCCAAGTTGGCCTTAGGCTGGCCGCTCAGATTCATCACCGCACCGGAGCCGGTCAACTCCTGCAGCTGCTGCGGCTGCTGCTGCAATGGCTGCTGCTCAGGCTGCTTAAAGGGGTTAAACGGCAGGCCGTTCTCGACATATTTCCTGCAATCGGCCGGCGATATCTCTTTGATGACGGTGGCTTGGTCTGTGTAGCAGGTGCAGCCACTTTTACCGCCCTCTATGCAGGCTGCGACACGCTCGAAGGTGGTAACTTGTCTTACAGCATCATAAAGGGGCTTAGATTCGGGCTTTTCGGGGATTGTGGGCGCATACATGGCGGCGGTAAGGCTCTGGCCTACATACTGGCCTGATTGGCCGTTATGGGGCTGATTTTGGCCGCTGTACACTTGCCCATTCATCTGGCTGCCTCCCTCCACTGCTTGCTGTTGTTCTTCACCTGGAACATAGCGGTCTTTTAAGCCCAAGTAGACTTTGGCTCCGTAGCCGAGCAGTAGCGGCACGAACAGGATTAAAAACACTAGGCTTTTTGGTCTATGGTTTTAATGATAATGCCGACGGTAAAAACGGCAACATAGATGCCGATAACGAGCCAGCAGACTATGCCGAAGTCGTCCAGAATGGTGGCAAATTGTTGTTTTAAGACATCTACTATCATGGCTTTATCGCTTCAGTAATGGCAGGTTAACTAAAAAGGCGGCGGGATTCCCACCGCCCGTTTCGCTTAGCGCAGTACGCGGCGGATCATCATCAGGGCAAAAATGGCCGCGATAACGCCAATCACCAATGCGCCTACTTCCAGCGAATCGGTTTTGGCGGTGGCCAGTTCGGTTTTAATGCTTTCCGGCACTGCGGCCATGGCTGTGGTAGCCAGACCCATTAAGCCGCCGGCAGCGGCAAATTTAGCGCCGTATTTACGGCATATGTTCATTGCTTTCATTGCAATTCCTTTCAAGTAAGAGTGAGTGGCAACGGTTTAAAATATTCCGGCTGTTGCCTGTGCCGAAATGAGCTATTTCTTCAAGATGAAAATTATTAAAACAATAATAAACACAGCCATCGCAAGACCGAGCGGCAGGCCTGAATGGGGGGGGCGCTGACGTGTATAGCCAAATGGTGGGCTGTATTCATGGTATTGGTGGCCGCCTTGAGGGGTTTGTGACACGGGCGGCCGCGTGTCAATTCAATGTCCTAATTACGCTTTTTACGGTCAAATTGCCGTCACATTGATAAACATTCTTAGAAAGCAGGCCATAATTAAGGTGCACCAATTTGCAATTATGTTTTGCCAAAAAATCCTGCTGTTTCACAATCTCAAGGAACAGCCCAAAGGCCACAAGCAAGGCAATAATGATATAAATGCGCATGGATTTAATTCCCTTGTTATCACCGGGAGAGCTGCACAGCAGGCTCATACTGCGGTACGCCCCAGCGTTCTTCAAACTGACGCTCGAATTGCGCCATCGCTTCGGCATGCAACCGGGCGCGTTCCGCGCCCCGTTTGCTTGCCGAAGCCCTGGCTTTGCTTTTGGTTACAGATTCAATACGGGAATCAAGACTGCGAATACTCATTTATTCAAATCCTTTTCGTAATCTTGGTTCCATTGAGCACAACGGGCAGAAGCTCTGTCTTGAGCGTGTAACTTGGTGCGTTGCGGGAATTTGTGGTCAGTAACGGGATGATTCTCAGTGCTTAAGAGGTCTTTGCCGTGGTAATAACGGACAACGTAAGCAATCGGCACAGGAAAACCAACAACCAACATTTGGTAATGAAAACAATCGGGAGCGCCGTGTATTGGCGGCCAAGTGCTGACTTGGGCGGATTTGGTATTGCTAACAAACTTGCGGCGGCGTAGGTTCATAATTCACCCCGCTCGCGCATGGCAGCCAAGTCGGACGCTTTGACTTGCTCGTACTCAACTGTTAAAAAATCGGGCGTATCAACAAGCGGAATATCGGAATAGATGGGGACATTTGGAACGAAGCGGGCGCGGCTAAAAACATTACTTGAAATCTGAATAGAACCGTAACTTATCGGGAATGAATGAATACAAAAGGATTCAGACGGAGACAGATAAAAAAACAATGCTGGCGCAGGATGCTTGCAAACAACAAAGCATGGGTATTGACGTTGTGACATGATTAAAGCCCCTCAACTTTAAATTTAAATAAAGGGGCTTTAAAATTTAAAACAATTGAGATTTGTCAAGCCCCGACGTTATGGGAGACAATATATAAGTAGGTGGCCGCGCGGCCATGAAGCGCAAAGTAAAACGATGAGAAAACGCATGAAAACCACAGCATATTTTTAAAATAATTCGTTTCGTTTCCCATTCGACAATGACTGCATTACATTTCAGATAACCTTTGATCAGCAGAACTCCTGCCATTATTTATTTTGTTTAGGCTGTCTGAAACACAAATGAATTACCGAATCCGATTCGGCAATAACGGCTTGACCTTTCAGGCAGCCTTTAACACATAATAAGCACATGATTATTTCCGTTATCAATCCAATCCCAACCCCATTGCGATCTAAGTCATGAACCCACCCCGTTTATTCTCTTGGCGCCTGTTAAGCTGGCTGGCGCTGTATTTTGTGTTGTGGACGGTATTGCCGCTGTGGCTGTCTGCCAGCTATCCGTTGGATGTGGTGGAGGGCATTTATTGGGGACGCGAGTGGCAATGGGGCTATTACAAACACCCGCCTTTATCATCGTGGCTGTTGTATGGGTTTTATGCCGTGTTCGGCCATGTCGGCCCTTATTTACTTAGCCAGCTTGCCATTGCTCTGAGCCTGTGGCTGGTGTACCGCTTGGGGCGGCAGCTGATGTCGCCCCAGCGGGCGTTGTTGGGCAGTTTGCTGTTGCTGGCGGTGTTTTACTACACTTGGCCGTCGCTGGAGTTTAACCACAATATCGCTCAATTGCCGGTGTGGGCGGGCATTATCTATGCGTTTTATTTGGCCATTACCATCCAGCGTTGGCGCTATTGGCTGCTGTTTGGCTTGCTGGCCGGGGCGGGGATGTTGGTGAAATACACGGTGGCGATTTTGCTGCTGGTGGTGGTACTGTATTCTTTGCTGTCGCCGCAGCGGCGCTTGTGGCGCACGCCCGGGCCGTGGCTGGCGCTGCTGTTGGCATTGCTGGTGTTTTTACCCAATGTGTTGTGGCTGTGGCAGCATGAGTGGCTGCCGTTTACTTATGCACAAGCGCGTGCCGCCGAGGCCGAAAGCAGCGGCGGGCGCCTCAGTGCACTGGGTTTTTTGACCACGCAATTGCTAAACCACCTGCCTTTGTTGCTGATTTTGCTGGCCACCCGCACCAGTTTGAAAAGGCTGCCTGAAAACACCGATACCGCCGCGCTTGCCCTCCCCAGCGCACAGGGGCAACGCTTTTTGTGCGTGATGGGCTTGGGGCCGGCGGTATTGGTGGTGGTGTTGGGTTTGCTGCTGGGCATCGGCTTGCGTGATATGTGGGGCATGCCGATGTGGAGCTTGTCCGGCTTGCTGGTGGCCTCGTTGATACCGGCGGCGCGATTTGAGCGCCAGTATCCGCGCTTACTTAAAGGGCTGGCGGTGTGGCTGCTGCTGGCCACGGTGTTGATGGGCAGCTATGTGCAATGGGGCGGGCAGTGGCGCAACAAACCCTCGCGCATGGATTGGCCGCAAGCGGCGCTGGCGCAGCAGGCAAACAGCACATGGCAGGCGCTGAGCCGGTGCGGTTTAGACAATATTGCCGGCGACTACTGGCTGGCCGGTTTGGTCGCCACTTACCCATCTGAATCAGGCCAGCCTTCTGTGATGATTGGTGGCAATCCGGCCTATTCGCCGTGGATGAGCGCCGCGCGCCTGCAAAGCCACGGCAGCCTGATGGTGTGGCCGCAAGGCGAGGCGCCGCCGGTGCCGCTACTGGACAACTTACCGCCAAACAGCGGCTTGGTGGTGCGCGAAGGTGAATGGCAAATTGCGTGGCAAAAATTGCCGAAGCGCGCGCCATTGACGGTACAATGGCGCGCCTATATTCCCCAATCTTGTTTTAAGCCGCAGCCATGACCGAAAACTTGCCTCTTCATCCCGCTCCCGCCTTATCGGTGGTGATTCCGGCCTATAACGATGCCCAAGCACTCACGCTGTTTCTGCCTTCGCTGTGCGACTTTCTGGCCGCGCAGCCGGGGCAGCAAGAGATTGTGATTGTGGACGACGGCAGCCGCGATGCGCTGGCCGAGGTGTGCCGTGATTATGTGTCTAGGCTGCCTGAAAACACCGTGCTGCGGCTGATTCGGCTGTCGCGCAATTTCGGCAAAGAAGCGGCCTTGAGCGCCGGGCTGGCGCAAGCGCAGGGCGAGGCGGTGGTGATGATGGATGCCGACGGCCAACATCCGGTGGCGGTATTGGCCGAAATGCTGGCGCTGTATCGCAATGGTGCCGATGTGGTGGCCGCCATCCAAGCCGACCGCGCCCATGAAAGCCGCTTGGCGCGCACGCTCAAACGCCGTTTCTACCACTTTATGCAAGACACCCACCGCTACGAACTCAAACCCAATGCGGGCGACTTCCGCTTAATGCGCCGCAAAGTGGTGGATGCCTTGCTGGCCTTGCCCGAGCGGCAGCGTTTTATGAAAGGGCTGTATGCGTGGGTGGGCTTTAACACCGTGTATCTGCCCTTTAAGGCCGAGGTGCGTGCCGAAGGGCAGAGCAAATTCAACTACGGCAGCCTGTTTGAGCTGGCGCTGGTGGGCATTACTTCGTTTTCGCAAAAGCCTTTGCGCTGGATTTCGCGCATGGGCATGTTGGTGTCGGTATTTTCGCTGTTATACGGCTGCTATATCGTGGTGGATACGCTGTTTTTCGGGCGCGATGTGCCCGGCTGGGCCACGGTGGCCGCCGGGGTGATGTTTTCCGCTGGCTTGCAACTGATTTGCTTGGGCGTGATTGGCGAATACATCGGCCGCATTTATGAAGAAGTGAAACAGCGCCCTTTATATGTGGTGGATGAAACATGGCACAGCAAACACAAATAAGCCATCAGGCAGCCTGGTTTGTGCTGGTGGGCGCGGCAGCGGCGGCGGTGCATTTCGGCATATTGGTGCTGCTGGTGCAATGGGCGGGGGTGGCTCCGGCTTGGGCCAATGTGGCTGCCTTTGTGGTGGCCTTTTGCGTGAGCTTTAGCGGCCATTTCTGCCTCACCTTCCGCCACAGCGGCCAGCACCGTTCATGGTTGCGCAGCTTATGGCGCTGGCTGGCCAGCTCCGTGGGCGGATTTGCGCTGAATCAGCTGCTGTTTGTGGTTGGCCTCTACTGGTTTGGCCGCCATGCTTATGTGCCGGTGTGGCTGGCGGTAACCTTATTGGTTACCTTGGCGACTTTTGCGCTGGGTAAATTTTGGGCGTTTCGGCACACGGGCGGCACCGCATGAAACAAATCACGCTGAATGTAGACGACTTGGGGCTGGCGCCGGCGGTAAACCAAGCGGTATTGCGGCTGGCCGAAATGGGGCGCATCCAGTCTGCCAGTTTTATGAGTTTGGGGCGCATTGATGCCGACGAAGTGGCGCAGTTGCGCCAGTATGCGGTAGACATCGGCCTGCATCTGGATTTTACCGGCTTGGCCAAACAAGGCAGCTTAAAGCAGGTGATGTGGCGCTCATGGCGGCGCGCTTGGCCGAGCGCATGGCTGAGTGATGAAATCGCCCGCCAACTGGATGCGTATGAAAACCAAATCGGCGCGGCACCGGTGTTTGTGGACGGCCACCAACATGTGCACCAGTTTCCGCAAATCCGCGAGCAATTGTTGGCTGCCTTATTGCAACGCTACGGCAACCGAGTGATGCTGCGCAGCACGCGCCCGTTTGCAACAGATGCCAAATCACTGCTGATTTACACCTTGGGCGGGCCTACGCTACGGCAATTGGCGCACAGCCAAGCGCTAAAATTAAACCGCAGCTTTGGCGGTGCCTACGCCTTTAACGACGATATCGCCGCCCTGCGCCGGCGCTGGCAGAATTGGCTCGCCGCCGCGCCCGCCGCCGGTGCCGTATTGATGTGCCATCCGGCCATCGCGGCGAGCGGCTGGCAAGACGAAATCAAAGCCGCGCGCGAGCGCGAATGGGCGTGGTTGAGCGGCAGCGAATTTGCCGAATTGTGGCAACAGCAGCAATGTGCACCGCAATCGTGGGCGCAGATGGGTGATTTAAGTTGATTGGCGTGCTGATAAAGGCTGCCTGAAAACCGATGTTGCTTCTGTGTTATGGCGAAGGTTTCAGGCAGCCTTTGATAAACAAGTGCGTATTTTCAATTATGTATTGGGATAGGCAAAAAACGCCGCCAGCACAGCGCTGCCGCAAGGGTGAGCAAAACCAACCAATGGATGCCACCCAGTGCGATGAGGCTGCCTGAAAGAATGAGGGTGGCGATAGCCAAAGTGATGGCGATGGCACGTGCGCGCATTTTTTGTGCCGGTAAAGGCCGCAAGTCGCCACAGAATCAATGTGCTTAAGCCGAAAATGGTGATGGCCAACAAGGCGCTGAGCAACAAAATAATACCGCCCCATATGGCGACGATGCCGCCGCCGGCATCAAACCAATCCAGATACACTAAATTCATCAAAAACAGCAACACCAAAGCACTGCCGCCACCCACAGCGGCAAAGGCGGCCAGATGGCCGGGTGCAGGGGTGATCATGGTGTTTTCTTTCTTTTGGCACGCGGATGAGCGCTGTCGTATACTCCGGCCAAATGGTTGAAATCAAGCTGGGTGTATTGCTGGGTGGTGCTCAGGCTGCTGTGGCCGAGCAATTCTTGTACGGCGCGGATGTTGCGGGCGTTTTGCAGCAGGTGGCTGGCGTAGCTGTGGCGCAGCATGTGCGGTGATAAATGGCGGTCGCTGCCGTGTAGCAATGCCCATTGGCGCAGGCGGTTTTGAATTTGGCGGCTGCCCAAGCGCCGCCCTAGGCGGTTGGTAAAGAGGGCGGTTTCGCCGTTGGCGGCCAGGCGTTGTGGTAGGTATTGGCGCAGGGCGGCGATGCTGTGGCTGCCCAGCGGCACTTGCCGCGCTTTGCGGCCTTTGCCGAGCACTTGTACCCAGCCTTCGTTGAGTAGCACATCATCCATGTTCAAACCGGCCGCTTCGCTTACGCGCAAGCCGCTGCCGTAGAGCAGCTCGAAAATGGCTTGGTCGCGCAGGCTGAGCATGTTTTGGCTGTGGGGCTGGTCAAGTAGATGATTAAGCTGCTCCGCCGGCACCGCTTTGGGCAGGCGGGCGGCGGCTTTTGGGGCTTTGAGGTTGAGGCTGGGGTCGGCATCAATCAGGCCGTGTGCCAGCAAATGGCGGAAAAAATTGCGCCAAACGCTGAGTTTGCGTGCCAAGCTGCGCGGCTGGCAGCCTTGGGCGCTGAGTTTTTTTAGCACCGCCACCAGTTGCAGCCGTGTGGGCGTGTGGCTGATGTTTTGGCTGGCCAAGAGGGCTTGCAGTTGCTGCAAATCACGCCGGTAGGCCGCCAGCGTATGCGCCGATTGGCTTTGCTGGGCGCGGGTGTTTAAAAAGGCATCCAGATGATGCCAAGGCGGGGTGGGCATGTTTCAGGCTGCCTGAAAGGGGTTTGATAAGCGGTTGGATTTTTGTGTGCGGTTACGGCATGCCGCCTAATTGCACCTAACTTACGCTTGGCTGGCTTCAATCGCCAAATCGGTTAAATCCATTTGCCACTGGCGCATAATGTGCTGGAATACGGCCAGCTCGGCATTGTTGAGCGCATGGTCGCCCTTGCACACGCTTAAGGCGGTGGCCAGGGTGCGGATGCGTTCGTTGTGCTGGTTGACTTCGGCCAGCAATTGGTTGATGCGCGCGGGCTCCAGTAGGTTGATGCGCTCGGCACCGCTGTTGTCGGCGGCGATGTCTTCCAGATAGTGTTTGAGCACCATCATAAAGTCGTGCTGGCTTAAGCCGCAGCTGGTGAGGATTTTGGCCAAGCTTTCGTGATCCAGCTCGCTGGGGTCGATGTCGCTGTCGGCCAGCAAGCACATCACGATAATGCGTGCCATGGCTTCAGGGCTGTTGTGTAAATAGGCTCTCATGGGTTTATTCCTGTGAAGGTTGTGAAGGTATCGGGGCGGCCACGGCTTGGATAAAGGCCGGCGGCGTTTGGGCGATGGTTTGCTCGGCATAGTTAAAAAACACCATGCCGTTTTTAACGCAGGCAATGGCGGCATCATCGCTGATTCGCTTGATTTGGTAAATCAGGGCGAAACCGGCGCTGCCGATGTCGCTCACGCCGATGTCAAAGCGCAAAACATCGCCGTAAAAAGCCTGGCCCTGAAAGCGGATGGCGGCATCGGCCATAATCAGCCCGACACCGGCCACATCCATTTCGCTAAAGCCCAAGGCTTGCAAAAAGCGCAGCCGCGCTTCGTGGCACAGGCGCAGCACGGCATCGTTGGCCAGGTGGTTGCCGTAGTTGATGTCGCCGATTTGTACGGCAATGTCGGTATGGAATACAAAGGTTTCAGGCAGCTTAATCTGAACGCGGCTCATGGGGTTTGCCCTGTATCAAGGTTGGTGCGGCGATGGTAGCATTTTTTGTGCACGATGGCAGGGTGGTTTTCTATTGGTGGGTAATTTGTGCTAAGCTTTCCACATGAGTCATACCAATTCTACAAAATAACCTAACCGCGTTGGCTCGCCTTGCCGTACTACTTGTACTGTCTTCGGCTCGCCACCTTGTTATATTATTTTGTAGAATTGATATCAGTTGCGTTGTCCACCGTTTGGCGGCGGCGTGTTATCTCACATTCAACACCCACAAAGGAGAGTGACGATGTACCAAAAAATCATGGTGCCGGTAGACGACAGCCAGGCTTCTTTGCGTGCCTTAAATGAGGCCATCAAAATGGCCAAACTCAGTGGTGCCGCATTGCGTGCCGTGCATGTGGTGGATTTGGCGCAATTCAGCTGGGGCGGCACCGGCTATTTGCAGTCGGATGAAGTACGCAAGGCGATTGCCGCCACCGGCGAAAAAGTGCTGCAACGCACCCGCGAGCAATTGCAGGAAAACGGCATTGAAGCCGAAACCGCCATTTTGGAAAGCGCGGGCGACAAGGTGGCCGATTTGCTGGTAAACGACAGTAAGGCCAACGGCGTAGACTTGCTGATTATGGGCACCCACGGTTTTTCCGGTTTGATGCATTTGCTGATGGGGTCGGTGGCTGAAGGCGTGTTGCGCCAGGCCGAAATTCCGGTGATGTTGTTGCGCGTGCAAGATGATGATTAACGTGGTTTAATAGTGTAAATGCATTGCCCGCCCGGCATCATGTCGGGCGGGCTTATTGGCTGTTCAGGCAGCCTGAGATGGATTGATTTTCTTCATGCCGCCTTTCAGGCAGCCTGAGATGGATTGATTTTCTTCACGCCGCCTTTCAGGCAGCTTGAGATGGATTGATTTTCTTCACGCCGCCTTTCAGGCGGCCTGGGCTGGATTGATTTTCTTCACGCCGCCTTTCAGGCGGCCTGAAGATGGCAGTTTTGTATCCCGATTAAGGAGTTGATAATGGCGGAAAATACAGGCAAGTCTTCGTGGCTGGTGCTGGGCATGTTGCTGGCGGTGGGCATGGTGGCCGCCGCCTTTGTGCTGGGCACCCAGTTTAAAAATTTCCGCCAGCCGGGCACCATTACTGTGAAAGGGCTGGCCGAGGCTGCACATCAATCGGACATGGCTGAATGGCAAGTGGGCGTGTCGGTGTGGGGTGAAGATTACGGCGCCGCCATGAAGCGGGCGCAGGGCGAAATCAAATCTTTGCAGGCATTTGTGACCCAACAGGGCTTTGTGGCCACCGATGTGCGCAGCAACCCTTTAAAAATCGAGCGCTACCGCGAAGAATACCGTGACGAAGAAGGCCATTACCGCACCCGCGATAACGGCTACACCGCCAAACAAACGCTCACGGTAAGCAGCCGTGATTTGCCGCGCATCCAAAAAGCGCTGGCGGCGCTACAAAACCTGAAAGCGCAAAACGAAGCCTATACCTTTGAGCAGCCGCAGTATTTGCTGAGCAATCTGGAAACCATTAAACGCGACTTGATTGCCCAAGCCACCGCCGATGCGCAAGTGCGAGCCGAGGAGTTTGCCAAAAGCGGCAACACCAAAGTGGGCATGATGCGCAGTGCTTCGCAAGGTGCGTTCAATATCTTGTCGGCCACCAGCACCGACAACGACGATAGCGATTACGGCGGCACCTACAATAAAGACACCATCGACAAAAAAGTGCGCCTAGTGGTCACGATTGAATACGGTATTGATTAGATTAAAAGCCGTTGCTTAAATCAAAAAACCATTACCCTGCTCTCAACTAAAAGCCGAACCGTAGTTGCAAAAGAAAGGACATTGCTCTAAAACCTAAGTATTCGACCAAGAATCCACAGGTTAAGGAAGAACAATGTCCCAAGACGATTTTATCATCACCACCTATTTGCTCGTCGATAAATTTTATCGTCAAGTGGTGACAACAAAGCTGCGTAAGAAAGGCTTTGAACCGGCATTAAGCGATGTGGAAATCATCACCATCCAGATCGTGGGTGAGTTTATGGGTTTGAATGATGATAAAAAGATTTGGTACTTCTTTAAAAACAACTTATCAGACTGGTTTCCAAAATTGGGCTCATACGCTAACTTCTGTAAGCATTGCGCCAACCTTTGGCAGGTTCACCATAAGATTACCCAAAGTCTGGTGGTCCAATACAACACAGACCGGCAGTATTCGATAGACGGATTTCCCATACCTGTTTGTCGGTATGCCCGCGCCCATCGGCATCGGCGTTTCAAAGCTGATGCGGCATTTGGTTATTGTGCGTCAAAAGCCGAACGTTATTATGGCTTTAAAGGGCATATCGTAATCAACGCAACCGGCTTGATTACCAATTTAACATTTGCTGCGGCCAATGTGGATGAACGGGATATGGTTGCCGAGATAACTGACAATATCAAAGGATTGTTGATTGGCGATAAAGGCTATATACGCCCGGATTTGAAAGAAGAGTTGGCAAGTAGAGACATTGATTTACAGACGCCGTTAAGAAAGAATATGGCGGATGTACGTTCGAAAGAGTGGGTTCAGTGGCTTTGCAAAAAGCGCAGAAAAGTAGAAACGGTGATTAGCCAACTTACCGAGCGTTTTAAAATCAATGCGGTAAAAGTAAAAGATCTTTGGCATTTGAGCCACCGGGTGATATGCCAATTGGCAGGAAAGCCTTCGCTTCAATTGGAGTGGATTCAGGAAAGTTGAGAGCGGGGTAACCATTGGTACACCCAATAAAGGCTGCCTGAAAGTAAAGCTTCTGTGAAGCTAAAACTTTTCAGGCAGCCTTTTTACGATGTCAGTGGCAATAATGTTAAATTTAAAAATAAACTTAACTGCGTAATAAAGCGCAGCCATTTACAACTATTTTGTTCAGGCTGCCTGAAACGAAAAATCCGTGCAGCCTTCCCTTGGCGCAGCCGAATCGGAGCGGATTTTAGCGGAAGAGGGGTGCGCGATGTTTGAGCGCAGCGAGTTCGCACCCGCCGCTAAAATTCGTGGAGATGAGGGTAGTTTGCGCAGCAAACCTGCAACCGGGGTCGCCTTTTTTTGCTTACTTTATTTGGCGAAGCAAAAAAAGTAAGTGGCCGCGCGGCCAGAAAGCGCAAAGTGAAATGATAAGCAACGAATACAAGAATACAGCCCATTTTTTTAAATGATTCACTTCATTTTAATTTTTTGCCAATGGATTACCGAATTAAGTTCGGTAATAAGAGTGTTACATTTCAGGCAGCCTTAGATAAGTGGGTGCGTAACTTCAGAACTTAAGCTGGCCAACCGGCCATTAAAAGGAAACGGAATATGCACAAACCAATGCCACGCGCACTGCTGCCCTTGCTGCTACTGCTGACGCTTGCAGTCCATGCCAGCGATGCCATGCGCTGGGTGGCGCTGGACGGCCGCCGCTACACCGTTGAGGTGGCCGCCACGGTTCAGGCGCGCACAACGGGGCTGATGTATCGCCAATCCATGGCCGCCACGCACGGCATGTTGTTTGTGCACTCAGTGGAAGCACCGCAGGTCTACTGGATGAAAAACACCCGCATGGCGCTTGATTCTGTATTTCAACCGTGCGCACAAGCTGGTCTCGCAACAGCGCAACGTGCCGCCATGCCGCTTGGGCGACCAATGCCCGCTGTACCCGAGCCAGGCGGCGGCCTTGTATGTGCTGGAGTTAAACGCTGGTCAGGCCGAGGCGCTGCAGCTGCGCGACGGCGCGGAGCTTAAATTCGGAGCGGGCATTCCCTTGCGGCATCCGATAATCATCAATCCGCCAACCCAATAGTGAACCTGAGCGATTCGATAAATGCCCCAGCAACGACGCTGTCAATACAAGGCTGCCTGAAACTTTTCAGGCAGCCTTTTTATAAGCGCCTATGGTAAAATCCGCCCCTATTTATCTCTTTATTTTGGAAATATTCCCGTGATCAGCACCAACAACATCACCATGCAGTTCGGCGCCAAGCCCTTGTTTGAAAACGTGTCGGTTAAATTTGGCGGCGGCCACCGCTACGGCCTTATCGGCGCCAACGGCTCCGGCAAATCCACCTTTATGAAAATCCTTGGCGGCGACTTAGAGCCCACCTCCGGCGAAGTGGCCATCGACCAAGGCTTGCGCTTGGGCAAATTGCGCCAAGACCAGTTTGCCTACGAAGACATGCGCGTACTCGATGTGGTGATGATGGGTCACAGCGAAATGTGGGCGGCCATGGCCGAGCGCGACGCCATCTACATGAACCCGGACGCCACCGAAGACGACTACATGCACGCGGCCGAATTGGAAGCCAAATTTGCCGAATACGACGGCTACACCGCCGAAGCGCGCGCAGGCGAATTGCTCAGCGGCGTGGGCATTGCCGAACATCTGCACAACAGCAGCATGAGCGAAGTGGCGCCCGGCTTCAAACTGCGCGTGCTACTGGCGCAAGCCCTGTTTTCCAAGCCTGACGTACTGCTCTTAGACGAGCCGACCAATAACTTGGACATCAACACCATCCGCTGGCTCGAAGGCGTGCTCAACGGCTACGAATCCACCATGATCATCATCTCGCATGATCGCCACTTCCTCAACGAAGTGTGCACCTACACCGCCGACGTCGACTACGGCGGCATCACCCTCTACCCCGGCAATTACGACGACTACATGCTCGCCAGCGCCCAATCGCGCGAACGGGCGATGAAAGACAACGCCAAAGCCAAAGAAAAACTGCAAGAGCTGCAAGAGTTTGTGGCGCGCTTCTCGGCCAATAAATCCAAAGCCCGCCAAGCCACCAGCCGCCTGAAACAGGCCGACAAAATCAAAGCCGATATGGTGGAAGTGAAGCCCTCCAGCCGCCAAAACCCCTATATCCGTTTTGAATACGACGACAAGAAAAAACTGCACCGCCAAGCACTGGCCGTAGAAGGCTTAAGCAAACGCTTCGACAAAACCCTGTTTAAAAACCTAAGCTTTATGCTGGATGCGGGCGAACGCCTGGCCATCATCGGCCCCAACGGCGCTGGTAAATCCACCCTGCTCAAACTCTTGGCCGGAGCCTACAACCCCGCTTACGGCGAAGGCATCGCCGCCGATGCAGGCAGCATCAAATGGGCGGAAAAAGCCGAAGTGGGTTACTACCCGCAAGACCACGAAAACGACTTCGACACCGCCATCACCTTGTCCGACTGGATGCGCCAATGGGGACAAGAAGGCGACGACGAACAAGTCATCCGCGGCACCCTAGGGCGGCTGCTGTTTGGCAGCAACGAAGTGGTGAAAAACGTGCAAGTGCTCTCCGGCGGCGAAAAAGGGCGCATGCTCTACGGCAAGCTGATTTTGCAAAAAACCAATGTACTGATAATGGACGAGCCCACCAACCACATGGACATGGAAAGCATCGAGTCGCTGAACATGGCGCTGGAAAAATACCCCGGCACCCTGATTTTTGTCTCCCACGACCGCCAATTTGTGTCGTCACTGGCCACCCAGATTATCGAGCTAGACGGCGAAGGCGGCTTTGAACACCATCTGGGCGACTACGAAGGCTATCTGGCCAAAAAAGGGCTGGTGTAATCATAAAAAAGGCTACCTGAAAGAGATAACACTTTTCAGGTAGCCTTTGGGTTTGATGGGGCATTATGAAGCCGGAGCTGCCTGAAAAAAATGGCAAAATAATTAACCGTATGATTGGAAGCAGAATGAACCTCACCGAAACCCAAATCAGCAGCGAGCCCATTTTCGAAGGTACATTCCTCGATATCCACCGCGACACCGTACGCCTGCCCAATGGCAAAGAAGCCAGCCGCATCGTGGTGCGCCATCCCGGCGCAGCCTGTGTGTTGGCGCTCACCGCCGAGCAGCAAGTGGTGTTGGTGCGCCAGTGGCGCTATCCCTTGGGCAAGCCCGTATTGGAAGTGCCGGCGGGCAAGCTGGACATGGCGGGCGAAGACCCGGCGGCCTGTGCTTTGCGCGAGCTGGCCGAAGAAACGCCTTATGTGGCGGACACAGTGCGGCTGCTGCACACGTTTTACACCGCCCCCGGCTTTTGCAATGAAAAAATGTATCTGTATCTGGCCGAAAATGTACAGCCGGGCAGCACGCTGGCGGCAGACGAAGACGAATTTGTGGAAACCGTATTGCTCAGCCGCGCCCAAGTGCAGGCCGCTTTGCGCGATAATCAGATTGAAGATGCCAAAACCTTGATTGCCTTGCAATACTGGCTATTAAACAGCTAAAAGGCTAAACAGCTAAAGGCTGCCTGAAAGGAAGCGCCATGAACATCATCGCCATCCCCGCTTTTCACGACAACTATATCTGGCTGTTGCAGCAAGGCAGCGAAGTGGTGTGCGTGGATCCGGGCGACGCCACGCCGGTGCGCCAATATCTGGAAGCGCAGCGCTTGCAACTGGCAGCCATCTGGCTCACCCATCACCACAACGACCATATCGGCGGCGTGGCCGAGCTCAAACGGCTGTGGCCGCAAGCCACGGTATACGGCCATCAAACCTTGGGGCTGGCCGATGTGGCAGTCGCCGAAGGCAGCCGCGTGCCGGCGTTTAACGCCGAGGCCGACGTGTGGGCCGTGCCCGGCCATACCGATACCCATTTGGCCTATGTGCTGCATGGGCAAGGCGCACAACCAACGCGGGTGTTTTGTGGCGACACCTTATTTAGCGCCGGTTGCGGGCGCGTGTTTACCGGCACCGCCGCGCAATTACACCACAGCCTGCAACGCCTGAATACGCTGCCTGAAAACACCTTGTTTTACCCGGCGCACGAATACACCGCCGCCAATCTTCGCTTTGCCGCCGCGGTGGAGCCGGCCAATGCCGATGTTCAGGCAGCTTTGACCGCGGCGGCGAACACGCCCACCTTGCCGGTAACGCTGGCGCACGAGCGGCGCATCAACCCGTTTTTGCGCACCGATAAAGCCGGCGTACAGGCTGCCGCCGTGGCCGCCGGTTTGCCTGCCGACCAAAGCACCGACAGCGCCGCCGTCTTTGCCGCCTTGCGCGAATGGAAAAACCGTTTTTAAGGCTGCCTGAAACCATCCCAACAAATCACCATTATTTAAAGAGACCACCCGCCCATGATGAATTGGCCGCAGCTGCTCAGCACCCAGCGCTTCAAAAACCAGCAGGGCGACATCGTGCCCACCAGCACACCGTCGTCGCAAGAGGGCGCCGAAGCGCTGCGCACCGATTTTCATATCGACTACGACCGCGTGGTATTTTCCGGTGCCTTCCGTCGTTTGGGGCGCAAAACCCAAGTGCACCCCTTTGCCGAGCACGACCACACCCACAACCGCCTCACCCACAGCGTGGAAGTGGCCAGCGTGGGGCGCAGCTTGGGCAACCGCGTGGGCGTGATGATGGCAGCCGGCGGCTTTTTACCGGCAGGCAACCGCCCGTCCGACATTGGCTCGGTGGTTCAGGTAGCCTGTTTGGCGCACGACTTCGGCAATCCGCCGTTCGGCCACACCGGCGAAGAAGCCCTGCGCGACTGGTTTCGCAATCCGGCACACGCCCATTACCTGCACGGCTTGAGCAGCGCCGAGCGCAATGACATCCAAACCTACGAAGGTAACGCCCACAGCTTGCGCCTGGCCGCCAGCTTGGAAATGTACCGCAATCGCGGCGGGATGCGCCTCACCGCCGCCACCATCGGCACCTTGCTCAAATACCCGTGGACCACCATGGACGAGCGCGGGCGGCACAAATTCAATATTTACCAAACCGAGCTGCCGTTTATCGAGCGCGTGGCGCAAGAGCTGGGGCTGCCTGAAAAAGGGCAACACCATTGGGCGCGCCACCCTTTATCGTATTTAATGGAAGCCGCCGACGACATCTGCTACGCCTTGCTGGATTTGGAAGACGCGGTGGAGATTGGCCTGTTGCAAGACCTAGAAGTGGAAAGCGTGCTGTCGGAGCTCACCTTTATCGAAAGCACTTGGCAGGCGCAATCCAGCCGCCAACGCTGTGCCATGCTGCGCGGCATCGCCATCGGCCGCGCCGTGGATGATGTGGCGCAAACCTTTATGACCCACCATGAAGAGCTGCTGGCCGGTGATTTTCAGGGCAAAGACCTGCTCGCCTTTGCCAGCCCGCAAGTGCAAAACACGCTGGAAAAAGCCAAAGAGTTGGCGCGCACCCGCATCTTCCGCCACCAAAGCAAGCTGATGACCGAAATCGCCGCTTTCCCCTGCTTAGGCTCGATTCTGGGCTTGCTGATACCGGCGGCACACGCTTTTGTGACCACCGGCGAATTGAGCACCCGTCAATCGCTGGCACTGGAGCTATTGCAAGACGAGCCGCTGGAGCAGGGCGACAGCCTATATCTGGCCTATATGAAAATACTGGACTTTGTCGGCGGCATGACCGACAACAGCGCCGCACGGCTGGCGCGCGAAGTGTCTGGCATCGGCATGTTGTAATCCGATTGCGCCGCTACGCTTAGGCAGCACGCCATAAGCGCACGGATGTGCTATCAACCAATCATGCCCATGCGTATGGTTGCGCGGCTGCCTGAAAATATCTCAATTAAAATCAGCCAAATAATGATTTGGAGAAAAAAACGGCAATCAAAGCTAGACAGCGGCAGCGGCTTTCTATATTATTCGCCTCTCTTGATTTTCAGCGCCTTAGGGCGGATTTGAAATCACGACGCACCCGTAGCTCAGTTGGATAGAGTATCTGGCTACGAACCAGAGGGTCGGGCGTTCGAATCGCTCCGGGTGCGCCACCTTAAAATCAAGTATCCGCGCCCATCGTCTAGCGGTTAGGACATCGCCCTTTCACGGCGGTAACCGGGGTTCGATTCCCCGTGGGCGTGCCAATTTAAAAACCTGCTTAACTGTTGTTAAGCAGGTTTTTGCGTTATTGCCGTTGAATGGATGGCTTTTATATTCCTCATCCGAAATGAGGCAAAACACCACCACAAAAACAGATACGCGCAAAACCCGTGCCGATTTGTCGCCAATACAGTATGATTAACGCCGCCTGAATCTGGATTTCCCCCATGCTACACACCGACAATCTTGCCGCCGCCGCGCCGCGCATCATCAGCGCCCAGGCGGTTTCTTCACAGGAAGAGCTGCTGGAGCGCGCTTTGCGCCCCAAGGCCTTGGCCGATTATATCGGCCAGCACAAGGCCAAGGAGCAGTTGGCGATTTTTATTCAGGCAGCCCGCCAGCGCGGCGAGGCGCTGGACCATACCTTGCTGTTTGGGCCGCCCGGCTTAGGCAAAACCACGCTGGCACATATTATTGCCCGCGAGCTGGGGGTGAATCTGCGCCAAACTTCCGGGCCGGTGTTGGAACGGGCGGGGGATTTGGCGGCGCTGCTCACCAATTTGGAGCCGCACGATGTGCTGTTTATTGATGAAATCCACCGTTTAAGCCCGGTGGTGGAAGAAATCCTCTATCCGGCGCTGGAGGATTACCAATTGGATATTATGATTGGCGAAGGGCCGGCGGCGCGTTCGGTGAAGATTGACTTGCCGCCGTTTACCTTGGTGGGCGCCACCACTCGTGCCGGGATGCTCACCAATCCACTGCGCGACCGCTTCGGCATTGTGGCGCGGCTGGAGTTTTACAACCATGCCGACCTCACCACTATCGTAACCCGTTCGGCACAATTACTGCAGCTCAATATGGCCGCCGCCGGTGCGGCCGAAGTGGCCAAACGCAGCCGCGGCACCCCGCGCATTGCTAACCGCCTGCTGCGGCGCGTGCGCGATTATGCCGAGGTGAAACATCAGGGCAGCATTGATGCCGACATTGCCGACGCCGCTTTGCGCATGTTGGATGTCGACCATCAAGGCTTGGACATGATGGACCGCAAATTTCTGGAAGCGCTGCTGCACAAATTCGGCGGCGGCCCGGTGGGGCTAGACAATATTGCCGCCGCCATTGGCGAATCCACCGACACCATTGAAGACGTGATTGAGCCGTATTTAATTCAACAAGGCTTTTTGCAGCGCACCCCGCGCGGGCGCATGGCCGCCGCCCTTTGCTATAGCCATTTCGGCCTGCCGCAACCCACTCAACCCTAAGCACAAAGACCTTTTACCATGCTGCCTGAAATTTGGCGCCAATGGCGCAAATACCATATCGGAATGACTAGCCACATGCTGTTTAACCCGTTTACCCCTTTATTGATGCAGCGTGCTTTAATCAATAGCTTCGGTCATATGCCGTGGCTGGCGGCGGATGTGGCTGAACACAATCTGCAATTGGGCGCTCGCCCGGCACGCCGTTTTGGCAGCCCGGCGGCCGATGGCGCGGCAGTGGTGTTTTTTCATGGCGGCGGCTTTACCACCGGCTCGCTCACCAGCCACCGCCCCTTGTGCAGCCATCTGGCCAAAGTGTGCGGCATTCCCGTGTACAGCATCGACTACCGCCTGGCACCCGAACACCCGTATCCCGCCGCCGCCGACGATTGCGAAGCCGCCACCTTGGCCTTATTGCAGCAGCCCGGCATTGCCGCGGACAAGCTGATTCTGGCGGGCGATTCCGCCGGCGGCAATCTGGCCTTGGTCACCGCCTTGCGCCTGCACCGGCACAACATCCGCCCGGCGGCCTTGGTGCTGATGTCGCCATGGAGCGATCCGGTGGATACCGAGCTGCCGTGGCGTTTCGACCCCATTCTCAACCCTTATTGGGGTATGGCCAGCGCCCGAGCCTACCGTGGCGATAGCAATGGCAACAGCAGCGACTTTGCTCCCATCAACGCCGATTTGGCCGATTTAGCTTGTCTGCCGCCGGTGTTGCTGCAAGCGGACGATGATGAAATCCTGTTGCCGCAACTGGAGCGCTTGGCCGAGCGTTTGCGTGCCGCCGGGGTGAATTTAACTTATCAGGTATACCGCGACTTATGGCATGCCGGCCAAATTGTGGCCGCCATCCACCCGCCCGCTGCGGCGGCATTGGCCGAATGCGGCCGTTATGTGCAAGAGGTGTTGGCGGCCAGCCCGCTGCCGGAGGCTGCCTGAAATGAACGGCGGCTGTTTGTGCGGCTATATCCGCTATCACGTCAGCGCTGCGGTGTTGGATGCAGGCTATTGCCATTGCCGCCTGTGTCAAAAAAGCAGCGGTGCGCCGGTGTTGGCGTGGGCTACGGTGGCGACCAGCGCTTTTGCTTATACTTCAGGTAGCCCCGCCGTGTTTCACAGCAGTGCAACCGCACAGCGTGAATTTTGCCCGCATTGTGGCACGCAATTGGTGTTTCGCCACAGCCGCGAGCCGGATTGGCTCGATTTCACCATGGCCTCGCTGGATGAGCCGGCACAGCTGCCGCCGCAATACCATATCTGGATCCAAAGCCGCCTTGCTTGGCTGCATCTTGATGATACATTGCCGCAATATGCCGATAGCGGCCCCGATGGCATATATAGTGAAATAAATAAAAAAGTGCTACGGCGTTAAGCTCACCTTGCCGTACTAGCTGTACTGTCTGCGGCTCGCTGCCTTGTACCACTTTATTCTTTATTTCACTATAAGGCTGCCTGAAAACAGCCGCCATTATTTATTCTGTAAACAACAAACTACGGAGCACATTGATAATATGACCCCCACCATCCACGCCGATATTTTCAAAGCCTATGATATTCGCGGTATTGTTGGCCGCACGCTCACCGATGAAGCCGCCTACCAAATCGGCCGCGCCATTGCCGCCCAAGCCGCCAGCCAAAATCTAAGCCAAATTGCCGTGGGGCGGGATGGCCGTTTGTCTGGCCCGGCACTGGCCGCGCAGCTGATGGCGGGCATCACCGACAGCGGCTTGGATGTACTCGATGTGGGCATGGTGGCCACGCCGATGCTGTATTTTGCTGCTGTGCAGCACAGCGGCGGCAGCGGCGTGATGATTACCGGTAGCCACAACCCGCCCGATTACAACGGCTTTAAAATGATGCTCGGCGGCACCACGCTGGCGGGCGATGACATCCAACAGCTGCGCCGCCGCATCGAACAGCAGGATTTTGTTGAACAGCCCGCCGCTTCAGGCAGCCTGTTGCAGATGGCTATTGCCGACGAATACATCAGCCACATTGCCAACCATATCCGATTGCAGCGCCCCATGCGCATCGCCATCGATGCGGGCAACGGCGTGGCCGGTGCCTTTGCGGGCAAACTCTATCGCGCGCTGGGCTGTGAAGTGACCGAGCTTTTTTGCGACGTAGACGGCCATTTCCCCAACCACCATCCCGACCCGGCCAAGCCGGAAAATCTGCGCGACCTGATGGCCGAGCTGGCCAGCGGCCAAGCCGAAATCGGCCTTGCCTTTGACGGTGATGGCGACCGCCTCGGCGTGGTTACCCAAGACGGACAAATTATTTTCCCCGACCGCCAATTGATGCTGTTTGCCCAAGACGTGCTCAGCCGCAACTCCGGCGCCAAAGTGATTTTCGATGTTAAATCCACCCGCCTGCTCACCCCGTGGATTGAGCAGCATGGCGGCGAAGCGATTATGGGCAAAACCGGCCACAGCTTTATCAAAGCCGCTATTAAAGAGCACGGCGCCTTATTGGCCGGTGAAATGAGTGGGCATGTGTTTTTTAAAGAGCGCTGGTTTGGCTTTGACGATGGCATGTATGCCGGCGCGCGGCTGTTGGAAATCCTTTCCGGCAGCCTCAATCCTTCTGCCGTGCTCAATGCCTTGCCCAACGGCGTTTCCACGCCCGAGCTGAACATCGACGTGCCGCACGGCCACAGCGGCCACCAAATCATCGACCACTTGGCCGCCCACGCCCGCTTCGACGGCGCCGAACGGCTGATTACGCTCGATGGCCTGCGGGTGGAATTTGCCGATGGCTTCGGCCTGATGCGCGCCTCCAACACCACCCCGGTGCTGGTGCTGCGCTTTGAAGCCGACAACCCCGCCGCTCTGCAACGCATTCAAGATCAGTTTAAAGCCGTCATCGGCCAAAATCCGGATTTGCATTGGCCGCTGTGACGTGGAGGGCTGCTGTGCTTTTTAGCTGTTTTGGGTGACTGTGAGTTGAAACTTTGCTGACGCGGCAGATAAAATCGGCAATCAGCATCAGCCGCCTGCAGACGGCTATACTTGACAACCAGCGTTTCAATCGGCTTGCCATGCCTTAATCAATACCGCCAATTCGTCCAACATTACCCGCAATGTGCGGGTAATGCTTTTTGTGGCGGCCAAACGGTATAAATGATGTATGGCGTGCATGGCTGCGTTTTGCATTTCAGGCAGCCTTTGACTCGCAAGTGCGTAACGTCAACTAGTAAATATGGCCGATAAAGCGCTGTTGCAGGCCGTTTTGATTGAATACCCACACCAGATAGTGGGTGCAGGCGCCGTCGCCGTGTTGTTGGGCGGCGAAGTAATGCTGTTGGTGGCGGCGGTAATCGAAGCGGCTGCCGGCGCCGTGAAGGCTGTCGAGCAAGGCGGTGGGCAGGGGGAAGCGTTGGCCGTTGAGCTGGGCATGGGCGGCGGTGATGTCGGCTGTGGGCATGCCGCAATCGCCGCCGAATACGGGCTGGTGCTGGCGCTGTTGCACATGGCTGCGGTCGCTGCTCCAGGTTAAGCCTGCTTGCTGGCGGTTGAAGGGGCGGGTTTGGTAGTGGATGGCAAAGCTATTCGGTGCGGCGGGCAGCTTGGCCAGCTCGGTCAGTTGCGAGCGGTGTATCCAGCCGCGCCGGGCGTGGCCGGAATCGGTGTTGGTCCAGGTGTCGTCACAGCCGCGGCACCATGCGTCTTGCGCAAACACCACCGGATACCAGGTGTCGTGTGCGGTGGTGTTGAATTCGGCATCGTTGCGAAACAGCACGGTGGCGGTGGGCAGGCGGGCGCTAACGGGTGCGGTGGTGCTGGGGCGGGTGCGCACATTGGCATGGCCGTCGGCACTGGTAACCACCATCAGCGCCGACTCATCCAGACTTTCCGCCGCCAAGCTGGGCAGGGGAAGACAGAGGCAGCAGGCGCTAATGATGCGGTAAAGAAGTCGGGGCATGATGCGCAACCTTGTTGATGGGCTTTCAGGCAGCCTGGGATGGATTGATTTTTTTCAGGCAGCCTTTATGGCACACCCTGCCATAAAGGCTGCCTGAAAGCAGCGGGGTTTATTCTTGCAAACCGGCCAGCACTTCAAAATAGGTGGGAAAGGTTTTGTTCACACATTGGGGATCGTTGATGATGACGGCGGTGTTCAGCAGGCTCACCAGCGAAAAACACATGGCGATGCGGTGGTCGTCGTAGGTGTCGATGCGCACGGATTGGTTGAGCTGGGCGGGTGGCACGATGCGGATGCTGTCGGGCGTTTCCGTGACTTCCGCGCCCAGTTTGCGCAATTCGGTGGCCATGGCGGCGATGCGGTCGGTTTCTTTTACGCGCCAGCTGGCAATATTGCGCAAGCGGCAGGGGCCGCCGCTGGCCAGGGCGACCACGGCCAAGGTCATGGCGGCATCGGGGATGTGGTTGGCATCCAAATCAAACGGCAGCACCGCTTGGCCTTCGGCACGCGACACTTCGATAAAGTCGTCGCCCCACAATACGCTGGCGCCGATTTTTTCCAGCTCGCGCGCAAACGCCACATCGCCCTGAATGCTGTGGCGGCCGATGCCGCTCACCCGCACCGGGCTGCCGCTGAGCAAGCCGGCGGCCAGAAAATAAGACGCGCTGGAGGCATCGCCCTCCACATGCACCACCGCCGGAGCATGGTAAACGCTGTTTTCAGGCAGCCTGAATACGGCGTAATCTTGATTGTCTACCTGCACGCCGAAACGCGCCATTAAATTCAAGGTGATGTCGATATAGGGCTTGGAAATCAATTCGCCCACCACTTCAATGGTGTGGGCTTGGCCGGTGAGCGGCAGCGCCATCAGCAAGGCGGTGAGAAACTGGCTGGACACGTCGCCGCGCACGCGCACGGTGCTTTGGCCGTTGTTGCTGCGCTCGCCGATGTGCAGCGGCGGATAGCCGGGATTGCCGCGGTAATCGATGTGTGCGCCCAATTGGCGCAAGGCATCTACTAAATCGCCAATCGGACGCTCGTGCATGCGCGGTACGCCGTGCAGCTGGTAGTTGCCGCCCAAAACGGCCAAGGTGGCGGTGAGCGGGCGAAAGGCAGTGCCGGCATTGCCCAAAAACAAATCGGCTTCACGCTGGAGAAAGCGCCCGTGGCAGCCCTGAACCGATAGGCTGCCTGAAGCATTTTCGCGGCTGTGCACGCCCAGTTTTTCCAGTGCATTGCGCATATGCAAAATATCGTCGGAATGCAGCAGCGACACAATCTCGCAATCGTTGTCGGCCAGTGCGGCCAGCAGCAAAGTGCGGTTGCTGATGCTTTTGGAGCCGGGCAGGGCAACGGTGCCGGGGCGCAGGCGGGCGGCGGGTAGGTGGATAAAGTCGGTCATGGGTTTGCTCGTGGCGGCAGCCGTTTATTGAAAGCGTCTTATTATGCCTATAATTGCCGTTTTGTAAATGTTTGTGGTTCAGGTGTCAGCGGGCGGGTGTTAGGTGTCAGTAGGTTTTATATTTCAGGCAGCCTTGGCAAGCGGGTGCGTATTTTCAATCAAAAAATCAAAAAACCAAAATCAAAGGCGGGTAATTGCCCCGCCTTTTTTGTGGCGGCTCTAAGCCGCCACGCTGCCGCTGCCATTTGCCGGTGCAATATCCGCTTCATCATATTGATCGAGGCTGTGGCGCAAGGTGTCGAAATAGAGCGGCAGTTTGTCGCTGATGTGTTGCAGCTGCTGCCACAATAAATGCTGGCCGGGCTGCTGGCTGTGCTCGTGGCTTTGCAGGGCGGCTAGAGCAGTGCGGGTTTGTTGCAAGGCTGCCTGAAACGCTTCTGGCTCTCGGGTGTCGGTGTGCTGCATTAAGGCCACCAGCTGCGCACCGGCGGCAAGAAAGAGCGGCCAGAAGTCGCTGTTGGCCAGTTCGCTGCGGTGGGCGGCCATATGGCTGCGCATGGCGCCCAAGGCGGAGATGCTGCTGATGAGGGCGTAGTTCAGTTGCAGTAGGGTAAAGCCGTCTTGCAGTTTGGTGCCGTATTTTTGCGGCTCAATCGACATATCCGATACGGTGTTGCTCAGCGCTGCGGCGCGTTCGTGTGCCAGCCGCCGTGCCACGCGGTAGTTCACATCATCGGTATGGCCTTGTTGCAGCTGCGCCAGAATTTGCTGCAAATAACCGGCATCGCCTTGCAAGGCGCGCACGCCGGTTTTGCCTAGGGTGAGGTAGTGCCAGTCTGGCCACAGGTAAGACACCGCTACCCACGCCAAACCGGCGCCAATCACGGTGTCGAGGATGCGTGAATAAAGGGCAGTATGGGCATCCAGCCCAATCAGGCTAAACCCGGCCAGCGCCTGTACGGTGATAAAAAAGGTGGAAAAGCTGTAGCGGCGGGTGCGGAAGGCGAAAAACAAGGTGCCGCTGATTACCATCACCGCCAATTGGCTGGGCAGCGACAGCGCAAAATACGGCAGCAGTGCGCCCACCAGCACGCCCAATACGGTGCCGAGGATGCGCTGCTTTAAGCGGGTGGTGGTGGCTGAGTAGTTGGGCTGGCACACAATCAAGGCAGTGAGCAAAATCCAGTAGCCGAAATGCAAATCCAGCCCGGCCACCAATAAGCAGCTGGCGGCGCTAATCAGCGCCATGCGCACGGCGTGGCGGAATACCGCCGATTCGAGGGTGCAATGGCTGATGAGGGCGCGCCACATTTCGCCCGGGCGCTCCAAATCCTGCCCGGCAATGCGGGTGGCGTCGCCGTTTTCCATGTCGCTGAGCTTCACGTTTTCCAGCCGCTGTAATTGGCTGCTGATGGCCAAGATATTGTCGACCAGCTGGCTTAAGGCGTGGTGGTTGGGGCTGTGCGGGTGTTGTTGCAGATGCAGCGCCAAGGCGTTGCGCAAACCGGCGCCGGCGCGTTTCAAGGTGTCGTCGCAGGCGAAATCGCGGTTGTTGTGCAAGGATTCGGCCATATTGGCACAGGCTTGCGCTTGCAGCACAATCAGCCGCTGGATGCGGTAAATCAGGTCGCTGTGTTCCAGCCGGTGGGCGAAATCGCGGTATTCCACATGGCGCGAGGTGATGCGCTCGTGCAGGTTTTGTGCGGCCAGATAATATTGCAGCATACGCATGGTGCGCGGATGGCGGTGCTGGCTGCGCAGGCGGTAAAACAAGGCGCTGCGGCATTGGTTAAACGCATTGATGACAGCCGTGTTTTTCATCGCCAGCGTCACTTCTTTGCTGGCCAGATAATCGGCTTCGTCGGGGTCGAAAAACTGTGCTTTCACCATCATCAATTCGCCCAGCTTGCGCCAAGCCTGTGCCATGTTTTCCTGCACCGGCCGATGCGGCAGCAGCAAATGCAGCACCAGCGTGCACAGGCTGTAGAGCATGGTGCCGCACACAATCATCAGCGGATTAATATACCAAGGAATGTGCGGCAGATAGGTGAGCACGGTATACATCATTACCAGCAAGGTGCCAAAGGCAATGGTGCGGTAGCGCACATCCAATGCTCCGGCCATGGTAACGGTGAAGGCAGCGGTGGTCATCAGGGCTGCAAACAGCCACGGCTGCTGCACGGTGAGCTGCACCAGTAAAGAAGCGGCCGAAAAATGCAGCAAGGTAAAAAACACATTGCGCAGGCGGCCGGTGAGGCGGTTGTCCAAATCCACCAGCCCGCCGGCAATAATGCCCAAAAACAGCGCTGGGCTTTCGTCTACGGCATTGAAATACCAGACACCTAGCGCGGCCAAGGTAGCGCTCACCAAAATGGGCGCGTTGGCAATATAAGGGGAATTAACCGGAATGGCTTTCATGGCGGGCATGGGTGGATGGAGAAACAGCGGCCATTTTAACAGAGTGGGGGTGGCTTTTCAGGCTGCCTGAAAGCAGGTAAGATGATTTTCACGCCCGCCAAACAGAAAGCCGTGCCGCATGAACACTGTTTTGCCGCCGATTCAGGCGTTTCTGGATGTACTCAACCAGCAAATCACCCCGGCCTTGCAAGCGCAAGGTTTTAAGCCCAATGCCATCAATGCGCGCGAAGGCTTGGCGCGGCTAACGGAAAAATTCCTTACCCACACAGTGGATATTGCGCGGGTGCAAGACGATGTGATTTACCCCGCCGGCAGCGGCTATGCGGTGCCGGTGCGCATCTATCATCCCAATCCGGAGCAGGATTTGCCGGTGCTGGTGTATTTTCACGGCGGCGGCGGCATGTGCGGCAGCGTTACCGTGTACGACGGCATCAACCGCCGTTTGGCCGCACACACCGGCCATATTGTGGTGGCACCGGAATACCGGCTGGCACCGGAAAACCCTTATCCGGCCGGGCAGCAAGACGCACTCACTTGTGTGCGCGGCGTGCTGGCGGTATTGCGCCAAAACCAATTGCGTTTTCGCGAGCGCATTGTGATTGGCGGCGATTCTGCCGGCGGTGCCTTGGCCTCAGCGGTGTCGCAGCAGGCACAAAGCGATGCCGGTTTGGCGGTGGCGGCGCAAATTCTGATTTACCCCAGTGTCGACTTCTGTATGCGCCAGCCATCGATACAGGACTTTGGCGAAGATTATTTGCTCACCGCCGAGCGCATGCGTTGGTATTTCGCCCATTATTTCCAGCATGGCGAAGACTATTGCGCGGTATCCAGCCTCTATGGCGACACCGGCGCACAACACCCGCCCACGCTGATTATCACCGCCGGTTTCGATCCCTTGCGTGACGAAGGCGCTGCCTATGCCGAAAAATTGCAGGCGGGCGGCGCACCAGTGCAATACCATTGCTTTGAGCGCCTGATTCATGCGTTTTTGAATCTGGAAGACCTGTGTCCGGCCGAATGCGAACAAGCCTATGCCTTAATGGCGCGGTTTTTGGCCGCATCAGATTAAGGCTGCCTGAAACCCCATTTTACGCCGCCAATCCCTTTGCTAATTAGGAAGTTTATGAACCCAGCCGCGGATTTCAGCCCCGACGCCGGCCAGCGCGCCCATTTGCAGCAGCAATTGCAACAAGAATGGGCAGGCATGGAAGTGTTAATCAGCCCGGCCGAGATGACGCCGTTTGAGTGCGATGCCTTGGCTGCTTTCCGGCAAATGCCGCTGGTGGTGGTGTTGCCGGAAACCGAATTGCAGGTGCAGCAAGTGTTGCGCACCTGCTTGCGTTTGGGCGTGCCGGTGGTGCCGCGCGGTGCCGGCACCGGCTTGGCGGGTAGCGCTTTGCCGATGGCCGGCGGCGTATTGTTGGTGATGAGTAAATTCAAACGCATTTTGGCGGTGGATGCCGTCGCCCGCACCGCCGTGGTGCAGCCCGGGGTGCGCAATCTGGCCATTTCCGAAGCCGCGGCGCCGTTTGGCCTGTATTACGCGCCGGACCCTTCCAGCCAAATTGCTTGCAGCATCGGCGGCAATGTCAACGAAAACGCCGGTGGCGTGCATTGCCTGAAATACGGGCTCACGGTGAATAATGTGCTGCAAGTGCGCGCCGTTACCATTGATGGCGAAGTGATTGAGCTGGGTTCGCACGCACCGGATGCGCCGGGGCTGGACTTACTCACCGTGTTTATCGGCAGCGAAGGCATGTTTGCGGTGGTTACCGAAGTGGTGGTGAAGCTTGTGCCCAAGCCGCAATTGGCGCAGGTGATTATGGCCAGCTTCGACGACATGGGCAAAGCGGGCGATGCCGTGGCGGCGGTGGTGGCGGCGGGGATTATTCCGGCTGGGCTGGAAATGATGGACGGCCCCTGCACCCGTGCGGTCGACAGCTATTTGAAAGTGGGCTACGACCTGCGCGCCGAAGCCATTTTGCTGTGCGAATCGGACGGCACGCCCGAAGAAGTGGCCGAAGAAATCGGCCGCATGAGCGCGGTGTTGAATGAGTGCGGCGCCATCCGCATTCAGGTGTCGCGCAACGAAATCGAGCGGCTGGCGATGTGGGCCGGACGCAAAAACGCTTTTCCCGCCGCTGCACAATTGGCACCGGATTATTACTGCATGGACGGCACCATTCCGCGCCGCCACATCAGCAGCATGTTGGCGTTTATCGCCGCCAAAGAGCAACACTACGGCTTGCAGTGCATCAATGTGTTCCATGCGGGCGACGGCAATATGCATCCACTGATTTTGTTCGACAGCAGTATCGACGGGCAATGGCCGCAGGCCGAAGCCTTTGGCACCGATATTCTGGAAGAATGCGTGCGCCTGGGCGGCACCATCACTGGCGAACACGGCGTGGGCATGGAAAAAATCAACGCCATGTGCGTGCAGTTTTCCGAGGCCGAGCGCGACGCCTTCTGGGGCGTGAAACATGCTTTCGATCCCAGCAATTTGTTAAACGCCGATAAAAACATCCCCACCCGCAACCGTTGTGCCGAATACGGGCGTATGCACATTAAAGGCGGGCAAATGCCGTTTCCTGAATTGGAGCGGTTTTAGACAAGCTGGCTTGAGTCGTATTTTCAGGCAGCCTGGGATTAATTGATTTTCTTCACGCCGCCTTTCAGGCAGCCTGAAATGGATTGATTTTTCTTCACGCCGCCTTTCAGGCAGCCTGAAATGAACAAAGCCGTTTGCATTGTGCAAACGGCTTTATCATCAACACATCATCGGCTTAACTATCGGTAGCGGCAACATCTGGGCGAAAGGCCGGTTTCAAGCGCACATACAGGGTGCGGCTCACGGTAGCCACCACATTGCCTTTGGCGTCTTTGATTTCATCCACCACTTGCGGCAGGTATTTTTCACCGCCGGCGGTGTGTTCGCGGATAGCGGCCAAAAAAGCATCGTCGATGCGGCATTCTACCTCTACTTGGCCGGTGCCCGGTTTTTGAAAATCGATGTGGGCGGATTTATCCCACACAAAATAGCGCTTGCCCAGCAGCCCCATCAGCATTAAGGAGTAAATCGGATCGGTCATGGCAAACAGGCTGCCGCCAAACTGGGTGCCGTTGGCATTTTTGGTGCCGGGCCAGTCTTTCAAAATCACTTTGCAATAACGGTAATCGGCTGAAATTTCGGTAATTTTGATGCCGCTAAACAAAAACGGCGGCCACCAGTTCAGCGCATGGCGCAAACGGCCGGGTTTGGCAAAAAACCATTTTTTCATGCGGCATTTCCTGCGTTAAAAAAGGCGTATTTTAACACCAATGCCTGATTTTGTTCGGTATGCAGCGGGGTGTCGGCGGCGCTGAATTTAATTACCGCCAAAGCCAGGCAGCCATTGGTTTGCGGTGCTTGGTTGATCACAATGCCCACTTCTTCATCGTTGTCGTTAAACAGTTTGTCGCCGTTGTTAAGGCAGGCAGAAGAGCCCAACAGCACCAAGCCGCGCTTTACTTGGCCGCGGTATTGGGCGCGGGCGATGATTTCTTGCCCGGGATAGCAGCCTTTTTTAAAGTGCACGCCGCCAATCAGGTGTTGGTTGAGCATTTGCGCCACGCAGCTTTCGCTGCTGGCCGCCGCAATCCACGGGTAGCCGCTTTGCAGCTCATGGCTTTGCCACAGCAAGGCGGTTTTTTCATGATAAGGCGGTAAATCGGCACGCAAACCTACCCACAGCTTGCCGCCGTGTGGTAGGGGGATTTGCCATGCTTGCAGTTGTTCGCTGGCGGGCAGCAGCAAAGCGGGCTGTTCGGGTAGTGCCGGATCGCGTTCCTGCATTGGCGGCTCGCCTGCCACCGCCATATCGGCCATTATCTCGAAATTTACTTTGCTGCGCAGTACATACATACGCAAACGTTTGACCACTGCTTCGGCCAAATCGTGTGCCAATAGCAGCAGTAAATCTTCACCACGGTTGAGCACCAGCATATTGGCGATAACGCGCCCTTTTGGGGTGTTGTAGGTGGCGTAGCAGGCATGGCCGGCGGGCAGATTAGCGATGTCGTTGGAGAACTGGTTGTGCAGAAAAGCGGCGCGATCTTCGCCATACACACGCACCACAGCAAAAAACGGCAACAAGCTGCCGGAAAGAGCAGACATAACAAAACTCCTGTGCAAGACAAACGCGGCCATTGTAACAGCACCGTGGGCATAACCGAGTTTGTTTTGGACTTTTACGCGTGTCAACGCAATATGACAATACTGCTTACGGATGAAGTAGTTTCAAACGTAAGCAGTATCGGAGAAGAGGCAATAGGATGTTAAACTTCTTGAACAATCAAAGTTTTGAGTTCGTTGTAAATATCAGGGTATTGGGCTTTGAGCCGTTCCGAAATCAGCAAGTCGGTTTTGGATAACTTGCTTAAATCCACTTGTTCTACATGCACCAAGCGCACCAGTTCACGTACGGGTTTGGGCATGTTGCGGCCAGCTTCATAACGGGAGCCGCCCGATTGGGTTACACCAACTTGGCTCCAGAATTCAATCTGGTTCAGCCCGAGCTTTTTGCGGATATCGCGGACATTGTTAATCGGTTTAAATGCATTCATGGGTTTATTCCACCTAGAGTGAGATTGATTTGTATTTTCTGTATTAAACAATCAAGAAAAAGCTGCCGGCAAAGCGGGTAGTGTTTTCAAGTGTTTAAGTTTGTTATGATATTTTAATGGTTAACCATTGGTATTTTGTTACATGCTGT
Source organism: Paralysiella testudinis (assembly GCF_016894345.1). GTDB lineage: Bacteria > Pseudomonadota > Gammaproteobacteria > Burkholderiales > Neisseriaceae > Paralysiella > Paralysiella testudinis. The sequence continues at coordinate 1,316,959 of NZ_CP069798.1, forward strand.
TTGGGTGGCTTATGACGTCAGCCGTTTGCCAGTAAACAATTCTTTAGGATAAGATTATTACGTTGAATAATCTTATACCTACAAAGTGATAATTGTCTAATGAAGTGTACTTTTAAAACAAGCCCTTTTACATTCAGTTTTGACTAAACACAAGAATTTAAATGATTTAAATAAAATAAATTTATGGCAGTTAATGTTGGATATAAGCCAATGCGGACAATTTGTCTATTTTTGCTTGTGTAGCATTCTTTCTGAGCTAAGCATAGTGGTGCTATTTCTTTGTCATAATTCATAATATGGTGAAATGCATAACAAAGTGCTATCGCATTGCTGTGCCTTGCCGCACTGGCGGTATTGTTTGCGGCTCCGTACCTTGTATCAGTTTATTCTTCATTCCCAATTCATGGTATTTGATTATATGTGAATATAATTCTGCATACTTTTAATGCTATGGAAAATATTTATTGGGCTTGGGTTAAAGCAGATGCATTACTGTTTCTGTTTAAGGTTGTTGCGTGGCCGGGCTGACGGTGAGGATTTCGTGGCCGCTATCGGTTACCAGTACCTCATGCTCCCATTGTGCTGACAATGAGCGGTCTTTGGTGACCACCGTCCAGCCGTCGGCCAGAACGCGCAAATGGCGTTTGCCTTGGTTAATCATCGGTTCGATTGTAAAAATCATGCCGGGTTCCAGCTTGAGGCCGCTGTTTTTGCGTCCGTAGTGAAGAACTTGCGGCTCTTCGTGAAAGCGGCGGCCAATGCCGTGGCCACAAAATTCCTGTACCACCGAATAACCGGCGCTTTCGGCCACTTGCTGGCAGGCATGGCCGACATCGCCAAGGGTGGCGCCGGGTTTTACCGCGGCAATGCCGGCCATCATCGCTTGGTGGGTTACATCAATCAGGCGCTGTGCTTGCGGGCTGACCTCGCCCACGGTGAACATGCGGCTGGAATCACCATGAAAGCCGTCTTTAATCACGGTAACATCGATATTGAGGATGTCGCCGTTTTTTAAGGGTTTGTCGTCGGGAATGCCGTGGCAAATCACGTGGTTAATCGAGGTGCAGCAGGATTTGGGGTAGGGCGGATTGCCATAGCCCAGTGTGGCCGGAATGCCGCCTTGCACGTTGATGTGGTAGTCGTGTATGCGCTGATCCAGCTCGTTGGTGGTTACGCCGGGGCGCACGAATTGGCCGATGTAGTCGAGGGTTTCGGCAGCCAGGCGTCCGGCAATGCGCATTTTTTCAATTTCTTCGGCGGTTTTGATGACCACAGCCATGGTGTTTCCTTCATTATCTGGGTAATGGTTCAGGCAGCCTTAAATTAAATAAAGGCTGCCTGAAAACATTTTTTGCATTGTGTATGGCGCCAATGGCGCGGTTTAGCCCATCAATTGCTGCAAGGCAGCGGCGATATCATCGGCACGCATCAGGCTCTCGCCAATCAAAAAGGTGTTCACTTGATGCGCTTGCATGAAGGCGATGTCTTCGCGCTGGGCAATGCCGCTTTCGGTGACCACGGTTTTGCCACTCAGGTGGGGCAATAAATCGAGGGTTTGCTGCAAGCTCACAGCAAAGGTGCGCAGATTGCGGTTGTTTACGCCCCACAGCGGGGTTTGCATGCCTTGGCATTGCGCTAATTCGTCGGGGTGATGCAACTCCAGCAACACCGACATGCCCAAGGTGTGGGCAATGCTTTCCATTTCAAGCATTTGCTGATTATTGAGCGCAGCGGCAATCAGCAAAATGGCATCGGCGCCCCAAGCGCGGGCTTGATAGACCTGATACGGGTCGATCATAAAATCTTTGCGCAACACCGGCAAAGACACAGCGGCGCGCGCTTGTTGCAGATAGGCGGCGCTGCCTTGGAAATACACTTCATCGGTGAGCACTGATAAACAGGCGGCACCGCCTTGTTCGTAGGCGCGGGCAATGGCAGCAGGGTGGAAATCGGCGCGAATCAGCCCTTTGGACGGGCTGGCTTTTTTGACTTCGGCAATCACCGCAGGCTGTCCAGCGGCATGTTTGGCGTGAATGGCGCCGATAAAGTTGCGCGGCGGCGGCTGGTCTTGCGCTTGTGCGCGCAATTCGGCCAGCGGCAGGGCGGCTTTGGCGGCGGCCACTTCGTCGGCTTTGGTGGCCAGAATGCGCTTCAAGATATCGCTCATAATCAGGATAGACTCGTTTTATAGTGAATTAAATTTGAACCAAGACTGCGTTGGCTCGCCTTGCCGTACGTGTGTACTGCCTACGGCTCGCCGCCTTGTCTTGATTCAAATTTAATCCATTATTAGGATGGATCGGTTTCAAATTCAAAAAACGCCAACAGGGTTTCAGGCAGCCAGCGTAAATGGCCGCGCCCGCTGCCGCTTACAAAGCCGACATGGCCGCCTTGTGGCGGCTGGTGCAAATAAACCTGCTCAGAAACATCGCTAATGCGTGGCAAGGCGGCGGCGGGCATAAAGGGGTCGTTTTGGGCGTTGAGCAGCAAGGTGGGTTTGCGGATGTGGCGCAGCAAGGGTTTGGCGGCGGCGCGGCGGTAGTAGTCGTTTTTATCGGCAAAGCCGTGTACGGGTGCGGTAAAGGCGTTGTCAAAGTCGCCCAAGCTGCGGCTTTTTAACACCGCATTTAAATCAAACGGCGGATATTGCGCCGCTTCGGCACGCACTTTGGGCAGCAGGGTGTGCAAAAAATAAGGTGCATACAGGCGGCGCGACAAGCCGCGCTCTAAAGCCACGCTGGCGGCGGGTAAGTCTACCGGTGCGCTAATCACGGCAGCGGCATCACACAGGGCGGCATCGCCGGTTTCGCCTAGGTATTTGGCCAGTGCATTGCCGCCCAAGGAAACCCCGGCGGCGTAGAGCGGGCGCTGTGGATGCAGGCGGCGCAAGGTGGCCAGATAATGGCCGATTTCGGCGCTGTCGCCGGAGTGATAGGCAATCGGCGCGGTGTTGGCAATGCCGCCGCAGCCGCGAAAATGCGCCACGCAGCCTTGCCAGCCGCGCTCGGCCACGGCCTGCATCAGGGCGCGGGCGTAGTGGCTGTGGCTGCTGCCTTCAAGGCCGTGAAACAGCACCAGCAGCGGGGCATCGGCGCAATCGGTGTCGATCCAGTCGTACGGAATGGCCGTTTGGCCGGTGCTGTCGGTGAGCACTTGGCGGCGGTAGGGCGGCGCAGGCGGCAGGCGGGTTTTGGCCCAGATGGTTTGCGCGTGGCCGCCTTTGAGCCAAACCGGGCTGCGATAAGTGGGCAGGGCCGCTAGGCGCTGTTGGCGTTGTTGCTCAGATGGCATCGTTTTCGCCGATTTCGGCACGCAATTGTTGGAACAGGGCGCGGTAGGCTTTGGGCGGCTTGGCCTGCTCTTTTTCCTTGCGTGCGTTGCGGATAAGGGTGCGCAGACTGCCCACATTGATAGCGGGGTATTTGGCCACCAATTCGGTGAGCACGTCGTCGTGTTCAATCAAACGCTCACGCAGCATTTCCAGCCGTTGCATATAGGCATTGTGGGCGGTGTTGTCGCCCTTGATTTTGGCCAGATAGGCTTCGATGGGTGCGGGGTCGGTTTCGCGCATCAGGCGGCCGATGTATTGCACTTGCCGCTTCAGGGCGCTGTTGGAGGTGATTTTTTTGTGCGCCAGCACGGCTTGCAGCAAATCTTCGGGCAGGCCGATTTTTTTCAGTGTGTCGGCAGACAGGCGGGTGAGTTCGGCACCCAAATCTTGCAGGGCGTCCATTTGTTTTTTCTTTTGGGTTTTGCTAACCCAAGCGTCGTCGTTTTCGGGGGTGGTATTCATGCGTGTGCAGGTTTGGTAATCGATAAGTGGGTATTTTAGCAAAATTCGGCTTTTATTTCAGCGGGGCATTTCAGGCAGCCTTTCGGGCTGCGTGAAAAAATCAATCCATCTCAGGCAGCGTGAAAGGTGGCCTGAAGAAAATCAATCCATCCTAGGCTGCCTGAAAGGCTGCCTGAAGCAAACCAAACTATCTCACGCTGCCTGAAAGCACTGCGCAGGCGTGCTAAAATAGCGCGTTTAAACCGCATCACGCCACAGGACAACCGCCCATGTTTCACCATCGTGCCGAAGAATTGCAAAATTTGTGCGCCCAAGTGTTGGATTTGGCCAAGCAGCAAGGTGCCACTGCGGCGGAGGCCGATGTGAGCGAATCCAACGGCCAGTCGGTGCAGGTGCGGCTGCAAGAAATCGAGCAAATCGAATACCAGCAAGACAAATCGCTGGACATCACTGTGTATGTGGGCCAAGCCAAAGGACGGGCCAGCACCGCCGACTTTTCGCCGCAGGCCTTGCAAGACACGGTAACCGCAGCGGCCAATATCGCCCGCTACACCGCGCAAGACGCGTATGCCGGGCTGGCCGATGCGGCGCTGATGGCCACCGATTTGGGTGATGCCGATGCGTATCATCCGTGGGCGCTGCCGGTGGCCGAAGCGGTGGATTTGGCGCGCCAATGTGAAGCCGCGGCTCAGGCTGCCGACACACGTATTCAAAATTCCGAAGGCGCCAGCGTACAAACCGGCCATTACCAATATGTGTATGGCAACAGCCACGGCTTTTTGGCGCACCAGCAAGGCAGCCGCCACAGCATTTCGTGCAGCGTGGTGGCCGCCGATAAGAATGGCATGCAGCGCGATTATTGGTATGACTTGGCTCGCAGCGCCGCCGATTTGGACAGCGCCGAAGCCATCGGCCAAACCGCCGCCAAGCGCACTGTACGCCGCCTGAATGCGCAAAGCGTGCCCACCGGCGTGTATCCGGTGCTGTTTGATGCCACCGTTTCAGGCAGCCTGATTGGCCATTTGGTGGGGGCACTCAGCGGCGGCGCGCTGTATCGGCAAACCAGTTTTTTGGTTGATAGCTTAGGCACCCAGGTATTGGCATCGTGGGTAAACCTGCACGAGCGCCCGCATATTCCCAAAGCGCTGGGCAGTGCGTGGTTTGACGCCGAAGGCGTGGCCACGGCGGCGCGCACGGTGGTGGGCGCGGGCGTGGTGGAGGGCTATTTTTTAAGCAGCTACAGCGCCCGCAAGCTGGGCATGCACACCACCGCCAATGCCGGCGGCGCACACAATCTGCACTTGGATGCCACCTGCGCCACCCAAGCGGATTTGCTGCGGCAAATGGGCAGCGGGCTATTGGTGACCGAGCTGATGGGGCAGGGCGTGAACACCATCACCGGCGACTATTCGCGCGGCGCGGCCGGTTTTTGGGTGGAAAACGGCGTGATTGCCTATCCGGTGGAAGAAATCACCATCGCATCGCGCCTGCAAGATATGTTTATGGGCATGGTGGGTGCCGCCGACGATGCCTTGAAACGCAGCGCGCATAAAGTGGGCTCGGTGTTGATTGAGCGGATGACGGTGGCCGGGCAGTAAAGCCGGCTTTGCCTGATGGGAAACACAGCGTTTCTTATCCGCTGCTGTGGCGGCGATGTGGCCGGGTTTATACTGTATGGTGGTTACAGATGTTGCACCTTGGCACATCAATTTTAAGGGCTGATTCAGGCTTGATGCGCCAAGGCGCATTCTATCGCAGCAATATTTCTCTGTTTTAGGGTTGGGTTTTCGATAAAGGATGCAAACGTGAATTATCGCAAAGCATTAGGGCTGGTGGTGCTGTTGGCGGCGGCCACCAGCGTGGGCTCATTTTATGCACAATATGTGCAGGGTTTAAACCCGTGCCCCTTGTGCATTATCCAGCGTGTGGCGGTGATGGCCACCGGCTTGGTGGCTTTATTGTGCCTGCTGTGGCCGCTGGCCAAGCAATGGGGACGCACCGCTGCTGCGTTGCTGGCCAGCGTGGCACCATTGGGCGGTTTGGGCGTGGCACTCTACCAAATCTGGCTGCAAAGCTTGCCAGAAATGGAGCAGCCCTCGTGCGGCGCACCATGGACCTTCCGCCTGCGGGAAGCGCCGCTGTTCGACTGGTATGAGCCGGTGATTCGCGGCACCGGCAATTGCGGCGTGGTGGAGCGGGTTTTCGGCGTGCCCCTGCCCATTTGGAGCGCCCTGTTTTTCAGCGCCGTGCTGCTGTGGCTGTGGCTGATGTGGTGGCGCAACCGTAGGGCTTGATGGTGTGTGTGGTGGGTGATGGCAAAGGCTGCTTCAAGCTGCAAATCACAGCGATGTTAGGGTGTACTATGCGCACCGGTTGAAAGCAAACAACAGTTAATTAACTTGGAAAAACACATTAAAATCAACGCTAAATACATTAAAAAAGGCTGCCTGAAAACATTTTCAGGCAGCCTTTTCTGCTAAGCAGGGCTTATTCGCCTACTTTGACCAGTTTGACATCAAATACCAAAGTGCTGTTGGCGGGGATGGCACCGGGGATTTCGCGCTCGCCGTAGGCCAGATTGGCGGGGATAAAGAAGGTGTATTCGCCGCCTTCTTTCATCAATTGCAAGCCTTCGGTCCAGCCGGCAATCACTTGATTCAGCGGGAAGCTCACCGGCTGGCCGCCGTGTTTGGCGGTGCTGTCGAACACGGTACCGTCAAGCAGGCGGCCTTCGTATTCCACGCTTACGATATCGGTGGCGGTGGGGCTTTTGCCGCTGCCGGGCTGCTTGATTTTATATTGCAGGCCGGAAGCGGTGGTTTGCACGCCGTCTTTGTTTTTGTTGGCAGCCAGAAAGGCTTGGCCGGCTGCGGCGGCATCGCCAGTGGCTTGTGCTGTGGGCGCTGCCGGGGCTTCAGCGGTGGGGCTGCTGCCGGTTTCGCCGTTGCTAAAGCCGTTGTTGCTGTTGTTGCAAGCGGCCAAGGCAAGGCTGGCGGCCAAGGTGGTGATGAGCAGGGAAAGTTTGCGTGATGACATGGCGGTTTATCCGGTGAAGGTGAAGTAAAGCGGCATTAGAACATATTGCCGGGGCGCTGTAAAAATATCGGGCTGCCTGAAAATCAGCGCAGCCCGATTAAGGCGGTTTTTTAGAGCCGGTTCACAATAAAATATCGTGAATGGGTTTGACTCTTAGTGGCTGCCCACTTTGATTTGCTGCCACAGGCGCACGCTCAGTCTTTTGGCGTCGTCGCTCATTTGCGGCATTACAAAGCCGTGTTTCATGTCGTCGGCATTGGGGAAAATGGAGCGCACGGCCACCAATTTGGGGTCCATTTTGTCGCGTGCGGGCAGGCTGGCGGGGGCAAAGGTCACCGCATTGCCGTTTTTGGCCGCCACTTCGGCATCCAAGGTGTTGTTGATGTATTTGTGCGCATTGAGCACGTTTTTGGCATCGGCCGGAATCAGCCACGATTCAATCCAAAAACCCATGCCTTTGGGGGTGAGCACGGTGATGTTCACGCCGTTGGCGGTTTCTTCGGTGCGCGCTTTGGCCATGTTTAAGTCGCCGCCGTTGCCTGCGGCCAAGCACACGTCGCCGCGCGCCAATTCGTCAATCACTGAGGGGCTGAAACGCTTGATGTCGGGGCGGATGGCTTGCAGCACTTCGGCTGCGGCCTTGATGTCGTCGGGGTTGCTGCCTTTGGGGTCTTTGCCCATGTAGTTCAGCACAATGGGGAACATTTCGCTGGGGGTGTCCCACAGGGCAATGCCGCATTGCTTCAGCTTATTGGTGTATTCGGGTTTGAACAGCAAGTCCCATTCGTTTTCAGGCAGCTTGCCACCCAAGATTTCTTTGGCTTTGTCGGTGATGGCCAAGGTGTTGACGCCGCTGAAATACGGCACGGCATATTCATTGCCCGGATCCGCTTCGGCCAGCATGGTGAGCAATTGTGGGTCGATATTTTTATAGTTGGGAATCAAATCTTTGTGCACTTTTTGATACGCACCAGCATTGATTTGGCGCGGCAAAAAGGCAATGCCGGGCACCACCAGGTCGTAGCCGGATTTGCCAGTGAGCATTTTGGCTTCCAGCGTTTCGTTGTTTTCATACAAATCGTAGTTCAATTTGATGCCTTGGGCTTTGGCAAAATCGCTTACCGTGCTTTCATCGACATAGTTCGACCAGTTGTAGATATTGAGCGCATCGGTTTGCGGCAGGCTGCTTGTGGCGGCGCTGCTGGCCGCAGAGGCTGCGGCAGGGGTGGATGCAGCCGAAGCGGCAGCGGGTTGGCTGGATTGGCCGCCACAGGCAGCCAGCGCCAAAGCGGCGCAGGCGGAAAGCAGAATTTGAGCTTGGGTCATGGTGTGGGTGTCTTTGGGTGGGGCGGACAAGGCCGCTTACTGGGTGAGAGGTTTAAAAAATGTGTTCAGGCAGCCTTTTCATGATTTGAAATGCTGCAATGCTGCAATGCAATAAAGTGTTATTTTAAAGGCAGGGGCTGCCTGAAGCAAGCAGAAGCAGAGTAGAGCAATGTCGCCAAGGTTTCAGGCAGCCTTGAATAAGCAGGTGCTGATTTGGGCTACTGATCTTTTACCACCGGATAGAAAGGCTGCCCCCAATCCGGGTGTTGGTGGTTTTGCTGCATAATCCACAGCATCAGCGGCATAAAGCGCAGCAAAATGGCGCAGCCGTCTTTAAGCTGGGTACGGTTTACCGAACTATTGCAGGTGGCACCGCCGTGGATAAGCTGGTTGCGCAGGGTGTAGAGGCGGTCGAACACCACCGCCAGCACGGTGTCGGTGTCTTTGGCGGCCAGCGCTTTATGCGCCTTTTGCCGCGCCCGTGCAAAGTCGTCTTGCCACGCGGTTTCGCTAATCAGGCCGTTGTGGAAATCCCAAAACGGCTGAAAAATATAGCGGTTATCCAGCAACAGGCGGATATTGCCGGGAAACGACTCCCACACCAATGTGTAAATTTGCTGCTCGGTATCCAAACGGCACAAGGTTTGCAGAAAATGGCGGAAACCGCTGCGCTCAGAGCCCAATACACCGGCCGCTGTTTCTTTGGCATAAGCAGCATTAAAAGCAATCCACAGCATAATAAAGCGGTTGTCCAAATCCTCATCTGCGGTGTGGGCGGCTTTGTCTAACCAACTGAGTGAGCGGTGAATGCGCAAGCGGAAGGGCTCGCTGTAATTTTGCCGGTGTGCCTGGTAATGGGTTTGCAGGGTTTGAATATTCATGGGGTTCTCCGTTGTTGGGGTCTTTTCCCGTCATAATGGATTGTTTTGGGCGCGGCCGGGGTAGAAAAAGCAGACCTTTGTGGTCTGCTTTTTTGGTGGTAGGTTTAGTGGTATTTTATGATTAAAATAAAATTAAATACTTTAAAATCATATCGCTAATAAAATATATTTAATTTCCACATAGTCCTCAATGCCGTATTTAGAGCCTTCGCGACCGAGGCCGGATTGTTTTACGCCGCCAAACGGTGCGGCTTCGTTGGAGAGGATGCCGGTGTTGACTGCCACCATGCCGTATTCGAGGTTTTCGGATACGCGCACCACGCGGCCGATGTCGCGGCTGTAGAAATAGGCGGCTAGGCCGAATTCGGTGTCGTTGGCGTAGCCCACCACTTCGTCTTCGTGTTCAAATTTGAATACGGGTGCCAAGGGGCCGAAGGTTTCTTCTTTGGCCACTTTCATGGCTTGGGTTACGTTTTTAACGATGGTGGGCTGGAAGAACAAGCCGCCCAAGGCGTGCGGCTGGCCACCGGCCACCACTTCGCCGCCTTTGGCTTTGGCGTCGTCGATGTGCTCTTGCACTTTGGCCAAGGCGTTTTGGTCAATCAGCGGGCCGAAGTTAACACCGGCATCCAAGCCGTTGCCCACGGAGAATTTGGCCACGGCAGCGGTGAGTTTGTCGACAAAGGCATCGTAGACGCCGCTTTGCACATACAGGCGGTTGGCGCACACGCAGGTTTGGCCGGCGTTGCGGTATTTGGAAATCATGGCACCTTCTACGGCGGCATCGATGTCGGCATCGTTAAACACGATAAAGGGGGCGTTGCCGCCCAATTCCATCGACACTTTTTTGACGGTGCCCGCGCATTGGGCAATCAGCTTGCGGCCCACTTCGGTGGAGCCGGTGAAGCTGAATTTTTTAACCCGGTCGTCTTCGGTGAGCACTTTGCCGATTTCGGAAGAGCCGCCGGTAATCACGTTAAACACCCCGGCCGGAATACCGGCGCGGTGGGCCAGCTCGGCAATCGCCAGCGCCGATAAGGGCGTTTGCGAAGCCGGGCGCACCACAAAGCTGCAACCGGCAGCCAATGCCGGAGCGGCTTTGCGGGTAATCATGGCGTTGGGGAAGTTCCACGGGGTGATGGCGGCGCACACGCCGATGGGCTGCTTGGTAACCAATACGCGTTTGTCGGCAGCGGGGCCGGGGATGATGTCGCCATACACGCGTTTGCCTTCTTCGGCATACCATTCGATGTAGGAGGCACCGTAGGCGATTTCGCCTTTGGCTTCGGCCAAGGGTTTGCCTTGTTCGCTGGTGAGGATGATGCCCAAGTCTTCTTGGTGTGCCATCATCAGGTCAAACCAGCGGCGCAAAATCACGCTGCGCTCTTTGGCGCTTTTGGCTTGCCAGCCTTTTAAGGCGGTTTGGGCGGCGGCCACGGCACGCTCGGCTTCGGCAGCGCCCATTTTGGGGATGTCGGCAATGTGTTCGCCGGTGGCGGGGTTGGTAACGGCAATCACGGCGCCGTTGTCGGCATTAAGCCATTGGCCGTCGATATAGCACTGTGTTTTTAACAGGCTGGGGTCTTTCAATTGCATCAGATTTTCCTTCCAATGGATTTTAAACAGGCTGCCTGAAAATTTCAGGCAGCCTTTTGCTTCCTTTTGCTTATTGTGCCGCGTGGCGCAGGGCGGCTTCCATTTTGTCCAGTGCTTCGGCAAACACATTGTCTTGAATGGTGAGCGGGAACAGGAAGCGCATTACGTTGTAGTACATGCCGCAGGTGAGCAAAATCAGGCCGTTTTCCAATGCGTGGGTTTGGGCTTTTTTGGCAAAGGCGGCGTCGGGCTCGTTGCTGCCCGGCTGCATAAATTCCACCGCAATCATGCCGCCCAAGCCGCGCACCATGCGGATTTGCGGGATGTCGCCTTTCAGGCCTTCGAGGCGGGCGCGCAATTGATCGCCCAGGGTTTGCGCGCGTTGGCACAGCTGCTCTTCTTCAATTACGTCGAGCACGGCGTCTACGGCGGCCAATGCCAAGGGGCTGCCGGCATAAGTGCCGCCCAAGCCGCCGGGTGCGGGGGCATCAATGATTTCCGCTTTACCAACCACGCCGGAAATGGGGAAGCCACCGGCCATGGATTTGGCCATGGTGATCAGGTCGGGCGCCACGCCGGTGTGTTCGGTGGCAAACAGTTTGCCGGTGCGGGCAAAGCCGGTTTGCACTTCGTCGAAAATCAACACAATGCCGTGCTCATCACACAGTTCGCGCAGGGCTTGTAAAAAGTCAAACGGGGTGACGTTAAAGCCGCCTTCGCCTTGCACTGGCTCCACAATAATGGCAGCCACATCGGTGGGGGCAATGGTGGCTTTGAAGATTTTTTGAATCCCGGCCAATGCGTCGTCAACGCTCACGCCGTGCAGTTCATTGGGGTAGGGCGCGTGTACGATGTCGGCGGGGAAGGGGCCGAAACCCAGTTTGTAGGGCGCTACTTTGCCGGTGAGGCCGAGGGTGAAGTTGGTGCGGCCATGGTAGCCGCCAAAAAAGGCAATTACGCCGCGGCGGCCGGTGTGGGCGCGTGCCACTTTAACCGCGTTTTCCACCGCTTCGGCGCCGGAGGTGAGGAAAAAGGTTTTCGCTGTGCCGCCCACCGGGGCTTTGGCATTGATTTTTTCCGCCGCGCTCACATAGCTTTCGTAGGGCACCACTTGGTAGCAGGTGTGGCTGAATTTTTGCAACTGCTCGGCCACGGCGGCCTGCACTTTGGGGTGCAAATGGCCGGTGTTGAGCACGCCGATGCCGCCGGCAAAGTCGATGTAGCGCTTGCCTTCGGTGGTCCAGATTTCGGCGTTTTCGGCGCGTTCGGCGTAAAAATCGCACATAATGCCCACACCGCGGGCGGTGGCGGCCAGGCGGCGTTGGGTGATTTCAACGGATGACGACATGGGGGTTTCTCCTTAAAATAATAAACAATGCCTTGATATAGAAGCGGCAATAAAACAGGGCAAAACACACACAGCACTGCCAACAAAAGTGTGGGTGGTGGCGTGTTTGCGGGTGGAATTTTGGGGGTGTTGATGCGCAGAAACGGCGGCTGTGTTTCGCTGTGCAAGCCGTATGCAGCCGCCTTTTACTCTTTGCCAACATTACGCTTTCACTCTAGTGCTGTCAACCGCGATTCCGAAAATCTGGGGTTTGGTTTTGCGCTGCGAAATTAAAGGCTGGATTGGTCGTATCAAGGCTGCCTAAAACGAAGTTTCTGCGTAGCTAAAACGCCGTTTCTGCACCGCTAAAACTTTTCAGGCAGCCTTATATTTAAAGAAAAGATTGTGAACCGGCTCGAAACTAAACCCACAATTGCCAATGGCGCAACATCTGCTCAATTTGCGGCTGTGTCCAGCCGTTGGCGGCGGCTAGGGTGAGTAAGGCCACGGCGGTTTCGCGGTTGCATTTGCCGCCGTTAATCACCCCGGCGGCACGCAAGGCGCTGCCTTGGGCGTACACGGCGGCGGCACAGCCTTGGGCCACTTGGCTGATGTTGAGCACCGGCACGCCTTGGGCGCATACGGCGGCGATGGCGGCGAGTAAATCGGCATCGGCGGGGGCGTTGCCGTGGCCGTAGCTGGCCAGCACCACGCCGTCGGCGGTAAAGTGTTGCAGGCTGTGGGCAATCATGGCGCTGTTGGCACCGGGAGTGAGGGTGTGGCAAACGATGTTGACGGCCGGGTTAAAAGCGGTAGCTTGGGCGGCATGGCCGAGCGGCGGCGGTAATTCGTGCAGGCGCAGTTGCTGCCAGCCGCTTTCGGGCTGCCATTGCCCCAGCGGTGCAAAATGGGGGGTGGCAAAACCGGCGGCGTGTTCGGTGCTCACCTTGCTGCTGCCCACGGCGCGGTATAAGGCACCATTAAAGGCGATGGCCACGTGTTTTAAATCGGGCAAATCAAAGGCGGCCAGTGCAGTTTGCAGGTTTAGCGGGGCATCGCTGCCCGGTGCGCCCAGCGGCCATTGCGCGCCGGTGAGTACCACCGGTTTAGTCAATGCGGGCAGGGCCAGTGCCAGCAGATTGGCGCTATAGGCAAGGGTGTCGGTGCCGTGCAGAATCAGCACGCCGTCGTAGTTATCTAAATGTTGATGCAGCCAAGCCAGCCAGCGCTGCCAGTCGGCCAGGGTAAGGGCGGAAGAGTCGATTAAAGGCGCGGCCAAATGCCAATCGGTATCCATTTGCCCGCCAAGCCAGGTTTGGGCGCGGCTGCCCAAATCGGCGCACGGTGCCAAGCCGTGCTCGGTTTGCATCATGCCGATGGTGCCGCCGGTGTATAAAATAGCAATGCGTTTGCGCGTATTCATGGTGTTGCGGTGGCAGGTTAAAGAAGGTACCAGCATAACACGCGGCAGGGTTTTTTTCAGGCAGCCTTGCGCGTACAATACGCTTTTGTTTTTATTGATTGAGCCGTTGCCATGATTCGTACCCGTTTTGCCCCCAGCCCCACCGGTTTTCTGCACATTGGCGGTGTGCGCACCGCTTTGTTTTCGTGGGCATTTGCCAAAAAACACCACGGCCAATTTGTTTTGCGCATCGAAGACACCGATTTGGAACGCTCCACGCCCGAATCGGTGCAAGCCATTTTGGACGGTATGCACTGGGTGGGCTTGGGCTACGACGAAGGCCCGTTTTACCAAACCCAGCGGTTTGAGCGCTATGCCGAAGTGTTGCAGCAGCTGGTGGCCGGCGGCCATGCTTATTACGACTACACCAGTAAAGAAGAGCTGGATGCCTTGCGTGCCGAAGCCGAAGCACGCGGCGAGCATTTTTGGTACGACCGCCGTTGGCGGCCGGAAAGCGGCAAAACGCTGCCTGAAATCCCCGCCGATGTGGCGCCGGTGGTGCGCTTTAAAATGCCGCTGGAAGGCAGCACCGGCTGGGACGACTTGGTGAAAGGCCGCATCGACATTGCCAACAGCGAGCTGGACGACTTGATTATCGCCCGCGCCGACGGCAGCCCCACTTATAACTTCTGTGTGGTGGTGGACGACTTCGATATGGGCATCACCCAAGTGATTCGCGGCGACGACCATGTCAACAACACCCCCAAGCAAATCAACATCCTGCAAGCCATGGGCGGTGCCTTGCCGCAATACGCGCATTTGCCGATGATTTTAAACGAAGCCGGCGCCAAAATGAGCAAGCGGCGCGATGCGGTGAGCGTGGTGGATTACGACCGCCAAGGCATTTTGCCGGTGGCGCTGCTCAACTATCTGGCGCGGCTGGGCTGGGGGCATGGCGACGATGAATTTTTCGATATGGCGCAATTTGTGGCTTGGTTCGACTTAAAAGACGTGAGCCCTTCGGCCAGCCGTTTTAATCAGGAAAAACTGCTGTGGCTCAATGCCCAACACATCAAAGCCACCACCAACGATGCCTTGGCCGAACTGGTGCGCCCGCGCCTGGCCGTGCGCGGCATTGCCGCTGCAGAGAAGCCAGCATTGGCCGACATCATGGGGCTGGTGAAAGAGCGGGTGCAAGACTTAAACCAACTGGCCGACGAATGCGCCTATTTTTATGCCAAAGCCACGCCCAGCGAAGAAGAACTGGCCAAACACTGGAGCGATGAAGCGGCGGCGCGGATGCTGCGCTTTGCCGACAAACTCGAAGGTGTGGCCGATTGGGATGCCGAATCCATCCATGCTTTGTTTAAGCCGTTTTGTGCCGAAGAAGGCATTAAAATGGGGCAACTGGGCATGCCGCTGCGCTTGGCCGTGTGCGGCACCGGCAAAACCCCGTCGGTAGACGCCGTGCTGGCCTTGATTGGGCGTGAAGAAGTGTTGCGGCGGATGCGCGGCGTGTAAGTTGGAAATCCATTTAAATTAATATTTTCAATTATGTACAGGCTGCCTGAAACCCGTTCAGGCAGCCTGTATGCTCAATAAATGCTGCATTGCCGCATGAATAGCTGCTCTAATTTTATTGTCGCAAGCCCGGTGGGCTATGGCAAAATTGCGGCGCTTTAGGTAAAAACACATGAACACAACACTCCCAACTTCCCGCATCGTGGTAGGGCTTTCCGGCGGCGTGGATTCGTCGGTTACCGCCCATTTGCTCAAACAAGCCGGGCATGATGTGCGCGGCATCTTTATGCAAAACTGGGAAGACGACAACACCGACCAATATTGCTCCATCAAGCAAGATTCGCTCGATGCCATGGCGGTGGCCGATATTTTGGATATCGACATTGATATTGTGAATTTTGCCGCCGAATACAAAGACAATGTATTCGCTTATTTTTTGCAGGAATACCAAGCCGGACGCACCCCCAATCCCGATGTGCTGTGCAATGCCGAAATCAAGTTTAAATGTTTTTTGGACTATGCACTGGCCGGTGGCGCCGACCTGATTGCCACCGGCCATTATGCCCGCAAACAGGTGCGCGGTGGCGTGCATTATCTGCTCAAAGGCTTGGACGGCAATAAAGACCAAAGCTATTTTTTATACCGTTTGCAGCCGCACCAGTTGGCCAAATCGTTGTTTCCGCTGGGGGAATTGGCCAAGCCGCAGGTGCGCTTATTGGCAGAGCAGGCACAATTGCCCACGGCGGCCAAAAAAGACAGCACCGGCATTTGCTTTATTGGCGAGCGCCCGTTTCGGCAGTTTTTACAGCAATACCTGCCCACCAATCCGGGCGATATGGTTAGCCCCGAAGGCAAAGTGGTGGGGCGGCACGAAGGGCTGATGTATTACACCCTTGGCCAGCGCAAAGGCTTGGGCATCGGCGGCGCGGGTGAGCCGTGGTTTGTGGCCGGTAAAGATTTGCCGCACAACACGCTGCTGGTGGTGCAAGGGCATAATCATCCGCTGTTGTTCAGTCACAGCCTCGTTATGCACGATTTGAGTTTTACGCTGCCTGAAAAGCCGTCGCCGGGGCGCTACGGTGTGAAAACCCGCTACCGCATGGCCGATGCCATGGCCGAGCTTAGCTATCTGGAAAACGGCCGCGCGCAGCTGGTGTTTGACGCGCCGCAATGGGCGGTAACGCCGGGGCAGTCGGCGGTGTTGTACGATGGCGATGTGTGTTTGGGCGGCGGCATTATCGCCGGCACCGACAGCAACAGCATTCGGATTTAAATTTAAAGGTGGTTTTGGCTTTTAGGCTGCCTGAACAATAACACGATGACAAAATAGGGAGCAGA
Source organism: Paralysiella testudinis (assembly GCF_016894345.1). Taxonomy (GTDB): domain Bacteria; phylum Pseudomonadota; class Gammaproteobacteria; order Burkholderiales; family Neisseriaceae; genus Paralysiella; species Paralysiella testudinis. The sequence continues at coordinate 1,333,179 of NZ_CP069798.1, forward strand.
CATGGAAAAAATCTGGTTAAACAGCTATGAGCCGGGCGTGCGTGCCGAAGTAGACGTGCGCGCTTACGGCTCGATTGTGGACGTGTTTCACGACAGCGTGAAAAAATTCGGCGGCCGTCCCGGCTACACCAATATGGGCGTGAGCCAAACCTATGCCGAAACCGGCGCTTATGTAGACCAGTTTGCTTCTTATCTGCAAAACGTGCTCAAGCTGCCCCGCGGCGAGCGCGTGGCGGTGATGATGCCCAATGTGTTGCAATATCCGGTGGCGGTGTTCGGCATTTTGCAGGCCGGCTGCGTGGTAGTGAATGTGAATCCGCTGTACACCCCGCGCGAGTTGGAGCATCAGCTCAAAGACGCGGGGGTGAGCACCATTGTGGTGCTGGAAAACTTTGCCAACACACTGGAGCTGGTGTTGCCGCGCACGCCGGTGAAAAACGTGGTGGTGGCCAGCGTGGGCGATATGCTCGGTCTGCTTAAAGGCACGCTGGTGAATTTTGTGTTGCGCAAAGTGAAAAAAATGGTGCCCGAATACCGCATTGCCCAAGCGGTGCGCTTTAAAGATGCGCTGGCACAAGGCAAGCAGCAGCCGTTTAAGCCGCTGGCGCTCACCTTGGAAGATTTGGCCTTTTTGCAATACACCGGCGGCACCACCGGCGTGGCCAAGGGCGCGGAGCTCACCCACGGCAATATCGTGGCCAATATGCAGCAGGCGGGGGAGTGGATTAAATCGAAAGTGGTGGACGGCGAAGAAACCGTGGTTACCGCCTTGCCGCTGTATCATATTTTTTCGCTCACCGTAAACCTGATGATTTTCACCAAAGCCGGTGCCAAAAACATCTTGATTACCAACCCGCGCGACATTCCCGGCTTTGTGAAAGAGCTGAAAAACAACCAAGTTACCGTGCTCACCGGCGTGAACACCTTGTTTAATGCGCTGGTGCACAACCCCGATTTTGCCGGTATTGACTTTTCCACTTGGAAAATCTCGCTCGGCGGCGGTATGGCGGTGCAAAAAGCGGTGGCACAAGAATGGAAACGCATCACCGGCACCCCGCTGATTGAAGCTTACGGCCTCACCGAAACCAGCCCCGGCGTGTGTGTGAACCCGCTGAACATTCCCGAATACACCGGCAGCATCGGCCTGCCGATTCCCAATACCGATGTGCAAATCCGCGATAATGAAGGCCGCGAAGTGCCCTTGGGCGAAGCGGGCGAATTGTGGGTGAAAGGCCCGCAAGTGATGCGCGGCTACTGGCAGCGCGCGGATGAAACCGCCAAAGCAATTGATGCACAAGGCTACTTGGCCACTGGCGATGTGGCGATTATGAACGCGCAAGGCTATGTGAAACTGGTGGACCGCAAAAAAGACATGATTGTGGTGTCGGGCTTTAATGTGTATCCCAATGAAGTGGAAGACGTGGTGGCCGAAATGCCGGGCGTGCTGGAAGTGGCCTGTGTTGGCGTGAACAGTGAAAAATCGGGCGAGGCAATCAAGCTGTTTGTGGTGAAGAAAGATCCGGCGCTCACGGCCGAAGACATCATTGCTTTCTGCCGCCAAAACCTTACCGCCTATAAAGTGCCCAAAGACATCGAGTTCCGCCAAGAGCTGCCCAAGTCGAATGTGGGCAAAATCCTGCGTAAAGAGCTGCGCGGTTAAATCTGTATCAAAAAGGCGGGCTGTGAATGTTCGCCTTTTTTATTGGCTTTTTGCTTTCAGGCAGCCTTAAAGTCCGTAGGTCGGATTCTTGAATCCGACGCTTGTTCAAGGAACAAGATGGCATTGTTTTGGCTTATTCGGGCAAATGTCGGATTCAAGAATCCGACCTTGTATCTCTCAAGCGGTGAGTAAAACGCGTATTATTCCCGCCCCGTATGGCAGCAAACTGTATCCGACCCAAGTGCCCGACACTGAAATGTAGATAACACTGCCATACACCTCATCCTACAATCTGAATGGTATCCAAGTGCGCGGCAGCGCCCGCAAGACACTGCATAAATAAGGATAGATTATGATGAACTTCCAAGTATTGGGCATCGACATCAGCAAAAACAAATTAGATTGTGCTCTTATCCGCGACATTGGCAGCAGTAAAATCAAAACCAAAGCATTGCCAAACCACCTCCAAGGCTTTAACCAACTGACAGAATGGCTGTATAAAAACATCGGTGAAGACTTAAGCCTACTCAAAATTTTCATGGAAGCCACCGGCGTTTACCATGAAGCATTGGCAGAGTATCTGCATAACAAAGGCATCGCCGTTTATCTGCTTAATCCTGCCGACAGTGCCCATTATGCCAAATACGACAGCTTGCACAAAACCGATAAGGCTGATAGCCAGTCACTGGCCAGAGCCGGTATTGACCGCCTCATGCACCACAAAGTACGCCAATGGCAGCCTGCTGCACCCCACATCAAGCGGCTCAACGCACTACTAGCCCGTCTAGATGCGCTGCAAAGCGATCTGCAGCGTGAAGACAACCGCATGGAGAAAGCCGGATTCAGCGCTGTTCCCGAAGCGGTCAGCCAGTCCATCAGCACCATGCAGACCAATTTGAAGCAGCAGATCAGCACCATCACACAGGAAATCGAACAACATATTGACCGGCATCCTGATTTGAAAAAGACCGTGCTTTACTGCGCAGCATACCCGGTGTAGGTGAAGTGGTTTCATTGCGCATGGTTGCGCTCTATCATAGCAAACATTTTACCTCCGCCTCGCAAATGGCTGCCTATTTGGGATTGGTGCCGAAAAACGGGAATCCGGCAAACACAAAGGCAAAGCCATGCTTTCCAAGCGGGGCAGTTCGGTCATACGAGCTAAGTTGTATATGGCTGCGGTGGTTGCAAAAACGTGGAATCCGGATATTAACGCGCATTACCGCAGACTGAAAGCCAGAAACAAAACGGAAATGCAGACCATCGGCGCAGCGATGCGCCGCTTGGTACAGATTTGCTTTGGTGTGTTGAAGCACCAATGCGAATATCAGGCCAAAATAACCATTGCGGCTTGATGCGAGAGATGGTATCTACGCCAACTATATTTAACCAAGCCCCCGAGGTTAAGAATAAGCCGCTGCAATTGTGCAGTGCAACTGGTCTCACACCGCCAAATCGGCCATAATGGTCTTTCAAAATAAAATGAATGGTACATGCTTGGAAACGCTGGTTTGTATCGTTTATTTTTTTGTCATTATTTAAATAAAAAGTAAATGCGGTTCTTACCCATCAAGGAGAAACAATGGAAAAAATCTGGTTATCAAGTTATGAGCCGGGCGTGCGTGCCGAAGTAGACGTGCGCGCTTACGCTTCGATTGGTGCGGTATTTGATGAAGCGGTGCAGAAGTTTGGCAATCGGCCTGGCTTCAGCAATATGGGTGTTACCCAAACTTATGCCGAAACCGCCCGCTTGGTGGATCAGTTTGCCTCCTATTTGCAAAACGTGCTCAAGCTGCCCCGTGGTGAGCGCGTGGCGGTGATGATGCCCAATGTGTTGCAATATCCGGTGGCGGTGTTCGGTATTTTGAAAGCGGGCTATGTGGTGGTGAATGTGAACCCGCTCTATACCCCGCGCGAGCTGGAGCATCAGCTTAAAGACAGCGGCGCCACCACCATTTTGGTGCTGGAAAATTTTGCCAATACATTGGAGCAGGTGTTGCCGCGCACACCGGTGAAAAACGTGATTCTCACCAGCGTGGGCGATATGCTTGGCCTGCTCAAAGGCACACTGGTGAACTTTGTGTTGCGCAAAGTGAAAAAAATGGTGCCCGAATACCGCATTCCCCACGCAGTGCGTTTGAAAGATGCGCTGAATCTGGGCAGTCAGCACGCTTTGCAGCCGGTGGATGTGACATTGGAAGACTTGGCCTTTTTGCAATACACCGGCGGCACCACCGGCGTGGCCAAAGGCGCAGAGCTTACCCACGCCAATATTATGGCCAATATGCAGCAGGCGGGCGAATGGATTGGACGCCATGTGCGCGACGGCGAAGAAGTGATTGTCACCGCCTTGCCGCTGTATCACATTTTCTCGCTCACCGCCAATTTGATGGTGTTTACCCGCCACGGCGCCAAAAACCTGCTGATTACCAATCCGCGCGATATTCCCGCCTTTGTCAAAACCTTAAAGCAAGAGCGGGTGAGCGTGATTACCGGGGTGAACACCCTGTTTAATGCGCTGCTCAATAATCCAGATTTTGCCAGTGTGGACTTCTCCAGCTGGAAAGTGGCCTTGGGCGGCGGCATGGCGGTGCAAAAAGCCGTGGCCGATCGCTGGCAGCAAACCGTGGGCATCCCTTTGATTGAAGCCTACGGCCTCACCGAAACCAGCCCTGCCGCTTCGATGAATCCGCTGAATCTGACCGCTTATAACGGCAGTATCGGCCTGCCGATTTCCAATACCGAGGTAGACATCCGCAACGACGAGCGCCAAAGCCTGCCGGTGGGCGAAATCGGCGAATTGTGGATTAAAGGGCCGCAAGTGATGCGCGGCTATTGGCAGCGTCCGGAAGACACCGCTAAAGTGATTGATGAGCTGGGCTTTTTTGCCACCGGCGATATGGCGATAATGGACGAGCAAGGCTTTATCAAACTGGTGGATCGCAAAAAAGACATGATTGTGGTGTCGGGCTTTAATGTGTATCCCAACGAAATCGAAGACGTGGTGGCGCAAATGCCCGGTGTGCTGGAAGTGGCCTGCATCGGCGTGAACAGCGACAAAACCGGCGAAGCGGTGAAATTGTTTGTGGTGAAAAAAGACCCGGCGCTAAGCAAAGAAGACGTGATTGCCCATTGTCGCCAAAACCTCACCGCCTACAAAATACCCAAAGAAATCGAATTCCGCGATGAATTGCCCAAATCCAATGTGGGCAAAATTTTGCGTAAGGAATTGCGGGGTTAATGGCTTGAATCAATAATACCAATTCGAAAAAACAACCTAACTGTGTTGGCTCGCCTTAGCTCGAAGAGAACGATTTTGTACGGCGTAGGCGCGCCAACAAACTCTGTTCCGTACTAGGTGTACTGTCTGCGGCTCAGCTCAAAGAGAACGATTTACTAGGGTGCTAAAGCACCAAGTAAATCAGTTTCGCCTTGTTATCTTATTTTTTCGAATTGGTATAACACAAGGCTGCCTGAAAGCAAAGTTTTCAGGCAGCCTTTTATCGAAATACCAGCCGATACCGCAAGCGCTTAATCGTTTAAATTCACCGCATGTTCACGGGTTTCGTGGAATACGATGTCCGGCCAGCGCTCTTGTGTTAAGCCCAGATTTACCCGGTTTGGTGCCAGATAGGCCAGATTGCCGCCCGCATCAATCGATAAATTGGCGGCATTGGCTTTTTCAAATTCGGCCAGTTTTTTCTTGTCGTCGCACGATACCCAGCGCGCCGACCAAATGCTGGCCGAATCAAACACCGCATCCACGCCGTATTCGGCCGCCAGCCGCGCGGTGACCACTTCAAACTGCAATACACCCACGGCGCCCAAAATCAGGTCGGCGCCCGAATGTGGTTTAAACACCTGCACCGCACCTTCTTCGCCCAATTGCTGCAGGCCTTTTTGCAATTGCTTCATTTTCAGCGGATTTTTAATGCGCACGCTGCGAAACAGCTCCGGTGCGAAAAACGGAATGCCGGTAAAGGCCAGCATTTCGCCTTCGGAAAAGCTGTCGCCAATCTGGATATTGCCGTGGTTGGGAATGCCGATAATATCACCCGCAAACGCCTCTTCCACCAGCTCGCGGTCGTGCGACATAAACGTGACCACGCTGGAAGCGGCAATGTCGCGGTTTAAGCGCAGGTGTTTCATCTTCATACCACGCTCAAATTGGCCGGAGCACACACGCAAAAAGGCAATGCGGTCGCGGTGTTTCGGATCCATATTGGCTTGAATTTTAAACACAAAGCCCGAGAACTTGTCTTCCGCCGGTGCCACCATGCGCGATGTGGCGTCGCGCGGCTGCGGTGCCGGCGCCCATTCAATCAGCGAATTCAAAATTTCCTGCACGCCGAAATTATTGATGGCCGAGCCGAAAAACACCGGCGTGAGCTCGCCGGCCAAAAATGCGGCCAAATCAAATTCGTTGGAGGCGGCCTGCACCAGCTCAATTTCATCGCGCAATTGCTGCATTTCCAGCGGAAACAGCTCGCTTAGGCGCGGGTTATCAATGCCTTTAACCACATCGAATTCATGCGGCAGCTTTTCGCCGCCCGCCTCAAATAAATACACTTCGTCATTGAGAATGTGGTACACGCCCTTGAAGTTTTTGCCCATGCCAATCGGCCAAGTGACCGGTGCGCAGCGGATTTGCAGCACGCTTTCCACTTCGTCGAGCAATTCCAGCGAGTCGCGCACCTCGCGGTCGTACTTGTTCATAAAGGTCACAATCGGCGTGTGGCGCAAGCGGCAAACGTTTAACAGCTTAATGGTTTGCGCTTCCACGCCCTTGGCCGCGTCGATTACCATCAAGGCGCTGTCCACCGCCGTGAGCACGCGGTAGGTGTCTTCGGAGAAATCTTGGTGGCCGGGGGTGTCGAGCAGATTCACCGTGTGCGCGTGGTAGTCGAACTGCATCACTGATGAGGCCACCGAAATACCGCGTTGTTTTTCAATTTCCATCCAGTCGGAAGTGGCAAACTTGCCCGACTTCTTGCCCTTTACCGTACCGGCGCTTTGAATCGCACCCGAAAACAGCAGCAATTTTTCCGTTAAGGTGGTTTTGCCCGCATCGGGGTGGGAAATAATGGCAAAGGTGCGCCGATGGGCAACCTGCTGGGCAATCTGGCTCATAATGGCTTGGAATCAACAATAAAAACAATAAAATAAGACGGCCGAATGCCGTCTTTTGTGCGGGCGCTATTGTAGCATGTTTTGTTTTGCGCACATAGATGCGGACGGCAAGGAAACCTTGCTCAGGGAAGATGCCGGCGTTTGATTGGGTGCAAATCCATGCGAATGGTCTGATTTAAATGATGGGCAATATAGCAAAGAAATTCAACAAACTCTGTTCCGCACTATTTGTACCGTCTGCGACCCGCCGCCTTCTATGATTTATTTTCTTTGCTCTTAAAGTATCAAAGCGGCTGGTGATACGAAAAAAGGCTGCCTGAAAACAAAGCTTCTGCGAAGCTAAAACATTTCAGGCAGCCTTTGCTACAGATTAAAACGCTTAGTTGCCGTATACCGGCAGTTTGCTGCACAAAGCCTGTACTTTGGCGGCGGTGGCGGCAATCACGGCTTCGTCTTGCGGGGCGTCCAATACGTCGGCAATCAGGTTGCCAAGCTCGCGGGTTTCGGCTTCGCCAAAGCCGCGGGTGGTGATGGCAGCAGTGCCCAGGCGCACGCCGGAGGTGACGAACGGTTTTTCTGGGTCGTTGGGGATGGCATTTTTGTTGACGGTAATGTGCGCTTTGCCCAATACGGCTTCGGCGTCTTTACCGGTGATTTTTTTCGGCTGTAAGTCCACCAGGAACATATGGCTTTCGGTGCGGCCGGACACAATGCGCAATCCGCGCGCAATCAAGGTTTCGGCCAGCACTTTGGCGTTGGCTTTTACTTGTTTGGCGTAAGTTTTGAATTCGGGTTGTAAGGCTTCTTTGAAGGCCACGGCTTTGGCGGCAATCACGTGCATTAAGGGGCCGCCTTGCAGGCTGGGGAAGATGGCCGAATTGAGCGCTTTGGCGTGTTCGTCGGTTTTGCAGATAATCACGCCGCCGCGCGGGCCGCGCAGGGTTTTGTGGGTGGTGGTGGTGACAAAGTCGGCAAACGGCACCGGGCTTGGGTATTCGCCACCGGCAATCAGGCCGGCGTAGTGTGCCATGTCGACAAACAAATAAGCGCCTACTTTGTCGGCGATTTCGCGGAAACGCGCCCAGTCGATTTCCAGTGCGTAGGCGGAAGCGCCGGCCACAATCATTTTGGGCTTGTGTTCCAGCGCCAGGCGCTCTACTTCGGCATAGTCGAGCACTTCGTTTTCATCCAAGCCGTAGCTGATGACATTGTAGAGCTTGCCGGAAATATTAACGGAAGCGCCGTGGGTGAGATGGCCGCCGTGGGCCAAACTCATGCCCATGATGGTGTCGCCCGGTTTGAGCACGCTGGTGTACACGGCTTGGTTGGCTTGCGAGCCGGAATGCGGCTGCACGTTGACATATTCGCCGCCAAACAGTTGTTTTAAGCGGTCGATGGCCAATTGCTCGGCCACATCCACATGTTCGCAGCCGCCGTAATAGCGTTTGCCGGGGTAGCCTTCGGCGTATTTATTGGTGAGCTGGCTGCCTTGGGCTTCCATTACGGCGCAGCTAACGTAGTTTTCCGACGCAATCAGTTCCACATGGTCTTGTTGGCGCTGGTTTTCATCGGCAATGGCGGCGGCCAATTCGGGATCGTATTGTTCAATGGTAACGCTTTTGGAAAACATGGGAGATTCCTTTTGCAAAGGGTGTGGATGAACGAAGCAAAGCGGCGCTTTTGATAGCAAAGGCTGCCTGAAAGACGGCAGCCATTGTAACCCAAGCACCTGCGGCTGTGGCTGAAATCCATTGCTGCGCTGCATGAGACGGCCGCATATTGGGTTGCTTTGCTATGGCATGCTGCTTAACCGTGCTGGTGCGGCTTAATCCAAATCGCCGGGCAAGCCGTTGGGGTGGGTAAGCAAGCCTTGTTGTTTCAGCAGTGCGATATTGGCAGGCACATAGGTTTGGCTGTAATAGCGGGCGAATTTTTGGCGGTAGGGCAGTTTTTCGCGCGCTTCGCCAAAGGCGGTCATGGTGTGCTCGTAGCTGGCCAAATCGGCTTCCAATTGGGCGTCGGGCGCGTAGCGGTTTTCAAACACCACGGCTTGTTGTGGCAGGCGCGGTTTGAGGCGCATGTCGATGTCGGCCACGCCGATGCACAGGCCAAACAGCGGGAAGGTGTGCGGCGGCAGTGCCAGCCAGTCTACCAATTGGGTGGCAATCTGGCGCAGGCCGCCGATGGGGCAGATGGCATAGCCCAGGCTTTCGGCGGCCACAATGGTGTTTTGCGCCGCCATGGCGGTGTCTACGCTTAAGGTGAGCAGGGTGTCGGGTGTGCCTGCGGCGGCAAAGCTGCCTGCGTAGGCGCGGCTGGCCAGCTCGGCGCGGTGGGCATCGGCCACAAATACCCAGAATTCGCTACAGCTGGCGATTTGCGGATTGCCCGGCTGTGCGGCGGCGATTTGTGCGCGCAAGGCGGGATCGGTGATGCGGATGATGCTGTAGTGCTGGCCGTTCATCCACGACGGTGCTTGGCGGGCGGCGGTTAAGATGGCTTGAATTTCGGCTTCAGGCAGCGTGTGGCCGTTTTTGAAATGGCGGTAGCTGCGGTGTTGGCTGAGCAGGTCGATAACGGGGTTCATGGTGCTTTCCGAGAGATAAATTCGAACAGGCACGATGTTAGCATTAAAACATCGGCCAGCTCAAAACCCGCTTTCCGGCTGCCTGAAAAATTGAATCATTCATGTTGTTATAGGGTAGACGTAGAGTGCGCTGTGCGCACCGCCAGCAGCGTAAAGCATTGTGGTTCGGTAAGGGCGGTTTGTGTTTCAGGCAGCCTTGAAAAATCAGTATCTATAGTGAAATGAAGAATAAAGTGATACAAGGCGCGAAGCCGCAGACAGTACAGGTAGTACGGCAAGGCACAGCAACGCCGTAGCGCTTTGTTATGCATTTCACTATATCTTTCGTTAATCAGGTTTTGAGCAACACATCCGCCGCCGCTTGGCCTTGAATCTGTGCGGTGGTCCATTTGCCGCCGTAGATGTGCAGCACATTGTCGATGCGCTCAAACGCCCATTCGCGTTTGGCTTGGCTGGGGTTGGCGGCGGTTTTCAGCAGCGGGCGCACGCCGGAGAAGGTGGCGACGATGTCGGCGGCGTGCAATTCGGTGCGATGGTAGTGGTTGTGGGCAGCCAAGAGGTAATCGATTTCGGCGCTGCTGGCGTTTTCGGCGGCGGGATGTGCTTGGCGTACTTCGGTGGTGCCGATTAGGGTGCGGCCTTGGTAGGGCAGCACGAAGAAAATGCGTTGCTCGCCCGGCACCGGCAGCATCAGCGCTGCGGGGCAGGGGCGGTTGATAAACAGATGGCTGCCGCGCACCCAATCGATTTGATGCTCGGCGGCACCGGGCTGCTGGCGGCGCAAGTCCATTACCCACGGGCCGGCGGCGTTGACGATATGGTCGAATCCAGCCAGCTCGGCCAAGCTGTCTATGTGGTGCTGTGTTACCAATTCGGTGCCTAGAGCTTGGGTTTGCGCCAGCACCCATAAACCCAGCGCGTGGTCGTCCATTTGCGCATCAAAAAAGCGGTAGGCGCCTTGCAGGCCGTTGGGGTTGAGGTCCGGATAGTGGCGCAGGGTGTCGGCGCTGCTTAGCCATCGTGCCGGTGCAAAGCCGCTGCCGCGTGCCAGCAGGTCATACAGTTTCAGGCCAATGCCCACTTGCCAGCGCGGGCGGCCGCTGTGGCGGTAGATGGGAAACAGCAAGGGCAGGGGATGGCATAAATGCGGCGCCTGTTGTAACCAAAAGCGGCGTGCCTGCAAGGCTTTGTGTACCAGAGAAAATTGACCGGTTTCCAAATAGCGCAGCCCGCCGTGAAGCAGTTTGGAAGAGGCGCGGCTGGTGTGGCTGATGGGGCTGTCTTGTTCAAACAGGGTAACTTGGTGGCCGCGTTGGCTTAAAGCCCAAGCGGTGCAGGTGCCGACAATGCCGGCGCCCACGATGGCAATCTTGCGCATGGCAAATAAGATCCGAGATGGGGTTGTGCGTGGGTTGAGTATTGGGTTTCAGGCAGCCTTTAAACAGCAGATATGATGCCCAAAACGGGCGGGCATAAAGCCCGCCCCTATGGTTTGGTATTGCCTTGGCTAATGTGCCGGTGCCAGCGCAATCACGGCGGCGGCGGGGATGCTGAGAAATACCGCCATGCCTTCGCTCAAGGTGCTCAGTTGGCCGTGGTTGAGCACGTCTACGTTCAGCACGTCATCGTGCGCAGTGTGCACGCGGTAGCGCACCACGCTGCCCAAGAGGGTGCGGCTTTGGATGGTGCCGGGAATATCGCCGTTTTCCAAGCTGATTTGGATGGTTTCCGGGCGCACGGCTTGGGGGCTGTGGTGGCCGTTTTGCCGGAATACATGCAGGCTGCCCATATTGTAGTTGCCGATAAAACCGGCGGCAAATTCGCTGGCGGGGCGGCTGTAGAGCTCTTCCGGGCTAGTGTGTTGCTCGATGCGCCCTTGGTTGAGCAGCACCACTTGGTCAGACATGGCCAAGGCTTCTTCTTGGTCGTGGGTCACAAAAATGGTGGTGAGCTGCAATTCTTTTTGGATGTCGCGGATTTGGCTGCGCAGGCTTTTGCGGATGCGCGCATCCAGTGCGGATAGAGGCTCGTCCAGCAGCAGCAATTTGGGCTCCATCACCAGCCCGCGCGCCAAGGCCACGCGCTGTTTTTGGCCGCCGGATAAAGACGCCGGTTTTTGTTTGGCGCAGCTTTGCAGCTCCACCAATTCCAGCACTTTTTGCACTTTGGCGGCGCGCACATCGGCGGGCAGTTTTTTGATTTTCAGGCCGAATTCGATGTTTTCCACCACATTCATATTGGGAAATAGGGCGTAGTGTTGGAACACCATGGCGATGTGGCGTTTTTGCGGGCGCAGATGGGTGATGTCGCTGCCGCCCAGCAAAATCTGGCCTTCGTCTAAGGTTTCTAGCCCGGCAATACAGCGCAAGAGGGTAGACTTGCCGCAGCCGGAAGGCCCCAGCAAGGTGAGCAGGCAGCCTTCGGGAATGTGGATGTTGAGGTGGTCTACCACCACCAGTGAGTCGAACGCTTTATAGGCATTTTTAATCACCAATTCGCTCATGTTTTTTTCTCCCGGCTCAGCCAACTCACCAATAAGGTAATCAGCAGCATCACGATAAAGTAGGAAATCACCACCGCACTGCTCAAATGGCCGGAGCGGTTTTTCAAGCTGTAAAGGTATATTTGGATGGTTTCCATATGGCCGCCGGAAAGAATGTTGATAAACACAAACTCACCGATCAAAAAGGCAATGGAGATAAAAAACGCCACCATCAAGCCGCGCTTTAAATTGGGCATCAGCACGCGCACAATGGTTTGCAGGCGGCTGGCGCCGAGCAGTGCCGAGGCTTCGAGCAAATCTTTAACGCCGATGGCGCGCAAGTTGTTATCCAGCGAGCGGTACACAAACGGCAGCACAATGGTGAAATAACAGCCCACCATAATCAAAAATGTGCCGCTAAAGCTACTGAGCCAGCCGGAATAGAGCTGCATAATGCCCACCGAAGCCACCACCGGCGGCAGAGTGAAGGGCAGCACCAAAATGGGGTTGATCCATTTTTCCCATTTCGGGTGGCTGGTGTGCACCGCCATCAGCACCGGAAACACAATCACAATGCTCAATACCGCGGCCACGGTGCTCAGCAGCACCGAATAAAAGCTGGCTTTAAGAAAACGCGGGTTGGTCCAAGTGTCCACCATCCAACGCATGGTCCACGCTTCTGGCAGGATGGTGCGCGACCAGCTACTGGAGAGCGCATACATAAAGGTGGCGATTACCGGCACCAGCATAATCAGCATCAGCACGGCCAGATAGGCATAATGTAAAGAACGGGTACGGGCGTGCATGGTTTACTCCCGGTAGCGGCGCAGCAGGTATTGGTGAATCAGTGTCATCATCATCATCAGGCTCACCAGCACCAAAGCCAGCGCGGCGGCCATATTCGGCTCCAAGGTGAGGTTGCCTGCAATCAGCGAGGAGATGCGGATGGGCAGGATGTTGAAGTTGCCGTTGGTGAGTGCATAAGCGGTGGCATACGCGCCCAAGGCATTGGCAAACAAGATGATAAAGGTGCCCAGCAGCGCCGGTGCCAGCACTGGAATAGCCACTTTGACAAAATAGCCGCGAAACGAAGAGCCAAGCAAAAAGGCGTTTTCCTGCCATTCAGGCTTCAATGATTCAATCGCCGGGTACAAGAGCAAAATCGCCAATGGAATTTGAAAATAAATATAGCTGATTAAAATGCCGCTATAGGAATACACATCCAGCGGCAGCTTGATGCCAAAGGCTTGGAACAGCAAGGTCACAACGCCCGCACTACCGAACACAATCATGATGGCAAAGGCCAGCGGCACGCCGCTGAAATTGCTCAACAGGCTGTTGATCAGCACCAGCGCTTGGCCAAAGCGGGTTTCGCGGATGGCATACAGCGAATAAGCACCTTGAAAGCCCACCAATAAGCCGACCACGCTGCTAATCAAACTGAGCTTGAGCGAAATCATCATCGCCTGAAAATAAAACGCATTGGTGAATACGGCGCTTAAATTGGTAAGGCTGAATTGGCCGCTGTCGCTGCGAAAGGCATTGATTACCACCCACGCCAGTGGCGCCAGCAAAAACAGGGTAACCAACAAAGCAAAGGGCATGGCGGCTACATAGGCGCCCAAGCCGAATTTGCGGCGGCGTGGCACCGGATGTTGCTGGGCTGGTGCGGCGCTGCTCATGCCAACAGCTCCGCGCATACGGGTTTGTCGTGCGCCACGCCGAGCAGCTGGCACACGGTGCCGCAAATATCGGTTTGGCGGATGGCGGCATCGGCCAGCGAAAAGGCGCTGCCAAAGGTGTAGAACGGTACTTGGCGCTCTTCGGGCAGAATGCCGCCGTGGCTGCGGTCGTTGTTCATGCCGTGGTCGGCAGTCACAATCACTTGGTAGCCGTCATCCAGCCAGGCTTGCAGGTAGCCTGACAGGGCAATATCGGCTTTGCGCGCGGCATTGCGGTAGGTGCTGCTGTCGTAGCCTGCTTGATGGCCGGCGTCGTCGATGTTCATCGGGTGCACCAGCATAAAGTGGGGTGCGTGGGTGCGGCGCAGGTGTTCGGCATCGTCGAACAAATGCGAATCGGGGTAGGCATCGTGGTAATAAAAATGGCCGTATTGAATCGGCAGTGCCGGGTTGGCGGTGTGGCGATCGCTGGCGGCATTGAACGGCGCGTGGTTGTACAGCTCGCTCACCCAATGGTAAGCGGCGGCGGCGGTGGTGAGGCCGGCGGCGCGGGCGTAGTGGAAAATGCTTTGCCCGTGGGATAAACGCACCACATTGTTGTGATAAATGCCGCTTTGCGCAGGCGGCACGCCGGTGAGCACGCATTCGTATAAGGGGCGCGACATCGACGGCAATTCGCATTCCAAGGTATAAGCCCGCCCCAGCCCTTGTTGGCACAATGCTTGTGAATAGCCCATGCATTGCAGGCCGGTGGTGGCGTTTAGGCCGTCGAGCAGAACCAGAATAACTTTATGGGATGACATGATAAGGCTGCCTGAAATGGGTAGATAACGCACAGAAGTAAAAGCCCGGTAAAGCCGTTTTCAGGCAGCCTTGCCGGGCGGGTAATACGATTTATTATTGATTAATCAACACTTTTTGCTGCCATAAAGACGGCAGTTCTTTAGATGACTTTTCCCATGCAGCGGCATCGGTTACCGGCTTGGCTTTGGCATACTGCGCTTGCGGCAACAGCTTTTTCTGTACGTCTTCCGGGATGGTCAGGTGCTCGAAGCGGATGGGGCGGGCATAGCCGCGCGCCAAGTTGAGCTGGCCTTTGTCGGAGAAGATAAACTCGCGCGTAAGCATGGCGGCATGCGGGTTTTTGGCGTATTTGTTGATGATGGTGGCGTAGCCGGAGGTGACTGAGCCATCGCTGGGAATCACCACCTCAAAGCGGTTGGTGTCGATTTGATCGCGGTAGTTCAAGCCGTTGAAGTCCCATATCACCGCCACTTCCACTTCGCCTTTTTCCAAATTGGCTACCGAGGGGTCTACCATGGCCAAGCGTTTTTGCTTGGCCAGCTCGGCAAAGTAGTTTAATGCGGGGGTTAAATCGGCTTCGGTGCCGCCCAAGGCGTAGTTGGCGGCCAAGACGCCGTTGACGGCTTGGCTGGCGCTGGACACATCGCCTACGGTGATTTTATAGGGCGAGTTTTTCAAATCCGCCCAGCTTTTGGGCACATCTTTAACGCGTTGCTTGTCGGCAATAAAGGCGATGGTGCCGGTGTAGGCAATCACCCAGTTGCCGTCTTTGTCTTTGGCCCAGTCGGGCACTTGATCCCAAGTGGTGGGTTTGTAGGGCTGTACCACGCCTTTGTCTACCGCAATCGGGCCGAAGGTGGCGCCCACATCGCCGATGTCGGCGGTGGCGTTGTCTTTTTCAGCGGCGAATTTGGCGATTTCTTGCGCCGAGCTCATGTCGGTGTCTTGGTGTGCCAAGCCGTATTCTTTTTGCAAATCGGCCCAGGTTTCCTGCCAGTTGGCCCAAGTATCGGGCATGCCCACGCTGTTGACACGGCCTTCGGCTTTGGCCTTGGCAATCAGCTCGTCCATGCTCAGTGCGGCAGCAGGTGGGGTGGAGGCGGCAGTGGTGGCGCTGGCGCTGGATTCGGCGGTTTGGCTTTGGCCGGAGCAGGCGGCCAAGGCAATCAACGGGGTGGCCATCAGTAAGTGAAAATAACGCATGGTATTACCTCTAAAGTCAGATGTGAGTAAGGAGGATGCTGGCCGCAAGCGCAAAAGCCGTGGCGGTGTTGGTTTGTGGGCTTGGTGCCCGGTTGGCTTGCGGATGGCTGGGAAACAACAGCGAAAGCCTAGGCATTAAAACGGGTTTATTGTTGTCTGGTCAACCACAGCCGGGTATTTTGCAACAACAATATGTCAATTTGATGAATATCGCATTGCGGTATCCGCATTCATTCGGCATGCCGTTTGCGCTTAAAATGCCGCCAATGTGATCGTGAAACCCACGCGGATTATGGCTGCGCGCTGAAAACGCGGTCTACGGCGTCGGTAATCACGCCGTTCACGCCCCAATCAATCAGTTGTTGCGCGCGCGCCATATCGTTTACAGTCCACACCAGCACCGCATAACCGGCTGCCTGAAAAAAAGCGATGCGTTCGGCATCGGTGCCGCTGTCGGGCACATGCAGAGCCATGCAGTCGAGTGTTTGCAGTTGTGCCAGCAAAGATTCGTGGTCGGCAGGCCATTCTTCAATCAACAAGCCGCGTCGGCTATGGGGAAAGGCTGCCTGAAGCGCGGCCAAAGCCACGGTGGAAAAAGAAGAAAACAACGGCGGCAAAGCAGCATCTTGCCACAATTGATTGGCGGCTGCGCCCACCAATTCGGCGGTTTCGGCATCGCGCCCGATGCAGGGCTTGATTTCGATATTGGCGGCCATGCCGTGGCTTAGACAGAAGTCGGCAATGTGCGCCAAGGTGGGAATGGTGGTGCCGGCAAAGGGTGGATGGCCCACGCTTACATCTACTGCAGTAAGTTCTGCCGCGCTCATTTCTTTGGCGATGCCGTTGCGCCCGGCGGTGCGTGGTAAGTCGTCGTCGTGCAGCAGCAGGGCGATGTTGTCGGCACTGAGCTTGACATCAAATTCGGCCATGCGAAAGCCGTGCTGATGGCCAATGACAAACGCAGCCAAGGTGTTTTCCGGCGCCAGCGTGCCGCCGCCGCGATGGGCAATCCATAAGGGGTAGGGCCAGTGTGTGGGGCTGATCGGCGTTTGCATTAAGTGTGCCTTCGTGTATTGGAAAGGGACGATAAAAACGATGTGATACCAATTCTAAAAAATAACCTAACTGCGTTGGCTCGCCTTAGCGCAAAGCGAACGACTTTGTAAGGCGCTAAAGCGCCAACAAACTCTGTTTCGTACTAGGTGTACTGTCTGTGGCTCAGCTCAAAGAGAGCGATTTACTACGGCGCTGAAGCACCAAGTAAATCAGCTCCGCCTTGTTATCTTATTTTTTATACCAATTCTACAAAATAACCTAACTGCGTTGGCTCGCCTTGCCGTACTACTTGTACTGTCTTCGGCTCGCCACCTTGTTATCTTATTTTGTAGAATTGGTATTAGAATTGGTATGAAATTATGAAATATAGATGTGAAATATATAATCAAGGCTGCCTGAAGTATTTCAGGCAGCCTTGCCTATAAGCCACATCATTCTGGTTCAGCTGCGGCTTTTCTGCATCAATTTACCCAAAGCCAATGTTAATTGTTCATCGGTAAACGGCTTGCAGATAAAACCTCGGGCACCATATTGGATGGCTTTTAGGCCGGTTACCCGATCCGACAGTGCCGATACCACCAAAATATTGGCACCGGCATTGATGGCGCGGATGGCTTTGATGCACTCCAAGCCGTCTACTTTGGGCATGGTTAAATCCATGGTAACCAAATCAGGTTGGTGCTTTTTAAATAATTCAATGGCTTCTTCGCCATTGGTGGCGGTGGCCACCACGTCAATTGGCTGCTCTTGCAAGCAGCGCTCAATGCGGTTGCGGATAATATTGGAGTCGTCAACAATCATTAACTTAAACATGTGAAAATACTTTCATTAATTTATTTTTAGATTTACTTTAGGATTTTGTTGCTTGCGGCAAAATAATGCTGAAGCGGGTGTATTCTTCGGCCGATGAGCTGACTTTCAGCTTGCCGCCCAGTTCGTGTACAGTGGTTTTAATAATATCCATGCCCACGCCTTTGCCTGCATCCTCACTGGTTTCATTGGCCGTTGAAAAGCCGGAGCTGAACATCAATCCCAATAATTGCTGTTTGCTCAGATTATTGGCTTGGGCCGCACTGAATTGGCCGCTGGCCGCGGCTTTCAGGCGGATAGCATCAAAATTGATGCCGTTGCCGTCGTCTTCGGCAATCAGGGTTACGGTGTTATCGGCATTGCGGCTGAGTGACAGCGACACCTTGCCTTGCGCTGCTTTGCCGCGCTGTTGGCGTATTTCCGGGGTTTCAATGCCGTGCACAATGGCATTGCGCAACAGTTGGATCACAATGTCTTTAATCGAGTTTTGCTGTGCGGTGCTTAAGATACCATCATCTAGGCCGACGCAAGACATTTCAATCTGCTTATGGTTTCTGCGGCCAATATCGGCGGCAAAATTGCGGAAATATTGCTCGCGTGAGCCACTTTGTGGTGTGTTGCTATTGTGGCCGGGCTTGCTTACAGGCCGGTTAAAGGTATTGCCCACGCGCTTGCTGTAGCCTGCCAATACGTCTGTTAACTTATACAAATCTTCCAGTAACACTGCCAAGCCGATAAAGTCTTGGCCGGTGAGGGTGGATTTTTTGCGTAATTGGCGTAGCTCATCTTCAAAAATCTCACAGGTATTCACCATGCGGTGCAGGTTCATGGCCGAAGATTCACCTTTTAAGCTGTGGATTTCGCGGGCAATATAGCGGGCTTTTTCCTGCATTGCGCGCTGATTTTGCTCCGGGCGTTTGAGGGTTTCGTTAATTACCTGAATCCGTTGCTGTGAGCCGGTGATAAAGTCGTGCAAAATGGCCGGATCTGCATTGATTACGGTGCTGAGCATTTCAATTTCACGATCGCTTTGTTCGCGCTGCTCTTCCAGATTGCGTTGCAGCAATACCGATTGCGACGTATCGCTCACGCTCACCAGCACCCGCTCAATCTTATCACCACGGTAAACCCGTGAAAATTTGAAGTCGAGGTATTTGGTGGTCAAGCCGCTATTGGGGTCGTCAATATCGGCACGGATGCGGTGCAGCGGGTTGAGGTCTTCAATCAAATCTTCCACTACCCAGTCGCTATAGAGCTGTTCGATAAAGGTTTGGGTGATTTCCAAGTCTTCTTTCGGCACAAATTGAGCCAACACATCGGCAAAGTTTTTACCGCCCAAATCGCGTTGGCCGATAATGTTTTCTAATTGAGACGAATATTGGCTGCCGATGGTTAAATCCGGTGCCACCAAAAACAGGCCTTCATTGATGGTGGCCATGATTTCTTCGGTTTCTTGGCGGGCATCAGCCAACGCAGAGTCTGCTTGAAATAATTGTCTTAAAGCACGAAATACGATGAATAAAAAGATGGCCAATGCGAATACAATACCGACAACCTGAACCAAACGCACAAAGTTGGCTTGGTTTTGCGCACGCTGACCTAATGCAGTTGCTAAGCTGGTCATTTCACCTGAAATACGGCTGTTGTAAATACGGGCATAGTCTGCAGCAAATTGAATATTGTCTAATTGTAAATTGTTATTTTTGTAGCCGGTAGTAAAGTTGTCCATCAAGCCTAGAAAAGGTGCCCATAATTCTTTGGTAAGTGCAACATTTTTTTGTGCCGAAGCGATGTCAATGGCACCGATTTGTACTTGATTACCTGAGGCGTCTGCTATAGACCCGCCTTGATCAAATACAGTTAACGTGTTGCCGAATAAGTCTTTGGCATGAGTCAATTCATTGAATTGTTGATAGGTTTCGGCTTTAAGTGCGGTTACATCCACTGAACCGTCTTGTGAGAAATCTCGTTGTGCCAATAGGTTGATGTCACTTAGATTTTTAGAAATTTGCTGCATTAGATTGGTTTGTCGTGAAGCAATATTGATTTCTACCGCAGATTGTTCAACCTTATAAGAATAGTAGTAATTCAACCCTAAAACTGCGATATCGAAAAATAAAAAAACCACTACGGATATGATGATTGCACGATATTTTTCAAAATCAATTTTGGTATAAAAACGATTGGATTGTTTAATTGATTTTTTATCTGCCAAGGATGCCTGCTTTTTGGGTACTTTGTTTTCTTTTCTCATTGCTTGTCAATCCGTTTGTTAGTAGCGTATGATTAAGGAATATACATGTAAGCTTATCTACTTTAACCAGATTTGACAACTATTTATATTTTTAAAAGTTGGGGTACTAAAATTATTTAGTATTAAATAAATAACCAAGCAAATCCCTCTGCCTGCAGATGTAGGGGCAAACGTAAAATCCAGAGTGTGGCTAAATTAAAACACCTGCCGGATTGCCGTAATTTTCAAAAATGGGTTTGGTATTAATGAGGTTTCCCAATTGCTTGTTTAAAGGATTACTTATGAAGTTAAAGTTTTTTTTATTCTGCTCCGCATTATTTGTATTACTGGGGTGTGGGCAAAGTATGCAGGATTCGCAAACAATAGCATTGGCCAATATTGATAAAGAAGCTGCCGTTATTGGTGTTTCGGTTAGCAATACCAACGAAAACGCTGAGTTTGCCAGTGCATTCCAAGGTTATGCCAAACAATATCCGGAAACAAAATTCATCATCAGCGATGCACAAGATAATCAGCAAGTGCAGATGAACGGCATAGATGACATGATTAGCAGTGGTACTAAAGCATTGATTATTAATTTAGTAGATACCACACAAGCGGCAGCAGTTATTCAGAAAGCCAAAGCTGCAAATTTGCCCGTTATCTTTTTTAACCGTAGCCCTAATCCAGAAGTATTACGCTCTTATGATAAAGCTTACTTTATTGACGGCGATCCCGTTCAAGCAGGGGTTTTGCAAGGTTTGGATGTTTTAAGCAAATGGAAAGTCAATCCACAATGGGATAAAAATAAAGATGGAAAAATTCAATTTGCCATGCTTACGGGGGCAAAAGATAATCCGAGTACAAAAGCTAGAACTAAATGGTCAGTAAGTACCATTCAAAGCTACCCGGAATTGGCGACGCCGGTTCAACAGATTTTTCTAGATTCGGGTGTATCGAATACCAACGTTGCCAATTTGCTTGTATCACGATGGCTTGAATTGCCTGAGTCTGATGAAATTGAGGTTATATTATCCAATGATGACAGCATGGCGGTTGGTGCATTGATGGCTTTAAAAAGCCGTAATCTATCATTACCAGTTTTCGGAATTGATGCGACACTTCAAGGCCTCGGTTTGGTTAAATCTGGTGATTTGGCAGGAACAGTTTATAACAATGTACATGAGCAGGCATTGACATCTATAAGGGTTGCTAAGAATCTCATTGGGCAGCGCCAACCTATGGTAGGTATGGATTACCGCATTGAATATCAAACTATTTTGGTTCCCTATCAGTTAGTGACTGAGCAAATGTTAGCTCAGGCTAAGCCAATTTCTTTGACTCAGGTAACGCAGAACACAAATAAGGGCAGCGGTACTCCTCTAACCATGGCGGTAGTCGGTAAAATTGGAGGTATTCCTTGGTTTAATGCAATGGAACAGGGTGTTTTGCAACAGGCGAAAGAGCTGGGTGTTGATGCCTTTATGGTTAATCCTAAAGACACGAATCCACAAAGTCAAATTAAGATTATTGAGGATTTAATTGCTCGAAATGTTTCCGTTATTGGTGTAGTGCCCAATGATGCGCCTGCTCTTGAAACTGTGTTTAAAAAAGCCAGAGAAAAAGGCATAACGGTGATTACGCATGAATCACCAAAATCTGTCAATATTGATACGAATTTTGAAATGATTAGTACGCAGTCATTCGGAAATAGTTATGGTTCATTGGTTGAGAAAACCACTGGTTGTAAAGGTAAATATGCTGTATATGTTGGTGATTTAACGACACCGGCGCATAATCAATGGGCAGATGCAACCATTGATTATCTTAAAAAAGCATGTCCTAACATGACTCAAGCAGGTGCCAGATTGGGTGTGGCGGAATCAGCTATTGAAAGTGAGAAAGCCACAGCAAAACTTATTCATGAGTATCCGGACTTGACGGCAGTGATGAGTTTTGGCAGCCAAGGACCAATTGGTGCTGCACAGGCGGCTAAGTCAAATAATATGGCAGGCAAATTAGTCATTGTGGGTTTATTCTCTGCAACACAAGGTAAAGAGCTAGTTCATGAAGGAGTTATTACAGGTGGGTATATTTGGAGCCCGTTGGATGCAGGTAAGGTGTTTGTTCAATTGGGGAAAATGATACGCAATGGTGATAATGTAAATAACCAAGATTTTATTCCTATTCTGGGCGAGGTGAAGCATGATGGTAAAATCATTTATGCCAATACTCCTTTATCACTGGATAAGTCTATGGTTGATGCTCTCTCACAAATGGGCTTGTAAGTAATTAGGCCTGTAAATAGTGATTTGAGAAATGGGATTCAGATTTTAAAAGTCTGAATCCCATTTTTATAAAAATAAAATCTATTTATAGGGCGAGCCTTGGCGTATCAAGCCAAAAATGGTGAAACTGGTGAGCTGATACCAATTCTCAAAATAATCTAACTACGTTTATATCTTTGGTGCAGTGTGCTTGAGAACCGGAACAACAGCGGCTTTGGTGATGCCTAGTGTGAACAAAGAGGCGATGCTGCTGCATTTACGGCAAATATCGAAAGAAACCCCCGAAGGCCGGCATGCTGTGGTGTGATGGACGGTGCGGGTTGGCATCAGGATGTCAGCGAACTGAAAAACATATCGATATTGAAACTGCCGCCGTATTCACCGGAATTAAACCCTATAGAACGGATATGGCGGCAGCTGAAGCAAACCTCTTTATCCAACCGTTGCTATAAGGGCTATGGGCAGATTGTAGAGGCCGGCTGTGCTGCGTGGAATGCGTTGGTTGCAGAAAAAGACAAGCTCTGTTCGCTGGTGGCTTGTGAATGGGCTTTATTATAGATTATTTATTTTAAATGGTATAAATAATGGTTATGTTTGATGATTAAAAATTAGGCAGCATACTTTTCAGGACACCTCCAAAATTCGTTACAAAAAAATTGTAAACAGACCCCAAAACACATGACAGAGGCTAAGTATTTCAATCTTTTAATTTGACCGTTGAAGATTACGGGCTAGGATAATCGGTATAACCTGCGGCACCGCCGCCGTAAGTTGTGGCGTTGTCTACGGCGTTGAGCGGTGCGTTTTGGGCGATGCGCTCGGGCAAGTCGGGGTTGGCGATATAGGCGCGGCCGAAGGCGGCGGCGTCGATAAGGTGCTCGCCAATCAATTGCTCGGCCTTGGTGGCATCGTAAGCACCGGCAGCAAAGATGGGGCCGTTAAAGGTTTGGCGGATGCGCTGGCGGAAATGTTGGCTGTAGGGAAGGCCGCCGGCCCAATCCGGCTCGGACAGGTGCAAAAACGCCGGAGCGCGTTGGTTGATTTGTGCCATCAGCCATAGGCTGTCTTCTTCTTCGTAGCCGAAATCCACGCTGTTGAAGGCGCCCAAGGGCGACAGGCGGATGCCAACATGTTGGCGATCCCACGCGCTGATGCAGGCGTCGAGCACGTTTAGCATCAGCCGGGCGCGGTTTTCGCGGCTGCCGCCGTATTCGTCTTGGCGCTGGTTGATGGCAGCGGCCCAAAATTGGCTGAGCAAATAGCCGTGGGCGCCGTGGATTTCGATAAAGTCGAAACCGGCGGCACGGGCGCGGGCGGTGGCAGCGGCGTAGTCGGCAATCACTTGTTGGATGTCGGCCAGGCTGGCGGCGCGGGCGGGGCTGGTGGCGGCGCGGATGGTGCGGCCTTGTTCATCGCGCAAAGAGGTGCGCGCGTCGATGGCCGCGGCAGAGGCGGAAATCGGCGCTTGGCCGCCGGGTTGCAGGCTTTGGTGCGACACCAAGCCGGTGTGCCACAATTGCACTGCGATTTTGCCGCCGCGTGCGTGCACGGCTTGTACGATTTCAGTCCAAGCGGCTTGTTGTTCATCGGTGTGCAGGCCGGGGGCGCCGGCATAGCCTTTGGCTTGGTAGGATACTTGGGTGGCTTCGGTGATGATTAGCCCGGCGCTGGCGCGTTGGGCATAGTATTCGGCGGCCAGCGGCGAGGGAATATCGTCCGGCTCGGTGGCGCGCAGGCGGGTGAGCGGCGCCATTAAAATGCGGTTTTGCAGCTCGGTATTGCCAACTTGCAGCGGGGTAAACAGTATATCGTGTGCCATGGGGTGTTTCCTGTGTGGGCTTGGGGTTTTCAGGCAGCCTTAAATACTCAGCTTAAGGCTTGGGTAAAATTCATATTTGTCGCTCCTGCGTAGGCAGGAGCCCAGTCTGAAGCACGGCTTCAGCGGGTTTGCACAAAGAAAAATTTTATTTTCATTTTTTATCAATAGTTTATTTTGTTGATAACAAGCAAAGCGCTGCTTTGCACTGGGCACCCGCCTACGCGGGTGCGACATGGGCGGAATTTTGCAAAACCTTCAGGCTGCCTGAAACGTTATTTACAGCACATAACGCGCCAAATCTTCGTGTTCGGCAATGTCTTGCAGGCGCTGGTTGACGTAGTCGGCGTTAATCAATGTATCGCCTTGCGGGGCGTGGAAGGAGACGTCTTCGAGCAGTTTTTCCAGCACGGTGTGCAGGCGGCGCGCGCCGATGTTTTCGGTTTTCTCGTTCACCTGATAGGCGATTTCGGCCAAGCGGGCGATGCCGTCGTCGGTGAATTGCAGGTTTACGCCATCGGTATCGAGCAGCGCTTGGTATTGGCAGGTGAGGTTGGCGTCGGTGCCAGTGAGGATGGCTTTAAAGTCGTCTACGCTCAGGTTGTCCAATTCCACGCGGATGGGGAAGCGGCCTTGCAATTCGGGAATCAGGTCGCTGGGCTTGCTTAAGTGGAAGGCACCGGAGGCGATAAACAGGATGTGGTCGGTTTTAATCATGCCGTATTTGGTTTGCACGGTGGTGCCTTCCACCAGCGGCAATAAGTCGCGCTGTACGCCTTGGCGCGAAACATCGCCGCCGTGGCGGCTGCTGTCGGTGGCGATTTTGTCGATTTCATCCAAAAACACGATGCCGTGCTGCTCTACAGCGGCCACGGCTTGTACGCGCAAGTCGTCGTCGTTTACCAGCTTGGCCGCTTCTTCGTCTAGCAGCAGCTTCATGGCGTCGGCCACTTTCATGCGCTGCGATTTGGTTTTGCCTTTGCCCATACCGGCAAACATGTCTTGCAATTGGTTGGTGAAGTCTTCCATCCCCGGCGGCCCCATAATCGACATGCCGGCGGCGGGGGTGGCGGCCACTTCAACGTCTACTTCTTTATTGTCCAGCTCGCCACGGCGCAGCATTTGGCGGAATTTTTGGCGGGTGCTGTTTTCCGGTGCGGCTTCGGTCGGCTCTTCGGCAAAGCCTGCTTGGCGTGGCGGCGGTAAGAGGGCATCGAGAATGCGGTTTTCGGCGGCGTCTTGGGCGCGGTCGCGGTTTTTGCTGATGGATTGCTCGCGGATATTTTTGAGTGCCATTTCCATCAGGTCGCGCACGATGCTGTCGACATCGCGGCCAACATAGCCTACTTCGGTGAATTTGGTGGCTTCAATTTTGATAAACGGCGCATTGGCTAGCCGTGCCAAGCGGCGGGCGATTTCGGTTTTGCCCACGCCGGTGGGGCCGATCATGAGGATGTTTTTGGGCACGATTTCGTTTTGCAGCGGCTCGGCCACTTGGCTGCGGCGGTAGCGGTTGCGCAGTGCCACGGCCACGGCGCGTTTGGCTTTGTCTTGGCCGATAATGTGTTTATCCAGCTCGTGAACGATTTCTTGCGGGGTCATTACGGAGGTGCTCATGGGGGTGTCCTTGTTGCTGGTTAGGCAATCTGTTATACCAGGTTGTTTGAGTAATGGTTATAAACTAATGAAGTTGTGTTTTTGTACCTGTTAAGGCTGCCTGAAATGTAGATTTGTCATTGCCGAACTTGATTCGGCAATCCATTGACAAGCAGTTTAGAGAAAACGAGTTATTTTAAAAACGAGCTGTATTTTAAATATTCGTTTCTATATCGTTTTACTTTGCGCTTCATGGCCGCGCGGCCACTTACTTTTCTTTGCTTCGCCAAAGCAAAGTAAGCAAAAGAAAGGCGACCCCGGTTGCAGGTTTGGCTACGCCAAACTTCCCTCACTGCACATGCTTTTGGCGGCGCTCGCGAGTCGCTGCGCTCCGGACCGCCCTTATTTCCGCCAAAACCACGTTTCGTTCGGCTGCGCCAAGGGAAAGGCTGCACGGATTACGCGTTCAGGTAGCCTGTATAAGCGCAAATAGCTTAATAAATGACTGTATTTTCATGCGAATACATCATTTCAGTTATAAAGTTTCGATGGTGTGGTGTTGATTGGTGTAGATGCAGATATCACCGGCGATTTCCAGCGCTTTTTTCACCACCACTTCGGGCGGCAGCTCGGTGTTTTCCATCAGTGCGCGTGCGGCAGACTGGGCGAAGGCGCCGCCGGAGCCGATGGCGGCAATGCTTTGCTCAGGCTCCAGTACGTCGCCGTTGCCGGTGATGACCAAGGTGTTGGCTTTGTCGGCCACAATCAGCATGGCTTCCAGGCGGCGCAAGGCGCGGTCGGTGCGCCATTCTTTGGCCAGCTCAATGGCGGCTACCATCAGCTTGCCTTGGTGTTTTTGCAGCTTGCTTTCAAACAGCTCAATCAAGGTGAACGCATCGGCGGTGCCGCCGGCAAAACCGGCCAGCACTTGGTTGTTGTAGAGCTTGCGCACTTTGCGGGCGCTGCCTTTGATGATGGTGTTGCCCAGCGTTACTTGGCCGTCGCCGCCGATGGCGACATTTTCGCCCCGGCGTACCGACACAATGGTGGTGCCGTCGAATTGTTGCATGGTTGTTCCTTTGTATAGATGAGGCGTTGGCAATGCAGGGCAAATAAGGGCGCGGCAGGCGGGTTTCAAGCGCAGGCGTGGCGGTGGCCGTGTTAAGATGCATCAATTATTTTTGCCAAAATGGTATGTTTGGGTTCAGGCAGCCTTGGGTTGCCGGGCTATACACTATTTTCAGAAGTGGATATGGACATCAAAGACAGCTTAATCGCCCTGGCCGTGATTGTGGTGTGGGGCGTGAATTTTTATTTTATGAAGCTGGCGCTGCATGAAGTGTCGCCCATGGTGCTGGGGATGCTGCGTTTTGTGTGTGTGCTGCTGCCTGCCGTGCTGCTTATCCGCCGTCCGCCGGTGCGCTGGTATTGGCTGGCGGCTTATGGCACCACCATCAGCTTTGGCCAATTCGGCTTTATGTTTACCGCTTTGAGCGTGGGCATGCCCACCGGGCTGGCGGCCTTGCTGGTGCAGGCGCAGGTGTTTTTTACCGTGTTGATTGCGGCCTTATTGCTGCATGAGCCGGTGAAGCCCAATCATTTGCTGGCGATTGTGATTGCGGCAGCGGGCTTGCTGTTGATTGGTGTGGGCCAATACAGCGGGGCGATGCCGCTGGCGGGGCTGATGTTGGTGTTGTGTGCGGCGTTTTCGTGGGCCTTGGGCAATATTGTGGTGAAGCGCATCGGGCGGGTGAATCCCTTAAGTTTGGTGGTGTGGGGTAATGTGTTTACGCTGATTCCGTTTACGCTGGTGGCGTTGTGGCAGTTTGGCGCCGAAGGTGTGTGGCAGCAAATCAGCCACATGAGCTGGCGCGGCTGGGCGGGGGTGTTGTTTTTGGCCTATGTGGCCACTTTGGTGGGCTATGTGGGCTGGGGCGGTTTGTTGTCGCGCCATCCGGCCAGCAAAATCACCCCTTTGGCCTTGTTGGTGCCGGTGATTGCGTTGGTGGTGGCGCGGCTGCTGCTCAACGAGCAATTAAACCATTGGCATTGGCTTGGTGTGGCGGTGGTGATGGCCGGGCTGGCGGTGCATGTGTTTGGCGCGCGCCGGTGGCGTGGCGTATAATCGGCCAGTTAAGCACGATTGAACTCGGGAGCCGTGGTGGCCGCTACAAACATTGATCAAACGCTGGATGTGACCGGGCTGAAATGCCCGTTGCCGATTTTAAAAGCCAAAAAAGCATTGGCGCTAATGAATGCGGGGCAGGTGCTGCAAGTGCTGGCCACCGATGCCGCCGCGCCCGACGATTTTGCCGCCTTTTGCCGCCAAACCGGCCATGTGTTGCTGGCCGCTGATGCGCTGGAAAGTGGTGTGTTTGTGTTGGTGGTGCAGCATAAATAAAGCCTAATATCAATCCTAAAAAATAACCTAACTGCGTTGGCTCGCCTTGTCGTACTATTCGTACTGTCTGCGGCTCAACTCAAAGAGAACGATTTACTAGGGTGCTGAAGCACCAAGTAAATCAGTTCCGCCTTGTTATCTTATCTTTTAGAATTGATATAACGCTGCCTGAAACAAAAATAATTTGTTTCAGGCAGCCTTTTAATCCATTCCCGCCTCATTTTGATAAAGCCAAACGCCATGCAAACCCTCACCCTAATCCGCCCCGATGATATGCACCTGCACCTGCGCGATGGCGATGCGCTGCGTGCGGTATTGCCGTTTACCGCCCGCCAAATGGGGCGTGCGGTGATTATGCCCAACTTAAAACCGCCGGTGGTGAGCGTGGCGGATGCCTTGGCTTACCAACAGCGCATTCAAGCCGCCTTGCCCGCAGGCAGTCGTTTCCAGCCCTTGATGACGCTGTACCTCACCGACAAAACCACGCCCGCGCTGGTGCGCGAGGCCAAAGCGGCAGGGATTGTGGCGTTTAAACTTTATCCGGCCGGTGCCACCACCAATTCCGACTCCGGCGTTACCGATTTATTCAAACTGCTGCCGGTATTGCAGGAAATGGCGGCGCAACAACTGCTGTTTTTGGTGCACGGTGAAGTAACCGACCCCGAAATCGATATTTTTGACCGCGAAGCGGTGTTTATCGAACGCATCTTGCAGCCAGTGTTGGCGCAAGTGCCGGATTTGAAAGTGGTATTCGAACACATCACCACCGCCGAAGCGGCGCAGTTGGTGATGGCTGCGGGTAACAATGTGGCCGCCAGCGTTACCCCGCAGCATTTGCTGCTCAACCGCAACGACTTATTGGTGGGCGGTATCCGCCCGCACCACTATTGCCTGCCGGTGCTGAAACGCGAAAACCACCGCCGCGCCTTGGTGGCCGCGGTAACCGGCGACAAAGCGCACAAATTCTTTCTCGGCACCGACAGCGCTCCCCATGCCCAGCACGCCAAAGAAAACGCCTGCGGTTGCGCGGGCATGTTCAGCGCCCATGCCGCCATCGAGCTTTATGCCGAAATTTTTGAACGCGCCGGTGCGCTGGACAAACTCGAAGCGTTTGCTTCAAAAAACGGCGCCCGTTTTTATGGGCTGCCTGAAAACAGCGACACGATTACTTTGCTTAAACAGCCGCAAACCATCATGAGCAGCATCGCCTACGGCCACGAAAAACTGGTGCCGATGCGGGCGGGCGAAACCGTGGCTTGGACAGTGCGTTATGATAACTAAAATCCCACCAACCCTATTGCGCCAAGCCGTCTACACTTTATTGCTGGGCTTGGTCGCCTGTGCTACACCATCCAAACAGGCCGCCGCACCGGCCAGCGCCGTATTCACTTGGCAAGATGAGCTGTGCGACTACCAAGGCCATTACCGCCCGCAGCAGGTATCGGCGCGGCAGTTGAACGATGCGGTTACATTAATCTACCAATTCAACAGCCTGGCCGATGTGCGCGCCACGGATGGCGTTGACAAAGTACGCCGGGTTTACGAAGCCCATTTGCAACGCTTGCAGCAGCTCACCTTGCCGCCTTCGCCCGAGTTGGAAAAACTGCGGCGGCAAAAAGCGGCACAAAGCCGTTTCTTTTACGATTTGGCGCTGGTGGAAGCACGCGCCCTAAGTGCAGGCGACATGCGTGTATTGCAGCAATTTGCCCCCGCACGCCAAGTGTGCACCAGCCAATGGCAGCAATTGGCTGCCGCTCCCAACAGCCGCGATGCTTGGCGGCAATGGCACAATTGTGCCAACCATTTACAGCCGGGCGTGCAGAGCGAGCAAAGTGAACGCGACCATCAGGCAGTGCAACGCGCGTTTCGTGCGCAGTTGTTCAACATCAAGTCGGAATGCAGTGAACCCTGAAACGAAGCCTGTTATGGATAAACAAGCCTTAATGCAACACTTGGCCGCGCACGGCCTGCAAAACTATGCCCAAGCTGCGGCACCGTTTGCGCGCCAAGCCATTACATTGACAGCAGTGCCCGCTGAAGCGATGGCCGTGGGTGCCAGCCGCTTGGGCGGCGAGCCGGATTTGCCCGACGATATGGCGTGGCCGTATGCGGGCGATAAGCCGATGGCCTTGATTGCGCAAATCAATTTTGCCGAAGCCAAACCCTTTGATGCCGACAACAAGCTGCCTGAAAGCGGCATATTGTATTTGTTTTACGAAGCCGAAGAGCAGCCGTGGGGCTATGATCCGCAACACAAAAGCGGCTTTCAGGTAGCCTATTACGCCGGTGATAACGCCGCTTTGCAACGCCGCACGGCGCCGGCGGATTTGGCGGAATACTGTCGTTTTTCAGCCGCCGCGCTGCGCTTTGGCAGCCGTACCGAGCTGCCAGATCCTTATAGTTTCCTGATGCGCGACTATGCGATGGATGACGACGAAAACGACGCTTGGTGGTATTGGCGAGGTGAACAGCCGGAGCCGTTTCACAAGCTCTTGGGGCATTCCGACAATATTCAAGGTGATATGGAGCTGGAATGCCAATTGGTGAGCCACGGCCTTTATTGCGGCAACAGCAGTGGCTACGAAGACCCGCGCCGCGCTGAGTTGGAAGCCGGTGCCGGCGATTGGGTATTGCTGCTGCAAATCGATAGTGAAGAAGCACATTGCGGTATGATGTGGGGCGACAGCGGGCGGCTGTATCTGTGGATACGGCAGCAAGATTTAGCCGCCAAAGCGTTTGAGCGCTGTTGGCTGGTGTTGCAGTGTTATTGATGTGGTGAAACGCACGGAATGTCTTTGCAAATTAATTTAAAACGCCGCCAACTGCTGGCGGCTTCGGCCTTGGCGCTGGTGCCGTCTTGGGCTGTGGCCGGGGCGCAGCGTGAAGAAACCCTGTCGGATGACGTGGCTTCGGTGATGCGCCAGGCGGTGAATAATGTCAACCCGCCGCGGCTGGTATTTGCCAGTGCTGCCGAAGGCCAGCGCTGGCTGAATGAAATGTCGTTGCGGCTGGCGCGTTTTGTGGCCGATGAATATGGCCGCAAACGGTTGCTCACCAATATCCACTACGAATCGGCTCGTGCCGGGCTGGATACGCAGTTGATTTTGGGGCTGATTGAAGTGGAAAGCGCGTTTCGCCAATACGCCATTTCCGCCGTGGGCGCGCGCGGGCTGATGCAGGTGATGCCGTTTTGGCAGCGCCACATCGGCACCCCCGAGCACAACCTATTTGATGTGCGCACCAATTTGCGCTACGGCTGCACCATCTTGCGCCACTACCGCAATCTGGAGCGCGGCAATATGACCCGGGCGCTGGCGCGCTACAACGGCAGCCTTGGCCGCTCGGTGTACAGCGATGCGGTGATTGGCGCGTGGCAGCGGCGCTGGCAGTGGAGTTAAAAAAATAAGCTAAGGCTGCCTGAAATAATAGCAATGCGTAGGTTGGATGCAAAAATCCGACTTATAACGACTTCTATCGGCGATGATGTAATAAAAAATAAGCGGGCAAGGCTGCCTGAAGCCGTATTAATCTGAATAAACTTTATGTCAAAACACAATACCACCACCATGCAGGCCGCGGAAATGCGCGCCAGCGTGGCTTTATCGGCCATTTATGCCCTGCGTATGCTGGGCATGTTTTTGATGTTGCCGGTGTTGGCGCTGTATGCCGCCGGCCTGCCCGGTGCCGAGAATAAACCGGCACTAATCGGCTTGGCCATGGGCATGTACGGCTTAACCCAAGCCTTGCTGCAATTGCCGCTGGGCATGGCGTCCGACCGCTTCGGGCGCAAAAAAGTGATTTATCTGGGCTTGGCGGTGTTTGCGTTTGGCAGCTTTATGGCCGCCATGGCCACCAGTTTGGAAATGCTGGTGTTGGCGCGGGCAGTGCAGGGCGCAGGCGCGGTGAGTGCGGCGGTGACCGCGCTGCTGGCCGACTTAACCCGCGAAGAAGTGCGCACCCGCGCCATGGCCATGATTGGCTTGAGCATCGGTGTCACCTTTTCGGTAAGCCTGGTCTTGGCGCCGCTGTTTAACCACTGGATCGGCGTGCCGGGCATTTTTGTGCTCACTGGCGTGCTCACGGTGTTGTCGATGCTGGTGGTGCGCTTTATGGT
Organism: Paralysiella testudinis; assembly: GCF_016894345.1. Lineage (GTDB taxonomy): Bacteria > Pseudomonadota > Gammaproteobacteria > Burkholderiales > Neisseriaceae > Paralysiella > Paralysiella testudinis. The sequence goes on from NZ_CP069798.1 coordinate 1,365,041, forward strand.
GCCCGATCCGGTGCACAGCAAACTGCATGAAGATGCCGAAGTGCAGCGCGGCGAGCTGGGCACGGTGCTGCGCAACCGCCAGCTGCTGCGGCTGAATTTCGGCATTTTTGCCTTGCACGCGGCGCAAATGGCCTTATTTGTGGCCTTGCCGTTTATGTTGGTGCATTTGGGCTTGGCCAAATCGGCGCACTGGCATATTTACCTGCCCGCCACCATGGTGGGCTTGGTGTTGATGGTGCCGGCGATTATCTACGGCGAAACCCGCAACCGCTTGAAAACCGTATTTGTGGCCGGCATTGCCGCCATTGCACTGGCGCAGCTGGGTTTGGCTGCCGGATTGGCATCGCTGTGGGCGGTGTTGGCGTGGATGGTGTTGTATTTTATCGGCTTTAATATTTTGGAAGCCACCCTGCCATCGATGGTGTCGAAAATTGCGCCCACGCGGCTCAAAGGTACGGCGATGGGGGTGTACAATACCGCCCAATCGATTGGCCTGTTTGTGGGCGGTGCTGCCGGCGGCTTGATTTGGCAGCATTTCGGCACCAACGGCGTGTTTGTGTTTTGCAGCGGCTTGATGTTGTGCTGGCTGCTGCTGGCGGCCACCGCCCCGGCACCGCAGCCGGTGCGCAACCTGATGTTTGCCGTGGGCGCCGCTTGGCAGGGGCGCGAAGACGGGTTACAGTCTGCCCTATTGCAACTGGCTGCCGTGCAGGCGGTGAGCATTAGTGCTGACGGCCAAACCGTGTATATTAAAGCATTACAGCAAGGCTTCGACCGTGAAGTCGCAGAAAAACTGATTATGGGAGTGTGATTGATGTCTGTAAATAAAGTAATTTTGGTCGGCCGTCTTGGCCGCGACCCGGAAGTGCGCTATATGCCCAACGGCGAAGCCGTGGCCAATTTTTCCATCGCCACCGACGAGCAATGGAAAGACCGCGACGGCAACCGCCAAACCCGCACCGAATGGCACAACATCACCCTTTACCGCAAACTGGGCGAAATTGCCGGGCAGTATTTGCGCAAGGGCGGTTTGGTGTACATCGAAGGGCGTATTCAGAGCCGCAAATACACCGGTAAAGACGGCGTAGAGCGCACCGCCTACGAGATTATCGGCAACGAAATGAAAATGCTCGGCAGCAAGAGTGATAATGCCGGTGGCGGCAATTATCAAGAGCCGCAAGGCGGTGATTACGGCCAGTCCCAATCCTACAACGCCCCCGCGCCTGCAGCGGCACCGCCCGCTGCCCCGCGCCGCCAAGAAAATCGCCCGGCACCGGCACCGGTGGACGATATCGACGACGATATTCCGTTTTAACTTTGATGACTAAAATAGTACGCCGCTAAATGTTTTCAGGCAGCCTTAAGGCTACCTGAAACAGAAACACGGCAAAGATTGCTATTTTACGGCGGTCTGTTACAATGGCCGCCATTGAATTTACGCGCAAGCCGCCTACCCATTGGCGGCTTGCCTTTTTATTGTAGAAAACAGCCCCGGCCAGCGTTGCCATTATATAGTGGATTAAATTTAAATTAAGACAAGGCGGAGAGCCGCAGACAGTACAGGTAGTACGGAACAGAGTTTGTTGGCGCTTTAGCGCCTTACAAAATCGTTCGCTCTGCGCTAAGGCGAGCCAACGCAGTATTAGTTTAAATTTAATTCACTATTCGGGCTGACAGTGGTATTTGGAGAACTTGAAGATGCAAAAAATCCCCTTAACCGTACTGGGTGCCGATATGCTCAAGCAAGAGCTGCAACAGCTCAAAAGCGTGGCGCGCCCGTCGGTAATCGAAGCGATTGCCGAGGCGCGCTCGCACGGCGACTTATCGGAAAACGCCGAGTATGAAGCGGCCAAAGAGCGCCAAGGCTTTATTGAAGGCCGTATTGCCGAAATCGAACACAAATTGTCGCTGGCACACATTATCGACCCCAAGGAAATCCATGCCGAAGGCAAGGTGGTGTTCGGCTCCACCGTTACCCTGCAAGATTTGGATAACGAAGAAGAAGTGGTGTACCAAATTGTGGGCGAAGACGAAGCCGATATCAAGCAGCGCAAAATTTCCGTAGGCTCACCCATCGCCCGTGCCTTGATTGGCAAGGAAGAGGGTGATGTGGCCGAAGTGCAGGCGCCGGGCGGCGTGCGCGAATATGAAATTGTGCAGGTGCAGTATTTGTAAATGCAAGGATGTTAATCCGCCACACCAATAGCTGATGTAACACAAAACCGGGCAACAGAATGCCCGGTTTTGTTTTGTGGTGCATTGACAAGTGAAAGCGTAAGCGCCAAGATGCCGAAGTTAATGTTTTGAAACAGTAAAAAATAATTTGCATGGCATGTGTTGTCAATGTTTACCATCATGCCGTACAAATTAATCCCTACCCGAAGCAAAGGAGGCGGTTTTGCTGAAACGCATATTGGCAGTGCTGTTGGGCCTGTGGTTGGGTGCCCAGCTAACCATAGGCTATGTAGTGGCACCGGTGCTGTTTGCCCAGTTGCCGAAAATAACGGCTGGGCATATCGCCGGTATTTTATTTGCCTATCTGTCTTATTTCGGCTTGTTGGTGTGGGCGTGGGCGGGGTATACCGGACGGCTTAAGCAAGAGCGCAGTTTTTTGAAAAGCAACAGCCTACGCTTGATTGGCTTGCTGTGGATTTTGTTGGCTGTAAACCAATGGCTGGTTACGCCGGTGATTAATGCCTTGAAACAGGAAAGCAGCCATTGGCTGCTCAGCCTTACCGGCGGCGGTTTTGCGCTGTGGCACGGTATATCCAGCAGCTTGTTTTTACTGGTGAGCTTGTTGGGGATTTATTTGGTGTTTAAATTATTGCGGTTTGAATGGCATTAATATGATGCATACAAACAAAAAAGCTTTTCAGGCTGCCTGAAAAGCTTTTTTGTTTGCATCGCTGGCTTATTGCTCCGGCTTGGGGCGAAACAGCACCAGTTGTTTGCCGATATGCTGTACCAGCAGCGCCTCGGTGGCTGCGCACAGGGCTTCGGCCACGGCCAGCCGTTCGGTGCGGTCGTCGCCGGCTACCTGTACTTTAATCAGCTCGTGGGCGGCGAGATTGCGTTCGGTTTCCTGGATAATGGCATCGGTGAGGCCGTGCTGACCCACCATCACCACCGGATTGAGGTGATGGGCGCGTGCTTTCAGGGCGGCAATGTCTTTGGTCGACAATGAAATCGGGTTCATGGTGTGTTTTCGGCAAGGTTTCAAAAACGCGTATTTTACCCGAGTTTGGTGCCGCAATCTGTTTCGAAGGGCAGAAATATATCTCTGCCGCACCGTTTTGTCTGTTTTGAAGCCCGGTTTCAGGCTACAATGCGGCCTGTTTGATTTTCATTTGCTATTTCATGGCCGTCCGATCCAAATCTTCCAGCGCGTGGCTCAATGAGCATGTCAACGATTACTATGTGCATCTGGCGCAAAAAGACGGCTATCGCGCGCGCGCGGCGTATAAATTACTCGAAATCAATGAAAAAGACCGCCTACTCAAGCCGGGTGTGGTGGTGGCCGATTTGGGCAGTGCGCCGGGCAGTTGGTCGCAGGTGGCGGCCAAATTGGTGGGTGCGCAAGGCGAGGTGTTTGCCTTGGATATGTTGCCGATGGAAGCCATTGCCGGGGTGTCGTTTATCCAAGGTGATTTTCGCGAAGACAATGTGCTGGCCGAATTTGAAAAACTGCTGGCCGGGCGTATGCCAGACCTTGTAATTTGCGATATGGCGCCCAATATGAGCGGGAACAATGTTACCGATCAAGCCAAAAGCTTTTATCTGGCCGAATTGGCTTTGGATTTTGCCGCCCGGCATTTGAAAAGCGGCGGCGATTTTTTGGTTAAGGTGTTTCAAGGCGCGGGTTATACCGAATACATGGCCGCCATGAAAGCCGTGTTCGCCCAAGTACAGGTGCGCAAACCCAAGGCTTCGCGTAATCGCTCCAATGAAATTTATTTATTGGGTCGCAACAAGCACTGACAAGCGGCCGCACCTTCACTACAATCGTTTATTTGCAGCACACATTTATCACCCTAGGAGTTTGTGACAGTGGGGAATACCGTAAAAAATCTTTTGGTCTGGCTGGTGCTGGCGGTGGTGTTGATGGCCGCCTTCAATGCCTTAACCGATAAAAAAGAAAGCAAACAACAAATCGAATATTCGCAGTTTATCCAACAGGTGAACGGCGGTGAGGTGGAAAACGTCAACATCGAAGGCTCGGTGGTGAGCGGCTACACCATCAAAGGCGTGCGCACCGACAAAACCGAGTTCTTTACCAATGCCCCGCTGGACGACAATTTAATCAGCACCTTGTTGGACAAAAAGGTGCGCGTGAATGTGATTCCGGAAGAGAAAAGCATTCTGGGCAGCATTCTAATCAGCCTGTTGCCGGTGATTTTGCTGATTGCCGTGTGGCTGTATTTTATGCGCTCGATGCAGGGCGGTGGCGGCGGCAAGGGCGGGGCGTTTTCGTTTGGTAAAAGCCGCGCCAAATTGCTGGATAAAGACACCAACCACGTAACCTTTGCCGATGTGGCCGGTTGCGATGAAGCTAAAGAAGAAGTACAGGAAATTGTCGATTACCTGAAAGCGCCATCGCGCTACCAAAGCTTGGGCGGCCGTGTGCCGCGCGGTATTTTGCTGGCCGGCAGCCCCGGTACCGGTAAAACCTTGCTTGCCAAAGCCATTGCCGGCGAAGCCAAAGTGCCGTTTTTCAGTATTTCCGGCTCTGATTTTGTGGAAATGTTTGTCGGCGTGGGCGCCAGCCGCGTGCGCGATATGTTTGAGCAGGCCAAGAAAAATGCACCTTGCATTATCTTTATTGATGAAATTGATGCCGTGGGTCGCCAGCGCGGTGCCGGTTTGGGCGGTGGCAACGATGAGCGCGAGCAAACGTTAAACCAATTGCTGGTGGAGATGGACGGCTTTGAAAGCAACACCACGGTGATTGTGATTGCCGCCACCAACCGCCCGGATGTATTGGATCCGGCCTTGCAACGCCCGGGCCGTTTCGACCGCCAAGTGGTGGTGCCGCTACCGGACATCCGCGGTCGCGAGCAGATTTTGAAAGTGCACGCCAAAAAAGTGCCGTTGGACAGCTCGGTGGATTTGCCCACTTTGGCACGCGGCACCCCCGGTTTTTCCGGTGCCGATTTGGCCAACTTGGTGAACGAGGCCGCGTTGTTTGCCGGCCGCCGCAATAAAACCAAGGTCGACCAGAGCGACTTTGAAGACGCCAAAGACAAAATCTACATGGGGCCGGAACGGCGCAGCATGGTGATGCACGAAGACGAGCGTCGCGCCACTGCCTACCATGAATCCGGCCATGCCATTGTGGCCGAAAGCCTGGCCGGTACCGATCCGGTGCATAAAGTCACCATCATGCCGCGTGGCCGTGCGCTGGGACTGACTTGGCAATTGCCTGAGCGCGACCGCATCAGCATGTATAAAGACCAAATGCTGAATCAGATTTCGATTCTGTTTGGCGGGCGCATTGCCGAAGACCTGTATGTGGGCCGTATTTCCACCGGCGCTTCCAACGACTTTGAACGCGCCACCCAAATCGCCCGCGATATGGTGACCCGTTACGGCATGTCCGACAAAATGGGGCCGATGGTGTATGGCGAAAACGAAGGCGAAGTGTTTTTGGGGCGCTCGGTAACGCATTCGCAAAACATTTCCGAAGCCACCATGCAGCAAGTGGATGCCGAAATCCGCCGCATTATTGATGAACAATACAAAGTGGCTTACGACATTCTTAACAGCAGCCGCGATAAAATGGAAACCATGACCAATGCATTGATGGAATGGGAAACCATCGACCGCGATCAGGTGCTGGAAATCATGGATGGCAAAGCGCCGAGCCCGCCGAAAGACTACAGCCACAATCTGCGCCAGGATGATGACAACACGCCTGATAGTGCAGCACCGGTGGCGGCAGGCACAGCAGCGATTCCTGCAGGCGGTGATGCGGTGGTGGGCGGTGCCGACAGCGCCACCATCGGCCCGGAGGCCGACCCGCAGCCGCAGCCCAATCCGCAAGGGCCGCAAAGCGGTGATGTGGTGAGCGGTGGCGAAGGGCAACACCAACCGCCGCGGCACAACGGTTAAACTATTCAAACGGCAGCCTTGGCTGCCGTTTTTGGTTTCAGGCAGCCTTAATATAAGCAATAACATCATGAATTCTTTTCCTTACTGGCAATGCGGCCGTTTTCAAATCGATTTGTCCACTCCGAAGATTATGGGCATCGTCAACCTTACCCCCGATTCTTTTTCCGACGGCGGGCGCTATTCCACTTCGCTTCAGGCAGCCTTGGCCCATGCACAGCGCTTGTGTGACGAAGGGGCGGCTATTTTAGACATTGGCGGCGAATCCACCCGACCGGGTGCCGCGGCGGTGTCGCCGCAAGAAGAGTGGGCGCGGGTGGCGCCGGTGCTGGAGGCGCTGCATGGCTGGGGCGTGCCGATTACCTTGGATACCCGCCGCACCGAAATCATGGCCAAGGCCTTGGCGGCAGGCTGGGTAGACGGCATTAATGATGTGGCGGCACTAGAAGATGCGGGTGCATTGGATTTATTGGCGCAATATCCGCAAACCGGCGTGTGCCTGATGCACATGCAGGGGCTGCCTGAAACCATGCAACAGCAAGCCGACTACGCCGATGTGGTGGCCGAAGTGGCCACTTATTTGCAGCAGCGGGTGCAGCATTGCGTGGCCGCGGGCATCGCCGCTGAGCGCTTGGTCACCGATCCCGGCTTCGGTTTCGGCAAAAACCTGGCGCACAATACGGCTTTGATGCAGCAGTTGCGCCACTGCGCCCAAACCAGCGGCCGCCCGCTGTTGGTGGGCGTTTCGCGCAAACGCATGATTGGCGAGCTAAGCAGTGAAAACGAAGCGACCAATCGGGTGGCGGGCAGTGTGGTGGCAGCGGTGGCCGCAGTAGCACGCGGCGCGGCGATTGTGCGCGTGCATGATGTGGCCGCCACCCGCCAAGGTTTGCAGGTATGGGCGGCTTTGGGCGGCAATTTGCCCTAAGAGTCTGTTCACAATCTTTATATTGTGCTGCTTTCAGTGCATAAACACGCGCATGCGGCGTTAAAAATGCGCGCCAAAGCTGGCTTTGGCTGTACTTTTTGCCTTGCCTCCACCCGTTTCTATAGCTGATTTGGCACGGAAATCAGCTACAAAAAAGATCGTGAACAGGCTCTAAACGCAGCCTGAAACGGGCTTTTATCCTAAATGGCTGGTCATCATCAGCGCGCTGTTCTAAAATGAGCACACCCTAAAATCAGGCGTATTTTAAAGAAGCAAAATGAGCAAAAAATATTTCGGCACCGATGGCGTGCGCGGCGAAGTAGGGCAACACCCGATTACCCCTGAATTTGTGATGAAACTGGCCTATGCCGCCGGGCAAGTGCTGGTGAAGCACGGTCTTGATCACCGCCCTACGGTTTTGATTGGCAAAGACACGCGCATTTCTGGCTATATGCTCGAAGCAGCGATGGAAGCGGGCTTTACCGCCGCCGGGGTGAACGTATTGCTCACCGGCCCCTTGCCCACGCCTGGCGTGGCCTACCTTACCCGGGCCCTGCGCCTGGATTGCGGGGTGATGATTTCCGCCTCGCACAATGTGTATTCCGATAACGGCATTAAGTTTTTTGCCGAAGGCGGCGTGAAGCTTACCGATGCGGTGGAGCTGGAAATCGAAGCACAACTGGATGCGCCGATGCAAACCGTGGCTTCCGACTTTTTGGGCCGTGCCCGCCGCATTAATGGCGCCGACGACCGTTACATCGAATTTTGTAAATCCACCTTTCCCAATGATTTGAATCTGCGCGGCTTAAAGCTGGTGGTGGATACCGCCAATGGCGCCGGTTATCACGTGGCGCCGAAAGTGTTTCATGAGCTGGGTGCCGAGGTGGTGAGCATCGGTGCCGAGCCCAATGGCTACAACATTAATTTGAAAGTGGGAGCCACCCACACCAAAGCCCTGCAAGCGGCGGTGCTGCAAAATGAGGCCGATTACGGCATCGCGCTGGACGGCGATGGCGACCGCCTGATGATGGTGGACAAAGTGGGTAAAGTTTACGACGGCGACAGCCTGATTTACGTGATTGCCAAAGCCCGCGCCGCTTCAGGCAGCCTTAAAGGCGGCGTGGTGGGCACGGTGATGACTAATCTGGCGATGGAATTGGCATTACAAGAGCGCGGCATTGAATTTGTGCGCGCCAAAGTGGGCGACCGCTATGTGCTGGAGCAATTATTGCAGCGCGGCTGGCAAGTGGGCGGCGAAGCTTCCGGCCATGTGCTGTGTATGGATAAACACAATACCGGCGATGGCATTGTGTCGGCCTTGCAGGTATTGGCCGGGCTGCAAACCCTGCAACAAGATTTGGCCACAGCGCTGGCCGATTGGCGCCCGTTTCCGCAAACCATGATTAACGTCAAAATCCGCAAAGGCCAAGACTGGCAAAGTGCCGCCGATCCGGTGGCCGCCGCAGTAGAAGCTGAATTGGCAGGTAAAGGCCGCGTGGTGCTGCGACCCTCCGGCACCGAGCCGGTGGTGCGGGTGATGGTGGAAGCGCAGCAGGCCGATGTGGCCAAGCAGGCAGCCGAAAAAATCGCCCGCGTCATCGAAACTGTCAGCGCATAAGCGCAACTGAGCAGGTCGGATGCTTAAATCCGACACTGGTTCGCAGAACAAGATGCTTCCCCAAATGCTCATCTTTGATAAAGCAGCAATCGTTTATTTTAATTCAGGAAAGCCCGGCTTTTTATGTTCAGCCTGTTAGAAGCCTTTTTTACCCAATACGGCTATGCGGCGGTGTTTTTGGTGCTGGTGGCTTGCGGTTTTGGCGTGCCGGTACCGGAAGACGTCACTTTGGTTACCGGTGGCGTGATTGCCGGGCTGGGGCACGCCAATGTGCACACCATGTTTGCGGTGGGCATGGCCGGGGTGTTGGTGGGCGATGGGCTGATGTTTACTGCCGGGCGCGTTTACGGGCATAAAATTTTGCGTTTCCGCTTTGTGCAGCGGGTGATGACACCCAAGCGCTATGCACAAGTGCAGGAAAAATTTGATAAATACGGCAACCGCGTGCTGTTTGTGGCGCGTTTTCTGCCCGGCTTGCGCACCCCTATCTACATCACCGCCGGCATCAGCCGCAAGGTGTCCTATTGGCAATTTTTGCTGATGGACGGCTTGGCGGCGCTGATTTCAGTACCGATTTGGGTGTATTTGGGCGCGTACGGCGCTGAAAATATCGACTGGCTGATGCACAAAGTACACCAATTCCAAACCGGCTTATTTGTGCTGATTGGCATTGGCGCGGTGTTGTTGGGCTGGTGGTGGTGGAAAAAACGCCAGCGCTCGCTGTTTTTTAAAACCCAAATCGGCAAAATCCGCGCCCGCCGCCAAGCCAAAAAGGCGGCCAAAGCACAACAAGCCGATACCGATCACCACACCGACTCTTAAAACACCGCGGCCAATGGCACCCCGGCCGCGTTTGTGCCTATTTGATATTGAAATACCATGACCGACACACCATCCAATACCCCAGACAACGATGCTATCCCTAAGCGCAGCATCCGCAGTTTTGTTTTGCGCCAAAGCCACATGACACCGGCGCAGCAAAAAGCCATCGATACTTTATGGCCGCAGTTCGGGCTGGATTTTCAGGCAGCCACTGTTGATTTAAATACCCTATTTGGCCGTACTGCGCCTAAAATTCTGGAAATCGGCTTTGGCATGGGCACCGCCACCGCCGAAATCGCCCAAAGGCTGCCTGAAAGCGATTTTCTCGCCATTGATGTGCACGGCCCCGGCGTGGGCAATCTGCTTAAATTGATTGACGAGCAAAGCATCGGCAATATCCGCGTGATGCGTCACGATGCGGTGGCCGTGGTGGAAACCATGCTTGCCGATGCCAGCCTAGACGGCATCCATATCTTCTTTCCCGATCCTTGGCATAAAAAACGCCACCACAAGCGCCGTCTGATTCAGGCAGCCTTTGTGGCCATGCTGCTGCCCAAGCTCAAGCCAGGCGGCTATATTCATTTGGCCACCGATTGGGAAGAATACGCCGTACAAATGCTGGACGTGCTCAGCGGCTTTGCCGAACTGCGCAACAGCGCCGCCGATTACGCGCCCACCCCGGCCTATCGCCCGGAAACCAAATTTGAAGCGCGGGGTAAGCGTTTGGGGCATGGGGTGTGGGATTTGGTGTTCGAGAGAATCCAATATGAACCGATAAAATTTTCTAATTTTTAAGGAATATTGAAATGTCAAAGATACCTTGTAATAATGGTAAATGGTCATTAGGGTATTACAGTAGGGGTTCTGGACAGTTTACTTATAATGGAGCTTATGACACGGCGGAACAAGCTTGTGCAGCGGCAGGTATGAAAGCTTGGAGTTATGATGCTACTACTAACTCATATATACCATATAATACAAAATATGACTGTTGTCGTGCAGAATGCGCCGTTAGCAATAATCGCTATTTAATTGAAAATACATATACAGTTGCTTTTAGAAGCAAACCTTTGGAATTAAGTTCTCACACGGAAGCAATACTACCAATTAATCGTGATCGAAAAGTTATTGGGGTTGGAGAAAATGTAACTATTACAGCTAATTGTTTAGTCCCTGAATTTTATGGAGTATCATTACCCCAATTAAAAGAGACCGACTTATGGCAAGCATATTGCATGGTAACGCCAAGACTACGCCTAGAATCAGAAAAGAAATACAAGAGTCTGAAGAGAGCATCGCAGCGTTAGCTAAAAATACAATATTAATTTCAAAACCGTTCTCTACTGGAAACACGCAGATTCGGTCGAAGATAAAAAGTCCGGCCCCAAAACCCGCCCCAGCGTGTTGACCGAATTGGAGCAGCAGGCAATCTGTACCGTCCGGCGACATCTGCGGCTGTCATTGGACGAGCTGTATATCATCTTCAAGCCCAATATTCCAAAGCTGAGCCGCTCCAATCTGCACCGGTGCTTGCAACATCACGGATTGTCGCGCTTACCCAAGAATGAATCCGATGGCCAAAAGGTAAAAAACATTCAAACAATATCCGGTTGGCTTTGTCCATATCGACATCACCGAGGTGCGTTGTGAAACCGGCAAGCTGTACCTGTTTGTCGCCATCGACCGCAAAACCAAATATGTTTATGCAGAACTTCATCCGCGTATGACGCAGAAAACCGCCGTTTCTTTTCTGCGCAACCTACAACAAGATTGTGTGTTTAAAATCACCCATATCCTAACGGACAACGGTGCGCAGTTTACCTACAACTTGCTGAGCCAAGCACAACGGCCTGATAAGGAGCATCCGTTTGACGAGCTTTGCCGGCATTTGGGCATTGAGCACCGTACCACGAAATTCCGTCATCCATGGACGAACGGGCAGGTGGAGATTACCAACAAGATGCTGAAAGAGGTAACGGTCAAACGCTTCCACTATGAGCATCCTGACGAACTTAAACGGCACTTGATGGTATTTTTGCTGTATTACAACCATCAACGCCCCTTACGGTCGTTGAAGTACAAAACGCCTTGGCAGGCTTTGGAAGATTGCTATAATCTAGAGCCTGAATTGTTTCGTGAAAATCCATTCCAGAAGATTATGGGTCTTAACACGGTATAAACAGTATGATACTTGCCGAAATACTCGGGTAAATCCCGCCACGGTATGCCGGTTCTTATTCTGTAAAGTATGCCTTCAAGAATTCTGCGCAAATTGGGTTTGCTATAAATACCCAAATCACGCAGAATAGGTAACAGCTTCGTCCAATGTTCATCTTTGAGTAGTGTACGGGGCATCGCAGGTGTATTTGGGGAGTGTGAGAACTTCCTTTTATACCTGCTTATACCTGCGTTTCTTTTTTATTCAAGGGTATGACAAGTAATTGTGAACAGACCCTAGTGCAATGCATTTAAATATTCAAATTCAATGGAGAGTTGGGCATAACCTACTTCGAAAAACACTGTCAAATACCATTAGACAATCCGTAATTTTATACAAAAATGGAAATATGACGGTTACAAAAGGAAATTTTTCTATGAATGTTACTATCAATGATTCTTTTGAAAATCGTAGTATATTGGAATAAAAATTATAGAGATTAAGAAAATGAAATATTTTTTCTCGGTTTGGCTGGTTTTATTTGCGGCTTGTTTTCCGGCAAATGCTGAGGTATATCTGATTCCCCAAAAGGTTGAAATTCATTTTTATTGCCTTAAAGACAAAGCAAGCACGGCGGATGAAAAGCAGCGCTTGTATCAGGAATATACCCGTAAGGTATTGTTGTTGTTACAATCCAATCGGCCTTCGCTTCCTCGTTTAGGAGAGAAGTTCGGTAATACCCAATCTGCCATAGACACAAATGATGAGATTTATGCCAATTGCGCGGCTTTGTTGCAACAATACTCTGATAATGTAGAAAAGTTGCTTGCTTGGAACCAAGTAAATACGCAAGAACGCCTAGATGTTTGGTCATATGCTATGGATCCTATTTTAACATGGCGGCCTATGCGACAAGATCCATCTGGATTCTTACGTCAGGATTGGCAGGGAGACGGCTATTTTAAAGCCATTGCCGATGAGGTATTGCAAGACAATCCGGCCTTGCGTTTGTATTTGTTAAAACTGAGGCAGAGTGAATGAAGCGTTCAGTATTATCTGAAAATCTATCCATAGTGTTTTCAAATGCTTGTACTTAACCAATAAGATTGCAGTAACATCTAATCCTTTTTCTGATTTCAATAAGGAAAAAACCATGTTTCAACACGTCGAATTTTACCCCGGCGACCCGATTCTGGGCCTAATGGACAAATTCAACCAAGACCCGCGCCACGATATTAAAGTAAACCTCGGCGTGGGGGTGTATTACGACGAAGCAGGCCGCTTGCCGGTGCTCGAATGCGTCAAAACCGCTGAGGCAGCGCGTGCCAATCCGCCGCAAGCGCGCCCTTATTTGCCGATGGACGGCCTGCCTGGCTACCGCAAAGCGTGCCAAAATCTGCTGTTCGGTGCCGATAATGAAGCCGTACAATCCGGCCGCATCGCCACCATCGCCACCTTGGGCGGCTCCGGTGCCTTGCGTGTGGGCGCCGACTTTATTCATCAATGGTTTCCGCAAGCCAAGGCTTATGTGAGCAACCCCACTTGGGGCAACCACATCAGCATTTTCGAAGGTGCCGGCTTCACTGTGGGCAAATACCCCTATTATGATGCCGCCACCATCGGCGTGAAATTCGATGAAATGCTGTCGTTTTTCAACAGCCTAAACGAAAACGATGTGGTGATTCTGCATCCTTGCTGCCACAACCCCACCGGCGTGGATTTGAGCAATGCGCAATGGGATCAAGTGCTGCAAGTGGTGCAGGCCAAAAAGCTGATTCCGTTTATGGACATCGCTTACCAAGGCTTTGGCGACGATATGGACGGCGATGTGTACGCCATCCGCAAAGCCGTAGCCATGGGCTTAAGCGTGTTTGTGAGCAACTCGTTTTCCAAGAACCTGTCGCTCTACGGCGAGCGCGTGGGCGGCTTGTCGGTGGTGTGCCCCAACGCCGAAGAAGCCAAACTGGTGCAAGGCCAGCTTAAATTTACCGTGCGCCGCATCTATTCCAGCCCACCCGCCCACGGCGGCCATGTGGTGGACGATGTGATGAACAACCCGGCCTTGTTTGCGCAATGGGTGGGCGAAGTCTATGCAATGCGCGACCGCATCCGCGCCATGCGCCAGCAGTTGCAAGACGTGCTCAGCGCCAAAGTGCCGGGGCGTGATTTCAGCTACTTCACCAAACAGCGCGGCATGTTCAGCTTTACCGGCCTCACCCCCGAGCAAGTGGCGCGCCTGCAAAGCGAATTTGCGGTGTATATGGTAGACAACGGCCGCATGTGCGTGGCCGGGCTGAACAGCAAAAACATTGACTATGTGGCCAATGCGATTGCAGCGGTATTGCAATAAAACGCTTGATTATTGTAAGTAATTAAAAAGGCTGCCTGAAAGTTTCAGGCAGCCTTTTGGTTTGGTTGATCAAACCTGTGTTTAAAACCGTGCCCCCACGCCTATTTGCAAACTGGTTTGGCTGTGGCCGCTGCGCGCAAAGTCACGCCCAGCGGCGGCAAAGGCGCGCCACGGTGATGCCGCAGGCTGCCATTGCACGCCCAATTGGGCATTTAACCAGCTGCGGTCGTTAGCCGGGGCGGCCACGCTGAAATGGCTGCCGTTCATACCGGCGCGCACATTGTCATTGTTGTTGCGCCATTCTTTCACCCAGCGCAGTTGGGCGTAGGGCTGCCAATCTCCGGCTTGGTAAGCGGCTTCGACGCCCACGCCGCTGCGTAGCGAAGTGTATTTTTGTTCGTCAAACTGCATTTGCGTGGCACCGCCGCTGTGCTCGGCAAAGCCGTGCACCTTGCCTTTCACTATCATCAGGTCGGCCAATGCCGATAGGCGGGTTTGGCCGAATTGCCACTGGTGGCCGCCAAAGACACCGGCACCGAGGCTGCTGCCGCCGGTTTCGCCTTGTTGACTAAGCTGCGCTTGCCCTAGCTGGATATGGCGGCGGGTGTTGTAGTCGGCATCGTTGATTTGCATCATGCTGCCTGCCCACCATTGCGGTGCATCGTAGCGCACCACGGCGGTGGCGCTGTTGGTTTTGGCGTTGACGCGGGTGTGGCCGCTTTTTTGGTCTTGGTCTTGGCGGCTGAACACCAAGCCCAATTGCCAAGTGTCGCTTAATTGTGCTTTGGCACCGGCGTGCACTATGTTGCCGCCATCACCGCCGGTATCGTGCTGATAAGCAGCCACGGCATCCAGTGTGCGGGCAGGCTGGCGGTTGCTGCGATTGCGGTCGCTGTCTTGGCGTACAAAATCGGCGGCTGCGGCACCGCTTTGCAGCCCCAGTGCGCGCAATGCCGCCATATCGGCAGGTGCTTGCAAGGTGGCCAGCAAATAATCGGCCATGATTTGGTGGGCTTTGGGGCCGGGATGGAAGCCATCGGCAAACAGTTTGGCATCGGCAGCGGCTTGATCCACAGGCGTACACAAGGTGGCGGCGGTGCTGCCGCTACAGGCGGTGCCGGTGGTGTTGTTAAAACCGTATTGCTCCGGCTTGGCCAGCATATCGCTGAAGAGGGCGTTGGTGTCGAGCCGCACCACATTGCCGCCCACTTGATTTACCGCGCTGGTGGTGGCACTGTTGAGTTGGTTGGTGGCGGCGCTGGCGCTGGCGGTGAAGCTTTGATATTGCTGTTGCAGGCTGGCGTTGAATGCGGCTTGGCTGATGCCGGCTTGGCTGAGTGCCGCGCCTAAGGGTGAGGCGTAAATGGCGGCGGCGGTGTCGTTCAGCACTTGCGCGCGGGTGGTGTCAAAATCGGCTTGCGAGGTTTGTTGGGCGGCATTTAGGCGTGCCGAGGCTGCCTGAAAAGCCTGATTAAATGCGGCACTGGCGATTGCGCCTTGGCCGGGCGCTACTTGATTTACTTGCTGACCAAAACCGGCCGCTGCTGCGGCACCAAATTGCTGGAACAAAGACGGGGTATACACCACATTGGGCACGGTGGGCATCACCACCAGATTCACGCCGGCTTGCTTGAGGGTTTGCCATTGTTGTGCACTGGCTTGTGCGGCGGCGCCGGTGCTGGCCAAAACTTCTGCGGTGGGGCTGGCGCTGGCTTGAGCGCGAGTGAGGATGGCGGCCATATCATTGCCGCCGCCCCACACAATATGCAGGGCATCTGTTTTAACCCCGGCGGCGAGGTAGTTGCTGACTTGTTGTTGTAAGGCTAAGTTGGGCTGTATGGCGGTGCCGGGGCTGTTGCTGCCCACCACCACGCCGCCACTGTAGGCATAGATATTGCCACCCTTGCCGGAAGCCGTTGCGGTGCCGCCCAGCGCCTTGGCAATATGCTCATCGTAAAGCGAGTTGAGGCTGCCATCGGCTTTGGCATAGGTGGCTTTCAAATTCCAGCCGGGCTGCCCCACGTCGCTGAGGCTGTCGCCCAATACCACCAAGTCTTGCGCCAACGCCAGCGGTGCGTAAGCGGCCAGTAAACCGGCCATCCAGTAATGTGCTTTCATGTTTTGCTCTTTTCTCCGTAATCCGTAAACGGCCTGTTTTTGTTTTATGTTGTGGATGTAATTCAAGCCCCGATTGGGCATTAGATACTATATTCAAACTCAAATGACAGCAAGCATGGATAAGTTGAAATAGTGTGTGGGAATCGTTTTATTTTAGAGTTTATTACCCAATAATATCGTATTGAATAGCAAAAAATGTTGTGTGCGAGAAGTCACAAAAAAGGCTGCCTGAAACGTTCAGGCAGCCTTTTACATATTAGTTGGGTTTAGTTTTTGCTTTTCGGGCAGGTAAAGCGCAACACCAAATAACCCAGCACGCCGGAGAGCAAAGAGCCGATAAATACGCCCACTTTGCTGTAATCCTGCCATTGCGGATCGTTAAAGGCCAACAGGCTGATAAACAGGCTCATGGTAAAGCCGATACCGCACAGCAGCGACACGCCGTAAAGCTGCATTAAGTTGGCGCCTTCCGGCAATTTGGCCAAGCCGGTTTTCACCAGCAGCCACACCAAGCCGAAAATACCCAGCTGTTTGCCCGCAAACAGGCCTAAGGTAATGCCCAATACCACCGGCTCCATCAGCCACGCCCAAGAGAAGCTGGCAAACGACACCCCGGCATTGGCAAAGCCAAAGATAGGCACAATCAAGAAAGCGACCCATGGCGACAAGCCATGCTCCCATTGCAATAACGGCGCTTCTTTAACACTGTCGGTTACCCGCAGCGGAATGGTGAGCGCCAGCACCACGCCCGCCAAGGTGGCGTGAATCCCCGATTTGAGCACCAAAAACCACAATATTGCGCCCAACAGCATATAGGGTTTGTTGTTTAATACGCCTTTCAGGTTCAGTGCCACCAATGCGGCCAGCACTACGGCGGCCAGCAGCAAATACAGGGTTTGTAATTCGGCAGTGTAAAACAGGGCAATCACCACAATGGCCGCTAAGTCGTCCATAATCGCCAAGGCGGTTAAGAATATTTTAAGCGACACCGGCACGCGGCTGCCCAACAGAGCCAATACACCCAGCGCAAAGGCAATATCGGTGGCCGCTGGAATCGCCCAGCCTTTGCTGGTGGGGCTATTAAAGCCGTTAATCAGCAGATAAATCAGCGCGGGCACGGCCAAGCCGGCAAAGGCGGCTAAGCTTGGTAATAAACGCTTGGCATTGGTGTCCAGCTCGCCTTCGAGCAGCTCACGTTTTACTTCTAAGCCCACATACAAAAAGAACAAGGCCATTAAGCCGTCGTTCACCCAGTGCAATACGCTCAAGCCTGCTACATAACTTTTTAGTACACCAAAATACACATCCGCCGCACCGCTATTGGCCATTATCATGCCCAATACCGCCGCCACCATCAATACGATGCCGGCTGCCGGCTCCGATCGGAAAAAATGAACAATTTTATCGCGCATACGCCATCCCTTTCTCAAATAAAATTAAAAAATAAATCTTAGCAATACGGTGTCTTCAATAAGGCATTCAAGGCCATTGCAGCGGTGCCAAATCCAGATAGCTTGCCCGTTCGGCCGCGCTACTGTTTGGCATATGCGGCAGTACGCCCAAAAGGGGTACGGGCAAGCGTGCCGACAAACTGGCCACATAGTCATCCAAGCGATGCGGCTGCGGGGTGACACAATTGGCTATCCAACCCAAAAACGGCAAATCCGCAGCGGCAATCGCGTGCGCAGTAAGCAAGGCGTGGTTGATGGCGCCCAGCTTAATGCCCACCACCAAAACCACCGGCAAGCGCTCGGCTGCCACCCAGTCGGCAAAGTCGATATGCTCATTCAATGGCGTATGCCAGCCGCCCGCACCTTCTACCAGTACTAAATCAGCTTGTTGTTGCCACAGAGCCAGCTGCCGGCTCATCTGCTTGATGTCAATGGCCATGCCGCTGTCTTGCGCCGCCAAATGTGGGGCGGTGGCCTCGGCATAAGTGTGGATATTGTGCTTGGCATGGTTATTGCATACATTTGAGGCAGCCTGTAAGGCCAAAACGTCTTCATTACAGCCGTTTTGGTTTATGCCTGAGGCCACCGGCTTGTAACCGGCCACGCGTAAACCTTGTAGAGACCAAGCAGCCAACAAGGCTTCACTGCAAAAAGTTTTACCCACTTCAGTGTCGGTGCCGGTAACGAACACCGTTTTGGTTTGGTGTGATTGCAGCATATATTTTCCTGAAACATCTGCAATTAACCGTAAACTGCATTGAACTTACCGCAGTTGCTAATTTCAAATAAACCAATTAAAGAGGCTGCATACTAACACAAAATGGCACTTTCTTGCCGTAGAGCGCGGGCTTTGACAAAAAATTGCATCCGAGCATTACAAGTTATATACAGACTGATGGTGTTCAGCATGTTGGCATATATTGCGATTCATTTGAAATTAACCGTAATGGCTTAAATAGGTGTAACATTCAGTAATATTTTATGAAAATTATTTGTGTAAATTTGTTATGAATAATCTAAATAGGCAATCAAGTGCTGGCTTTACCCTCATCGAAGTGATGATTATCGTGGTAATTATCGCCATTTTGGCGGCCATTGCTTGGCCCAGCTATCAAAACTTTATCCGCCAAACCCGACTGGAGCGGGCGCGTGCCGATTTGATGACCAACGCGCAGATGATGGAGCGTTTCTACAGCCAATGCCATACCTTTACCCCGGCTTCCGGCGCCCAAGCGCCGTGTAATGTGGCTGCGCCCGCTTTGACCACCAGTGATGAAGTCAGCCGTTTTTTTACCATTCGCTATGGTGCCAATAATCCGGGTGCAAATAATTATGAATTGGTGGCGGCGCCGCTGGCCAATACAGGGGAAACACGCGAGCTGCGTTACGACAGCACCAACAGCATGACATTATGTGAGCCGGGGGCAGTGGCTGCCTCTGATGTTTGCAGGGTTTATTGATGTTTGTTGGAGTTTACCTGAGTTTAAAAATCGGCTAACGCAATATTATGCGTTGGCCGATTTTACTTGGTCTGTGCCAAAGCATTCGATATACTTATATTGAATGCATTTGTCATTTTAGATAACTGCCTAAATAGCTTCACTTTGTAAAAGCACATCGTTGCCGATTTTCATTATCAAACCATGATTATGGAGGTCTGTTATGTTTGCCCGAAATTCACGTTATCTTGGTTTTACATTGATGGAAATGATGTTGGTGTTGGCCATTCTTGCCATTGTGGCGGCCATTGCTTGGCCAAGCTATCAAAATCATGTGCGCCAAACCCGGCTGAACGAAGCCAAAAGCGCACTGCTCAATAACAGCCAGGCATTGGAGCGCTTTTACAGCCAAAATCACCGCTTTAAAACCAACAGCACCACTTGGATGCCCTTGCCCATCACCGAAACCGCTCATTTTTGCTTGCGCTTGCAAGGCAATCCGCGCGGCACCAATAGCGACAGTATTTATACCTTGAAAGCGGTGGCTTTTAATCCCGAGCAAGAGCCGCGCATCATTAAAATAAGCCAAGATCTCACCGTGATGGTGTGCGAAGAAAGCAGCAGCCGTTGTAGCGAAAGCACGCCTTTTTTTACCGGTGGCAGCAGTGTAGACAAACGTTGTAAAATTATTGGCACCGCTTGAAAATATAAAAAACCACCCAGACAGGGTGGTTTTTTGTTGGGAGTCGCAATAATATCAGCGGTTTTCCAACATGGCTGCCGGTTTTTTTTGCATATGGTCACGTTGGCTGCCGATAATATTGGCGTTTTGCTCGCGCGCCTTGGCCGCATCCATAAAGATAACTTCCGGTGCGCTGGCGGGCTGTGCAGCGGCTGGCATGCTTTCCACCACTACGGGCGCACTCACATTGGCCACGGGTGCGCTGGCAGCCGGCTCGACTTCGGTAACGGGGGCTTTGGGGGCGGCCATCGCGACAGCAGACAAGCTTACAGCCGCCACGGCAGTTAGGAATTTTTTCATGTGAACCTCCGGTTGTTAATGAAACCACATAACCAATCACGATGATGGCGATGGTTTATTTCATGATGAAAAGACAACGGCCAATCCTATTGATGGCCGCGATACGCACAGTAGGAGTGGCTATGCGGGCTAAGGTTCGTTTAAATTTTCAATAATGGATTAATAAAAGTAAAGGCTTTGCGGCTTAAGTTGGTGTTGGTGTAAATCTGTGTGCCTGAATGTTGGTTTGAGATAAATGTTGGCCTAAATGCGTTGGGCAGCTGTGCTGATGAAAAGGCTGCCTGAAAGCATTTTTGCTGTGCAGAAACACAATTTCAGGCAGCCTTAATTTTGACGCCAACAAAAAACCGGGCAGTCTGCCCGGTTTGATGGGTTCAAGCTATGATGTTAGTGGCGTTCTACTGCCAGCGCCACACCCATACCGCCGCCGATACACAAGGTGGCCAAACCTTTTTTGGCGTCGCGACGCTGCATTTCATGCAGCAGGGTCACCAGAATGCGGTTACCTGAAGCGCCGATGGGGTGGCCTAAAGCGATGGCGCCGCCATTCACGTTTACCTTGTCCATATCAAACTTCAACTCACCGGCCACGCCCAAGGCTTGGGCGGCAAAGGCTTCGTTGGCTTCAATCACGTCTACTTCGTCTAAAGACCAGCCTGCGCGTTGCAGGGTTTTTTGTACGGCGCTTACCGGGCCCATACCCATGATTTCCGGTGCCACGCCGCTGGAAGCATAGGCTTTGATGGTGGCCAAGGGCTTTAAGCCCAGTTCTTTGGCTTTATCGGCCGACATCATCAATACCGCAGCGGCGCCATCGTTGATGCCGGAAGCATTGGCTGCAGTTACGGTGCCGTCTTTTTTGAAGGCCGGGCGCGGTTTGCTAATGGTGTCGATTTTGGCGCCTTTTTTGATGAATTCATCTTCGGCAAACACCACCGGGTCGCCTTTGCGTTGCGGAATGCTCACCGGCACGATTTCTTCTTTGAATTTACCGGCTGCTTGCGCTGCTTCGGCTTTGTTTTGCGAGGCCACGGCCAGCTCGTCTTGGGCTTGGCGGCTGATGTTGTATTTTTCGGCAATGTTTTCGGCGGTGATGCCCATGTGGTATTGGTTGTAGGCATCGGTAAGGCCGTCGTACACCATGCTGTCGATTACTTTGCCGTCACCCATGCGCTGGCCATTGCGCATGCCGGGCAGCAGGTAGGGGGAGTTGGACATGGATTCTTGGCCGCCGGCAATCACGATATCGGCATCGCCGTTGGCAATGGCTTGAGCAGCCAAGTGCGTTACTTTCAGGCCGGAGCCGCATACTTGGTTGATAGTGAGGCAGGGCACGGTAACCGGCAAACCGGCTTTCAGGGCGGCTTGGCGTGCCGGATTTTGTCCTACGCCGGCGGTGAGCACTTGCCCCATAATCACTTCGCTGACATCTTCTTTTTTAACGCCGGCTTCATTCAATAAGGCTTCGATCACAATGGCGCCCAATTCGGGTGCGCTCAATGAGGCCAATGCGCCGCTGAAATTGCCGATGGCGGTGCGTTTGGCGGCAACAATAACAACTTCTGACATAAGTGTTCTCCTTTAGATTTGAAGTGAATATCCGGCCAATACCGGCTTATAGTGAAATGCATAACAAAGTGCTACAGCGTTGCTGTACCTTGCCGTACTACCTGTACTGTCTGCGGCTTCGCGCCTTGTATCACTTTATTCTTCATCCCACTATAGAATAAAAACTTGATTTCGCTACCAAGCCCATTGTAACCGAATATGGATGGCAATAGCATGATGGGGCTTCGATTAATTTTATGCCTTTCAGGCAGCCTTTTGTGGGCAAGACAATGCGCCTATAATGCCTGTTTGTTTGCCGGTATGGCCCTGCTATGTTTAACAGCCTTGCGCAATTAAGTGATTTTCTGGATTTTGCTTGCCGCGACACGCGGCCATCGGCCTTGAGCCAGCGCGAACTATTGGCTCGCTCCTTACCGTTGCGGTTTCAGGCCGCTGCGGTGCTGATGCCGTTTGACTGGCAAGACGGCCAGGCTCAAGCATGGTTGACCCGACGCAGTGCGCAATTGCGCCAGCACAGCGGCCAAATTGCCTTTCCGGGCGGCAAATGCGATGCTGAAGACGGCGGCAGTGCCACGGCCACGGCCTTGCGCGAAACCGAGGAAGAGCTGGGCATTGGGCAGCACAATTGGCAGGTTATCGGCCAATTACGCGATTGCTATTTGCCTTCCGGTTTTGTGGTGAGCCCGGTGGTGGCCTTGCGGCGTGCACCTTTGCCATGGCAGCCCAATCCGCAGGAAGTGGCGGCAGTTTTTGCTGTACCCTTATCAAAGGTATTGGCGCAGCAAGCTTATCAAGCGCGCCAAGTGCAATACCAAGAGCATGATTTAACCGTGTACAGCCTGCCGTTTGAAGAGCACGATATTTGGGGTGCCACCGCAGGCATGCTGTATCACTTGGCGCAAACGTATCCACACTGGCTGGCCAGCAGACAAAGTGTTGAATCACGGAAGTGATACGCGGATTTATCTAAGGCTGCCTGAAATATAGATATTGTTGCAAGGATGCGGCAATTCATTGGCTATGGGCGGGGAAAGAAGGCTAATATGAATTTTTACAGCAGCTGGTTTTCGCCCGGCCTGATGTGGGCGGCCAATTTGGCTTTGTTGCTGTTGCTGCTGCCGCTGGCTCCGGCGGCTTGGCGCAGCATGGGCCGCCATCATGCCGCCACTGCCGCGGCCTTGCTGATTTTGGCCTTGTGGTGGAGCTTGCGTGCACAAATCGGCGGCGGCCAAATCGGTGGCATGAGCTATCATTTATTGGGTTTGGCGCTGATTACATTGATGTTGGGGTCGGCGGCGGCTTTGTGGCTGGGCAGCCTGATGATGCTGGCGGCCACGGCCTTATTTAATGGCGCGGCACATTTGCCGGTGACGGGGCTGAATGTGTGGTGCAGCGTGGTGCCGCCGGTGTTGGTGAGTCAGCTTTTGCTGTATGGTTGCCGCCGCTTTTTGCCGCCCAATTTATTTGTGTATATTTTTATCAATGGCTTTTTGGCGGCGGCCATCGGTATGCTGTTGGCCGGGCTGTGTATTACTGGTGCGCTGGCTTGGTCGGCGGCGTTTAACAATGAGGCGCTGTGGCACAATGCGCTGCCGGTATTTTTGTTTATCGCTTGGGGTGAGGCGTTTTTGAGCGGTTTGCTGTGTGCGGTTTTTGTGGCGCTGGCGCCGCAATTGATGAGCACCTTTAGCGATGAACGCTATTTGCGGCGGCAAAATACCATTTGGTAAGGTTTCAGGCAGCCTGTATTGCATATCAGGCGGTCAAGGGAGAATGCGGTATGTGGTGGAATGTGGCTGCGGTTGGCGTGGGCGCCAGTGCGGGCGCTTTGTTGCGCTGGGGCTTGGGCAGTGTGTTTGCCAAGACGCTGCCGTGGCTGGTGGTGGGCACCTTGGCCGCCAATTGGCTGGGTGGTTTGCTGATTGGCATTATTGCCGCGCTCACCGAGTGGTTTCCGCATCTTTCGCCGCAATGGCGTTTGTTGCTGGTTACCGGTTTTTTGGGCGGGCTGACCACGTTTTCCGGCTTTTCGCTGGAAGTGGCCGCTTTAATCCAGCAACAACGCTGGCTGGTGGCCTTGGCGGTAATCAGCTTGCATGTGGTGGGCTCGGTGGCGATGACTTTGCTGGGCATGGCTCTAGTGCAATGGTTAAAGTACAGTGGTTAAGAAGTACTTGAATCGCGCAGGTTTTAAGCGATGTCCAAACACACAATGTCACCACAATAGGCTTGCACTTCAGGCAGCTTGTGTGCTGGTTTGAAGGCTTGGAAAGCATAAGTAATTTGCGCACAAAAGCTGTCGGCGGCAATGTGGCCGTGGTCGCTGTTGATGCCGCTGGGCATGTCCAGCGCCACATTGCAGCCGCTTTGCCGGTTAATTTGGCGCATTAGTGCTGCCACGGCAGCGGGCAGTTCGCCGCTGTAGCCGGTGCCAAACACCGCGTCCACCACCACATCGCTTTCAGGCAGCCTCTCGGGCGGTAGTTGCTGCACCGAAGGCGGTAGGTTGGCTAGGTTGGCGGCGCTTAAAGGCGATAGATTTTCGCCCAGCAATAAGCACACTGCCGCCGGCCAGCCCGCTTCTGCCCAATGGCGTGCCAGCACCAACCCGTCGCCGCCGTTATTGCCTTTGCCGCACAGCACCAACAGGCGTTGCGCAGTTTCAAAACGGGAAAATAAATCGGCGGCTGCGCGCGCGCCGGCGTTTTCCATCAGCGCGGCGTAGCTGCCACCGGTGGCCACGGCCGCATCTTCCCATGCCCGCATTTGCGCCACGGTGTATACCGGGGTCATGTCAATCCATTCCGTCTGCCGCACGGCTGCGCTCGATTTGTATGCCCACTTCGCGCACTTGCGCCAAAATGCCGGGCTTCACCACGCGCACGCGCACCCATAAGGCACCGAAATCGTCCAATAAAAATTGCGCCACATGCTCGGCCAGTGCTTCCAGCAACAAAAATTGTTGTTGTGCCAGATTATGGCGCAAGGCTTCGGCTACTTCGCCGTAGTGGATGGTGTCGCCGATGTTGTCGCTGTGTCCGGCAGGGCGCGCATCGGTGCCGATGTCCACATCCAGTAGCAGGGTTTGCCGTTGCTGGCGCTCCCAGTCATAAACGCCAATCAGGGTTTCGGCCTTCAGGCCGTGTAAAAAGAGGGTATCCATATTGTGGCCACTTACGTTAGAATTGTCGGCTGTTGAATATTGTAGTCAAAGAAGCTTGTTTATGGTTAATTTCTTCGCCACCGTGGGCGCTTATTTGCTGGGATCTTTGTCGTTTGCGGTGATTGTGTCCAAGGCGTTCGGCATGGCCGACCCGCGCAGCTACGGCTCCGGCAACCCCGGTGCCACCAATGTGTTGCGCAGCGGCAAGAAGCTGGCGGCGGTGCTCACATTGCTGGGCGATGCGCTCAAAGGCTGGCTGGCGGTGTGGCTGGCTTTGCGCTTTCAGGGCGAATTGCAGTTGGATAATGTCACCATCGGCTTGGTGGCGGTGGCGGTGCTGGTGGGGCATATGTGGCCGGTTTTTTTCGGCTTTAAAGGCGGTAAGGGCGTGGCCACGGCGGTGGGCGTGCTGCTGGCCTTGTCGTGGCCTACGGCGCTGATTTGTGCGGCGGTGTGGCTGGTGATGGCATTCGGGTTTAAGGTGTCTTCGCTGGCAGCCTTGGTGGCCACCGCCATCAGCCCCTTGGTGGCGTGGTTTTTTATACCGCATTTATCGTGGCTGCTGGCGGTGGTGGTGATTGCGTTGCTGGTGTTGTACCGGCATCAAAGCAATATCCGCAATCTTTTAAGCGGACGGGAAAGTAAAATTGGCGATAAAGCCAAGCCGGAGTAGGGGGCTTAAGCTCAATAAAAAAGACAGCTTACGCTGTCTTTTTGCTTTTAAAGTAAGCCAAACTGAGATTAACGCCGTGCCAAACCTTGTTCCTGTAAAAACGGCAAAATATGCGGACGCACGGGACGGGCAAAATTATTGGCCACCGCTTGTTGCCAATTCAAATCCAAGCCGCTGCGGCGCTGGTAGTAATCGGCCAAGATGGTTTCATAGGCAGCCAAGGCTTCGGCATTCAGCGGGCGGTAATGGTTTTCGCTCACCGTCATCGCCAAAGGCATGCGCGGGCGGTACAAAGGCTGCTGTGCCGGATGGCCGATGCACAAGCCAAACAATGGCACGGTGTAAGCGGGCAGTTGCAACAGCTCGGTCACACGGGCGGTGTTGTTGCGCAGCGAGCCGATATACACCCCGCCCAAACCCATCGATTCAGCCGCCAGCAAACAGTTTTGCGCCATAATGCCCGCGTCTACCGCGCCGATAATCAAGGTTTCGGTCCAATCCACTTGTGCTTCCGGCACGGCTTGTTTGTGTTTGGCGTAGTCGATGCAGAACACCAAAAATTCCGCCGCCTCGCGCACGTATTTTTGCTGCGCTGCCACTTCATACAAGCCTTCGCGGATGGCCACATCGGTAACGCGGACAATATGCACACACTGATAAAGCTCGACGAAGAAGCCGCCCGCCCGGCTTCCAAAATGGCCTGCAACTGCGCCGTTGCCACCGGCTCGCCGCTGTACTTACGGATGGAGCGGTGGCGGTAAATGGTGTTGAGCGTGGTATCGCTGTGCAGATGGGTTTGGTAAGGCATAGCAAAAACTCCGATTTAATACCAATTCTACAAAATAACCTAACTGCGTTGGCTCGCCTTGCCGTACTACTTGTACTGTCTTCGGCTCGCCGCCTTGTTATCTTATTTTGTAGAATTGGTATAACTTCATTAGAAAAGGCTGCCTGAAACACTTTCAGGCAGCCTTTATCAACCCTGCGCCCAACACATCAGCGCAAGCCCAATACATCCTGCATATCATATAAGCCTTGCGGCTGTGTTTGTAGCCACACTGCTGCGCGCACGGCGCCGTTGGCAAAGGTGGCGCGGCTGGAAGCTTTGTGGGTGATTTCCACCCGTTCGCCATCGGTGGCAAACAAAGCCGTGTGGTCGCCCACAATATCGCCGCCGCGCACGGTGGCAAAACCGATGGTGCTGGGGTCGCGTGCGCCGGTGTGGCCTTCGCGCCCATATACAGCGCATTGTTTTAAATCGCGCCCCAAAGCATCGGCAATTACTTCGCCCATGCGCAAGGCGGTGCCGGAAGGGGCATCCACTTTGTGGCGGTGGTGCGCTTCGATGATTTCAATATCATAGCCTTCGCTCAGCACCCGCGCCGCTGTGTCTAGCAGTGCAAAGGTTAAATTCACGCCCACGCTGAAATTGGCCGCAAACACAATGCCCACTTTTTCGGCCGCTGCGGCAATGCGTGCTTTGCCCGCATCATCAAAACCGGTGGTGCCGATAATCAGGTTTACACCCATTTTTTCGCAGGCAGCCAAGTAATTAAGCGTGCTTTCGGTGCGGGAAAAATCAATCAGCACATCGGCTTCGCTTAGCACTTTTACCGCATCGTGGCTAATCAGCACGCCGGTGGCCACGCCCACGGCAAAACCGGCGTCTTGTCCCAGGGCGGGCGATTGCGCATGCTCTAAGGCACCGCTGAGCACACAATCACTGCGCCTGGCAATCGCTTCCACCAGTGCGCGACCCATGCGGCCATTGGCACCGGCGATCGCGATTTTTAAGGGGGTATCCATACTTATACCTCCCTAGGTTATGGCGCTACGGCGGAAGCTGCCGCGGCATTGGCTGCCGCAGCATGTGCCATGGCATCGCCCTCGGCACGCGTGAGCAGGCCGTTTTCATCAAAATACAAGGTTAAAGATTTATTTTCCTGCACCACACCGTTGCGGCTGATTACAAACACATAGTCCCAGCGGTTTTGGTGAAAGGGATCACGCAACAAGGGCGTGCCCAGCAGCATTTGCACCTGCTCGCGGCTCAAGCCCGCCTGCAAATGCCCCAAGGCTTGCGCATCCAGCTCATTGCCTTGCACAACCTTCAGTTTATACGACGGGAAATGGGAAACGCGTTCGGCAGAGCAAGCGGCCAAACCCAAAGCCGCGGCGGCCATCAGGCAAACAAATTTTTTCACTGATACACCTTTTCTATGGGGTGAATAAAACAGGTTGATGCGGGCGCGTGCCCAGTGGGCAAGTGCACCAAAAGTGCGTATTATAACGGCTATTAACCAACAGCGGTATGAGAGCCATGGACAATAATATAGCCCAATTGAAAGACAACGGTCTGAAAGTTACTGGCCCGCGCCTGAAAATTCTGGATTTGTTCGAGGCGCGTGCCGACGAACACATGAGTGCCGAAGACGTTTACCGCCTGCTGCTGGACGAAAACGTGGAAATCGGCGTGGCCACCATCTACCGAGTGCTCACCCAGTTTGAGCAGGCCGGTATTTTGCTGCGCCACCATTTTGAAACCGGCAAGGCGGTGTACGAATTAAACCGTGGCGGCCATCATGACCATATTGTTTGCATCAAATGTGGCAAGGTAACCGAATTCCACAGCGAAGAAATCGAAACCTTGCAGGAAAAAATCGCCGCTGAAAACGGCTACCGCATTGTCGACCACGCCCTGTATATGTATGGCGTGTGCGCCAACTGCCAAAGCAAAGAAAAGCGCTAACCGGCATCCAGGCAAACCATGCCCTTGTCTCAAATTCCTTTATTGCAGGCCGATAATCTGGCTTTTCCCGATATTGCCACCGCTCAGCGCGAGCGGGACGGTTTGGTGGCGGTTGGCGGCGATTTAAGCACGGCACGGATGCTGGCCGCCTACCGGCAAGGCATTTTTCCTTGGTATGACGAATACCATCCGATTATCTGGTGGGCATTTGCCGAGCGCATGGTGTTGTATCCCGCAAGCCTGAACATCAGCCGCTCTTTGCACAAAAGCCTGCGCAACCGCGCTTACTGTGTGAGTGTAAACCACGCCTTCCAACATGTGGTGCGCCGTTGCGCCCGTGCCTACCGTCACGGCCAGCAAGGCACGTGGATTACCGCCGAAATGCAGGCAGCCTACCGCGCCTTATACCAAATTGGCCATGCCCATTCGTTTGAATATTGGTATCCCAGCGAAGCAGGTGGCTGGCATTTGGGCGGCGGCCTGTATGGCGTGCAAATCGGCCAGGTTTTTTTTGGTGAATCGATGTTTACCGATGTGAGCGACGCTTCCAAAATCGCCTTTGTACATGCGGTAGGCTATTTGCAGCAACGCGGGGTTAAACTGATTGATTGCCAAATGCACACCGACCACTTGGCTCGCTTTGGCGGCAAGCTGATTCCTTATGATGATTTCCGCCGGCAGTTGGATGCTTATTGCCCACAGGCAATCACCCCGGGGATTGAGCCGGCCATTATTGCAATCCCTACCGGTAATACCCCCAGAAATTCATAATTTATTATTTATAAAGGTAAAAAATGACAAAATCCATTATCGAAGCCGCCTTTGAAGACCGCGTCAGCATCACCCCAGCCAGCGTTTCTGCCGAAGTAAAAGCAGCCATACAGCAAACCTTGCAGCAGCTGGACTCAGGCAGCCTGCGCGTGGCCGAAAAACACAACGGCCAATGGCACGTAAACGAATGGGTTAAAAAAGCGGTGTTATTGTCGTTCCGCATTCAGGACAACGGCGTGGCCGATGATGGCGTAAACCGCTATTTCGACAAAGTGCCCACCAAATTTGCCGCTTGGGACGATGCCGAATTCCGCGCCGCCGGTTTCCGCGTGGTGCCTGGTGCAGTGGCGCGCCAAGGTAGCTTTATCGGCAAAAACGTGGTGTTGATGCCCTCTTATGTGAATATTGGCGCTTATGTTGACGAAGGCACCATGGTTGATACCTGGGCCACGGTAGGCTCTTGCGCCCAAATTGGCAAAAATGTGCATTTGAGCGGCGGCGTGGGCATTGGCGGTGTGTTGGAGCCTTTACAGGCAGCCCCCACCATTATCGAAGACAATTGCTTTATCGGTGCGCGCTCTGAAATTGTGGAAGGCGTGATTGTGGAAGAGGGCAGCGTGATTTCCATGGGCGTGTACATCGGCCAGTCTACCAAAATCTACGATCGTGAAACCGGCGAAATCAGCTATGGCCGCGTGCCTGCCGGCTCGGTGGTGGTGTCCGGCAGCCTGCCCGCCAAAGACGGCAGCCACAGCCTGTATTGCGCCGTGATTGTGAAAAAAGTGGACGCGCAAACCCGTGCTAAAACCAGCGTGAATGAGTTGCTGCGCGGCGTGTAATGGCAGTTGTGGTAAATTTTTGACATGCAAAAAAGCAGGCTAAGGCCTGCTTTTTCTATTAAACGGATTAAATGGATAGTTTATTGATTAAAGGCTGCCTGAAATTTGCTTTCAGGCAGCCTTGCTATGCAAAATCAAATTTAATGCTGCCGATTGCGCAACCAAGCCAAACCCAGCATCACCGCGCCCATCAACATCTTATTGCGCCAGCTTTTGGAGCGGCCAATAGCCTTAAACGCCAAACTGCTCAAGGGCAGTTGGTCGGCCCATTGCCATGCTTGCCGCCAATCCACCTGAGCCGCCGCTTGGCGCTGGTTTTTCATTTGCGCAGCCACCATTTTCAGGCGCAACACATCGGCCTGCAATTGCAATAAATCGCGCTGTTGCTGCAAACTGGGTTTAAGGTTGCTCATGGTTTGGCTCCTTTGCCACAGGGGATGTTGGGTATTTGCCGTTTAAATAGGCCACATCATCGGCCATGGCGTCCAGCGTGCTGCTCATAAAGCTGCCTTGTTGCTGCCACAAACGCGCCACCCACACCAACAAACCCAACATCAACAGGCCGAACAAGCCCGCCATGCCGAAAAATACCCAGATTTTGCTGCTTTCGGGCAATACGGTATTCAAGCCGAACAACAGGCTGATAAAACCGAGGAAAAACGCCACCGTGGCAATCAGCGTGGCCACAAATAAAAACACCACGCTGCGGATTTGTGCCACCGCATCCAGCCGCAACATGCGCAGCCGCAGCCACAGTAAGGAGCCGCCGTAGTCCAGCCAAAGTTTGAATTGTTTTATAGGGTTCATATTCCCCTCATTTTTTGGTGGTGAAATGAATTCGTGGCCAAGTGGCCACGCACAAACAGTATACCGCGAAACCGCGGCTGGTTTTCTTCAGCATCAAAACGCCCGATGGTTTGAACGCACAAAATAAAACCGCTTTGTCGATACAGGCGGCAAAGCGGTTTTGGTTTCAGGCAGCCTGAAGTCTTTATTAATCAAGGGCTAGCGCTTGTTATCAAGCCAAATCAACGGCGGCAGCTGCTGCTCAGCAATACGCCCACGGCCAAACCGGCCAGTGCGGCCACGCCCATGGCGTAATAGGGCTGGTCGTGCACCAGCTCATCGGTGCGGGCGGCGGTTTGTTTGGCTTTGTCTACCACCGTGCTTTCCATATCGCGCAATTGCGATTTGGCGCGTGCCAGCTGATCTTGCACCTTGGCTTTCAGTGCTTTGGCTTGGTCGGTGCCATTGTCTACCGAAGATTCGTAGAGGGTTTCCACTTCATTCAGCACTGAGCGTACTTCTTTCATCAGGGCTTCTTTTTGGGCATCAAAATCTTTACTCATGGTTAAATCCTTTCGCATTGATTCAAACAGGGAAAATTAAAGCGCCCATGGATACGGCAGCGCACTTGCCTGAATCATATGCTGCCACCCGCGCAGTTTTCAAGTATGGTGCTGGGCGATTTGGGTTAGTTTGAGTAAATAAAAATCAGCATCTCGCTGTATTTGCCGCCAGCTTAGCGCCGCCCCGTATCAACAAGCATCCGTTTTCGGTTAAAATTGCGCCTTGGGCGTAAAACCATGCCCGGCAACCCCAACACACAACGGAATAACGGAAACGGCGATGAGCGAAATGGCTTTACACAAAATTTACTCCGGCAAGGTGCGCGATTTATATGAAATTGACGCCGAGCGCATGTTGATGGTGGCCTCCGACCGGCTGTCTGCCTTTGATGTGATTCTGGACGACCCGATTCCGGGCAAGGGCGAAATCCTTACCCAAATTTCCAATTTCTGGTTTGATAAGCTTGCGCATGTGATGCCCAACCATTTTACCGGCGATGATGTGGCCGATGTATTGCCGCCCGAGCAAGCGCACATATTGGCGGCACGCGCGGTGGTGGTGAAAAAGCTCACGCCGGTGAAAGTGGAAGCGATTGTGCGCGGCTATTTGGCCGGCAGCGGCTGGAAAGATTACCAAAAAACCGGCGCCGTGTGCGGCATTGCCTTGCCTGCTGGGCTGCAAGAAGCGCAAAGGCTGCCTGAAGTGTTGTTTACCCCGTCGACCAAAGCGGCGGTGGGCGACCACGATGAAAACATTTCTTTTGCCGAATGCGAGCGCATTATCGGTGCCGAATTGGCGGCGCAAGTGCGCGACAAAGCCATTGCCCTCTACACCGAAGCGGCGGCTTACGCCCAACAGCGCGGCATTATTATTTGCGACACCAAATTCGAATTCGGGCTGGATGAACACGGCACGCTCACCTTAATGGACGAAGTGCTCACCCCCGATTCCAGCCGCTTTTGGCCTGCCAGCCAATATCAAGTGGGCACCAATCCGCCGTCCTTCGACAAACAATTTGTGCGCGACTGGCTGGAGCAAAGCGGCTGGAACAAACAAGCCCCGGCACCGCGTGTGCCCGCCGAAGTGATTGCGCAAACCGTGGCTAAATACCGCGAAGCGCTGCATTTGCTCACCGATGTGTAAAACCCGTTTTCTGCTCACCAAACAGGCTGCCTGAAACGCTTTCAGGCAGCCCTAAAACGACTGCCGCCATGCCACGACACCCCTACCGCCGCTTGCGCAGCGCCCGCCAAGCCTTGCCCGAAGTCGGCATTTCCGAAGAGGGCAATATCCGCTCATTGCATTTGGGCAGCGCCACCGTGCAAAGCTCCATGAATGTAGACCACCCCAGCGAATTGGTGCTCTCCTACAGCCGCGCCATGATGGCCTGGCTGCTGTTTACCGATGCCGCGCCGCGCCACATCACCCAAATCGGCTTGGGCGGCGGCTCGTTTGCACGCTGGATTGATGCCTATTTGCCGCAAAGCCGCCAAACCGTGGTGGAAATCAACCCGCAAGTCATCAGTGTGGCACGCAGCCTGTTTGAGCTGCCGTTTGAAGATGAGCGCTTTGAAATCGTGACTGCCGACGGCGCTGAATATATCCGCATCCTTTACGGCGGCGGCACTGATATCTTGCTGGTCGACGGCTTTGACGGCGAGCAAATCATCGACGATTTGGTGGGCGAACCGTTTTTTGCCGACTGCCGCGCCGCCTTGAGCGAAAACGGCATTTTCGTAACCAACTGGTGGCAGGCCGACAAACGCTACGATGTGTTTGTGCAACGCCTGCGCCGCGTGTTCGACAACCGCGTGATCGCCGTGCCCGCCGCCACCCACGGCAATGTGGCGGTGTTGGCTTTTCAGTCCGACCCCGCCGTGCGCCAGTGGGACAAACTGAAAAAACACGCCCAAACACTCAATGCCCAATACCATCTGGACTTTACCGGCATGCTCGCTGCCATCAAGGCGCAACAAGATGGCCGCAATATCTTGTCGTTTGATTAAATCTTTTTCAGGCAGCCTTAAAGCTGCATTATCGAAGGAAACCGCATGAGCCACTTCCAACGCCATCTGTTTATCTGCACCAATGAGCGCAACGACCCCTGCCGCCAAAGCTGTGGCGATAACCAAGCGGGTGCCACCGCTGTCGACTACCTCAAAGGCCACGCTCATGCCGCCGGCTTGATTGGCGCGGGCAAATTGCGCATCAGCAAATCCGGCTGCCTGGGGCGCTGCGAACAAGGCCCGGCGATGGTGATTTACCCCGAAGGCCGCTGGTATACCTATGTAGATGAAGCCGATTTGGCCGATATTTTGCAACACGACTTGATAGAAGGCCAAGCGGTAACCCGCCTGCTGATTGACCCCATTGATGCCGCCGAAAACGAGTAGCCGCCATGCACAGCCAACACCACCTCACTTGGATTGACGGCCCTGCCGGGCGCCTGCAAATCATCTACCTGCCCGCCAAAGGCCAGGCGCAAGGCGTGGCCGTGCTCAACCACCCCAATCCGCTGCATGGTGGCACCTTCACCAATAAGGTAATCCAAACCGCCGCCAAGGCGCTGAGCGAGCTGGGTTTTCATTGCTATCTGCCCAATTTACGCGGCGTGGGTGAGAGCGAAGGCAGCCACGATTACGGCCAAGGCGAAACCGATGATTGCCTCAGCGTGGTTGATTACGCCCGCGCCCAACATCCCGAGGTGGATAAACTGGTGCTGGCCGGATTTTCTTTCGGCGGCTATGTGGCCTTGTTTGCCGCCACGCGCTGCCAACCCGATGCGCTGCTGCTGCTGGCACCTGCCGTGGGCATGTACACCGTGCCCGCCGCCAACGCCCATCAATCCGACAAAACCCTGCTGATTCACGGCGAAACCGATGATGTGGTGCCACTGCAAAACGCCTTGGATTGGGCGGCGCCGCAAGACATGCCGGTGCTGGTGATACCGCAAGCCGGCCACTTCTTCCACGGCAAACTGATGATTCTGCGCCAGCAAATCAGCCGCCTGTTGCCTACTTTGCTGTAAGGTGGCTGAAGATACGCATCCGCTTGTTTAAGGCTACCTGAAATGTAACACTGTCATTGCCGAACTTGATTCGGCAATCCATTGACAGGAAATTGCAGAATATATCATCTGTTTTAAAATCAATGATATTGATGCTGTTTTTGTATTGCTGTTGCGTCGGTTTATTTTCACCGTGGATTGCCGAATCAAGTTCGGCAATGACGCATTCGATGGTTTCAGGCAGCATTTACCAATAAGTGCGTATCTTCAGTTAAACAAAATAGTGTGTAAATGGCTGTGCTTTAATACGAGCGCGTAACTTCAGTAAGGTAAGAATGGTTGTAATCCATCAAGCAGGGTGGAGCGGCTCACCCTCAATACGGCCTGCAAATCATCAGGCGCATTTACCGCCAACATAAAAAAACAGCTTAAACCCGCGCCGATAAAACACGCTGTTCTGACAAAACATTTGTTATACAGTATCATATGCACCTTTGGTGGTAATCGCCGCCGCATCTGCTTGCATCTATTATCATGAATTCATTATTGCTCAGCGGCCTTGGCCGCCGTTTGTTGTTGGCTGCGGCTTTGCTGTTGCTGATTTGGTCGCTGTTTTACTGGGCGGTGTACTGAATATGGGCATTGCCATCCACAACCTTACCGTCAGCTACCGCCGCCGCCCGGCGGTGCACCATCTGGATATGCAGTTTGCCGATGGCGCGATGTGGGCGATTTTTGGGCCCAATGGCGCGGGCAAGTCCACCTTGCTGAAAAGCCTGATGGGGCTGATTAAGGCGGATACCGGCCATATCGAATGGCAAGGTTTGTGCCGCCAAGACATCGCTTATCTGCCGCAACAATCCGATATCGACCGCAGCCAGCCCATGAATGTCTACGAGCTGGCGGCCATGGGTTTGTGGTATGAAATCGGCTTTTTCGGCAAGGTGAACACAGCGCAACATGCGCGGATACAGGCAGCCTTGGCGCAAGTGGAAATGGCCGACTTTGCCCGGCGCCCCATCGGCCAGCTTTCCAACGGCCAATTCCAGCGCGTGCTGTTTGCGCGCATGTTGGTGCAAAACGCCAAAGTGCTGCTGCTGGACGAGCCTTTTAACGCTGTGGACGCCAAAACCACGTTTGCGCTGTTGGAAGTGCTGCGCCAATACCACAGTCGCCAACATTGCACTGTGGTGGCGGTGCTGCACGACTACGAGCAAGTTCGTGCCTATTTCCCCAACACTTTGCTGCTGGCACGTGAAAAAGTGGCCGCCGGGCGCACCGAGGCGGTGCTGACCGACAGCCATTTGCAACAAGCCAATGCCGCCATGCAAAAGCATGACAGCGATGAGTGGTGCGCTGCCTGAAACAGCAAAATAAGGCAGTGATATTGACTTAACGGCTGCCTGAAACATCATCTGCGCTGCCCGTTATCCCACATCGAAATTAATCAAACCTGAATTGACGAAACCGTTTCCATGCAACTTTATACCTGGCTGATTGAGCCCTTTGCCGAATTCGACTTTATGCGCTACGCCTTGGCTTCGGTGGTGTTTTTGGCGCTGTCTGCCGCGCCGATGGGGGTGTTTTTGATGATGCGGCGCATGAGCTTGGTGGGCGACGCGCTTGGCCATGCGGTGCTGCCCGGTGCCGCCATCGGCTATATGTTTGCTGGCTTGAGCCTGCCGGCCATGAGCGTGGGCGGCTTTTTTGCCGGTTTGCTGATGGCCTTGCTGGCCGGCTTGGCCAGCCGCTTCAGCAATCTGAAAGAAGACGCCAATTTCGCCGCTTTTTACCTCACCAGCTTGGCCATCGGCGTGGTGTTGGTGAGCCAAAGCGGCAGCAGCGTGGATCTTTTGCATTTGCTGTTTGGCTCGGTATTGGCGGTGGATTTGCCCGCGCTCACATTGGTGGCACTGGTGGCCAGTATTACACTGGTGGCTTTGGCGGTGATTTACCGCCCTTTGCTGTTGGAAAGCATAGACCCGCTGTTTTTGCAGGCCGTGGGCGGCAAAGGTAGCCTATGGCACAGCCTGTTTTTGGTGTTGGTGGTGATGAATCTGGTGGCCGGTTTTCAAGCCTTGGGCACTTTGATGTCGGTGGGCTTGATGATGCTGCCCGCCATCAGCGCGCGGTTGTGGTGTAAAACCATGGGCAGCTTGATGCTGCTGGCGGTGCTGCTGGCCTTGGCCTGCGGTGTGGCCGGGCTGTTGTTTTCCTACTATGTGGAAATCCCCTCCGGCCCGGCGATTATTTTGTGCTGCGGCGGCGTGTATTTGCTGTCGTTGCTGATGGGCTGGGAAGGCGGCTTGCTGCCTAAATGGCTGCGCCGCCATAAGCACCATACTGCCTAACTGAAGGTTGCGCCTGATACAAGGCTGCCTGAAAACCTTGGCAAAGCATCAGGCAGCCACTATAATTGTTATGTAATAACATTAAAAGGAAATAAAATGAAAC
Source organism: Paralysiella testudinis (assembly GCF_016894345.1). Classification (GTDB taxonomy): domain Bacteria; phylum Pseudomonadota; class Gammaproteobacteria; order Burkholderiales; family Neisseriaceae; genus Paralysiella; species Paralysiella testudinis. Next base: position 1,401,647 of record NZ_CP069798.1, read on the forward strand.
ATTGGAAATTGGGCATTATTGCCGCCGCCTTTTCAGGCAGCCTATTGGCCGCTCCCATGCCGGTGGTGGCCAGCTTCAGTATTTTGGGCGACGTTACCCAGCAAATCGGTGGCGAGCGCGTGGCGGTGCAAACCTTGGTTGGTGCGGATCAAGATGCGCACGTATATCAACTCAATAGCGGCGACATCCGCAAAATCCGCGCGGCCAAGTTGGTGCTGGTCAACGGCTTGGGTTTTGAAAAAGCCGAGTTGGCGCGTGCAGTGCAGCAAAGCAAAGTGCCGATGGCAGTAGCCAGCCAAGGCATCAAACCCATGGCGGCGGCTGATGACCATGGCCACAGCCATGGCGGGCATAACCACGATCATGGCACTGAGGATCCGCATGTGTGGAATGATCCGGTGCTGATGCAAACCTATGCCCAAAACGTAGCCAATGCGCTGATTAAAGCCGATCCGGCGGGTAAAAGCCATTACCAGCAACGCTTGAAAAATTATCAAACCGAGCTAAGCCAGCTCAATACTTGGGCAGCACAATCGTTTAACGCCATTCCGGCCGCGCAGCGCAAAGTGCTCACCGGTCATGATGCGTTTGGCTATTTGGGCAAACGCTACAATATCCAGTTTATCGCCCCGCAAGGCGTGAGCACCGAAGCCGAGCCCTCCGCCCGCCAAGTGGCCGCCATCATCCGCCAAATCAAACAGCAGGGCATTAAGGCGGTGTTTAGCGAAAACATCAAAGACAGCCGCATGGTTGACCGCATTGCCAAAGAAACCGGCGTTAAGGTGCAGGGCAAGCTCTATTCCGATGCGCTGAGTAAAACCGCGCCGGCCAATACCTATGTGGGCATGTTCCGCCACAATGTAACGGCACTGAGCAATGCCATGAAATAAAGCCGTATTTGATTTCAGGCAGCCTCAAAAAAGCCAACCCCATAATGCAGATTATGGGGTTGGTTTTTGCCATTCGGCAGGGTTCAGCCGTTTGCTGAAATCAAAATAATGAATCGAGCTGGCTGTTGTCGCGCTTGGGCGGTACTTCCACGCCGCCATCAGCCGCGCCATCTATAGCAGTGCCATCCGCAGCACCGGCATTGTCTACCGGTCCGTCTGCACGGTTGTCTAGCGGCAGATTCGGGTTGGTGGTGGGAAATTCGCGTAAGAAATATTCACCGCCGCTTTGCACCATGCCGCCCGGTACCGGCATAGTTACATTCGGCTTGCCTTTGAGGGCATGGCGCATATAGTCCACCCATACCGGCAAGGCAATGGTACCGCCGAATGCCGCCCTGCCCATGCTGCGCGGTTTATCAAAGCCAATATAGACCGCACTCACTAGATTGGGGTTGAAACCCACAAACCAGGCGTCTTTATTGTCGTTGGTGGTACCGGTTTTGCCGGCAATATCGCTGCGGCCCAGCGCATTGGCGCGGGTGGCCGTGCCTGCACGCACCACGTCGCGCATCATGCTGTACATGATAAAGGCGTTGCGTGGGTCAATTACCTGTGGCGCATTTTGCTTGGCCACCAAGGGCTGCATTTGGGCGCGCAACTGGCCGTTGCCATCGTAAATCTTATCAATTACAAAGTTGGAAACCTTATAGCCGCCATTGGCAAACACCGCATAGCCTTCCGCCATTTGCATTGGCGTGGCCGTACCCGAACCCAGCGCCATCGACAGGCTGGACGGAATTTGATCGGCACCAAAACCAAAACGTTGAATATATTCTTTGGCATAAGGCACGCCAATGGCCATCAGAATGCGGATGGACACCATGTTTTTCGATGCGGTTAGCGCTTGGCGCAAGGTAATAAACCCGGCATAGCGGCCGTCCGAGTTTTTCGGCGACCACACCGAGCCGTTCGGCCCCATGCCCGGTAAGGAAATCGGCGCATCATTCACCGAAGTGGCCGGGGTCATGCCTTTGGCAATTGCAGCCGAATACACAAACGGCTTGAAAGAAGAGCCCGGTTGCCGCTGCGCCTGAGTTACCCGGTTAAACGTGCGGCGGTGGAAGTCGTAGCCGCCCACCAAAGCGCGTACCGCACCGGTTTGCGCGTCCAACGCCACCAGTGCACCTTGCAGCTCTGGTTGCTGCACCACACGATAGCTGTCGTTCTTTTGTTTTTGCACATGCACCACTGAGCCTATCCGCAGCGCATCTTCGCCCAGCTTTTTATTGCCGATGGTGTTTTTTACCCAATCATAAGCGGCACCCGTAATTTTGATGCTGCCTGCGCCTTGCACATATACTTCCAACGCGCCTTTGGGCACATCGGTGACCACCGCCGGAATCATGCCGTCCACAGTATATTGGGTCGACAAATACTGCTCGATTTGCTCATCGCGGCTGTCGGCAGCCATTTTTTCTACATCAATAAAACCTTCGGCACCGCGATAACGCGCACCACGATCAAATTGCAGCAAGGCTTTGCGCAAAGCCTGGGTGGCCACTGCCTGATCTTCGGCATTCACCGTGGTGTAAACACGATAACCTTGGGTGTAAGCTTCTTCGCCATATTTTTCATACATATGCTGGCGCACCATTTCAGCCACATACAAGGCATTTTGGTCAATTTCGGGCTGATAGCGCTCAAAATCCAGTTTTTCGGCCAATGCCGCATCACGCTGGGCACTGGTAATCATGCCTTGTTCCAGCATATTGTTGAGAATATATTGCTGACGTACCTTGGCACGCGCCGGATTCACAATCGGATTAAACGTGGACGGCGCCTTGGGCAAACCGGCCAAAATAGTGGCTTCGGCTAGATCCAAATCTTTAACTGGTTTGTTGAAATAAACCTGTGCCGCTGCCGCAAAACCGTAGGCGCGCTGGCCTAAGTAAATCTGGTTGAAATAAAGTTCCAGAATTTGGTCTTTACTTAGCGACTGCTCGATTTTATAGGCCAGCAAAGCTTCATTGAATTTGCGCGTATAGGTACGCTCGTTGGTGAGGTAAAAATTGCGCGCCACCTGTTGGGTAATGGTGCTGGCACCGGATTGCACCCCGCCGGTAAGATTGGAAATCAGCGCCCGCACAATGCCCATAAAATCCACACCGCCGTGCTCGTAGAAGCGCTTGTCTTCTGCCGCAATCACCGCGTCTTTGAGTACTTTGGGGAAGTCATCAATCTTGGTGAACGCGCGCCGCTCTTCGCCAAATTGACCCAACACTTTATTGTCGGCAGAATAAATGACCAAGGGCATTTTGGGTTGATAATGGGTTACCGCCTCAAGCGAAGGCAGCTTGGGATAGGTAACCAATACCGCAATGGCCAATAATCCCAACCCAAAAAGTGCTAAGCCCAAACCCAAACCGATGATGGTTGTTAATAGTTTTTTAATCATAATCAAATAAATTTTTAAGTTACCCTACCAAAGCGCTCAATTTACAGTAAACTCTGACTTAATTTAAAGTAAACTATGTGCTGTTTTCTGTAAGTAAAGTTTAAACCTGCTTTGCATCGGATAAAGTGAATTATTAATGCACCAACTTGGAATCCAAGCCATGAAAATAGGTAAAAGCAACAAGTTTTCAAACACTAACAATAAGTTGAAGCCATCCAATCATGATTGTATCGGCATTCATATTACCCCCCAAGCCATTCATGCTGTCTTGGTGAGTGCGCGCAGTGTAAATCAAATCAGCTTAGAAAAATACGCCATTACACCCTTGCCTCAAAATGTTATCAGTAATAATGGCATTGAAGATCACGATCAAGCTGTTACTTATTTACAACAAACCATGCGGCAATTAAACAGTAACTGTAAAAATATTACTGTCTCACTGCCGCAAAATCTGGCCTCTATTCAGGTGGTGCAATACAACCCTGCCCAAACTGAATTAACTTTAGACGAGTTTGTTGAGTTCGAGGTCAGCCAAACCGCCGACTTGGAAAGCAGCAGTTACGACTACTGCTATCTTTCCGATACCCGTCAAGGTAAATTACAGGATATTTTGCTGGTCAGCTGCAAACGTGATGATGTAGATGCCCGGCTGGATTTATTCAGCGCGGCTAACATCACGCCAAAACAAATGGATGTGGATATTTTGGCCGCGCTGAACGCAGTTAATTTTTGGATTAATCAGCAACAGCCCGTGCTGGCAGGGCAGAATCTGGCTATTTTCCAAGTGGGCATACACAGCACTTCCGCACTGATTACCCAAAATGACCGCTTATTATACAAACAGGAAATCAATCTAGGGCACGAACATTTAATGCAGGCCATCCGCCGCAACTATCAGCTCAGCGAAGGCGACGCCTGGAACATGGTTTATGCTGCCGGCAAACCGGCTGACTTCGCCACTAAAGTAGGTGCGGTGTTTCAAGATCAGCTGACACAGGAAATTCAGCGCTTTTTGCAATTTTACTACACCACCAATAGCCATGATCAAAGCACCGATGTGCAGCAGATTCTGGTTTCCGGCTATCAAAATGATGCCGCATTGGCGATTGCCGAACGCATTACACAGCAGGTTAATATCCCAACCCAGCAAATTACCCCCATTGCCGCCGCCCAAGCCAACAAACGTTTGGATAACACACAACTTTTAAGCGACAGCAGCCTGCTCACTGAAGCATTCGGCTTGGCCGTACGAGGTTTATAACCATGATACCGATGATTAAAATCAACCTGCTTCCCTATCGCGAAGCTTTGCTGCAACAGCAAAAACAGAAATTTAAAACACTAATGTTATTGGGTCTGCTTTTGGCACTGGCTTTGGCCGCACTCAGCTATTTCGCCTTTAGTGGCGCGGTTGCCAGCCAGCAAGGGCGTAATCAAGCACTTAAAGACGGCCTCGAGCAACTGGACGCGCAAATCAAAGAAATTAATAATCTAAAAGCGGAAAAGGCCGGCTTTTTGGCGCGCAAGCAAAAAGTGGAAGAGTTGGAAAACAAGCGCTTTGAAGCAGCACGCATCATTGATACCTTGAATACCTTGGTGCCCGAGGGCTTATATCTGACCGCCATTACCGGCGATGATGCCAATCCGAATAATTACAGTATTAGCGGTAAGGCCATAAGTGACAGCAAAATCGCCATGTTTATGCGCGCCATTCCAAGCACCGGTTTGTTTAACAGTGCAGAGTTGGATAACATCAAAAAAGTAAACGATGCGCAGGAATTCATCGTTAAAGTATCAATCAACCGGCCTGAACCTGTTGCTGCCGAAGCATCAGCCGCATCAGCACCATAACCGGACAGAGGAAACGTCATGGCCAAAAATATCAAGTTAAATGAAATAGGCGTCAACAGCCTGCACCTGCTGCCCAAGCCTGCACAAATCGGCTTGGCTGCCGGTATTGTGATTCTGGTATGGATTTTGGCTTATTTCGCTCTGTTTAGCAGCCAATTAAGCGAAATCAGCACATTGCAGGAAGAAGAAATCCAGTTAAAAGAACAATACACCCAAAAAAGCATTCAGGCAGCCAATTTAGATACCCTGAAGCAAGAATTGGTACAACTTCGCAGTGCTTTCGAGGTTTTATTAAAGCAGCTTCCTACCGACGCGGAAATCCCCAACCTGATTCAAGAATTGCATCAGGCAGGTGCCACCAACGGAATGCGCATGAATAGCGTTAATCCTAAAGCGGCTGTGGTAGATGGCAACATCGAGAAGCTGCCCTACCAAATATCCATCAGCGGCAATTATGAACAAATCAGCCAATTTACACGTGATGTGGGCAAATTGTCGCGCATTGTGACTTTAGAGACCCTTAAACTGCGCCGTCCGAGTGATAAAGAAACCAACCTGACATTGGACGCGGTGGCCAATACCTATAAAGCCACTTCATTGAGTGACGCACCTGCAGATGCCAGCGCGCCTGTGGCTCAATAACACAAACGGGATAACAATAATGATGATACGTTTCTCTTTATTTCTTGCATTGGCCGGATTGACTGCATGTTCCGCACCCAATGAAGACTTGCAACAGTGGATGCAGAATACGCGCAATGAAGCCAAAGCTAAGGTTAAAAAAACCGAATTGCCCGAACTGCCGCCACCGGCCACTTACCAAGCACCCACTGCCGTTGGCATGAATGCTTTTAACAGCAGCCGTCTGCGAATGGGTATGCAAGGCGCCAACGCTCCGGATTTGAAGCGCCCGAAAGAAGTGTTGGAAAATTTCAGTTTGGAAAATTTGCGCTATGTCGGATCACTCAGTGGTGCGGGCAAAACCACTTCTGCCTATATTTCAGCAGATAACCATGTTTACACAGTGAAAACAGGTAATTATCTAGGTCAAAATTATGGCCGCATTAGCGCCATTGAACCCGACAAACTGGTGATTACCGAACTGGTAGAAGACACTTACGGCAATTGGACCAATCGTCGCGTTGAGCTGCCGTTGAATGCCAGCAGTCAATCCAACAACACTCAAAATTAACAACCCAAGGGATAGATAACAATGAAATTCAAAACCATGACAATTATGTCTGCCTTAGGACTGGGTTTGCTGGGTCAGGCAGCATGGGCAGGCAACATCACCGGCATCAATGTTTCGGCCTTACCAAACAACCAAAAAGTCATCAAAATCCAATTTGATCGTGATGTTACCGCCCCCAGCGGCTTCATTACCCCCAGTCCGGCGCGCATCGCCTTGGATTTTGCCAATACCGGCTTGCAATTGCCACAGTCGGTATTGGAATACAATGATCCTTTGCTTAAACAGATTGCTGCGGCGCAAAGTGCGGATCGTTCGCGCTTAATGTTGTCGTTGGCGCAGCCCGGTGAATATAAAACCGAAATCAAGGGCAATGAAGTATGGGTGTATGTGCAGGAATCGACCGCAGCACCTGCGGCTGCCCCGGCAGTAGTGCGTACTCCGCCCGTAGCTGCGGTAACTGAAGTGCGCACCGAAACCGTATACACCCCTGCACCTAAAAGCACCTCTGCTGCCAATACCCCCATCGGTGTTGACTTCCGTAAGGGTGCCAACAACAGCGGCTTGGTGGAAATCAATATCGGCAATTATAGTGGACAGCCGGAGATCAAACGTCAGGCTGACCGTTTGATGATTACTTATAAAAATGCGCCGCTGCCCACCGAGCAGCAGCGCGATCTGGATGTGACTGATTTCAGCACTCCGGTACGCACCATTGCCTTGCGCCGCTTAGGCAACGACACTCAGCTGACCATACGCATGCAAGGCAACTGGACTTTCCGCCCTTCTGGCAGCGGCAGCCGTCAAACCATCGAAATTTCACCGCAAGTGGATATGGCCAGCAGCGGCCTGAAGCCACAACAAAAATCTTTTGCCGGCAAACGCGTATCTTTGGATTTCCAAGATGTGGAAGTACGCACCATTTTGCAGATTTTGGCCAAAGAGTCGGGCATGAATATTGTGGCCAGCGATAGCGTGCAAGGCAAAATGACCATTTCACTGAAAGATGTGCCGTGGGATCAGGCATTGGACTTGGTGATGCAGGCTCGCAATCTGGATATGCGCAAGCAGGGCAATATCATCAATATTGCGCCGCGTGAAGAGTTACTCAATAAAGACAAAGCCACCTTGCAAGCACAAAATGAGATTGAAAATTTAGGGCCTTTGGTATCGCAAACTTTCCAGCTGAAATACAAAAGTGCGGAAGAATTCCGCAAAGTGTTAAATATCAGTGATAACAATAGTAACAGCAATGATCGCAACTCAATATTGACCGCTCGCGGCAGTGCCTTGATAGATCCGGCCACCAATACACTGATTATTACCGATACCCCCAATATTATTCAGAAATTTGAAAAATTGGTGGCTCAGTTGGACGTGCCTTCGCAACAAGTAATGGTAGAGGCGCGGATTGTGGAGGCACAGGATGGTTTTTCGCGTGAGCTAGGTGTGCGGTTTGGCGGCGGTTATCGCAATGTTAATGGCACCAACAGCACTACTGTAGGTGGCTTGGCCAGTGGTGCATTAGGTAGTTTCGGCGATAGTCGATTCGGTATTCCCAATGTCAATTTGCCGGTAAGCTCCCCAACATCCGCCTTGTCATTAATTCGCAGTACGGCATCGGGCGCACTGGGCTTGGAACTGCAAGCCATGCAAGAAGAAAACCGTGGCAAAATTATTTCCAGCCCGCGAGTGCTGACACAAGATCGTAAAGAGGCAGTTATTGAATCCGGTAAAGAAGTGCCTTATCAAGAAGCCTCCTCCAGTGGCGCCACCACTACCAGCTTTAAAAAAGCAGTACTGGGTTTAACCGTTACGCCGCAAATCACGCCTGATGGCAATGTGATTATGGATGTGGTGGTGAAAAAAGATTCGGTTGATTTATCTTGCTCTGCTTACGCGCCATGTATCAATACCAAAAACCTCAATACACGGGCGATGGTGGAAGATGGAGGTACGCTGATTTTGGGTGGTATTTATGAAGAAGATAACTCCAATATTGATCGCAAAGTGCCTTTGCTGGGTGATATCCCGGTGCTAGGTAATTTGTTTAAATATCAAAAACGCAATCAAAGGCGCAATGAATTGCTGATTTTCATCACCCCGCGCATTATGGGTAATGCCGGCAGTAATTTGCGCTACTAAAGCCTTAAACTCGAAGACGGCGGCTTACACCGCCAAACGGATGCCGAAACCCCCATATTCGGTTACAATGCCTGCCATGAAAAACATGGCAGGCAATTTTTTCCTGGTCGGCTTGATGGGTGCCGGCAAAACCACTTTGGGGCGGCAGTTGGCGCAGCGGTTGGGCTATGCTTTTTTTGATAGCGACCATGTCATTTGCGAGCGTACTGGCGTGCGCATTCCCATTATTTTCGAGCTGGAAGGTGAAGCTGGTTTTCGCGCCCGCGAAACGGCGGTGATTGATGAGCTCACTCAGCAAAATAATATTGTGCTGGCCACAGGGGGAGGGGCGGTATTGCAGCAAGCCAATCGGCAAGCGCTGCACCACCGTGGTACGGTGATTTATTTGCATGCATTGCCCGAATTGTTGTTGGCACGCACCCGCCACGATAAAAACCGTCCGTTATTGCAAGTGGCCGACCCCTTGGGCAAACTCACCGAGCTGTATCATCAACGCGACCCCATCTACCGAGCCACCGCCCACATCGTGGTGAACGTTACCGAACAACATAGCCTGCAGATGCTACAACAGCTGCTGCGGCAAATTGAAAACGATTTTCCCCATGCGCACGCTCAACGTTAACACCCCTTCGCACGCTTATCCTATTTTTATCGGCCACAATGTTTATCAGCAGCCGCAACAAACACTGGCGCCTTATATCGGCAAACGAGCAGCCATCATCAGCAATGAAACGGTGGCGCCACTTTATTTGCCACGCTTGCAAGCCGTATTAGACGCATTGGGCTGCGCCTATTTCAGTATTATTCTGCCCGATGGCGAAGCGCATAAAAACAGCCAAACCCTCAACATGATTTACGACGGCCTGATGCAGCACCGGGCCGAACGCAACACCACCCTGATTGCCTTGGGTGGCGGCGTTATTGGCGATATGGTCGGCTTTGCTGCGGCTACTTATCAGCGTGGCGCGCCGTTTGTGCAAATTCCCACTACGTTGCTTAGCCAAGTGGATTCTTCGGTGGGGGGCAAAACCGCCATCAACCATCCGCTGGGCAAAAACATGATTGGTGCGTTTTACCAGCCGCAAGCCGTACTGGCCGACTTAGGCAGCCTGCAAACCTTACCGGCGCGTGAATTTTCCGCCGGGATGGCCGAGGTGATTAAATATGCACTCTTGGGCGATGCCGATTTTCTCACTTGGCTGGAAAACAACATGGCTGCGCTGATGGCACAACAACCGGATGTATTGGCGCAAGCGGTTTACCATTGCTGCCAAATGAAGGCCGATATTGTGGCGCAAGACGAAAAAGAGCACGGTATTCGTGCCCATCTTAATCTTGGCCACACCTTCGGCCACGCCATCGAAGCCGAAATGGGCTATGGCCAATGGCTGCACGGTGAAGCAGTGGCTGCAGGCATGGTGCTGGCTTGCCGTTTGTCCGAAACCCTGGGCTACCTGAAAGCCGCCGATACCGAGCGCGTAATCGCACTGCTTCAGGCCGCCAATTTGCCGGTGGCGCCGCCGCGGATGCCACTGGATAAATGGCTGGCGCATATGCAGCACGATAAAAAAGTGCAAGACGGCCAAATGCGTTTTGTGGTGCTGCGCGCTTTTGGGCTGGCGGACATCGCCGGCCAAATCAACACCACCCAATTACAACACGCCTTGCAGCCTTATTTGGCTGCCTGAAACCACCCCGCAAGGACACACCATCATGACAGACAAAATCTACGGCGACGGCGCCTTTCGCCGTCAAGGCCTGATGGGCTCGGCCACCGAAAATACCTACGCCGGCGCATTGTCGTTTATGCGTCGCCGCTATAGCCGCGACGTGGCCGATGCCGATGTGGTGATTTCCGGTGTACCGCTGGACTTGGCCACCACCTTCCGCCCCGGCGCCCGCTTAGGCCCCGCCGCCATCCGCGCCGCCAGCGTGCAACTGGCTGAATTGAATTTATTTCCGTGGGGCTTCGACCCCTTTGATGATTTGGCGGTGATTGATTACGGCGACTGCTGGTTTGATGCGCATCAACCGTGGACCATCCGCGAAACCATCGTGCAACACGCCCGCGACATCATCAACCACAGCAATGCCAAAATGCTCACCTTCGGCGGCGATCACTTTATCACCTATCCTTTGCTGCAAGCACACGCCGAAAAATACGGCAAGCCCTTAAGCCTGTTGCATTTTGACGCCCATTGCGATACCTGGCCCGACGATGCCCCCGATTCGCTCAACCACGGCACGATGTTCTACAAAGCCATCAAAGACGGCCTAATCGACCCCAAAACCTCAGCGCAAGTGGGCATCCGCACATGGAACAGCGACTTTATGGGCATGAATATGCTGTTTGCACCGTGGATTAACGAACACGGCGTTGATGCCACCGTAAAGCGCATTTACGAAGTGATTGGCGATAACCCCGTTTACCTCACCTTTGATATCGACTGCCTCGACCCCGCTTTTGCCCCCGGCACCGGCACCCCGGTGGCCGGTGGTTTAAGCTCGCATCAGGCGCTGAGCATTGTGCGTGCACTGGGTGATTTGAATATTGTGGGCATGGATGTGGTGGAAGTGTCGCCCGCTTACGACAATGCCGAAATCACCGCCATTGCCGCCGCCCACATTGCCGCTGATATGCTGTGCTTGATGCGCAATAAGAAAGTGGCCGGCACATTGTAATCCAAAAAGGCATAAGCGCTTTCAGGCAGCCTAAAGCGCATTAACCTAGTCTCATGGGCTGGCGGTTTATATGTTTAGTTTTTAACTATAATTGAATTGGTAATAATAAATTTCTTTGTATTGGCTGTTTTGTTATGGTGTGGCCATCGCTGATCAATATACAGGAGCCGAATCATGTCAATCTGGCAAGAAGTCAGTGAATGGATGGGCAGTTGGTATCATACCCATCGGTCTTAATAAAGTTGCTACAATAAAGCTGTATTCAAAACCGCTTTCAGGTTGCCTGAAAGCGGTTTTCATTGTGAATAAAAGGAAACATTATGCTGTGGGCGATATTGGCGGTGGTGGCGGGTTTGGGGGCTTTGGTGTGGAGTGCTGAGCGTTTTATTGAAGGTGCAGCGGCCACGGCGCGGCATTTTGGCATGTCGCCTTTGTTGATCGGCATGGTGATTGTGGGGTTTGGCACTTCGGCGCCGGAAATGGTGGTGTCGGTGCTGGCCGCAGTAGACGGCAGCCCCGGCATTGCACTGGGCAATGCTTATGGCTCCAACATCACCAATATCGCGCTGATTTTGGGCGTTACCGCGCTGATTAGCCCGATTGCGGTGCAGCCGCAAATTGTGCGCCGTGAATTGCCGATTTTGTTGTTGGTAACAGTGCTGGCGGCTTGGCAGCTGGTTGATGGCGAACTCTCGCTGGCCGATGGTGCGGTGTTGCTGCTGGTGCTGGCGACGGTATTAACGTGGACAGTATTAAAGGGTTTGCGCGGCAAAGACAATATTGTGGTTGATGTGGCCGACGAGCTGGCCAATCCGGCCAGCCAGCCATCATTAGGCTACTCGTTGTTCTGGTTGGTGTTGGGTTTGCTGGTGTTGGTGGCCAGCTCACGCTTGCTGGTGTGGGGCGCGGTAACCATTGCGCAAAGCTTAGGCGTGAGCGATTTGCTGATCGGCCTTACCGTGGTGGCGATTGGCACATCGTTGCCGGAACTGGCTTCGTCGGTGATGGCGGCGCGCAAAGGCGAGCACGATATCGCCTTGGGCAATGTGATTGGCTCCAATTTGTTTAACACGCTGGCGGTGGTGGGCTTGGCGGCGGTGATTCATCCGATGTCGGTGGCCGCCGAAGTGCTGAGCCGTGATGTGTTGGTGATGGGACTGCTCACCGTGCTGCTGTTTGCCTTTGCTTGGTCGCGCAAGGGTCATGGCGGCCGCATTAACCGCTTTGAGGGCGGGGTGTTGCTGGCGGGGTATATCGGCTATACGGTGTATTTGCTGCAAACGGCGTTTTAATGATTGCGGCGGCAGGACTCTCGGGTTAATCAGCTAAACAATTCAGTATCAGTAAAGGCTGCCTGAAAACAAAATTTTCAGGCAGCCTTTGAGTGAATATGGTGACTGCGTCTGCTGTTGCAAAACAGGGCTTTTAAAACAGATTATCGAGCGTGTTTTTGGGTTTGGCTGCCGGCTTCTCGGCGGTTTTGTCGGTAGCGGCAGGCTTGGCTGCCGGAACATTAATCGGTTGCAGCGGTGTTTCAACAATATTGCTGCTGCCGGTTTTTAGGGCGGTTTCGGTGTTGGTGCCGGGTTTGGGTGTGGCAGCAGCAGGTGTGGTGGTGGTGGCCGGTGCTGAAGCGGTGGCGACAGCATTGTTTTTGCCCGGCACAAAGGTGGGCACGTTTTGCGATGCGCCCATTGGGGTGAGTACTTCAACTTGCTGTGTACTGCCGGCAGCAGGATTTGCCACCGGCGGGGCGATGCGGTTGAGTTCACGCCAAGCGCTGAACACAAAACCGGCCACCACCACAAACAATAAGGCCAGCAGTATCCAAAATACTTTGGCGGTGGTGCTCATGCGTTTGCGGGTTGGTTTGGCGGAGGCTTTGCTGGCAGCGGTCATGTGGGTTCCTGGCTAAAACAAGGGTTTGAATAATTTAGCGGCGTGATTATACCCGATTCAGGCAGCCTTGCGATTGAGCAGGCTGCCTGAAAACGTTTTATGGCCGGGCAACAGGCTCAAATGTTTGGTAGAGCGTGACCACTTTTTTCACTCCGGCGGTGGTGCTCACCACTTGGGTGGCGGATTGCTGTTCAGTAGGAGTGAGTACGCCCATCACATAGGTAACGCCGTTGTAGGTAACCACTTTGACATGATTGGGCGACAAACCCGGTGCGTTGAGCAAGGTGGTGCGGGCTTTGGAGGTAATCCAAGCATCGTCGGTCACATTCCACAAATTGCGGCCTTGTTGCGCCACTTCGATGTAGTTGTAGATGCGTTGTGCAGACGGTTGGGCGCGGGCAACGCGTTCAACAAAAGCCTTGTCTGCTTCGGTGGCCACCAAGCCGAGCAATACGAGCTGGCGGTTGTAGCTGATTACCGACAATTTCGGCTCGAATCCGGCGGTTTGGTTGTGGGCGCGCAAATGCGACAGGGCAGTTTCCTGAGTGCGCAATTCCATTACTTGGTCGTCGGCCTGAGCACCGGTGCTGCGTCGATCGGTGGCAGACAGGGTGCCTACGGCGGCGCCGCCGATTAAGGCGGGTACGCAGCCGCTTAAGGCGGTGGTGAGCGAAGCGGCCAGCAGCAGGGTGCAGAGGGGTTTTTTCATCGGTTTTTCCTGTGTGGATACGGATAAAGGTTGGCCAGGCATGTTGAGACTGCCTGAACAAAAATTCAAGCGGTGCCCAGCAGTAAGTGATCGATATGGTCGCACAAGGCGTGCATCAATACCGTTTGCGCTTCCCATATCCGCATGGGGCGGTTATGGGGGATGTTCAGCAGCACATCCTGGTCGTGCAGGCGGGCGGCCAGCTCGCCGCCTATGCCGCCGGTAAAGGCGATTACCGCCATGCTGCGTTCGTGTGCGGCATCGACGGCGGCCAATAAGTTCGCTTCGTTGCCCAGCGCCGAAATCAACAATAACACATCGTGTTGTTTGCCCAAGGCATGGATTTGCTTGGCAAACAGCTGCTCTGTGGGCGGGTGTTGCATTAAATGGGTGAGGATGGCGGCATTGTTGCACAAGGATAAGGCCGCCAGCTCCATGCGCTCTTGCTCTAAGCGCAGCACCAGATGGGCACACAGGCTGTCGGCTAGGGCAGCGGCAAAACCGTTGCCGCACAATAAGAGCTTGCCGTCGTTCATCAGGGCACCCAGTAGGGTTTGCGCGGCGGCGGCGGTGGGCTCGGCCAGCACGGTTTGGCATTGTGCCAACAAGGCGGCGCTGTCGATAAAATGCTGTTCGATGTGGGTGCTGCTCATAAAACCTTATCAACCTGTAATATTGGTGAGCCATTCGGGTGCTTGCCGGCCGTGAATCAAAACGGCATCAATGCGGCAAGGTTGGGTAATGCGGTGTTGCTGGATATAATACTCGGCACTGCGTTGCAGCCGCCCAAGCTTGGTGACGCCGATGCTGTGGGCGGCACCGCCGTAGGCTTGGCTTTGGCGGTAGCGCACTTCCACAAACACCAAGGTGGCTTGGTGTTCGACAATCAGATCGATTTCGCCAAACGGACAATGCCAATTGCGCACCCGCAAGCGGCAGCCTTGTTGTTGCAAAAAGCGCCATGCCGTTTCTTCGGCAGCGGCACCTTGCGGATGGTTTAAACGCATAAGCCCTCCGGGTATCGGGCGCTTGGTTTGCATGGTCTGTGGTATAGTGGCGCTGCTTTTCAGGCAGCCTATTGATCATACCGAACCGAGTATAAAACCGTGCAAACCCATTACCAAAAAGCCCTTGGCCGCATTGTACCGCAAACCTTGTATGTGGTGGCCACGCCCATCGGCAATTTGTCCGACATCACTCTACACGCGCTGGCGGTGCTGGCTAAGGTGGATTTGATTTGTGCTGAAGACACGCGCGTAACGCAGCAGCTCTTGGCCGCTTACGGCATCCAAGGCAAGCTGCTCAGTGTGCGCGAGCACAACGAGCAGCATATGGCCGATAAAGTGGTGGCGGCGCTGGCGGCAGGGCAGAGCGTGGCGCAGGTGTCGGATGCAGGCACGCCGGCGGTGTGCGATCCCGGTGCCAAGCTGGCTGCTCGCGTGCGCGAAGCCGGTTTTAAAGTGGTGCCGGTGGCCGGCCCCAGTGCGGTGATGGCGGCCTTAAGCGTGGCCGGGGTGACGCAACCCGATTTTTACTTTGCCGGTTTTCTGTCGCCCAAAAGCGGCGAGCGCCAAAAACGGCTGGCGCAGTGGCAGGAAGCGGATTACCCGGTGGTGATGTTTGAAGCGCCTCACCGCATTGCCGCCACCTTGGCCGAGATGGCGGCGCTGTATCCGCAGCGTACTTTGGTATTGGGGCGCGAAATCAGCAAAACGTTTGAAACCTTTTTATCCGGCAGCGTGGCGGAAATTCAGGCAGCCTTATTGGCTGATGCCAATCAAAACCGCGGCGAAATGGTGCTGGTGCTGCACGCTGCCGTGCGCCCCAAAGACGCTGCCTTGTCGGCGCAGGCGCAACACATTATGCAGATTTTAACTGCCGAGCTGCCCACCAAGCAGGCGGCGGTATTGGCGGCGCAAATCAGCGGTGAGAACAAAAAAGCATTGTATGATTGGGCGTTGGTGCAGAAGCAAGATAAAGGGAATTGAGCAGAACGCGATGGTATAGACGCAAAATGGATTGGATGGCCACGCCGCGATGCTGTGGTGAACCAGCTCTTTACAATCAACACTCTTCTGGTGTTGTTTGTTTATTAAAATTTGATTTTAAAGAAAAAATCTGAAACAATGCTTCGTGTCGGCAAACAATGCGGCCATTGGTTTATTTTGTTTACAACAGGATTTAAGGAGTGGATATGAGCATTGCCAAAATTATTGAAGTGAATGCCAGTAGTTCGGTGGGCTTTGAAGATGCTATTAAGAAAGGCATCGCCAAGGTATCTGAAACCGTGGATAATGTTCAAGGCGCTTGGGTTAAGGAACAAAAAGTGGTTGTAAAAGACGGCGCCATTGTGGAATACCGGGTTAACATGAGCATTACTTTTGTGGTTGCGTGATTGCAAGCCGCAAATAAAAAAGCACCGTTTAAATACGGTGCTTTTTTATTTGTTCTTTGGCGCGGCGGACGGGGCTCGAACCCGCGACCCCCGGCGTGACAGGCCGGTACTCTAACCAACTGAGCTACCACCGCGCGTGTTTCTGTGCGCGGCACAAAAACGAAAACTTGGTGGGTGATGACGGAGTCGAACCGCCGACATCCTGCTTGTAAGGCAGGCGCTCTACCAACTGAGCTAATCACCCGTACGTCTGAAGAAGCCGCTATTAAACCAGATGGCACTTTTATTGGCAAGTATTTCTGCGCAAAAATACTGCTGCTACGGATAAATTTCAGTTTTCAAATGAAATATA
Source organism: Paralysiella testudinis (assembly GCF_016894345.1). Lineage (GTDB taxonomy): Bacteria > Pseudomonadota > Gammaproteobacteria > Burkholderiales > Neisseriaceae > Paralysiella > Paralysiella testudinis. Next base: position 1,418,214 of record NZ_CP069798.1, read on the forward strand.
GTTGAGCTGAATGCTGGCAAAAGATACTGCTGCGCTGTAGATGGGCTTATGCAAGTTTAAAACAAAACATAATACCAATTCTCTGAATTAATACCAATTCTCTAAATTAACATACAATAGACCAAGCCCTAGAGGTAATCGACCGAATCAATTCAAGTTGTACACGCAACCGATTCCAAGCCGCACAAGCAGCATCTACAATCGCATCATAACCATCAAAGCATCGGTTCGATAAATCATGCTGCTTTAAATACTGCCATATCTGTTCAGACGGATTCAACTCCGGTGAATACGGCGGCAATTTCAGCATCGTCACGTTATGTAGGTTTAAATCGGCTTGATACCATAAAGCGCCATCCATAACCACCACTGCATGACGACCCTCCGGTACTTCCTTGCTGATATGCTGCATATGTAGCTGCATGGCTTGCTTATTCACATACGGCAATACCAAACCCACACTGTTGCCGCTTGAGGGGCAGAATGCCCCAAATAAGTAGGCAGACTCAAATTGCTGTTGGCGTACGACCCTCGGCCTTTGGCCGCAATAGTGCCAAACCCGGGTGATGGATCCTTGCTGGCCGATACGGGTTTCATCTTGAAACCAGATGTCTACGTCAGACAGCTCAATGTGTTCAGGCAGCACTGTCCGAACATGGTTTACGAAGTTTTTTTAAAATCATCCATTGCCTGCTGATCCGCTTTGGGATGCCGGCTGCGGGCAGATACCCAGCTGATGCCGATGCGGGACAATAAGCCGTAAATGCCTTTCGGTGTGTAGTCGGTATTAAAGTCTTCCTTGGCAATACGGGCAATATCAACAGCAGTCAGCCTGCCGCCGCCCCTTTGCTGTTGTTGTTCTACAATGGCTTGCTTAAAGGCTTCGATGTCTTTTTCGGCCAACAGGCTTTTGCGGCCTCTGCCGGGTTTGTCGTAGATGCTGTCCAGCCCATACAGCCAATAGTGCTTTCTGATGACGCTGATGCTTTGTTGATGATAGCCGAAGGTTTGTGCAATGCTGTCTAAGCTGTGACTCAAGCTCAGTTGATGCAGCATCAACAATTTGATCCGCGCTCTCGGATTTGACTCTGTTTTGGACAGTTTCAAAAAATCATGATCGGTCAGCTGGTGTTTGCGGGGCGTTAGTTTGGGCATGGTGGTGTTTGGGGGAGTTTGGGCTTGGGTTCTATTGTATTGTATTTTGTAGAATTGGTATAACATGCAATAGATCAAGCCCTAGAGGTAATCGACCGAATCAATTCAAGCTGTACACGCAACCGATTCCAAGCCACACAAGCAGCATCTACAATCGCATCATAACCATCAAAGCATCGGTTCGATAAATCATGCTGCTTTAGATATTGCCATATCTGTTCAGACGGATTCAACTCCGGTGAATACGGCGGCAATTTCAGCATCGTCACATTATGTAGGTTTAAATCGGCTTGATGCCATAAAGCGCCATCCATAACAACCACTGCATGACGACCCTCCGGTACTTCCTTGCTGATATGCTGCATATGTAGCTGCATGGCTTGCTGAACCGCCCCGACGAAGCCTTCACCTGTGCCTGCCGCAGCCGCTCGGTGTAACGTATCGACAGATACCGGCTGCCTCGGTCACTGTGGTGGATAACCCCTTTCGGGCGCCGAGCATACAAAGCCTGCGCCAATGCATCCATCACCATGTCGGTATCCATCCGCTGTGACACTTTCCAGCCGACAATACGCCGGGCAAAAACATCAATCACAAAGGCGGTGTATACAAAGCCCTGATGGGTGGTTACGTAGGTGAAATCCGCCACCCACAGCTGATTGGGACTCTCGGCGCTGAGCCGGCGTTTCACCCAATCACCTGCCCGTTGCAGTTGGGGGTCGCAAACCGTGGTGCGTTTGCCTTTGCCCCGCCACACACCCTGCATTTGATGCTTGCGCATCAGGCGCTCCACCGTACAGCGGGCAACGCGGTGACCATCCCGTAACAAAGCCCTCCAGACTTTACGTGCACCATAGATTTGGCGGCTCTGTTGCCGGATGTTGCGGATAAGGATAAGCAAATGTTCATCTTTCAGGCAGCGTCGGCTGCGCTGTTGCGGATGTTGGGATTGCTGTTGATGGCGATAGTAGCTTGACGGGGCAATCGGCCGATAACGGCCAAGCGACCCGACCCCGTAAGCGGTTTTGTGGCGATTGATAAAGTCGACCATTACTTGGGTTTGCGGTCGAGTTCCGCCCGGGCGAAAAAGCGGCAGCCAAGCGTAGGATTTCATTGGCGCGCTGTAATTCTTTATTCTCTTTTTCCAGTTGCTTGATGCGTCGGGCATCGTTAACGGCTTGGCCGTTATCGGCCATATCGGCTTCATGTCGTTTAATTTAGCTGCGCAGGGTTTCGGGTGAACAGCCTATTTTGGTGGCGATGGCGACTATGTTCATCCATTGGGTTGGATATTCGCTGCGTTGCTCTTGTACCAGTCGAATGGCGCGTTGCTTTACTTCGGGTGCGTATTTGCTTTTCATGATGAGATTCTCTCAGAAAGTTGTGTCTCCTGGAATCTCGGGGCGGTTCAATGTTGTAAATAAAAGCCGTATGATTGTGCATCATACGGCTTTTTGTAGGCTAATTCAGCTTTTTGCGCAGCGCCACCACAATAGAGGCTTTGCGTTCACACCATTCAACCGGAATCACATATGAGCGGTCTTTGCGGGGTAGGGTGATTTCATCGGGGGCGCCTTTAATTACAAAAGGCACTGAAATATCAAAATTCTCGCCAAATTCACTGCGGGCATTACCTGAAATGGTATTGGCTACCTCGCCCACCAAGTCAATCATATTGGCTTCGCTCAAATCGCGTTCGCCCAACATCACCAGCATGCGCTCCAGCAAATCCTTGGGGGCGGTAAAGTATACAATGCCCTCGCTGATGCCGGAAATACCGATAATGCCGGTATAGTCTTTGGCCGCAGGGTGGGTGTTTTCCACCAAGTAGGGCGTGCCAACGGTGATTTCATTTTTGCTGATTTGTTGGAAATAGTTATTAACACCGTTAATAAATACCTGTAATTGTTCTTCAGTCACAACATTATCCTTACTTTAGTTTTCAATAATTTCGGTTAAGGCTTCATTCAGTGCTTCATCACTGAACGGCTTGTAAACAAAACCGCGTGCACCCAGCTCAATGGCTTTAATGCCGGTGGCTTTGTCGGATAGGGCGGAAATCACTAAGATATTGACTTCCGGGTCCAGCTCCATGAGTTCATTGATGCATTTTAAGCCATCCATCTTCGGCATGGTTAAATCCATGGTGACCACATCGGGGCGAAGTTCGCTATAAAAACGCAGCGCTTCTTCGCCATTTTGGGCGGTGGCCACAACTTCAAAGTGGCCGGCGCACGCCCGCTGGATTTTACTTCGGATAACGTTGGAGTCATCCACAATCATAATGGTTTTCATATTTTTGCTTATTCCCTTGCTAATCAATTCGGAATTTTAAACATAAACCGGGTAAATGCCCCCTTTTCGGACATCAGCTTTAATTTACCGCCCAGTTCCATAATTTTGGTTTTTACTGCATCTAAGCCAACACCACGTCCGGCATCATCATTGTGATAATCCAAAGTGGAAAAATTGGGTATAAAGATATAGCGGTTTAGTTGCTCAACCGTTAGCTGGGCTGCGTCGGACGGGCTCATGCTGGCACCGACTTTGGCTCGAATTTTTTCATAATCAATGCCGGCACCGTCGTCTTCTACGGAGAAATAAAGCTCATTGCCGGTTTGGTTGAATTGAATATGTACATGACCCACCGCCAATTTACCTTTGGCGGTGCGTTCTTCTGCGCTTTCAATACCATGCGCCACAGAGTTGCGCAACAGTTGTACCACCATTTCACGTAATAACGATATTTTTTCCGGCTTAAGGCTGTTTAATACGTCTGCATTGCCAAAAGAAACCCCCACCTGTTTGCGGTTGCGCATACCCAAATCAGCAATGAATTTTTCGATATGGGTTTTAAATACTATTGCCGGTAAGCCGTGTGCAGAGGCATTGTTGAGGTCGTGGCCCACTTTGCTGTTCAAGTCATTGATGGTTGAGGTGAGGGTGAGCAATTCTTCCAGAGAAACCGTTAAAGGCAAGAAGTCTTCACCTACCAGTTTGTTTTTCTCTTTCAGGTTTTTAAGGTGGTTTTCAAATTCGTTGGCCAAATCCACAAAGCTGCCTAAGTTCAGCGCACTGGCCTCGCCTTTAATGGTGTGGATTTCACGGGCGATGGAGTCTACTTTATAGCGCAGGGCAGAAGGTGTATTGCTGGGGTCTTTCAGGGTTTGGTTGATCTGGTTGCTGTAGCGGTTTACTTTTTCGATAAAGTCGTTCATCACGCTGGGGTCGGCGCTCACCAAGCTGCCCAACATTTGCAATTGGGTATCGCTTTGCTCACGTTCTTGTTGCAGACGTTCTTGCAGACGTACGGCATCGGTGGTATCGGCCACGCTGCCCAAAATACGGATGATTTCTTTGCCGTTGTAAACGCGGTTAAAGCGGAAATCAAGATATTTGACCACCGATTCGCCTTGTGGGCTTTGCATGGTAACCTGAATCCGGCTGAGCGGGTTCAAGTCGGCAATCAGTTTTTCTTTAACGCGGCCGTTATAGAGCTGATTTACAAAGCTGTGCGTCATTTGCACGTCTTCGCTGTTCACCAAGTCTTTGAGTAAGTCCACCAAGCTTAAGCCTGCAATGTCTTTACGCCCTAGAATTTTAATCAACTCGGTAGAATATTGACTACCGATTTTTAAGTTGCGATCCAGCAGGAACAAGCCGCTGTTTACCGTGGTCATGATTTCTTTAATTTCTTCATTGGCCTGTGCTGCACTGCGGTCGGCAGACAGCAGGCGGCTCATAAAGAAGCGGATAAAGAAGATAAAGTAGGCCAATACAACCGCAATGGCAGCTACCTGAATCCAGCGTAACACGGTGGCTGTGGTTTGGGCTTGTTCTTGAACTGCTTCGGCTACCGCTGATACTTCGCTAAACAAAATACGGTTTTTGTCTTGGGCGCTCAGCACCGCCAAGTCTAAGGTGGTGCTGTCGTTGCGGATGGAGCCTGCGTCTTTCAAATAGGTACTGAGCACCTCATTCAGGGGCTGCCAGTTTTCTTGCAGTGTGACCAGTGATTTTTTAATCTCAGGATCAGTTAGTCCGCTCAGTTGTACTTGGCCATGTTCATCGTTTATCTGCCCACCGGTTGAAAACGCGTGCAAGTGCTCATTAAACAATTTTTGGTTGTCGCGCAGGCTTTGCAGCGAAGCTTTTACCACCGGACTGTTCGGGTCTTCGCCATAGTAGAGCTTAAGGTTATAGAGCTCTTTAATGATAGACTGAATACTGGTTTGCATATAACCAGCTTCGGTTACGGTTTGGTTGGCGTTTTGGATGCGGTTGGACGAAAAGATGTTTACCAGCAAAATCAAAACGAACAGCACCACCAAAACCGCAATGGAGACGATGAGCGAACGATAGCGGGAACCAGACGCCTTGCCTACCTTGTTTTTCATAAAGCAGCCCTACCTTAAAATTAAAGAGTGATTGAGTGTGTTGAGTGCAGATTTGCTCTTAAATCTATTTTAACATCATTAAAACAGTTTAAGATTTGTGGATTGAAATTACATTTTAAGCCATGCAATCTTATCTCACAAATAATATTTTCAAGTTTTGAGATTTATTCAATAAATACGCAGATAACATATTTTATGCTTGTATTGTACTACAATATTTTTGTTATCAATAATTTATATGCATTTTGGATTTCAAAATTATGCTCACATGCCGGATAATTATAAGATAATTAAAATATTTAAAATTAAATAATTGGAATCAATGCCATGACACATACCTTGCCATTACAAGCCCCTTTATTGGGCACCTTGCCGCCGGTTTTTTATGAGGCCGTTCGCCCCACGGCTTTACAGCAGCCGGTGGCGATGGCGTTTAATACCAGCTTGGCCAAGGTCTTGGGCGTGGCTGTCGATGCACTGGATTGTCCGCCTAATCTGTTGGCGCTTTCAGGCAGCCTGAAACAGTATCCGCAAGCACCGTTGGCCACAGTGTATAGCGGCCATCAGTTTGGTGTGTATGTGCCGCAATTGGGCGATGGCCGTGCCATATTGTTGGGCGATTCGATTGATGCTGTAGGCCGACGTTGGGAATGGCAGCTTAAAGGGGCGGGCAAAACACCGTATTCGCGTTTTGCCGATGGCCGTGCGGTGTTGCGCTCCAGCATTCGCGAATATTTGTGCTCCGAAGCCATGCACGGGCTGGGTATTGCCACCACGCGCGCGCTGGCGTTAACGGGCAGCAACGATGCGGTTTATCGCGAAACCGCCGAAACTGCAGCGGTGGTAACCCGCATTGCGCCCAGTTTTTTGCGCTTCGGCCATTTTGAGTATTTTTATCACCGCAGTCGCCACGAATACATCCAACCCTTGGCAGACTTTTTGCTCCGCCATCATTATCCTGAATGCGCCACTGCCGAAGCGCCGTATTTGGCGCTGTTTAACGCCATTGTGAGCCGCAGTGCTGAGCTGGTGGCGGGCTGGCAAAGCGTGGGCTTTACCCACGGTGTGCTCAATACCGACAATATGTCTTTGCTGGGGCTGAGCATCGATTACGGCCCGTTTGGTTTTATGGACGGCTTTTCCCAGCATTATGTGCCCAATCATTCCGATGACGGCGGACGCTATGCCTATAAAGAGCAGCCGTATATCTTCCAGTGGAATTTGTCGTGCTTGGCGTCGGCGTTTTTGCCGCTGGTGGCCGAAGCGGATTTGGTGCGTGCGCTGGATGATTTTGTGCCGTTGTATTGGCACAGCTATTGGCGGCGGATGCGAGCCAAATTGGGATTGAATACCGAAGTGCGTGACGATGAAATGCTGATTAGCGGCTTGCTTGCCGCCATGCATGCCGACCGGGTGGATTTCACTTTGATGTTCCGCTATTTAAGCGAGATTGATGCCGACGACACCGCTGCGCTGCCGGAAAAACTCATTGCTTTATGGGAGAACCGCCATGCGTTGGCGAGCTGGGTGGCGCGTTATCGCCAGCGTTTGCGCACCGAAAACCGCGATGCAGTCGAACGCAAGGCGGCGATGGATGCGGTAAATCCGCTGTATGTGTTGCGTAATTATTTGTTGGAACAAGCGATTGTGCAGGCGCGCGACTTGGCCGACTACCGTGAAATTGACCGTTTGCAACGCTGTATGGCCGATCCTTTCACCGAGCGGGCGGAATTTGCCGATTTTGCTGTGCTGCCACCGGCTTGGGCGAGTGAAATTTGTTTGAGCTGTTCTAGCTAATATAAAGGGTAATGAATCAATAAGGCTGCCTGAAAACTTTGTTTTCAGGCAGCCTTTTCATTGCAAACGGTTTTATACCAATTCTATAACACAGGGGGCTTAGGAAGCAAAATCACGCTAGAGGTTTTTCTCTAAGCATTTTTAATAAAGTCTTATACACGTTTTGATGGCGGTGATTGAAACGGAACTCTGTTTCTTTCAAGTGTAAGTAAAAAGTGTGTTTGGCAACACCTTTAAACTTTGCCAAACGCCCTTTGGCATAGCTCCAAAAGGATTCTATCCCATTGATATGCTGATTGCCACGGGCAAACTCGTTGTTGCCATGGTGCACCCGAAAGTGTTTTTCGTAGCCGACATCAACCAAGCCATCATAGGCACGCCAACCATCGGTATTGATGATGCTTTGCACATCAAGATGTCCGCGAATGACCTTTAACAGCGTAGCTTTGGCGGCATTGGGTACAATTTCGGTATAAACAGTCTCACCTCGTTTGAGAATACCGAACACAATGGTTTTACCACCTGCGCCACGCCCACGTTTACCGCGTATGCGTTTGGCACCGAAATAAGACTCATCCATTTCGACGATGCCGGATAAAGGCGCATTATGCTCAGCCAACTGCGCTAAACGAACACGCAGTTTAAGATATAGGTTGTTGATGCTGCGCACACTAATACCGGTCAAACGGGCAGTATCAGAAGCGGTCAAATCAAGTGCGAAGTAGCGGATGATTTGACGGAATTTCGGTTCAGAGATTTTGCTGAACTTTTGGTATCTATTTTTTATAGGCATATCTGAAGCTTATCACTAAATATCGTGATTTTGCTTCCTAAGCCCCAACACAGATAACAAGGCGGAACAGATTTATTTGGTGCTTTAGTGCCCTAGTAAATCGTTCGCTTTGCGCTAAGGGGAGCCAACGCAGTTAGGTTTTTTATAGAATTGGTATTAATGCTGCTCGTATTCATGCAGCAAAGTATCTTGCAGATTGATTTTGGCGGTGTTGTCTTGCGCTTCGGCACGCACATAGCTGCCATCGGGCTGCATCAGCCAGGCGCGTTGGTTGTCGGCCAGCGCCAAGGTAAAGGCTTCGCGGATGATGCGGGCTTTGAGTGGCGGATTTTCAACCGGCACGCAGGTTTCTACGCGGCGGAACAGGTTGCGCCCCATCCAGTCGGCGCTGGAAATCCATACTTTGCTGTGGCCGTGGTTTTCAAAATAAAACACGCGCGCGTGCTCCAGCAGACGGCCGATAATCGAGCGCACGCGGATGTTGTCAGACAAGCCCGGCACGCCGGGGCGTAGCACGCAAATGCCGCGCACCACCAAGTCGATTTGCACACCGGCGGCGCTGGCTTCATACAGGGCAGCCACGATGCTCGGCTCCACCAGTGAGTTCATTTTGGCCATGATGCGTGCCGGTTTGCCCGCTTTGGCGGCGGCAGTTTCGTGCTCGATGCTGGCCAGCAGCATTTTGTGCAGGGTAAACGGGCTTTGGGCGATTTTGTGTAGGCGGTTGGGCTGGCCTAAGCCGGTGATTTCCATAAACACGGTGTTGACATCGGCGGTGATGGCTTCATCAGCGGTCATCAGGCCGAAGTCGGTATAAAGGCGCGAAGTGCCTTGATGGTAGTTGCCGGTGCCCAGATGGGCGTAGCGTTTGAGCTGGCCTTCTTCGCGGCGCACAATCAACACCATTTTGGCGTGGATTTTGTAGCCGAATACGCCATACACCACGTGCGCGCCCACGGCTTCGAGCTTGCTGGCCCAGTTGACGTTGTTTTCTTCGTCAAAGCGCGCCATCAATTCCACCACCACGGTTACCTGTTTACCGGCCGAGGCAGCGGCCATCAGCGCGGCCACCAGATCGGAATTGCTGCCGGTGCGGTAGATGGTCATTTTAATCGCCACCACGTCCGGATCGCGGGCGGCTTGCTGAATCAGGCGCACGGTGGGCTCAAACGATTGATAAGGGTGGTGCAGCAGCACGTCTTGCTGGCGTACCACGTCCAGCAGCGGGCGGTTTTTGCGCAGCAGCTGCGGGGTGCTGGGGCTGTGCGGGGTGAATTTAAGATCGGGACGATCCACCATATCGGGCACGGCCATCAGCCGCACCAAGTTAACCGGGCCTTGTACGCGGTAAAGTTCGGCGCGGCTGAGCTGGAATTGGCCAAGCAAGAAGTCATACACATGCTCTGGGCAGTTGTCGGCCACTTCCAGGCGCACGGCGCTGCCGTATTGGCGGTCGCGCAGCTCGCCCACAATGGCGGTGCGCAGGTTTTTAACGTCTTCTTCGTCTACGCTCAAATCGCTGTCGCGGGTGAGGCGGAATTGGTAGCAGCCTTTGATGGTCATGCCGGTGAACAGGGTATGCACATGGGCATGCAGAATGGACGACAAAAACACAAAGCCGTCGTGGCCGTCGCACAACGCCGCCGGCAGTTTGAGTACGCGCGGCAAAATGCGCGGTGCTTGCACAATCGCCATGCCGCCGGTGCGGCCAAAGGCGTCTTTGCCTTCCAGCTCTACTACGAAATTGAGCGATTTATTCAACAGCCGCGGGAAAGGATGCGAAGGATCCAAGCCGATGGGGGTGAGAATGGGCAGCAGCTCGCGGCTGAAATAATCGGCCACCCATTGTTGCTGCGCTTCGCTCCAGGTGCGGCGCGGATAAAAATAAATCCCTTCTTCACGCAGCGCCGGAATCAGCTCTTGATTAAACAGGCGGTATTGCTCGCTGATGATGTGGTGCGCCTCGGCGGCTACATGGTGGATAACGGCGGCGGGCAGCTCGCCATTGGCCAAGGCGGTATGCGGCTGCAACACGCACGTGCGCCGCAGCCAGGCCATGCGCACTTCAAAAAACTCATCCAAATTAGACGACACAATGCACAAAAAACGCAGGCGCTCTAATAAGGGCACACGCACATCTTGTGCTTGCGCCAGCACGCGGCGGTTAAATTGCAACAGGCTCAGTTCGCGGCACAACAGTGTGGTGGATTCAGACATAAAACGCTCTCATGCAAACAATATTTGGATGGCTGCCCATACGGTGGGCATGGTTTTGACAGCAAGGCAAACAAAATAGATAGCAGACAAACATGACAAAATCATGAATAAAAGGCTGCCTGAAAACGATTTGCGGCTTTCAGGCAGCCTTTTATATATGGCCGGATTATCTTAGGGCTGAAAACCAAACTCAGCTTTGCGGCGGGGTATAGCCGCTGACATGGTCGGCACCGTCGCCGAAGAAATAGTTTTCCATTTGCTGGCCGATGTATTGGCGTGCGCGTGCGTCGGCCAAGCTTAAGCGGTTTTCGTTAATCAGCATGGTTTGGTGGCGCAGCCAGCCTTCCCAGGCTTCTTGTGATACTTGTTCGAAAATGCGTTGCCCCAGTGCGTTGGGCAGCGGGGCGAATTTCATGCCGGGGGCTTCTTTGCCCAGTTTGATGCAGTGAACCATGCGCGTCATGATGTGTTCCTTTTTTAGATGATGTGGTAACAGGGTTTCAGGCAGCCTTAAGGTATCTGGCACTTGTAAACTTGTAAACAAGCCTTAAACCAGGCTGCGCCGGTAGATTTTGGAGCGGCGTTTGTTTTGCAAATACTGCTCTTGCCGTTCTGGAGGCAGTTCGCTCAGTTCGGCTGTTTCAAAGCCGCGTTCGTCAAACCAGTCGCCGGTATTGGTGCTGAGCGCAAATAAAGTGCTCACGCCACGGGCTTTGGCCTGTTTGAGCACATAATCGAGCAGTAATTCACCGTAGCCGCCGTCTTGGGCGTCGGGCGACACCACCAAGCAGGCCAGCTCGCCGATGTGCTGCTGCTCAAACACTTTCAGCGCCACGCAGCCGTAAACATGGCAATCGTGTTCCAACACCGAAAATTCGTGGATGTGGTTTTCGAGGTATTCGCGATTGCGCGGCAGCAGAATACCTGCGCTTTCCAGTGGTGCAATCAGGTCGATGATGTCGCCGATATCGTGGTTGTCGGCCGCGCGGATGCGCATAAATGACGATTGTGCCAGCGCAGTGCCGCTGCCTTGGCGGGTAAACAGCTCGGCAATCAGGCTGCCATCATTAAGGCCGCAGAGGATATGGGCGCGGCGAACGCCGTTTTCCAGCACATAAATGGCGGCCTTGAGCATGCGGCTCATATCGGCGCTATGGGCGTTGTTATCCAGCAAGGCTTGGGCTTCGGCGGCAGTGAGTTGGCTCAGTAGGGCGCCATCGGTGCTGCGCACGCCGTCTTCGCTGGCCAGAAACACCAGTTTTTCTGCTTTTAAGGTCACGGCCAGCGCTTGCGCGGCATCGTCCAGCCCCAAATTAAACGATTTGCCGCTTAAGGACTGCCCCAAAGGGCTCACCAGCACCAAACAGCCTTCGTTCAGCCGTTGTTGGATGGCTTCGGCGTCCACTTTGCGGATGCGGCCGGTATAGCCCATGTCGATGCCGTCCATCACTCCCAGCGGCTTGGCCAGCAGGAAGTTGCCGCTGGCCACACGCAGGCGGCGTTGGTTGCGGTCGGGCATTTGCGCCGGGCTGGACGACAAGGCCGCTTCGATGTCGAAACGCACCATGCCGCAAGCTTGCTTGACTTGTTGCAAAGTGGCTTCATCGGTGATGCGCCAGCCGCGATGATAAGACAAGGTTTCACCGGCGGCGCGCATCATTTGGTTCAGGTATTGACGGGTGCCGTGCACCAGCACCAGCCGCACGCCCAAGCTGGCTAGGAGCTGGATGTCTTTGGCCAGCGAAGCCAATTTGTCCGCCAGCAGCACATGGCTACTTACGGCCAGCACAATGGTTTTGCCGCTTAAGTAATGGATATAGGGTGCGGCTTGGCGGAAGTCGGCCACAAATGCAGCGGAAGACTGAGGACTCATTGCATCGACAATAAATAAAACAGTTGGATAATCAGCACGGTGAGCGCCACCAGCGAAGCCAGTGTCCAGTTAAACTGGCGGTGCAGGTTTTCTTGCTGTGCGGCCAATGCGAGCTGCTGCTGGGTGATTTCGCTGCTGTGGGTGGCGGCATCGTTTATCACAATCGGCGGCGCGGCGGCTTCGATATTGCTGCTGGGCAGTAAGGTAAACACCAAATTGCCGGTTTGGATTTGCACTTGGCCATTGTGGTGACCGGGGGCAGGCGGCGGCGTTGGTTCCAGCAAGTCAAACGGCAACGTTTGATTGTAGGTGTTGGCGGTTGCCACCGAAGCTGGGGTTTGTTTGAGCAAGATGCTGATGCTGGGTGCGCTGGTGTTGGTGCGCGGTGCCGCTGATTCTTGGGCAGCAGGCGCTTCGACGGTATCTGCTGTCGGCACGGGGCTGTTTACCGGTAAAAAAATAGGCTCGGCACTGCTGTTGCTGTGTTTGGCTTTGGTGGCAGCGCTGATGGCTTGAATGGCGTCGGCCAGTTTTTGGGTATGCGGTTTGGGCGGCGGCGTGGGCTCGGATGTGGGCGCTGGCACGTTCCCATCAGCCGATTTGCGCTTGGGCACCACTTTGAAAATAAAGCTGCAGGAGTCGCACAGCACATGACCGCCGTTGCTTTTTAAAGTGGCAAGGCTGGTGGTGTTGTCGCTGTGACAGCGCGGGCAGGCGATGCAAACTTCTTTCATGCGGGTTTAATCCATTGGAGCAGGTCGGGTTTATTTCTTGCGGCCGCTGATGCAGACCCAGCCATTGTCGCTTAACGGCGGGTTTAAATCAAACCATTGGGCGTAGATGTCGCTTAATTCGCTGAGCTGCTCTTCCAAAATACCGGAAAGCACGATTTGGCCGCCGCTGCGGGTGCGAGCGGCGAGCATGTCGCCCAACATGCGCAAGGGGTTAGCTAAGATGTTGGCCACCACCACATCAAATTGGCCCGCAGGCAGATCGTCGGGTAGGTAAAACCGGGCGTCAACATGGTTTTGTGCGGCGTTGTCGCGGCTGGCGCGGATGGCTTGCGGGTCGATGTCGACACCGCTGGCTTGCCCAGCACCCAATTTGAGGGCGGCGATGGTGAGAATGCCGGAGCCGCAGCCGTAGTCGAGCAGGTTTTCGCCACCGTGCAGGTGTTGGTCCAGCCATTGCAGGCATAAATGGGTGGTGGGATGGCTGCCGGTGCCAAAGGCCAAGCCCGGATCCAGTTGCAGATTGATGATGTCCGGCGCTTGCGGCATCGGATGCCAAGACGGGGTAATCCACAGGCGTTCGGAAATCTGGATGGGGTCGAACTGTGATTGGGTGAGCCGCACCCAATCTTGTTCGGGCACGGTTTCCAATTGGTAGGCAGGTGCGGCCATGTGTGCATCGGCAGCGGCGGCGGCGAGGATGGTGTCGATGTCGGCCTCGGCATCAAACAAGGCCACGATGATGCTTTGCTGCCACACTTGTTCGGTGGGCATGCCCGGCTCGCCAAACAGGGCTTGCTCTTGGGCGGTGCCGGCGTGGGCGTCTTCAATGGCGGTGCTTAGGGCGCCGTGTTCCATCAGGGCATCAGATAAGGGCTCGGCTTGGCGGGCGGATACGGCAATGGCAGCTTGTTGGTAGTGCATAAAGTCTCAATCAGAAATGGGGCAGCAAGGTGAACGACATGGGTTTGCCACATTATAAAGCGGCGGCGGCGTTGTAAACCAGTATGGAATGTGGTTTTAATGGATTAAAACGTTTTCAGGCAGCCTTTATAGGCTGCCTGAAACCATGATGCTACGGTTATTGCTGGCTGTCTTGGCGTTTGTGCAGCCATTGTTCCAGATAGTGGATGCTCACGCCGCCTTGGGCAAAGCCGGGGTCGACAAACAAATCACGGTGCAGTGGGGTGTTGGTTTTGATGCCGTTAATTGCCACCTCGGCCAAGGCCACGCGCATTTTGGCCATGGCTTCTTCGCGGGTTTTACCGTGGGTACAGATTTTGCCGATCAAGCTGTCGTAATAGGGCGGTACGGTATAGCCTTGGTAGATGTGGCTGTCGACACGGATGCCGTTGCCGCCGGGCAGGTGGCAGCTGGTAATCTGGCCGGGGCTGGGGATGAAGTTGTACGGATCTTCGGCATTGATGCGGCATTCAAACGCATGGCCTTGCAGCTTGATGTCTTTTTGCTTATACGCCAGCGGCAGGCCGGCGGCCACGCGGATTTGTTCTTGCACGATGTCTACGCCGGTAATCAGCTCGGTGATGGGGTGCTCCACCTGCACGCGGGTGTTCATCTCGATAAAGAAAAATTCGCCGTTTTCATACAAAAACTCAAACGTGCCCGCACCACGGTAGCCAATGCGTTTGCAGGCCGCCACGCAGGCTTCGCCGATGCGCTTGCGCTCTTCTTCGCTGATGCCGGGCGCCGGTGCTTCTTCGATGATTTTCTGATGGCGGCGCTGCATGGAGCAGTCGCGCTCGCCCAGGTAAATGGCGTGGCCGTGTTCGTCGGCCAGTATTTGGATTTCCACATGGCGCGGTTTTTGCAGGTAGCGCTCCATATACACCATGGGGTTGCCAAAGGCGGCCCCGGCTTCGGCGCGGGTCATTTCCACTGCTTTGAGCAAGTCTTCGCGGCGCTCCACCACGCGCATACCGCGCCCGCCGCCACCGCCGGAAGCTTTAATGATAACGGGGAAACCCACTTGGTCGCCAATGGCCATAATTTCATCGTTGTCTTCGGGCAAGGCGCCATCGGAACCGGGCACGCACGGCACGCCGGCGGCAATCATGGCGTGTTTGGCCGAAACCTTGTCGCCCATCAGGCGGATGGTTTCGGCACGCGGGCCGATAAAGGCAAAGCCGGATTGCTCTACTTGCTCGGCAAAACGGTCGTTTTCGGCCAAGAAGCCGTAGCCGGGGTGAATGGCATCGGCACCGGTCACTTCGGCGGCGGCGATAATGGCCGGAATATACAAATAGCTTTGGGCGGAGCTGGCCGGGCCGATGCACACCGATTCGTCGGCCAGCTTCACATAAATGGCATCGCGGTCGGCTTCAGAGTGCACCACCACGGTGGCGATGCCCAGCTCGCGGCAGGCGCGCAGTACGCGCAGGGCAATTTCACCGCGGTTGGCAATGAGGATTTTTTTCAACATAAGACGGGATTTCCTCTGTATTCAGGCAGCCTTGGTTTTATATAAAGGCTGCCTGAAACAATATTCGGGCAGGTGGGTTTGTGCCGCAGATTATACTAATTATAAAAAATAAGATAACAAGGCGGAACTGATTTACTTGGTGCTTCAGCACCTTACAAAATCGTTCGCGCAGCGCGTAGGCGAGTCAACGCAATTAGGTTATTTCTTAGGATTGGTTTATTCGATGATAAACAGCGGCTCGCCGTATTCCACCGGCTGGCCGTTAACCACCAAGATTTCTTTAATCACCCCGGAGCGGTCGGCTTCGATTTCGTTCATCAATTTCATTGCTTCAATAATGCACAGCGTGTCGCCCGCATTCACGCTTTGGCCCACTTCGGCAAAAGCCGGGGCGCTGGGGCTGGCGGCGCGGTAGAAGGTGCCCACCATCGGCGAAGTGAGTGCTTTGCTTAAATCAGGGCCGGCTGCCGGTGCTGCCGCCACAGGTGCAGCGCTGGCGGTGGTTGTCGGAGCGGGTGCCAGCATCGGCTGCGGCGCGTGGTGCATGGCGGCATATACAGGCTGATTGTTGGCGATGGTGCGGGTGATGCGCACTTTCTCTTCGCCTTCGGTCACTTCGATTTCGGCAATGCCCGATTCTTCCACCAAATCAATCAGTTTTTTCAGTTTGCGTAAATCCATAATAGGTAATCCTTTAATTGAGAGACGGCTGCGGTTTCAGGCAGCCGTTTGAAGGTGTTGGATGGCACACCGTAAAGCGGCCTCGTAGCCGTAGGTACCCAAGCCGCATACCACGCCCATGGCTAAATCGGACACATAGGAGTGGTGGCGGAAGGGCTCGCGGGCGTGGATATTGGAAATGTGCACCTCGATAAATGGCTTGGCCGCCGCCGCCAGCGCATCGCGTATGGCCACGCTGGTGTGGGTGAACGCGGCGGGATTGATGATGATAAAAGCGGTGTTGTCGCTCATGGCGGCCTGGATGCGCTCCACCAGCACATGTTCGGCATTGCTTTGCAGTGCGTCAAACGCCAAGCCGGCTTGATGGCAGTGGGTTTGCAGGTGTTGTTCGATGTCGGCCAAGGTGGTGTGGCCGTAGATATGCGGTTCGCGGTGCCCCAATAAATTCAGGTTGGGGCCGTTTAGTAGCAGAATGCTTGCGCTCATGTTGGCGGCTTTTGACAGTAAATTGGCGCTATTTTCGCGTAAAAGTGGGCAATGTGTCTAGTTTTTTACGCAACGCGGTTTATGTGTGCGGGCAGCCCAATGGCGGCTGCGGCTGGATTCTACACCGATTGCGGTAAATGTCTAGAATAAATAGTCTATGTGATGCTATGGCTCTATACCCGAACCCGCCGCGATATTCAGTGTCATTAACTCGGCGCCGCTTTGTTATAATCCGCGCTTTGCGCTCAGTTAAGCTTACCGCACCATGCATATAGACGACTTTGATTTTGATTTGCCACCGCAGTTGGTGGCACAACAGCCGCCAGCGCAGCGCGGCAGCAGCCGCCTGTTGGTGGCCTTGCCCGGCCAGCCATTGGCCGATGCGGTTTTTGGCGACTTGCCTGCCTATATTGCCGAGGGTGATTTGCTGGTGTTTAACAACACGCGGGTAATGAAAGCACGCCTGTTCGGGCAAAAAGCCAGCGGCGGCAAAATAGAGGCTTTGGTGGAGCGGGTGCTGGATGCGCATACCGCCTTGGCGCATGTGCGCTCGTCTAAGTCGCCCAAGCCCGGCACCGAATTGGTATTTGAAGGCGGGCTGCGCGCCACGATGCAGGCACGCCACGGCGAGCTGTTTGAATTGCGGTTTGCGGGCGAGGATACGGTGTGGACTTTGCTGGAACGTCACGGCCATTTGCCCTTGCCGCCTTATATCGAGCGTGCGGCGGGCGCGGCTGACGACGAGCGCTATCAAACCGTGTATGCCAAGCACGAAGGTGCGGTGGCCGCACCCACTGCCGGGCTGCATTTTACCGAAGCCTTACGGCAAAACTTGCAAGCGCAAGGCGTGGCGCTGGCCGAGATTACCTTGCATGTGGGTGCCGGCACATTCCAGCCGGTGCGGGTAGACAATATTGCCGAACACACCATGCACAGCGAATGGTATGACGTAAGCGCGGCAACGGTGGCGGCAGTGGCGGCAGCCAAGGCGCGCGGCAACCGTGTGTGGGCGGTGGGCACCACCGCTTTACGGGCGCTGGAGTCGGCCGCCCGTTCAGGCAGCCTGCAAGCGGGACAGGGCGATACCGATATTTTTATCACTCCGGGTTATGAGTTTAAAGTGGTAGATCGGCTGATTACCAATTTCCATTTGCCCAAATCCACTTTGCTGATGTTGGTGAGCGCTTTGGCCGGCTACGATGAAATCCGCGCCGTATACCAACACGCCATTGCGGAGCAATACCGCTTTTTCAGCTATGGCGATGCGATGATACTGGGCAATAAAGCGCAGTCTGATTAAAAGCGTTGTGTGCTGTTTAATGTTTCAGGCTGCCTGAAAGCCAATCTACCGGCCACAAAAAAACCCGCCATTGAGCGGGTTTTTTGTATTGCTGCATTAGCCTTTGCGGGCGGGCAGTTTTTCTTTGATGCGGGCGGCTTTGCCGGTGAGGCCGCGCAAGTAGTACAGCTTGGCACGGCGTACGTCACCACGGCGTTTTACTTCGATTTTTTCAACTGCAGGAGAGTAGAGTTGGAATGTACGCTCTACGCCTTCGCCATTGGAAATTTTGCGCACGATAAAGGCGCTGTTCAGGCCGCGGTTACGGCGGGCAATCACCACGCCTTCGTAGGCTTGCAAACGGGTGCGGGTGCCTTCGGTTACGCGTACGGAAACCACCACAGTGTCGCCGGGGGCGAAAGCGGGGATTTCTTTGTTTAAGCGGGCGATTTCTTCTTGTTCCAGTTGTTGGATCAAATTCATGATACTGCTTCCTATTCTAATGGGAATTCCCGTTCCTCTTGCTGTATGGCCTGCAAGAGCCTGGATTCCTGTGGGGTTAATGCGCGAGCCGCCAATAAATCGGGGCGACGCGCCAAGGTGCGCTTGAGCGATTGGGTTAACCGCCATTGCGCAATCAAACCATGGTTGCCGCTGCGTAAAACTTCGGGCACCGCCATGTTTTGAAATTCGATTGGCCGCGTGTAGTGCGGACAGTCCAGTAAGCCATCGGCAAACGAATCTTCTACCGCCGATTGGGCGTCGCCCAATACGCCGGGCAACAGCCGCAATACGGCGTCCATCAGCATCATGGCTGGCAATTCACCGCCGGAAACCACAAAATCGCCAATGGCGATTTCGCTGATGTCGTTGTGCTGCAAAATACGCTCATCAATGCCTTCGTAGCGCCCGCACAGCAAAATCAAGCCGGGTTGCTGTGCCAGCTGCTGCACTAGGGCGTGAGTGAGCG
Organism: Paralysiella testudinis; assembly: GCF_016894345.1. Taxonomy (GTDB): domain Bacteria; phylum Pseudomonadota; class Gammaproteobacteria; order Burkholderiales; family Neisseriaceae; genus Paralysiella; species Paralysiella testudinis. The sequence goes on from NZ_CP069798.1 coordinate 1,437,033, forward strand.
GCGTGCCTTGCGGGCTGAGGTAAATCAATTTTGCCGCCGGGCAATTGGCTTGGGCGTGTTCGATGGCTGCCTGCAAGGGCGGGGCGGCCATAATCATGCCGGGGCCGCCGCCAAACGGCCTGTCGTCAATATAACCCAAGGGGTTGTCGGCAAAGCGGCGCGGGTTTACGGCATTGAAGCGCCATAGGTTTTCACGCAGTGCGCGGCCGGTAACGCCGTGGTCGGTAATGCTGGCAAACATTTCCGCAAACAGGGTGATGGCCTGAAAATGCATCAGTAGTCCGTGCCCCAATCTACGCGAATGGTTTGCTCGGCCAGTATTACTTCATCAATATACTGCGCCACAAACGGAATCAGCTTTTGGCCGAATTCGCCGTCTACCACCAGCACATCATGCGCGCCGGTTTCCAGCAATTTGCTTACCGTACCTAGGCATTGCTGTTGGCGGTTAACCACATTCAAGCCGATTAAATCAGCCCAATAGTATTCGCCGTCTTCAGTGTCGCCAAAGTCGGCGCGGTCGATTTCCACCGTGTGGCCGCGCAGGGCAAAAGCGGCGTCGCGGTTGTCGATGCCGCTAAACAGCACCTGCAATTCATCGCCCGCCACCTTGCTCTCGGCTACGGTAAACATACGGCTGTGGCCGTCTTTGCTTAAGCGCCACTGTGGGTAGTCCAGCAGGCTGTCGGTGTATTCGGTGCTCACGGCCACTTTGACCCAGCCTTTAACGCCAAATACCCCTTTGATATAGCCCATGCCTACCCATTGCGGCTCGGTATTGCTCATGCTGCGGCCAATTAAGCGGCGGCTTTTTGTTCTTTAACCAGTTTGGCAACGGCTTCGCTCAATTGCGCGCCTTGGCCTACCCAGTGGTTCAAACGTTCGGCGTTCAGGCGCACGCGTTCTTGTTTTTCATTGGCTACCGGGTTGTAAAAGCCCACGCGCTCAATAAAGCGGCCATCGCGGCGGTTGCGCGAATCGGCAACCACAACATTGAAAAACGGACGGTGTTTGGAACCACCACGAGCCAAGCGGATAACTACCATTATGTATTCCTTAAAATATCGAAGTAATGGGCTTGCCGATGCCAACATCAGGCAGCCCTTAAATTCAGTCAACAACAAAACCGCTAATTTTAGGGGATAACACTCTATTGATGCAAGGGTTTATTGTGTTTTTGTGGGATTTGTGGTTTCTGCGCTTTCCAGTAGCGGTTTTTCTACTAGGCAAATGCTGCCGTCTTCCGGATCTTTGCGCACCGAAAAGCCCAGTTTGCGGGTGAGTTTTTGCATACCGGTGTTGGCGGTGAGGATTTCGCCGCGCATGATTTTCAGCCCTTGGTGGCGGGCGGCGTCAAACAGCAGGTTCATCATAATGTAGCCGATGCCGTGGCCTTGCCATTGGTCGGACACGGAAATGGCAAATTCGCATACTTCCATATCGGGGTCGGTGGTGTAGCGCGACACCGCCAGAATTTCATCTTCTTGGCCCAGGTGCGGCTTAATCATCACCAACGCCATTTCGCGGTCGTAATCCAGCTGGGTGAAGCGCACCAGCATGGTTTGCGACAATTGCTTAATGCTGGACATAAAGCGGTTGTAACGGCTTTCGTCAGACATATTGGTAACAAAGGTTTGCAGCATATCGGCGTCTTCTGGGCGCATGGGGCGCACAAATACTTGGCTGCCGTCTTTCAAGGTGGCTTCGGTTTCCAGAAAGTGCGGGTAGGGCATAATCGCCATGTGGCCGTAGCGCTGCGGCACAGTGTCTTTGCCTTCGTGCAGCACAATGCGCGCATCCAGTGCCATCACGCCGTCGGGGCTAGCGATAAACGGGTCGATTTCCAGCTCTTTGATTTCAGGCAGCTCACACACCATTTCCGAAATGCGCAACAGCGCATGGCGCAGGGCGATAAAGTCTACCGGCGGCATGTTTTTGAATTGCCCCAGCGTGTGGCTGATGGCGGTGCGCTCAATCATGTCGTTCACCAGCATTTCGTTTAAGGGCGGCAGCGCCACGGCGCGTTGTTGCTGCAAATTGCCGGCCCAGCCACCCGCGCCCAAGGTGATTACCGGGCCGAATATAGGATCGCGGGTAACGCTGATGGACAATTCGCGCGCATGTTTTTGCTTGAACATGGGTTGCACGGTGATGCCGTTGATGCGGATGGGCGGGCGGATTTGACCGGCGGTGTCGATGATTTGGCGGTAGGTTTCGCGCACTTGTGCTTCGGAGCCGATGTTCAGGCGTACGCCGTCGATGTCGGATTTATAAAACAGATCGGGCGAGTCGATTTTGAGCACCACCGGATAGCCCATGCGGTTGGCCATTTCGCAGGCAGCCTCTTCGCTTTGCGCCAATTGGGTGCGGTTGGTGTGGATGCCGAACAGGCCGAGCACTTGTTTGGACACGTTTTCGGGAATAATACGTTCGCCGCTGAGTTTGAGGATGCTCAGCAGTTTGTGGGCGGTGTCGAAATCCGGCTCCAGATTATTGTCGGTAAGCGGGCCGGGGGTTTGCAGCAGCAATTTCTGGTTGCGGTGGTAGGCACCCAGTTTTTTAAACACTTCGATAGCTTGGTCGGGGGCGTTGAAATGCACCCGGCGCGAGCGGGCAAACAGGGCACGGCTTTCCTGCACTTTACTGTCGCCCAGCCACGACAACAATAAAGGCTTATTGGTTTCGCTTTGCAATTGCACCATCATTTGCGCCGTGGCCAAGTGGTCGGTGCCGATTTGAGGCGAAAACAGCACCAGCACGCCGTCTACGTTTTCGTCGTCCAAGCACAGCTTTACGGCAGTGCGAAAGCGCAAGGGGCCGGCGTCGCCGATGATGTCCACCGGGTTGGCGTGCGACCAGTTTTCAGGCAGCGCCGCATTCAGCGCTTCCATGGTGGTTTTGCTCAGTTTGGCCAGCGGCACGTCTTCATCGTGAGCGGTGTCGGCAGCCAGAATGCCCAAGCCGATGCCGTTGCACACAATGGCCAAACGTTCGCCGGCAGAGCGGTAGTTGGCAGCCAAAATTTTCACCGCCACAAACATTTGTGAAATGGATTTTACTTGCAGCACACCGGCGCGCGCCAAGGCGCTGGAAAATACATCGTCGCTGTTGAGCGCACGGCTGGCTTGGGTAAAGCCGGTAACGCGGTCTTCGTCGTGGCCGGATTTGATGACCAACACCGGTTTAGCGCGGGCAGCGGCACGCAAGGCACTCATAAATTGGCGGCCATGGCTGACTTGGTTGATGTGCAGCAAAATGGCGTGGGTGGCGCGGTCGTTGACCAGATAATCCAGAATTTCACCAAAATCCACGTCCCAGGTTTTTTCACCTAAAGACAATACGGTGGAAAAACCGATGTCGCGGCTATATGCCCAATCGAGCATGGCGGTACATAAGGCGCTGGACTGGCTCACCACTGCCAAGTTGCCGGGGTGGATTTTGCCGGTGTAAATGCTGGCGTTTAGGCCGATATTGGAGCGAATCAGCCCCAATAAGCTGGGGCCGAGTACGCGCACACCCAGTTTTTTTGCCTTGGCTACGGCTTTTTTCAGTATGGCGCGGTCTTGCGTGTGCACGTTTTCCAGCGTTTTGACCAGAATCACAAAGCGGATGCCGCGCTTATGGCACTCCTTGAAAATGGTTTCCAGCGAGTCGATACGGGTGAGCACAATGGCTACATCCACGGGGTCGGGAATTTGGGTAACGCTGGCGTAGGCGGTAAGCCCGCCCACGATTTTGTGGCGGATGTTCACCGGAGTGATTTTGCCATTAAACGAACTGGCGAGCAGATTGGTGAGCAGGCGTTGACCTATGCTGTTGGAGCGGTCGCTGGCGCCAATCACGGCGATGTGCTTGGGGGCAAACAGGTTGTGCAGTGGATGGGGTCTCATGCGCTCACTCCGTAACGGTAATCTATATTAAGGTATGGATTTTACCGCAAATCGGCGGCATTCAAGCGGGAGGGGACGTTGAATCTTGTGTTTACACAGGTTTTGCTGCAAAACGGGTGTGGGTATTTTTATTTTAATTTAAATAATATTGGGTTTGATGATTTTAAAATGTTGAATATAGGCTTTCAGGCAGCCTTTAAATATTTATTTTGTTTTTAATATGATGTTTATATATTGATTGCAGTGACTCTAAAATTAAATAGTTGAATTTGTTGCAAAGCCACAAAATACTAAGGTAGTGTTTTTTAGGTTAAATACTTTACTACTGCGGTTTGGCAGCGGATATTTGCAGGCTGCCTGAACAGGATTTTTGCGGATGATGCTGCATGACCGCATTTCTTCGCGTATCATAATATGCAATTCCCCTTGTGGTGTCAGCGAATAACATGAAACAGATTTTCTTGGATTTTGAACAGCCCATTGCCGAATTGGTGCAGAAAATTGACGAATTGCGCTTTGTGCAAGACGATTCGGTGCTGGATATTTCGGAAGAAATCAACCGGCTGAAGAAAAAAAGCGACGAATTAACCAAGTCGATTTTCAGTAAACTCACGCCAGTGCAGGTGTCGCAAGTGTCGCGCCATGCTCAGCGCCCCTACACACTTGATTACATCCATGCCTTGTGCACCGATTTTGAAGAGCTGCACGGCGACCGTGCGTTTGCCGATGATGCCGCCATTGTGGGCGGCTTGGCGCGTTTTAACGGCCAAAGCGTGATGATAATCGGCCATCAAAAAGGGCGCGACACCAAAGAAAAAATCCGCCGCAATTTCGGTATGCCCAAGCCGGAAGGCTACCGCAAAGCGTTGCGCTTGATGAAAACGGCAGAAAAATTCCAAATCCCCGTGCTCACTTTTGTTGACACCCCTGGTGCCTATCCGGGTATTGGCGCCGAGGAGCGCGGCCAGTCGGAAGCCATTGGCCGCAATCTGTATGAACTTACCCGCTTGCGGGTGCCGGTGTTGTGTACCATTATCGGCGAAGGCGGTTCTGGCGGTGCCTTGGCGATTGCGGTGGGCGATTACATCAATATGCTGCAATACGCCACTTATTCGGTGATTTCGCCAGAAGGGTGCGCTTCAATTTTGTGGAAAACCGCCGAAAAAGCCCCCGAAGCGGCGCAAGCACTGGGCATTACCGCCAAACGGCTGGCAGAGTTGAAGCTAATCGACAAAATCATTGAAGAGCCGTTGGGTGGTGCCCACCGCAACTATCCGGAAATCATGAAACGGGTAAAAGCGGTGCTCACGGCACAATTACAGGAAGCACAAAACATGCCGATGGCGGATTTATTAACCCGCCGTTTCGACCGTTTGATGAGCTATGGCCAATTCAACCTCAAATAAGCCCGCTCCCGACTTGGCCGCTGCGCTGCGGCAACAATGGTCAGCCTTAATGGCTGACCGTTGTGTTTTGGAGGTGGCTTTAAGCGGTGGGCTGGATTCGGTGGTGTTGCTGCACGTATTGCAGCGCTTGCAAAGCGAGCTGCCGATTACTGTGCGGGCGGTGCATGTGCACCACGGCCTGCAAGCGGCTGCCGATGAATGGGTAGTATTTTGCCAAAACCTGTGCGCGCAATGGCAGATACCGCTGCGGGTGGAAAAAGTAGCGGTGTCGCGCAACGGCCAAGGCATCGAAGGGGCGGCACGCACGGCGCGTTATGCCGCATTTGCCCGCAGCGAGGCGGCGGCGCTGGTGTTGGCACACCATCAAGACGATCAAACCGAAACCTTTATGTTGGCCGCTTTGCGCGGTGGCGGCTTGCGGGCGTTGGCGGCGATGCCGCCGTTGCGCAGGCTGGATGCCGATAAGGTTTTGTGGCGGCCCTTGCTGCCGTTTTCGCGGGCGCAGCTGCAACAGTATGCGGCGGCATGGCAATTGCCGTATGTGGAAGACGGCAGCAATCACGATACTAGTTTATTGCGCAACTGGTTGCGCCAACAAGGCTTGCCGCCGTGGCAAGCGCGGCTGCCGCATTTGGCCGCGCAAATCGGCAGCAGCATTGGCCAGCTGCAAGACGCCTTGGCATTGCAAGACGAAGTCTGCGCCCAAGATTGGCAGCAAGTGTGTGCCGGCGGCGTATTCGATGTGCAGCACTGGCGCAGGCTTAGCCCGCAGCGCCAGCAGCTGCAACTGCATTATTTTGCCCGTCAGCATGATTTGGGCGTGCCGTCGCGCAGCAGCATTGCTGCGTTTGCAGCACAATTAAGGCTGCCTGAAATCACACAAGCGCAATGGCCGTTGCCGCAAGGGGCGGCGGTATTGCATCGGCATATATTGTGGCCACAGCGGGCGGATATACAACAACAATGGCCGTGGCTGGCGCAATTGCCGTGTTGTGTGGCGGTGGGGGATAAACCTGCACGGATACCGTTGCATTGGCAAACACATGCACTGGGCTTACCTGCGGCTATGGGGCCTTTGTGGTTACGCCAAGTACAGGCGCACGATACCTTATTGCTTAAGGTGGGGCGTAAAAACGTGAAAAAAATGCTGCAAGAGCAGAAGATCGCCCCTTTTATGCGTACTATCTGGCCTATTTTGGCCGATGAACACCAACGCTGTGTGGCGGTGTCGGGTGTGGCGGTTGCCGTGGATGTGGGGGTGGCAGGTGGGTTGTTGCCGTGGATGGCGGGCTTGCCTAATACCAACATAAAGTTCTGAGCCAATGGAACTTAAGCTAAATAGGTCTGGTCACAATGGGCATAACGTTCATGTGCGGGCCTGTCTTATGATTAAAGGTCTGATATGAATGATTGTGAAGTCGATCGGGTTTTGGTGGAGCGTGCCCAAAAAGGGGACAGCCGCGCATTTGAACTGCTGGTGTCGAAATACCAACGCCGTTTAACGCGTTTGCTGTTCCGTTTTGTCAAAGACGAGCATGAAGTCAATGATGTGGCGCAAGAAGCGTTTATCAAAGCCTACCGTGCATTGCCCAATTTCCGCGGCGATAGTGCCTTTTATACTTGGCTTTATCGCATTGCCATCAATACCGCCAAAAATTTTCTGGTGGTTAATGGTCGCCAGCCGGTCATTCAAGGCGGCTTGGCCAATGATGAAGGCGAATTGCTGGATTTAACCGAGCAAATGCCGGACTACCGCACACCGGAAACCGATTTGCTCAATCGCGAAATCATCCATACTGTGGATGCAGCCGTGGCCGGGCTGCCTGAAGAATTGCGCCAAGCCATTATGCTGCGGGAGATGGAAGGTTTGTCTTATGAAGAGATTGCCCAAACCATGAATTGCCCCATCGGCACCGTGCGCTCGCGTATTTTCCGCGCCCGCGAAGTGATTGCAAAAGAACTGCGGCCTTTGCTGGATACGGCCGAAAACCAAAGATGGTAACCAAGCTTATGAATGCCAAAAAAACAGATGATGAACGCTGGGAGGCTGTTTCCGCCGCCATGGATAATGAGGCGGCAGCCGCCGACGATTGGACGTGGATAGACGATGAGGCTGGACGCGCGCGTTGGCACAGCTACCATGTGATTGGCGATAGCCTGCGCCAAAGCGCACAAATGCGTTCGGGTGGTGGTTTGGATTCGGCCACGTTGATGCAATTGGCGCAGCGTTTGCAAGAAACACAGCAAGATGCGGTGCAAATGCCTATGCCGGCGTCACCTGCTTGCCCGCAACCAGGTGCTGTGCAAGCGGTGGCCAATCAGCCATTTTTCAAATGGTTTGCCATGGCCGCCAGTGTTACTGCGGTGACGGTGGCGGGCTGGCAGTTGTGGTCGGGGCAGCAGAGCAGTGGTGAAATGGCCACGTTGTCGGCACCGCCCAGCACCACCGTGGCAGCACCGGTGGCGGCTGAAAAAGCGGTTGAGGTGGTGCCGGTGGCAGCCACGGCCGCGCCCAAAATCAGCACCATGCCGGTGGCCAATACCGGCAAAGAAGAGGCTGAAGGCGTGGTGCCGGCGGTGCAAAAACAAAGTATTGCACCGGTGGTGCCGGATTCGGCTAAATAGCTTTTGCTTTGGGTTGATGTGGGTAAATATAAAAAAGACTTTCAGGCTGCCTGAAAGTCTTTTTGTTGTGTTTGGCCGTTGTTTAATTCGGCTTAACGTTGTCGTGCCTTAAAGCGTGGATTGCTTTTGCAAATCACATACACCTTGCCGTGGCGGCGCACTACTTGGCAATTACGATGGCGTTGTTTGGCGGTTTTTAAGGATGATAGTACTTGCATAATTCAGCTTCCCGATTTGAGTTTGTGGATGATGTTGCTGTAACGGTGGTTAAAGCGACTGGCACGGCCTTCGCTGTTGACATTGCGCTGTTTGCCGGTGTAGGCGGGGTGCGATGCTGATGACGTGTCCAACATCATTACCGGGTATTCGCACCCATCAGTCCAAACTATGGTTTGCTGTGTGGGTGCGCAAGAGCGGATTATCCAGCCGTGTTGGGCGCCGCTATCGTAGAACAGCACTGCGCGGTAGTTTTGCGGGTGTAAATTCGGCTTCATAGGAACTCCATCGGGTTTGATTTAGTTGTTATACTAGGGTATGTTCACAATTACTTGTCATAAAGGTAACCACATCACAATGCACCCCAATAAAACCGTACTGTGGAAGTTGCGTTTCAGCTTATCGTAACGGCTGGCAATCGCTCGGAAATGTTTCAAACGGCAAAAGGCATTCTCTACCAAATGCCTGATTTTATATAAATACCAGTCCATGTCTTTATTTTTCTCTTCCCTATTGCTTTTATAGGGAATATTGGCTTTCGCACCGCTTTGCTCTATTTGCTCCCTGAGCCGGTCTGAATCGTAACCTTTGTCCGCATTAACCAACTCAGTTTCGGTAAGGTTGATATTGTCAAGCAGCTCCGGTGCAACGGTGACATCATGGATATTGCCCGCAGTAACGATAACCTCAACCGGATTGCCTGCAGCATCTACAGCCAGATGAATCTTGCTGGTTCTGCCGCCTCGGCTCATACCGATTGCGCGATCCTCTTGCGCACTGAGCGCTGAAGGCGCAGTGTTGGTGAGCACGGATATAACTGCCGTCTATGGCTACCCACTCCAAGTCACTCTCTTGGCTGAGCTGTTTCAAGATTGCAGTAAAAATGCCTTTTTCTGACCAACGGTTATAAGCGGTATAAACAGTATGATACTTGCCGAAATACTCGGGCAAATCCCGCCACGGTATGCCGGTTCTTATTCTGTAAAGTATGCCTTCAAGAATTCTGCGCAAATTGGGTTTGCTATAAATACCCAAATCACGCAGAATAGGGTAACAGCTTCGTCCAATGTTCATCTTTGAGTAGTGTACGGGGCATCGCAGGTGTATTGGGGGGTGTGAGAACTTCCTTTTATGCCTGCGTTTCTTTTTTATTCAAGGGTATGACAAGTAATTGTGAACAGACCCTAATTCTACAAAATAACCTAACTGCGTTGGCTCGCCTTGCCGTACTAGGTGTACTGTCTGCGGCTCGCCGCCTTGTTATCTTATTTTGTAGAATTAGTATTATAATATAACATTAATAAGAATTATTATCAATATCTTCAGGCAGCCTTTTAAAGCAGTATATCGATTAGCGTAAACAGCGTGCAGCGATAGGGTGCCTCGCTTTAATACGGCCAATATGGATGCTTTTGACTGTCGGCATTACACCGATTTTTCTCAACCCCAATCTGGGTTAGAATAGCGTTTTTGCTTGCCCGCAATGGGTGTGGATTCAGTGTGATGAAATCATGGCCGCAGCATGTTCAGATAATGGTGGTGGGCGCAGGGCCGGTGGGGATGCTCACCGCCTTGGTCTTGCAGCAGCAGGGGCGGCAGGTGTTGCTGTTGGAATCGCGAGCCGCCGGTGTGTGCGTGCCGGATCGGCGCACGCTGGCCTTGTCTTACCACAGCCTGGCCTGCTTTGCCGCGGCGGGCGTGGTGCTGCCGGAAGACGCCACCACACCGATTGACACTGTGCATGTGTCGCGCCAGCATCGCTTTGGCCGCACCGTATTGCGTGCGGCCGATGTGGGGCTGCCTTATTTGGGGCAAACCATTGATTATGCGCGTTTGCTGGCAGCTTGCGAGGCGGCGTTGCAGGCGCAAAATGTGCCGGTGTTGTGGCAGGCAGAAGTCACGCGGCTGCATTCTTTGGCGCAATGGGCGTGGGCCGACATCAAAACGCCAGCGGGTGAGGCCGGTGTATCCGCGCAATGGCTGATTTTGGCCGAAGGCGGGCAATTGGCGGCGCAATTGCCGGGCGTGGTACGCCATGAACACGATTACCACCAGCAAGCCTTGGTGAACACGTTGCATTTTGCCAGGCCCGCTAGCGGCACCGCTTATGAGCGCTTTACCGATGCCGGCCCTTTTGCCTTGCTGCCCTACGGCGATGCCTACCGCTTGGTGTGGACATGCACGCCTGCCGAAGCTGCGGCGCGGCGGCAGATGGATTTGGCTCAATTTGCCGCCCAAATCGACACCGTGCTGGGGCAACGCCTAGGCGCATTGCAGCAAATGGGTACTGCGGCGGTGTTTCCGCTGAAGCGGCAACAGCTAAACCGCGTGTATAGCAATCGGGTGCTGTGCATCGGCAATGCCGCGCAAACCCTGCATCCGGTGGCAGCGCAAGGTCTGAACTTGGGTGTGCGCGACGCCATGGCGGCGGTGCAGCTGCTTGGCCGCGCCGATTGGGCGCACAACACCCGCTTGGGTGCCGAGTATGCCAAATTGCGCCGCCTAGATGCGCAAGCCGTGGTGGGTTTTACCCACGGCGTGGTGACGTTATTCGACCACGCCGCACCGTGGTTGCAGGCCGGGCAGGGCGCGGGTATGTCTTTGCTCAATAGCGTGGCACCGTGGCGGCGGCGGTTTACCGAGCAGCTGGTGTTTGGTATCGGCACGGATAAACCGCGCTAATTTTCAATATTATCTTCAATAATAGGCTGCCTGAAAACAAAGCCAAATGTTTTCAGGCAGCCTTACCCAACAACAGATAAAACCATGACACAACAATACGATGCGGTAATTCTGGGCGGTGGCTTGGTGGGCGCAGCCATGGCCTTGGTGTTGCAGCGCAGCGGCAAACAGGTGCTATTGCTGGACAAACAACGCCCCAGTACCGATTTGGCCGCGCTGGCGCAAAGCTGGGATGCGCGTATTTTTGCCATCAGCCCGGCCAATCAGGCTTTTTTAGACAGCTTGGGCGTGTGGCCGCATCAGCGCAACCAGCCGGTGCGGCGCATGGATGTGCGCGGCGACAGCGGCGGGCGCATTGAATTTGATGTGGGCGACAGCGGCGGCTACTTAAACCACATGGTGGAAAACCGCTATTTGCTGGCACATTTGTGGCAGGCCTTGCTGGAAGCAGGCGTAGTTACCGACACCCAAGAAGTAGTGGGCATGCGCAGCGATGTGTTCCATGCCTATATTACGCTGGCCGACGGTGCTGAAATCGGCAGCCAATTGCTGATTGGTGCCGACGGCGCCCAATCGTGGCTGCGCCATCAAGCCGGGATTGCCGTGGCCGCGCAGCCCTACCACCATCATGGCGTGGTGGCCAATTTTGCCACCGAAAAACCGCATCAGGGCTGCGCCTACCAATGGTTTAAACAGGGCGAAGTATTGGCCTATCTGCCCTTGCCGGAGCAGCAAATTTCGATTGTGTGGTCTACCGCCACGCCCGAAAAGCTTACCCAACTGGATGCGGAAGCCCTGGCCGCCACCGTGGCCGCACAAGGTGAACAGGTATTGGGTGAATTAAATGCACGCAGCCGCGCCTTTGCGTTTGAATTGGTGTTGCGTCAGCCGCAGTCCACCATCGCACAGCGCTTGGTGTTGATTGGCGATGCCGCGCACACCGTTCACCCGCTGGCCGGGCAGGGCGTGAATTTGGGCTTTGGCGACGTACAATGCCTGGCCGCCTTGCTGGCACCGGCCGCCGACATCGGCGCGTGGCACTTGCTAACCCAATACCGCCAACAGCGCCTGCTGCCGGTGCGCACCATGCAGCAAAGTTGCGACGGCTTGTTTAAACTGTTTGCCGATAAGCACATGCCCGGCCTGCCGTGGCTGCGCAATACCGGCCTTAATCTGGTTAACCACACGCCCTTATTGAAAACCCAATTGATGCGCCATGCCATGGGTTTGTAAACCCACTATTTTCAGGCAGCCTAACCCCACTATTTGCGGACACCCCTATGAGTAACGCCGACAAAATCAATGCCTGGCTAGACCAGCACGGCATCACCGAAATCGAATGTATGGTGCCCGACATGACCGGCACCCCGCGCGGCAAAATCATCCCGCGCTACAAATACAACCCCGCCGAAGGGATGCGCATGGCCGAAGCCGTGTTTACCCAAACCGTTACCGGCAACTACCCCGAAGAAGATTTTACCCCCGAAACCGACCCCGATATGCGACTGTTGCCCGACCCCGATACCGTGCGCCTGGTGCCATGGGCGTCGGAGCCGACGGCGCAAATCATCCACGACAGCCTGCGTTTTGACGGCACGCCGGTGGAGCTGGCACCACGCAATGTGCTCAAACGCGTGCTGGCCGAATACCAAAAGCTGGGTATGCGGCCGGTGATTGCGCCGGAAATGGAATTTTATCTGGTGCAAATGCAGCCGGATGAAGACCTGCCACTGGAGCCGCCGGTGGGGCGCACCCGCCGCACCGAAGCCGGGCGGCAAAGCTTCAGCATCGACGCCATGAACGACTACGAAGACATCTTCGATGTGATGTACGACTGGTGCGAAGCGCAAAACATCGGCGTGGACACGCTGATTCACGAAATGGGCCCGGCGCAAATGGAAATCAATCTGGATCACGGCGACCCGCTGGCGTTGGCCGATCAGGTATTTCTGTTCAAACGCACCATCCGCGAAGTGGCCATCCGCAAAAACATGTACGCCACCTTTATGGCCAAACCCATGCAGGGCGAGCCGGGCAGTGCCATGCACCTGCACCAAAGCGTGGTCGATATTGCCAGCGGGCAAAACGTGTTCAGCAATGCACAAGGCGAGGCCACTGAGGCGTTTTTCCACCATATCGCCGGGCTGCAAACCTATCTGCCCGCCGCAATGCCGTTTCTGGCGCCGTTTGTGAATTCCTACCGCCGCCTCAGCCGCTTTTCCGCCGCGCCAATCAACCTCGAATGGGGCTACGACAACCGCACCTGCGGCCTGCGTGTGCCGCAAGCGCACCCGCAAGCCCGCCGCGTGGAAAACCGCCTGCCCGGCGTGGATGCCAACCCCTATCTGGCATTTGCCGCGAGCCTCGGCGCCGGTTTGCTGGGGATGCAGCAACAACTGCGGCCCACCGAGCCGCTCACCGGCAGCGGCTACAGCCGCCCCAAAAAACTGCCCCGCCATTTGGACGACGCCGTAGAAGAGCTGCTGGCCTGCACACCGCTGCACGACTTGCTCGGGCCTAATTTTGTAAAATGCTATGCGGCCATTAAAGAAACCGAATTTGAAGAATTTTTTGAAGTCATCAGCCCGTGGGAACGGCGCTATCTGCTGTTGCAGGTTTAGTGATTTTTCAGGCTGCCTGAAACATTTTGTAAAGCCATTACCATGCTCAGCCCACACAGCTGCGATTTATTCCAGCGCCCGTTTTTCCAGTTTGCGCAAATGAAGCAATACCAGCCCGAAGCCATCGAGCCCACTAAAGCGGCTTATCGGGCGGCGTGGCGGCAGTGGCAAAGCCTGATTTTGCAGGTGTATGCACAGCTGGGTGTGCCCTTTGCACCGCCGCACATTGAGCGCTGGTGTAATGGCTGGCAAGTGCGGGCGCACTTTTTTGCCTATTTCAAATATCAGCAGCATCAACAAGATGCGGCCATCTTTTCCATCCTGCTCAACCGCCGCCGCTTAAGCATCAGCCTTGATTGGCATCGCCACCGCGCCCACCAGTCGCGGCTTACTTTGGCGCAATACCGGCAATGGCCTGCCGCATTGGATGCGAGCGCGTATGCCGATTGGTCGATGTGGCGCGACAGCGACGGCGAATATGCTGACCACCCCACCGTGGCCACCCAGCTTGCCCACGACTTGGCTTTGGCCGACGACGATTTTTTCTGCATTGGCCGCCATATTGAACGCAACGATTTGGCACAAACCGACAGCCTGGTCGCCATCACCGAAACCATCCGCGCTTTACAGCCCTTATACGAAGCCTGTTGGCAACGGTAAATCGGTGTCAATATTTTCAGGCAGCCTTATCTGGCATAAGTCAAGGATTTTGCACATTTTCCAATTAAGCGATGCCAATAGCGTATGATATAGACATGATAAATTTTCTTGACATTAACAAAGGAACGTATCATGCGACATAGCTTATCCCTGCCCACGTTGGGTGCTGCCGTTTTGCTGGCTTTGGCTGCTTATCCGGCACAGGCCGATGAATACGGCAACTACGGCAAACAAACCTTGATGCAATTAATCAACGACTACCCCGGGCGGTCTGCCGGCTCCAGCAAAGAGCCGCAGGCCGCTGAGTTTATGCGCGGGCGTATGGCACACGGCGGCTATCAGCAAAGCGAGCAGCCGTTTTCTTTCACCGCCAGCCGCGGCATTTTGAGCGGGCAAACCCTCAATAGTAAAAACATTGTGGTGAGCAAGCAAGGCCAAGGTTCCGACCAAACCTTGTATGTGGGTGCGCATTACGACACCGCGTTCAGCACTGCCCGGCTTGACCGCAGCACTTTGCAAGGCTTGGATGACAACAGCTCCGGTGCCGCCGTGCTCACCGAATTAACACGCAATCTGGCCAATATCGACACCGAGCACAACCTGAGCTTTATCGCCTTTGGCGCGGAAGAAATGGGTTTGGTGGGTTCCAAGCATTTTGTTGCCCAAATGAGTGCCGCAGAGCGGGCAAAAGCCATCGGCATGTACAATTTGGACAGCCTGATTACCGGCGATTTTATGTATGCCAATGGCGGCGATTTGAGTTACGACCGTGCCAGCGGCCAATCCGTGCCCCGCTATGCCGCCCTGCGCGACCACGCCTTAGCCGTGGCCAAGGAGTTGGGCATTACCGTGAAAATGAATCAGGGTGACAAGCCGGTGCCGGGCACCAACGAGCCATACAAGCCCAAAGGGGTGGGTTGCTGTAGCGACCAAGAATCATTCGATGCAGCCGGGATGCCGGTGGTGGCCTTTGAGGCCACCAACTGGGATTTGGGGCCTGATTTTGACGGCTACACCCAAACCGACAATCCCGGCATCCCCGGCGGCTCTACTTGGCATAACCCCGCAACCGACAACTGGCAATTCCTCACCTCGGTATTGGGTGAAGAGCGGGTGGATCAACGCATGCGCGATTTTTCCCGCTTGCTCACGCGCCTGATTGTGGAGCAAACCAATGCCGACATCCTTGCTTCGGCAAGGCAAGGCGGTGCTGCGCTGAATCAAGCACATAATGCCATGCGCCTGAGCCAAAGCGGCATGCATGATGCATTGTCGCGCCGTTATCTGGCCTTGCAACAAGGCGGCGAGGGTGTGGGCGATGCCCAAGTATGGACGGATGGCGGCTACACCTATGCCGCGCCTGCCTATATCAATGATGTGAATCCGGCCCAACGCACCCACCAAGGCCAGATAGGCATCTATCTGGAGCAGCCTTTAGGTGCCAAAACACATTTGGGCGGTGGCTTGGCCTATGCGGTGGGCTATAACAAAATGCAAGACAGCCGCAGCAAAATCAACAGCCAGGATTTATTGGCCACCTTATACATCCACCACGGCCAAGGCAGCGGCTGGTGGGGCAATGCCGATGCCCATTACGGCCGCAGCCGCCTGAACATCACCCGCAATATTGTGATGGGCGGCGGCGATATCCCGGTGATTCTGGATCGCACCGAGCAAGGCAATACCAAAGGCAGCATCGCCGGTGCCCGTGTGCAAA